>CAWBSC010000001.1:0-33160 GCA_963791285.1 uncultured delta proteobacterium
CGCTCACGTTGGTCAGTTGCTCGACAAGCTCGACCAGACAGGGCTCGCCAAGAACACCATCGTCATCTACACCACAGACAACGGCGCCTACCAGTACATGTGGCCAATCACCGGTAGTTCGCCGTTCCGGGGTGACAAGGGCACAACCTGGGAAGGTGGCGTGCGCGTGCCGTTCGTGATCCGCTGGCCGGGCGCTCCCCGCAGGGCGGGATGAGCAGCGAGATCGGTGGACTTCGACCGATTTGCTGCCCACGCTGGCTGCCGCCGCCGGCGAGCCGGATGTCGTGGCGAAACTTGCGAAGGGCGCCACCTACGGCGGCCGCAGCTACAAGCTGCATCTCGACGGCTACGATCAGATGGCGCTGTTCACCGGCAAGAGCGATCAATCGACGCGCAATTTCATTTTCTATTATGACGAGACCGCGCTGACTGCCATCCGCTTCAAGCAGTTCAAATTCACGTTCTCCGCCAAAATGGACGGGAAATGGGACAACCCGTTGGAGAATATTTCCGCGTCCGGCGATCACGAACCTGCTCATGGATCCGTTCGAGCGCCAGTGGGGCGATGTCAGCCGCCAGTACCAGGAGCACAAGACCTGGACCCTGACCCCTGTTCTTGGAATAGTGCAGACGCATCTGGAGACATTCCAGGAATACCCGGCTCGCCAAGTCGGTCTCAGCGCCCAGATGGGCAAGACCATTTGAAGGCATCCAGTCGCAGATATTGAAAATGCAGAAAACGCAATAGTGATCTGGCGACCCAGCGAATCCCCGGACTTCGGGCCGGGGAACCATTCAAACTGAGTCAATCCAGTCAAAGGAAAGTCCGATGAATACTCAATCTCTCGCTCGCCGGTTGCGATGGTCTCTTGCCTCGGCATCGCGCTGAGCATGGTGTTCGCAGCAGCTGTAAGCGCGCAGGAAATCCTGCCGTTCCCGCCCACGCCCTCCGCCTCACGCCGGGCTGACGATACAGGATTCCACCTACAAAAAGCGCGTGGAGCCGAAGCGGCTGGCCGACGGAGCACCGAACATCCTGATCATCCTGATGGACGATGTCGGGCCGGCCACCGCGTCGACTTACGGCGGCGAGATCAAGACGCCGACGCTCGATCGCGTGGCGAAGATGGGTATTTCCTACAACCGGTTTCATCCGACAGCGATGTGCTCGCCCACGCGGGCCGCCCTGTTGACCGGGCGCAACCACACGCGTGTCGGCAATGGCCAGATCGCCGCACTGGCCAACGACTTCGACGGTTTCAGCGGCAAGATCCCGAAGTCCTCGGCGACCGTCGCCGAGGTGTTGAAGAACTACGGCTACAACACCGGCGCCTGGGGCAAGTGGCACAACACCCCCGAGGAGGACTATCACGAACAGGGGGCCTTTCGATTACTGGCCGACCGGCCATGGCTTCGAATATTTCTACGGCTTCCTCGCCGGCGAGGCTTCGCAGTACGAGCCGCAAATGGTGCGCAACACCACCCTGGTGACCGAAGAACACAAGAAGGGCTACCACCTCAGCGAGGACATCGCCGAGGACGCCATCAAGTGGCTGCGCGAACAGCGGGCTTATGCACCGGACAAACCGTTTTTCATGTATTGGGCGCCGGGCGCATCGCATGGTCCGCACCATATCATGAAGGAATGGGCCGATAGATACAAAGGCAAGTTCGACGACGGCTGGGACAAATATCGCGAGCGCGCTTTTGCGAACATCAAAGCCAAGGGCTGGATCCCGCAGAACACCCGGCTCACGCCGCGCCCCGCTTCCATGGCGTCCTGGGATTCGATTCCCGAAGCTGAAAAACCCTTTCAGCGCCGCTTGATGGAAGTGTTCGCCGGCTTCACCGAGCACGCCGACTACAACGCAGGCCGGGTCATCGCCGAGATCGAGCGCCAGGGCAAACTGGACAACACAATCATCTTCTACATCTGGGGCGACAACGGTTCTTCCGCGGAGGGCCTGAACGGCACCATCAGCGAGCAGTTGGCGCAGAACGGGATTCCGACCACGATCCCGCAACATCTCGAGGCGCTGAAGGAACTGGGTGGGCTGGATGCGCTGGGCACGCCGAAGACCGACAACATGTATCACGCCGCTTGGGCTTGGGCAGGGGGTACGCCTTACAAATCCACCAAGCTCGTCGGCGCGCACTTCGGCGGCACCCGCAATCCAATGGCTGTCTCCTGGCCGAAGCACATCAAGGCGGATCCGACGGCGCGGCCGCAATTCCACCACGTCATCGACATCGTGCCGACGATCTACGAACTGACGAAGATCACCCCGCCGCGGGTGGTGAACGGCTTCGAGCAGGATTCGTTCGATGGTGTCAGCATGGTTTACACTTTGGCGATGCGAAGGCGCTGGGGATGCGTAAGACCCAGTTCTTTGACATCATGGCCAGCCGCGGCATTTACCACGACGGCTGGTTCGCCAGCGCCATGGGCCCGCGGGAACCCTGGGTGGGCGGGATGCCGAAGGGGGCCAAGGAATGGTCGCCCGAAAAAGACCAATGGGAACTCTACAACCTGAACGAGGACTGGAGCCAGGCCAACGACCTCGCGGCGCAAGATGCCGGAAAAGCTCGCGGAAATGAAGGATCTCTTCCTCATCGAATCCACGAAGAACAAGAACCTGCCGATTGGCGGCGGCTTGTGGTCCACCGCGATCGTGCATCCAGAGGACGCGCCGCGCTCTGCCGTCACCGCGTGGACATTCGAGGGCCCCATGACCCGGATGTCGGAATCCGCCGCGCCCAAATTGGGGATCGTCGATACCGTGGTGAGCATGGAGGTGGACGTGCCCGCGAACGCCAACGGCGTGCTCTATGCGCTGGGCGGCTTCGGCGGAGGCCTGACCTGCTATGTGAAAGACAGTGTGCTCAATTACGAGTTTAACCAGTTCGAGGTCTTGCGCACGAAGATTCAGGCCAAAGGCAAGCTCCCGACCGGCAAGGTGACAGTCGAGGTCGAATCGAAGCTGGTCGCCAAAGTCGGCGGCCCGATGGACATCACCCTGAAGGTGAATGGCGCAGTAGTGGGACAGGGGCAGGTGCCGACCGCCATTTCGCTCCACTTCACGACGAATGAATCCCTCGATATCGGCAGCGATACCAATTCGCCCGTGTCCCTTGCCTATTTCGACCAGGCGCCGTTTGCCTTCAACGGCACCATCGGCACGACGAAGATCGCATATTTGAAGAAATAGAATCCGCTGTCATATGATCCCGAGAGAGGGCACCGCATGAAACTCAAGCGCTCGCTTGCCTTGACAGTCTTACTCGCCTGGCTGCTCTTTTTCGCACCCGGCGCCAGCTTAGCCGAAGAACCGGCTGAAGACGGCCAGGCCCTGGACCAGGCCGCCAACGACCCTACGGCTGCGCTCATGTCGGTCCAAATCCAAGACATTTATGCCGGCAACTACCACAACCTGAACGACGAAAGCGGCAACACGATTCTCCTGCGGTCGGCGGTACCGTTTCAAACCGGGAGCCTGAACCATATCGCGCGGGCGACCCCGCCGATCGTCACCGGCAGCCCCTCGGGGAAAAGCGGCCTGAGCGATCTGGTGCTCTTCGACCTGATTGTTTTCAACGAATCCTGGGGGCGCTGGGGTGTCGGGCCGGTCATGTTGTTTCCGACCGCGACGAGCGATGAACTTGGAGCGGAGAAGTGGGCGCTACCCTGATGAATGAACGAAGGGATTTACGAGAAGAGGATCCTATGAAACAGACCCGTTGCAAGCACATGGCCACCATCTGGCGGCCATTGGTATTGTTGGGTATCCTGATTTGTCTGCAAGCAATGGCGCTGGAGCTGTCTGCCGGGCGCGCTGCTGCGGCCCAGGCCGGTGACGGCAGCGTCCTGCCCTTTCCGCCGGTTCCGTCGGCCAGTGTCGCCGCGCCGCGGCTGCAGGACTCCAAGCATCAGCGCCGCGCGCAGCCCCAGCACCTCAAGCCGGACGCGCCGAACGTGCTCATCATCCTGCTTGACGATGTCGGCTTCGCTCAGGCCTCCACCTTCGGTGGCGAGATCCAGACGCCCACGCTGAGTCGTCTGGCCGACGAGGGCATCTCGTACAACACCTTCCACACTACGTCGATCTGCTCGCCCACGCGCGCGGCGCTACTGACGGGGCGCAACCACCAGCGCGTCGGCAACGGCACGATCGCCGAGCGCGCGGTGGACTGGGACGGCTACACCGGCGTGATCCCCAAAACCTCGGCTACCATGCCCGAAGTACTGCGCCATTACGGTTACAAGACGGCGGCGATCGGCAAGTGGCACAACACGCCGGCCAACCAGACGACGGCGATAGGCCCGTTCGACCGCTGGCCGACCGGCCATGGCTTCGACTACTTCTACGGCTTCCTCGCCGGCGAAACCTCGCAGTGGGAACCGCGCCTGGTCGAGAACACCAACCAGATCGAGCCACCTCACGACCCGAAGTACCACCTGAGCGAAGACCTCGCGCAGCGCGGCGTAGCATGGCTGCGTCGCCACCAGGCGTTCGCCCCGGATAAACCGTTCTTCCTCTACTGGGCGCCGGGCGCGGGGCACGGGCCGCACCAGATCTTCAAGGAGTGGGCCGACAAGTACAAGGGCAAGTTCGACGACGGCTGGGATGCGTATCGCGAGCGCGTCTTCGCGCGCCAGAAGCAGCTGGGCTGGATCCCGGCCGACACGAAGCTCACGCCCCGCGCCGAGTCCATGGCTTCGTGGGACAGCATTCCCGAGGCGCAGCGCCCGTTCCAGCGGCGCCTGATGGAGATCTATGCCGGCTTCGTCGAGCACGTGGACGTTCAGGCCGGCAAGGTGATCGACGAGCTCGACCGGCTGGGCATCCGTGACAACACGATCGTGATCTACATCTTCGGCGACAACGGCGCCAGCGCCGAAGGGCAGAATGGCACGATCAGCGAGCTGCTGGCGCAAAACGGCATCCCGAACACCATCGACCAGCAGCTCGCGGCCCTGGAAAAGATCGGCGGTCTGGACGCGTTGGGCTCTCCCAAGACCGACAGCATGTACCACGCCGGCTGGGCGTGGGCCGGAAACACACCGTTCCACCACACGAAGCTCGTCGCCTCGCACTTTGGAGGCACTCGCAACCCGATGGTCATCTCGTGGCCGAAGGGCATCAAGGCCGACAAGACGCCGCGGCCGCAGTTCCACCATGTCAACGACATCGTGCCGACGATCTACGAGATTCTCGGCATCAAGCCGCCGAAGGTGGTCGACGGATTCAAGCAGGACCCGATCGATGGTGTCAGCCTCGCCTATACTTTCAACGACGCGAAGGCGCCCACGCGCAAGAAGGTGCAGTACTTCGACAACAACGGCAGCCGCGCCATCTACCAGGACGGCTGGGTAGCGGCCACCTTCGGCCCGCTGGTGCCGTGGTTGCCCGGTGCGCCGGGCCTGGCCGATTGGGATTCGGCCAAGGACAAGTGGGAGCTCTACAACATCCCCCATGACTTCTCGCAGGCCGACGATCTGGCCGCGAAGGAGCCGAAGCGGCTCGCACGGCTGCAGAAGACCTTCGACGAGCAGGCCAGAGCGAACCAGGTCTATCCGCTGGGCGCCGGCATCTGGCTGCGCCTGCACCCCGAGGACCGCATCAAGACGCCTTACACGAGCTGGCATTTCGACGCCGCCACCACGCGCATGCCCGAGTTCACGGCGCCGGGCTTGGGCCGCGAGAACAACACGGTGACCGTCGATGCGGAGATCGAAGAGAACGCCTCCGGCGTGCTTTACGCTCTGGGTGGATCGGGGGGCGGCCTAACGCTATACATGGACAATGGCGAGCTGGTTTACGAGTACAACATGATGATCATCGAGCGCACCATCACGCGCTCGGCGAACAAGCTTCCCGCCGGCAAGCATCGCATCGAGGTGACGACGACATTGGCCAGCGCCAAGCCGCTGTCGCCGGCCGACGTGGTGGTAAAAGTCGACGGGCAGGAAGTGGCGCGCACGACGGTGAAGCGCACCGTGCCTGCGGCGTTCTCGGCGAGCGAGACGTTCGACGTCGGCGTGGACCTTGGCTCACCCGTGTCGATCGACTACTTTGACCGACGTCCGTTCGCGTTTACGGGAAAAATTGAGAAGGTGGAAGTCGAACTCAAGTGAGCGGTGACATTATGAGCTAAAGAACGGATCGGAAATTACTATACGAGCATAGTTTTCACTCGTTGGTCTTTGTGCTTGATTAATGTCGGGTGAATATTACTAAGAAGGTGAAAATTTCGTAAGGACTACCATTCGGCGATGAAACTAATCTTTGGAGTTTTGCGGGGTTTCATCCGCTAATACAAAACGAAGGGTGTCTCCTGATGGTGAGTATCATCCACCCCAAATTGCCCAAGAGTTGGTGTCTGGTGCATTAGATCGCGTCCTCTCTCCGCAGGCCCATCGGAGGAAGCTTGAGTGCGACGAGGGAAAGGGGCGGAGGGGGGGATGGTTGAAGGATGAATAACCTGCGCCGGCGGTGATGGGGGCGGGGTTCCTTCAGTGGCTGCCGCCGCCGAGGTAGGCCTTCACGATGGTCTCGTCCTGGCGCAGGGTGGCGCCGTCGCCCTCGATGACGATCTTTCCGGTCTCGAGCACGTAGCCGTAGTCGGCCAGCTTGAGCGCGACTTTGGCGTTCTGCTCGACCAGCAGGATGGTGGTGCCCTGCTGGTTGAGCTTGCGGATGATCTTCATGATGGCCTGGACCAGGAAGGGGGCCAGTCCCATCGACGGCTCGTCCAGGAGCATGAGCTTGGGGTTGGTCATCAGCGCCCGGCCGATGGCGAGCATCTGCTGCTCGCCGCCGGAGAGCAGCCCGGAGTCCTGGGCGCGGCGTTCGTAGAGAATCGGGAACAGCTCGAAGACGTACTGCCGCCGCTTTTCCAACTCGGCCTTGTTCCGGTGGTCCGTGAACCCGCCGAGGTCGAGGTTTTCCTGGACGCTCATGCCCTTGAAGATGCGGCGCCCCTCGGGCGCGTGGATCAGGCCCATGCGCACGATGTCGTGGGGCGGGGCGGCTGTGATGTCCTTGCCCTCGAACACGATCGTCCCGGCGGCGGCCCGGATCAGACCGGAGATGGTTTTCAGCGTGGTGCTTTTCCCGGCGCCGTTGGCGCCGAGCAGCGTCACGATCTGCCCGCGCCGGACGACGAGGCTGATGCCCTTGAGCGCGTGGATCTTGCCGTAGTAGGTCTGCAGGCCGTCGATCTGGAGAACCGGTTCGCTCATCTCAGTTGCCCTCTTCGTCCTCTTTGCCCAGGTAGGCCTCGATGACCTTGGGGTCGTTCTGGACCTCGGCGCAGTTGCCCTCGGCGATCTTGCGGCCATAGTCGATGACGACCACCTTCTCCGAGACGCGCATCACGAGCCCCATGTCGTGCTCGATCAGGAAGACCGTGATCTTGAGCTCCTCGCGGATGCGGCGGATGAGGGTCATCAGCCGCTCCTTCTCGTCGTAGTTCAGGCCGGCGGCGGGCTCGTCGAAGAGCAGCAGCCGGGGCTGGGTGGCGAGCGCACGGGCCCACTCCACGCGCCGCTGGTCGCCGTAGGGCAGGTTGCGCGCCAGGCGGTCCTTGTGCTCGAGGATGCCGACGAAGGCGAGGCACTCCTCGGCCGCGCTGCGGATCCGATCCTCTTCCCGGCGCTGGCCGGGGCTGCGCAGCATCGCCCCCAGCGCGCCCTCGCTGGTGCGGCAGTGCATTCCGGACTTGACGTTCTCGATGACGGTCATCTGCTTGAACAGGCGCAGGTTCTGGAAGGTGCGCGCCATGCCGCGTCCGGTGATCTTGTGCGGCTTGAGGCTCATCATCGACTCGCCCTTGAAGCGGATGTCGCCCGAGCTCGGCTTGTAAAAACCGGTCAGGCAGTTGAACACCGAGGTCTTTCCGGCCCCGTTCGGCCCGATCAGGCTGACGATGCCGCCCTCCTCGACCTCGAAGCTGAGCCGGTCGATGACCTCCAGCCCCCCGAATCTCAACGTCAGATCCTTGACTTCCAGAATCGCCATGGAATCATCCTTATGCATGCAGGGTGTTGAAAACCCAGTATCGGGCCGTCAGCCAAGGCGCCCGGTCTTTTGGGCAGCGCAGCATACGCGTAGTATGTGAGCATGCCCAAAGGCCGCGCAACGCAGGATCACGGCCCGAGACGCCGGTTTTCAGCAGCCTGTCAGTGCCGACGGTCGGGCCACAGGCCCTGCGGCCTGAAGATCATCATCACGATCAGGATCACGCCGAAGACCAGCATGCGCATGGAGCCGATTTCGCGGAAGATCTCCGGGAAGAGCACCATGGCGAGCGCACCGACCACCATGCCGGCGATCTTGCCCATGCCGCCCAGCACGACGGCCACCAGGATCATGATCGACTGCATGAACTGGAAGGTCTCGGGCGAGATGGCGGTCATCTTGGCCGCGTAGAAGCAGCCGGCGAGCCCCGCGAAGAGCGCCCCGATGATGTAGGCCGACAGCTTGACGGCCACGCGGTCGATGCCCATCGCCTCGGCGGCGTCCTCGTCGTCGCGCACGTACTTCCAGGCCCGGCCCATGCGCGAGTTCTCGAGCCGGTCGCTGGCGAAGACGGCCAGGATCGCGAGGATCAGAAAGATGTAATAGTAGTGGCTGATCTGGTTGAGCTCGAGGCCGAAGATGCTGGGGCGCTGGATGCCGATCAGGCCGCTGGCACCGCCGGTCAGGTCCTTCATGTTGCGGGCGATGATGCGGATCATTTCGCCGGCGCCGAGCGTGACGATCGCCAGGTAGTCGCTGCGCAGGCGCAGCGTCGGCGCGCCGATGATGACGCGCACGACGACCGTGAGCAGGAGCGCCGGCGGGATGGCCAGCCAGAAGTTCCAGCCGAACTTGGAGGTCAGGATCCCCACGCTGTAGGCGCCCACCGCGAAGAAGGCGGCAAATCCAAGGTCGAGCAGGCCCGCGTAGCCCACGATGATGTTCAGGCCGAGGCAGAGCACGATGTAGAGAAAGGAGTTGGTGAGGATCTCCAGCATGTAGTTGCTGCCGACGCTCGGCACCAGCACGGCCGTCAGGACCAGCGCGGCGAAGACGGCGGCGCGCTTTCTGCGGTCCTCCAGGACGTCGGCGATGCGGTCCTCGATGCCGGCCAACCCGGTCCGTCGCACGGCGGCCGTCTCGTCGTTCGCGGCCATGGCTCACATCCTCTCGATTTCGGTGCGGCCCATCAGGCCGTTGGGTTTGAACACCAGGATCAGGATCAGCAGGCCGAACGAGAAGACGTCCTTCCACTCCGTGCCGATCCATGGCATCTGCGTCCCGAAGGACTCGAGCGCCCCGAGCAGCAGCCCGCCCAGCATGGCCCCCGGGATGATGCCGATGCCGCCGAAGACCGCGGCGGTGAACGCTTTCAGACCGATGATGAAGCCCATGAAGAAGTGGATCGACCCGTAGTAGACGCCGGCCATGACGCCGGCAGCCGCGGCCAGGGCCGACCCCACGAAGAAGGTCAGGGCGATGATCTTGTTGACGTCGATGCCCATCAGGCGGCAGGCGTCCATGTCGATCGAGATGGCGCGCATGGCCTTGCCGTAGATGGTCCGGTTGATGAAGAGGGTCAGCCCCGTCATCAGCAGCGCGGTCGCCAGCACCAGCACGATCTGGGTGTGGCTGATGTGGATGCTGCCGAAATCGATGCCCTCGAAATCCAGGCCGGTTTCGAAGGCCTTGTACTCGCCGATGGTGGCGGCCATGACCGCGTTGAAGAGCACCAGCGAGACCCCCATGGCGGTGATCAGGATCGACAGCCGCGGCGCGGACAGAAGCGGGCGGTAGGCGATGCGCTGGATCACGACGCCCAGGAACCCGGTGGCGATCATGGAGAGCACCACCGCGACGCTGATCCCCAGCCAGCCGTCGCCCAGGAAGCCCGACAGGAGCGACAGGAGCGTGAACCCGATGAAGGCGCCGACCATGTAAACGTCGCCGTGGGCGAAGTTCAACAGCTTGATGATTCCGTAGACCATGGAGTAGCCGAGGGCGACCAGGGCGTAGAACGACCCCAGGATGAGGCTGTTGGCGATCTGCTGGCTGATGATGTCGAGGGTGTCCACGGCACGGTTCCTCTCTCGGCTGAGCGGGTGAGGGCCCGCGCCGGAGCGCGGCGCGGGCCCGGAGAGTGAAACGAAACGACTACTTCGACAGGCTCCACTTGCCGTCTTTGACCAGCAGGACCACGAAGTTGGAGGTGGCCAGCAGGTTCTTGTCGGTGAAGGAGACCGGGCCGGAGAGGCCGGGGAACTTGTCGGTCTTTTTGAGGGCGGCCGTGACGGCCTTCTTGTCGGCGGACCCGGCGCGCTTGATCGCGTCGGCCAGCAGCATCATGCCGTCGTAGCTCAGCGCCGAGTAGGGGCCGGGGTCGGCCTTGAACTTGGCCTTGTAGTCGGCGATGAACTTCTTGCCCGTGGTCAGGAACTCGGGCAGCGGGTTGGCCAGGGCGTAGACGCCCTCGGTCGCCTTGCCGCCGATCTGGAGCAGCTTGGGGTCGGTCGAGCCGTCGCCGACCGCGATCTTGCCCTTGTAGCCGCCCTGGCGCAGCTGCTTGATAAGCAGGCCGCCGTCGGCGTAGTAGGCGGTCCAGAAGACCATGTCCGGGTTCTTGGACTTCAGCCGGGTGACGAGCGCGGACTGATCCTGCTCGCCCTTGTTGACCAGCTCGTAGGCCACCACCTCGTTGCCCATGTCCTTCCACTTCTTCTGGGTCAGGCTGGCGAGGTCCTCGGAGTAGCCGTCGCCCTGGTGGACGATGGCGAGTTTCTTGACTCCGAGCTTCTTGAAGAGCGCCACGGCGGTTTCGACCTGGTAGCTGCCGATGGCGTTGACCAGGAAGGCGTTGCCGGGGTTCATGTCGCTGAACTTGCTCGAGTTGGCGGCCGTGATGACGAAGGGGATCCCGGCGTCCGCGTAGATCTTCAGCGTCGGCAGGGTGGCGCCGGAGCAGTAGCCGCCCACTACCGCGTCGACACCCGCGGAGGTGATCTTGCTGGCCGCGGCGGTCGCCATCTGCGGGTCGCAGCCGTCGTCGGCGGTGAAGGTCGTGAACTTCTGGCCGAGCACCCCGCCCTTGGCGTTGAGCTCATCGACCGCCATCTTCACTGCGTTCTCCATGTCCTTGCCGTAGGTGGCTTCCGAGCCGGTGGTGGGGACCATGATGCCGACCTTGATGTCGGCCATGGCCGGGCCGGCCAGTCCGGCCACGAGAACCGATACTGCGAACAGCAACGCGATCTTCCTCATGAGCTGCCTCCTTCTGTGCGGTTGGGTGTGGATGCGTCGAGTCGGGGAGAGCCGGTGGTTGCCGCCGGCCGGCTGCGTCCGCGCGCCTCCATTCCCCGCTGGAGGGGCGGTGGTGAACCACGATACGCGTGCGATGCGAGGGCGCCCGGCGACGGCGGCGTCGGACGGCCCGGGGTGGCGTGCCCCATGCGGGCTCTGCCACTATCCTGTTTTGAAATGTGCGTGCTCTGCGGGTTGGAGGCCGATTTTATAAGGGATGGACCATTTGCTGTCAAGGTCCAACCGGCGCCCTTCGGGGGCCCCGCGTCATCTCAGGATGAAGCCATTGCGCAGCGGGTCGGCCGGATCGATCAGGAATTCCTGGCGGCCCGTGATGTGGGCCGTCCCCTCGACTTCCGGGACCACCGCCGCGTGCGGGCCGAACACGCTCGTCGCGAGCACGCGGCCGGCAAAGCGGCTGCCGATGATGCTCTCGACGACGATGCGCTCGCCCAGGGCGATCTCGCCGCGGGCGTGGTGGATCGCGAGCCGCGCGCTGACCCCGGTGCCGGTGGGCGAGCGGTCGACTTCGCCCTCGGCGAAGACGCACACGTTGCGGCTGTGGGCGTCGGTCCCCTGCGGCGGGCCGATGAAGATGGTCCCGTAAAGAAACCCCAGGTCCGGCTCGAACGGGTGCTGAATGTCCCGGGTCGACATGACGGCACGCTTGATCGCCATGCCGTTTTCGATCAGCGGCCGGAAATCCTCGGGAATGCAGCGGACGCCTGCGTCCTGAGCGTCGACAAAGGCATAGAAGGCGCCGCCGAAGGCCAGGTCGTAGCGCACGCGGCCCAGGCCGGGAACCGCGACCGTCTCGTCCAGCGCCAGGACGAACGCGGGGACGTTCTGGAAGCGCACCCGTTCAACCGTGCCGCCGGAAACGACCGCGCGTGGCGGTGATCAGCCCGGCCGGGCTGTCGATGCGGACCGTCGTCTCGGGGCCGCGGACCGGCACGAGTCCCGTCTCGAGCACCACCTTGGTGGCGGCGATGATCCCGTGGCCGCACATGGTGCTGTAGCCCTCGTTGTGCATGAAGAGCACCCCGATGTCCGCCCCCGGGGTGGACGGGGGCGTCACGAGGCAGCCGTACATGTCGGCGTGGCCGCGCGGCTCCCACATCAGCGCGGTGCGCAGGTGGTCGTAGCGCTCTTTCACCGTGCGCCGACGCTCGAGCACGGTCGCTCCGCCCACGTCCGGGAACCCGCCCGTGATGACGCGGAACGGCTCCCCGCCGGTGTGGAGGTCGATTGCCGTGATGCGTTGCCACCCCTTGGGCGGCCGCCACCGGCGCATCGGCGCCAGGCTCAGCTTGGGTTTGGTCTTGCGAGCCGTCATGGGGTCACCTCTCTGAAAAACGGCGTCTCGGGCCGTGATCCTGCGTTGCGCAGCAGCCCATCTTCAACATGCATCCGCGGCCCGGTACGGGGTTTTCACCAACCGTATTCCAGGCAAACTGGCATTTTTCCCTGTGGAAGCGGCTTTCCAGCCGCGACGATCGAGGCCGAAAGCTCTCCCACAAAGAACAAAACCCTTTTTGCCGCTAAAGTGGCGCCGCGCGTCGTGTTCTACCACACACCACACACCACACACCAAACACCAGTATTTAGAAATAGGAAGATCCGTCCCAGCAGTGGGTGCACAGCTTGTCCTTGGGCAACCCGATAGCCGCCACGAGGTCCTCCAGGCGCTGGTACTTCAGGGTGGTCAGCCGCAGCCGGCTGCGGATGCGCTCGATCATCGCCGTGTTTTTGGCCGACCCGGCCGCGGCGTACGCGTCCAGGTGGACGCCGTCCGCGCCCTCCAGTTCCTGGATGGCCTTGCGCCCGGCGAGGTCGAGGGTCGAGCGCGAGCTCGAGAAGTTGATGAACTCGCAGGGGTGGATCAACACCGGGCAGGCCGGCCGCATGTGGACCTCGCGGGCGCCGCAGTCGAAAAGGAACCGGATCGTGTCCTTCAGTTGGGTGCCACGAACGATCGAATCCTCGCAGAAGAGCAGCCGCTTGTCGCGGATCAGCGGCCGCACGGGGATCAGCTTCATGCGCGCCACGAGGTCCCGCATCTGCTGGTTCTGGGGCATGAAGCTGCGCGGCCAGGTCGGCGTGTACTTCACGAAGGGCCGCCGGTAGGGCAGGCCGCGCGCCGTGGCGTACCCGATCGCGTGGCCGATGCCCGAGTCCGGGATGCCGGCCACGTAGTCGATCTCGACGTCGTCGCGGGCGGCCAGCGCCGCGCCGCAGCGTGTTGCGCACCTGCTCCACGTTGATGCCCTCGTACTCGGAGGCGGGGTAGCCGTAGTAGACCCACAGGAAGGAGCAGATCTGCATGCGCGGCCCGGCCGGCACGCAAGTCTCGCAACCCTCCGGGGTGACGCGCACGATTTCACCCGGACCGACGAAGCGTTCGATCTCGTAGCCGAGGTTCGGGAAGGCGCAGGTCTCGGAGCTGACCGCGAAGGCGCCCTCGCTGCGGCCGATCGCGAGCGGGCGTGCGGCCGAGGCGGTCGCGCGCCGCGTAGAGCCCGGTCTCGGTGAGCAGCAGCAGGGTGCAGGACCCTTGAATGACCTCCTGGGCCCGGCGGATGCCGTCCTCGAAGGTGGGCGCCTCGTTGACGAGGGTCGCCACGAGCTCCGTGGGGTTGATGCTGTCGCCGTTCACGTCCGAGAAATGCGGCGCCGCTCGAAGGCCTCCGCGCACCAGCCGGTCGATGTTCGTGATCTTGCCCACCGTCACGATCGCGTAATGTGCCGAGGTGGGAGCGGATGAAGATGGGCTGGGGGTCGGTGTCGCTGATGACTCCGATGCCGGTGCCGCCCTGGAACTTGGGCAGCTCGGATTCGAACTTGGTGCGGAAATAGCTGTTCTCGATGGTCGTGGATTGCGCGCTCGAACCCGGTGCGGTTGCGCACGGCCATTCCGCCGTAGCGGGTGCCGAGATGCGAGTGGTAGTCGGTGCCGTAGAAGAGGTCTGCGGCGCAGTTTTCCTTGGATGCGATGCCGAACAATCCGCCCATAAGGGCTCCTTAAGTTGGAGGTGGCGGTTGTGATGAGCTGAAGCGTTTTAGACGGCCGATGCAACCGGCTGCCATACTGAAAATCCGAAGCACGAAATCCGAAACAACTCCCAATGACCGATCCCGATGACGGAGCCGCCGGAGGGCTGCATGGCGGGTGTCCTTGAACGGAGCGTCCTTGCTAAATGAAGTTGAACTGAAAAGCAAGAGGGGGGGCCGGTGGTTGGTGTTTTGTGTTTGGTGTTTGGGTGGTAGGGAAAAACGCTTGAGGCGGGGAGGCCGGGAGGCTAAAACATCTTCTCCCCCCCCGATTGCGCGAGGGATGCGTGAGAATGGAGCTCGGCTGAACCCTGACACCCTGAACCCCGAATGCCTGCTTTGGGACTGGAGGTGACCCTTTGGGCGACTCCCGGACATCGACCCCCGCAAACCGTCTCCCGGTCGAGGACGTGCTGGCCGATCTGGCATCGGCGTTGCGCGCCGGGCCGGCGGTCGTGCTGCAGGCCCCGCCGGGCGCGGGCAAGACCACGCTCGTGCCCCCGGCCCTGCTGGGCGAGCCGTGGCTCGCGGGCCGGCGCATCCTCGTGCTGCAACCGCGGCGCCTGGCCGCGCGCGCGGCCGCCATGCGCATGGCGGAGCTGCGCGGGGAGCCGGTCGGGCGGACGGTCGGCTACCGCGTGCGCCTGGACACGCGGGTCGGGCCGGACACCCGCATCGAGGTGGTGACCGAAGGCGTCCTGACGCGCATGCTCCAGAAGGATCCGGCCCTGGCAGGGGTGGGGCTGGTCGTCTTCGACGAGTTCCACGAGCGCCACCTCGAGTCCGACCTCGGGTTGGCGTTGTGCCTGGACCTCCAGGGCGTGCTCAACCCCGATCTGCGGCTGCTGGTGATGTCGGCCACCCTCGAGGCCGAGGCGGTCGCGGGCCTGCTCGGGGATGCCCCGGTCGTCCGTTGCGAGGGCCGCCGGTTCCCGGTCGAGACGCGCTACCTGGGTCGTCCGGCCGCGGAGCGGCCGGACGCTGCCGTGGCGCAGGCGGTGTTGACCGCCGCGCGCTCCGAGACCGGCAGCATCCTCGCGTTCCTCCCGGGCGCGCCGGAGATCCGCCGCGCCTACGCTCTGCTGTCCGCCGCTCTCCGCGAACCGGAGTGGATCGTCGCCCCGCTCTTCGGGAGCCTCTCCAAGGACGAGCAGGATCGCGCGATCGCGCCCGCGCCGCCCGGCCGTCGCAAGGTCGTCCTGGCCACCAACATTGCCGAGACCAGCCTCACGATCGAAGGCATCCGGATCGTGGTGGACGGGGGATTGGCGCGCGCGCCGCGTTTCGACGTGCGCAGCGGCATGACGCGCCTGGAGACACAGCGGGTGTCGCAGGCCGCCGCCGAGCAGCGCCGCGGTCGGGCCGGTCGGACGGGGCCGGGGGTGTGCTACCGGTTGTGGGACGAGTCCGGGCACGGGGGCCTGAGGCCGTTCGACCCGCCGGAGATCCTGCAGGCCGACATGGCGGGCCTGGTGCTGGAGTGCGCGATCTGGGGCGTGGACGACCCCGGCCGACTGCGCTGGCTCGACCCGCCCCCGGCCGCCGCCTGCCGGCAGGCGGGCGAGCTGCTCGGCGGTCTCGCCGCGATCGACGGCCGCGGCCGGGTGACCGCGCACGGCCGCCGCATGGCCGAGCTCCCGCTGCACCCGCGCCTGGCCCACATGGTGCTCCGGGCCCGCGAACTGGGGATGGGGCAGACGGCCTGCGACCTCTCGGCCGTCCTGAGCGAGCGCGATTTCATCGGGTTCCCGCCCGGGCAGGGAGACTCGGACCTGAAGCTGCGCCTGGAGGTGATGGCCGCCGCGCGCTCCGGCCGCTGGCCGGAGGCCGGCGGCATCCGCATCGACCGGTCCGCCTGCCGCCGCGCCGTGCAGGTCGCGGACGTGCTCGGCCGGTCCGGGCGGCCGAGCCGTCCGTCCGCCGCGGATGACGTCGGCCGTGCTCTGTCCTGGGCCTATCCCGACCGGATCGGGTTGCGGCGGCCGGGCGAGCCGGGGCGGTACCTGCTTGCCAACGGCCGGGGCGCCTGTTTCGCGGGTCCCGAACCGCTTTCCTCGTCCGAATGCGTGGTGGCGGCCCACCTGGACGGCGACCGCCGCGAAGCGCGCATTTTTCTCGCGGCCGCCTGCGACCCGGTCTTCCTGTCTGAGGATTTCAGCGACACGCTGCGGTCCGAGGAGATCGTCCGCTGGGACCGGCGCAGCCGCGCGGTCACGGCGCAGCGCTCGGTGCGGCTGGGGGCACTGACCCTGCGCTCCGAGACGATCGTCGCCGCCGACCCCGGCCGGGTGGCGCTGGCCATGCTGGAGGGGATCCGGGAGATGGGTCTCGAATGCCTCCCCTGGACCCCGGGGCTGCGGCGCTGGCAGCAGCGTGTGCTCTTCCTCCGGCGGGTGCTGGGCGGGGACGAGTGGCCGGATATCGGCGACGAGAGGCTGAGCGCGGTCCTGGAAAGCTGGCTGGCACCGTATGTCGGCGGGGTGACGCGGCCGGCCGCGCTCAAAGGGATCGACCTTGCGGCTGCGCTCGAGTCGCTGCTCCCCTGGCCGCAACGCCGGCGCCTGGACGAGCTTGCGCCGACCCACGTCGAGGTCCCCTCCGGGTCCCGCCTCCGGCTGGACTATTCCGGCGAGACCCCCGGGCTCGCGGTGCGCGTCCAGGAGATGTTCGGCTGCACGGACACGCCGCGCGTCGCGGGCGGCCGGCAACCGGTGTTGCTGCACCTGCTTTCGCCGGCCGGCCGGCCCGTCCAGGTGACTGCGGACCTGGCCGGATTCTGGGCAGGGAGCTATCGGGAGGTCAGAAAGGAAATGCGCGGCCGCTACCCGAAGCACGCCTGGCCGGAGGATCCACGGCACGCCCTCCCGACGCGCCGCGCGCAAGGGCGCAAGCCCCGGGGGGGATGATCGGTCGAATAACCCGCCGTTGCTGACAGGGCCCCGAGCCGCGAGCAGGGGGGCGTCCTGCAGGTTAACCTTGGAAATAAAGCCGGTGTTGCGAAGCGCTCGTCCTATGTAATACTGCCTCCTTCCTTAATTGAATCCATGAAATACTGACAACCGATTCGAATTACTTTTTCATATATTCTGCAAATAAATTAGGTTCATAATAAACAATTAAACATAAAATCAATTTGTTTAACTCTTGTTCATAGTAGTGCTGTGTACTTTTGTTTTTCTAAAGTGCTAAGCAATAGACAAAGGCGGATGCCGGACTTTGCACAGATCGCATAAATTCCACTTGACACGGATTTCAGTTTTGGCCTAATTTGCACAACATGCTCAAGCCGATCGCTGAATACGATTGCCTCGTTTGTGGTTGCGGCAATCTCCTCATCGGGGATGACGGGTTCGGACCGGCGGTCATTCATCATCTTGAAGAGCATCACTCCTTGCCGGATTCCGTGGCCCTCATCGACTGCGGCACATCCATCCGCGACATCCTCTTCGACATCATCCTCTCACCGCGCAAGCCGCGGCAGGTCATCATCGTCGACGTCACCGACTCCCGTACGATGGCCCCCGGGGAAATTTGCGAGATCGACATCGACCAGATCCGGCCCGAGAAGCGCTGCGACTTCGCGCTGCACCAGTTTCCCGGCATCAACCTGCTCAAGGAGATCCGGGACGAAACGCGGGTCGACATCAACGTGTTCGTCGCCCAGGTGGCCGGCATGCCGTCCGAGGTGAGGCCCGGGCTGTCCGAGCCCATGCAGCGGGCCATTCCGGCCATGTGTGCCCGGATCCTGGCAGCCATCGGACCCACGCCAAATGCATCGGAGGAATCATGATCGAAATCCGCGTCGGACAGCTCGCCGAAAAGCTCGGCGTTCACCGCAACACCGTCACCAACTGGATCCGCAGCGGCAAGCTGCGGGCGAGCGCCATCGTCGGGAAGAAATACGTGATCACGCAGGATGCGTTCGCGGAGTTCTGCCGCGAGCAGCTCATCCCGGCCGCAGTCATGCAGGAGATCGTCCTTTTCAACTCGGTTCCCCTCCCGGGTGATGTGCGCATCACCCCCCCCCTTCATTCCATGGCCAAAGAGGTGATTATGTCAGGCAAAACCATCGGTTCGGTATTGGTGGTTGGCGGAGGCATCGCCGGCATGCAGGCGACCCTCGACCTCGCCAACTCGGGTTACTTCGTCCATCTGGTGGAGAAAAGCGCCGGGATCGGCGGCGTGATGGCCCAGCTGGACAAGACCTTCCCGACCAACGACTGCGCGATGTGAATCATCTCGCCCAAACTGGTCGAGGTCGGCCGGCATCTGAATGTGGAGTTGCTCACCCTGTCCGAAGTGATCGACGTCTCCGGTGACGTCGGAAATTTCACCGTCACGATCAAGAAGAAACCCCGTTACATCGACATGGACAAGTGCATTGCCTGCGGCCTCTGCGCCCAGAAATGCCCCCGCAAGGTCCGTGACGAGTTCAACCTGGGCCTGAACGACCGAACAGCGGCCTATATCAAGTACGGCCAGTCCGTGCCCCTGAAGTATGCGATCGACGGCCAGGCCTGCATCTACCTGACCCGCGGCAAGTGCAAGGCCTGCGAGAAGTTCTGCCCCACCTCGGCCATCAACTTCGAGGACAAGGAAGAGGTGGCCACGCTCAACGTCGGCGCGGTGATCCTCGCCCCGGGCTTCAAGCCCTTCGACCCCTCCGGGTTCGATTTCTACGGCTACAAGCGCATCCCGGACGTGGTCACCAGCCTCGAGTACGAGCGGCTGCTCTCGTCGAGCGGCCCCTGCATGGGGCACCTGGTGCGGCCCTCCGACCGCACGGAGCCGCGGCGCATCGCCTGGATCCAGTGCGTGGGCTCACGCAACACCAACCAGTGCAAGAACGGCTACTGCTCGAGCGTCTGCTGCATGTACGCGATCAAGGAGGCGCTCGTGACCGCGGAGCACACCTCCGGCGGCGGGCTGGAGCAAACCATCTTCTTCATGGACATCCGCAGCCACGGCAAGGACTTCGACCGCTTCTACGAAGGGGCCAAGGACAAGGGCGTGCGCTTCGTCCGCGCCCGTCCGCACTCGATCGAGGCCGGGACCGGCAACCACGGCGTGTCGATGCGCTACACGACCGACGAGGGAGAGGTCAAGGTCGAGGAGTTCGACCTGGCGGTGCTGTCGGTCGGGCTCGAGCCCACGGGCGACGCCCGGGAACTGGCGCGCGTCTTCAAGTTCGATCTCGACGAGTACGGGTTCGCGCGCACCTCGGATTTCGCGCCGGTGACGACCAACCGGGCCGGCGTGTTCGTGGCCGGCGCCTTCCAGGCCCCCAAGGCCATCCCGCGTTCGGTCGCCGAGGCCTCGACCGCGGCCTGCGAGGCGGCCACGACCCTGATCGCCGCCCGCGGCGATCTCACGCGCACCCGCAGCTACCCGGCCGAGCGCAGTTTCGGCGCCGAACCGGTACGCATCGGCGTCTTCGTGTGCTCCTGCGGCATCAACATCGCCGGAATCGTCAACGTAGACGAGGTCGTGAAGTACGCCCGCACGCTGCCGGGGGTCGTGCTCGCGGAGAACAACCTCTTCAGCTGCTCGGCCGACACCCAGGAGCTCATGGGCAAAAAGATCTCCGAGCATCGTCTGAACCGCGTCGTCATCGCCGCCTGCACCCCGCGCACGCACGAGCCGCTGTTCCAGGACACGCTGCGCGAGTCCTCGCTCAACCCCTACCTGGTCGAGATGGCCAACATTCGCAATCAGAACTCGTGGGTGCACCAGCGCGAACCGGAACGGGCGACCGCCAAGGCCAAGGACCAGGTGCGCATGGCGGTCGCCAAGACCGCGCTGAGCACTCCGATCGCGAGCGGCCGGGTCAACGTGATCCCCAAGGCGCTCGTGATCGGCGGCGGGGTGGCCGGCATGCACTCCGCGCTGGGCCTGGCGGAGCAGGGCTTCCAGACCACCCTCCTGGAGCAGTCCGCCCAGCTCGGCGGCAACGCCTGGCGGATCAACACGACCGACCAGGGCGAGGCCGTGCGGCCGCACCTGGAATCTCTCATCGCGACCGTGGAGCGGCACCCGCGCATCGAGGTGCTCAAGAAGGCCGAGCTGGCCTCGACCGCCGGCTCGGTGGGCAGCTTCGTCAGCCGGGTCAAGGTCGACGGCCAGGAGCGCGAGGTCGCCTACGGGGCGGCCGTGCTCGCCATCGGCGGCCAGGAGTCTCAGCCGACCGAGTACCTCTTCGGGGAGGACCCCCGGGTCCTGACCCACCTGGAGTTCGACGGGCTGCTGCGCGAGGACCCGGCCGCCCTGAAGCGCGCCCAGAGTGTGACCTTCATCCAGTGCGTCGGCTCGCGCGACGAGCACCGCCCCTACTGCAGCCGGATCTGCTGCACGCACGCCGTGAAGGCGGCTGCGGCGCTGAAGGGCCTCAACCCGCAGATGAACGTGTACGTGCTCTACCGCGACATCCGCACCTACGGCGAGCGCGAAGGCCTCTACCGCAAGGCGCGCGACCTGGGGGTGATCTTCATCCGGTACGACCTCGAGCGCAAGCCGCTCGTCCGGCGCGAGGGCGGCGACCTGCGGATCGACGTCTTCGACCCCATCCTGCAGATGCCGCTCGCCATTGCGGCGGATTACCTCGTGCTCGCCGCCGCGGTCGAGCCGCGCGAAAGCCGCGGCCTGGTCGAGCTCTTCAAGTGCGCCGTCAACGCCGACGGCTTCCTCAACGAGGCCCATCCGAAGCTGCGGCCGGTGGACATGTCCGTGGACGGGCTGTTCGTCGCCGGGCTCTGCAACTACCCCAAGCCCATGGACGAAACGATCGCTCAGGCCAAGGCGGCCGCCGTGCGGGCCGGGAGCATCCTCGCGCAGAAGGAGATGACGCTCGACGCCATCAAGTCCTGCGTCACGGAGAGCTGCGACGGGTGCGCCCTGTGCCTGGACGTCTGCCCCTACCGCGCCATCGCGCTGGAGGACTACCCGGGCGAGGACGGTCGCTCCCACCGGCGCATCCGCACCGACGCGGCGCTCTGCAAGGGGTGCGGCCTGTGCGCGGCCACCTGCCCCAAGGGCGGCGTCTTCGTCCACGGGTTCACGCAGGAGCAGCTGAAGGCGCAGGTGGCCGCCGCCCTCGAGGACGTGGCATGAAGCCGCCGCCGAAAGCCCATCCTCGGCGTTGGGCTTCGCACCGCTGCGGCTGCGGCGCACTGCCAGTGCGCCTCGCCGCGCGGCGCTCGCCCGCCTTGAGGACTGGGCTTTGGGCGACGGCTTCCGAATCCGGTCCAGTGCAAAATGGAACAGCTTCCCGAACACAGAATCAGTTGCTTGAACAAAGGAGACGGCACATATGGGCGAAAAATTCGAACCGGTGATCCTGGGGTTCCTCTGCAACTGGTGCGCGTACGCCGGGGGAGACCTGGCGGGGGTCTCGCGCCTGCAGTACCCGCCCAACATGCGCGCGGTGCGCGTGATGTGCTCCGGCATGGTGCACCCGGAGCTGGTGGTCGAGGCCTTCCGCCGCGGGGCCGACGGCGTCATCCTGATGGGCTGACACCTGGGCGAATGTCATTACCTGGATGGTAATCACAAAGCCCTGGCCCGCAGCGAAGCCGTCCGCATGGTCCTCGAAACCCAGGGGGTCGACCCCGAACGGTACGGCGTCGAGTGGGTGTCGTCCGCCGAGGCGCCGCGCTTCGCGGAGGTGGTGACCCGCTTCACCGAAAAGATCCGCGGCATCGGCCCGAACCCCATCCCGCGTCGCAAGGCCGCCGTGGCGGCCCCGGCGTCGGCCGCAGCGAGGTGAGCCATGACCGAACCGATCGTGCTCCCGAAGGAACGCAAAAGCATCTTCAAAGACCGGGTCATGCAGCTGCTGCCCGAGGGCGGGAACCTGAACGCCTGCCTGACGTGCGGCGCCTGCGCCTCGGGCTGCCCGGCCACCGGGCTGTCCGGCATGGACCCGCGCAAGTTCCTGCGCATGGCCAGCATGGGCCTGGACGAGCAGATCCTCAGCTCCGAGTGGGTGTGGAACTGCACCCTCTGCTGGCGCTGCATCTACGTCTGCCCGATGAAGATCGACATCCCGCAGCTGGTCTACCACGCCCGCAAGAGCTGGCCGCGCGATCAGCGGCCCAAGGGCATCCGCGGCTCCTGCGACATGGCGCTCAAGCACGAGAGCTGCAGCGCCATGGGAGCCTCGGAGGAGGACTTCCGCTTCGTGGTGGAGGATGTCCTCGAGGAGGTGCGCGCCAGCCAGCCCGGCTGGGAAGCCCTCCAGGCGCCGCTCAACAAGATCGGGGCCGAGTTCTTCCTGAACCAGAACTCGCGCGAGCCGGTCACCGAACCCGATGAGATGGTGCCGCTCTGGAAGATCATGCACAGCGTCGGCGCCGACTGGACCTACGGCACCAAGGGCTGGGCCGCCGAGAACTACTGCATGTTCATGGCCGACGACGAGAACTGGGAGCGCATCGTGCGCATCAAGGCCAAGGCGGTGGACGATCTCAAGTGTAAGTACTGGGTCAACACGGAGTGAGGGCACGAGCTCTTCGCGGTCCGGGCCGGACTGCAAAAGTACAACATCCCTCACTCCTTCGAGATCACCACGGTTGTCCAGCTCTACGCCAGGTGGCTGCGCGAGGGCCGGCTGCGGGTGTCCGCGGACTGGAACAAGGACCTCCGGGTCAAGTTCACGGTGCAGGACCCCTGCAACCAGGTGCGCAAGACCTACGGCGACGCCTACGCCGAGGACCTGCGGTACGTCGTCAAACGGGTGGTGGGGGAGGAGAACTTCGTGGACATGACCCCCAACCGTTCGAACAACTACTGCTGCGGCGGGGGCGGCGGCGCGCTGCAGGGGGGCTACACCGAGGCTCGACGCGCGTTCGGCAAGATCAAGGCCGACCAGATCCTGGCGACCGGGGCCTCCTACTGCATCACCCCGTGCCACAATTGCCACTCGCAGGTGCACGACCTGAGCGAGCACTTCGAGGGCCCCTGGCACACGGTGCACCTGTGGACGATCATCTGCCTGGCCATGGGGTGCCTGGGCGAAAACGAGCGCGCCTATCTCGGACCGGATCTGGCGGAGGTAGGGCTGTAGCTGGGGGAAAGGGCGTTTTGGTTTTTGGCGGTTTGGGTGTTTCGAAAACACCCAAACACCAAACACCAAACACCAAACATCCAAACACCAAACTCCCGGAGGACCGACCCATGGGTGTCCGCGTATCAAGCGAGTGGTTGAATTCGTGCTCGGGGTGCGAGATCTCGATTCTCGACATGGGCGAGCGCCTGCTGGACGTGCTCCAGGTGGCGGACATCGTCCATCTCCCCGCGCTGGTGGACAGCAAATACTACGGCCAGACCGGGGAGAAGGCGCACATGGATCTGCCGGAAGCCGACGTCGGCCTCATCAGCGGCGGGATCCGCAACTCGGAGCACCTCGAGGTCGCGCACGAGATGCGCAAGAAGTGCAAAATCATCATCGCACTCGGGACCTGCGCGACTCACGGCGGGATCCCGGCGCTGGCCAACTCGTTCACGACGGGCGAGATCCTGGAGCGCGCCTTCTCCACCGAGACCACCGACCGGCCCGATGCCTACCCGTCCGAGGACATCCCCGAGCTGCTGGATGCCTGCTACGCCCTGGACGAGAAGATCAAGGTGGACATCCATCTGCCCGGCTGCCCGCCTCACCCGGACCACATCTTCAGCGCGCTGGTCGCCCTCGTGCAGGGCACCCCGCTCAAGGTGCCGTCGCACAGTGTGTGCGACACCTGTCCGACCGTGCGCAAGGGCAAGGGCGAGGTCAAGCAGGTGCGGCGCTTCCTGCAGGCGCCCTTCTACCACGAACCGGGCGAGCCGCTCGACCAGATGCGCTGCCTGCTGGAGCAGGGGTTCCTGTGCATGGGGCCCGTCACGCGCGCCGGCTGCGGGGGCGACGGGGTGACCCCGCGCTGCATCTCGGCCCGGGTGCCCTGCCGGGGCTGTTCCGGGCCGGTGCGCCCGGACGGCAACCAGTTGCTGGACATGGTGAACGCCCTGGCCTCCAACGGCATCGACGTCCGGTCCATCCCCAACCGGCCGCTGCTGCTGCGCTTCTCCGGGGCGCACTCCCTGCTCAAACCGATACCTCACGAAAGGAGATCGAGTTGACATGACCTCGCCCATCACCATTCAACCGATCACCCGCATCGAGGGGCATGCGTCCATCAAGATCTGGCTGGACGAGGCGGGCCGCTACACGGATGCCCGCGTGAACTACATGTCCCTGCGGGGGTTCGAGAAGTTCGTCGAAGGCAAGCCGGCCGAGGAGCTGCCGGACATCGTCTGCCGCATCTGCGGCATCTGCCCCTGGATGCACCACCTGGCCTCCAACAAGGCCGTGGACCGCTGCTTCGGGGTGACGCCGACTCCGACCGGCCACCGGCTGCGCGAGCTGATGCAGACCATCGCCCACGCCGAGGACAAGCTGCTGCACTTCTACTTCCTCGCGGCCCCGGATTTCGTCATCGGCCCGGACGCCGACTACGCGGTGCGCAACGTGGTCGGGATCGCCAAGGCCAACCCGGAGCTGGCGACCCAGGTCGTCAAGATGCGGTACATGGTCAAGATGATCCTGGACAAGTTCTCGCGCAAAACCATCCACCCGATCGCGGGCGTCCCGGGCGGCTTCTCCAAGCCCATGCTCGAGGAGGATCGCGTGGACATCCTGGCCAAGATGCGCCAGGTGCTCGACTTCGCGCTCTTCACGATCGACTTCGCCAAGCAGAACGTCTTCCCGAAATACATGGACGCGATCCGGACCCTGGGGGTGATCACGACCGGCTTCATCGGCACGGTGGACGCCGACGGCGCCCACAACCTCTACGACGGCCGGATCCGCCTGATGAAGCCCGACGGGACCTTCATCGACTTCGACCCCCAGGACTACGCGGACTACCTGGGCGAGCACGTCGAGCCCAACTCCTACGGGAAGTTCCCCTACGCGCGCTGCTGGAACGAGGGGTTCGCGCTCGACGTGGACCACCCCAAGGGCATCTACCGGGCCAACACGCTTGCCCGCATCAACGTGGCCGACCGCATGGCCACCCCGCGCGCGCAGGCCGAGCTCGAGGAATTCCGCTCCCTCTTCGGGCGGCCGGCGCAGGCGACCCTGCTCTACCACTACGCCCGGCTGATCGAGGAGGTCTACGCCTGCGAGCGCGCGATCGAGATCCTGGAGGACCCCGCGATCACCGACCCGAACGTGCGCGCCAAGGTCGAGCCGCGCGCCGGCCGCGGGGTCGGGTGCGTGGAAGCCCCGCGCGGGACGCTGATCCACGACTACTCCACGGACGAAAACGGGCTCATCACGCGCGCGAACCTGATCGTCGGGACCACCCACAACCTGGGCCCCATGAACCTGAGCGTGAAGCAGGCTGCCCGCATGCTGATCCAGGGCGGCGACGTGACGGAGGGGATCCTCAACCGGATCGAAATGGCGGTGCGCGCCTACGATCCCTGAATCAGCTGCGCCACGCATCGCCTGGACGGCGATCATGGTGTGCAGATCACCCTGCTGGATTCCGAAAACCGGGTCGTGCGGCAGTGGCCCGAACCGAAGTAGGAACGTTCGAGCGGCCGGGCGAGGAGGTTTGACTCCCCTGCCGGCGGTTGTGTAGGATGCGGCGGCTCCGCGGGGCGCACCGGTGCGCGCCCCGGCGGCAACGGACGGCAAGCGCAGTGCAAAAGGAGGAACACCCGTGAAAGGATCAACCCCCCAGGTCTACCTGACATCGCCGGTTTTCCGGGAAATCGCCGACCACCCGAAAGTCTCGGTCAAGTACAAGTTCCTCATCAACAAGGTCTGGAGCAATCTCAACTCCGCGGCCAACGTGATCGTCGCGCCCAGCCGTTTCCCCACCGTGGAGGAAATGCGGCAGACGATCGAGGAGCACGAGGTCGACTTCATCGGCTGCCACATCGGGCACCAGATCCCCGAGGAGATCGTCTCGCTGCCCAGCGTCAAGGCCGTCTCGACCAGCAACGTGGGGTGGAACCACATCTTCCCCCACCCCGGGGTCATCGTCACCAACACCCCCGGGGTCCTCGCCGGTACGATCGCCGACTACACCCTCTCGCTGATCCTCTCCAACCTGAGGAACATCGTCGGCCTCAACGACTTTGTCTGGACCGGGCAGTGGAAGGCGGAGGAGCGCTGGGACCTGGATCGGCACATCACCAAGAACACCGAGAACCTCACCTACGGCATCATGGGGCTGGGCGAGATCGGGCGGGAGGTCGTCAACCGGGTGGCGCCCTGGGGCATCCACATCGGCTACCACGACATCTTCCAGAGCGCCGAGATGGAGGAGAAGTACCCCAACCTGACCTACTACGAGGACGTCGAGCAGCTGTTCAAGGTGGCCGACATCCTCTCGATCCACATCCCGCTGGACGAGTCGACCCACCACTTCGTGAGCGAGCGCCTGCTGCGGCTGATGCGGCCGCGCGCGCTGCTGGTGAACACGGCGCGGGGGGCGATCGTCGACTTCGAGGCGCTCATCCGTCTGCTCAAGAGCCGCGACGTCGCCCTCCACCTGGCCTTCGACGTCTACGAGGACGAGCCCATCCCGGAACGCACGCTCGCCGAGTTCCGCCAGATCTCGGTCGACCGGCCGGACCTGCGCTTCATCTTCACACCCCACAGCGCCACGGCCGACGCCGACACGCGCGCGCGCATGTCCGCCACCATGCTCTCGAACCTCAACTCGCTCGTCCGCTCCACGACGGTGCGCGACATCAAGGAGCTCAACCTCATCCCGCCGCTGCTGTTCGTGAAGAAGGAGCCGCGGATGCTGGACGACTACCGCATCTTCCGCTGGTGGCAGGGGAAATAGAGTTCGGGAATTCCGGACCGTCGTTTATGGGCGCCCACTCGATCTGGGTGCGGCGCCCGTTTCCGTCCGATGCCCTTGACAATAAGGCCCTTCCCGGTGTTTTATTGGGCCCAGTTCCTTCCTGAAGTTTACCACTCCACCGTTTTCCAATTTGCCGGGATGCGCGCACCGGCGCCCCTGTATCTCGGCGAAATCGACACAGGGTGCCGCATGTGCCGACTGCGATACCATCCATCCCGGAACCCCACAGAAGAGGAGTGCGTCCATGAAGGTGAAAGAGCTCATGGTCCCGGTGACCGACTATCCGAGAGTGGCGGAAGATCGCAGCATTTTTGACGCCTTGAACATCCTGGAAGCCCACCGCAAGCGGTTCGCGCGCAAGGAGTACCGGCCGCGCGTTGTCCTCGTGCACGACGCCAATTTCAACCTGGTCGGGGGGCTGGACCACACCAGCATGATGCGGGTGCTCGGAGGGGCCCAGAAAGCCGCGTGGGACAAGGTGTTCGCCAGCCTCGGGGAGGCCGCCCGGAGCGCGCAGGTCAAGGACGCCATGGCGCGCTACGGCAAGGAAGACCACATCGAGGACGACGCCTCGCTGGCCGAGGCCATGCCGAAGCTGATCCACAGCAAGCTGCACAACCTGGTCGTGACCGCCCAGGGCACCACCGTCGGGATCCTGCGCATGAGCGATGCCTTCAACCTCGTGATGAACGGGATCATCCGGCCGCTCAAGTGACCCGGTCGTTTTCCGGCGGGAACGTCTGAACCGACACCCAATATAGGAGGGCTCAAGCGATGGCGGAGACGATCCAGAACCCCCCCACAATCGAGGCCACCCTCTCCGAACAGGAGGAGAAGTTCGAACGCTGGCGCAACACGATCGGGCTGGGCCTGGGCCCCCTGGTCGGGCTGCTGGTCTATCTCATGCCCATGCCGAGTCTGACCCCGCAGGCCCACATCCTGGCGGGCATCATCAGCTGGGTCGGCATCTGGTGGGTCACCGAGCCGGTGCCCCTGCCCATGTCCGCTATGCTGGGCGCGATGCTGTGCGTGCTCTGCGGGGTGGCCGACGTGCGCAAGGTCTTCGCCCCGTTCGCCGACCCGATCATCTGGCTCTTCTTCGGCAGCTTCATCCTGGCCGAGGTCATGGCCATCCACGGCCTGGACAAGCGTTTCGCTTACGCCATCATGTCCATGAAGACGGTCGGCAACAGCACCGGCCGCATCCTGCTGGCCTTCGGCATCATCTGCGCCTTCCTGTCGATGTGGATCAGCAACACGGCCGCGACGGCCATGATGTTCCCGATCGGCCTGGGCATCATCTACGCCATGGGGGACATCATGGGCCGGCAGACGGGCAAGAGCGTCGACCCGACCAAGCTGCGCTTCGGCACAGGCATGATGCTGATGGCGGCCTACGCCGCCTCGGCCGGCGGCATCGGGACACCGGTCGGCACGCCCCCGAACCTGATCGGCATCGCCATGATCGAGAAGTTCTGCGGCGTGAAAATCGCCTTCTTCCAGTGGATGGTCTTTGCCATCCCTCTGCTGATCATGCTCTTCGGCCTGCTGTTCGTCCTGATGTACTACCTGCACAAGCCGGAACTCTCCGTCATCGAGGGCAGCGCCGAGTACGTCACGCGGGAGCGCGCCCAGTTGGGCAAATGGACCCGGGCTCAGAAGAACGCGTGTATCGCATTCGGGATCACCGTCGTACTCTGGCTCATCCCGGGCTTCCTGGCCGTATTCTACGGGACCGACGCCCCGATTTCCAAGAAGTACGGCCAGTTTATGCCCGAAGGAGTGGCCGCGCTAGTGGGGGCGATGCTGCTCTTCCTGATGCCCGTGAACTGGAGGGAGCGCCAGTTCACCGTTACCTGGAGCCAGGCCACCAAGATCGACTGGGGGACGCTCCTGCTCTTCGGCGGCGGCATCACGCTCGGCAACCTCATGTTCGAGTCCAAGCTCGCCGAGGTGATCGGCAAGAACCTGCTCGAGATGAGCGGCGCGACTTCCATGTGGGGCATCACCTTCGGGGCGATCTTCATCGCCATCCTGGTGAGCGAGACCTCGTCCAACACCGCCTCGGCCAACATGGTCGTGCCGGTCATGATCTCGCTTGCGCAGGCGGCCGGGGTCAACCCCATCCCCCCCGCGATCGGGGCTACGCTGGGCGCGAGCTGGGGCTTTATGCTGCCGGTCTCCACGCCGCCCAACGCGATCGTCTACGGCTCGGGCATGATCCCGATCACCAAGATGATCCGCGCCGGAATATTCTTCGACATCCTGGGCGGGCTGGTGATCTGGCTCGGGCTGTGGATCCTGCTCCCGCTTGTGGGGCTGGCGTGAAGGAACGAGCGGCCACGCTCCGGCATCGATGTCCGGTGCAAACGGATTCAAGCGGATAAAGGTTTTTGAGAGCGGCGCACCTGCGCCGCTCTCATCGTTTCGAATTACTATAACGGAAATGTCCTTGACAGGTCACGCCACGCCCATTAAAGCTATTCTCATTTTATATAGGCATTCAATGACTGAAAGGAGATTGATTTGATGAAAAGATCGGCAACAATCTTCAGCATCATGCTCCTTTTGACCACCGGGATAATGTCCCCGGCAGCCGCCCAGGACACCATCAAGGTCGGCATCGTGCTGCCGCTTACCGGCGAGCAGGCCAAGTTCGGTGAGATCGAGAAGCTTTCGTTCGATATGGCCCTGGAAGAGATCAACGCCAAGGGAGGCGTCAACGGCAAGAAGCTCGAGTTCGTAATCGAGGATGACACCGGGCGTCCGGACGTTGCGCGTTCCGTCGTGGAAAAACTGATCACCAAGGACAAAGTGGTGATGATCGGCGGGGGCTACAGCAGCTCGGCTACCTATGCCGCCGCCGGCGTGTGCCAGCAGAACCAGATCCCGTTTCTGGTGAATACCGGGTCCGCCGACAACATTACCCAGTCCAACTGGGACTATGTCTTCCGGCTGAATCCGCCCGTGAGCGAGTACGCCGAGGCGATCGAATCCCTGCTCAAAGATGTGATCAAACCCAAGACGGCGGCCATTCTCTACGAGAACTCGCTGTTCGGAACCTCGGGCGCCAAGGAGTTCGAGAAGTCCTGCAAGGATGTGGGCATCGACGTCCTCCTGAAGGAAGGCTACCAGGCCGGCGGCATCGACTTCAAACCGGTTCTCGTGCAGGTCAAGCAGAAGAACCCCGATATCATCTACATGGTGTCCTACATCATGGACGCCTCCCTGCTGATGAAGCAGTCCAAGGAGCTCAAACTGACGCCCAAGATGTTCATCGGCGGCGGCGCCGGCTTCACCCTGCCCGAGTTTGCGCAGAACGCCGGGAACGCTTCCGACAAGGTCATCTCCGCCACGCTTTGGTATCAGAGCCTGCCTTTCCCGGGGGCCATGGACTACTACAACAAGTTCGTCGCCAAGTTTAAAAAGGACACCGAGTATCACGGGGCCGAAGCCTATGCCGCGGCGTACGTCATCGCCGACGCGCTGAAGCGGACCACCTCCACCAAGGCGGCCGACATCAAGGCGGCGCTCGAGAAAACCGACATGATGACGGTGTTCGGGCCGGTCAAGTTCGTGAGTTACGGCAAACACAAGAACCAGAACAAACTGCCCACCTATGTGGTCCAATGGCAGAACGGCAAGTTGGAAATGGTCTGGCCGGCCAATCTGCAAACCAAGAAGTTCGACTACCCGGTGGAGTGGTTGAAAACCTGGGGTATTGATTTCTGCACGGAAGCCGGGCGGTCCGTCGATGGGCGCCCGGCTTCCTATTTGCGGTCCCAGCAGCGTCGTGTTGCCGCAGAGCTTCACGGAAAGGACCTTGCGATGGCTGTTTTTTTTCAGACCATGGTGGCCGGGTTTCTCATCGGCGGGATCTACAGCCTGATCGGGATCGGCATGACCCTCATCATGGGGGTCATGGGCATCATCAACCTGGCCCACGGCCAGCTGATGATGGTGGCCATGTACATCGCCTTCGTGCTGTTTGAATGGCTGGCGTTCGATCCCTACGTGGCCATGCTGGTGGCCATGCCCCTGCTGTTCATCCTGGGCGCCCTGATCCAGCGGTATACCCTCAACCCGCTCATCAAGGTGGAGTCCATCCTGCCCCAGAACCAGGTGCTGATGACCGTCGGTGTCGGCACGGTGCTGACCGAAATCGCCCGTTTCATCTTCTCATCGAACTACAAGTCGGTCAAAACCTCCTACAGCTCAACGGCCCTGTTTATCGGCGACATTTCCTTCAACCTTCCGATGTGCATCGCCTTCGTGATCGCGGTGCTTTTCACGCTGGCCCTGTTCTTCTTCCTGCTCAAGACCGACACCGGCCGTGCGATCCGGGCGACCGCCCAGGACCGGGATGCGGCCACCCTGATGGGGGTCAACACCGAGCGTATCACCGTGATCACATTCGGTCTGGGCTCGGCCCTGGTGGCGTCGGCCGGCTGTCTGCTGCTGCCCATTTTTTATCTCTATCCCGACTTGGGGCGGCCGTTCACTTTGAAGGCCTTTGTCATCACCATCCTGGGCGGCATGGGCAGCACGGTGGGCGCCATCGTCGGCGGCATCGTGCTTGGCGTCGCCGAATCTCTGGGGGCGACCTATTTCGGCATGGGGTACAAGGAAATGGTCGGTTTCATCATTTTCCTGCTGGTGCTGATCTTTCTGCCCGGCGGGCTGAAACAGCTAACCAAGGTTTAGGGGAAACTCATGTTGGCGCGCATAGCCCTTTGGGTGCTTATCGGGATTTTTTTCCTCGCCTTTCCGCTGATCGTGCCCTCGGACTACTACCAGCATCTGCTCATCATCGTCCTGATGTGGGTGGTGATCGGCTCCTCCTGGAACCTGCTCGCGGGGTACACCGGCCAGATTTCGTTCGGGCACGCCATATTTTTCGGCGTCGGCGCCTACACGGCGGGCATTCTCTTCACCAAGTTCGGGATTTCCTCCTGGTGGGGGATGGCCATCGGAGGCCTCGTCGCCATGGGCATCGCGCTCTTCGTGGGCTGGGTGTGCTTTCGCCTGCGGGGGCCGTATTTCGCGCTGGCGACGCTGGCCGGCGGTGAAATTTTCCGTCTCATCGCCACCAACTGGGAGAGCCTCACCGAGGGCATGGTCGGCATCCTGATCATCCAGACCTTCCGCAGCAAGCTGCCGTACTATTACGTCGCGCTGTCACTGGCGGCCGTCTGCGTCGGTTGCATCACCCTGGTCACCCGGTCCAAGTGGGGCTATTACTTCGTTTCCATCCGCGAAGATCAGGATACCGCCGAGGCCATGGGCATCAACACCACGCTCTACAAGAACATCTCGCTCCTGATCAGCTCCTTCTTCACCGGATCGGCCGGCGCGTTTTACATGAACTACATGGGGTTCATCGATCCCGAGGTGGTCTTCCACCTGAACTACATCTCCATCATGGCCATCCTGGTGGCGATCGTCGGAGGGGCCGCGACCCTGTGGGGCCGACCGTGGGCGCTTTCGTCATGGTGCTGGTGCAGGAAACATTCCGCAGCGCGTTTTTCGGCTAGCCCCAAGTGGATCAGCCAGGGCCATGCGTTGGTGTTCGGACTGCTGGTGATCTTCGTGATCATGTTTCTGTCCAACGGCATCGTGGGGACTGGCGTAAAATCAAGGCTATATTTCTCTCGGACCGCTTAGCGTTTCCTGTAGGGGGTGTCGGCTTCCATGCCGCTGCTCGAGCTCAAGAACGTTTTCAAGGCCTTCGGCGGCCTGATGGCCGTGAACGACGTCAGCTTCAAGGTGGAAAAGGGCGAGATCTTCGGACTCATCGGCCCGAACGGCTCTGGCAAGACCACCACCTTCAACTGTATCTGCCAGTTCTTCCCGATTACCGCCGGGGACGTCATCTTCAACGGGCGGAGCATCAAGGGGCTGAAAACCCACCGCATCTGCCAGGCCGGCGTC
>CAWBSC010000002.1:0-207573 GCA_963791285.1 uncultured delta proteobacterium
CGATGGAGAATCCACCGAAGGGCGAAAGTGTAGATTTCGTGCCTGATGCCAATCTTTTGGACCATACCTGAAAGATTAGATTACCATCTATAATCGCATCATAGCGTAATATTCACCGAAGCCTTTATGATGCCGCATTTTCGAGAGGGCCTGAGTGCATCAAGACAAGGGGATCTTGGGAAACATACCTTGTTTGTGCAGAACCGAATCATACCTGCGAGGACTCCGGGTCGGCGATTCCAGAGCCACAGAATATTAACCCTCCATGGCGGTTAAATAGCGAAAAGTGAAAAGTCTTTATCTCCCACAACCCGCCCCTCGTCGAACCTGCCCCCCCAGATCGCAAGGACCTCCTAAAATCCCTCTTGCTAATAGTGAGCTTTAATGTTATGGGTGTTGTATAATTCTGGATGTTGAAAATCAGCGAAGAGGCTGAGGGCAACTCAAGGGCCCCGGCCCAACATCTTCAAGGAGCCAACCAGGAGGTAGTAGTCCCAGATCCCGTCGGCGGGACCGCGTTCGCGAGATTGCGGGAACCCGTCGGATCGGTCGGCGACTGGGACGAACAACTCCTGTCCCGCTCCTCGCTGACCCGCCCCCCAAGGCTGACCCAGTGAGGCTGCAACCGGACAGGTTAACCGGAGTGCTGCTTCAACTGGGTGGGTCCTTTTGTGACCGACCCCTAACGCCCTAAACGTAGGAGTTGGTCATGAGCCAGACGTTCAAGTTATTCCTGCCTGAGCCCCACCCGACGAAACAAGTATTTGCCAAATATGACATTCCGGTCGCCGCGGTAGCCCGGTACCTCGGATTGTCCACGTCTTACACCTGCAGCCTGTTGAACGGGTTCGCACGCGTCAGCCCCGAAAACGATCAAAGGCTGTGGGACTTTGCTCGCCTGGTTGAGAGCGAGGTCAGGGGGGACAAGTGAACCCGGCCGCGACGATAGCCACCGGTACTGGACAGGGCGCAGAGCCATTGCGCCCGCCCAAGCCCACAGCACTCCCAGTGACTCCCGAGTTCATACCGGCAGGAATGCGCGCTCGGCGTCAGTGGGTTTGTTGGAAGCTCGAATTTGTCCCCGGCAAGTCGAAGCCTTGGACCAAAGTCCCGTACAACCCGAACGGCGGCTATAAAGCGAGCACCACCAAACCGAATACATGGGGTACCTTCGATGAGGCCATGGCCGCCTACCAAACAGGTGCCTATGACGGCATCGGCTATGTGTTCTCGCAGGATGACCCTTATTGCGGAATCGACCTCGACCACTGCCGCAACCCAGAGGACGGTGCCATCGATCTCATGAAACGTAGCTACATCGATCAGATGACCAGCTATACCGAGGTCTCTCCGTCCGGGACAGGGGTGCACATCATTATCGAGGGGCGACTCCAAGGCGGTGGTCGGAAGAATCCTAAACTTGACATCGAGGTCTATGACCGGCATCGGTTCTTCTGCGTCACCGGACACAGGTTTGAAGCCACCCCGCCAGAGCCCCTACCACGCCAAGCCGAGTTCGATAAATTCTACGCCGAGATCTTCAGCCCCCAGCAGACGGAGTCTGGCTGCATCTTCGAGCCCGACCGCTCCCCCCTCACGGATGATCAGCAAGAAATCCTCGACAAGGCCCTCAACAATCCCAAAATCGGGAAGAAGATGCGCCCTCTGTACGTCGAGGGGAAATTCAAGGAGGCTGGGTACCCCTCGCAGTCGGAGGCAGATCTCGCCCTCTGCAATTACTTGGCATTCTGGTTCAACCGCGACCCGGCAGCCATCGATAAGGCCTTCCGCGCCTCGAAACTCTACCGGCCCAAATGGGATGAAAAGCACTACGGCAACGATGACACCTACGGGCAGCGAACAATTCAAAAAGCTCTGGAAGCGGTCCCTAAAGGCTATTGTGAAACTACCCCAAACAAGACAAGGCTTACCGGCTTTGAAGGCGAGCCCTTCGACATCTTCGGGGAACCGGCCCTCACCGGCAAGCCCGAATGGCCCACGAATGGTTGTCCCCGCGCAATTGACGCATTCGCCCGGGATGAGGCTGAGCGTATCGGGGTGGATGTTGCGATGGTGGCGCTTCCAGCCATAGGAATAGCCACCATAGCTATTTCCGACCAATTCAAAATCCAGCCAAAGCGTCTGGACCCCACCTGGACTGAGGATCCAAGGCTGTGGATGGCAGTGGTCGCAGACGCTGGCCAGAAGAAAACGCCAGCCCTGAACAGCGCCAAGCGCCCCCTTGTGAAGATCGCCGTCAAACTCCACGAGGCCCACGAGGCTGCAATGGTGCAATACGACGACGACTATGCCCAATGGGAGAAGAACAAGAAAAACGGACCGCCACCTGTAAAGCCGATCGAAAGACGTCTCTACGTCGACGACATCACAATCGAGGCTGCGCGGCGAGTACTGCAGGAAAACACAATAGGTGTCGGCATCATCAAGGACGAGTTGAGCGGATGGATTTCAGCCTTCGATGCCTACCGGAGCTCTAACACAAAAGGCGGCAGCAAAGATCGAGCCGACTATTGCGAACTCTACCAAGGTGGCCCGAAGGCATTCGACCGGGCTGAAAAAGGGGTTCATGTTTGTCCCTCGCTGGGGCGCTTCCATAGTTGGAGGTATCCAGCCAGGCATAGTCGCGAAGTTGATGGGCAACAACACTGAGGACGGTCTGATCGCCCGGTTTTTGATTGCGCATTGTGAAAGGTCTGGGAACGGGGCTGAGCGCGCACCGGACCCATTAGCCATCGGTAACTACGAGACCCTAATCAAGGCTCTGGTTGATCTTAAGCCCAAGCACGACCCTGAAATTTTCATTTTCTCGGAGCAGGCACAGAAGTACCGGTACGCAGTTCGGGATCTCGCACAGTGTGTCCAGGACCTCCCGAGTACCTCGGACGCACTTAAGGCGCACTTAAACAAGTGGGAGGCTGCTTTCTGCAGGTTGGCCCTGGTCTACCACATCATTGAAGAAGTCGCAGCAGGCCGGTACCCTCGCCCTGAAATCCCCGAGCAAACGGCCAAAATGGCTGCAACCCTTATGACCGAGTTTTTGCTCCCGAACAGCATCCGGTTCTACACCGAAACCATAGACGACGGGAGCCAGGGCAAGCACGCGAGATGGGTAGCCGGGTACATCTTGGCCGAGGGGCTGCAGGTTATCAAAAAACGGGATCTTCAGAGAGTCCACAAGCCTCTCGCCCACAATCCAAAGTTGCTGACTACGACTATGGCGGCCCTTTACATAGCCAACTGGGTGGAAGCAACGACGGTCAAGCCCGATGGTAGCGTCACGGCCTGGACGATTAATCCGGCTGTCCACCACAAGTTCTCATCCAGAGCCAAGACCGAACGGGAGTGCCGGGCAGCTGAGCGGGCCAAGGTTCAGCGGGCGGTGGAGCGGATTCGCAATGGACGGAGGAGCAACAGATGAGCCTCCTCGATGAGTTCTTAACGGATTACCAGGACGAGACTATAGGTTCCAGGTTGTCACCTTTGTCGCCGTTGAGGGGATGTGGCAAAGGCGACAAACACGTATCTCACTGGAAATATCAAAGATAGAAAAATATCTAATTCCACGATCGAAGACTTCAGTTCCGAAAATGGCAGTTCTAAACCCAAAGAAAAAATCTATCGTTCCAATAATTTGATACGGAATGCAGAAAATGTCGCCTTTGTCGCTTGCGTGCGCGAGAATGAGTCAGCAAAATCATCCTCCTCTTCCCATGGGATAGCCCTATCAGCCCCCCCTGTGACATCCTTCGCGCGCGCAAGCGACAATGGTGACAAATTCAAATGCGAATCTTGCCCCGCCTGTGGCCACTGGGATGGTTACAAGCCGTGGAATATGTGGCCCGGGCGGTACTGCTTTGGATCTGCCTATTTCAAGGGCAAACCAGGACGGCCCGTGCCGATCGATGCGGCGCAGGCCACCTTCAACAAACAACAACATCTACAGCGAGAATAATTACGTTATCCTGCATGTCCGGATATCCATCATCTTCCCTACCGCACACCTTTGATTCTGCGATGGGGTCCCCAGAAAAATCATCGTGTGAGAGGTTTCGGAAGAAGCAACGGCAAGCTCTCAGTATAAATTACATAATAATTTCAGTATAAAGCGCTATCCACTCGAAACCTGCAGACCTGCGCACGAGAATTCTGGCGCATGCTTTTGACTGTTATTTTGCAAACATTCCAAATAGTTTCATAGTTTTTAAATAGGATATCCGATCTGCTCACATAGCCTTCAACTGAATGGGATTCATTTCAGGTAAACCGCTGTCCTAACCCCCCACCCACCGGCACCTTGCCACATGCACCCGCACCTGTCGCACGGCCTGGAGCTCACCGCTCCCCAAAGAGTAAGCCACGGCTCGATTCGCTAACTGCAACGCTCGAACATCTTGCTGCAACATTTGGTGCAAATTCCGTGGGTCAAACGTTCCACTCACCGCAGGATACCCCCCATTGCCGCAGCCCTTGACCCTCCAGCTTAGAGGATCTCAGCCGACTTCATCGACGCCGACGTGCACCCTCTTTCGACAGCCTGACCTGACGTCCGGCCAGGGCACCTTGAGGCAGCTTGAATCCCGTCGACCCTCATGCGTCTGCTCCGCCGCTTCCAGATTCGCTTTCACGCGGTACGAGTCCAACAATGCAATGTTCTTGCTCTACCCCCCCAGCCAAGCATTACCTGCATCTGCTCCGGATAGTTTCGGTGTCCCATTGCTGTATCGTTTGACGCACCACCCCCGCACTCTCTGGCATGCCGATGAGCTAACCCCTCTGGTGGATCCGGATACATCCGAGTTCCGGCATACTTTGTGGCGCAGAGAAAATTTATTATATGATTGGCAGCCTGCCATACTCATGTTCGCACCAAATTTGCCATGCACGATAGAAATCTATAGACACGGTGCCGTGAGGGATGCCTAAGACAAATTCGCCGTATTTCGCTTGGAGAAAAGCTGAAATTCTGGGGTAGCCTCAGTTGTGTTTTCGCTGCCGCCTCAGCCGAATTGCAGTCTTGGCACATGACAGTTTCTTCAAACCGCCCTGATCCAATTTCCATATACCCCTGGCTGTGATCATGGTGCCGTGCTAATGGAGCGATCAGGTTCGAAGCTACTTCTGGATTTCCATTATAGATGGGCGATCCGCCTTTGTACCGTAGGATTTGATATTTACAGCGACCACAGGCTGGGCACCTCCAGTTCTCGTCCAAGTCTTTCCAAAGTTTATGGCAGCTACCACCACTGTAACGTTGAAACTCAATAGGCGTAGGCTTTATTCCCCTTTCGATTGAAGCTATCAGTTTCTCGTAATTATGCATTTGCCCTCCCCTATTTTGTTAAACGAGTTCAAATAAAAACGTCATAAATATTTTTTATTGACACAGGCGCATTTTCTCACGATAAGAAAGTGTCTACTGACGTGCCAAATGGACATACTTTTTCATTCATGACTTAGGGGAGGAACGAATGGCGGGAAAACTTAGGGCTCGTATTGGAAAGAATATTAGGATGTTCCGGAAGAAGGCTGGAATGACGCAGGTGGAACTCGCAACGAAGCTCGGCTACACCTCGACCGGCACCCTCTCGCAGATAGAGAGCGGTAGTCGGGGGATGGACTTTGACAAGCTGGAATCGGTTGCAAAAATATTTAAAGTAGACGTTCCGGTGCTGCTCGCTCCAGAAGACTTAGACGAGATACAAGTTGAAGACCTGCGGCTTTTTTATTCTATCCAGAGAAAAGCTAAACACGGAAACCGAGAGGCAAAATTTATAGCCGACATGATTCATGACCTACTTCGAAAACTAAATTAGCCGAAAAGGCCTTGAACCAAATCTAATCGGTCCAGTTCGATCTTCGGAGGCTTACTCCTGAACAGAACCAACCCAACATCCGAATCTCTCCTATAGTCAATCCTACATCATTCGAGGTCCCCGGAATGAAATAATAAGTATTGCCAAACATCCATAGATATCTTATGGTTTCTCACTTTAAATAAGATTTTCCGGTTTGGTGCATAATTTCGATCATGGCCTCGAATGAGCAAAATCGCTGTTGACACAAGCATCGAACACGATATCTTGACCCTCGAGGAGGTCGCCCTCTTCCTGCGCAAGAGCCCCTCGTGGGTTTATAAGCATTGGCGGGAACTGGGTGGCAGGAAACTCGGGGGTTCTCTATTTTTTCCCAAAGAAGGAGGACCTCTATGAGTTGCTATTTCGTCAAGGGAAAGGGGTGGAGAGCGAGACTTCACCCACAAGGGGACCAGGCACACGCTGACCTGGTTCAAAACAAAAAACGACGCCAAGCAGGCCATGGCAAAGGCCAGAGAGGAGGAGGACAACCCGATAAAACCGAGCTCTACGGAAGCGACCCCAACCGACATGTCCTTCTTGGAGCTGGTGAACAGACGCCTTGATTATGTGAAGGCGTACAACTCCGAGCGGCACTACACCGACCATCTGTTATCTGGCAAAGCGATGGGTCAAGCTATGGGGCGAGCTCGGTGCTCGGAGATTACGGGGGATATGATCCAGAACTATCTCCTGCAAGCGGGTGACGTCAGACCTCGGGCTACACGGCCAACAAGGAACTGCGCTACCTGCGTGCGGTGTTCAACTTCGGCATGCATCCGGTCCGAAATTGGATACCCAGGAATCCAACACGCGGCATTCAGTTCTTCCCGGTGGACAAGACGGATCAAGTACGTCCCACCCAAGGAGGACATCCTTCGGGTGATGCTGGCAGCTAAACCGGATGTTCAGGATTACCTCTGGACCATTGCCCTCACCATGGGAAGGATGAGTGAGGTAAACCGCCTGACCTGGCAGGATGTGGATCTTAGCCAGACGCTACGTCATGCTTTACACCAGGAAGAAAAAGGGTGGTAACCGAACTCCCCGTAAAGTCCCCATGCCAGACAAGCTCTTTGACATACTGTCCCGCCGGCATGCAAACCGAGAAGAAGGACGTACCATGGGTGTTCTGGCACCGCTATTGGGATAGGCGCAACCAGAATGGGTTGATGGGGCCTTTCATAGAAAGAAAGCGGATCATGATCAAGATCTGCGAAAATGCGGGCGTTCGGTATTTCCGCTACCATGCCCTACGGCATTTTGGGGCATCTTTGCTGGAGCAGGCCAACATCCCCATCGGGTCAATTCAACGGATCCTGGGGCATGAGAACCGGCTTACAACGGAGATTTATCTCCACTCCATAGGGGATTCGGAACGGTTTGCCATGCAGGTGTTGAACGACGGGTTCGGAGAAGTTTCACACACGGAATCACACACAAAAAAAAAGGGATTACAGACCCTAAGTCTGTAACCCCTTGTATTTTACTGGCGCGCCCGGAGGGGCTCGAACCCCCGACCTACGGATTCGAAGTCCGGCGCTCTATCCAACTGAGCTACGGGCGCATAAATGGGGTGAGTGATGGGAATTGAACCCACGACAACCGGGGCCACAACCCGGTGCTCTGCCAACTGAGCTACACCCACCGTATCCGTAACGCGGCGCAAGGTAACAGATTGAATTAGAAAAGGCAAGAGGGTGGGGGGGGCGAGTTACGGTTGCTGCGCGTTTTCATCGGCGCGCGCCTGGCCCTCGGGCGTGATCTGCGATTTTTGAGATGGCTTCGAGTTACAAGTTACGAGTTGGTACAAACCGCGCGGATAGGCGCTGGTGCGGCGCTGGATCTTCAGCTTTCCCGTCCGGGGAAAGCTGAAAACAAAATCCTGCAGATCCTGTAAATCCTGTCGGATTTTTTGGTTTTTGCTGTGAGCTATCAGCTATGAGCTGCGCGCTTCGCAGGCCAAGCTTGCCCTGCGCCTCGATTTCCGGTACTCACGTCTGGTATACGCTCAGGGGGGAACCTCTCATGCACTCGTTCATTTTGTTTTTCATCCGGGCCGTGCTCGGGTTGGCTTTTGCCGTGCTCATCACACGCATATTCAAAGGGTCGATCCAGCTGGACTACGTGGCCGGACTCGCGGTCGTCCTCGTGGGGATAGCGTATCTGTTCGAGTGGGTCGGAAGAGGAAGAAGCTGATGGGGAGAAGCAGCTGATAGCTCTAGCTGATAGCAAAAAAAACGAAAAACCATCCGACAGGATCAACAGGATTGACAGGATCTTTTCCGGCTCTCCGGCAGAGAGCCTGGAAGCAGCCGGCCGGTTCGCGGCGATAAGTCGAAAAGAGGACTGGGTTTACTTAACACTTAAAACCTTACACCTAACACTTTAAACTCGTACACCATGAAACAGATCATACTGGGCACCGCCGGGCACATCGACCACGGCAAAACTTCGCTGGTGCGGGCGGTCACGGGCATCGACACCGACCGGCTGAAGGAGGAGAAGGAGCGCGGGATCACGATCGAGCTGGGGTTCGCGCACCTCGACCTCCCGAACGGGCAGCACATCGGGGTCGTGGACGTGCCGGGGCACGAGAAGTTCGTCAAGAACATGGTGGCCGGCGCGACCGGGATCGACATCGTCGCCATGGTGATCGCGGCCGACGAGGGCGTCATGCCCCAGACGCGCGAGCACATGGAGATCTGCACCCTGCTCGGGGTCCAGCACGGGCTCGTCGCACTGACCAAGGTGGACATGGTCGACGAGGAAATGCTCGAGCTCGCGCAGGAGGACATCCAGGAGTTCACGCGCGGCAGCTTCCTCGAGAACGCGCCGATCATCCCGGTCTCCGCGGTCACCGGCCAGGGCGTGCCCGAGTTCGTGCGCGCCGTCGAGGCGCTCGCCAAGGAGGTGCCCGACCGGCCGCCATCCACCCTCTTCCGCCTGCCGGTCGACCGGGTCTTCACCATGAAGGGCTTCGGCACGGTCATCACCGGGACGCTCGTCTCGGGCCGGGTCCAGGTGGGCGACCCGGTCATGGTCTACCCGTCCGGGGTCACCTCCAAGGTGCGCGGGATCCAGGTGCACAACGAGAGCGTCAACGCGGCCGAGTCCGGCCAGCGCACGGCCATCAACTTCCAGGGTCTCGACAAGGAGGCGGTCGCGCGCGGCGAGGTGCTCTCCAGCCCCGGCGTCCTGAAACCGAGCTACATGGTGGACGTCCACTTCCACTTCCTCGCCGCCGGCGCCAAACCGCTCAAGAACCGCAGCCGCGTGCGCTTCCACACGGGGACGAGCGAGATCCTGGGCAACCTGATCCTGCTCGAGCGGGACGAGCTCAAACCGGGGGAGGCCACGGTCGCGCAGCTGCGCCTGGACACGCCGGTCGCCGTGGTCAAGGGCGACCACTACGTCGTGCGCAGCTACTCGCCGGTGCGCACGATCGGCGGCGGCCAGGTGCTGAACCCCATCCCGCCCAAGCACAAGCGCCTGAGGCCGGAGATCGTCGCCGGGCTGAGGTCGATCTTGGGCAGCCCGCCCGAGAAGCTGATCGACTTCCACCTCGACGCTGCCGGCCCGGCCGGGGCCTCCTTCGGCGACCTGCGCCTGATGACCAACCTGACCGACAAGCAGCTCGACGGCGCCCTGCAGGCGATGATGTCCGGCCGCGCGGCGATTCAGGTGGACAAGGAGGCGCGCACCTTCATCCACAAGCGCAACTTCGAGCTGCTCGTGCAGGAGACCTCGGCCAACCTGCAGGCCTACCACAAGGCCTTTCCGCTGAAGTCCGGGATGCTCAAGGAGGAGCTCAAGAGCAAGCTGCCGCCCGGCACGGACGTGAAGCTCTTCAACCTCGTGCTCAACCAGATGATCAAGGACAACGCCATCGTCCAGGAGGAGAAGACCGTGCGCCTCAAGGCCCACAAGGTCTCGCTCGCGGGCGACGAGGCGACCCTGCGCCAGGACATCCTCAAGATCTACAAGCAGGGCGGGCTGCAGCCGCTCTTCTTCCGGGACGTGGTGGAAAGCCTCAAGGCCGACCCCGGTCAGGCCAAGGACGTGCTGAACCACATGATCGAGCAGGGGCTGATCGTGCGCACCAAGGAGGACCTCTTCTTTCACGCCGAGGTGATCGCCGACCTGAAGCAGCGCCTGGTGAAGTTCCTGGAGGAAAACGGCGAGATCAACCCCGCGCAGTTCAAGGAAATGACCGGCGCCTCGCGCAAGTTCCTCATCCCGCTCTTCGAGTACTTCGACGCGAAGAACGTGACCCTGCGCGTGGGGGACGTGAGGAAGCTGAGGAGGGGGTAGGACAGGTGCAGGGTTCAAGGTTCAGGGTTCAGGGTAAAACGGTTCAAGGTTCAGAGTTCACGGTTTAAAAAAGGCAGGACAGACACCTCATAGATTATAGCTGATAAGCTCATAGCTCATAGCTGATAGCAATAAAGGGAGAAACCTTCAGACAGGATCGACAGGATTGACAGGATGTGTTCCGCTCTCCGGGCGAGAGCGGAAAAATTCTCAGCCGCACCGCGGCAGGTTGTCCGCCACATCACACCCCTTGAGCCGCAAGCGCAGGTTCTTCAGCTTTCCCGTCCGGGGAAAGCTGAAACCCAATCCTGTAGATCCTGTAAATCCTGTCGGACAGGTTTTTCTTTTCGCTTCTGCTATGAGCTGTTAGCCTCCAGCGCTTCCGTCAACGCTCCCACAACCGTATTATGATACAACATTCCCCGCAGGGTGGGGGCGCAGCGGGCGCGATCGCGGGTGAGCAGGCCCTGCGCCACGAGCGCGGCCGCCGCGCCGGCGCAGGCCCGGGCGGCGCTCTCCCCGAACCGGCGCGCGAACTCCGCGAGGTCCACCCCCGCGGCCGTCCGCAGGCCGAGCATGACGGTCTCCGTCATCTGCTGACCGGCGGTCAGCACCTCCTCGCCTTCGATCGCCGCCTCCCCTGCCCGGATCGCCTCCACGTAGCGCCCCAGGTCGCCGTGGTTCCAGAACCGGCGCGGCGGGAGGAAGGAGTGCGCGGCCGGCCCGAACCCGAGATAGGGCGCGCAGGCCCAGTACTTGGAGTTGTGCCGGGAGACGTGTGCGTCGGCGCAGTCCGCGGCATCGCAGCGCGCGAAGTTGGCGATCTCGTAGTGCCGAAAGCCGCAGCCTGTGAGCAGCTCGGACGTCTGCGTGAACAGCGCGGCCACCCGGTCGTCGGGGGCCGGGCGCAACCGGCCGGAGTCGCGCAGCCGCCCGAGGGGCGTGCCCGGCTCGATCGTGAGCATGTAGCAGGAGAGGTGCTCGGGGGCGAGGGCCAGAGCCCGCTCCAGGTCGGCCGCCCACGCGGCGGCGGTCTGTCCCGGGAGGCCGTAGATCATGTCCAGGCCGACCTCGTCGAACCCGGTCGCACGGGCGTCCGCGACGGCGCGCTCGGCCTCCGCGGCCGTGTGGATGCGGCCGAGCAGCTCCAGGTTGGCGGGGTCGAAGGACTGCACGCCGATGGTCAGCCGGTTCACGCCCGCCGCCCGAAACCCTTTGAGCCTGTCCCGGTCGACCGTCCCGGGGTTGGCCTCGAGCGTGATCTCCACCGGCGCTTCGAAGCGGAACCTGGAAGCCAGCAGCGCGAGGATCGCCTCGACTTCGCCCGGCTCGAGGGTCGAGGGGGTCCCGCCGCCGATGTGGATCGTGTCGAAGACCAGCCCGCCCGCCGCCGTCGCCGCGATCTCCGCGCGCAGCGCCGCCAGGAAGGCCGGCTTCCGGCCGAGGTCGGTGATCGAATAGAAATCGCAGTAGGCGCACTTGCGCACGCAGAACGGGACGTGGACGTAAATGCCGGCGGGAGGGGAGCTCATAGGGCTCACGGTTAAGAAAGGCAGACCAGACAACTCATAGCTGATCGCTCATAGGTGAAAGTAGAGGCCAAGGGACAATTTTATCCGACAGGATCAACAGGATTGACAGGACAGGATTGACAGGATGTTTTCCGCTCTCCGGGTGAGAGCGGAAAAACTCTCTGCCGCTCCGCAGCAGGTTGTCCGCAACTCTCACACCCCTTGCGCCGAAGGCGCTGGATCTTCAGCTTTCCCGTCCGGGGAAAGCTGAAAATAAAATCCTGTTGATCCTGTAAATCCTGTCGGACAGGCTTTTGCTTTTCGCTTCTGCCATGAGCTACACGCTTCGCTTCCACCCGGCCATCAAATGCATGTGCAGGTGGAAGACGACCTGGCCGCCGCCGCGCTCGACGTTGACGAACAGGCGGTAGCCGTCGCGCGCGATGCCGAGGCGCGCCGCCATTTCGCGGGCGGCCTGGAACATCTCGCCCAGGAGCGAATTGTCCCCCGGCTCGATGTCGTTGATGCTGCGGATGTGCTTCAGCGGGACGATCAGCAGGTGAACCGGCGCCTGCGGACGGTGGTCGCGGAAGACCACGAGATGCTCGGTGCGCAGGAGGATCTCGGTGTCGACCTCGCCTCGAACGATACGGCAGAAGGGGCAGTCCATAGGGGCAAGTTACGAGTTACAAGTTACGGGTTAAAAAAGAAATGCCTAAAATGAGCTAAGATGCCTAAAGTGCCTAAAATGTTAATGAAGAAAAAATAGAAAAAATTTCAGACAGGATTTACAGGATCTACAGGATTTGTTTTTCAGCTTCCCCGGATGGGTAAGCTGAACAATCCAGCGCCTGCGGCGCGAACTCAAGTCTTTGCCTGCCGCGCAGCGGCTGAGGCTTTTCCGGCGCTCATCCGGAGCGCCGGAAACCATCCTGTCAATCCTGTAAATCCTGTCGGACAGTTTCTCTGTTTGTTGTTTTCTCCCAGCCATACAAACTCAGTAAACCCTAAAAACCCCTTTTCTTGCCTTTCGTTTTCTTCGGCGCGAGCAGGCACGCCAGCGCGTCCGCCGGCAGGCTCCAACTGCCCGCGCAGCTCGGGCCCTCGAGCGCGTGCTCGAGCTCCTGCAGGTAGCGTTTGCGGGAGATCTCGCGCGCGCCCATGCGCTGCAGGTGCCCGGTCGTGACCTGGCAGTCGACGAGCTCGAAGCCGGCCTTGACGAGGAACGCGACCAGGGCCGCGAGCGCCGCCTTGGAGGCGTTGCTCACCCGCGCGAACATCGACTCCCCGAAAAAGCACCGGCCGATCGCAACCCCGTAAAGCCCGCCGGCGAGCACCCCTTCCTGCCACGCCTCGACCGAGTGCGCAAACCCCGAGCGGTGCAGCGCGCAGTAGGCCTTCCGCATGTCCCCCACGATCCACGTGCCCTCCCCGGTTTCGCGCCGCACCCGGGCGCACTCGGCGATCACCCGCTCGAAGGCCGTGTCCAGGGTGAGGACGAAGTCGCCGCGTTTGAGGGTCTTCAGCAGGGAGCGGGAGAGGTGGAACTCGCGCGGGTAGAGCACGAGGCGGGGGTCCGGGGACCACCAGAGAATGGGCTCGCCGTCGGAGTACCAGGGGAAGATCCCTGAGCGGTAGGCCAGGAGCAGCCGCTCCTCGCTCAAATCCCCGCCGAACGCCAGCAGCCCCTCCCGCGTGGCGAACCGGGGCGGCGGGAAGGTGAGCTCGGCGCTGAGGGCGAAGACGGGCATGGAGGGAAGGAGGGGTTTATAGGGTTATTGAGTTCATTGAGTTCATTGAGTTGAGATGCGTGTGGCACAACTCGCTGCGCATAGCCCGTAGCAGGTTCAGAAGCAAAAATAAGCTCCTATCCTGTAAAGAGTTTTTGCTGTTATCTACAAGCCATGCGCTTCTTGGCCCTACTCAACCCTACAAACCCAACAAACCCTATAAACGCAATAAACCCTATTCCTGCTCCACCGGTTCCTTGACCTTGGCCGCCGCCGTCTCCGGGAGATGGAAAGCAACCTTCTCGCCCTCCAGCTCCAGCCGGACCTCGCCGCCCTTCGCGAGCTTGCCGAAGAGGATCTCGTCCGAAAGCTGGTTCTTGATCTCGGTCTGGATCACGCGCGCCAGCGGCCGGGCGCCGTAGCGCGGGTCGTGACCCTTTGTCGCAAGCCAAGTGCGGACCTCCGGCGAGTAGCTCAGCCGGACCCTCTTCGCCGCCAGCTGTCCGTTGAGCTCCTTCATGAACTTGTCGACCACCCGGCCCATGACCTCGGGGCTGAGCGCGTTGAAGGCGATGACGTCGTCGAGCCGGTTGCGGAACTCGGGGCTGAACAGCTTCTCGACCGCCTTGCGGCCCTTGAACGCGGTGTCCTTGCCGACCTCGCCGAAGCCGATCGTCTGGGTGGCTCATCTCGCGCGTGCCGGCGTTGGAGGTCATCATCAGGATGACGTTGCGGAAGTCCGCCTTCTTGCCGTTGTTGTCGGTCAGGGTGGCGTGGTCCATGACCTGCAGCAGGATGTTGAAGAGGTCCGGGTGCGCCTTTTCGATCTCGTCCATGAGCAGCACCGAATGCGGGTGCTTGCGCATCGCGTCGGTCATCAGCCCGCCCTGGTCGAAGCCGATGTAGCCCGGGGGGGCGCCGATCAGGCGCGCCACGGCGTGCTTCTCCATGTACTCGCTCATGTCGAAGCGCAGGAACTCGACCCCGAGGATGCGCGGCCAGCTGCTGCGCCACCTCGGTCTTGCCGACCCCCGTCGGGCCGGTGAAGAGGAAGGAGCCGATGGGTTTTCCCGGCTGCTCAGCCCGGCGCGCGAGCGCTTGATCGCGGTCACCAGCGACGCGATGGCGTCGTCCTGGCCGAAGACCACGTCCTTCAGGCGCGCCTCGAGGGTTTCGAGCTTGCCGCGGTCGCTCGTGGAGACGCTCTGCGTCGGGATGCGCGCCATCCTGGCCACGATCTTCTCGATGTCCGCGGGGTGGATCTTCTTGCGGCCCTCGCCGCCCTTGAGCCGCACGCAGGCCCCGGCCTCGTCCATCACGTCGATCGCCTTGTCGGGCAGGTAGCGGTCGTTGATGTACTTGGCCGAGAGCTCGACCGCGGCCTTCAGCGCGGCAGTCGGTGTACTCGATCCCGTGGTGCTCCTCGTAGCGCGAGCGCAGCCCCTGCAGGATCTGGACGCTCTCGTCGACCGAGGGTTCGTGGATCTCGATCTTCTGGAAGCGCCGCGACAGCGCGCGGTCCTTCTCGAAGTGGTTCTTGTACTCCTCGTAGGTGGTGGAGCCGATGCAGCGGATCTCCCCCGAGGTCAGCACCGGTTTCAGGATGTTGGAGGCGTCCATGCTGACCGCTGCTGGTCGCCCCGGCGCCCACGATGGTGTGGATCTCGTCGATGAAGAGGATCGACTTCGGCCGGCGCTTGAGCTCGGCGATGACGCCCTTCAGCCGCTGCTTCGAAGTCGCCGCGGAACTTGGTGCCGGCGAGCATCCCGCCCAGGTCGAGCGCGTAGATGTGCACGTCCTGCAGCAGCTCGGGCACCTCTTTCTTGGCGATCTTCTGGGCCAGACCCTCGGCAATCGCGGTCTTGCCGACACCCGGGTCGCCGACGAAGATCGGGTTGTTCTTGCGGCGGCGGCAGAGCACCTGCATGGTGCGATCGATCTCGAGCTCGCGGCCGATCAGCGGGTCGAGCTTGCCCAGCTTCGCCTGGGCCACGAGATCGGTGGTGTACATCTCGAGCGGGTCGTTCTTGCCGCCGCGCCGCCGCTCCTCGCCCTCCGGCTGGGCGGGCGACTGGTCCTCCTCGCGCTCCTGATAGGACTCCTTGGGGATCTTGTGCGAAATGTAGTTGAGGACGTCCAGCCGGGTCACGCCCTCGGCGCTGAGGAAATACTCGGCGTGCGAATCCTTCTCGAGGAAGATGGATGCCAGGATGTCGCTCACCGAGACCTCGGCCTTGTCGGCCGAGCGGGCGTGGCTCACGGCGCGCTGGATCACGCGCTGGAAGCCGATCGTCTGCTGCAGCACGTACTCGTTGCCGTCCGGGATCTTCTCGATCTTGTCCTGGAAGAAGGTCTCGATGTTGCCGATGATGTTCTCGACGTTCCCGCCGCAGTTCTCGATGACCTCGATCCCGGTCTGGTCGTACAGGATGGCGAACAGGATGTGTTCGACGCTCACGTACTCGTGCCGGCGTTTTTTGGCCTCCCTGACGGCGAACCCCAGGGTGGCGGAGAGCTCTTTGCTGATCATGGCCTATTCTCTTTCCATGGTGCACTTGAGAGGGAAGCCCCTCTCGCGGGCGAGGCTGTCTACCTGGTCGACCTTGGTCTCGGCGATTTCCATCGGATAGCTGCCGCAGACGCCGACGCCCTGCTGGTGGACGTTGAGCATGATCCGGGTGGCCTCCTCCTCCGACTTGTGAAACACATGCCGCAGCACCTCCACCACGAAGTCCATCGTGGTGTAGTCGTCGTTCAGGAGGAGCACCCGATACAGCGGCGGTTCTGCGAGCTCAACGCCCTGCTCCGGCTGCTCTTCGTACTGTGGCCGTTGTTCGCTCATCGATGACCCCTATCGTTCGGCCGGGTGCACAGGCCGGGCGCGCTCCAAGGTTGGTTGCCGCCAGTATAAGCACTGGCTCGAGTTCTTGTAAAGGCGCCTGAGCTCAGCTTCCGTGGCACTTCTTGTATTTCTTGCCGCTCCCGCAGGGGCAGGGCGAGTTGCGGCCCACCTTGTCGGGTGCGCGCTTGGCCGGGGGCTTGCGCGCGGGCTCCCCGCCGCCCGAGAAGACCATCTTCTGCTCCCGGGGGGCGTGCATCTCCTCGAGCTTCTCGGGCGCGGCGATCTGGATGCGGAACAGGATCCCGAGGGTCTCCTCCTCGATGCGCGCCATCAGGTTCTGGAAGAGCTCGAAGCCCTCCTTCTTGTAGACCAGCAGCGGCTGCTGCTGCGCGTAGCCGCGCAGGCCGATGCCCTCCTTCAGGTGGTCCATGGACAGGAGGTGGTCCTTCCAGAGGTTGTCGACCGTCTGGATCATCACCATGCGCTCGAGCTGGCGGAAGGTGGCGGCCCCGATCTCGGCTTCGCGCGCCTCGTAGTTGCGGGTCGCCTGGCCGGCGATCAGGTCGACCAGCCCGTCGCGGTCGAGCGCCGCGACCCCTTCCGGGGTCAGCCGCTCGGGCCGGAAGTTGAACTGCTTGTAGACCGCGTCCGAGATGGCCTTGAGGTCCCAGTACTCGGGGTGGCTCTTCTCGTCGACGTAGGTGTCGGCGATGCCCTCGACGGTCTCGGCGATCATCTCCATGATCGCCTCGCGCAGGTCCTTGCCCATCAGGATCTCGCGGCGCTGGCCGTAGATGACCTCGCGCTGCTTGTTCATGACGTCGTCGTACTCGAGCAGGTGCTTGCGGATGTCGAAGTTGTGGCCTTCGACCTTGGTCTGCGCGTTCTCGATCGCCCGGCTGATGAGGCCGTGCTCGATCGGCTCGTCCTCCTCCATGCCGAGCTTCTCCATGATGCCGGTGATGCGCTCGCCGCCGAAGATGCGCATCAGGTCGTCTTCGAGCGACAGGTAGAAGCGCGACGAGCCCGGGTCGCCCTGGCGGCCGGAGCGGCCGCGCAGCTGGTTGTCGATGCGCCGCGACTCGTGCCGCTCGGTGCCGAGGATGTGCAGCCCGCCGAGGTCGGTCACCCCCGCCCCCAGGACGATGTCGGTGCCGCGGCCGGCCATGTTGGTGGCGATCGTGACCGCCTTGCTGGCCGGCCTGGGCGACGATCTCCGCCTCCTTCTCGTGGTGCTTGGCGTTGAGCACCTCGTGCGGGATGCCGCGCTGCTTGAGCATTCTTGCTGAGCTGCTCGGACTTCTCGATCGAGATGGTGCCGACCAGCACGGGCTGCCCCTTCTCGTGCAGCTCCTCGATCTCGTCTGGCGACGGCCTCGAACTTCTCGCGCTCGGTCTTGTAGATCAGGTCGGGATAGTCCGTGCGGATCATCGGCATGTTGGTCGGGCACGACGACCACTTCGAGCTTGTAGATCTTCTGGAACTCCGCCGCCTCGGTGTCGGCCGTGCCGGTCATGCCCGCGAGCTTCTCGTACATGCGGAAATAGTTCTGGAAGGTGATCGTGGCGAGGGTCTGGTTCTCGTTCTCGATCTTGACGCCTTCCTTGGCCTCGATCGCCTGGTGCAGACCCTCGCTGAGCGCCGGCCCGGCATCAGCCGGCCCGTGAACTCGTCAACGATGATGACCTCGCCGTCCTTCACGATGTAGTCGACGTCGCGCTTGAAGAGGGTGTGCGCCTTGAGGGCCTGGTTGATGTGGTGCAGCATCTCGATGTACTTGGGGTCGTAGAGGTTTTCGACCTGGAGCATCTTCTCGCAGCGCGGCCAACCCCCTCCTCGGTGAGGGTCGACGGTCCGCGTCTTTTCGTCGATGGTGTAGTCGCGCTCCTTCTGCAGCTTCGGGATGACGCCGGTTGACCTTGTAGTAAGTGTCGGTGGATTCCTCGGCCGGGCCCGAGATGATGAGCGGGGTGCGCGCCTCGTCGATCAGGATGCAGTCGACCTCGTCGACGATCGCGAAGTTGAGCTCGCGCTGCACGAGCTCGTCGCGGTCGAACTTCATGTTGTCGCGCAGGTAGTCGAACCCGAACTCGTTGTTGGTCCCGTAAGTGATGTCGGCCGCGTAGGCCTCCTGCCGCTCGGCGGTCCGTCGAGCCCGTGGACGATGACCCCCACCCTCAGGCCCAGGAACCTGTAGATCTGGCCCATCCACTCGGTGTCGCGTCGGGCCAGGTAGTCGTTGACCGTGACCACGTGCACGCCCTTGCCGGTGAGCGCGTTGAGGTAGGCCGGCAGGGTCGCGACCAGGGTCTTGCCCTCGCCGGTCTTCATCTCGGCGATCTTGCCCTCGTGCAGCACGATGCCGCCGATCAGCTGGACGTCGAAATGGCGCATCTTCGAGGCTGCGGACCGAGGCCTCGCGCACGACCGCGAACGCCTCCGGCAGCAGGTCGTCCAGCGGCTCGCCGTTGGCGACGCGCTCCCGGAAACGCCCGGTCTGGGCGCGCAGATCCTCGTCGGACATGGCCTGCATGCCCGCCTCGAGGGCGTTGATCCGGTCCACGACCGGCTGCATCCGCTTGACTTCGCGGTCGTTCTTGCTGCCGAACACCTTGGTCAGAAAGCTGAGCATCGAATGGGGCATCCTCTCTTAGTCGATTGTGCGTCTATTATAACAGATCTGGGGCGGGCCTCAAGGGCGGGGGGAAAGGGGTTCCGAGTTTGTGGGGTTTATTGGGTTTGTTGGGTTGCACGAAAAAAAAGGAGGCTGGGAGACCAAAGAAGCTGATAGGAAAAACAAAAACTATCAGACAGGATCAACAGGATTGACAGGATCTTTCCCGCTCTCCGGACAAGAGCGGCAAAAAGCTCAGCCGCTGCGCGGCACCCGGTTGGCCGGCGGGCGCAGGCGCTGGAGCGTGTCGGCTTCCATCCGGGAAGCCGACACAAACAAATCCTGTAGATCCTGTAAATCCTGTCTGACGGTCTTTCACATTCGTCGTGGGCTGCGCTTCGCGGGCAAGAGCTTGAAGCTCATAGCTGAGCTACCAGCTGTGAGCTTTTCGAGGTATCAACCCAACGAACCCAACATACTCAATAAACCCAATGAACCAGCTTCCCAGCCTCCCCGCCTCAGTTCAAAAAATACTTCTCCGGGTTCACCGGCACCCCATGCAGCGCCACCTCGTAGTGGATGTGCGGCCCGGTGCTGCTGCCGGTGTTGCCGACGAGGGCCACGGTGTCCCAGCGGTCGACCCGCTCGCCCGCCTGCTTCAGGAGCCGGCTGCAGTGGCCGTAGATGGTCGTGAGGCCGTGGCCGTGGTCGATGATGATCGTGCGGCCGAGGAGCCCCTTCACGCCCGAGAAGGTGACCACCCCGGAGGCGGTCGCGTAGATCGGCGTGCCCTCGCGCGCGGAGATGTCGATGGCGCGGTGGAACTCCTTCATACCGGTGAAGGGGGAGTTGCGGTAGTCGAAACGCGAGGTGACGAGCTGCTCCGCGTCCGGGTCGATGGGGCGGATGGTGGGGGTGGAGGCGATCAGGGTCTGCTGCTTCTCCAGATGCCTGACCAGCGTCTGGAGCCCGTTGCCCTGGGTGACGGCGCCGAGGTTGAGCTGGTCGACCTGGGAGTGCATCTCACGCACCAGGCTCTTGCGCTCCTGGCCCAGCGCTTCCTTCGGGTCCAGGGCGCGCGGGATGGGCCCGCCGACTCCGAAGAGGCTGCCCGCGTCCGGGCGCTTTTCGAGGTCCGCCATGATGCGGATCTTTTTCTCGAAGGCGTTGAGGCTGAGCAGCCGCTCCTTGAGCTGGTTGATCTCCTCGGCGAACTCGCCGATCTGCCGCCGCTGCAGGTCGATCTCCTCCTGCTGGCCGGCCAGCTTCCCGGACATTTCCGTTTTGTGCAGGCTCAGCTCGGAGGTGCTGTGCTTGAGCTGAATGTAGTCGTAGGTGACGAAGGCGAAGAGACCGGAGGCGACCAGCGCCGCACCGGCCAGCCAGCGCAGGGTGGCGCGGGAGGTGCAGAACTGCTTGGCGCGGGAGCCGGAGCCCGTCAGGACAACCAGTGAGATCTTGTTCCGCATCGCAGCCCGTCCCTCCCCCCCCCCGCTTCCCGAAGCCGTTCGAGTCTATTTCAAAATGGGCGGTAATCTATATTTCGACCACGAAATCCGTGTCAAGGGCAAAGTGGCGCGTATGCATCTGATAGGCCATGGCTGATAGCAACTGCAAAAAGCCAAAGAAAGGGTCCGACAGGATCAACAGGATTGACAGGATGTTTCCCGCTCTCCGGACGAGAGCGGGAAAACCTCCGGCCGCTTCGCTCCGAATAGCGGCCACTGCCGCATGATTGCGCCGCAGGCGCTGGATTTTCAGCTTTCCCGTCCGGGGGAAGCTGAAGACAACATCCTGCAGATCCTGTAAATCCTGTCTGATTGTTTTTTTACCCCTCCCATGAGCTATCGCCTACCAACTATGAACTTCCCTCAATAAACCTGACACCCCCGAAAAACACCCCAGGCGAGGGCGCCGGAACCTCCCCCGCCTGGATGTGCTGCAAATTGCGGTCCAGCCTACTTAATCCCGAGTTTGAACTTGAGCGCCTTGAGCGTGTTAAGCATCAGCATGGTGATGGTCATGGGCCCGACCCCGCCCGGGACCGGGGTGATCCAGCCGGCGATCTCCTTGGCGGCGTCGAAGTCCACGTCGCCCTTGAGGATCGCGATTTTCTGGCCGGTCTTCTCGCTGACCTTCTCCCCGACGCGGTTGACGCCGACGTCGATGACGCAGGCGCCGGGCTTGATCCACTCCGGCTTCACGAGCCCCGGCACCCCGGCCGCGACGATCAGGATGTCGGCCCGCTTGCAGTGGAAGGCCATGTCCTTGGTGCGGTGTGGACGACGGTGACCGTCGCGTTGGCGCCGCGCGCCTTCTGCAGCATCATGTTCGCGATCGGCTTGCCGACGATGTTGGAGCGCCCGACCACCACGACCTCCGCGCCGTCCGTGTGAACCCCGGAGCGCACGATCAGCTCCTGGATGCCGGCCGGGGTGCAGGGCGGGTACTTCACCTCGGAGCCGCCGATCATCAGGCGCCCGACGTTGACCGGGTGGAAGCCGTCCACGTCCTTGTCCGGGTCGATCGCGTTCAGCACCTTCTTCTCGTCCACGTGCTTGGGCAGCGGCAGCTGCACCAGGATCCCGTGGATCGAGTCGTCCTTGTTGTACTTGTCGATGAGCGCCAGGAGGTCCTTTTCGGAGATGTCGGCGGGCTGGTTGTCCTGGATTTCCTTAAAGCCGAGGCGGTGGGCGGTCTTGATCTTGAGGGTCACGTAGGAGATCGAGGCCGGGTTCGCGCCGATCAGGATGGTCACCAGGCCGGGGACGACCCCGTGCTTCGCCTGGATGGCCTTGACCTCGGCCGCCAGCTCTTCCAGGATGGTCTCGCGGATCTCGGTTCCCATGATCAGTTTGGCTGTCATCTCTTTCTTCCCTCCGTTTGCGATAAGGTTAAAAGGTGGTTGGGGGTTAGGGGGTGGTGTTCAGTGTTCGGTGTTAGGTAGCTCACAGCAATAACGAAAAGAGCATCTGACAGGATTTACAGGATCCACAGGATCTTGTTTTCGGCTTTCCCCGGAAGGGAAAGCCGACGCCCCGGCGCCTGCGGCGCACCAGGGGAAGCCTAAATCTTTGGGCTGCTTAGCGGCTGCATACTTCCGGCTCTCGTCCGGAGGGCCGGAAACATCCTGTCAATCCTGTTGATCCTGTCGGACCAGCTTTTCTGTTCCTGCTCTCAGCTGCAAGCTTTCCAGCCGGTTTCACAACGCGTACGGCACCTGATTCAGCCCCGTGGTCTCGGGCAGCCCGAACATCAGGTTCATGTTCTGCACGGCCTGGCCCGCCGCGCCTTTCACCAGGTTGTCGATGGCCGCCATGAGCACCAGGCGCCGGTTGCGCTCGTCCATGACGACGCCGATGTCGCAGCAGTTCGTCCCGCGCACGTGCAGGGTGTCCGGGGGCAGGCCCTGCGGCCGCAGGCGCACGAACGGCCGGTCCCGATAGTACGAGGCGATGCAGTCCAGCGCCGCCTGCGCGCTCAGGGCCGCGGACGGCCGGGCGTAGATGGTGGAGAGCATCCCGCGGCTCATCGGCACCAGGTGCGGCACGAACGTGAGGGTGGTCTTTCGCCCGGCTTCGCGGCTCAGCACCGCTTCCATCTCCGGGTTGTGGCGGTGGGCGGCGACCTTGTAGGCCTTGAACGACTCGGTGACCTCGCAGAAGTGGACCGCGAGCGACGGCGAACGGCCGGCGCCGCTCACCCCGGATTTGGAATCGGCCACGATGCTCTCGAGGTCCAGGAGGCCGGCCTTGACCAGCGGCACCAGCGGCAGGAGCACGCTGGTCGGGTAGCAGCCGGGGTTGCCCACCAGACGGGCGTTGCGGATCTCGTCCGTGTAGACCTCGCTCAGCCCGTAGACCGTCTCCGCGAGCAGGCCCTGGGCGGTGTGCGGCTGGTAGGCGGACTCGTAGACGGCCGCGTCCCGGAAGCGGAAATCGGCCGAGAGGTCGATCACCCGGCAGCCGCGCTTGAGAAGCCCCGGCGCGATCGCCATCGGCAGCTTGTGCGGCAGCGCCAGGAAGACGACGTCGGCGGCCGCGCAGATGCGATCCTCGTTCATCTCCTCGCAGACGGTGGCCACGCGCCCGGCCATGGCCGGGAAGACCTGGTCGAACCGCTGGCCCGCGAACTGGCGCGAGGTGACGGCAGCGATCTCGACCTCGGGGTGACCGCTCAGAATGCGGACGATTTCGGCGCCGGCATAACCGGTCCCGCCGGCAATGGCAGCACGGATCATGAAGTCCTCTCAGCAGGAAAACTGCGTCTCAGGCCGTGATCCTGTGTTGCGCGGCGCTTTTGTGATTACCTGCAAACACCGCAGATACAACGATCGAAGCACTGCGTGCTTCCGGCCTTTTCGGCCTCCGGCCGAAAATCCCCCACCCGCTCACGCGGGTGGGTCGTTGTGCGCTCACGTACTGTTCAGTACGCTGCGCATCCCAAAAGGCCGCGCGCCTTGGCTGACGGCCTGATACTTGTTTTCGATAAACAGGATGGGGCGGCTTGGAGGGCGGGTTGTCAAAACTTCCCCCCACTCAGCCAGAGCAACCCCTTAGCAAAGGCGGGTGGGAAGTTCAAGCGGATTGCGGCCGGACGGCGCGCGGGCGTCAGGCGATCGCGCCCTCGAGCGCGACGATCCAGCCCGAGGCGGTGTTGTGGACCCGCAGGGGCGAGATCACGGCGCGCAGCATGCGGCCGCCCATGCCCACGAAGAAGGAGCGCGGGCCGCCGCCGCCCTCGCGCCCGGATTCCTTCAGGGCGCTCACCAGCTCGCCGGAGCGGTTGGCCGGCAGGGTGTCCATGATCGGCCGGTTGAGGATGTCCACCATGACCTTGTCGAGCACCTTCAGCGCCGCAGGGTTGGCGTTGATGATGCGGGTGTCCTTGTCGAGCACGATCACCCCGACCCCGATCGCGTTGATGACGGTCTGGGAGAACTCGAGCGACACCAGCAGCTCCATGGCATCGCGCCGCGGGAAGACCGAGCCGGTCTGGAGGATCTTCTTCTCTGCGGGCGGCAGCGCGGGGTTGCGCTCCAGGCCGGTGATGAACTCGTCCAGCCGGACTGTAAGCTTCTCCATGGGCCCCTTGGCGATGAAGTAGTCGGCGCCGATGGCGTCCAGGTCGTCCATCTGTTCGATGACCGTCCCGGAGAGGGCCACGATGGGGAAGCAGTGCCCGTTGAACCTGCGGCGCACGACCTCGAAAAACTGCCGGCCGTTGACCTTGGGCATCACCAGGTCGGCGAAGAGGATGTCGTAGGGCCCGTCGTCCAGGCCGGCGATCCCCTCCTTGCCGTCGTAGGCCTTGCGCACCTGGTAGCCGCGCTTCTCCAGGACTCCGGACAGGAACTCGACGAAGAAATAATCGCTGTCGACGACCAGGGCACGTCTGGGCATAACTGCCTCGAAAGGGTTTATAGGGTTTGTTGGGTAAGAAGAAAGCTCATAGCAAACGCCAAAACGAATACGTCCGACAGGATTTACAGGATCGACAGGATTTTTCCCGCTCTCCGGATGAGAGCGGGAAGACTCTCAGCCGCTGCGCGGCAGCGATAGCGACTCCATTACACATGCGCCGCAGGCGATGGATCTTAAGCTTTCCCGCCCGGGGAAAGCTGAAAAATCATCCTGCAGGTCCTGTAAATCCTGTCGAATATTTTTGTCACTTATCACTCCGTCTTCTTCCCCGTGAGCAGTTCGTCGATCACCGGGTCCATTTTCGTCTTGGTGCTCTGGAATTTCGTCAACGCCAAACCACCCCCCTGGATCAAATGGTATTCTGCAAACCCGACCTGGTTACGGCCGCGGAACAACGTCAGCTCGGCATGGTGCAGATAGGTGGCGATATCCCAGGTGCGGTTGCACATATATGTCAGATGGTATTCGCACGGGTCCGGCACGTTGCCGGTGTAGACCTGGCTCGAAATCCCATGGCGCTGCAACCCCTCCTGGATGATCCCCAGCATGTCCCCGTCGAAACACCTTTCGCTGCAGTTTTCGATGCAGACATGTTGCATGCCCAGGCCCTTGTCCACCGGCCGCACCGTCACCGACGTGCACCCGCTCGCCAGAATCACCGCCAAGACTGCTGGAACCCATCGAATCAGACTCATGGTCTTTCAGCCTCCTATCCTCCTGGCCTCCCAGCCTCCAGCGATTAAATCGCCGCAGGCGATTTAATCGACGCACACCCGCCGCACCTCGCGGATGGTGGTGATGCCGTTCATGATCTTGCTGGATGCCGTCCTGCTTGAGGGTGGTCATGCCGTCCTGGACGGCCTGGCGGGCGAGGTCGTGGGAGGTGGCGTTCTTCTTGATCAGGATCTTGACCTCCTGGGTGGCCTCCATGAGCTCGTGGATCCCGATCGCGGCCCCTGAACCCCGAGCCGCTGCACTTCTCGCACCCGTTGGGCTTCTTAGATTGAAGCCGGGGCCGTAGCTGTAGCCGGAGGCGTCGAACAGCGCCTTCCCGTAGTCGGCGCGCATGTCCTCGAACTCCTCCGCGCTCGGGTGGTAGCCCTCGATGCAGTTGGGGCACAGCCGGCGCACGAGGCGCTGCGCCAGCACGCCGAGGAAGGCGTCGGAGATGTTCAGGGGGTTCATGCCCATCTCGAGCAGGCGCGTGAGGGTTTCGGGCGCGTTGTTGGTGTGCAGGGTCGAGAGCACGAGGTGGCCGGTCAGGGCGGCCTCAGCGCGATCGTGGCGGTTTCCTTGTCGCGCATCTCGCCGATCATGATGATGTCCGGGTCGAGCCGCAGGAACCCGCGCATGACGCGCGCGAAGTCCAGGCCGATCTTGGGACGGATCTGCACCTGGCGCAGCCCGGCCTGGGTGATTTCGACCGGGTCCTCGGCCGTCCAGATCTTGACGCCGGGCACGTTGATGGTGGCCCAGGATGGCGTGCAGGGTCGTGGTCTTGCCGGACCCGGTGGGCCCGACGCAGAGGATCATGCCGTAGGGCCGGCTGATCAGCTTGCGCAGCACGGTCAGGTTGCGCTCGTTCAAGCCGATCTCGTCGATCTTCATCGAGCTGGTGCGGGTCAGGATGCGCAGCACCGCGTCTTCGAATTTGCCGGTGGTCGGCATGGTGGACAGACGCAGCTCGAACTCCTGGATGCCCTTGCGCCGCACCTTGATCTTGCCGTCCTGCGGGAGGCGCTTCTCGGCGATGTCCAGCTCGGCCATGATCTTCAGGCGCGAGATGATGGCCGGCGCCATGGCGTTGGGCACCTGGATGTACTCGTTGCAGACGCCGTCCGTGCGGAAGCGGATGGCCGTCCGGCGGGTCACCACCGAGGGCTCGATGTGGATGTCGGAGGCGCCGTTGCGGAAGGCGGTCACCAGGATCTGGTCCACGAACTTGACCACCTGGCTGGACGATTCGTCCAGGGAGGTGCGGTCGTCGTGGGCGTCCTCCTCCTCCTCGAAGGTGACGTCCGGGATGATGCTGTCGATGTCCTCCCCGCCCGTCTCGACCGGCTTCTCCTTGCGCGGATCGAAGAAGTGCTGGATGTACTTTTCGACGTCCTCTTTGATGCCGACCGAGATGCTGATCTTCTGGTTGCCCATGAGGGCGCGGATGTGATCGGTCTTGCGCAGGTCCTTGGGGTCGTCGACCAGGATCTCGATCCCCGTCTTGTCCCAGCGCAGGGGGACCCAGACATAATAGAGGAGGAAGGACTTCTTGAGGTTGCTGATCAGCTCGAAGGGCACCGGCATCTCGGGGTCGAAGGTGCGGAACGCGCACCCGAAGAACATCGACAGGGACTTGCCGAGCTCCGGCACCGCGACCTTAAACCGGTCGACCAGCACGTATTCGACGCTCTTGCTGATCTTGCGGGAGATCGCGAGCGCCTCCTGCAGTTGATGGGTACTGATGATTTTGGTGCGCAGGAGGGAGTCGTAGCGCGAGTTGCTGGAGAGCTTGCTCTTGAGCGCGTTGAGGCGCGCGGCGATGTCCGGGTCGGCCGGATCGAGCTCCGCGGCCGCCCGGTAGAGCTCGAAAGCGAGGTCGCCCTGGCTGCGCTTCTCCAGCTGCTGGCCCAGCCAGTATTTGATCCGGGCGGTTTCCCGGTTACCCAGGCTGAACCGGTAAACGACCTTGTAGGCCTGCTTGACCACCTCCTCCGCCTCCCGGGTCTCGAGCAGGCAGAGGATGTAGTCGCAGATGATCTTGGAGGGCGAGCAGTCGGCCTTGGAGAAATCGAAGGCCGAGGGGTCGAACTGCAGGAGCTTCTCGTACTCGGCCGCGGCTTCCGCCATCAGCCCGAGCTCCTTCAGCGCGGCGGCGCCGTCGAGCAGGGTCGGGATGTCGTCCTGGCCCGAGAGCGTCTTCTTGAAGATCGAGATGTCCTCGGCCGAGAGGCCTTTGCTGTCGGCCTCCTGGTGCTCCTCGATCTCCTTTTTGAGGCGGCTGATTTTCTCGCCGAGCACGCGGTGCGCCTGGGGGTCCAGACCGCCGCCGTTGGAGTTGAGCTGCTCGTAGAGCGCGAGGGCCTCCTCGAACATCCCCATGCCGTAACAGGTCTCCGCTTCCTTGATCTTCAGGTCGATGTCCGCTCGGCTGGAAGCATGGGTCTGGCTCATTGTGCGTCTTCAGTCTCCAGGCAAAAACGGGCTCACCCGGGCCGCATACGGCGGGGCGGCGCAAGGGGTGTGGCTTCGGGTTGTAATCATTAGTCCTATCGGTCCGTTGGAAAAATAACTTTAGCGGTTGGCGGAGGGGCGGAAATGGGGTAAAATCAAGGGGAGTTGGGAGTTTATAGGGTTTATTGGGTATTGTAGAGTTTGTTGGGTTGAAGACAAGCCCATGAGCCCGGTGGAAAACGAGCATGCAGCAAGGGACAGTCGGTTTCCCTGAACCCTATAAACCCTATGAACCCGACAAACTCAATGAACCATTAAGGACTTTTCCATGCCCATCTACGAATACCAGCACCTCGCCGCCCCCTGTGAGTCGGGGCGCGTGTTCGAGCACCGTCAGCCCATGACCGAGTCGCCTTTGACACGGTGCCCGACCTGCGGCGGCCCGGTGGAGAAGGTGATCTCGCGCATCAACATCAACACGCCCAAGGGCAACAGCGCGCTGAAGGATCTGGGGTTCACCAAGCTGGTCAAGCGCGACGACGGGGTCTACGAGAACGTCACTGCGCGCAGCGGCGACAGCCGCTACATGGTGCGCGGCAGGCCGGAGACCGTGCCGGATTTAAAAAAAACAATAAGGGATTAAAAACGTTTATCGAGTTTATTGAGTTTATAGAGTTTGTAGAGTTGGATTGGAAAGGTGGAGGGCCAACCCTGCAAAGGGTTTGCTGGGCTACCGGGATTATAACCCAACAAACCCAATAAACTCCTTACTTCTTCAACTTCACCACCAGAAACCCCGCATTCTTGCGCCACAGGAAGAGGCTCGCCTGGCCGTCCTTGGGGACCTTTTTCAAGGCCTCCTGACAGTCCTTCACCGTCTCGACCGCCTGGCGGTTGACCTCCTTGATGATGTCGCCCGGCCGCACACCGGCCTCCTCGGCCTGGCTGCCGCTCTGGACCTCCATGACGATCACGCCGGTCGCCTCGCGGATGTTGAACCGCTGCGCCACCTCGGGGTCAGCGCGGCCAGCCGCATGCCCAGCATATCGTCCGAGCTCTCGACCGGCGGCTCGCTGCGCGCGGCGGTCTTGGCGTCGTCGCGCTTGGCGATCTTGACATTGAAGATCTTGGGCTGTCCGTCCCGCATGACCTTGACCTTGGCCGACTGCCCCACGGGGATGTTGGCCACCAGGGCCGTCAGCTGGCGGGTGGTCTCGACCTTCTGGGCGTTCACCTCGACGATGATGTCCTTGGGCTTGATCCCCGCGGCATCGGCCGGGTCGCCCTTGAAGACGTCGGCCACGAAGACGCCCTTCTTGCTCTCGATCCCGTAGTAGTCGGCCATCTCCTGGTTGACGTCCTGGATGGCCACGCCCAGCCACCCGCGGGTGACTTCGCCGCCCGACTTGAGCTGGGCGATGATGTCCTTGGCGAGGTTGATCGGGATGGCGAAACCGATCCCCTGCCCCGCTGGCGACGATGGCCGTGTTGATGCCGATCACCTCGCCCTTGATGTTGAGCAGCGGCCCGCCGCTGTTGCCCGGGTTGATGGAGGCGTCGGTCTGGATGAAGTCGTCGTAGGGGCCGGAGCCGATCACGCGCCCCTTGGCGCTGACGATGCCCGGCCGTCACGGTGCGCTCGAGGCCGAAGGGGCTGCCGATCGCCACCACCCACTGGCCGACCTTCATCTGCGCTCGAGTCGCCCAGCTTCACCGGCGGGAAGTCGTGGTTCGCGGCTTTGATCTTCAGCAGCGCCAGGTCGGTGCTCGGGTCGCGGCCGACGACCTCGGCCTCGAACTCCTTCTCGTCGTCCAGCTTGACCTTGATCTGGTCGGCGTCCTCGATGACGTGGTTGTTGGTCACCACGTAGCCGTCCTTGTCGATGATGAACCCGGAGCCGAGGCTGGGCTGCTTGAACTCCCGCTGCATGTCCTCGCCGAAAAACTTTTCGAAGAAATCGTTGAAGGGGTTCTCGCGGTTGTCACGGTTGTCGCGGTTGTTCGGGTCGCGCTTGAAAGCCCCGCAGACCGGGCCGCCGCCCTTGAGCGTTTTTGACCGTGCGGATGTTCACGACGGCCGGGCCGACCTGTTCGGCGAGCTGGCTGAAATTGGCCGGGATCATCGGCGGCTCGGCCGTGTTGGCCCAGGCGGCGCCCCCGCCCGCCCCCGCGAGCCCGGCGGCCTGGAATGCGGGGCCCGCAAAGATTACGATCGCCGCCGCAGCAACCGAGAGAAAACAAACCAGGGCCGAGCCCCGACGTCCTGCCACCATGTGTGTCCTCCTTCAGAATTACTTCGGGGGTACAAGTGCACGCGGGAGAGGCGTCCCGCCTCGACGCACCCCGCGGCAAGATGCCGCCCCCACCAAATACCAAACACTAAACCCCAAACACCCCCTAAACACCCAAACACCTGAATACCCAAACACCAAAATCCAGCCCGCACTACCGCAGGCCGGCCAAACCGTCAAGAAATTAAGCGCATTTGGTGAAAAAACCAGGCCCCCCCTGCCCCCGAGGTTCGAAATGCGTTCGCCGCTTGACAGACCCGCTCCCGATCCTCTATTAGAAACGGTTCGAAAGACAGCGACCACCCGCAACAACGGGCGGCGTGGATTTTCGGGCCGTCGGCCGATAAAACAAAAACTCGCTGGTGCCCGGAACGTTGCACCTGCGACCGCGTGCACCGCACGCGGTTGGCATCGCAGGCAATCCCGCGAAGGAGCCGAGCTCATGATTCGAGTCGAGAACCTGACCAAAACCTACAACACGGTCCGCGCGGTGGACGGGATTTCCTTCAATGTCCAGCAGGGGGAGATCCTCGGGCTGCTGGGCCCGAACGGCGCCGGCAAGACCACGACCCTGCGCATGCTGACCGGCTTTCTCAAGCCGACCTCGGGCAGCATCCACGTCGGCGAGCTCAGCATCGAGGACCACGCCCTGGAGATCAAGAAGGCCCTCGGGTACCTGCCTGAATCGGCCCCGCTCTACCACGAGATGCTCGTCTACGACTACCTGCGCTTCGTCGCCGCGGTGCGCGGCATGGACGCCTCGCGCCGCGAGGACCGCATCCGCGAGATCGCCGGCCTGTGCGGGATCGAAACGGTCATGCACCAGCCGATCGGGGAGCTCTCCAAGGGCTACAAGCAGCGCGTGGGGCTGGCCCACGCGATGATCGACGACCCGGACGTGCTGGTGCTCGACGAACCCACCTCCGGCCTGGACCCCAACCAGATCGTCGAGATCCGCGAGATCATCCGCCGGATCGGCAAGGCCAAGACCATCATCTTCTCGACCCACATCCTGAGCGAGGCCGAGGCGACCTGCGACCGGGTGCTCATCATTCACCGGGGAAGGATCGCGGCGGACAGCAGCACCGCGCGCCTGAAGGAAACGCTCGGCAGTCGCAGCCAGGTTCACCTCACGCTGCGACAGGCCGACCCGGACGAGGCCCGGCGGGAGCTTTCGGCCGTGCCGGGGGTGGCGGAAATCGAGGCCCTCGAACCTTCGGACGGTCAGGTGCGGCTGGTCCTCGCCTGCCGGCCCGGGAGCGACCCGCGGGCGGAGATCTACGGCCGCATCCGCCGCACCGACTGGGTGCTGCTCGACTTCCACCAGGAGACCCAGTCGCTCGAAGACATCTTCCGGGAACTCACCAAGGAGAGCTGACGCATGCGCCAGGCCCTGAGCATCTGCCGCAAGGAGTTCAACAGCACCTTCACCTCGCCGATCGCGTACATCGTGATCGCCATTTTCCTGCTGGTGACGGGCTGGTTCTTTTTCGCGACCTTCTTCCTCTTCAACCAGGCGAGCCTGCGCAACTTTTTCAGCCTGCTGCCGTCGGTGTTCGCCTTCGTCGTGCCGGCCGTCACCATGCGCCAGTTCGCCGAGGAGTTCAACGTCGGCTCCTACGAGACCCTGCTGACGCTGCCAGTGCAGTTCACGGACGTCGTCGTCGGGAAGTTCCTGGCCGGGGTGGCCTTCATCGCGGCGATGCTCGTGCCCACGCTCGCCTACCCGGTCACGGTCGCCCTGCTGGGGGCGCTCGACTGGGGCCCGGTGGTCGGCGGCTACCTCGGCGCGGTGGCGCTGGGGGCTGCCTTCGCGGCGATCGGCCTGTTCGCGTCGGCCGTCACCCGCAACCAGATCGTGGCCTTCATCGTCGGGCTGGCGATCTGCTTTGCGCTGACGCTGGTCGACCAGGTTGCCATTTTTATGCCGGCCGGTTTCACGGCGGTGTTCACCTACCTCGCAGCCGACGTCCACTTCCAGAACATCGCGAAGGGCGTCATCGACACGCGCGACATCGTCTATTTCGCGAGCGTGTGCTTCATCGGCCTCTACGCCACGCACCTGGCGCTCAGGTCGAAAACCTGACCGATCGACGCGCGCGCCCGCCGCGGCGCGCGCGCAACCGTGTGAACGCCCCCGGCCTCGCCGCACGCGGGCCGGACGCATCAAAGGAGTCGGCAATGCCTGAACCCAAACGATCTGCGGTGTACGTCAAGTTCGCCGTCTACCTGCTGGTGGTCGTCCTGGTCAACGTGGCCGGGATCACCCTCTTCGCGCGCTGGGACCTCACGGGCGGGCGCATCTACTCGCTGTCCGACGTGAGCCGCAAGGTGGTCGCGACCCTCTCCGAGCCGCTCACCGTCAACGTCTTCTACAGCCGCAACCTGCCGCCGCCCTACAACACGGTCGAGCAGTACCTGCGCGACCTGCTCGAGGAGTACGCCGTGAGCTCCAACCGGTTCTTCAACTACCGGTTCTACGACGTGAGCGCCGAGGAGGGCGACATCCCCGCCGAAGCGCGCGAGAATCAGAAGCTCGCCAGCACCTACGGGATTCACCCCATGCAGGTCCAGGTGATCGAGAAGGATGAGGTCAAGTTCCAGCGCGCCTACATGGGGCTGGCGCTGATCCACGGGGACCTGATCGAGCAGATCCCGACCATCGCCTCGACCGACGGGCTGGAGTACCGCATCACCACGGCCATCCAGAAATTGAACGACAAGATCAGCGCGCTGCTGCGCCTGCCCGGGAAGATCCAGGTGAAGATGTTCCTGTCGCCCGCGCTGACCGCGATCGCGCCCGCCATGGGCATCAAGCAGATGGGCGAGCTACCGGCGCAGGTCGAACGCACGGTCAAGGAGCTCAACGCCAAGACGTACGGCAAGCTCAGCTACGAGTTCGTCCAACCTCCCACCGGCGACGGGTTCGAGGAGCTCGCCCGCAGCTACAACCTGCTCGCGCTGTCCTGGCCGGCCTCGGCCGACGGCAAGATCCCGGCCGGCAAAGGCGCGATCGGGCTCACGGTCGAATACGGGGAGCGGCGCAGCAACCTGCCGCTCATCGACGTCGTGCGCATCCCCGTCATCGGCACTCAGTACACCCTGGTCGGCATGGAGGACCTGGGCCGCATGATCAACGACAGCGTCGAGTCGATGATCGACATCCACACGCGCCTGGGGTACCTGGCCGACCACGGCACCGCCCCGCTCGCGGGCGCCATGCCGGGACAGGGCGGCGACGACCCGCAGGCCTTCAGCAACCTGCGCGAGCTGGCCGCGGCCGGGTATTCGCTCGCCCCGGTCAATCTGGCCGATGGCCCCATCCCCGAGGGGCTGGAGTGTCTGCTCGTGATCCGGCCGCGCGATAAATTCACGGACCACGACCTCTACCAGCTGGACCAGTTTCTGATGCGGGGCAAAAGCCTCGCCTTTTTCGTGGACGCCTTCAACGAGATGCAGATGCCCGGGCAGGCCGTCTACGTGCCCCTGGAGACCGGTCTGGAGACGCTGCTCGAACACTACGGCATCCGCGTCCGCCCGTCCTACGTCCTGGACGAGTCCTGCTACCGCCAGGAGATGCCCGCCCAGCTGGGCGGCGGCGACCGGCCGATCTATTTCGCGCCGCTGATCAAGAGCCAGTTCATCAACCAGGACCTCGCCTTCATGCGGAACATCCGGGGGCTGGTGGCCGTGAAGGCCTCGCCCGTGGAACCGGTGCCCGAGCGGCTCCAGGAAGCCCAGGCCCGGGCCCACCGGGTGCTCGCAAGCTCGGAGCGCGCGTGGGAGATGAAGCCGCCCATCAACCTCAACCCGCTCGGCTTGCGCCCCCCGCAGAAGCCCGACGAGTTCGCCAGCCGGCCGCTCGCCTACCTGCTGGAGGGCTCCTTCCCGAGCTACTTCGCAGGCAAGCCGATCCCGGAGCGCGAAGCGCCCCAGCCCAAGGAGGGCGAGGCCCCGGACAAGCCCGCGCAGACCCCGCCGGCCGCGCCGACGGCCGCCGGCCCCCAGATCGAACGCCAGGGTCAGTTCGTCGCCAAGGGCAAGCCGGGCAGGATCTTCGTCATGGCCTCCTCGGAGATGCTGCGCAACGTGGTCATCGACGAGACCGGCCGGGGCCCCAACGCGGTCTTCGCCCTGAACGTGATCGACTTCCTGAACGGCCGCGAGGGCATCGCCGTCATGCGCGCCAAGGAGCAGAAACTCAACCCGCTGGATGACACCAGCCCCAACGCCAAGACGGCCATCAAGATGTTCACCATCGCCGGCCTGCCGCTGCTGACGGCCGTTTTCGGCCTGTTCGTGTGGCTGCGCCGCTCGGCGCGCAAGCGGGCGATTCAGAGGATGTTTCAGAAATGAGTTACGACAAAAAAGTTACGAGTTACAAGTTACGAGTTGAAATTCCGAAAAAAGGGCAGTGTTTGTCGGGTTTGTAGAGTGTATTGAGTTGTTAGAGTTGAGCGAGGCATGACGCCCGGCGTCGCGTTATCAGCCGGTACGTTTTGTTTTTTGTGGGAGAGGCTTTCAGCCTCGATCATCGCGGCTGGAAAGCCGCTCCCACAGGAGGAAATGCCAACTTACTCGAAAGAACGATAAAAGAAGCTCAAGGCGCATGGCGCATAGCGACGGATGGAAACCGGCGGGTTTTTCCCGCTCTCATCCGGAGAGCGGGAAAGATCCTGTCCATCCTGTTGATCCTGTCGGATTCTTTTTTTGTGCATCGGCGATGCGATCGGCTTGGGCTCTGCTGAAGGGTGCATCTATGAAGATAAAGAAAGAGTACCTCATCCTGGTCGTCGTGATCGCCGCGCTGGCGGTGTACCTGCTCCAGCGCAGCTCGGACCGGACCCATTACACGCTGCCGAAGCTGCCCGCGCTCGCGGCGGCCGACATCACCAAAGTCCAGATGACCCGCGGCGCGGAGACGGTCGTGCTGGCGCGGCAGGGCGAGCGTTGGGTGATCGAACCGCAGGGCTGGCCGGTCGACCCCAAGACGGCCCAGGAGATCCTGGAGGCGATCACCGCGCTGAACCTGACTGCGCTCGTGTCCGAGTCCAAAAGCTACGCGGTCTACGAACTCGACGACGAACGCAAGGCCAACGTCAAGGTCTGGCAGGGCGACCAGCTGCGCCGCGAGTTCGACGTGGGCAAAGCGGCGCCCTCGTTCCGACACACCTTCGTGCGGCTGGCGGGCGACGACCGCGTGTTCCATGCCCAGGACAACATCAGCTTCCGCTTCCGCATGGCCGTGGACGACCTGCGCGACAAGGCCGTCCTGACGTTCAAGCCGGAGGAGATCGAGGAGGTCCGCATCACGCAGGCGGGTGCGACCGTCGCCCTCACGCGCAAGAAAGCCGAGGCTCCGGCCGACCAGCCCGCCCCGGCGGACGCGTGGCTGAGCGCCGACGGCCGCCCGGCCGACCCGGCCGCGGTGCAGTCTCTGCTCGGCACCCTCTCGGGCCTGAGTTGCGAAACGTTCATCAACGACCGCGACAAGGAGAGCTTCGGAGCGCCCGCGGTCACGATCGAACTGAAGGGCGCCAAGGAGCACACGCTGAAGATCTTCGCCCCGCTCGCCACCGAGGACAAGAGCCGGCCGGCCGTCAGCTCCGGCAGCGACGCCCCCTTCACGCTGGCGGAACACCAGCTGCAGCAGCTGATGCGACAACCGGACACTTATTTTGAGAAGCCGGGGAAGCAGTAAAGGTGGGGATGGGGTTCAGGGCTTGGGGTTGGAAATACCCGGAATGGCTGGACGCTGAAAAACCGAACGCTATGAGGCGGGCAACCTGTTCCCGCTCTCGTCCGGAGAGCGGGAAAGATCCTGTCAATCCTGTTGATCCTATCTGACTGTCGTTGCGCTTTTCTGTTGCGATGAGCTATCAGCTATGAGCTTCTTTTATTGTCTCCCAACCCTACAAACTCTACAAACCCTATAGACCCGCCAACCAGCTTCACCCCCCCAGATAGGCCTTGCGCACCTCGTCGTTCTCCAGCAGGTCCTTCGACCGGCCTTCCAGCACGAGTTTGCCGTTCTCGATGACGTAGCCGCGCTGGGCGAACTGCAGCGCCAGGCGCGCGTTCTGCTCGACCAGCAGGATCGTGGTGCCTTCGCGGTTGATCTCCTTGAGGGCCTGGAACATGTTCATCATCAGCAGCGGGGCGAGCCCCATCGAGGGCTCGTCCAGCAGCATCATCCGGCGGCCGCTCATGTAAGCGCGCGCGACGGCCAGCATCTGCTGCTCCCCGCCGCTCATGGTGCCGGCCTTCTGGACGCGTCGCTCGTCCAGGCGCGGGAAAAGCGTCAGCATGCGCTTGAGGTCGACCGCCACTTGGGCGGCATCGCGGCGCGCGAAGGTCGCGAGCTTGAGGTTCTCCATCACGGTCAGATTCTCGAAGAGCCGCCGCCCCTCCGGGACGTGCGAGACGCCGAGCTCGCTGACCACGCGGTCGGCGCTGTAGCCGAGCAGGTCCCGCCCCTGCAGAGTCATGCGGGTGCCGGACTGGACCCGCACCATGCGCGAGATCGCCCGCAGCGTCGTGCTCTTGCCCGCACCGTTGGCGCCGATGATGCAGACGATCTCCCCCGCGTCGATCGTGAACGACAGCCCGTGCAGCGCCTGGATGTTGTCGTAGGACACGCGCAGGTCTTCAACGGATAACAGGCTCACGCCACCGCCTCCTTGCCGAGGTACGCATCGATCACGGCCGGGTTGTTCTGGATCTCCTGCGGGGAGCCCTCGGCGATGACCTCGCCGAAGACCAGGGTCTGGATGCGTTCGCAGAGCTCCATCACCACCCTCAGCCGGTGCTCGATCAGGAAGATGCCGAGCCCGATCTCGTCGCGCATGCGGCGGATGATGTCCATCATCTGGGAGAGCTCCTCCGGGTTCATGCCGGCCGTGGGCTCGTCCAGGAAAAGGATCTTGGGCTCGGTCGCGAGCGCCCGCGCCATCTCGACCCGGCGCTGGGCGCCGTAGGGCAGGTTCGTCACGACCTGCCCGGCCAGAGCCTCGATCCCCATCATGGCCAGGAATCGCCGGGACGTCGCCTCGTGCTCGGCCTCTTCCCGGCGCCGCTTCCGGGTGCCGAGGAAAGCGCCGGCGAGGCCGTAGCCGAGCTTCGAGTAGCGCGCCAGCTTGACGTGGTCGAGCACCGTCATGTGCCGCCAGAGGAGCATGTTCTGGAAGGTCCGGCCCAGGCCGCGCGAGGCGACCTCGTAAGGGGCGAGACCGACCAGGTTCTGCCCCTCGAGGGCGATGCGGCCCTCGGTCGGGCGGTAGATGCCGGTGATGAGGTTGAAGATCGTGGTCTTGCCGGCCCCGTTCGGCCCGATGAGCCCGCATACCGCGCCGGCCGGCACGCGCAGATTGTAGTCGTACACCGCGCGCAGCCCGCCGAAGTAATGGGTCATGTGCTCGACTTCCAGCAGTGCGGCTTTCGTCGGAGCGGGAAGGACTGTGCCCGCTGCAGGTGTCGCTTTTGTGACCATGAGGTCTCCGTAGGGAGAGTTTATTGGGTTCATTGGGTTTGTAGCGTTCAGCTAAGGGCTGGAAAAGAACCATCGGGCGGCCGCCACAGCCACCGCATCAATCTTTGCTTTTATCCTTAACCCTATAAACCCAACAACCCTACAAACCCTATAAACCCGATTCCAAAGATTGCTATTGCAACAGCTCTTCCGGCTCAGGCCTTCCTGTCCCTCGCCTGTATCAGCTTTACCGGGTCGAACTCCTTGAAGGCGATCAGGCCGGTCGGGCGGAAGATCATGACCAGGATCAGCAGCAGCGGGATAAAGATCCACTTCCAGATCTCGAGCGGCCGCAGCATCTCGCTCAGCATGTTGATGCTCACGGCCCCCACGATGGAGCCGTAGACCGAATTCAATCCCCCGAAGTACATCATGGCCAGCACCTCGGCCAGTTGCTGGAGGCCGAAGGTGCCGGGGTTCACATAGCGCAGCACGTGGGCGAAGAGCACGCCGGCCACCCCGGCCCAGAAGGCTGCAAACGTAAAAGCGATCATCTTGGTGCGCCGGGTGTTCACGGTCATGGCCTCGGCCGCCATCTCGTTGTCGCGCACGGCGTTCAGCGCCAGCCCGTAGGTGGAACGCACGAAATTGTTGATGACCGCCACGCAAACCACCGTGGTGGCGAACACGCTCGGCAGGTTGGACCAGTCCGGTTGGCCGCGCATGCCGCGGGGACCGCCGACGATCTCGAGGTTTTCGATCAGGCTCTTGACGATGAAGGTGAAGGCCAGCGAGATGATGGCGAGGTAGTCGCCCCGGGTGCGAAACGAGGGGATCGCCACCACGAGCGCCCCCACCGCGGCCACGCACCCGCCGGCGATGAGGGCCAGCGGGAAGAGGTAGGGGCCGATGGCGGGCGGCAGCAGCGCCGGGCCGTACATGCTGCTGTTCGTGAACAACACGATGGTGACCACCGAGCCCGCGTACGCCCCCAGCGCCATGAAGCCGGGATGGGAGCAGGAAAACTCCCCCATGTACCCGTTGATGACGTTGAGGCTCAAGGTGAGCATCACGGCGATGAGCGTGATCTTGACGACGATCAGGCGGTAGTCGTTGATGTCCGACCAGATGTGCAGGACCGCATAGAGCAGCGCCAGGTGGAAGACGATGGACGCGGCGGGCCAGCGCCGGGCCAGAAGACCCGCCACCCGGTTGGAGGGAAGCTGCAGCAGCCGGCCGACCGCCAGGGTGGGCGCGAGGTAGATCAACAGGATGTAAAGAAGGGTCCCGGGGATCAGCTCGGGCTTTTTCAGGGCGTTCTCGAACCCGAAGAGCACCGGAATCCGGGGAAGGTCCACCAGGTGCGCCAGGTCGAGGCCCAGGAACTGTTCGGCCAAAACCGCCGCCAGCGCCCCGGTCAGCCATCCCAGCAGGGGGACCTCCTGGAAATGCCGTCTCAACCGGCCGAACCGGCGCGGTGCGCTCTGAGTGTCATGGGGTGTGCTCATGAATGCTCGTTTCCGTGCTGAAATATTTTTATGACAGGTCCGGGTCAGAGCCTCAGACGGACGGAGTAAGGTTCCCCGAAAAGACCGTAGGGCCGAAAGACCAGAATCAGCAGAATGATCGAATAGGCGATGAAGTCCCGCAGAGTCGAGGGAAACACCATGGCGACGAAAATCTCGATGAAACCCAGGATGAACCCCGCCAGGGTGGCGCCCAGAATGGAGCCGCGCCCGCCCAGGATGGCCGCCACGAAGGCCTTCCAGCCGAACACGATCCCCATGTAAGGGTCAAGCACCGGATAGGCCACGCCGAAGAGGATGCCGGCTGCGGCGGCAAGACCCGAGCCCAGCGCAAACGTCATGGCCGCGATCTTGTTGATGGGGACCCCCATCAGCGGCACGACGACATAGTCGAACGCCATGGCGCGCATGGCCATGCCCCACCGGGTGCGGCGGATGAACTGGTGCAGGGCAAAGGCCAGGGACAACGACACCACCACGATCATGATTTTCTGGTTGGTGACGAAGACCCCCCCGAGATCGTAGGTGACGGGCTCGACCAGCGCCGGGAACTTGACGCGCTGCGCCCCCAGCAGGATCAGGTTGCCGGTTTCCAGGATGATGCCGATCATGAGCCCGGTGATGGCGGCCGAGGCCCGCGGCGCCTCCCGCAGGGGGCGGTACCCCACCCGTTCGATGAACATGCCGAGGAACGAGGTGAGCACCATGGAAATCAGGATGGTGAGCACCAGGATCAGCCAGCCGGGCAGCGCAACGACGCCGGCGGCGCTCAGGGCGATCAGGCCGGTGGCGACCCCGAAGCCGATGTAGGAGCCGGTCATGAAGATGTCCCCATGCGCGAAGTTGAACAGCATGAGGATGCTGTAGACCATGGAGTAGCCGATCGCGATCAAGGCGTAGAAGCTGCCCCACTGGAGCGCGTTGATCAGGTTCTGCAGAAAAACCGTCATCCCGTCTTCTCCCGAATTGACCAAGGGACGGATTTAAAACACCCCCACCCCTCCTCCCCCGTCCGAGGGGGAGGAGCTCTGCTCCCTGCCCGGGCGGGAGGGATCAAAGGGAGGGGGTTCTGAAACGCCATTCGCCGAAGCGAACCCGCTCGTCACGGACAAACGGTCTTGTAAAATTCGAACTCGCCCTTGTCGTTGATCTTGACGATGTTGGCGCACTTGATCGGGTCGCCGCTGTTGGGCGGGAAGCTGATCGCGCCGGTGATGCCCGGAAAGTCTTTCGTGCTGGCCAGCGCCTTGCGGACGGCCTCGCGGTCTTTCTTGATGTCGCCGGTGATCGCGCCCGCGTTCTTGATGGCCTGTCCGATGAGCCCGATCGCATCCCAGGTCAGGGCGGCCACGTCATCGGGGATGTAGCCGAACTTGGCCTTGTAGCGGTCGATGAATTCCTTGGTGGCGCCCTTGGCGCCCGCCGACGCGTAGTGCGAAACGAAGTAGAAGCCGTTGCAGTCCTTGCCGCAGAGCTTGACCAGTTCGTCGGAGGCCCAGCTGTCGCTGCCGAGGATCGGCTTTTTCCAGCCCAGCTGTTTGGCCTGCTGCACGATCAGCGGCACCTCGTTGTAGTATTGCGGGGTGAACAGGAATTCCGCGCCGGAGTTGATGATCTTGGTCAGCTGCGAGCTGAAGTCCGTGTCCTTGGTGGTGAAACTCTCGTAGGCCACGACGGAGCCGGGGCCGTTTTTCTTCTCCCAGTCCTTCTTGAAGAACTCGGCCAGGCCCTTGGGGTAGTCGCTGGCGACGTCATAGAGCACGGCCGCCTTTTTGAACTTGTACTCGCCCGAGGCGAAGATCGACAGCGCCGGCCCCTGGAAGTCGTCCAGGAAGCAGGCGCGGAAGACGTAGGGCCGGTCCTTGGTGGTGTTGGGGTTGGTGGACCAGCCTGTGATCATGGGGGTCTTGTAATTGTTGCAGACCTCGCCCGCGGGTACGGCCTGCTTGGAGGCCTGCGGGCCGACGATGGCGATCACCTCGTCGACCGTGATCAGTTTGGTGGCCGCCTTGGCGGCGGACTCCGCCTTGGCCTCGTTGTCCTCGATCGCGAGCTCGACCTTGTACTTCTTGCCCCCGACCTCGAGCCCGCCCGCCTTCATGACGTCCTCGAGCCACATCTGGGCCGCGAACTTGGTGGCCTCCCCGACCTTGGGGATGTCACCCGTCATTTCGGCGTTGATGCCGATGCGGATCGTGTCCTTCTGGGCCATGGCGGGCAGGGCCGCGACGACCAGGAGCAATACGGCAACGACGACACACTTTTTCATGCTGGCCTCCTTTGGCGATTGGGGTTGTCCCTGGCAATAACCAAATAGCATGCCAAGGACTCGGCTGGAGCCTAAGCTTCTGACGGATAAAGATAAAAACCGCTGTTCACATGGGATTGGGAAGGTGGATAGGCATACATATTTGTTGAAAAATGGAATTGCAAGGAACATTTTTGTCGCTGCACTCTTGAAGGGCGGGAAAGCATGCCGCCGTATCTCCGGAATTCGTATTTTGAACGGCGATTTTTGATGATTCCACAAGTATACCTTTTGAAGATTGACAAGTTCATCAGAATCATTCATGTTGTTTTTAACGCTTACACCGCGATGGAATTATCACCATGCGCCTCGATCAGACCAACCTGTCCATCATCCGCCAGCTGCGCGACGGCCGAAAATCCTTTAAAGTCATCGCCGACAAGCTCAACCTGTCCGAGAACACGGTGCGCTCGCGCGTGCAGCGCATGACCCAGGAGGGGCTGCTGCAGATCAGCGGCCTGGTCAACCCCGATTCTTTGGACGGACACCGGGCCATCCTCATCGGCGTCAAGCTCAAGACCCCCGACCTGGTCGGCAAGGGCTCGGAGTTCAGCCGCCTCAAGGGCGTGGTGTCGGTGAGCGTCGTCACCGGCCGCTTCGACCTCTTCCTCGTGGTCATGCTCAAGCCCGGCTTCGATCTGCTCGAGTTCTTCACGAAGGAAATGGGCAAGATAAACGACGTGCTGGCCACCGAGACGTTCGTCATGTACAAGAACTTCAACTTCAAGATACCGTACGTGGTGTAGCTAAAAGAAGCTGGGTGTTTGGTGTTTGGTGTTTAGTGTTTGGTGTTTGGTGTAAAGTTTTCGGTTTTCGGTGTTCGGTGTTAAGTGTTTTGGCTGCCGGTGGGAGCGGCTTTCCAGCCGCGATGATCGAGGCCGAACGCCTCTCCCGCATAGAACCAAAACGTTCTTGCGGCCAAAGTGGTTGCCAATCGCCATGGCCCGCTGGATCCCAAACACAAAACACCAAACACTAATAACCAACCACCTCATTTTATCTTCCCCTGAAAGGAGCCCCCCATGAAAGACGTTTCCGAGCTCAAGTTCCCGGCCGAACTGAAGTACGCCGAAAGCCACGAGTGGGTGAAGACCGAGGGCGCCCGCGTGCGCATCGGCATCACCGACTATGCCCAGGACCAGCTGGGCGACATCGTCTTCGTCGAACTCCCGCCCGTCGGCAAGACGCTGGCCAAGGGCGCACCGTTCGGCAGCGTCGAGTCGGTCAAGGCGGTCTCCGAGGTCTACATGCCGGTCGGCGGCACCGTGGTCGAGATCAACACGGCCCTCGAGAGCTCGCCCGAAATCGTGAACGGCAGCCCCTACGACGACGGCTGGATGATCCTGCTCGAGCCCTCCGCGACCGACGAGGCCAATGCCCTCCTCGCCCGCGAGGCATACGTCGCCAAACTGAAAGGATGAGCGCCATGCGCTATCTGCCGCACACCCCCGAGGACATCGCCGCGATGCTCGCCGCGACCGGGGCCCGCTCGCTCGAGGACTTTTTCGCCGTCATCCCGCCCGACTGCCGACGCACGCGCCCGATGGTGCTGCCCGAGCCGATGACCGAATGGGAGCTCAACGCCCACATGGACCGCCTGGCCGGCCGCATGGCCGTCCGCCGCGGGTATTCGGTCTTCCTCGGCGCCGGGAGCTACGACCACCACATCCCCGCGGTGGTCTCTTCGCTCGCCGCCCGCTCCGAGTTTGTGACCTCCTACACCCCCTACCAGCCCGAGCTCCTCCAGGGGACGCTGCAGGGGATCTACGAGTACCAGACCCTGGCGGCCCGTCTGCTCGGGGATGGAGGTGGCCGACGGCCTCCCACTACGACGGCGCGGCGGCCCTGGCCGAGGCGCTCCTGATGGCGGTGCGCATCACCAAGAGGAAGGTCGTGCCCTCTCCCGCGCCATCCACCCCACTACCGGCGAGGTGGTCCGGACCTACTTCGCCCCCACCGGGTACGAGCTGCGGGAGATCCCCTTCCGCCCGACCGGCCTGACCGACCGTTGCCGGTCTGGACGATCGGAGGAGCTGGCCGCCGTTGCCGTGCAGTCGCCCAACTTCTTCGGCTGCATCGAAGACCTCGGGAGGCCGTCGCGGAGCGGGCGCACGCCGCCGGCGCGCTTCTGGTGGCGGCCTTCACCGAGGCGCTCGCCTATCGGCCTGCTGAAGAGCCCCGGGAAGCCAGGGCGCCGACATCGCTGCGGGCGAGGGGCAGAGCCTCGGCATCCCCCGCTCCTTCGGGGGACCGGCCCTGGGGATGCTCGCGAGCCCGGCAAGCTCACATGCGGAGCCTGCCCGGGCGCCTCGTGGGCCAGACGAAGGACCGGGAGGGGAAGCGGGGCTTCGTCCTCACGCTCGCCACCCGCGAGCAGCACATCCGCCGGGAGAAGGCGACCTCGAACATCTGCTCCAACAACAGCCTCTGCGCCCTCACGGCGGCGATCTACCTGGCCGCCCTGGGGGGAACGGGGCTCCGCGAGCTCGCCCGCGCTCAACCACGACAAGGCGGAGTACCTCAAGGAACGCGCTGCGGGACGGCCGGGTGCGTCATCCCCTTTTCCGCCCCCACCTTCAACGAATTCGTCGTCTCCGCTCCCGGCGGGTTCGATGCACCTACCGGCGGCTGATCGGAAGAAAGATCCTGGCCGGGCTGCCGCTCGGGCCCGTACTATCCGGAACTGGCCGGCCATAACCTCCTGTGCGTCACGGAGACGGCCGGCCGGGCAGGCGATGGACGCCCTGGCGCGGGAGGTGCGATCATGAGCGACCAGCCGGGGACGACCGGCCTCATCCTGAACGAACCGCTCCTCTGGGAGCGCGGGAAGAAGGGGCGGTGCGGTTTTTCGCTGCCGGCGCGGATGTGCCGGAAAGCCCCCTGCCCGCGGCGCTCGTCGGGGACGGGCCCGGATTTTCCCGATCTCAGCGAGGTCGAGGTGGTCCGCCACTACACCCGCCTTTCCACCTGGAATTACGGCGGTGGATACGGGCTTCTACCCGCTCGGCTCCTGCACGATGAAGTACAACCCCAAGACCAACGAGCGGCAGGCGGGGCTCAAGGGGTTCGCCGCGCGCCCACCCGCTGCTGCCGGCCGACCTCTCCCAGGGGGCGCTCGCCTGATGTACGAGCTGGAGCGGGACCTCGCCGAGATCACGGGCCTCGACGCGGTGACGCTGCAGCCGGCGGCGGGCGCCCAGGGGGAGCTGACCGGGATGCTGATCCTCCATGCCTGGCATCGGAGCCGGGGAAGGCAGCGGACGAAGATCCTCATCCCCGACACGGCGCACGGCACGAACCCGGCGAGCGCCGCCCTGTGCGGATACGCCCCCGTGCCGGTCCCGTCCGACGAGCGGGGGATCATCGCCGCCGGGGTCGTGGCCGCGGTCTGATGGACGAAGCGACCGCCGGGATCATGATCACCAACCCCAATACCCTGGGGCTCTTCGAGGAGAACATCCGGGAGATCGCCCGGATCGTCCACGAGCGGGGCGGTCTCGTCTACTGCGACGGCGCCAACATGAACGCCGTCATGGGGGTCGTGAAACCGGGCGCGATCGGGGTGGACATCCTCCATCTGAACCTCCACAAGACCTTCTCCACCCCCCACGGCGGCGGCGGACCCGGCGCCGGGCCCGCTCGCCGTCCGCAAGGACCTGGAGCGGTTTCTCCCCGTTCCCCGGGTCGTCGAGGAGGGCGGGACCTACCGGCTTCGCGAGGACTACCCCGACTCCATCGGCCGGCTGCTGGCCTTCCACGGCCATTTCGGCATCCTCGTCCGGGCCTACGGCTACATCCGAGCCTCGGGGCCGAAGGCCTCGCACGGGCAAGCCAGCTTGCCGTCCTGAACGCCAACTACCTCAAGGAGCGGCTCAAGGGGACGCTCCATCTGGCCTACGACCGGCCCTGCATGCACGAATGCGTCTTTTCCGACCGGGACCAGCACGCGGCGGGGATCGCCACCCTGGACATGGCCAAGCGCCTGATGGATTACGGGTACCATCCGCCCACGATCTATTTCCCGCTCGTCGTCCCCGGCGCGATCATGATCGAGCCGACGGAGACGGAGACGAAGGAGGATCTGGACCGGTTCGTCGAGGCCATGCAGACGATCGTCCGGGAGGCGCGGGAGAACCCGGACAGCTCCTCCAGGCGCCCACCCGCTGCAAGCGCCGCCGGCTCGACGAGACGGCGGCCGCCCGGAAGCCCTGCCTGTCGGGATAGGGGCAGTGCCTAAAGTGAGCTAAAATGCCTAAATTGCCTAAAATTGGAGAAGAGAAGTTACGAGTTAGGTGGGGCAGTTACGAGTTGAAAGACAACGACCAGGTGAATAACAAGGGCTCTTGGGAGGAAGTAAGGCATGCTTTTTCCCGCTCTCGTCCGGAGAGCGGGAAAGATCCTGTCGATCCTGTAAATCCTGTCGGATATTTTTGCCCTTGCTATCAGCTATGAGCTTCGACCGCATTTGGTTTGCGGCCCGGCTGGGGCAAGTCGCTTACGCAGACGCACGGGACCTCCAGCTGCGGCTCGTGGAAGCGCGGCAGCCCGGCGGATTGGCACGCGACACGGTGCTGCTGCTCGAGCACCCGCCGGTCTTCACCCTCGGCCGGCGCGGCGGACGCGAGAGCCTGCTCGTGTCCGAGGAAATGCTCGCGCGGCACGGGATCCCGATCGTCCAGGTCGAACGCGGCGGCACCATCACCTACCACGGCCCGGGGCAGCTCGTGGTCTACCCGATCGTGCGCCTGCCGGGGCTGGGGATCGGCGTCGTGGACATGGTCGACCGGCTGGAAGAGGTCATGATCCGCACCTGCAGCGACTTCGGGGTCACGGCCGGCCGCAACGCGCTTAATCGCGGGGCCTGGGTCGGGATGAACAAGATCGGCAGCATCGGGCTTGCGGTGCGCCGCGGGGTGAGCTTCCACGGGTTCGCCCTGAACGTGGACCCGGACCTGCAGCCCTTCGGCTTCATCCAGCCCTGCGGCCTGCACGGCGTGGGGGTCACCTCGATCGCGAAGGAAGCCGGCCGGCCGGTGGCGACGGCGGAGGCACTCTCGGCGACCGAGCGGAACATCGAGGCGGTTTTCGGAGTGCGACTGGAGCCGATCGAGACGGAGCGATTGAAGCTGATGGTTCAGAACTGATAGGGAAAGCGAGAAATTATCCGACAGGATTTACAGGATCAACAGGATATTTCCCGCTCTCCCGACGAGAGCGGGAAATCTTCAGCGCCTGCGTCGCAGGAGACGTCAGCGACGTCGGGCTTTTTTCCGGCTATCTTCCGGATAGCCGGAAACAATCCTGTCCATCCTGTTGATCCTGTCTGATTTTGCTTTTCATCTTCTGCTATGAGCTATCAGCTATAAGCTATAAGCTTCTTTTTATAGTCCAGACCCTATAGACTCAACAAACTCAATGAACTCACCCTCTTCCCGCAAACCCGCCTGGCTCAAGCGCCGCCTGCCGACGGGCGACGGCTACGCCCGCGTGCGGGAGCTGATCGAGGCCGGCCGCCTGCACACCGTCTGCCAGGAAGCCAAATGCCCGAACATATGGGAGTGCTTCTCGCACCGCACGGCCACCTTCCTGATCATGGGCGAGCGCTGCACGCGCAACTGCCGCTTCTGCTCCGTGCACTCCGGGGTCCCGGAGCCGCTCGACCCGGGCGAGCCCGGCCGCGTGGCCGAAGCCGCCGCTGGGATGGAGCTGAAGTACGTGGTCGTCACCTCGGTCACCCGCGACGATCTGCCCGACGGCGGCGCGGCGCACTTCGCCGCCACCATCCGCGCCATCCGCGGCCGGATCCCCGGCGGCGGAGATCGAGGTGCTGATCCCCGACCTCCAGGGCGACCGCACTGCGTTGCGGACCGTGCTGGACGCCCGGCCGGACGTCCTCAACCACAACATCGAAACCGTGCCGCGCCTCTACGCCCGCGTGCGCCCCCAGGCGGACTACCGGCGCTCGCTCGAGCTGCTGCGCACGGCCGGGGAAATCGCCCCGTCCATCCCGACCAAGTCGGGGCTGATGCTGGGCCTGGGCGAGGCGCCCGAAGAGGTGCGGCTGACCCTGCAGGACCTGCGCAGCCACGGCTGCCGCTTGCTCACCCTCGGCCAGTACCTGCAGCCCTCGCAGGAGCACCTGCCGGTGGCGGCCTACGTCCCGCCGGAGGAGTTCGAGCGCTGGCGCACGGTCGCGCTGGAGATGGGCTTCACCCACGTCGCCAGCGCCCCCTTCGTGCGCAGCAGCTACCACGCCGGGGAGAGCTTCGAAGCGGCGAAGAAGGAGAGTTTGTAGGGTTTATAGAGTTCATAGGGTTTGTTGAGTTCAAATAAATGGAGATCGCGACGACACGATCGGCGATCTCTTGTTTTTTGCTCCTTAACCCTATAAACCCAACAAACTCAACAACCCTATAACTCATTGATCCACCATGAAACCATTGATCTGGGCTGAAATCGATCTGGGGGCCATTGCGGACAACGTGCGCGCGCTGCGCCGCCTGACCGACCCGCAGGCGAAGGTCATGGCGGTTGTGAAAGCCGACGGCTACGGCCACGGCGCCTGCGAGGTCGCGCGGGCGGCGCTCGCGGCGGGCGCGGAGTGGCTCGGCGTGGCGCGGCTGCACGAAGCGGTCCGGCTGCGGGAGTCCGGGCTCGCGGCGCCGCTCATGGTGCTCGGCTACACGCCGCCGGAGGACGCCGAACGCCTGGTCGAGTTCGACCTGCGCCAGTCCGTCTACTCGCTCGCGGCCGCGGAGGCCTACTCCACCGCGGCCCGCCGCCGCGGCGGCCGGATCCGGGTGCACGTGAAAGTCGACACCGGGATGGGCCGCCTCGGCCTGGTCCCCGCAACACTGGCCGGCGGGGACGCCGGCGACCCGGTCGGGGACGGGCTGATCCGCACGGCCCAGGCCATCGCGCGCCTGCCCGGGCTGGAGGCCGAAGGCATCTTCACGCATTTCGCCGCGTCGGACAGCGCCGACAAGACCCACACCCGCGGGCAGCTGCGGCTCTTCGTGGAGGTGCTCGACAGGCTGCGGAAGAGCGGCCTGGAGTTCGCCGTGCGCCATGCAGCGAACAGCGCAGCCGTGATCGACCTGCCCGAGTCGCATTTCGACCTCGTCCGGCCCGGGATCGCGCTCTATGGGCTACAGCCCTCGGACGAGGTGGACCTCAGCCGCATCCGCCTCACCCCGGCCATGACCCTCAAGACCCGGATCATCCACCTCAAGGAGGTGCCGGCCGGGACCTGCATCAGCTATGGAATGACCCACCGCACCCCGGCCCCCACCGTCATCGCCACGATCCCGACCGGGTACGCCGACGGCTACCGCCGCTCGCTGTCCTCCAAGGGTGAGATGCTCGTGGGCGGGGTACGAGTGCCGGTCGTCGGCCGGGTCTGCATGGACCTCACCATGCTCGACGTCGGCGCCGTGCCGGCCCCGCGCATCGAGGACGAGGTCGTGATCTTCGGCCGGCAGAACGATGCGGCCATCTCGGCCGACGACCTCGCCCGCGCGCTCGGCACGATCAACTACGAGATCGTCTGCGACCTCACGCCGCGGGTGGCGCGAGTGTCAGCGAATAGCTCATAGGAACAGCGACGGGGCATCTGTTGGAGTTAGTAGGGTTAATTAAGTGCCAGGCGAACCGCGCTCTGGCAAACAATCCCTTTTCCTTTTTGTCAACCTACAAACCGACAAACCCTATAACCTCTCCTAAACTGCTCTTGCTATGAGCTTCACCTGAACCCTCGCACCCTGTATCCCATGAGAGAAATCGTTCTGATCAACATCACCGGCAAGGACAAGCCGGGCCTGACCGCCCGCCTGACCGACATTCTGGCCGCCTATGGCACCACCATCCTGGACATGGGCCAGGCGGTGATCCACGATTTCCTGTCGCTCGGGATCCTGGTCGAGATCCCCGACGAGTCGAGATCGTCGTCCGTGCTCAAGGACATCCTCTTCGCGGCCCACAAGCTCGGCATCAGCGCCCAGTTCACGCCCATCGACGAGGATCGCTACGAGGCCTGGGTCGGGCTAGCAGGGCAAGGAGCGGCGCATCATCACCATCCTCGGCCGCAAGATCACCGCCGGGCAGATCGCCCAGGTCGGCGCGCGCGACGGCCGAAAACGGGCTCAACATCGACGTGATCACGCGCCTGTCCGGCCGCGTTTCGTTCGCCAGCCCGGACCGCAGCCCCAAGGCCTGCATCCAGATGAGCGTCACCGGCAACCCGGCGAACGCCGACGCCCTGCGCACCCGCCTGCTGCGCATTTCCGAGGAGACCGGGGTGGACATCTCCTTCCATCTCGACACGCTCTACAGCCAGAACCGCCGTCTGGTGGTCTTCGACATGGACTCGACTTTAGTGCAGGCCGAGGTGATCGACATCCTGGCCGCGCGCGCCGGGGCCGGGGCCAAGGTGGCGACCATCACGGAGGCGGCCATGAACGGGCGGATCGATTTCAAGGAAAGCCTGACGCGGCGGGTCGCCCTGCTCGCGGGGCTGCCCGAGACGGTGCTCGGGGAAGTGGCCGCGGGGCTCGGCTCACCGACGGGGCCGAGCGCGTGGTCAGCACCCTCAAGGGCCTCGGCTACAAGCTCGGGATCATATCGGGCGGGTTCGACTTCTTCGGGAAGTATTTCCAGGCGAAGCTCGGGCTGGACTACGTCTTCGCCAACCAGCTGGAGATCGCCGACGGCAAGCTCACGGGCCGGCTGAAGGGCGACATCATCGACGGACCCAAGAAGGCCGAGATCCTCAAGACGCTCGCCATGGTGGAGAACATCAGCCTCGAGCAGACCATCGCCGTGGGCGACGGCGCCAACGACCTGCCGATGCTGCATACGGCCGGCCTCGGCGTCGCCTTCCACGCCAAGCCGATCGTGCGCGCCAACGCCGACCGCTCGATCTCGAGCGTGGGGCTGGACGGGCTGCTCTATCTCATGGGCATCAGCGAGAGGGAGATCCGGCAGGCATGAAGGGGGGCTGGTAACCGATACGACATTGAGGGTTCGGGGTTCAGGGTTCGGAAAAAAACGGCGGCACCCGGGTTCTGGTCGCGCCTGGCCGGGATCGCCCGTGGGGGAGGCCGGCGGACCTATGCGCATCCCCCCGGGGATCTCCTGAACCCTGAACTCTTTATACCTAACCTTGAACCCTGGAAAGTTCCGTCGGCTGCGAACAAGCCATATCACTCTCGCTTGAATCGAGTATCGAGCGTCACCCCTCGTGCTCGTACCACGTCGGTCGCGTGAAGATCAGGCCGCAGGGCTCACCCGCGCGCGGGCCGGCCGTGCGGCGGCCCTTCTGGACACGCACCTCCTGGCCGCCGACGTCCACCCGGTAGTCGATGATCTCCCCCAGGTAGGCGCAGCGCGTGACGACCCCGCGCACCCCTCCGTCGGCCGCGAAGTCGATCTCCGAGGGGCGGCTGGCCAGGACCGCGCGGCCGGTGGCCTTCAGCTCCGCCGGCGCCTCCGGCAGCCCGTCCAGGCCGGACGCCCCGCCGTCGAAGCGCACGTCCAGGAAGTTCGACAGCCCGATGAACCCGAAGACGAAGCGGTTGGCCGGCCGCTGGTAGACCTCGAGCGGGGTCCCCACCTGCTGCACGACCCCCAGGTTCATGACCAGGATGCGGTCGGACAGCGCCATGGCCTCGGACTGGTCGTGGGTGACGTAGAGGATCGAGAAGCCGAAGGTGCGCTGGAGGTCCTTGATCTCGAAGCGCATCTCCTCGCGCAGGTGCGGGTCCAGGCTCGAGAGCGGTTCGTCGAGCAGCATGACGTCCGGGTTGATCGCGAGGGCCCGGGCGAGCGCGATGCGCTGCTTGCCGCCGCCCGAAAGCTCCTCGGGGCTCTTGGCGGCGTCGGCGAGCAGGTTGGTGTGCGTCAGCGCCTCGCGCGTGCGCCGCTCGATCTCCGAGCGCTCCAGCCGGCGGACGCGCAGCGGGAAGGCCACGTTCTCGTAGACGGACAGGTGCGGCCAGACCGCGAAGGCCTGGAACACCATGCCGAAGTCGCGCCGCTCGGGCGGCAGGTAGTAATTGCGACGGCGCGAGGAGAGCAGCCGTTCGCCCACGTGGATCTCGCCCTCGTCCAGGTCCTCGAAGCCGGCCACCATGCGCAGGGTCGTCGTCTTGCCGCATCCCGAGGGGCCGAGCATGGAGAAGCACTCCCCCTTCTCGATCCCCAGAGTGAGGTCGTTCACGGCGACCACCGCCCCGAAGCGCTTCGTCACGTTCTCCAACCGAATATACGCCATGACAGCGGCTCTCAAACGTGCCCCTTCATGAAAACGAGTATCAGGCCTCAGCCTAAGGCCGCAGCGGCCTTTTGCGGCTGCGTCAGCATACTCGGCCCAGTCTGCTGGAAGCAATCCACGAAGAATGTCGCGCAACGCCGGAACATCGGCCTGAGACGAAGTTTTCCATCACCTGACCGTCCGCGTGAACCGGCCGATAACCGTCTGCCCGGTCACGATGATCAGCAGCGCGATCCCGGCCAGCGCCGCCGAGTAGACGGTCTCCCCGTCCTCGTTCAGGGTGTAGATCGCAACCCCGATGGTGCGGGTGGTCGGGCCGTAGAGCAGCACCGAAACCGTCAGCTCGCGCAGGGCCGGCAGGAAGATGAGGAAGAAGGCCGCCAGCATCCCGGGCCGCACGAGCGGCAGCAGGATGTCGCGCAGCGCCTGGCCCATGGTGGCGCCCGACGCCCGCGCCGCCTCGACGAGCGAGTCGTGCACCTGTTCGAGCGCAGCCGAGTTGGCCTTCAGCGAAAAGGCCATGTAGCGCGCGATGTAGGCCACCAGGATGATCCAGACGCTGTTGTAGATGTTGATGCCGAACTTCCCGCTCCAGGTGAGGATCACGCCGAGCGCGATGACCGACCCCGGCACCGAGAAGGGCAGCATGCCCAGAAACTCGAGGATACCCTTGCCCCGCACCTTCATCTTCACGATGACGTAGGAGATCATCACCCCGGCGAACATCGTGATCAGCGCGGCCGCGAGCCCGAGGCTCACGCTGTTCCAGATGGCGTCGCGCGTGAGCTTCCAGCCGAAGAGGATGTACGTGTAATTGTGCAGCGTCATGTTCTCGGCGGTAAACGGCAGGCCGTAGGTCTTCAGGGTGCCCACGAGGAAGATCGTGGCCGCGGGCAGCAGGATCGTGAAGGCGATGTAGCCGATGCACAGGCACAGAATCGGGACGCGCAGGCCGCGCAGCTTGATCTCGAGCGGCCGGAAGCTCTTGCCCGCGATGATCTGGTAGCGCCCGCGGCTGAGGACCCGGTTCTGGACGGTCATGATGAGCGCGGCCGTGACGACCAGGATGGTTGCGAGCACCGTCCCGGTGCGGATCGAGGCGAAGCTGCCCGCGCTCTGGTGGATCTTCTCGTAAATCAGGGTCGGGATGTTGAAGATCCCGATCTCGATGCCCAGCACCGCGACCGTGCCGAAGTGCGCCATGGAGTAAAGCATGATCAGCAGCGCGCCCGAGAGGATGCTCGGCAGCACGAGCGGGATGGTGATCTTGCGCGTGATGGTGAAGAGCCCCGCGCCCGAGATGCGCGCCGACTCCTCGAGCGTCGGATCCATGCGTTCGAGTGCGCCGCAGACCTGGATGAAGACGAACGGGAAGAGATACATGGTCTCGACGGCCATGATCCCGGTGAAGCTGTAGATGTCGAAGACCGGCCCGCTGAAACCCAGGACGTCCATGCAGAAGCGGTTGATATAGCCGGCGCGCGGGGAGAGGAGCATCTTCCAGGCCAGCGCCCCGATGAACGAGGGCAGCATGAACGGCACCAGGAAGAGCACCTTCATCGTCCCCTTCAAGGGCAGGTCGGTGCGCGTCACGAGCCAGGCGAAGAAGGTGCCGACCGCCGTGCTCATGACGGTGACTCCGGAGGCGATGAAGAGTGAATTGAGCAGAGCCCGGTAGGTGTCGGGTTCGCCCAGGACTTTGAGCATGTCGACCAGGTTGAACTGGCCGTTCACCCAGAAGGCGTTGAAAAAGATGACCAGGACCGGGACGGCGACCACCATCACCAGGATGCCGACGGACATGGTCAGCAGCATCTCGGCCGCGCCGAAGCCGCTCGCGAAGCCCCCCTTCCCCGTGCTCATCGGGCCGCCTCCGCCGCTTCCCCGTCTTCGAACCAGTGCAGGCCCTTGAAAACGGCCCGGCATTCCTCCATCTCGCCGAAGACCAGGCCGCGCGCGAGCGCCTCGTGCGTCTCCACCTGGGTGCGGAAGAGGCTGCCGTCCACCTCGATCAGGTAGTCCATCATGGCGCCCAGGAAACTCGCGCGCCGGACCCGGCAGGTCAACCCGTCGCCGTCGCGGGCGATGCGCACATCCGAGGGCCGGAAACCGGCCAGCCAGCGGGCGGCCGCGCCCGGCGGCGCCGTCGCCCAGGGGAAGGGCCGGCCGCTTCCCGGCAGGCTCAACCCCGCGCCCGTCCGCTCCACGGGCAGGAAGTTCGCCATCCCCATGAAGCGGAAGACGAGTGCGGTCGACCGGGTGCTCGAAGATCTCCTCGGGGGTCCCGACCTGACGGATGCGGCCCTGCTCGTCCATGATCGCGACGCGGTCCGAAATGGCAAGCGCGATCTCCTGGTCGTGGGTCACGTAGAGGATCGTGATGCCCAGGCGCTTCTGCAGCGCCTTGATCTCGAAGCGCATCTCCTCACGCAGGTTCGCATCCAGGTTGCAGAGCGGCTCGTCCAGGAGCATGAGGCTGGGCCGCGCCACGAGGGCCCGCGCCAGCGCGACCCGCTGCTGCTGCCCGCCCGAGAGCTGCGAGGGCAGCCGCTCCTCCAGGCCGCCGAGGTTCACCAGCGCGACCGCCTCCAGCGTCCGGCTGCGCAGCTCCACGGCCGGGACCTTGGCGAGCTTCAGCGGGTACGCGACGTTGTCGAAGACGGTCATGTGCGGCCAGACGGCGTAGTCCTGGAAGACGACGCCGAGGTCGCGCTCGTTGGGCGGCACGTTGATTCCCGCACCGGGGTCCGACACCGTGCGCGCGCCGATGCGGATACCCCCCCCGTCGGGCTTCTCGAAGCCGGCGATCAGGCGCAGCAGCACGGTCTTGCCGCACCCCGAGGGCCCGAGCAGGGTGAAACACTCCCCGTGCCGCACGTCGAGCGACAAACCGTTCAGCACCGCATGCTTGCCGTAGGACTTGCTGACTCCCTCAAGCCGTATGTCGGCCATCCCGATCCCCCGCATACAAAGGGGCCGCGGACCGATGCCCCCGACCCCTTCCCTGGTGTCAAAATAAACGGCCCGACGGGCCGTTTATTTTCCCTGCATGATGTCGGTGAACTTCTTGATGGTCGCTTCCTTATCGGCCGTCATCTTGAGGTAGTCGACCTTGATGGCGCGCTTCACGGCCTCATCCGGGCTGGGCAGGCCGAACTTGGCCGGTACGACCACGTCGGTGCGCACCGGCAGCGTGCCCTCCTGCACGATGATCTCCTGGCCCTGCTTGGAGAGCAGGAAGTCCACGAACTTTTTGGCGGCCTCCAGGTTGGGCGTTCCCTTGAAGATCGCGACCGGGCTCGGGATGGCCAGCACCTCCGGCGGGTAGACCAGCGCCAGGGTCGCGCCCTTCTCGATCTTGTCGTTGGTGATGTAGTCCACCGCGAGGCTCGCGACGAGGTCGCCCGAGGCCGTGTCGTCCACCACCTGCCCGGAGCCCTTGCCCATCTTGGCGCCGTTGGCCTTCAATTTCTGGAAGTACTCCCAGCCGAAGGCCTTCTCGAGCATGGCCACACTCACGTAGGCGGTGCCGGAAAGCGCCGGGGTTGGCGATGCCGAAGGCGCCCTTGAACGGCGGCTTGAAGAGGTCCTGCCAGCTCTTGGGCGGCTCCTTGATGAAGCGCGTGTTGTAGGCGATGCCGAGGGTGCCGAGGCGCGCCGGGGTGAAGGACCCGTCAAAATCGTCGAGCGGGTTGACGGTGTTCTTCACTTCGGGGGAGACGTATTTTTCGAGGATGCCCTGCTCGCGCAGCTGGTAGAAGTCGGGCACTTCGCTCGTCCAGAGGACATCGGCCAGGATCTTGCCGGACTCGCGCTCGGCCGCGATTTTGGCCATCAGCTTGCCCGCGCCGGCCGACTGGTAGTCGAGGTCGACGTCGGGGTGCTTCTTGATGAACGCCTCGCGCAGCTGCCCGATCAGCGACTCCTTCATGGACGTGTACACGATCAGCTTCGATGCCGCGGCGGCAAACCCGGCCCCTCCGAGCACCAGAACGCCGGCCAGAACGAGTGACATCACGCGCTTGCCCATAATTCCTCCATGGGTAGGATGAATGTGTTTGGTGTTAGGTGTTAAGTTTTAAGTGTTTGGTGTTTGGTGTTTGGGTTCTTTGGGTCCCTTTAGTCCTTTTCGTCCCCTATGTCGAGGCGGCCGCGGCGGGGGCCGGTGTGCCGGCCGGCTCGCCGGCCGCCGCGCGGGCGTGGTGCTTGGCGATCAGGACGTAGATGGAGGGGATCACCAGCAGGGTGAAGAGGGTGCCGAGCGCCATGCCGGCGACGATGGTGATGCCGATCGAGTTCCGCGCCGCGGCGCCGGCGCCGGTGACCAGCGTCAGCGGGAAGTGGCCGCAGATGGTGGCGGCGCTGGTCATCAGGACCGGGCGCAGGCGGATCAGGGCGGCCTCGCGCACGGCCTGCGAGCTTGGGCAGGCCGCTGCGCTGGAGCTCGTTGGCGAACTGCGACGATGAGGATGCCGTTCTTGGAGACCAGGCCGACCAGGGTGACCAGGCCGACCTGGGAGTAGATGTTCAGGGTGGTGGTCCAGCCGTTGGTGAAGAAGGCGATGTTCGGGCCGGGCATCTTGAGGAAGCTGAAGACCAGCGCGCCGAACATGGCCAGCGGCACCGAGCCGAGCAGGATGATCAGCGGGTCGCGGAAGCTGTTGAACTGGGCGGCCAGCACCAGGAAGATCAGGACCAGCGCCAGCCTGAAGGCCGGCAGGAACTTGCTGCCTTCGACGCGCAGTTGGCGCGACTCGCCGGTGTAGTCGAGCTTGTAGCCCTTGGGCAGGATCTTCGCGGCCTCCGTTTCGAGGAAGCGCAGCGCCTCGTCGAGCGGGCGGATGGCGACGCCGCTGATCTTGACCGCGTTGAACTGCTGGAAGCGGTTGAGCGAGCGCGGGCCGGTCTTTCTTGTTCAGCGTGGCGAAGGTGCTCAGGGGCACCAACTGGCCGTTCGGCCCCTTGACGTAGGTGCTCTCGAGCTGGTCTGGCGTTGAGGCGCTCGATGCGCTTGATCTGCGGGATCACCTTGTAGCTGCGGCCGTCGAGGCTGAAGCGGTTCACGAAGTTGCCGCCCACCAGCGTCGCCAGGTCCGCGCCGACCGTCGCCATGTTGAGGCCCAGCGCGGCCACCTTGTCGCGGTCCATCACCAGCTCCGACTCCGGCTGGTCGATCTTGGTGTCAATGATCGGCGGGAAGGCGAACATGCCGCTGGCGGCGGCCTTCGTCTGCAACTGCTGCGGCGAACTTCAGGATCGTCTCCGGCTCGGCCGTGGCGCCGATGACGAACTCGACCGGGAACTGCCCGCCGCCGGGCAGCGCGGGCGGCGTGGCGGCAAAGCGTGCGGATGCCCGGGATGCTGCTGACCTTGGCCTGCACCTCCGGCATGATCTGGAAGACGGTGCGCTTGCGCTCGCCCCAGGGCTTGAGCACCAGGCCGGCGAACCCGTTGTCCGGGAAGGTGATCTGGAAGGTCTGCTCCGCCTCCGGCACGCTCAACAACTCGCGGTTGACCGCGTCGGTGTAGAAGGTGGTCTGGTCAATCGTCGCATCGGCCGCCGCCTCGACGATGCCCATGACAAAGCCCTGGTCCTCCGTCGGGCGCGAGTTCCTTGGGCGCCATGATGAACATCGGGATCGCCAGCAGGCTCAGCGACCAGCCCAGACGATATAGACCGCCGGGCGGGCGGAGAGCGTCGCGTCCAGCACGCGGCCGTAGGCCCGGCGCGAAGCGGTCGAAGTCGCGGTTGATCCGGCCGGTCAGCCCGTGCTCCTCGCGCCCGGCGTCGAGCAGCTTGGAGGACATGACCGGCGAGAGGGTGAGGGCGACGACGCCGGAGATGAACACCGCCCCGGCCAGCGTGAAGGCGAATTCGCGGAACAGCGACCCGGTCAGGCCGCCCTGCAGGCCGATGGGCGCATAGACCGCCGCCAGCGTGATGGTCATGGCGATGACCGGGCTGACCAGCTCGCGCGCGCCCAGCAGGGCCGCCTGCAGGGGCGACTGGCCCTCGCGGACGTGGCGCTCGACGTTCTCGACGATCACGATGGCGTCGTCCACCACCAGCCCGACCGACAGCACGATGGCCAGCAGCGTGAGCAGGTTGAGCGTGAACCCGAACACCTGCATCAGGAAGACGGCGCCGATCAGCGAGATCGGGATGGCCACCAGCGGGACCAGCACCGAGCGCAGCGAGCCGAGGAACAGGAAGATGACGATGGCCACGATCAGCAGCGTCTCGCTCAGCGTCTTCAGCACCTCGTGGATGGCGTCTCGATGTACTTGGTGGCGTCGTAGGCGATCGCGCCTGTCAGGCCGCGTCGGCAGCTCCTTCTGGATCAGCGCCATCTCGGCGCGGACCCGCTTGATCACGTCCAGCGAGTTGGCATTGGGCAGCGGCCAGATGCCCATGAACACCGCCGTCTGGCCCGCCAGAACCGCACCTCCGGTGTCGTAATCCTCGGCGCCGAGCACCACGTCGGCCACGTCGCGCAGCCGCACGACCGGTTGTCGCCGGACTGCGCGGACGACGAGGTTGCGGAACTCCTCCACCGAGCGCAGGTCGGTGTTGGCGCTGAGGTTCACCTGCACCAGCGAGCCTTTGGTCTGCCCGACGGCCGAGAGGAAGTTGTTGGCGGCCAGCGCCTCGCGGACCTGGGCCGGGTTGATGTCAGCGCCGCCATGCGGTCGGGCTTGAGCCAGATGCGCATGGCGAAGGTGCGCGCCGCCCAGGATGTCGGCGCGCTGCACGCCCTCCGAGCGCGGAAAGGCGCGGCTGCACGATGCGCACCAGGTAGTCGGTGATCTGGTTCGCCTCCAGGATGTCCGAGGTGAAGCTCAGGTAGGCGGCGGCGAACTGGGAGTCGGCGGACTGACGTTGATGATCGGCACCTCGGCCTCGGGCGGCAGGTCGTTGCGCACCTGGTCCACCTTCGAGCTGATCTCCGCGAGCGCCTTGTTCGGATCGTAGTTGAGCTTGAGGCGGACGGTGATGGTGGACAGGCCGAGCTGTGCTGCTCTGGACTCGATGTAGTCAATGCCGTCGGCGGCGGCGATGGCGCGCTCCAGCGGCGTGGTGATGAAGCCGCGCACCAGGTCGGCGCTGGCGCCCACATAGACGGTGGTGACGGTCACCGCGGCGTTGTCGCTGCGCGGGTATTGCCGGACGACTGAGCGAGCGGATCGCCTGGAAGCCCGGCGATCAGGATCACCAGGTTCACCACCAGCGCGAGCACGGGCCGGCGGATGAACAGATCGGTGAAGGATTTCACGGTCAGTTCCTCGGACGGCTCGGGGTGCAGCTCGATCTCGGGCGCCAGGTCGTTGTTCTCGATCACCGCCATGCCGTTGCGCAGCTTGAAGATGCCGGTGCTCACGACCGTCTCGCCCGCCTTGAGGCCCGAGTCCACGGCCACGAAATCGCCCGCCGTGTCCCCGAGCTGCGTGAACTGCTGCCGCACGACCTTGCCCGGCGGCCCGCCGGCCGGTTCGACCCGGTCCTCGACGACGAAGACCGAGTCGCCGTAGGGCGCGCTCAGGACGGCCGTGGCCGGGATCACCAGCACCTGCCTGCTCCCCGGCAGGCAGCACCTCGACACGTTGACGAACATGCCCGGCCGCAGGCGCTCGTCCGGGTTGGCGAACGTCGCCTGGACGCGCACGCTGCGCGTGGCGGCGTCGAGGTCGGGATTGATCGCGGTGAGCGTGCCTTGAACCACCTCCCCCGGCAGCGCGTCGGTCGTCACGCGCACGGGCATGCCCGGTCTTGAGCTGCGCCAGGTCCTGCTGCGGCAGGGAGAAGTCGGCATAGATCGGGTCCAGCGACTGGAGCGAGACGATCGGCTTGCCCTCGTTGATCACTGGCCGAGGTTGACCAGGCGGATGCCCAGGCGCCCGGCAGAACGGGGCGCGGATGGTCTTCTTCTCGATGGTGGCGCGGATGGCGTCCGCCTGCGCGATGGCCTGCTTGTAGGCGGCCTCGGCGTTGTCGAACTGCGACTGTGCGATGGTGTTCTCGACCAGGAGCTTGCCCAGGCGCTCGAGGTTGAGCCGGGCGAGGGCGGCACCGGCCTCCGCGGAGCGCAGCTGCGCTTCCTCCGAGGAGGTGTCCTGCTGCACGAGCAGATCGCCCGCCTTGACAGACCTGCCGGGCGTGAAGGCGATCTGAGCGACCTTGCCGGTCAGTTCGGCCGAGACGGTCACGCCCTGGACCGCCGCGAGCGAGCCCACGGCCGTGAACACGGACTCCCAGCTCTGCCGGACGGCCGGCGCGGTGGTCACCGCTTCCGCCGGGGGCACCATCTGCTTGCCGTGCGCGATCATGCGGTCGATCTGCAGCCCCTTGATGCCGCCGAGGACCGCCACGACCGCCACGAGGGCCAGAACGGCCAGGATCAGGATTCTCTTTTTCATCGTGTCCGATAGTGTCGTCGGGGATGCGGCCCAAAAAAAGCGGCACCGCTGCCGCCGGACCGCCTCCGCAAATTCCAGGTGTCGCAACCCGTCTCAGTTTAACTCCCTGCGGTCTAAAGTCAATGACAACTTGTGGCCTCGGCACGTAACAGGGCAGGACCTTAGTCGACTCCTGGCGAGAACGGAAACGCCCGCCTGAAGGGCACATTCCGGCCGCGTCGATTCAACCGGTCGTCGAAAACCAAGTATCGGGCCGTCAGCCAAGGCGCGCGCCCTTTGGCCGGCGCAGCATACACGTCGGTATGTGAGCACGGCCAAAGGGCGCGCAACGCCGGATCACGGCCCGAGACGCCGGTTTTCAACGACCGGTCAAAAGGCCATGCCGAGACTGAAGTGAACGACGCAGACATCCTCGTCGCGCTGGTCGTCCCGGTCCGGGTTGAAGGCAATGTCCAGGCGCGCCGGGCCGACCGGGGTTTGGTACTGGAGCCCGAACCCGAGGGCCGGCCGGAAGCCGCGGAAGAAGTCCCCCAGGGTGTCCGAGATCAATTGGTTGCGAGTGCGGAATGCCCCCTCGCCGTCCTCCCCCCGGGTGCGGTTGGGTGCGACGTTGCCCAGGTCCGCAAACAGGCTGCCGGTGAAATTCTCGACCAGGCGGCGGCGCAGCTCGACGCTGAGCACGTTGGTGCCCAGCCCCCCGGCAGGCTTGCCCGAGGCGTCGCGGGGCCCCAGGCGGTCCTGCTTGAAGCTGCGCACCGTGTTCTCGCCGCCGTTGAAGAAGCGCTCGGCCAACGGGACGTTGATGTCCCCGCGCCCCGGGATGATGAGGCCGGTGTCGTAGCGCAGGCCGAGCACGACCGCCCCGGGCAGAGGCACGAACAGGCGGCTGCCCAGGGTCACCCGGGTGAAGTTGACGTCGCCGCCCAGCCAGCCCTCGGCCTGCTCGACCGCGGCGAAGCTGCGCTGCCCCGCGGACGGGTAGAGCAGGTCGTTGCGCGTGTCGTAGGTGGCCTGGACCTTGACGCTCGAAAGATCGTAATCCTCCCGCGAGTCGTCCGACTCGAGCTCGGATCCCAGCTCCGAGAGGTCGGTGCTGCGCAGCGTGTAGCCGGTCGACAGGGTGAGGCTGCGGCTCAGCTCGCGGGTCACGAAAAAGCTGCCGCCGAGATCCCGGCGCGTGAACGCGGGCTCTTCGCGGCGCTGCGCGAAGCCGGTGAGGTCGGCCTTGAGGTCCGCTCCGAGAAAGAAGGGATCGCTCAGCGTGCTCGCGGCGCCCAGGTACTTGAGCGAGCCGGTCGCCTCCGAGTTCCACGACAGCGCCGTGCCCAGCAGGTGCTTGCGGCGGTAGCCGGCCTTGGCGCGCAGCCCCTCGTAGGACCCGTACCCGGGTTCGACGTACACCTCCTGGCTCTCGGCCTCCTCCACCTTGACCACGAGGACGCGGCGCGCAGGGTCGGCCGTGGGGTCGAGGCCGACCTCGAGCCGCCGGAAGGCGCCCGACTTGAAGAGGTCGGCGGTGCTCTGCTTTTCGAGCCCCAGGTCGTACCGGTCGCCCGGCCGCAGCTTCAGGCGCTCGCGGATGAAGCTCTCCCGCGTGCGCTGCACCCCCTCCACCCGGACCGATTCGACGACCACCAGGGGGCCGGGGTCGATGCTGAGCGTGAGGTCGACCGGCCCCGGGCCGTCGGGCGTCGCGGAACTCACCGTCGCGTGCGCGTCCGGGTAGCCGAGCCCCCCCATGATCTCGACGGCCTGGGACCGCAGAACCAGCTTCAGGCGGGGCGTGTAAGGGCGTTCGACCGTGTCCCGCTCCAGGCGGGCCAGCGGGTCGCGCGCCTCCGGCGGGGGGTCGCCCGCGACGTTCAACCGGCGCACGCGGTAGGGCGGGCCCTCGCGGATGGCGATGGTGATGTCCACGAGCGAGTCGCCCGCACGGAACGCGTAACCCGGCTCGTCGACGACGGCATCCAGGTAGCCGCGCTCGGCGTAGATGTCCCTCAGCGCGGCGACGGCGGACTCGATCCCGGCGCGGACGAAAGGGAAACGCTCGCCGTACAGCAGCACGGAGTGCTCCCCGCGCAGGAGACCCAGGATGACGTCGCGGTCCACCACCCGGTTGCCCTCGATCCCGACCCGGTCGACGGTCACGCGCGGACCCTCGTCGACGCGAAAGACGACCGCGGGCCCGCCCGGGACCGGGATCTCGTAGCTGACGCGGGCGAAGGCGTACCCGTCGCGGCGGTAGGCCTGCTCCATCCGGAAGGCGGCGTCGTCGATGTCGGCCGGGCGGCGGGCGCCGGTCGCATAGCGCGCGAGCTCGTCGTCCGCGGCCCGGCGCAGGAATCCGTCGCTCTTGCCGGTGTTCCCCGTGAAGCTCACATCGTCGGGATGCGCGTCCGCAAGGCCGGTTGCGCCATGCACGGGGGCGGCCAGCACCAGCACCACGAGCAGGAGCGCCATGGCCGCCGATCGCCGGCCGTTAGGGGAACCGGAAGACAATCCTCACCCCGCCGTTGTAGTAGCCGAAAACGTCTTTTTCGCCCGTCAGGAAGAGCGTGTCCTGCGGCTGCACCACCCCGTGGGCCACCCGGAAGAACACGCGCACGGTCTCGTCTCCCGTGCGCGTGACGCCGCGGCCCACCTCGACGTCGAACCGGTCCATGACCGACTGGGTGGTTTCGGTCCCGCGCCCCGTGCCGCCGAAGCGCGCAAGCATGTCCTTGCCCAGCGCGACCGCCACGTTGAGGCCGCGCGACGTCTCGGCATCGCTCGGCCGCGGTGCCCGCGGGTTCTGCCCGGTCAGCACCAGCAGCACCAGTTCGTCGTTGGCCAGCACCGGGTAGGAGGAAAGGGTCACCCGGGGCTCGTCGTAGGGCCCTTCGGCCACGGCCGTGACTTCGTAGCCCTGCAGGCGGCCCGAGCCGACGATCTCGAGCGTGGGGCGGTCGGGGTCCGGCCGTTGAAAGCGCAGGACGGCGGCGCTGACGTCCAGACGGCCGCCGGGCAGGTGCAGAATGCCGGGATCGAAGTCGACCCGCCCGAGCAACACCGGGGCCGCCCCGGTACCTGCGAGGCGCAGGTCCGGCCGCGCCGCGATCCGCGCCGCAGGGGTGGCGACCTGCAGCGCGGCGGCGGTGGTCACCTTCACATCCAGGGTCATGTCCCGCCATGGCCACGCGCGCAGCGCAAAGAGCCCCAGGCGGCGGGCGTTGCCGGCCGTTTTCGCGAGCAGGCCGCTCATGCCGTCCGGGACCGACAGGCGGCCCTCGTAGTGGCCCTCGGTGAGCGCGACCCGGCCGGAGAGCGCGAGCCGGGCGGCCGGGCCGCTCAGCCGCAGGTCGGCGTCGCCGCGCAGCAGCACCTCCTCGGTGCGATAGAGCAGGAGGTGGTCGCCTTCCATGGACAGGTCGACCCTCCCCGCCGCCTGGAAATCCAGGAGGTGTTCCGCCCGCCCGGACAGCCGGAAGGGCGAGCCGCCGAGCCGCCCGTCGCAGCTGACGATCTCCAGGGTGCCGCCGGACCACCGCGCCCGCAACTCGACCGCCTCGACCGGCGGCAGGCCCCCTCCCGGGTCCAGGCTGCCGTCGGCGCGCACGTCGGCGGCGTCCTGCGCCCCGGAGACGGTCAGTGTCGCCGTCAGGCGGCCGGGGGCGATCGGCTCGTCGCCGAACAGCAGCCCGAAGGCGCGCAGGTCGACCGCGCCCATGCGGCCGGAGACCTCGAGTCGGCCGTCCGGGCCGAGGGTCCCCTCGCCGGCGAACTCCCCCAGGGGCCCGGACGCCTCGAACCCCTCGATCGCGAGAGTCCCGTCGGGGGCCCCGCGAATGCGGGTCGGGCGCCCGAGGTCGAGCCGCTGCCGGCCGTCTACCGCCAGGCGTTCGAGAACGCCTTCGAACCCGGCGCCGGACGGGTCCACGGTGAGCCGGCCCGCGAACGAGAGCACGCCGGCCGGCAGGCGGAGCTCGGTCGACTCGAAGAAGATGTCAGCGCCGGAAGACCAGACCCGCAACGGGGTCGCGGAGACCCCGGACAACATGCGGGTCAGGCGCTGGAAGAAGAGGTCCGCGGCAAGGGACGGCGGCGTCTCGGACGCTGCCGAAACCGCGGAGAGGAGGCCGAAAAGGAGGCCGGCCGTAACGGCCATTCTACGAGAGCGTCCCATACCCCTCCTCTCGTTTGTCACTGCATTTTCCTCTGAGCCTATATACGCGATTCTCGATGCGCGTAACCGGATGCAACAGTCGCTTCGAATCAAGGACCCGGTATCCAGCATCGAGAATCGCGTATCACTTGATCAGCCGGCGGCGCATGCACATGAGGGCCAGCGCCGTGAAGAGGAACGCGAACAGGACGAGGTAGGCGAGGCTGAGCGCCGGCACCGTTTCGCAGCGGCCGAGGCAGACGAGCCGCGTCAGCTCGACCAGGTGATAGAGCGGAAAGGCGAACGCCGCGGGCTTGGCCCACATGGGCAGGTTCGACACGGGGAAAAAGGTCCCGCTGAATAGAAACATCGGGGTCACGAACAGGAAGATAGGCAGGTTGAACATCTCGATGGTGGGGATGATGCCGGTGAAGAACAGGCCGATCGCGCCGAAGGCGACCCCGCCGAGGAAGGCGAGCGGCACGGCCAGCAGGCCCGCGGGAAAGGCCACGTACCCGAACAGGCTCAGCACGGCCAGCATGATCGCTGCGGCCGCGGCGGCCTTGCTGGCGCTCCAGACGATCTCGGCCAGGATGATCTCCTCGATCGACAGCGGGGTCGCCAGCATGCCGTCGAAGGTCTTCTGGTAGTACATGCGCACGAAGGAGGCGTAAGTCGTCTCGAAGAACGCGTTGTTCATCACGGCGCTCGCGATCAGCGCCGGCGCGATGAAGGCGGTGTAGCCCATCTCGGCCCCGCCGTAGCGCACCTCCCCGACCAACCCGGCGAACCCCAGCCCGAAGGCCGCCACGAACAGCAGCGGCTCGAGCAGCGGGGTGATGAAGTTGATCTTCCAGATTTTCTGGAAGGTGACGAAGTTGCGCTGCCAGACCTTCACGAAGCGCCAGGATATGGCGTCCAGTTGGATCATGTGCGTTCCGGCTCCAGCCTCCAGATTGCTGAAAAATATGTCCTATGCGTCCTATGGGACCTATTCATCGCTCAGTCTCTCAATTCGCGCCCCGTCAGGCGCAGGAACACGTCTTCGAGCGTCCCGCTGCGGAAGGTGCAGGTCTCGTTGCAGAATCTCTCGCGCACCGCGGCGGCGTGCTCGTCGCCGTCCGGGGTGTAGAGGATCAGGCGCCGGCCGAGGTCGTCGTGCGGCATCCCGCTCGCCCGGAGGTAGTCGCGCAGGGCCTGGTCGGGGCCGCCGACTTCGATCACGCTACGGCCGGCGTGTTTGAGGATCAGCTCCGCAGGGCTGCCCTCGACCAGGATGCGGCCGTGGTCCACGATCACCAGCCGGTCGCACATGCGGCTGGCCTCCTCCATGTAGTGCGTCGTCAGGACCACGGTGAGGCCGCTCGCCTTGAGCTTTTCCAGACGATCCCAGACCTGGTGGCGCGACTGCGGGTCGAGCCCCGTGGTGGGTTCGTCCAGGATCAGGAGCTCCGGCCGGTTGATCAGCGAGCGGGCCAGGGTGAGCCGCCGGATCATGCCGCCGGAGAGGTCCATGACCTTGGCCGCGCGCCGGTTGGACAGGGCGAAGAACTCGAGCAACTCGCGGGCCCGGTCCCGGGCCTCGCGCGCCCGGATGCCGAAGTACCCGGCGAAGACGAGCAGGTTCTGCTCGACCGTCAGGTCCGGGTCGAGCGTGTTGTCCTGCTGGCAGACGCCCATGCGCATTTTGATCCGGCGCCAGTCGCGCGTGATCTCCATGCCGAAGATGCGAATGACCCCGCGGGTCGGCGGCGTGAACCCGTAGAGCATGCGGATGGTGGTGGTCTTGCCCGCCCCGTTCGGGCCGAGCAGGCCGAAGAACTCCCCGCGCGGAACCGCGAACGAGATGCCGTCCACGGCCGTCAGCTCCTGGTAGCGTTTGAAGAGATGCTGGACGTCGATGATGGGTCCCATGTCGGTTGTCCCGCCGGGCCGCGCGCTCATTTCAGCTCCTCGAGGGGACGGGCGTAGCCGGTCAGCTCCACGTACCCCTGGCCTTCGATCGCGCCGCCGCCCTTGGTCCCCTTGGCGGCGACGCTGCCTTCCCAGTAGGTGATCCCGGTGAGGTCGGCCGGCCGCATCTCCTGGTCCGGCAGGTTGGACGACACGACCACGTCGATCCCGGCCAGCGGGACCTTGACCCGCCAGACGGACGGGTAGACGGCGCCGGTGCGCTTGCTCCTCCAGGAGTCCAGCACGTCGACCTCGAAGCGGCCGCGCTCGAGGTGGCGCGGGACGCCGAGCGGGTCGATGTAGGTGCCGCTCGAGACCGGGTCGAGGCTGCCGTCCTCGCGCCGGAGCAGGTAGATCATGAGTTCGCTGCGGTCGGCCAGCTGGATGCTGAACCAGTCCCAGCCGACGGTGCCGGGTTCAAGCGGGGCGGTGCTGAACTCGTGGTCCATCCAGCTCACCCCCGTGACGGGTATGGGCGGCTGACTCGCGAGGGTCACCGTGCCGGTCGTCTCCAGGCGGGGCATCGAATAGTAGCAGCTGGCGCGCTCCGCTGTCGCCCCCTTGCGGCTGTACCCGTCGATGCCGTGCCGCACCGGGTCCTTGGCGGGGGTCAGCTCCAGCTGGAACGAAAATCCGTCCGCGGAGACCTCCAGCCGCTGACGCGCGGGCAGGATCACGGCGCTCCAGTCGCGCACGAAGACCTTCATCTCGTCCCCGTCCTGAACCCAGCCGGCCATGCCGAGCGCCTCGCGCGAGGCCTGCTCCGACTGCAGGTGGCGCTTGCCGGAGATGTCCGCCACCGCGGCGTGCGCCAGGTAGACCTGCCGCGTGCGCCAGGCCGAGTGCGGGTTGGGCCAGTCGGCCGAGGCCCCGAACGGGGTCAGCTGGTGGCGGAAAAACGTCAGCTGGAAGCCGAAGCGCCGCCCGGTCTCGGTCACCAGGTTGCCGGTGTAGTACCACCACTCGGTGCGGAACCCCGGGTGCGGGCCGTGATCGCGCGGGAACTCCAGCCCGCAGGGCCCGGTGACCTGCAGGTAGCCCCCGGCCTCGTCCGCCGCAGAGGCGGCCGTACCCCAGAGCGCCAGCACCACTAGGAGCGCGACGGCCAGGACTCGGCGCGGTGGGGTGCGGCGGCGGTTCATCAGCGTTCCCTCAGCAGCGTCGCCGGCGGTTCCCGGAAAACCATGCGCGCGGCCGGCACGGCCGCCACGAGCGCGGTAGCGACGATCAGGGGCAACGAGAGCGCGAGCGCGCCCCAGTCGACCGTGTACAGGAAGGTCCAGCCGAACGACTGCCGGTTGATGACGTACACCAACAGGTAAGAGAGGATGAAGCCGCAGGCCAGGCCCGCGACCTCCCCGGCCACCACCAGAAAGCCCGCCTCCCAGAAGATCATGGCGCGGATCTGGCCGAAACTCGCCCCCACGGCGGCCATCGTGTTCAGCTGGCGCGAGCGCTCGAGCACGAGGACCGAGAGCGTCGTGGTGATCCCGAGCGCGGCCACCGCGAGCGCGATGACCAGCAGCACGGTCGTGACGGCGAAGGTCTCGTCGAAAATCTTCAGCACGGACTCGCGCAGGTCCCTGCCGCCGATCAGGTCGAGGCGGTCCCCGTAGCGCCGCACGATCTCGTTGCGCAGCCGCATGACCTGCGCCTCCACGTCCTGGGAGCGGTCCTTGAAGTAGAAGCGCACCCCGCTCCACTTGGGGTCGTGGAAGCGCTCCTTGAACCTGCCCCAGGAGTAGAAGACGATGCCGCCGTCGGTGCGGTAGTCGCGCACGATCCCCAGGACGGGGAGCTCCACATGGGAGCCCTCGATCCAGGCGCTGAAGAGCTCCCCCACCGAGAGGCCGGTGCGGTTGGCGAACACCTCCGAGACGAGCACTCCGTCGCCGCGCTCCAGCATCGGCCGGACCGTTTCGGGGTCTCCCCTCAGCCAGACGAAGCCCCCGTGCCGCAGGAAGGTCTGCATGCCGAGCGCCTCGAACTCGTAGGGAAAGCCGTCGCGCGTCAGCTGGTAGCGGCGGCTCGGGACCTGGTCCGCCTCGGGGCAAAGGCGGCGCAGGCCGTCAATGACCTCGTCCGGGATCGGGAACCGGAACCGGTTCACCTGCCCCATCTTGTTGGTGACAAAGAGATCGCCGCTGACCGTCTGCTGGACCCAGAGCTCGACGGTGTGCCGGAAGCTGTGGATCATGATCACCAGCGCCGTGAACAGGGCGACCGCCGTGATGAGCGCCCCCACGGAGACCGAGGTCCGCGTCCCGCTCGCCCAGACGTAGCGACCGGCCAGGTAGGCCGGCGCCCCGGCCGCGCGCCGCAGGCCGGGCGCGAGCAGGCGCCCCATGCCCTGCAGCATCCACGGGGCGAGCAGCGAGAACCCCACGAAGAGCAGCAGGATCGCGAGGTAGCCGGGGAGCGGGACCCCCATCGTCCCGGGCAGGAGGGACAGCGGCACGCACGCCGCGATGCAGGCGAGCGCCGGTAGTGCGAGGCGCGCGGCCGAGCGGCGGCCCTGCGCCCCGCTCAGCGACATCTCCATGGCCTCCTTGGGCGCGACCCCCATGGCCTCGCGCGCCGGCTGCCAGGCCGCCAGCACCGACACGGACACGGTCACCCCGAAACTGAGGAGCACCTCCCAGGGGCTGAGCGCCAGCGACTCCGGCTGCACCCGCACGAAAAGAGTCGAGATGGTCTGGCTGACGGTGTGCAGCAGGTAGCGCACCATGAGCGTGCCGAGCGGGATCGCGACCAGCCACCCGGCCAGCCCGAAGAGCGCCCCCTCCGCCAGGAAGAGCCGGAACAGCAGCCGGGGCGAGGCCCCGAGCGAGCGCATCACGGCCAGCTCGCGGCGGCGCGCGGCCGCGTTCAGCGCGACCAGGCTGTAGACCAGGAACATGCCGACGAACAGCGAGGCGAAGCTCAAGACCGAGAGGTTCAGCTGGTAGGCCCGGATCATGGCGGTGCCGCTGTCGCGCGCGGCCGACGGGGAGCGCAGCTCGAGGGTCTCCGGCAGGACCGCGAGCAGCTCGTCGAGCTGAGCCGGTCCGGTCCCGGGCGTAAAGATGAGATCAACGCGGTCCACGACCCCAAAGAGCCCCGTGAACTCCTGGAAGGTCGCGATGTCGGTGATCGCGACCCGCCCGCCCTCGACCCGCGCCAGCCCCTCCGGGACGAGGGTGTCCAGAACGCGGAAGGCGCGCGTGCCGCGCGTGTGCTCGAGGTCCACCCAGCCGCCGGGCGCAACGCCCAGCTCGCGCGCCAACGGCTCGCTCAGGATGAGGGTGTAGGGCTCGCGGATGAGATCCGCCCAGCGGTCGCGCCGGCCCGTCCCTCCGCCGCTGATGCGCCACGGGCGGAACGACCGGTCGAGGATCGGGTCGATCCCGATCAGCAGGAACGAGTCCCGCCGGTCCTGGGCCGGGCGTACGTAGGTGGTGAGCAGGGGGGAGACCCGTGAGACGGCCGGGTGCCGGAGCAGGATCGGGACGACCTCTTCGGAGACATAGCCCCCGGGCCGCACCAGGACCTGCTCGGCGGCGCCGGCGAAGAACTCCATGCTGCGGCTGAAGGAGGCGAGCGAGGCGTGAACCGAAATCCGCACGCTGGTGAAGACGGCCGCGCCGAGCGCGATCCCGAGGACCACGATCAGCGCGCGGCCGGCGTGGCCGCGCAGGTGGCGCAGGCTGAACCCGGTGAAGATCCGCGCGAAGAAGATCAGGCGTCGCATGAGCGTTCCGAGAGGGTGCCGTCCTTCAGGCAGACCCGCCGCGTGGCGAGCGAGTCGGCAAGCTCGCTGTGCGTGGCGATCAGGACCGTGCGCCCCGAGCTGCGGTTGAGCTCGGCCAGCAGCTCCATCACCATCCGGCCGTTGCGGCTGTCGAGGTTGCCGGTGGGCTCGTCGGCCAGGATCAGGGCCGGGTCGTTGATCAGCGCGCGGGCGATGGCGGTGCGCTGCATCTCGCCCCCGGAGAGCTGCGCCGGGAAGTGGCCGCGGCGCGGCGTTAGGCCCAACCAGTCGAGCAGCTCCTCGGCCTTGCGCCGCGCGGGCTCCGCCGGCCGGTCGGCGAGCAGCGCGGGCAGCAGCACGTTCTCCAGAACGGTCAGGGTCGGCAGCAGGTTGAACGACTGGAACACCATCCCGACCACGTTGCGGCGAAACCCGGTCAGCTCGGCCTCGCGGATGCCGGTGAGGGTGTGCCCGGCCACGACGAGCTCGCCCGAGGTCGGCCGGTCGAGCCCGGCCAGCAGCGCCAGGAGCGTGCTCTTGCCCGAGCCGCTGTTGCCCTTCAGGACGACCAGCTCGCCGGGCGCAATCGCGAGGTCAACGGCGCTGATCCCCACGACCGAGCTGCCGCCCAGAGGGTAGATGCGGGTCAGATTTTTAGTGTGAATGGCGGGTTCGGTTCCAGAGTATGATGCCATCGAAATCCCGTAGCTAAGCGCAGCGCGCTAATTTCTAACATCGAATATCGAAATCCGAAAAAAAACTAACCGGCGACCGACTGAAATATCGAACGTGGTTTGATCATTTGAAATTCGAATTTTGAATTTGTTTCGAATTTCGGACTTCGTGCTTCGAATATTTGGGCATCCCCTCAGTCGTCGGATGCGATGACCCTTTTCGATGTCAGGGCAGCAGGTAGCCCCGGCCGACGGCGTCGTCGATGAGGGTGCTGACGGTGCGCCACAGCAGCGGCGCCCCGCGCTCGACCGGCTGCATCCGCGCCACCACCTGGGCGCGGCGGATGCCGTGGGCGCGCCACATCTGCCCCTCGGTGGCGTAGTTGTGCAGGAACGCCTGGAAGCGGTCCATGGCGTGCGCGTAGCGCGCTTCGTCCGTCTCGGCCGCCTCGAACTCGTCCCAGAGCGCGCGGAACTCGGCCGCCTGCGGTTCCGCCAGGATACCGAAGAGCCGGTCGGCGGCCCGGCTTTCGCGCGCGTGCTGATCGAGCTTGCCGCGCTCGTCGTAGCAGTACGTGTCGCCGGCGTCGATCTCCACGATGTCGTGCAGCAGCAGCATGCGGATCACCCGGCCCAGGTCGATGCCGTCCCCGGCGGCGTGCTCGGCGAAGAGCATGGCCGAAACGGCGATGTGCCAGGAATGCTCCACGGTGTTTTCGTGGCGACTGCGGTCGAGCAGGAGGGTCTGGCGAAAGGTGTGCTTCAGCCGGTCGATCTCGAGCAGAAATTCGACCTGCCGTTTGAACCGATCGTTGCTGCCGGGGAACAACCCCGGGTCCAGAACCACGCGATGTCCGGTGTCCCGGATGGGCATCATCCGTCTTCTTTGCGGCCCCAGACCGCGTACAGCGGGTCGGAGCAGGGATACTGATTGGAATACGGGTCGTCCGCCGGTCGCGGCAGACCCCGCATCGAAACCGTCTCGACCGCGCTATATTTACCCGATTTCAGGAAATATTCAAGCACCAACCCGACGCGTTCGAACTCGTGCAGCTCGGTCCAGAGCCGGATGGCCTTGGGCGGGAACCAGCGGTTCGAAAAGGTGACGATGAGGACGCCGCCGGGCTTGAGCACCCGGGCCGTCTCCGCGAAAACCTCGAAGGGCCGGGTGAGGTATTCGACCGAAACCGTGCACACCACCGCGTCGAACCGGTCCGCCGCGAACGGCAGGCGCGGGTCGCGGTTGAGGTCGTGCACCACGCGTTCGCCGGCGCGCGGGTTGCGCTCAAGCTCCGCGCGGTTCATCCCGAGCACCGCGAGCGAGTTGAGATCGAGGCCCTCGGGGAGATGGGAGGTCCAGCTGCCCATCAGGTCGAGGACATCGGTCCCGGACGGGATGAGCCGGCCGTAGAGGCTCGCGACCTCGCCGACGGCCGTCGCGTCGAGGTGGGCGACGAAGCGGGGACGCGCGTAAAAGTCCCCGTCCTCGCGCTCGTCGGCCCGCGCGAAAGGATTCCCCGCGAAGAAGTCGGTGGCCCGGCCGTCGACGCGCGCCTGCATGCCCGGGCCGCTCGCGGCGAGCTCCAGCCAGTCGGTGCTGCTCCCGCCGTGCTCCTCGAACTTCGGCCGCACCTCGCGGACGTCCACGCGCAGCCGCAGGGGTTTGCCCGACAGAGGGTGGTTGAGGTCGGCCTCGAGCGCGTCGGATGCGAGCGCCGCGCAGCGGAACGGTTGCACGTTCTCCTCGAAGACGCCCGGCACCCCGCGCAGGATGCCGCGCGGGTAGAACCGCCCATAGCGCGGCTCGATCGTGATGCCGGGGAAGCGATCGCGCCGGACCCGTTCCGAGCTGACCCGGTGGACCAGCGACGGCGTCCGTGGCGGCAACACCTTGTTGGCCGGGTAGTCGAAGGTGAAGGACCGCCGGCCGGGTTCGCGGGCCAGCTGCTCGCAGAGGCCGGGCGGCAGGATGTCCCGCCAGAAGTTCACGCGCGGGGCGTGGAGCGCGTCGGTGTGCCGGATGCCTCCGTGCTGCCACGTGAGGCTGAAGTCCATGGTCGCCAGCGCATCGTCGTAGAGTCGTCTCATCGTGATCCTCTTGGTCTCAGTGCGCGTTGCGCAGGATCTCTCCCCGCCTCGGCGCCAAATTTGCCTTTACGATAAGGATGTACTACCTGATATTCAATCCGTGCCCGGTCCCGTTCGAGAGGGGGTTCGCATGCTGCACCGCCGTTCGTTGATGGCCGTTCTTGCCGGTGTCGTCCTGTGCGCCGGGTGCGCCGCACACGGGCCCGCCCCGTCGGGCGGCACTCCGCCCCGGGTCACGGGTGCGATCACCTACGGGCAGCCCACCCCGCTCCCCGCCGGTTCCATCGCCCACGTGGCGCTGGTCGAGGTCCGCGGCCGGGCGAGCGACTCGCTGGTCCTGTCGGAGCAGACATTCCCGGCCGAGGGGCGGCCGCCGTTCCCGTTCATCCTGCCCTACCCCGCTGCGGCCGTGGACCCTGCGCGGCACTACGCCCTGCGCGCCCGCATCACCGACGCCGGCGGCCGCGTCTTCTGGGCGACCGCGCGCCCCGTTCCGGTTCTCACCCACGGCCACCCGGAGGAAGCCGACGTCCCGGTGTCTCCTGCGACCGGGTCGCACCAGACCGCCCCGCCGCCGACGTACTACTTCGAGTGCACGGGGCTCGTCTTCACGGCGCGCCACGACCCCAGAGGCCTTTTCCTCTTCCTGCCTGGAAACACCGCACTGCTGCCCGAGGTTCCCGCGGCCTCCGGGGCCAAGTACTCGGACGGGCGCACGACGTTCTGGAGCAAGGGCGAAGAGGCCATCGTCGAGTTCGACGGCCGCTCCTACCGGGACTGCCGCAACAATCGCCGCATGGCGGTGTGGGAGGATGCCAAGTTGAACGGGGTCGATTTCCGCGCGGTCGGCAACGAGCCGGGCTGGTACCTCCACGTCTACGACAAGGGCTCCCCCGAGCGCATCGATTTCGTCGCCGATTACGGCCGCGACTACTTTACCTTTCCGAGCGTCCAGCGGGAAACCCGTCAAGCGCCGCCGCTCACCCGGTACCTGGCCCAGGTCGGCGCCCACCGCCTGGAGGTGACCCTCGAGCCGGGGGGCTGTCGGGACAGCATGAGCGGCGAGGCCTTCGAGACCCGGGTGTCGGTCAAACTCGGCAACCGCGTCTACAGCGGCTGCGGCCGGGCGCTGCACTGATGACGCCCCCTGCCCCGCGCCACCCGCGACCTGTGTTGTCGGGGTAACAGAAAGCGGTTTTTCGGCCCCCACATTGGGAATTCTGCTGGTCGGCATCTTCCGGGTTTTGCTCTAACCGGCAGTTGAAAGCCCGTATCGGTCCGTCGGCGGAAGCGCGCGGCTCTTGGGCAGCGCGCAGCATGGGCCATAGGATGTGGGCCTTGTCAAAAGCGTCGCATCGCCGGATCACGGATCGCGACGCCGGGTTGGAACAACCGGATAGCGTGCCGGCTAGCCGCAGACGCGCCGGACGTTCTCCACGTAGGCGCGGATGTCGCACTTGCGCTCGAGGCCGCCGGCCGTCATGCTGCGCACCTTGCCGTAGACCGGGCGCTCGGGCCAGGGGCGGTCGTGGACCCCGTACACCCACCCCACCCCGGCGTACGAGTTGGGGTCGCGGCCGTCCAGGAAGTAGCGGTTGTTCAGGCGCAGCGTAAGCGCGAACCCCTCCGCGGGCGTCCGCGACCACTCGAGGATCTTCTTCCCCCAGTACATGCGCATGTGGTTGTGCATGAAGCCCGTGCACCGCATCTCGGCCATGGCCGCATTCCAGTAAGGGTCGCCGGTTTCCGCGTTTTCGATCCGCTCCGCCGAGTAGGCCCCCGGGCGGGGGTCGCGGGCGTGCTCGGCCAGGGTCTTTTGGGCCCAGCCCGGGATGCAGGCGCAGGCGTCGTAGCCGGGGGTGAAGTGCACAAAGTTGCAGGCCAGCTCGCGGCGCACGACGACTTGCTCCAGGAACGCGTCACGTGCGGCGGCCGGCGCATCCGCCCCCCGGGCTTCCAGCGCAACGAAAAGCGGCGCGATCTGCCCGAAGTGCAGGTAGGGGCTCAGGCGGGAGACATCGTCGGCCTGCGGCTGGTTGTGGTTGCGCTCGTAGCGCGCCAGCCCGTCCGCCAGGAAGCGCTTCAGCCGGGCCTTGGCGGCGCCGGTTCCGCCCTTGAAGAAGGCGGGGACCGCTCCGACGCCGCGGTCGATCTTCAACCGTCCCAGGATGGCTTCCGAATCGTCGAACGACAGGCCTTCGAAGGCCAGGCCGGTCGAGGCGGTCCTCACAGGGGTCTTGGGCAACGCCACCAGGTAGTCGGGCAGGCGGCGGTGCAGCTTCGGGCGCAGGGTGCGGGCGCCGACCTCGGCCCGGTTCGAGACCTCCTCGATCGGCACGACCGCGTCGCTTTCCACCTCCACCACCCGGCACGCCGCCTGCGCGGCCACGTCCGCGCGCCACGTCCGCTGGTGCCGCAGGTAGCCGCGGTCGCACACGATCAGCGAGGCCTCCCGCCCGAGCTCCAGCGCCACCCGCGGCGGGGACCCGATGCGCGCCACCAGGGCAATCCCCCGCCGGCGCAGGGCCTGCGCCGTTTCCTTCAGCCCCGCGAGCATGAAGGCGTAGTGCCGCAGGTTGGCCTCCGGGTAGTCGTCGGCGAGGCCGAAGGCCACGAGCACGCCCTGGCCCAGCCGGTTGGCCTCCCGCAGCGCGTACTCGAGCGCGTGGTTGACCTCGGCCCGCTGCGACTGCTGCATCCAGTAGAGCACGAAGCGGCCGGGCGCGTCCGCGCGGTCGTTGAGCGCGCGCACCCGCGAGCGGTGGATGCCCGGATAGACCAGGGGATCCATCACGCTGCGCCCCTCAAGGGGTTTTCGGGCGGCGGAGCGCCTGGCGCAGATCGAGCCAGTCCTGCATCTCCGCGATGGCCTTGTTCATCTCGTAGCGGCCGTTCGCGAAAACCCCGTAGTCCCCGCCGCAGCCCATGGCCGACGCGAAACGGGCGGTGTTCGCGTAGAGCAGCCAGATGTCGGCCCAGCGGCGCTCGATGGCCTCGTCGAACGGGCTGGCCTTGCGGTCCGGCCCAGCGGCCAGGCCGGCCGCCCAGACCTGCTGGAGGATGCGCGTCGCGTCGAGGGGTCTTGGCGTTGGTCTCACGCAGCGTGTTCTCGAAGCGCGCCCACTGGCCGTTCACCCAGGACGTGCCGTGGCAGCCGAGGCACATGGCCTGCAGCGTCCGGCGGCGCCGGTCCATCTCCGCCGCGTCGATCAGGAACGGGGTTGCGAACCCGCCGTCGAGGTCGGTCGGCAGCGGCTGGCCGTTCCGGTTGCGGATGACGGTGGTGTCCGGGCTGATGGGGTGCGGGTGGGCGTAGACGAGACCGAACATGCGCCAGGGCAGCCGGTCGTTCATCTGGTGCGAGCGCTGGGCCACCACCTCGCCTTCGGTGTTTACCACCAGGCTGACGTGGCAGGCGGCGCAGGTCGGCGCCGTGAAGTCCTTGCCGATGGTCCAGGGCACGGCCTTGAACTCCCAGTCTGGGTTGTGGGTCGAGAAGAGGTTGCCGTGCTTGCTCGACTCGTAGACCTTGTTCACCGGGACGTCGGGCCCGACGTGGCACTCCTTGCAGGTGTAGGGCTTGCGCGCCGTCTCGATCGAGAACTGGTGCCGGGTGTGGCAGGCGGCGCACGATCCCAGGGTGCCGTCGAGGTTGACGCGGCCGACCCCCTGGTTCGGCCAGCCCTCGATCTGCGGAAATTCGAGCTCGCCGGCCAGCTCCGTGTTGCGGACCTCCTTGCCCGTGACCTTCAGCTTCGTCCCGTGGCAGTAGTAGCAGCTCTCGGCTTTCGTGGCGGCGTTGGGCGGCTCGAAGGTCCAGCGCCCGTCCTTGCGTTGCGCGCGGCCGAGGATGGAGCGCTCGAGGTCGTTGTAGAGCGCGTTGTCGGCGAGGTTCTTGTAGGCGTGCGCCATGATGTTCTTCGAATACTGGTCGGCCTCCTGGACGTGGCAGGTGCGGCAGTCGCCCGGGCTGACCACGATGTGGATGTCGGTCCCGTTGTGCTCGAAGGTGTCGGCGTGCTCCCCGGGCCGCAGGGTGTGGCACTCGGCGCACCCGACCGCCGTTTCCGCGAGCGCGTCCGGGACGGTGGGGCTCGACACCTTGCGGCCGAGCCCCTGCACGCCGAGCGCCTCTTTGGGGGTGACCGCCGCGTGCCGGCTGCGCTGCCAGTCCGCGACGATCCCCGGGTGCACGACCCGGTGGCACTCGATGCAGGCCTGGGTGGCCTCGCTCACCTTCACCTCGGCGGCGGCAATGTCCCCATAGGCGGGGAAAAACGATGCGGCGGCGACAAGCAGGAGGATGAGTTTCATGGGAGCCGTCCTGTCATGCGGTTGGGAATTGGGGCGAAACGGCGGCAAACGCGGGAACCCGACGGCAGGCATTCTGGCAAAACGACGTGGAAAACGCAACGCGAAACGCACGGCCGGGGAGAGCGGGCTCAGGGGAAACGTCGGCGGTCGAAGCGGCCTCAATCACCGCCTCCTCAGCGGCGCGGCAGGCAGCAGACGTCCTTGGCCTCCGGGGTGAATCGCCCGGGCCGATCGACCAGCTCCCGACCGGCGCGGCGGGCGATCTCCCGCATGAGCCCCTTGAACACCAGGCGGTGCCAGGGCAGCGCGGCGTACCAGTAGAGAATGCCTCCCAAGCCCCGGGGGAGGAAGCGCGAGGTCAGTCGGATCTCGCAGCGGTTCGCGCCGAGAGGGTCGAGGGCGATGTCCAGGATCGCATCGCCCGGGGCCTTCATCTCCGCCAGCAGGCTGAGGCGGCGCGGCGGGTCGGCCCGCAGCACGCGCCAGAAGTCGAACGTGTCGCCCGGCCGCAGAGCGCTGCCCGCGGGTCGGCCGGGGCCCAGCCCCTTGCCCCCGCAGAGACGATCGATCAGCCCGCGCAGCCGCCAGAGGGTGTCCGCATAATAGTAGCCGTATTTGCCGCCGACCCGGCCGACCGGGCGCCATAGCTCCTCCGCGGTCCCCGTCGCCACGGCGCGGTAGGCGCATACGAAACGCGTGCCCCCGGCGTAGTCCGCGTCCCCGCAGTAGGGCCACTCGAACGGCAGCAGCGCGCCGTCCTCCGACCAACAGCTCTCGAGTTGCTCCTGCTCCACCCGCTCGAGCGCCCGGCCGATGGCCTCGCGGCAGGTGAGCAGCCGCTGCGGGATGATGGCGCGAATACGGGTGTCGCGGCAGACGGCGTCGCTGGTCAGCCCCGCGGTCAGCGGCAGCGCGATCGCCGCGGGGACCGGGCTCACGAAACGGATCCAGTAGGCGCTCAAGGTCGGCGTCAAAATCGGCACCGGGATGATGACCCGCTTGGGCAAGCCCGCCGCCTCGGCATAGAGCTCGAGCAGCCGGTGGTAGGTCAGGATGTCGGGCCCGCCGATGTCGTAGACCTGCCCGGCGGTTTCCGGATGCTCCAGGCAGCCGACGAGGTAGGCGATGACGTTGCTGATGGCGATCGGCTGGTTCAGCGACCTCACCCAGCGGGGGGTGGTCATGACCGGGAGGTGCTCGACCAGGTAGCGCAGAATTTCGAAAGAGGCGCTGCCCGAGCCGAGGATCATGGGCGCGCGCAGGTCGGTGGCGGGAACCCGGCCGGACTGCAGGATCCGGGCGACCTCGATGCGCGAGGCCAGGTGTTCGCTCAGGTGCCCGTGCTTCGCCTCGGCCAGCCCGCCCAGGTAGATGATGCGCCGGACGCCCGCGGCCTCCGCCGCGGCGGCCATGTTGCGGGCGGCGGTTCGGTCGGCCTCGGCGAACCGGCCCTTCTGGGCGATCATCGAGTGAACCAGGTAGTAGGCGACGTCGCAGCCGGCGGCGGCCGCCTCCAGCGAGGCGGCGTCGAGCGCGTCGCCCCGCACGAGCTCCACACCGGGGTGGCCGGCCCAGGGGCGGCCGGCCAGCTTCTCCACGGACCGGCCCATGGCGCGCACCGGGTGGCCGGCCTGCAGCAGCGCCGGGATCAGGCGGCCGCCCACGTAGCCGGTGGCACCGACGACCAGGACGGGGCGGGAGGATTTCACGACCGCGACCGGGAGCTCCGCCACGCGGCCACCCGTTCGTCCACGTCCAGAATCGCACGCAGCAGCCCGGCCTCGTCCACCGGCACGGTGATGTTGTGGGCCGAGCCGCCCGGGGCACAGGTGCGCTGCAGGCCTTCCCTGAACCGGGGGTCCTCGCGGTCGCCCAGCCCGAGGTCCGCCAGCGTCAGCGGCAGCCCGAGCTCGTCGAAAAACGGGATCAGCCGCGCCGCCTCGTCGTCGTGGCCCTCCAGGCAGGCCTGCACCACGAGACCGTAGGATACGACCTCCCCGTGCAGGAAGTCGTGCACCCGCGGGTGGACCGTCATGCCGTAGAGCAGCCCGTGCGCGAGCGCGACGCGGAACGAGTCGCCGCCGACGCCGCTGATGATGCCGGTCATGAGGAGGTTGGCCTCGATGACGCGCTCGACCGTCGGCGTGCAGGCGCCTGCGGCCGCGTCGCGCATGGCCTGGGGCCCGCAGCCGAAAAGGGTCTCTTTGACCCGGGTCGACAGCAGCATGGCCGCCTCGAGCGCCGGCCCCGGGGCGGCGATCCGCTCGTAGGTCGGCTTGCCCTCGTACCACTTGGCCAGCGCGTCGCCCATCCCGGAGGCCAGCAGTCGGGCCGGGGCGGCCGCGACCACCGCCGAGTCGACCAGCACCACCTCGGCCGCCTGGATCGTCCGGGTGGCGGTGCGCATGCCGTTTTCGTAGAACACGGAGACCGTGGAGGTGGCCGCGCAGGTGGCCGCACTCGTGGGCAGGGTCACCAGCGGCAGCCCCAACTCGCCCGAGGCCGCCCGGGCGGTGTCGATCGCCTTGCCGCCGCCGGCTCCGACCAGGACGTCCGCCTCGAGCGCGCGGCTGCGCCCGGCTACGCGCGCGACCTCGGCGAAGCTGCACTCCGGGCCGAACGGGATGAAGGCGGGCTCGAGGCCCGCGGCCATCAGCCGGGGCTCGAGTCGCGGCCGCACGATGCCCATCACCCGGTCGTCGGCCAGGATGGCCGGGCGGCGGCCGAAGGGCTTGAGATGCTCGGCCGCCTCGTCGAGCGCGCCCGGGCGTTGGATGTAGCGCTTGGGACCCAGGTAGATGTCGGTCATCTGCTCCTCTGCGGCGGCCATGCCGGGCACGGTGCGGCCGCATCCAGCCCCGCCCCCGGGCACGCGCGCCCGTTCATGCGTGGTTTCTCAGCTTCAGCACTGAAGGGTGCGGGTTGAGGTAGAGCTGCTGCTTCAAGTACGGCTCGTCGTACTTGCGCACGTAGTGGTTGAGCAGGGTGACCGGGACGATCAGCGGCAGGACCTCCCGGCGGTATTGGTCGAGGACCTCCAGCAGCTCCTGCTTCTCGTCGGCGGTCAGCTGCCGCTTGAAGTAGCCCATGATGTGCTGCAGGACGTTCATGTTCTTCTTGACGGTGGTTTTCAGCCGCAGCGCCTCGAGCAGCAGCCGCTCGTAGTCGGCGTAGACCTCCCGGATCGGCCGGCCCTTGCCCTCGGCGACCCGCTGGCCCATGAGCTTGGCGTGCGCCGGGCTGTGCGCCAGGACGAGCAGCTTGTGGCGGCTGTGGAAATCGACCAGGGGCTTCATGCCGGGCGGCAGAGCCAGCGTCTCGCGCCAGCGCTTCAGGGTGAAGATCTGCTCGATGAACGTCTCCCGGAGCTTGGCGTCGTTGAGGCGGCCCTCCTCCTCGACCGGCAGCAGCGGGAAGTGGCGGGTGAAGGCCCGCGCGAACAGGCCGACGCCCTTCTTTTCCGCCATGCCCTTGTCGTTGTAGACCTTGACCCGCTCCAGACCGCTGCTGGGGGAGTCGCTCTTGAAAATGAACCCGCAGAGATTCTCCGCCTCGAGCTCGCGCACGCGCTTCTCGGCCCAGGCGGTCATGCGCTCGGTGTGGTCCACCCCGGTGCGGGTGGTGAGCAGGCGCGGGTTCTGCGGGTCGCCCACCAGGCGGAAGGACTCGCGCGGCACGGGGAAGCCGGCCTCCACCTCGGGGCACACCGGCACGAACTCCAGGTACTCCCCGAGCGTGCCGGTGAGGTAGCGGTCGTGCTTGTGGCTGCCGTCGAAGCGCACCGGCTGGCCGAGCAGGCACGCGCTGACGCCGATCTTGATTCGATCGTCCATTGTGCTATTCCGGTCTTGCCGTGACCCGGCCGATGCCGAATCATGGCTGCAGGCTTGCCGCCGGCACGCAGACACCGTATCCGCCGGTCGGTCGGTTTAGACGCTTCGGCCCGGCACCAGCCGCCCTCTTTTTCCGGGCGATCGCTGACGGGGGAGGGATCCGCATGATCGACGAGATGAAAGCGATGTTACAGGCGAAGACGATGTGCGTTTTCGCCACCGTTTCCGGGGGCCAGCCCCACTGCTCGCTCATGGCCTACGCGGCCGGCGAGGACGGCACGGAGATCACCCTCGCCACCCTGCGCTCGACCCGCAAGTTCCGCAACGTGGCGGAGAACCCGGCCGTGAGCCTGCTGGTCGACACGCGCGAGGAGCTGCCGCGCGACCGGGCCCGGGCGCTGACGGTCGAAGGGGTCTGCCGCCCGATCGCCTCGGGCCCCGAGCGGGAGCACGCCCGAACGCGGCTGTCCGTATTGCACCCCCACCTGCGTGCCCTGTTGGACGACCCGGGGTGCGAGATCCTGTCCGTCCGGGTCACGTCCTTCCTGCTGCTGAAAGGCATCACCGAAGCGCACCGGGTAGACGTGTAAGGCCGGGGCTACTTCTGTTCGTCGCCGATCAGAGGCAGCACCTTCTCCACCTCGAAGTAGACGATGAACTTGGGTTCCTCGCGGTCCTCGGTGGACTTGCGCCGTTTGATCTTCTTCACGAGCTCGGGGTTGTTCTCCTCGCGCACTTTTTTCAGGAAGAGCCGCTTGCCGTCGTACCCCGGCCCCTTCTCGAGGAAGAGGAAGGTGGCGTGGGGGTTGGACTGCAGGTTGTGGTGCGTCAAGCGGTCGCGCATGATGAACGCGAGCGTGGCCTCCTCGAGGAAGTGGGGCCGGGAGTAGATGGCGGCATCGACCTTGCCGGCGGCGTCGGCCGTCGCCAGCACGCCGATGCCCTTGACGCTTTCGAAGTACTCCTTCAGATCCATGGTGTCGTCTTCCCTCTCGCCGGGCTGCGGCGGACTGCGGCCAATATAACTCAGAAGTCGGGCTTTGCCAAAGTGGTCGCCCCCCCGCGCGCGCGTGCTACCGGGCCGGGCGCCCGGGCGTGACCGCGGTCAGCGCGACACCGGCCGAAACCATCATCGCCCCGACCAGGAGCGAGAGCGTCAGCGGCTCGTGCAGGATGACGTTGGCCATCAGCACCGCGCTGATGGGCACGAAGTTGATGAAGAGCCCGGCGCGCACCGGGCCGACGCGCTGGATGCCCTGGTAGTACCAGACAAACCCCAGGACCGTTCCAAACACGCCGAGGTAGGCGGCGCTGAGCCAGGCCTCGGCCGAGTACGTGCTGCGGAAGAGGCCCTCGGCCACGGCCGCCGGGAAGAGCAGGAGGGTGCCGACCACCGAGCTGTAGGTGACCGCGGCCAGCGGCGAGAGGTCCGCCATCACGACCTTGCCGAGCAGCGAGTAGGCGACCCAGCTGGCCACGCACCCGAAGATGTAAAGCTCGCCCCACCCGAAACCGCCCCCCAGGACCAGGTCGAACGACCCGCGCGTGATGACCGTGACCGCGCCCGTGATCGACACCAGGATGCCGGCGACCTTGAGGAGGGTCAGGCGTTCGCGGAAGATCAGGGCGGCCATCAGCGCGATGGCGATCGGGTTGCAGGCGATGATGATGGAGGCCCGCCCGGCCTCGACGAATTTCAACCCCTTGAGAAAGAAGTAGTTGTACCCGAAGATCCCGCTGAGCCCCATGAGCAGGAGCGGCAGCAGGTCCCGCCGCGGCGGCGGGGGCAGGCCCTTTTCAGCCCGGAGTGTCAGCGCCAGGAGAAAGACGCAAGCCACCGCGAAGCGCAGGAAGGCGCCCGTGAAGGGTCCGGCGTGCTCCGCCAGCACCCTGCCGGCGATGAACGTCCCGCCCCAGAACACCGCCGGTCAGGAGCAGCTTTGCGTATATGACGGCCATGGGAAGGGGACCCTACCATGGGACGACGGGCAAGGGAACCGGATCGGAGTTGCGCCGTGCGGACCGATTCGGTATAGCAGGGCCGTCGGATGTCGTTGCTCTCGTCCGACGTTCGCACGACATTCCCCAACGTCCAGGAGGCACATCCATGCTCGGATTCCAGCTGTCGCCGGAACAGGTCGCGATCCGCGACAAGGCGCGCGAGTTCATGCTGAAGGAGATTCTGCCGGTCGCCTGGCGGTCGGACGCGCAAAACGAAACACCGCTGCCGCTGCTGCGCAAGGCCTGGGAGCAGGGCATCATGAACGCGGATATCCCGGCGGAATACGGGGGCCAGGGCCGGGGGCTGGTAGACAACGTCCTCATCACCGAGGAACTGGCGGCGGGCTGCGCCGGGCTGGCGACCTCCATCTTCGATAACTCCCTCGGGATGGAGCCGCTGCGGCTGTGCGCCAACCCGGCGCTGAAGGCGAAGATCTTCCCCCGTCTCGTCCGTGAGCCCACGTTCATCTGCTTCGCCACCTCCGAGCCCACCATGGGCTCGGACGTCGCCGGGATCCGCTGCCGCGCGACGCCGGACGGCGACGATTATGTCCTGAACGGGACCAAGTACTGGATCACCAACGGCGGGGTTGCGGACTACATGTCGGTTTTCGCCACCGTCGACCCGGCCCTGCGGCACGAGGGCATCTGCGCCTTCCTGGTCGAAAAGGAGTGGCCGGGCGTCTCGATCGGCCGACGCATCCCCAAGCTCGGCCAGCGCGGCTCCGAAACGGTCGGGCATCCGGCTCGGGACAACGTGCGGGTGCCGCGGGAAAACGTGCTCGCCCCGCCCGGCGAAGGGGTTCGTGCTCGCCATGAAGACCTTCGGCCGGACCCGGCCGGCGATCGGCGCCTTTGCCGTGGGGGCGGCCCGCTCGGCGATGGAGTTCGCCATCGACTACGCCCGGCGGCGGCCGGCCTTCGGGATCGCGCATCGGGGAGTTCCAGGCCATCCAGCACAAGATCGCAGACATGTTCCAGAAGGTCGAAACGGCCCGCCTGCTGGTCTGGAAAGCGGCATGGGAGGCGGACCAGGGGGTCTGGACCCGACGGTCTGCGGCCTCGGTCGCAAAGCTCTACTGCGAGCGAAGTCGCGGTCGAGATCGCCGACGAGGCGCTGCAGATCTTCGGCGGGTACGGGTACACGCGGCTGTTCCCGATCGAAAAGATCCTGCGGGACTGCCGTCTGTTCCGGATCTACGAGGGCACCAGCGAAATCCAGCGTCAAATCCTCGCCGGCCACGCCATGAAGGCCTACCGGCCGGTGATGCCGCCTCTGGAAGAGCTGCCGATCGGGACACCGGGCGAGGCGGAGGGGCCGGAGGCGGGGGGCAAGGCCTGGCGCTGCCGCATGTGCGGCCACGTGCACTATGGGGACGAACCGCCGGAGGAATGCCCCTACTGCTTCTACCCGAAGACCGCTTTCAAACCGGTGGGCTGAGCTCTCGGGGTCAGGGCCCGGCGCGCAATCGTTCCGCCAGGCGTTTGAAGAAAGACGGGTGAGGCGAACCGGCCGGCGATACCCGGAGACGCTCGGCCAGGGCGCGCAGACGGGCCTGGTAGCGTCCCGGTGCAGCGTCGGAGGCGGCCAGGCAGCGAGTCAGGGCCGCGGCGTGTTCCGCGTGCCCGCTCCGGGACATGAGCTCGGCCACGACGAGTTCGAAAAGAAAGATCGTGCCGGGGTCCGGGTTCGATACCATGGCCCCAGCCAGACGCGCCGTCTCCTCGGGCACAGCCGGCGGCGGATACGCACGCGACAGGCAATCCGCCAGCTGCGGCAGGATGCGGTTAAGAGACAGACCCCTCCGGACCGCCGTCGCGAACTCGGCGAGCGCCTCCGCGCAGCGGCCCAGCGCGTAGAGTCCGGCGGCGCACTCGACGTGGTCCTCGAGCGTGTCGCTGCCGTCCCATCCGCGCCGGATGACCTCGATCTGCTCGTCCGAAACCGCGGCCTGCTCGTCCGACGCGTTGCCCGCCATTTCGGCCTGGAGCTGCTCCACCTGCTCCTGGAAACCGGTCTTCACGTCCCCCGGCAGGTCGGGGTTCGAGCGCAGGGTGGTCTCCAGCAGGTTCAGGGCCTCTTCGGGAAGCCCCTGAACCCGGTACGCTTCCACCTGTCTGCGGATCAGCGCGTTGACGACCCTGCCCGACATGACCTCAAAGCCCCTCCCGCTCAATCGTCCGCCGTTTGGAATTGCAACGGTTCCTTTCCCGGCAGCCATGTTACTCCGGCACGGCCGCCGGTGTAAACCTTTTCGCGGTCGCGACGTCTAAGCCGTGTGGTTGAGAGTGGTCCCGGACACCGTGCCGCCCGGCCGCTGAGCCGCGGCGGGTAAGGAGACACAACATGAAACTGGTGCGCTGGTTCGCGGTCGGTACCCTGCTGCTCGTTGCCGGCGGATGCGCCACGATCCCCCCCGGCCCGAGTGTCCTCGTGATGCCGGGCGGCGGCAAGAGCTTCGATGTTTTCCAGGCCGACGACGCCTCCTGCCGCGGCTGGGCCCAGGTCCAGTCCGGCTGGAACGCCAACGAGACCGTCAACCAGAACCTGGCGGCCGGCGCGATCGGCGGGGGCGCGCTGGGGGCTGCGGCCGGTGCGCTGATCGGCGCCGCTTCCGGGGCCACGGGCCCGGGGGCCGCCATCGGCGCCGGAGTCGGTCTCCTGGCGGGCACCGCCATGGCCGCCCCGGTCGCCCAGGGGGCGGGCTGGGAGGTGCAGCGGCGCTACGACAACGCCTACCAGCAGTGCATGTACGCCAAGGGCAACCAGGTCCCGACGGCCCGCGCCGGCGCGACCGCGCGCCCGTCCCGTTACCTGCCCCCCCCGCCGCCGCCGCGGGACTATGGCTACGGCCCCCCGCCGCCGCCCGCGCCCGGCGCCGCCTACCGGCCGCAGCCGGCCCGGTGGTACTGACCGGTGGTTGAAAGCCGGCCAAGCACCGACGGCGACGCGCGAAGATCGTGCGCGCCGGCGGCCGGGAGATTGCGCCGCTCGCGGTTCTGCGTTAGATTTGCGCCGACGATTCGAACGGTTTTGAGCGGAAGGAGTTCCAATGAGAAAGATGCTGAAGCTTCTGGTGGTGGTGACGACGCTGTCCGCTTTCGGGTGTGCGTCGATGGGGGAAAAGGAACAGACCGGCACTGCGGTCGGTGCCGGGGCGGGGGCCGTTATCGGCGGGGTTCTCGGCGCGGCGACCGGCAGTCACAATCAGCGCGAAAAGGTGGCGGTGGGCGCCGCGGCCGGTGCGGCCATCGGCGGGCTTCTCGGCAACCGGATCGGGGCCTACATGGACAAGCAGGAGGCCGACCTGCGCAACGCCATGGCGAGCACCATCGCCCAGAACAACGCCACCATCCAGCGCAACAACGAGCAGATGCTGACCGCCACATTCAAGAGCGACGTGTTCTTCGACGTCAACTCGGCCGTGCTCAAGCCGGGCGGCTACGCCGAACTCGACCGCGTGGCGCATGTCCTCGCCCAATACCCGCAGACGATGATCCGTATCGAGGGCCACACGGACCAGACCGGCAGCGAACAGTACAACCTGCAGCTGTCCGAGCGCCGGGCCACGGCCGTCAAAAACGCCCTGGTCCAGAAGGGCGTCGACTCCGGCCGCGTCATGGCGGTGGGCATGGGCATGTGCTGCCCGGTTTCTTCGGACAACGCCGCCAACCGCCGCGTGTCGATGGTGCTCACCACCGCCCAGGGCTGATCGTCTCTCCCCGACGAGCGCCGGCACTCGGCATGCCGGCGCTCCTGTTTCCCGCCCTCCCTCTCCCGAAAGTATCCGAACGAACTTCCTGCTGGCGCATCCGGGATAATGTGGTAATTTGTTGATGGATCCATTTGAACCAGTGGCATCCTGCTGACCTGGACTTCTGCGGAGACTCTATCGGTGCCCACTGTAAGACCCGGCTTCTGCCGCCTTATCGTTCTCGCCCTCACCTTGCTTCCGGCCTCTGTTCACCCGTCGGGATTTTCGGTCTTCTCCCAGAACGCCAAGGCCCTCGCGCAGGCCAATGCCGTCATCGCCCACACCGACGGCCCGTCGACCCTGTTCTACAACCCCGCGCTTGCCGCCGAGCTCCGCGGGACCCAGGTCGAGGCCGGCACGACCATGGTCTACGACGACCGTCGCTTCAAGAGCGACCAGACCGGCGCGACCAACGGGAACGAGAGCGAGGCGAAATTTCCGAGCACGTTCTATCTCACCCACGCCCTCGAGGACGGGGTGACCCTGGGGCTGGCCGGCTTCAACCCGTTCGGGCTCGGCACCCGGTGGGCCGACACCTGGGAAGGCCGTTACATCGCGACCCGCAGCGAACTGACCACCTACGTGGTCAACCCGGTCCTGTCCTGGCGGGTTTTCCCGGGCGTCTCGGTGGCGGCCGGGGTGGACTACATGATGCTCGACTCGAGCCTGGAAAAGAAGCTGAACTTTCAGCCGATCGGGCTCGGCGACGCGTCCCAGGAGTTCACGGCCAACGGGGATGCCTGGGGGTACAACCTGGCCGTCGCCTTAAGGCCGACCCGCGAGCTCCAGGTGGGGCTGGCCTACCGCAGCGGGTTCGACGCCCGGATGAACGGGCACATCCACAACGAGCTGCCGCCGGGAACCCCGGGTGCGCTCGCCTCTCAGTTCCCGGACACGAAGGCCGGCACCGTCCTGCATCTCCCGGACCAGATGCAGCTCGGCGTGGCGTACCAGCTGACCGAGCGGCTGACGGTCGAGGGCGCCTTGCGCTGGGAGAATTGGTCGACCTACAGCCAGCTGACGGTCAACCTCAAGGACCCGATCCGCGGCCAGACCTCTCAAACCCTGGTGAAGGACTGGCACGACTCCCACGCCTTCCTGTTCGGGGCCCAGTACCGCCTGGACGAAAGCTGGACGCTCATGGCGGGCTACCTCTACGAGACGAGCCCCGTCCCGGACCGGACCTTCGAGCCCTCCAGCCCGGATTCCGACTCGCACGTCTTCAGCGCAGGGGTGTCCTTCCGCTACCTGAATCTCGAAACCGCCCTGGGTTATGGGTTCCAATGGAAGGTGGACCGGGACAAGCACAACGCGGTGGGGGCGGCGGCAGGGGGGACCGCCAACGGGCGTTACGAGAGCTACATCCACCTGCTGGGGGTCAGCCTGACCTACCGGTTTTGATCGGCGGTTGCAAAACTGCGTCTCGGGCCGTGATCCGGCGTTGCGCGGCTTTTGAACATGCTCACATACTCTAACGTATGCTGCGCTGTTCAAAAGACCGCGCGCCTTGGCTGACGGCCCGATACTGGGTTTTATACACCCTGCTTAAACACCGAGGTTAGATGCCGGCCCCTCGGGCGGCTCCTCCCGGTTCCGGACCAGGGCGTCGACGATCTGCGGGATGTTGCGGTCGGCCTGTTCGGCCGGGAAGCGGGCCGAGGCCGCGCCGCGGTGACCGCCCCCTCCGAACGCCGTCAGCAGGCGCCCGGCGTGAACCCGGCAGCGGGGGTTGAAGATGCTGTGGCCGACGTTGACGACCACCGTCGTCCGCGCGGCATCCTCGTACCGGATGCGGACACTCACCACGGTCTCGGGAAACAGCGAGTAGGACAGGAACCGGTTGCCGGAGGGCGGGTGCTCCAGCGAACGGAAATCCGTGACCGCCACTCCGCCGACCACCCGGGTGTACTGCCGCAGCCACCCGGCATATTCGGCGTTCTCTTGCTCCACCCGGCGGCAGCGCTCCGCCACCTCCGGGTCGGTCATGACCCGATCGACCGCGCTCGACCGCAACAGCGTCACCAGTCGATCCCAGTAGGCCTCGTCGCTCCCCTTCTCACCCGAAACAGACATCGACAGCAGGATGTGGGCGTAGCGCTCGGGGTGCAGCACCTCCGCCTGGGTGAAGTCGGCCGAATCGATGCGGTCGGCCCAGTAGACCAGTTCGTCATAATCGCGGGTGAACCGGCCCTGGAAGTAGTCGAACACGTTGCGGGCGGCGGACGGGGCGGCGCGGAACAGGCCCTTGAACGCGCCGTCCACCCGGTTCGTGCTGTGGTGGTCAAACCAGATGTCGCAGGCGGGGTGGTACGGAAGGTTGGCGACGACGTCCCCCGCCCGGATGTCGACCGTCCCCTTTTGGAAGTCGTTCGGCTCCAGCCAGCGCGGGGGGGTGTCGATCGACAGGGCGTCCCCGATCAGCACAGCGCAGACGACCCCGTCGAAATCCGGCCGCGTGACGATCCGCATGGGCGATAGCCCCCCTTCAGGCAGTATCGGCTCAGATAGTGTAGTCTACCGTCGATCGGCCCGGCTGACAAGAAAGCGACATCCGTGTGCCCGTCTGCCCGTGGCCCGTAAACAGCCGAACCATTAACGGGCGAACGGGCCAACGGGTCCACGATGGTCTACACCCCGCAGATCAGCGAAACTTCCACCAGGACGTCGCGCGGGAGGCGGGCCACTTCGACCGTCTCCCGCGCGGGCGGGGTCTCCCCGAAATACCCGGCGTAGATGCCGTTGAACTTGCCGAAGTCGCCCATGCTTTTCAGAAAGCAAGTGGCCTTGAGCGCGTCGGCGAGGCTCATGCCGGCGGCGGCCACGATGGCCTTGAGGTTTTCCATCACCTGCCGGGTCTGGGTCTCGATGTCACCCTGTACGAGTTGCCCCGTCCCGGGGTCGAGCGGGATCTGCCCCGAAACGAAGAGCAGGTTCCCGAGCCGGATGGCCTGGGAATACGGCCCGATGGCCTGCGGCGCCTGGTCGGTCGCGATGCGTGTTTTCATGTGATCTCCACGATGCGTTAGCCCGTGCGCCCGTTGGCCCGTGGACCCGTTGCAAGGCATTACGGGCCGACGGGCGCACGGGTCCACGAGTCCAAGGTTTTACTTCGACTCCGCGATCTTCTTGGTCAACTCCGGAATGAATTCGAGCACGTCGGCCACCACTCCCACGCTGGCCACCTGGAAGATCGGGGCCTTGGGGTTCTTGTTGACGGCCACGATGAAGGGGTTGCCCTTGAGGCCGCCCATGTGCTGGAACGAGCCGCTGATGCCGAGCGCCAGATACACCTTGGGTTTGACCGTCTTGCCCGAGGTCCCCACCTGGCGCCCCTTGTCGAGCCACTTGGCGTCGACCACCGGCCGCGAGCAGGACACCACCGCGCCCATCGCCTGCGCCAGTTCCTCGGCCACCGGGATGTTCTCCTTGTCCCCGATCCCCCGGCCCACCGACACCAGCACCTCTTCCTTGGTGATGTCGACGTCCCCGGCCTCGGCCTGGATCACCTCCACGAAGCGCCGCCGAACCGGTGGTAGCGCCACCGCGCCCGACCGGTCGACCACCTGGCCGCCCGCGGCGGGGCGCTCCTCGGGCCGGAAGCTGCCGCTGCGCACGCTCAGTACCGCCCCCGCGGCGATGTCGGCCGCGATGTGGGTGTGCACCTGGCCGTTGAATTCCTGGCGCACGGCCTTCAGGGTCGTGCCCTCCAGCCCGTCGATCCCCACCACGTCCGGCACGAACGCCGCATCCAGCTTCACGGCCAGCCCCGGCCCCAGGTCCATGCCGAGGGTCGTGTGCGGCAGCAGGACCACGCCCCCCTTCGGCAGCGCCTGCTGCAGGATCGGCCGCAGGATTTCGGCGTTCGGGTAGGCCAGCGCCTCGCCCGCGAACTTCCAGACCTCGGGGTAGACAGCCGGCCGCCTCCGCGCACACGGCATCCAGCGTCGCGCCGTTCCCGGCGACGATGGCGATCGGTGCGGCCTCCGGCGCCAGCCGGCGCGCGGCGGACGCGAGCTCCAGCATGGAGTCGTCGGCCTTGCCGTCCTTGTGGAGTATGAAGGCAAACACGTGCGCGGCCATCACTTGATCCCTCCCTTGGCTTTCAACAGCTCGGTCAGCTTCGCGGCGATCTCCGCGGCGCTGCCCTGCAGCATCTCCGCCCCGGCCCCGGCCGGCGGCACGTAATAGTCCAGCCGCTGCACCCGCGCCCCGGCCCGGCCCACTGTGGCCGGGTCGACCCCGAGCGCGGCCGCGTTCATGACCGGGATCTCCACCGATGCCACCTTGCGGATGCCCCGGATCCCGACGTAGCGCGGCTCGTTGATGCCCGTCTGGATGGAGAGCACGCACGGCAGCTCGATCGCGCTGATCTCCTGGTTGCCGCCCTCGATCTCGCGGCCGATCTTCAGCGTCTTCGCGTCCGTGACCTCGATCCGGTTGACGAGCGACGCGTAGGGCCAGTCCAGCATCGCGGCCAGCATTCCGCCCACCTGCGCCGCCCCGTCGTCGGCCTGCGCGCCGCAGAGCACGAGATCGTATGTCCCCTTCTGCACCGCCGCCTTCAGGATCGCGGCGACCCCCCGGCCGTCGGAGCCCGCGAAGGCCGGGTCGACCAGCATCAGCCCGCCGTTGGCGCCCATGGCCATCTCGCGCCGCACGACCTCCTCCGACTCCTCATCGCCGACCGTCGCCACCGTCACGGAACCGCCAACGCGATCGACGATCTGGATCGCCTCCTCCACCGCATAGTTGTCCCACTCGTTCACCGAGTAGACCAGGTCCTCGCGCCGGATGTCCGAGCCGTCCGCTTTGGGCTCGATCTCGTTCTCCGCTGAGTCCGGGACCCGCTTGACGCACACCAGAATCTCCATCCTGTCCCTCCTACGGGTTAGTAAAGATGGTGTTTGGGTAGTTGGATGTTTGGGTGTCTTGTGTTTTGTGTTTTGTGTTTGGCTAAACTCCGGCCTAATCTGTGGGAGAGGCGTCCCGTCTCGCTCATTTTCGGGCAAGGATGCCGCTCCCACTGTGAGCCTGCGCGCCGAAGCGCAACGCAGAGATTGGGCCTCTTACGACGTCATGCCAGGTGGCGGTCGATCAGTTCGCACAGATCGATCGCCTCCATCTTCCCCTCCAGGCCGGCCACTTTGATGGCGTCCTCGATGTTCACCAGGCAGAAGGGGCAGGCGGTCACGATGACCTCCGCGCCGGCCTGGCGGGCCATCTCCACCCGCACGACCCCCATGCGCATCTCCTCCTCGGGCTCGTAGAAGAGCATGAGCCCGCCCCCGCCGCAGCAGAAGGAGCGGTCGCGGCAGGCCGCGGCCATCTCCACCCGCCGCATCCCCGGAATGTCGTCGATGACCCGCCGCGGCACGTCATAGAGCCCGTTGTGCCGGCCGAGATAACAGGGGTCGTGGTAGGCGAGCGTCCGGCCGTCCCCCAGGGCGCGAGTGTGATCGTTCCGGCGCCGAGCGCAGACAGGATGACCTCGCTGATGTGCTGCACCGGCGGCAAGCCGGAGTAATCCTTGCGCAGGGCGTTGTAGGCGTGCGGGTCGGCCGTCACGATGCGTTTCACCTCGGCCGCGAGAATGGCCTCGGTGTTCTGCTCCTTCAACGTCTGGAAGAGCATCTCCTCGCCGAAGCGCCGCACCTCGTGGCCGCTGTCCTTCTCGTCCTTTCCGAGGACGCCGAAATCGACCCCGGCCGCGCAGAGGATCCGCGCGGTCGCCTGGGCGATCTTCTGCATGCGGTCGTCGTAAGAGGTGATGCTGTCGACGAAGTAGAGCGTCTCGGCCGTATCGCCGTTCTCGAAGCGCTTGACGGTGCACCCCGGCCCCACCCCGGCCGCCCAGTCGGCGCGCTTCTTTTCCATCTTGCCCCAGGGGTTGCCGCGCTTTTCGAGCGCCGAGAGGGGCTTCTGCAGCGACTGCGGCACCATACCCTCGTCGACCATCCCGCGGCGCAGGTCCACCATTTTGTCGATGTACTCGATGCCGACCGGGCACTCCTGTTCGCAGGCCCCGCAGGTCGTGCAGGACCAGATCTCGTCCTCGGAGTAGATGCCGCCGATCAGTGGCGCCGACGGCTCGGCCGGCCCGCGCAGCGGGTAGCGCCGGAAGCCGTGGTCGCGGGCCTTGATCGAGATGAAGCGCGGGGAGAGCGGCCGCTTGACCCGGTTGGCCGGGCAATGGTCCGAACAGCGGCCGCAGTCGGCGCAGGAGTAGAAATCCAGCATGTGCTTCCAGGTGAAATCCTCGAAGACCTTGGTCCCGAAAGACTTGAGCTCGTCGAGCCCGCTCTCGTCGACCCCGTGCCGTACGGGCTTCACGTTGCCGGTGTCCAGGCGCATGCAGAAGACGTTGAAGAGCGAGGTGATCACGTGGAAGTGTTTGCCGAGCGGCAGGAAGCACAGGAAAAAGAAGAAGACCAGGTCGTGCACCGTGTAGGCCGCGAGGTGGATCGCCTGGAGCGCGGAGGTCGACAGGCCCGCGAGCAGGGGACGGAATGCCCAGACCAGGGTGAGCGGGGGGCCGGGGTGCCCGGGCAGCCCCTGCGCGGCCGCTGCGGCAGCCAGGCTCGCGTCGAACAGGCTCTCGCTCACCAGCAGGGTGCCGATGAGCCCCAGCACCAGAATGGCCTCGGGCGTGTGGTCCTTGCCGTACCGCTCGGGCACCGCGTAGCGCGCGGGCTTGAACGCGAGCCGGCGCACGGCCAATGCCGCGGCCGCCAGGAGCACTGCCGTGCCGGCGTAATCCTTGAGGACGGTGTAGACGACCCCGAGCCCGCCGCCGAACCCGGGCAGGGTGAAGCCGTCCACGAAGCCCAGGACGACCAGCTGGGTGGATCGGACGGCCAGCGCGAGAAAGCCGAAGAAGACGACGATGTGCAGCACCCCGGCCGACAGGTAACGCGGGTGGCGCCACTGCCCGAGCCAGATCCGAAGCACCGATTTCAGCCGCTCGGGGATGCGATCGACGCGCGGGTCGGGTGCGGCCTGGAGCAGCGGCTCGATGCGACGGCGCATGATGTAGACGAAAAGGCCGATGCCGACCGCGGGGATCAGCACGAACAGGAACTTCAACGGGACGCCGAGCCAGGCTGCGGCTGCGGGCGGGGTCAAAGCCGGGTGCATGGGTCTCCTTTGATGAACGATGCGCTCGAGAGGCCGATCGAAGCCGGTTGCGCGGAACCGGTCTCACAGGAACCAAGTGAGGTCGGTTCTAGCACGAACGGGTGGCCGGGACAACTCCCGATGTGTCCGGCTACCGCCCCCCGAAGGCGTCCTCCGGGATGTCCACCGCCGCACTCCCGCAGCCGCGCACCACCTCCATTCTCCCCATGGTCATCGGCAGGATCGACTGGACGTAGAATTCGAGGCTCTTGAGCTGACCCTCGTAGAAGAGGGCGTCCTTACCCGCCGCCCCGGCGGCCAGGCCTTGGGCGGCGATGCGGCCGCGCCACAGGAGCATCCATCCCATGATGACGTCGCCGCAGACCTGCATGAAGGGGTGGGCGCCGGCGAACGCGGCCAGGACCTTCTCGGACATGGCGGCTGCGCCCAGTTGCATGGCCGTGTCGCCGAGGACGTTCACGGCCGTCTCCAGGCGCCCGGCGGCGCCGGCCGTGCGCTCGAGATCCCGGGCGGCCGCGATCGTCGCACGGATCTCCGCCAGCAGGTCCATGAAGGGGCGGCCCTGGTTCTGTCCGAGCTTGCGGCCGAGCAGGTCCATGGCCTGGATGCCGTTGGTCCCTTCGTAGATGGGCGTGATGCGGCAGTCTCGCAGCAGCTGCTCCATCGGGTAGTCGCGGATGTAGCCGTACCCGCCGTACACCTGGATCCCCAGGTCGCACACCTCGCAGGCGCGCTCGGTCACATAGCCCTTGGCGATCGGGATCAGGACGTCGATCAGACCCTGGTAACGGGCCGCGAGCTCCGGTGTCTCGGCCGTGACCCGCCGGTCGTTCAGGTAGCCCATGTAGTACAGCAGGCTGCGCATGCCTTCGACCCAGATCTTCATCCGCATCAGCATGCGCCGGACGTCCGGGTGCTGGATGATGGGCACGGACGGGGCGTTCTTGTCGAAGGTCTTCAGCAGGTGACGGCCCTGGACGCGCTCGCGAGCGTAATGGAGCGCATAGAGGTAGGCCGGCCCGGCACAGGCGAGTCCCTGGGTCCCCACGAGCAGGCGCGCCTCGTTCATCATCAGGAACATGGCGCGCATGCCCTTGTTCTCCTCGCCCAGCAGCGTGCCGCGGCACCCGCCCCGGCTGCCGAGCGCGAGCGAGCAGGTGGCGTTGCCGTGAATGCCCATCTTCTCCTCGACCCCGGTACAGACGACGTCGTTCGGCTCGCCCAGGCGGCCGTCGGGCTGGACCCAAATCTTGGGGACGAGAAACAGCGAGATCCCGGCCGTGCCGGCCGGCGCGCCCTCGATGCGAGCGAGCACCGGGTGGATGATGTTCTCGGACAGGTCGTGCTCGCCCGACGAGATGAAGATCTTGGAACCGGTGATCGCATACGTGCCGTCGGAATTGCGGACGGCCGAAGTGGTCAGGGCCCCCACGTCCGAGCCGGCCTGGGGCTCGGTCAGCAGCATCGTGCCGGTCCACCGGCCGCTGTACATGTTCTTGAGGAAGAGCCGCTTCTGCTCTGCGGTCCCGAAGCACTCGACGAGTTTCCCGGCGCCGTGGGTCAGCCCGGCGTACATCATGAACGCGAAGTTCGCGCCGTTCAAGTAGTCGGCCGCGGCGAGGCCCACCGCGTGCGGCATCCCCTGGCCGCCCCACTCGGGGTCCGCGATCATGGCGAGCCACTCGCCTTCGCGGTAGGCCTTCCAAGCCTTGTGAAAGGACTCGGGAACGCTCACCCGGCCGTCGGCGAAGCGCGCCCCGATCCGGTCGCCGTCCACCCGGGTGGGCAGGAGTTCCTTGAGCGCCAGGTTACGCGCCTCCGAGATGACCAGGTCGATCGCCTTGCGCTTGAAATCCGCAAAACGCGCGTGCCGGGCCAGCTCCTCGACCTTGAGCTGCTCGTGCAGAACGAAGTCGACGTCGCGCCGGTCTGCGATGAGTTGGGTCATGGGGTCACCATCCGTGTGAGTGTTACGGGTTCGGTTTCACGTGGTACGCAACGTCAAATCTCAAATCCGCTTGTCGGTCCCGATGCCCCGCACGAACAGGTCCACCAGCGGGTCGGCCATGGAGGCCAGGTCGTAGCTGCGGCCGGAGTGCAGCCAGGTGCCGATCGTCTCCTCCACCGCCCCGACGATGAAGCGCCGGACCAGGCTGACGTAGAGGTCCCTGCGGATCAGCCCCTCCTGCTGCCCCTGCTCGAGGATTTCGGACAGGATGTCCTGGTAGGCCTTGGACATGGCGCGGATCTGCTCCTCTGCGGCCCGCCGCCCCTGGTGTGCCTCGACCTGGTAGAGCAGAGCCATGTCCGGGTCCTTCTGAAACTCGGAGAGGTGAACGCACACGAGATGGCGCAGCTTCGCCACGGCGTCCGGCCCGCGGGCCACCGCGGAGCGGAACCGGTCGAACACCTGCTGCGCCTTGAAGCTGAAGAAGTGCACCAGGATGTCGTCTTTACTTTTGAAATAAAGGTAGATGGTCCCGTCTGCGACCCCGGCTTCTTTGGCCACTTCGGAGACCGTTGCAACGTTGAACCCCTTGCGGGCGAATACCTTCACGGCCGCTTCGAGAATGCGGTGGTACTTGGGATTCTTCGCGTCGGGGGAGCTCATGCGCACCTGAATGAATTATTATTCATACATCTACCAGGACCGGAAACGGGCTGTCAAGAACGAAAATTCAACATATCATTGGACATTTAACGGTTTTTTATAACGAAGACCCGTGTCGATCGACATGAATATAAATTCATTTCAGGAGGCATAAAAAGCCCCTGCCCGCATCGGGCAGGGGCTTTGGCGGGTTCTGGTAAGGGTCAGTTCACGGCCGGCCGCGGCAGCATCCCCGCGCGCTCGGCGATCTCCGGCACCCGGTGCTCCCACTCGATCGCCATCAGGTGCACCCCGGCAACGCCCTTCATCTCCTTGAACTCTGCGATCTGCTCGAGGGCGATCTTGATGCCCTCCTCGGCCTGCTTGTCCTTGGGCACCCCCTGCAGCCGGCTGATGATCTCGTCCGGGACGTCCATGCCCGGAACCTTGCTCTTCATGTACTTGGCCATGCCGAGACTCTTCATGGGCGTGACCCCGGCCAGCAGGAAGACCTTTTCGGTCAGCCCCATGTCGTTCGCCTGCCGCACGAACTCCCGCCACTTGGGCATGTTGTAGATGCACTGGGTCTGGATGAAGTCGACCCCGGCCTTGACCTTTTTGGCCAGGCGGTGGACGCGCCACTCGAAGGGGTCCGCGAACGGGTTGGAGGCGGCGCCGATGAAGATCTGCGGCCGGCCGTCGATCTCCGCGCCGCTCAGGAACTTGCCCTCGTCGCGCATCTGTCGCACCATGCCGATCAGCTGGATCGAATCGATGTCGAAGACGCCCTTGGCCATGGGGTGGTCGCCGAACTGGCAGTGGTCGCCCGACAGGCAGAGCATGTTGCGGATGCCGAGGGCGGAGGCCCCCAGGATGTCGGCCTGCATCGCCAGGCGGTTGCGGTCGCGGCAGACCATCTGGATAGTTGGGTTCGAGGCCCTCCTGGATCAGCAGCAGGCTGGCGGCCCAGCTCGGACATGCGCACCATGGCCGTCTGGTTGTCGGTGATGTTCACCGAGTCGACCTTGCCCTTGAGGTGGGCGGCCTTCTTGCGGACCTCCTCCGCGTGGGCGCCGCGCGGGGGCCCGAGCTCACCGGTGAACGCGAAGTGTCCGGCACGCAGCACTTTTTCCAAATTGCTCCCTGATTTCATATCTGCACCTTCACGGATGAGTGGGGGGTTGCGATCGACGGGATCAGGCCTTGGCCTTTTCCGGTTTCTTGTAGCCGGGCTGGATCAGCGTGCGCGGGGTGATGTCGCGCCACTCCTGCGGGGGGGTCAACTCCAGGATCTGGTCCAGCCGCCCCTGGGCCTTGAGCCGATCGTAGATGGCGTTCCAGGCGCAGGGCTGGTCGGCGCTGATTTCGCAGCTGCCGCGGTTGGTGCCGCCGCACGGGCCGTTGTACAGGCCCTTGGCGCACATCGTGACCGGGCAGATCCCGCCCGTGACCGCGAGGACGCAGCGGCCGCAGGAGCGGCAGCGCTCCTCGTACCAGCCGACGTCCTGGTTGACCGCCAGCCCGCAGGTGTCCACAGCCGGGTAGACGGGCGTGTTCGGGAACCGTTCGGCCAGGAACTGGATGCCGACGCCGCAGGCCATGGAGATGATCGCGTCGTGCTGCCCGGCCGTCGGGTCGAGCTCGGCCAGGTACTCGCGGTCGCACTGGCGCTCCAGGGTGGTGGCGGTGATCTCGACGGGTTCGCCCTTCAGCCTGCGGGCCATGTCGAGCTCGGCGGCCAGGATCGCCACCTCCTTCTCGCCCCCCGCGAGGCAGACGGCGACACAGGTCCCGCAGCCGACCACCATGACCTTGCGGCGACCCTTGAGCATCTCCATGATCTCGTCGAATGGCTTGCGCTTGGCTACAATCATGAGGCCTCCAGAAAAGAGAATTCACGGGGCCGCGGGTTCGAAGGCTCATCGTGCTTCTTCCTCACCCCGGCGACACACACCCGAATACCCAAACACCCAACACTCAACACCAAACACCAATCTCTATGCTCTATGCCGCCGCCTTCTTCCTGAGCGGGTTGGGACCGAGCTTCTGAATGGTCTCGGTCATCTCACGGGCGTAGGCCACAAGGTCGGCGCCTCGCCCGAAGAGAGGTTGTACATGCGCACCCGTTCGGGTTCCAGGCCGATCTCCTCGAGCAGCATCCGCACGTGGTTGACCCGCTCGCGGCAGCGCAGGTTGCCCTGGTTGTAATGGCAGGCGCCCTCCAGGCACCCGACGCAGAAGACGCCGTCGGCGCCCTTCTGGATCGCCTTCAGCATGTGCACGACGTCCACCTTGCCCGTGCACGGCACCATGATGATCTTGATGTTGGCCGGGTAGCTCAGTCGCATCGAACCTGCCAGGTCCGCCGCCGAGTACCCTCAGTATTCGCAGCAGAAGGCAACGATGGTGGGTTCGAAGCCTGGCATCAGGCCACCTCCTCGTTCCAGCAGCGCCTCGATCTTGCACACGATCTGGTCGTCCTCGTAGAAGCTCAGATTGATGGTCTGCCGCGGGCAGACCGCCGTGCACACCCCGCAGCCCGTGGCACAGGGCCTCGTTGATCTCGACGACCTTCTCCTGTCGGGTTGAACTGCGGCACCCCGAACGGGCAAGACCGCACGCAGGTGAGGCATTGACGCAAAGGTCGGTCTCGACTTTGGCCGTGATCGCCGCGAGCTTATCGGTCCTTGGACAGCAGGGTCGACGCGCGCGCCGGCCGCGGCCTGCGCCTGGGCGATGGTTTCCGAGATCAGCTTGGGCCCGTGGGCGGTCCCGCAGAGGTAGACGCCCTCGCTCGGCATGTCCACCGGCCGGAGCTTCACGTGGGCCTCGATGAAGAAGCCCTCCGGGTTGCGGTTGAGCTTCATGAGCGTCGGCCAGCTCGGCGGTGTCGGCCGCGCACGACGCCGGCGCTCAGCACCAGCCGGTCGGCCAGGATCTCGATGTCCCGCTGCAGCACGTGGTCGTTCACCCGCACGACAACGCCGCTCGGCCTCGGCTCGAACCTGCGGGCGGCTTGTCCGGCTCGAAGCGGATGAAGATGACGCCCGGCTTGCCGGGCCTCGGTGTAGTAGTCCTCGAGCAGGCCGTAGGTGCGCATGTCCCGGTAGAGGACTAGACCATCCGTCTTCGGGGTTGAGCTTCTTGAGCTCGAGCGCGTTCTTGACGGCGCTCTGGCAGCAGATGCGGCTGCAGTTCAGGTTCTTCTCGTTGCGGGAGCCCACGCACTGGATCATGACGACGCGTCTGCAGCCGCGGCCCCCTCGGTGTCGTGCGAGCAGGTCGCCGAGCTCGACCTGCGTCATGACCCGCGCGTCCTGGCCGTAGAGGAACTCCTTGGGCCGGTACTCGCTGGCGCCGGTCGCGACGATGATGGCGCCGTGCTCGATTCCGCTTCGGGCTCCGCGCCGTCCGTGCGCGACCGTGGTCACGAAGTTGCCCTTGAACCCGTGAAGCCGGTCATGGCGGGCCCGGTCAGCACCTCGATCTTCGGGTGGCCGGTCACCTGCCGTGATCAGCTCATCGAGGTAGGCCGGGACATCGCCGCCCTCGATCGTATGGTGCAGTTGCGGGCCAAGCCGCCCAGCTCGGCCTCTTTTTCGACGACGACCACCTGGAAGCCCTGGCGGGCCAGGCCGAGCGCGGCGTTCATGCCGGCGACGCCGCCGCCGATCACCAGGGCCTGCTTGTTGACGGCGACGCTTTTGTCGTCAGGGGCTTGAGGGTGCGCGGCCCGGGCGACCGCCATGCGCACCAGGTCCTTGGCCTTTGCGCGTGGCGCCATCGCGGTCGTCTGGAATGCACCCAGGAGTCCTGGTTGCGGATGTTGGCCATCTCGAAGAGGTACTGGTTCAGGCCGCAGGCCTCGCAGGGTTTCCATGAACAGCGGCTCGTGGGTCTGGGGCTGCAGGAGGCCACCACCACCCGGTTGAGCCTGTGCTCCTTGATCATCTCCTTGATCTTCTCCTGGGTGTCCTGGGAGCAGGTGAAGAGGTTCTCGTCGGCGTAGACCACGTCGGGAGGGTTGCGGCATAGGCCCGCACTCCCGGGACATCCACGACCGCCGCCGATGTTGATGCCGCAGTTGCAGACGAAGACGCCGACCCGCGGCGCCTCCGCCGGAGACGTCGAGCTCCTCCGGGAGCTGATCCCGACCGTGACGTCGCGTCCCGCGGGCCGCGGCCAGGTCGGCCGCGGCGCATGACCGCCGCGGCGCTCGCCTCGGTGACCGAGCCGGGATGTCCTTGGGCCCCTGAAACACGCCGCAGGCGTAGACGCCGGGCCGCGAGGTGTCGACCGGCGTGAAGGATCGGTTCGCGGCGAATTTGGACTGGTTCAGTTCGATCCCCAGCCGCTCGGCCAGCTGCGACCGTCTCCGGGCGGATCTGCAGCCCGACCGAGAGCACGACCATGTCGAACTCTCTCGAACTGCATCCCGCCGGCCTCGTTCACGTAGCGCAGCGAGCAGGTTTCCCGTCTCCGGCAGGGTCCACCGTAGTGGACGCGCGATCGCATGAAACGCACGCCGTGCTTGTCGCTTGGCCCGGTTGTAGTATTTCTCGAAGTCCTTGCCGAAGGTGCGCATGTCCATGTAGAAGATGGCTGCACTCCAGATCGCCGTGCGCGTGCTCCTTGGCGACCATGGCCTCCTTCATGGCGTACATGCAGCAGACCGACGAGCAGTAGCCGTTGCCGCACTGGTTGCTGTCGCGCGAGCCGACGCACTGGAGCCAGGCGATCTTCTTGGGCTCCTTGTGGTCGGCTGGCCGCACGAGGTGCCCCATGGTGGGCCCGGAAGCGCTCAGGATGCGCTCGAACTCGAGGCTGGTGACCACGTTCGGGCTCGTGCGGTAGGGTAGAGTCTCGAACGCCGAGGGATCGAAGGGGTCGGAGCCCGGGGCAGAGGATCACCGAGCCGACCGGGATCTCCACGATCTCGGGCTCCTGCGCGTGGTCGATCGCCTTCGCCAGGCAGGCCTTGACGCACTGGTAGCACTCCGAGCAGATGCCGCAGCGCAGGCAGCGCTGGGACTCCATACGCGCCTCGGTCTCGTCGTAGCCGAAGCGAGACCTCGAGGAAGTTGCACTCGCGCGCGGCCGGGTCGAGGCAGCGCACCGTGCTCGCGGGGGATGCGGCCTCGCCCGCCGTTTCCGGCTTCACATGCTCCCACTCCTTGTCGCGGCCCCGCGCGCATATCCAGGCCGTTGATGTAGCGGTGCGATGATCTCGGCCGCCTGCTTCCCGCTCGCGATCGCCTCGACCACCGACTTGGGCCCGTGGAAGGCATCGCCGCCGGCGAAGATCCCCTCGATCGTGGGTCTGCGAGCGTGACCGGGTCGGCCTGAGGGCCGCCGGGACGGTAGAAAACGATGCCCTGGCCGTCCAGGTGCGCGCGGTCGGTGCTCTGGCCGATCGCGACGATCACCGTGTCGGCGAACATCGGGGTGCAGACGCTCTCGTCGTACTGCGGGTTGAAGCGGCGGTTCTCGTCGAAGACGGCGGTGCAGGTCTTGAACTCCAGGCCCGAGACGCGCTTGCTCTTGTCGATGAAGAACGCCTTGGGGCCGAAGCTGTTGACGATCCGGATGTCGCTCTCGAGGGCCTCCTGGACCTCGTGAGTCCAGGCGGGCATCTCCTCGCGCCGCTCGAGGCAGACCAGGGTCACGTTCTTCGCCCCCAGCCGCTTGGCGGTGAGCGCCACGTCGACGGCCACGTTGCCGCCGCCGACCACCAGCACGTCGGTCGCCGATCTCGACCTGCTTCCCCAGCGCCGCGTCCCGCAGGAAGTCAACCCCCTGCAGCACCCCGGCGACGTCCTCGTTCTCGACCCCCAGGCGCCGGCCGCCGTGCGGGCCGATCGCGAGGAAAACCGCCTTGAAGCCGTCCTGCTTGAGACTCTCCAGGGTGATGTCCTGGCCGAAGGTCACCCCGGTGCGGAACTCGACCCCCATGCGGCGGATCATCTCGATCTCCAGGTTCATGATATCGCGCGGCAGGCGGTAGGCCGGGATGCCGACCGCCATCATGCCGCCGGCGACCGGCAGCTTCTCGAAGACGGTCACCTGAGTAACCGCGGCGCGTCAGCGAGTAGGCCGCCGCGAGCCCGGCCGGGCCGGAGCCGATCACGGCCACCTTCTCGGTGCGCAGCGCGTCTGTGACCGGGGCGTCACGGGCTCGCCCCGGCTGAGTTCAAAGTCGAGAGGAAGCGGTGTAGTTCGCGTCGATGGCGAGCGGCTGGTCGAAGTCGTTGCGGGTGCACGTCTTCTCGCAGGGGTGGTGGCACACCCGGCCGCAGACCCCCGGGAAGGGGTGGTCCTCGCGGAACAGCTTGAGCGCCTCCTGGTATTTGCCCGCGTCGATCAGGGCAATGTAGCCCTGCACACTCACGTGGGCGGGGCATGTGGCCTTGCAGGGGGCCGTGCCGCGCTTGTTGATCCCGTAAGCGCCGGGCATGGCCTGGGCGTATGCTTGAAGATGGCCTTGCGGCGCGACGAGCCCCTCGTCGTATTCGTTGGCGCGTCTCGATCGGGCAGACCTTGGTGCATTCCCCGCAGCCGTACACTTGGCGAGGTCCACGAAGCGCGGGGTCTTGCGGACGACCGTCGCCGTGAAGTTACCCGGCTCGCCCTTCAGTTCGCAGGAGTTCGGAATTGCGTGAGCAGATCGATGTTGATGTGCCGGCCGACCTCGACCAGCTTGGGCGAGATAACTCACATGGCACAGTCGTTGGTCGGAAAGGTCTTGTCGAGCTGGGCCATCATGCCGCCGACGGCCGGAGCTTGTCCAGCAGGTAGACATTGAAGCCCGAATTGGCCAGGTCCAGGGACGCCTGCATTCCGGCAATCCCCGCACCGATGACCATGACCGACCCGCTTTTCGTGTTCTTCAGATTTTCCATAGTCTCCTTTCGGGCTCGCTGCAGCAGGCCGTCCGGCCCGCATGATGGGTTCCCACATGTCGGACCCGCACCTCCAAATTCCAATCGCCCGCACGGCGGGCAAGTCTTCAAGATCACAAAATTTTGCATTCAGATGAGCATCAGGCGGCAGAGGTGAAAAACCGAGGGTGCGATTATGCCCGCTGCCCCCTCTGCCTGTCAAGGGAAACCTACTTGATTTCGTAGGATTTCAGCTTGCGACGCAGCGTGTTCAGGCCCACCCCGAGCGCGCGCGCGGTGCGCACCTTGTTGCACCCGAGCTGCCGGTAGACCTCCAGGATATGTCGCCGTTCGACTTCGGCCAGCGAGACGGCCGGTTGGTCTCTCGGGACCGCAGCCCCGGGGCGCTTTTCGGCTCCGCGGGGCTGCCGGTGTTCGAGCGCCCGCGTGACTGAGAAGACCAGGTCGTCCTCGGCGACGGGTTTGACCAGGTAGTCGTATGCGCCCTGCCGCATGCACCGCACGGCGGTACGGGCGTCGTTCACGGTCGTGACCACGATGCACTCGGTCGCGGGGCTCCGGCGTTTGATCAGTTCCAAAAGGCTCTGCCCGTCAATCTCCGGTGCGCCGAGGTCGATCAAAGCGACGCCGACGACTGCCTGGGATTCGAAGCGGGCGGCCGCTTTACGGGTGTCGTCCAGCGCCTCCACCGACATGAAGCCGGCGGCCGCAAGCTGGCTTTTTATGCGTTCGAGATCATCGCGGTCGTCGCCGACGACCAGAATTTCGTGTCCCATGGTCAAAGCTCGCTCAATTCCCGGTCGGCTCGAGGTTGTCCGGTCCATAAATGATCAGCGAGCGCCGCGCACCGCGGCGTGTTTCTCGTCGAGGGCCATAAACGGCACAGGGTCTCCGGAACACCTCCAAGATGGGCCATAATGGCATACGCTGTCGCGGAATTCAAGCCGGCTTCCGGGCACGAGCGAATCGACCTGTGCGCCGGCAACGGATCCGCTCACACCGCGATCGACGGATTCGCTGCTGCTATGGCGCCTGTAAAATACATTGCAATTTGCTATTGGACCAATCGAATTTTTGCATGTAAAGCTTCCGGAATCATGACCGCAGAAACCCCACCGACGATGCAGGCCCGGACTCCCCGCTGGCCCTATCGGGTGGCGCGCTGGGGGCTCGCGGCCGTTTTCCTCTGGGCCGGGGCGACCAAGCTCGCCGACCCGGCAGCGTTCGCGGCGCTGATCGACGCCTACGGCATCGTGCCCGCCCCTCTGCTGCGGCCGACGGCCATCGGCTTGCCGGTGGTCGAGGTGATCGCCGCGATCGGGCTGCTGGCCGACATCCGCGGGTCGTTGGCGGTCATTTCGGGCCTCATGGCCGTGTTCGGCGCCATCCTGGCCTACGGGATCCGGATGGGTCTGGACGTGGATTGCGGGTGCTTCGGCCCCGACGACATCGAGTCGCGGGCCTACCACGGCCTGCAGGCTGCGCTTTACCGCGACCTGGTCATGGCGGCCGGGATCGCGTTCCTCTACGGCTGGCGCCGCCTCTGCTCCGTCCGACCGCTTCCGGTTTGGGACGCATGGCTGCGGCTCGTGAATCTCATCAGGTTTCCCGCTTCAACGACATCTTGAAAGGAGAAGGGTGCGCATGGGCAAACGAGGGAGGGTCGGAATGATCGCGACGATCGTGGTTCTGGTGGGCGTCGGCGTGGCCGCTGCGGCCGACCGGTTCGAGGACGAGTTCGCCTGGGAGAAGATCGCCATCGGGTTGCAGCAGCAGACGGCCGCCGGCGGCTACAAGCTGGTCGGCACCGAAGAGCTGAAGGCCTGGATCGACGCCAAGAAAGACCTGCTGATCGTCGACTCCATGCCCTACGAGGACAGCTACAAGAAGGAGCACGTCCCCGGCGCCTCGCAGTTTCTATTCCCCATTCCGGATATGAAGACGTGGGACGCGAAGGAGACCGGCGGCAAGAGCGAGCAGGATTACCTGCAGCTCCTCGGCCCCGACAAGAACCGGCTGATCGTGATTTACTGCGGCTTCGTCAAGTGCACCCGCAGCCACAACGGCGCCGCCTGGGCCGTCCGGAACGGCTACACCAACGTTTACCGCTACCCCGGCGGGATCTTCGCGTGGAAGGGCGCCAAGTACCCGACTGAACCGGCCAAGTGAGCGTGCCCCGGCCTGTCGTCGCGGACACGGGCGATCCTGCGCCCCTGATCGGGGAGCGGGCGCGCAATCTGTTCGCAACCCGCCAGATGCACTGCTCCGAGGCCGTTTTGGCCGCCCTCAACCGGAGCCTGGTCGGGAGCCTGGAAACCTTTCAGGCGCTCGCCCTGGCCGGGCCATTCTCCGAGGGGGTCAGCGGGTCCGGGTGCATGTGCGGGGCGCTCGGCGGCGCCCTCATGGCACTAGGGTTGTTCATCGGCGGGACTCAGCCCCTGCAGCGCAGGGGAAAAGTCCGGCGGGCCGCTGAACGCCTGACCGTCGATTTCAAGGCACGCACCGGCGGCCCTTGCTGCCGGATCATCTCGCGCCGTTCCCCTTCCGAAAGCACCCGCTTCGAGCACTGTGCCGACCTCACCACGTTGGGCGCCACCCTCGCCGCCGAACGCATCCTTGCGCAGCGGCCGGAGCTCGCCGCTGCCTTGGACGTGGCCTTCGTGACCGCCCGCGACTCCCTGCCCGCCGGCATCCTCAAACGAGTCCTCCGCTGCACGGGCTGCAGCGCATGACCACGCCATTCGCCTGAGGCTAAACCCCCGGCCGGCGGGCCGATCGTTGCATTTTGGAAGCCCGGTGGTTACTATCCCCCGCATGAACGGCAGCGCACCCAGAATACCCGACCCCAAAGAGCTCGAACGCGAAATCAGCGAATTTCTCTCGAAGAAATTCGGCGGTCACGTCAAAGTCCTGTCCCCGGTGGTGATGGCCGAAGAGTCCCCGGCCGCCGTGACGCCCGAGACGCCGCGCCGCAAAACCAGGGTCGACTTCAATCTCAAGCCCGAGGAGCTGATCGCCTACCTCGACCAGTACGTCGTCCGGCAGGACCAGGCCAAGGCGATCCTCGCCACCAAGATCTGCACCCACTTCAACCGGATCCGCCGCGCCCAGGAAAACCCGGGACCGCTCGAGACCGCACCCGGCGGGCATCAAGAACAACGTGCTGATGATCGGCCCCACGGGCGTCGGCAAAACCTATATCATCAAGCTGATCGCCTACAAGATCGGGGTGCCGTTCGTCAAGGGCGACGCCACCAAGTTCAGCGAGACCGGCTACGTCGGCGGCGACGTGGAGGACCTGGTGCGGGACCTGGTCCGCGAGGCCGGCGAAGACATCGAACTGGCCGCAGTACGGGATCATCTACATCGACGAGATCGACAAGATCGCCTCGGCGCGACAACCTGGTCGGCGCGGACGTATCCCGCACCGGCGTTCAGCGCGCGCTGCTCAAGCCCATGGAGGAAACCGACGTCGACCTCAAGGTGCCCCACGACCCGGTTTCGCATGATGCAGGAAATCGAGCGGTTCCGCAAAACGGGCAAGCGCGAAAAGCGGGTCTCGGTCAACACCAAAAACATGCTCTTCATCATGAGCGGGGCGTTCGGCGACCTGGCGCCGATCATCCAACGACGGCTGTCAAGCCAGGAGATCGGATTCGGTGCGCGGCTCATGAGCGCGCGGGAGCAGGTCGATATCCTGCGCGCACGTCAAGGCCGAGGATCTGATCGAGTACGGGTTCGAGAGCGAGTTCGTCGGCCGCCTGCCGGTCAAGGCCGTGCTCGACCATCTCGACCGAGGACGACCTCTACCAGATTCTCAAAAACCCGAACAACCCGATCATCCTGGGCAAGAAACTCGACTTCTGCCGCGTACGGGATCGACGTCAAATTCGAGGACGCGTTCCTGCGGACGCATGGCCGAGCACGCCTTCGCGGAAAACACCGGGGCGCGGGGGCTGGTGAGCGTGATCGAAAAGGCCCTGCTCGACTTCGAACGCGCCCTGCCCTCCTCGCCCGTGCGAAAGTTCCCGGTGACGCCCGCCGTCCTGGACGACCCCCGGGCCGGCGCTGGAGCGCATGGTGGCGGCCCCCGACGGCCCTTGGCTTCTCAAGGAGTTCGAGCGCGTGGCAGACGACGAGCGCGCGGCCATCCGGGCCCATCTGCACGCCAACCGCAAGAGCCTCGGGGAAAAGTTCGGCCCCGGCATGACCTCCGTGCGCATGGACATCGTGGCCGACTTCTATGTGCGGCACATCACCGACACCGACAGCGCCGCCCGCCGGATCAAGAACATCTGTGACGAGATCAAGAACATCGAGCTCCGCTTCTACCGCAACCACGCCATCAACATGGTGCTCGAGGAGGACGCCATCGATTTCCTGCTGGAGATGATCGTGGAGGGGGCCTTCGCGGTTCAAGAGGATGTTCGGCAAGCTGGAGGGGCATTTCGAACACGGACTCAAACTCGTGCGCGAAAACACGGGCCGTAACCGGTTCTTCATCACCCGCGCCGCGCTCCAGAACCCGGAGGAGTACGTGCGCAATCTCATCACTGCCACCACCGACTAACTCCAAGGACAAACCATGATCGGGATATCGAAACTCTACTGCGGCGCCGTGGAGCCCTCCGACGCCCTCCGGTACGGACGGCACTCCTCGCGCCTGCCCTCGCACCTGCTGCAGTTCTCGGCCGACAAGAAGCCGGTCGTCGTCTGGAACATGCACCCGGCGCTGCAACCTGCGCTGCGTGCACTGCTACGCGCACGCCACAGAGCAGGCCGAGGCCAACGAGCTCGACGACGGCCCAGGGCAAGGCCCTGCTGGACGACCTCGCCGCTTTCGGCGCGCCGGTGGTCCTGTTCTCGGGCGGGGAGCCGCTCGTGCGCAAGGACCTGCCGGAACTGGCGGCCTACGCCGTCTCCAAGGGCATGCGCGCCGTCATCTCCACCAACGGCACCCTCATCACGCGCGGCGACCGCGCGCACGCTGAAGGCCATCGGCCTGTCCTACGTCGGCATCAGCCTGGACGGGATGCGGGAGCGTCAACGACCGGTTCCGGGCGGTGCCGGGGGCGTTCGACGCCGCGCTCGAACGGCATCCGCAACTGCCAGGCGGCGGGGATCAAGGTGGGCCTGCGCTTCACGATCAACCGCTACAACGTCGCCGAGATCCCGAGCATTTTCGAGCTGCTCGAGGACATGGACATCCCGCGCGTGTGCTTCTACCACCTCGTCTACGCCGGCCGCGGCTCCGAGCTGGTGAATCAGGACCTCGACCGCGACGAGACCCGCCGCACGGTCGACCTCATCATCGACCACACCCGCCGCCTGCACGCCACGGGCAAGCCCAAGGAGGTCCTGACCGTCGACAACCATGCCGACGGGCCCTATGTCTACCTGCGCATGCTGCAGGAGGACCCGGCCCGCGCCCGCGAGGTCCTGGAGCTTTTGCAGTGGAACGAAGGCAACAGCTCCGGCCGCGGGATCGGTTGCGTCAGCTGGGACGGCGAGGTCCACGCGGACCAGTTCTGGCGCCACCACAGCTTCGGCAACGTGACCCGCCGGCCGTTTTCCGAGATCTGGGAGGACACTCTCGAACCCGCTCATGGGGGCGCTCAAGGAGAAGAAAAAGCACGTGAAGGGCCGCTGCGCCGGCTGCCGCTGGCTGGACGTCTGCGGCGGGAACTTCCGTGTGCGCGCCGAGGCGGTCAGCGGAGATGTGTGGGCCCCGGACCCGGCCTGCTACCTGACCGACGAGGAAATCGCGCTCACGCACACCCCGGTCGGCTGCCGGTGATCGTTTTACGTTTCAAGCGTTCCGTGTTAAGCGGGCCATGACGCCCGGCGTCACGGTATCAGCCGGCATGTTCGTTTTTTGTGGGAGAGGCTTTCAGCCTCGATCGTCGCGGCTGGAAAGCCGCTCCCACAGGAGACATGGCAACATACTTGGAAGCAAAAAGCCGCCGGCTGGCATCTGAACCCTGAGACCTGAAACCTTTCTTGAAAGGCTCCCGTATGCTCTTCCCCGATTACCGCCCGCGCCGCTTACGCCAGAACGAAGCGTTCCGCCGCATGATCCGCGAGACCGCCCTCGCGGTCGACGACCTGATCCTGCCGCTCTTTGCGATCGGCGGCAAGGGGGTCCAGAACCCGATCCCGTCGATGCCCGGGCATTTCCAGCTCTCGGTCGAACTCGTGGCCAAGGCAGCTCAGGAGGCGTACGCGCTCGGGATCCCGGCCGTGCTGCTGTTCGGGATCCCGGACCGCAAGGACCCGATGGGCACGGCGGCCTACGCCGGCGACGGCATCGTGCAGCGCGCGGTCAAGGCCGTCAAGCAGGCCGCGCCCGATCTCGCCGTGATCACCGACGTGTGCCTGTGCCAGTACACCGACCACGGCCACTGCGGCTGCATCGAGGACGGGTGCATCGACAACGACAGCACGCTCGACCTCATCGCCCGCACCGCGCTGTCGCACGCCAAGGCCGGGGCCGACATGGTCGCCCCGTCCGACATGATGGACGGCCGCGTGGCGGAGATCCGCGAATCGCTGGACGAGAACAATTTCAGCCACATCCCGATCATGGCCTACTCGGCCAAGTACTGTTCGGCCTACTACGGCCCGTTCCGGGCGGCGGCCGACTCCGCGCCCAAGTTCGGCGACCGCCGCACCTACCAGATGGACCCGGCCAACGCGCTCGAGGCGATCCGGGAGGTTTCGATGGACGTGGAGGAAGGGGCCGACATCGTCATGGTCAAACCCGCCCTTGCCTACCTCGACATCATCCAGCGCGTGCGCCAGGAGGTCGACCTGCCGATCGCGGCCTACAGCGTGAGCGGCGAATACTCGATGATCAAGGCGGCCGAGAAGATGGGCTGGCTCGACGGCCCGCGGGTCATGATGGAGACGCTCACCGCCATCCGGCGCGCCGGCGCGGACATGATCATCACCTATTTTGCGGTTGACGCCGCGCGGCTGATCCGCGGGTGATGCTCGCTTCTGGATGCTCGATACTCGATGCTGGATGCTGGAGCATTGCGCCTGCCTAATCTATCGAGAATCCAGCATCCAGAATCGAGTAACTGCTTTTAAACCCTGACCCCCGAACCCTTAGCTCTTGATCCCGACATGGACCACCCGCACGCCAAACCCTCCGAGCCGAACGCCCTGCGCCTGGTGGCGTGGGAAACCACGCGCAACTGCAACCTCGCCTGCGTTCACTGCCGCGCCTCGGCGACCCTCGGCCCTTACGCGGGCGAGCTCGACACCCGCGAGGGCCTGCGCCTGCTCGACCAGATTGCGGAGACGGGGAAGGCGATCGTCATCCTCACCGGCGGCGAGCCGCTGCTGCGGCCCGACATCTTCGAGTTGGCCGAGCACGGCCACGGCCTGGGGTTGCGCATGGTGATGGCGCCGAACGGCACGCTCGTCACCGCCGACATCGCCCGTCGGCTGGCCGCCGTCGGCATCCAGCGCGTGAGCGTCAGTCTCGACGGCGCCGGCCCCGACACCCACGACGTCTTCCGGAAGGTGACGGGCGCTTTTGCGGGTGCCATGCAGGGCATCGAGCACTTCAAGGCGGCCGGGATCCCCTTCCAGATCAATACGACCATCACCCAGGCCAACCTGGACCAGATCCCGCGCATCCAGGAGCTCGCGGTCCGACTCGGGGCGGTCGCGCACCACATCTTCCTGCTGGTCCCGACCGGGCGCGGCAAGTACATCCTCGACCAGGCGATCACGGCCGAAGAGTACGAGCGCACCCTGAACTGGTTCTACGACCAGCGCGGCAAGACCCCGCTGGAGCTCAAAGCGACCTGCGCCCCGCACTACTACCGGATCCTGCGCCAGCGCTCGGCCCGCGAGGGCCGCAGCGTCTCCTTCCATAGCCACGGGCTGGACGCCGTCACCCGCGGGTGCCTGGGCGGGATCGGCTTCTGCTTCGTCTCCCACGTGGGCGATGTGCAGCCCTGCGGCTTCCTGGCCACGCCCTGCGGCAACGTCCGGCAGAACTCGTTTGCCGAGATCTGGCGCCACTCGGAGGTCTTCACCGCGCTGCGCGATTTCGACCGCCTGGAGGGCAAGTGCGGGCGCTGCGAGTTCAAGCGGGTGTGCGGCGGGTGCCGGGCGCGCGCCTTCGAAGCCACCGGGGACTACCTGGCCGAGGAGCCCCTCTGCAGTCACATCCCCCATAGGGCCTGCTGATTCCCCTATCCGGGTGTTTAAAAACGGCGTCTCGGGCCGTGATCCAGCGTTGCGCGGCCTTTAGCAATGCTCGCAACCTATCGTGGATGCTGCGCTTGCCAAAGGGCCGGGCGCCTTGGCTGACGGCCCGATACTGGTTTCTCAACACCCTGCTATTGTCAAATCCCGTCGGATCGATGTAACATCAGCCTGTAGATCAACTCGGCAGCAGCCCGGCGACCATGGGGCCTGCGACGCTCCACCGCCGCCCACCGCACAGGCCCTGCCAAAGGAGACGGTATGAACATCCGCGACCTCATGATCACCGACCCCATCTCGATCACCGTCAACGCATCGATCGCCGAGGCCATCGAGCTGATGAAGGCCAACCACATCCGCCACTTGCCGGTTATTTCCAAGGGCGGGAAGTTGGAGGGGCTGGTGACGCTCGCGGACCTGAAGCAGGGGCTGATGCCCTCGATGGTGGGCGACGTGTCGTTGAAGGACATCATGATCCAGGACCCGTTCACCGTCACGCCCGACGACGACATCGAGACGGCGGCGCAGATCATCTACAAGCACAAGATCGGCGGGCTGCCGGTCGTGAAGAATGAGCGACTGGTCGGCATCATCACCGAAACGGACCTCCTGCGGGCCTTCATCGACATGATGGGCCTGCTCTCCTCCACCTCGCGCCTGGACGTGGCCGCCAACGACAAGCCCGAGTCCCTCAAGAAAATCCTGCACATCATCAGCGACTACGGCGGGGACGTGATCAACGTCATCATGACGTTCGAAAAGGCGCGCAAGCGGGTCTACCATTTCCGCCTGGCGGCCTGCAAAACCTCGCTGATCCGGAAGGCGTTGTCGGCGTCGGGCTTCGAGGTGATGGCCGCGATCGACTGAGCGCGCGCCCGCGGGGCTTCGGCGCGGAACTCTGCGCCGCTTCCCGCCTTCAACCCCCGGTCTTGCCCTCTGGAAACCGCAGCACCCCCCCTCTGCGGGTGCGCCTCTGCGGAGATGCATGTCCCGCCTTCAGTTCCCGCTGGAATCCCCGGCCGCTAAGACGGAGGCGTCACCGGCTTTCAGATACGACTCCACGGAAAGGCGCCGCCCGTCGGTTACGACCTGCAACGCCCCGTCCCGGTCGGTACGCCAGACGCGCGCGCCCTGCGCCCGGTAGCGCTCCAAGACGACCGGGTGGGGCATCCCGCTGCCGGGCCGGCCGCCGCAGGAGACCAACACCGCCTCCGGCGCAACGGTCTTCAGGAACTCATCCGAACTGGACGTGCGGCTGCCGTGATGCGGCGCCAGCAGGACGGTACTCCGCAGGTGATCTCCCGCCGCGCGCACGATCTCCTTTTCCGCCGCGTGCATGATGTCCCCGGGCAGCAGAACGGAATGGCCGCCGAGGCTGACCCGGGTCACGATGCTGCGGTTGTTCTCTTCGCGCCGCCGGCGTTCGGAGGCCTCTGCCGGCGGGTGCAGGATCTCCAGCCTCGCCGGCCCGAACGTCCAGTCCCGTGCCAGGTCGACGAAGTGCGGCCGGGCGACTCCCCGCTCATCGCAGACCCGCACCAGTTCCGCGTAGCCCGGGTGTCCGAGGTCCTCGCTCGCGGCCCACAAGGCGCCGACCCGGAAGGCCTCCGCGAGGAAGATCATGCCGTTCACGTGGTCGCTGTTGGCGTGCGTGAGGACCAGGGCGTCGATCGTGCGGATCTTGTGGCGCCACAGGAAGGGGGCGACGACGGCCGCCCCCACGTCGAAGGCCGCGCGGTCCGCGCTCCCGCCGCCGTCGACCAGCAGCGTGCGCCCTCCCGGAAGCTCTACCAGCACGGCGCTGCCCTGGCCGACATCGAGGGCCGTCACCCGCAGGTCGTTGCGCCAGAAGCGCTGGTGCATCCAGTACCCGACGTCCGTCGCCCCCACGATCGCACAGGCCGCGAGGGCCGCCAGCGCCAGGCGCGGGCGGGCCGGCGGCCCGGACGACCGCACCCCGGCTGTCGCGACGGCCCGGGCGGGCACAAGCCAGCTCAACCCCGCCCAGGTCAGCGCGTAAAAGAGTCCGATCTCGACGAACGACGGGGTCACCGTCCTCACGGCCGCATACGGCAGGCCGGCCATCCCCTGGATGAACGCGATCGTCCAGGCCAGGATGGCGCCGTTGACCGCATGGCACACCACGGCGGCCGGGACGCTGACCGCGCTCATCAGCGCCCCGACCAGGCCGAGCCCCACGGAGAGATACCCCATCAGGGGGATGACGACGCAGTTGGCGAGCAGCCCCGAAACGGAGGCCAGGTTGAAGTAGTAGAGGCAGATCGGGAGGGTCCCCCAGGTCGCGCAGAGGGATACCGCGCAGAACATCCCGACCCCGCGCCGGGTGCGCGCCCACCGTCCGACCGGCTGCGGGGGTGCCGGGAAGAGCGCGTTGAGGCACTCCATCCCGTAGACGATGGCGAACACCGCGGCGAACGACAGTTGAAAGGAAACCGAAAACAGCGACGGCGGATGGACCGTGAGAATGGCCAGCGCCGCCAGCGCCAGGCTGTTCTTGAGGTCGGTTTCGCGCTCCGCCAGGAAGGCCGTCAGGAACACGGCGACCATGATGAGGGCGCGCTGGGTCGAGGGGGAAAAGCCGGCCACCAGCGCGTAGCCCGCCACCGGGGCGAGCGTCAGCAGCGCGGCCCCCTTGCGCGTCCACGCGCGCCGCAGGAGCCAGGGCACCCGGCTGAGGCCCCAGCGGAAGAGCGCGAAGGCCGCCGTCGCCACGAGCGAAATGTGTAGCCCGGAAATCGCCAGGATGTGGCTCGTCCCGGTGCGGGTGAAGGCCTGGCGGACATCGGGCGGGATCCCGGAGGCATCCCCCATCACCAGGGCTTTCAGCACGGACCCCTCGGGGCCGAGGCCGGCCTGGTCGATCACGCGGGCGATGGCGCTGCGCACCCGGTCGACCGCCCCCATGAATCCCACCTGCGCCTCTCGCTCCAGGACGACCAGACCGGCCGCGTCCGCGTACGCGTTGCACCAGAGATCCTGGTACCCCATCCAGCGCCGGGCGTCGAAACCGCCGGGGTTGTTGAAACTGCGCACGGGGCGGATGCGGCTGCGGATCTCGATGCGGTCGCCCTGCTCGACCGGGGTCGACATCGCGCCGTTCAGGGTCACCCGCAGCAGCCCGGCGACGCGACGCTGCTCGCGATCGTTGTCCGCGCGCTCGGCGCGCAGAACGAACCGGGTGCGGCTTTCGAACTCCAGCGGACGGGCATCGACGACCCCGGTGATGCGCCAGAAGCCGGTGTCGACGAGGTGCACCGGGTGGTCATCCGAAAAACGCGGCTGGACCCAGGGCTGAATGGAGAGGGTTCCGAGAGCCGCGCATAGAAGCAGCGGCGAAACCGCGGCCGGTACGCGGCGCAGGAGGCTGCGGCCCACGGCGAGGGCGCACGCCGCAGCGACCGCGAGAGCCCAGGCGCCGAGGCCGGGCGCTTCGGCCCCCACGGTGATCCCGCCCATCAGCGCCAGGGTCAGCGGGATGAGCGGCCGGTGGTAGATCGTGTGCATGGTGTGTGAGCCAGTTGAAGCGGCGTTTAACCTACACCGGATCACGGACCGCGACGCCGGTTTTCGACCGCCTGCTATCGGCGGCGTTCGATGGCTGCGCCCAGCGCCGCGAACTTCTTCTCCAGAGCCTCGTACCCCCGGTCGAGATGGTAGACGCGCTGCACTTCGGTGGTGTTTTCAGCCACGAGGCCGGCCAGCACCAGGCAGGCGCTCGCCCGCAGGTCGGTGGCCATCACCGGTGCGCCGGAGAGGCGCGCGACCCCCCGCACCGTGGCCGTGTTGCCCGACACCAGGATGTCCGCGCCCATGCGCCGCAGTTCGCTCACGTGGATGAAGCGGTTCTCGAAAATGGTCTCGGTGATGACGCCGACTCCGTCGGCGACGCTCATGAGCACCATGAACTGCGCCTGCATGTCGGTGGGGAACCCGGGATAGGGATGCGTCTTGATGTCGATCCCGGCGATGCGCCGCGGCCCCGTGACCGTGATCGACCGCTCCCCGACGCGAATGTCGGCCCCGGCCTCGCGCAGCTTGTCGATGACCGCCGCCACGTGCCTGGGCTCGCAGTCGACGATCGCGACGGGACCGCCCGTCAGGGCCGCCGCCACCATGAAGGTGCCGGTCTCGATCCGGTCCGGGATGATCTCCGTTGCAACCGGCCGCAACGCGGCGACCCCCCGGATGGTGATCTCCGGGGTGCCGGCCCCGGAGATGTCGGCCCCCATCCGGGTGAGCACGTCGGCCAGCGCCGTCACTTCGGGCTCGCACGCGGCATTGCGCAGCACCGTCGTCCCCTCGGCCAGGACGGCCGCCATCAGGATGTTCTCGGTCCCGGTGACCGTGACGATGTCGAAGGTGATGTCCGCCCCCCGCAGCCGTTCGGCAACCGCGGTCACGTAGCCGTGCTCCAGGGAGATCTCGGCCCCCATCGCGGTGAGCGCCTTGAGGTGCAGGTTGATCGGGCGCGCGCCGATCGCGCACCCGCCGGGCAGGGACACCCGCGCCCGCTTCAGCCGCGCGACCAGCGGTCCCAGCGCGAGCACGGACGCACGCATCTTGCGCACCAGGTCGTAGGGCGCCTCGTGGGTGGAGACGCCGCGCGCGTCCACGCGCACGACGTGTCCCTCCGACTCGACGCGCGCCCCGAGGTGCGTCAGGAGCAGGCGCGTGCTGTCGATGTCCCGCAGGTCGGGCACGTTCGTGTACGTGTTGACCCCGTCGGCGAGCAGGGAGGAGAAGAGAATCGGGAGGGCGGCGTTCTTCGAGCCGCTGACGTGGACAGTGCCTTCGAGCCGCCGTCCGCCTTTGATGACGATTTTGTCCATGGTCGCGCCTTGTTTATACTCCGGCAATCCCGGAGGCTACCAAGCATCCAAACACCCAAAAAACCAAACACTCCAGACAAAAAAGCGCTCCCCCCGCGAGATGCGGGGCGGAGCGCCAAAGTCGGTTCTCCGGCCGGGGGCTAATGGTGCCCGTGGCTCCCGTGGCCGTCGCCGGCTTTCATCGTGTCGTAAACGGCCTTGATGATGCAGTAGGTCACGCCCATGCCGATGATGGACAGGGCGTACCAGAGGCCGCCGTGAAAGACCATGTGGCTCATGTCCCAGATCCACTCGAAGCTGAACGGAAACATCGTTTGCCTCCTGTGTGGTGTCGAACGCTCGAACTGCAGGCTCCGCGGCCGGACCGCCGGCGCCTCCTCCCGGCCATTCGCCCGGGCTCAGTGCCCTGGAGACGCCGCCGGGGCCTCGTTCCCCTCGATCGGGTTGAGCTCCGCCTCCTGCGGGAACACCGGCAGGTAGCGGTAGGAGAGCGAGATCAAAATAACGCCGTAGGCGACCGGCAGGATCGTCGTCGCGAGCTCCTGCCAGCTCGGCAGGTAGGTGAACCACCCTTCGAAGGGCAGCACCGGCGCGGCCTGGACCTGCAGCACCATGACCCAGCGGTTCAGGCAGGCCCCGATGCTGGCAAGGGTCACGGCCGCGAAGCGCAGGGTCGGGTTGCTCCGCGTACCCGGGTTCACCAGCAGGATGGCGGGCAGGACACCGCAGATGCCCACCTCGGCGATGAGGATCCACAGCCCATAGGCGGAGCCGGGGTTGTTCGAGTAGAAATCCATGAGCGTCAAGCCCATCGCCGGCGCGGTGACCGCCGCCCAGTAGATGGTGTCGACGATCTTGGCCGTGATGTAGGTCAGCAGCATCCAGCCGGCGATCTTGGCGAGCAGGTCGACGACGTTGTCCTTCACGAGCTTCTTGCCCGTGGCCATTTCGGTGATGCGGGTGACGAAGAGCGTGAAGCAGGGTCCGCAGGCGGCCGCCGACCAGGTATAGAGGAAGAAGGTCCAGGGCCAGATGCCGATCCCGGTGCGGTAGCCGAAAGGACGTCCGAACAGGACACCCGTCACCCCCCCCAGGGAGCCCTGGTGGAAGAAGGAAAGAAAGGCGCCGGTCGCGGCGAAGATCGCCATGATGCCGTGGAAGTTGTGGCTCAGGTGGTGGCAGAAGGACACCTTGTCGAGCTGCCGGTTCTCCAGGATCAGCGGCACGTACTCGATCGTCAGCACGCCGAAGTAGCAGGTCAGGCAGAAGGCCACCTCGGTCAGCATCGAGTGCACGTTGGCGTGCCAGAAGATGAACCAGGCCCGCAGCGGCTGCCCGACGTCGATCGCCAGGATCAGCAGGGCCGAACTGTAGCAGACGAACCCGATCAGGACGGCGTAGTTGATGATGTTCTTGAGCTCGTCCTTGCCGATGATGTAGCGCAGAAGCCCCGTGAAGAAGGCGCCGCCGCCGAGCGCGATCACCGCCAGGTCCGCCCAGATCCAGAGGGCGAAGCCGTAGGCGTTGTTCATGTTGGTCTGGTTCAGCCCCTTGATGTAGCACAGGATCATGGCGACCACGCCCCAGAGCAGAACGGCCCCGACCACGGCGATGAACAGGGCAAACTGACCGATCGGGCAGCGCTTTACCCCCTTGGGTATCAAAGCCGAATCCATAATGTCCTACCTCGTTTCCGGTTTCAGATGAGTTGCCGATCCGGACGGCCTGACGCCGGTTGCGACGGTCAGGCCTTTTTGACCTCGTTGTCCCCTGCCCGCCGGACCCACTCCCGGCTGGACAGGTAGTAGACCTTGGTGTTGGTGCCCAGGCGCTCGAGCAGCCGGAAGGCCTTCGGGTTGAGCGGCCGGCCGTCGTGCGCCGCGTCCGGCTGGGCGATCCGGTGCACGGCGTGCTTGGGGTTGTTGAGGTCCCCGAAGAGGATCGCACCCGCCGGGCAGGCCTGGGTGCAGGCCGTCTGGTACTCGCCTTCGGCGAGTTCGCTGCGTCCCTCCGCGTAGGCCTTGTCCATGGCGACCTGATAGCGGTGATAGCAGAAGGAGCACTTCTCGACGATGCCGCGCATGCGCACGGAGACGTTGGGGTTGAGCGTGCGCTCCATCCCCTCCGGCCACACCGGATCCCACCAGTTGAACTGGCGCACATGGTAGGGACAGGCGGCCATGCAGTAGCGGCATCCGAAGCAGCGGGTGTAGATCTGGCTCACGATCCCGGTTTGCCTGTCGTAATCGGTCGCGGTAGCCGGGCAGACCGAGACACAGGGCGAGTGGCCGTGGCTGCCTTCGCACTGCTGGCACGGCCGGGGCAGAAAGCACTCCTCGGTCTGCGGGAACGGCTTGCCGTTGGTCAGTCGATAGACCCGCATCCAGTGCACGCTCAGCAGCTTATCGGTCTCGTCCTCACGCACGGCGACGTTGTTCTCGGCCATGCAGGCCACCATGCAGGCGCCGCACCCCGTGCATTTGTCCAGGTCGACGACCATCCCGTATTTCTTGTTCTTCTGTTGATCCATCCCAAGATCCTCAGTCGGCAATGAGTTAGCGATCCGCTAGGCCTTGACCAGTTTCGCTCGCACGCCCCAGGCCGCTTCCAGTCCGGTGCCGGGGTCCTCCACCGGGCTCATCAGCGCGTTGACGCTGACGCCCTTGCCCGACACGAACGCGTCGAAGGCGCTGTGCCCCAGGCCGCGCACCATGGCGACCAGCCCCGGCATGATGCCGTCGAACAGGTACACTTTGACCGGCGCGCTGCCCGTGGGCGTGGAGATGACGGCCGCGTCGCCGTTCGCCAGCCCCAGGTCCCTGGCGGTGGCGGGGTTGATTTCCACCCGGACGAAGTTGGCGGTGAGGATGCTGTCCTCGAGCGACTTCATCATGAACGGTGCCGGTCCGACCGCACCGGTCGTCAGGCGGGTGGAGTCGTACGGCACAAGCGTCAGCGGGAAGGCCGCCTCCTCCCCGGGGGCCTTGGGGGCAGCGAGGGCCGGGAGAGCGGCGATGGCCGCGTTCGTAAACTCGAACTTCCGGCTCTTGGTCTCAAAGGGCCCGGGCGTGAACCTGGCGTTCAGGATGTACCCCTCGTCCTTCAGCGTGCGCCACTTCCGGCCGAGGGTCGCCTGCAGGCAGGCCTCGTACCCGTCCCATTTGAAGGCACCGGCCACCGTGCCGCCCACCGCTTTGGCGAGCTGGATCACGACATCCCCCGTGTGGCGGGTCTTGAAGACCGGTTTCAGCACGGGCCGGGCCAGGCCCAGGATCGGTTTGGGGAAGCCGGCCGCGCCGGGGACGTCCTCGTACCGCTCCAGGAAGCTGTGGTTCGGCAGAATGTAGTGCGCCTGGGCGGCGGTTTCGTCCATATAGGGCGAGAGGCTCACGATAAGCGGGATTTTCTTGAGTGCGGCCGCGACCGCCGGCGTGTCCACCAGACTGAAGGCCGGGTTGGCGTTGCCGACAAAGAGGACCTTCACCGGCGCTCCGGAGGCGAGCGCCTTGGGCAGCCGGTTGAGCAGGTATCGGGTCTGGGGGAACGCGGGGCTGCCCGCCCCGTCCACCCGCGGCTGCTGCACCCCCTTGCTGGCGACGGCATCCATCTCCGGCTCCGGCCAGGAAATGTACTCCGGCTCGGGCACCGTGATCACCCCGCCGGGGGTGTTGATGCTGTTCACCAGCGCGTTCAGGTAGCTGACGGCCAGGTATTCCTGCATGTTCCCCGGGACGCGTCCCGCACCGCGACCGCAGACCGCGACCGGCCGGCGCGCGCCCGCGAACGTGCGGGCGAGATCGAAGATCGTTTTGGCGTCGACCCCGGTCAGCTTGGCGACCGCGTCCGGGGCGTAGGCCTCGCCCGCAAGCTGCTTCAAGGCGTCCAGCCCGGTGCAGCGGCTTTCGACGTCCTTCTTATAAAGCTCCTCTTTCAGGATCACGTGGACCAGGCCGAGCGCGAGAACGCCCTCGGTGCCCGGCTTGATCGCGACCCACTGGCTGGCCTTGGCCGCGGTCTTGGACAGGCGGGGTTCGGTCTGGCTCAGCTTGCCGCCGTTGGCCAGCATGGCGCCGCACGCCCGGTAGAAGTACGGGATCGAGCCCCAGCCCTCGACCAGGCCGCTGCCGAAGCTCAGGACGTAGGTGGCGTTGGCCAGGTCGACCCCGGCCATGGCGCGGTTGCCCTGGGTGAGGTAGAGGGCCATCTCGTAGGGGTCCTGGATCGACGGGGCGCGGATAAAGTTCGGCGACCCGTAAACCGTGAGCAACCGCCGGGACAGCTCGGCCGTGGTCCCGCGGTCGGTGTCCGAGACCCACGCCACCGACTGGGGCTCGCCCGCCTTGCGCAGCTCCTTCAGCACGTCCGCGATCTCGGAGATCGCCTGCGACCAAGAAACCTCGCGCCAGCTCCCGTCCACCTTCTTCATGGGGCCGCGCACGCGCGAGGGACCGTAGAGCAGCTGCGGCCCGGACAGCGCCAGGATGCAGGCGCCGCCGTCGTTGACCGGGTGCCCTTTCAGCCCCTCGACCTTCACGACGCGCTCGTCCACCTTGCGCACACTGATCCCGCACCCGCCGGGGCACAGCGTGCAGGTCGACGACGTGTAGGTCGTCTCCCCCCTGGGGGGGACCGGAGTCCAGGGCCAGTTCTGGGTCCAGATGGAAAGGTCATCGGTGAGTTTCCACGGCAGCGGGGACAGCGCCGTGCCCGCCGCGCCGCCGATGACGAAGGCCAGGAAACTACGTCGGTCGATTTTCATCTATGTCTTCCCCTCGACAACGGAATGGGTGGCTGTTGGTGGGTCGCCCGCGTCCTACTTGTGGCAGACGAAGCACCCGTCCTTCTGGGTCTGCACGCTGCCGGACGGCACGTTGGCCTTCTCGTGGCACTCGGCGCAGTCGTCCATCTTCATGCGCTCCCAGGAGGTGCGCTTGATCCCGGCGATGTTCTGCCCCCAGATGTCCCGGCTGTAGCCCGTGATCCGGTTCTGCTGATAGACCTTGAGACCCGTGGACTCGCCGATCGGGCCGTGGCAGGTCACGCAGTCCATGCCGGCCTTCTTCACGTGGGCGGCGTGGGAGAAGAAGACGCAGTCCGGCTGGCGCGAGTAGACCAGCCAGGGCACCTCGCGCCCGGGCTTCAGGTACTCCTCGACGAACCGGATCTCCTCCGGGTGGTGGCCGTTGGCCTCCATGTGGCATTCGGCGCACTGGGCGAGCCTGGGGACGCCGGAGTAGGACCCGTCCTCCCGGAAGAAGTGGCAGCTCTGGCACCCGTTGTCCACCAGCCCCGCGTGCAGGGCGTGGTCGAAATCGATGGGCTGCTTTTTCTGGGAGTACAGCAGCGACGGGAAGGCCACCCAGCCGATGACCAGGCTGGCCACCAGCCCCACAATGAAAAAGAGGATGATCGGCCCGCCGGCCCCATCCTCTTTCTTCGCCTCCCCATGACCTGTGGACGTTTCAATCCCCGTCGGTTTCTCCATGAGCACTCCATCATGCTGACGTTGGTGGATCGGTGCAGGCTCAACGACCGCCCGCAAAGCGGGTGGTGTAGATTTTCGGCCTCAGGCCGAAAAGACAAAAGCACGTCAGTGCGTCGGACGTTGCACCTGCAACCGCGTGCACCGCACGCGGTGTGAATAGCAGGTAAACGATATCGTTTATCCCGCTGCCTCGGCCGGGCGCGTTTCGGTGCGTCCGCCTGTGGCGGTGTCAAGAAAACACGCTGTGGTCGGGGCTTCGCGGGAGGTTGCTGCTTGGGAAAGTCGTTGGGTTTCTTATTAGGGGCCGGCCGTTTTGTCAAGCGAATTCATTCGCCTGCATCGACCGGCCCCGCACGGGGCGAGTGCGCACGCAGAGGGGCGGCGGTGCATTACCCCAGGGACTGGTAGCTGTGAAGTCCCGGGAGCAGGTTCACCCCGAAGTAGGTGAACAGCACGGCTCCGAATCCGAGGATCGACAGGTAGGCGATGCGCCGGCCGCGCCAGCCGCGCATCAGCCGCGCGTGCAGGAGCGCGGCATACATGAACCAGGTGATGAGGGACCAGGTCTCCTTCGGGTCCCAGCCCCAGTAGCGCCCCCAGGCGGAATTGGCCCAGACCGCGCCGGTGATGATGCCGGCCGAGAGGAAGAGGAAGCCGAACATGATGAGCCGGTGCATCAACTCGTCCATCACGGAGACCGAGGGGAGGCGGCCGACCATCCCGGCCTCCTCCTCGGCGCGCCCGGCCTTCAGCAGGTACATGATGCCCACGCCGAAGGCCACTGCGAAGGCGCCGTAGCCGATAAAGCAGGTGACCACGTGGGCAATCAGCCAGTTGCTCTTGAGCGCCGGGATCAGCGGCTGGATCCGGTCGCTGATGTTGGGCGACAGCGAGGCGTAGGCCATGGTCAGGAAGGCCAGGGAGGCGGAGAACGCGCCGATCACCCGGTTGCGGTAGCGCCATTCGATGTAGAAGTAGATGGCCATGATCGCCCAGGCGAAAAAGATGAGCGACTCGTAGAGATTGGACAAGGGCGCATGGCCGTATCCCATGCGGTAGGACTCGGCCCAACGCAGCCCGAAACCGGCCGCATTCAGCACCCAGCCGCCGACCGCCACCCAGGTGCCCAGCGCCGCGGCGGACGGTTTCCGGAACACCCAGGCAAAGAGATAGAGGAATCCGGCGAAACCGTAGACGAAGGTCGTGGCCGAGAGCAGCAGCGAACTGGTCATAACGTCATCCCGACGGTTGCAGGTTGTTGAACCTGGCAGAGATATGAACGATTCGGCGCGGCCCCGCGGGCTCCCCCGCGGACCTCACCTCAGGGCTTTCAACGATTCCGACAACCGGCCGACCAGCCGCGCAACGCCGGTTTTGTTTTTATTGGCCTTGCCGATCACCGTGACTTCGGTCCCGGGCCCCCGACGCACCGCCTCGACGCACACCTGGCGGTGCGAGGTGAAAAAAGTCACGAAGCAGCCGACGATCATCAGGATGAACCCGGCGTAGACCACGTCCACCCCGGGGTCCTGGTTGACCTGCAGGCCGGTGTAATGCCGCTGTTTGAACCGGTCCACCGCGACCACCACCTCGCCGCGCCGCATCCGGTCGAAGGTGGGGAAGCGGATCGGCAGCACGATCTCCTCCGCCGGGCCGTTCGGCGGGACGAGGCGGCCGATGAAGGCGTCGCCCACCGGGTGGCCCCGGAACTGCGCGTCGTGCCGGATCTCGGTCAGGGTGAAGGCGCCCAGACCTTCCGGCAGGGCGATCTCCTGGCCGACCTTCGCGTCGCGCGGGTACACCATGCCGGTCTCCCGGCTGGTGAAGCTCAGCACGGCCTCGTCGGAGGGCAGCGTCCCGTAGCTCGACTGGAAGATGCTGACGCCCCGGTAGCGCAGCGGGTCGTTGACGACGATGTCCTTCTGCAGGACGGGCGTCCCGTTCTCGAGAATCGTGAGGGCGGAGCGGAATTCCTTGGGGGCCCCGGTCTCGTAGAAGCTCACCTCGAAATCGTCACAGCGGATCGCGAAGGGCAGCCGCAGCCGCTGACCGGTGCTGCGCAGCACGACCTGCTGCACGGTTTCACCCTCCGGGATGGTCACGAACGCGTCGAACCCGAAGAGCGAGCCGATCAGGCCCCCGACTAAGAGCAGCACGACGCTCAGGTGCACCGCGTAAACCCCGAAACGCGTCCACCGCCCGCGTTCGCCGAAGACCCGGAACCCGCCCTCGACCGCCTCGACCTGCACCGCGCTCGCCTTGCGGGCCAGGAAAGGCGCGTAGATCGCCCGCAGCGTTTCGGGCGGGCGCTTGTCCACGAAGGCGACCCGGTCCGGCAGGTTGCGGAACCGGTCGGCTTTGAAGCGCGGCCGGCGCACAAACAGCACGTGCCGCTGGGAGGAGATCCGGTCGATCGAACAAACGACGATGTTGACCGCCAGCAGCAGCATGAGGATCTGGAACCACCAGGAGTGGTACATGTCGAACAGGCCCAGCACCCCGAAGAAACGGAAGAGGGTCTCGCCGAACGCGGACACGTAGGCGGCCGGATCGTTGTTCTGGGGGATCAGTGTGCCGATGATCGACGTGGCGGCAAGCGAGAGCAGCAGCACGAAGGTGAGCCGGACCGAGGCCAGGAGGTTCCAGATGGCGTCGGCCAGGCCGTCGGATGATGTCGGTGCGGCCATCGGTGAAGCGCGGTCCTTTCTGAGAATCGGAAGACGGTCCCCCGCCGCCTCGACGGGCGGGCGACGTCCGGCAGGGGACGCACGGGGGCCCGAGTAGATACCACAGCCGCTGCCGCCCTGCAACCGAAGGTCGCCCTGGCGCCGGGCGGGCGGCCGGCGGCCGCTGGCGCCGTCGAGGGGATCAGGATTTGATGTAGACGCCGCGCGACCGGGTCTGGATGATGCCCTTGCGGGTCAGCTTGTACAGGGCGTTGCTCAGCTGGCGGTCTTCCAGATCGGTCCGGCTCTTCAACTGGGCGATGCTGGCCCCGTTGCGGCTGCGTCGAATCGCCGCGTACACCGATTCGAGCACGGTGTCGCGCCGCACCCCGGGGCCGCCCCTGCGCGCGCCCCGGCGGGCACCGGGCCCGGCCGCCGGGCCCGGCCGGTCGATGCGGGCCGCGATGGCCTCCAGCCGGCGAGTCAATTCCAGAAGCGCTCGGGAAATCCTGCGGATATCGTCCTGAAGGGTTGCCATCGAGAGGCCCTCCTGTGCGGTTGGCGGTGTCATGCTCGTGGGGAAAACTAGTGCACGGGCGCGGGCAAGTCAATCGAGGCGGCCTGGCCCCGGCCAGGCGACCGGAGCTTCCAGCGGGCCGGACGCCCCTCCAGTCGCATCGCCCGATCATGATGACTCCGATATAAGGGTTACCCGTTTCGACGACGCTGCAAAAAGGCCGGGTCGAAGCGCGTGAATCTCGTGGCGTAAGGCCTTCTGGCACGAGGCTGCCGCGCCGGCGACATGACGCGCAACGCAGAGATTCGGACGGTTTACGACACCCTCAAAAAGGGCATGACCGACCCCGGCTTTTTTGATAGGGTGCGGGATTCGTCACCCGCGCAACCGAAACCCCCGGGGGAATCGCCGCACCGCCCGCGCGCCCCCGTCACATGTGATTGGATCCCTGTTATGACCGATTGGCATACGACCGCCTGCGGGCCGGTGTCCCCGTGGTCCGAGAACCTGAACGACGCGCAGCGCGCGGCCGTCGAGCACACCTCCGGCCCGCTGCTCGTCATTGCCGGGGCCGGCAGCGGAAAGACCCGGACCCTGACTCACCGCGTCGCCCGGCTGGTCGACGGCGGCGCGCCGCCCGCGGCCATCCTGCTGCTCACCTTCACACGCAAGGCCGCGCAGGAGATGCTGCGCCGCGCCACCTGCCTGCTCGACCAGCGCTGCGAGCGGGTCGCCGGCGGCACGTTCCACTCCTTCGCCAACCTGAAGCTGCGCCAGTACGGCGACCGCGCTCGGACTCTCGCCCGGACTTCGCCATCCTCGACCGCACCGACGCCGAGGACTTGATCGGCCTGCATGCGCAAGGAGGCGGACGGCTCGACGCGCGGACGTCCGCTGCCGCGCAAGAACACCCTGGCCGACATCTTCAGCCGGGCCGTGAACAAGGGGCTGCCCGCTCGACGAGCTGATCTTCCGGCGAATACCCGCACCTCTCCGACCAGGCCGAGACTCTGAGCGGCATGCCGCCACCTACGTGCGCTGCAAGCGCGAGCACCACTTCTGGACTACGACGACCTGCTGGTCTATTTCCGCGGCTGCTCGCACGACCACCCGGACGTCCGCCGGCGCATCTCCTCCGCCCACCGCTACATCATGGTGGACGAGTACCAGGACACCAACACGATCCAGGCCCAGATCCTCTACCAGCTGGCGGACGCCAACCGGAACATCATGGCCGTCGGCGACGACTCGCAGAGCATCTACGCCTTCCGCGGCGCCAACTTCCGCAACATCATCGATTTCCCGAAGCTGTTCCCCGGCGCACGCATCATCGGCCTGGAGGAAAACTACCGCAGCACCCAGCCGATCCTCGACCTCACCAACATCGTGATCGAGCGCGCACGGGAGAAGTACACCAAGCATCTGTTCACCCGCAGGTCCGGCGGGATCCTGCCCCAGGCTGATCGAGGCCGAAGACGAGCACACCCAGTCGCGCTTCATCGTGGACCAGCGATCCTGGAGCTGCGCGAGGAAGGGCGTGCGGCTGCGCCGACATCGCCGTGCTGTTCCGGGCCGGCTTCCACTCCTTCGACCTCGAGATCGAGCTGCGCGCGCGAGGGCATCCCGTTCATCAAGGTCGGCGGCTTCAAGTTCATCGAATCGGCCCACATCAAGGACGTGCTGGCGCACCTGCGGGTGATCGCCAACCCCTACGACCGCATCAGCTGGCACCGCATCCTGCAGCTGCTGGACAAGGTGGGCCCCCGCAACGCCCAGCGCGTGTACGACGCGATCGTGCAGGCGAAGTCCGGGCTGGCGGGGGTGTTGGAGCTGGAATCCAAGAACCCTGAAATCAAGCGCCTGCCGGACCTGTACCGGGGTCTGGAGGCGGCGTCGGGCACGGTGGCGGAGGCCGGCGCGGCGGTGGTTCAGTACTACCTGCCGCTCTTGCGGCGCACCTACGACGACCACCCCAAGCGCGCCAAGGACCTGGAGCAGCTGCTCAGCATCATGGAGCGCTACCCCCGGCTCGAACCGTTTCTGACCGACATGGCGCTCGAGCCCCCCAACACGAGCGCGGAGGACCGCCTCGCCGGGGAGGCGGACGAGGAGGAGGACCGGCTGGTGCTGTCCACCATCCACTCGGCCAAGGGGCTGGAGTGGGACACGGTCTTCATCATCTGGGCGCTGGACGGGAGGTTCCCCTCGCTGCATGCCCTGGGGGACGAGGAGGAGATGGAGGAGGAGCTGCGGCTGATGTACGTGGCGGCGACCCGGGCCCGTGAAACGCTGTATTTCACCCACCCGCGCCAGGCCTACGACCGCGCCCAGGGGATCGTGCTCAACCGGCCGTCGCGCTTCATCGACATGATCCCGGAGGACGTCCTCGAGAAGCGCTCGGTCGGCTCGCCGAGCTATTCGCAGATACGAGACTGGTGAGTGGGCGGAGCAGCCGTCACTCCGTAAAAAAGCCCCACCAGACAAAGATGACGAACGCGACCGCCGCGCCCACCGCGAGCACGTACCCTTTGACATTGGGCGGCTTCTCCGCCAGCCCGATCGGGCTCACCACGCCGACGCTCTTGCCGCAGGAGTGGCACGTCTTGGCGTCGAGGCGCAGGTAGGCGAAGCATTCGGGGCACTTCTTGGTCATGTGGCTGTGGGCGGACGGGGCGTCGGCGCCCTTCTTCCGGATCAGGGCCATGGGACCTCCTGCCGTGCCGGCCGCGGGCGGCCCCGGCTGCGCCGCCCGCCGCGTTGAGGATGCGTCTCCGGGGTCAAACCCGCCCGAGATCGGCCTTGCGTTCGATCCGGCCGTTCGCGCGCAGCTCTTTCATCCAGCCTTCCCAAAACCGGTATTTCTTCTGCTGCAGCAACCGCTCGACGATCTGAGACCGCTCCTTCTCCAGCCCCTCCGCCGCCGGCGGCCGCCGCTCGACCAGCTGGATCACGCAGAACCCCTTCGCGGTCTGCACGGGCTCGGGGGCGAGCTTCCGGTTCTCGGCGAGGTCGAAGGCGACCCGATTGATCTCCGGCTCGCTGCCGAGCTCTCCGACCGGGTCGCGGCGCTTGAAGAACTCCGAGGTGCGCCGCGCGAGCCCCCGCTGCTTCGCCGCCTGCTCGAGCGCGACCCCCTTGCCCACGTCCGCGATCACGGCCTGGGCGTCCTTGCGGGAGGCGTCCCGGCGCTTTTCCTGGGCCAGGTCCTGGCGCACCCGCGCCTCGACGGCCGACAGCTCCGGGATGCGGGAGGGCCGGGTGTCGGCCACCTGCAGCAGGTAGTAATCCCCGCCGAGGTCCTGAATGTCGCTCAGTTCGCCGGCGGCGAGCTGAAAGGCCGCCTGCGCGAACGGGTCCGCCGGCCCGATCCCCTGCGGCGGGGCCCCGCGGGTGAAGAACCCCGTGGTCTTCGCCTCGAGCTTACGGCCGGCGGCGACGGCCGCGAGGTCGTTGTTCGCGGCCGCGGCGACGTCGTAAACCGCCTCGGCCTCGTCGTAGGCGAGCGTGCGCGCACGCTCGCGCTTGAGCAGGCTCTCGATCTCGGGCTTCACCTCATCGAAGCCGCGGCTGCGGCCCTCGTTGACCTTCGCGACCCGGATCAGGTGGAACCCGAAGCGGGTCCGCACGGGGTCGCTGATCTGGCCGGCAGGCAGGCTGAAGGCCACATCGGCGAAGGGCTGGATCATGGCCTCGCGCGGGAAGGCCCCCAGCGAGCCGCCCTGGTTGCGCGTGCCCTCGTCCTCGGAATATTGGCGGGCGAGCTCGGCGAAATCCTTGCCCTCGCGTGCGAGCTTGAGCACTTCCTGAATGCGGCGCTCGGCTGCCTCGACCGCGGCGGGGGCCGCGTCGGCCGGAAGCCGGATCAGGATGTGGCTCGCTTCAACCGTCTTGGGGATCTCGAAGCGCTGGGCGTTGGCGTCGTAGTAGTCCCGGACCTCGGCCTCGGTGAGCGAGACCTTGCCGGTGAACGCGTCGGGGGAAAACACCAGGTAGCGGACGGACATCTCGGGCTCGGTGCGGTAGCTCTCCTTGGTGCGCTCAAAGAAGGCCGCCAGCTCCTCGGGGGGTGCCGGCGTGTCCTTGTACCGGTCGGAGTCGAGGCAGACGTAGTCGATCTTGGCCTCGGCGTTGCTCCACCGGTACCACTCCTCGGCCTCGCGGTCGGAGACTTTGACGCCGTCGGTGATCACCCGCGAGAGCTTTTCGATCAGCATGCTCTCACGCTGCCCGGCCTCGAAGGCTTCGGGGGTCATGCGGTTGAGCGAGAGGACCTGCTGGTAGCGCCGACGGTCGAAGGACCCGTTCGACTGAAAGGTCGGGACGGCCCGCACCGACTGGGAGAGCTCCTCGTCGGTGACCTCCAGCTTCATGCGCTCTGCCGCCTGGCGCATGAGCGCGCGGTCGATCAGCTGGTCCAGGGCCATCTGCGGGAGCTGCAGCGACTTGAGCATGTCTTCGTTCAGGCTGTTGCCGAAGTTCTGGCGCGCCTGGTCGACCAGGCGGTTGTAGGCACCCCGGTAGTCTTCCTGGGAGATCGACTGGCCGTTGACGGTCGCTACGATCCCCTGCTGGCGGCTCGTCCAGCTGCCGACGCCCCAGAAGACGAACACCACGACAATGGCCGCCAGCAACATCTTGATCATCCAGGTTCCGGCATGTTTGCGCATCAAATCAAGCATAGGTCATCTCTCCGATCCAGGCCGCTTTTCGCCGCGGGCCGAGGCATAGATCCTCCGCGTCCGTCACACGATCAGCTTCCTGGGAGTCGTGTCCCGGCTGATCTTGGTCCCCACGGTGGTAGAACAGTGGGCGCAGAGGTATTCGTACTTGTCGCCATCGGGCAGCACCAGCAGCAGGCGCTTGCGCACCGCCACGGCGCGCCGGCACCGGGGGCAGTAGAGCTCGGTGGCGTCGAATTCTTTGTACGCATCCGGCCGACGGGCCGGGTGCGGAGGGTTCGCATACGGGTTCGTCATCGTCCGCCCCCCCGCCCCCGCCGGAACCTCGTCGCGGCGGCGGCACCCGTTGTGGTCGCTTCTCAAAAACGGTAGTTTATTTTTGGAGCGGTGGTTTGTCAATGACGATCGGGCGGGTGGGGCGATTTGACTTGACGCATCCGCGATGCTAATCGGTCGCTCACCTCAACCACACGAAAGGACACGCAGATGGAACAAACACTGGCGATCATCAAGCCCGACGGCGTTCGACGCGGCTTGGCGGGGGACGTGATCAAGCGCATCGAGGCCAAAGGGCTGCACATCGTGGCCATGAAACGGGTGCACCTGTCGAAAGGACAGGCCGAGGCGTTTTACGCCGTGCACCGCGGGCGCCCGTTCTATGAAGACCTCACCTCCTTCATGAGTTCCGGGGCCGCCGTGGCGATGGTGCTCGAGGGCGAGAACGCCATCGGCCGCTGGCGCGAGCTCATGGGCGCGACCGACTGCCGCCAGGCGGCGGAGGGCACCATCCGTCGCGAGTTCGCCACCGACATCCAGTGCAACGTCGTGCACGGCTCGGACGCTCCGGAGACGGCGACCTTCGAAATCAGCTACTTCTTCAGCCGCTTGGAGATCGTCACCGGATGACGTCCGCGGTCCACCTGGCCAATGTCGCCGTCGTGCTCGTCCAGCCGAACATCTCGGAGAACATCGGCGCGGCGGCACGCGCCATGTGCAACATGGGCCTGCGGCGGCTGATCGTGGTCGACCCGCCGCGCTGCGACCTCGCGCGGGTCTGCAAGATGGCGACCGGGCCGGCCATGGACGTGATCGAGGACATGGAGGTGACCGGCGACCTCGCCGAGGCGCTGAGCGAGTTCGGCTACGTCGTCGGGACCACCGCCCGGCGCGGCGGCCAGCGCCAGGTGATCGGCAGCCCCGGCCGCCTGGCCGAGATGCTCGTGCCGATCACAGCCGAAAACCGCGTGGCGATCCTGTTCGGGCCCGAGGACCGCGGGCTGACCAACGAGGACCTGCGCTTCTGCCACTCGGTGATGACCATCCCGACGGCCGACTTCTCATCCCTCAACCTGGCCCAGGCGGTGATGGTGGTCTGCTGGGAGCTCTTCCGCTGCACCCTCGGGGAACCCGCGGAGTTCGCCCCACGCCTGGCCAACCGCTTCGAGCTCGACGCCATGTACGCGCAGCTGAAGGACGTGCTGGTGCGCATCTGCTTCATCAACCCGGACAACCCGGACTACTTCATGAACAACCTGCGCCACTTCGGCACGCGCATGCGGCTGCGGGCCAAGGAGGTCCAGATCGTCCGCGGCATCTGCCGTCAGATCGACTGGTACGGGAACCACCGCTTCGAAGAGGGCCGCAGGGCAGAGCGCAGCGAATCGGAGCGCTGAACGGAATCTTCCGTTCCCGTGTTTCGGATTTCTTTTCGGAATTTTCTTTAGCCTGTTTCGGATTTCGTGCTTCGGATTTCGAACCGATCGCCGTATTTCGGATCCCGCCAGAATGCTGAAAACCAAGTATCGGGCCGTCAGACAAGGCGCGCGGCCTTCGGGGAAGCGCAGCATGCTGGACAGCATGTGAGCATTCACAGAAGGCCGCGCAACGCAGCATCACGGCCCGAGACGCAGGGTTCTATAAGCCATCTCAAAAATAGCTGATCACGCCCGGGGGCCAGGCGCCCGCCGATGAAAGCGCGCAGCAACCGTGCCGGGTTGTGAGCATTTTTCAGCGGCGGGCAACGCCGCCATCGGGTGTCGGATGTATGTTTGAGTTGGCTTCTAAATTCGAGCGGCGATCGCATCCCCCATCGCCGCCGTCCCCACGGACGCCTGCCCGGGGGCGGCGATGTCGGCCGTCTTCACCCCCTCCTCCAGCACGGCCGCGACCGCCTGTTCCACGGCAGCCGCCGCTGCCTTGCTGCCGAGGCTGATCCGCAGCATCATGGCCGCCGAGAGGATCTGGGCGATCGGGTTGGCGACACCCTTGCCGGCGATGTCCGGGGCCGAGCCGCCGGCCGGCTCATAGAGGCCGAACTGCGTCTCGTTGATGCTGGCCGACGGCAGCAGCCCGAGCGAGCCCGTGATCATGGCGCACTCGTCTGACAGGATGTCGCCGAAAAGGTTGCCGCACAGCATGACGTCGAACTGCCCGGGGTCCCGCACGAGCTGCATGGCCGCGTTGTCCACGTACATGTGGGACAGCCGCACCTCCGGGAACTCGGTCGCGACCCCGCCGACGACCTCGCGCCAGAAGACCTCGTGGCGAGCACGTTGGCCTTGTCAATCGAGGTCACGCGGCCGCGGCGGCCGCGGGCCGCGCGAAGGCCGCGCGCGCGATGCGCTCGATCTCGAAACGCCGGTAGGCCATGGTGTCGAAGGCGCGCTCCTCCGGGCCCGTCCCCTCGCGGCCCTTCGGCCGGCCGAAGTAGATGTCCCCGGTCAGCTCGCGCACGCACAGGATGTCGAAGCCGTCCCGCACGATCTCGGGCTTGAGCGGGCTGGCGGCCGTGAGGCTGGGGAAAACCTCGCCGGACGCAGGTTGCAGAAGAGATTGAAGTGCCGGCGCAGCGGCAGCAGCGAGGCGCGCTCGGGCTGGCGCTCGGGCGGCAGCGCCTCCCACCGGGGGCCGCCCACCGAGCCGAACAGGATCGCGTCGCTGCGCTCGCAGACCGCGAGGGTCTCGGCCGGCAGCGCCTCGCCGCATCGGTCGATGGCCCCGCCGCCCACTGCGGCCTCCGTGAACTCGAACGCGATGCCGAAGCGCCGCTGGACGGCCTCCAGCACCTTCAGGGCCTCGCGCATGACCTCGGGGCCGATCCCGTCGCCGGCCAATACGGCAATGTTTTTCATGTCTACAGCTCCTCCCGGTTTAGAAATTCGAAATCCGAAATCCGAAACCAGGTTTGCGGGTTCCGCAATCGTTTCGGATTTCGAATTTCGTGCTTCGGATTTACCTTAGTATCTCCGGTCTGCGTATTCCAGCCACCCCCCCGCCTCGACCAGCGCCCGGTCGAACTCGCCGAGCGCGAAAGGGATCTCCTCCGTGCGCCCGCCGCAGGAAAGCGTGATCACGCCGCGGCTTACGTCCGCGGCCATGCGCGTTTCCCGGCCGGCGCACTCGCGGAAGAGCCGGTCGATGGTCGCCGCCGGCAGCTCGACCGCGAGCAGGCCGCAGTTGAACATGTTCTGGCGGAAGATGCGCGCGAAAGATCTCGGCAATCACGAGCCGGTAATGCCGTTGACCTCGAACACCCAGGGGGCGTGCTCGCGGGAGGACCCGCAGCCGAAATTGGCGCGGCGAGACGACCACCTGGCGGCCTTGGGTTGTCGCGCCGTGGGGTCGAACCCGTGCAGCTTCAGGTCTTCCAGCAGATAGGGTTTAAGACTTCCTCGGTGATCTCGGTCAGATACTTGGCCGGGATGATCTCGTCGGTGTTGATGTCCGCCGCGGTCGAGAAAGAGGACCGGTGCCGCCGAAGTCTTTCATATGGGTAACTCCTCAGTCCCGGTAGAGTATTGCGAGGATTGGCGATGTTGCCGTCTATGGCCAGGCCGCGGCCGTGGCCGGGCACATGAGGTGCACCATGCCGCCTTTGCCCATGCGGCCCATGAAGTTGCGGTTGGTGGTCGAGGCGCAGACCTCGCCCTCGGCCAGGACGCCGTTGCTCATGCCCAGGCAGGCGCCGCAGGTCGGGTTGGTGACGCAGAAGCCGGCATCCATGAAGATCTCGATCAGCCCTTCGTGCATGGCCTCGCTGGTAGATTGTCGGGCGTGGCCGGGCAGACGATGCCGCGTACGTGGGGGCTGGATCTGCTGCCCCTTGAGGACCGCCGCGGCCACGCGCAGGTCCTCCATGCGGCCGTTGGTGCAGGAGCCGATGTAGACCTGGTCGATGGGGGTGCCGGCCATCTCGCGCACCGGCTTGACCTGGTCGGGTTTGTAGCCGAAGGTGGTTACGCGGCTCGAGGCCGGACGACGTCGATGGTCGACGACCTGCTCGTAGGCGGCGTCCGGCGTCGGGCCACCAGCTGCCGGAAATCGGCCAGCGCCGCTTCCTTGCGGTCGGAGTAGTCGCTCTGGATGAACGGCCAGAGGTAGTCGACGGTGACCATGTCCGGCGTGGCAGATGCCGGAGGTGCCGCCGGCCTCGACCGCCATGTTGCAGAGCGTCATGCGCGATTCCATGGTCCATGGCGTCGACCACCGGACCCGTCGAACTCGATCGACCCGGTCGGTGGCGCCGTTGACGCCGATGCGTGCCGATGACGTGCAGGATGACGTCCTTGGCGAAGACCCCTCGGCCGCAGGCTGCCGGTGAGCGTTGACCTTCATGGTCGCGGCTCGCGGAAGGCGCAGACGCCCTTCAGGATCGCCGACCTCCAGGTCGGTGGTGCCGACCCCGGCGGCAAAGGCGCCGAAGGCGCCGTGCGTGCAGGTGTGGGAGTCGCCCATGATCACGGTGTAGCCGGGGCGGATGAACCCCTTTTCCGGGAAGAGCGCGTGGCAGACGCCGTTGCGGCCGATGTCGAAGAAATCCTTGATGCCGTGACGCCGCGCCCAGTCGCGCAGCATCTTGGCCTGGGTGGCGGTTTTGGTGTCCTTGCTGGGGGTCACGTGGTCGATGACCGCCTTGATCTTCGTCGGGTCGAAGACGCGGTCCTTGCCGCGGGCGGATCAGGTCGATCGATGGCGATGGGCGTGGTGATCTCGTGGCAGAAGACCGCGTCCAGGCGCAGGACCCACACGTCCTCGGCCGGCCGGTCGACCACGTGGCTATCGAAGATCTTCTCCGCTACGGTTTTTCCCATGTTCTCTTCTCTCCATTTAGTTAGAGATTATTCCGTCGCCTGTCCCTCCCGGCGATGGAATAATCTCTAATCCGTATCCGTTTTGAGCACCGCCAGAAACGCCGACTGCGGGATCATGACCTTGCCGACCATCTTCATGCGCTTCTTGCCCTTCTTCTGCTTCTCGAGCAGCTTGCGTCTTGCGGGTGATGTCGCCGCCGTAGCACTTGGCAGTCACGTCCTTGCGGAAGGCGGGAGATCGTCTCGCGGGCGATGATCTTGCCGCCGATCGCGCCCTGGATGGCGATCTTGAACAGCTGGCTGGGGATCTCGTCTTTGATCCTCTCGCAGGCGCGCAGCGCCCGCGGCGCGCGCACTGTCGCGGTGCACGAGCTGCGAGAGGGCGTCCACGCGCTCGCCGTTGACCAGGATGTCGAGCTTGACCATGTCGCTCTCGCGGTAGTCCAGCAGCTCGTAGTCGAAGGAGCCGTACCCCTGGGTGATGGACTTGAGCTTGTCGTAGAAGTCGTAGACCACCTCGGCCAGCGGCAGCTCGAAGATGATCTCCAGCCGGCCGCTCGTCAGGTAGTGGTAGGTGGTGTTCACCCCGCGCCGCTCGAGGCAGAGCTCCATCACCGCCCCCAGGTAGCGTTCGGGAGTGATGATGGTCGCCTTGATGTAGGGCTCGAGCGTCGTTGATCGTGGCCGGGTCCGGGATAGAGGGCCGGGTTGTCGATCGAGACCTCGGAGCCGTCCTTCATCACGATGCGGTAGCGGACCGAGGGCGCGGACAGGATCAGCGACAAGTCGTACTCGCGCTCGAGCCGCTCCTGGACGACGTCGAGGTGCAGGAGCCCCAGGAAGCCGCAGCGGAAGCCGAAGCCCAGGGCGGCCGAGCTGTCCTTCTCGTAGATGAGGGCCGCGTCGTTGAGTTTCAGCTTCTCGAGCGCCGTCGGCAGCTCCTCGTAGTCGTCGGTCGCCATCGGGTAGATCGAGGAGAAGACCACCGGCTTCGCCTCGCTGTAGCCCGGCAGCGGCTCGGCGCGGGGGCTCGCCTTGAGCGTGAGGGTGTCCCCGAGGCGAGGCGCTGAGAGGGTCTTGATCCCGGCCGATGAGATAGCCGACCTCTCCCGCCGCGAGCTCCGGCACGGGGACGCTGGCGCAGTGGAAGATGCCGACCTCTTCGACTTTGTGCTTGCGCCGGTGGACATGAAGACGGACCTGGTCCCCGGCGCGCACGCGGCCGTCGAACACCCGGAAGTAGACGACGGCGCCGCGGTAGGCGTCGTAGAGGGAATCGAAGAGCAGCGCCCGCAGCGGCGCCTCCGGATCGCCGCTGGGCGGGGGCAGCTGCGGGACGATCGCCTCGAAGAGCTCATCGATCCCGATGCCCTGCTTGGCCGAGACCAGGAGGGCCTTGTCCGGGTCGAGCCCCAGGTCGAGCTCGATCTGCTCCATCACCCGCTCGACGTCGGCGGAGGGGAGGTCGATCTTGTTGATGACCGGCAGGATCTCCAGTCCGTGCTCGATGGCGAGGTACATGTTGGCCAGGGTCTGGGCCTCGACCCCCTGGCTGGCGTCGATCAGCAGCAGGGCGCCCTCGCAGGAGACCAGCGACCGCGCACCTCGTAGGTGAAATCGACGTGGCCCGGGGTGTCGATCAGGTTCAGGCGGTAAAGCTCGGCCGTCGCGGGCTGTGTAGGGCAGGCTGACGGTCTGGCTCTTGATGGTGATCCCGCGTTCGCGCTCGATGTCCATGTTGTCCAGGATCTGGTCGTGGAAGTCGCGATCGGACACGATGTGCGGCTGCCTGGATCAGGCGGTCGGCGAGCGTGGACTTGCCGTGGTCGATGTGCGCGATGATGCTGAAGTTGCGAATGTGTTGCATAGCCTGTATTGGGGAAGCCGTGGGTTTTCGCCGGATGAGCGGGCGGTCGGTGGTCGTCTGCGGTAATTTGACTCCGGAACCCTTCCGAAGTATAGTATCGGTATCGAGGAAATTTGGTTACTTAGCAACGAATTTCCGCTTCTGTCAAGGCGCTGTCTCCGATCGTAGGGAACGGCGGGTGGGGAGTCCGTCCATTTGGCGGGGGCTGCGTCCGGGAGCTGTCATCGTGGAACCACGGTTGCTGATCGTCGACGACAAGGACGATGTCCGCGGCGTCATGTGCGCGTACGTGCGTCGCTGCGGGTACGTCTGCGAGACGGCCGCCTCGGCCGAGGACGCCCTCGTCATGCTGGCCTCGACCCCGATCGACGTCGTCATCACCGACATCGAGCTCCCGACCGGGATGCGCGGCCTCGAGCTGACCCAGGTCATCAAGCGCGACTACCAGGCCGATGTGATCGTGATGACGGGCTACAGCAACGACTACTCCTACGAGGAAGCCGTCCGTATAGGCGCGAGCGATTTCATCATCAAGCCGTTCCGCACCGAGGAACTCCTCCTGCGGGTCCGGCGCGTGCTGCGCGAGCGCGAGCTCACCGAGGAGCGCAACCGGATGATGGAGAAGCTCCAGAAGCTCGCCGTGACCGACGGGCTGACGTCGCTCTTCAATTCCCGGCACTTCTACACGCTGCTCGAGCTCGAAGTCGACCGTTCCAACCGCTATAAGCACGCCCTGTCGATGCTGCTGATCGACATCGACCACTTCAAGGTCTTCAACGACTCCTTCGGCCACCTGGAAGGCGACAAGGTCCTCGTGCGCTTCAGCCAGCTCCTGAAATCATGCCTGCGGGCGAACGACTCCGCCTTCCGCTACGGCGGCGAGGAGTTCACGGTCATTCTGCCCGAAACCAGCGCCGACGAGGCCCGCACCGTGGCCCAGCGCGTGCGCTCCTCCCTGGAAACGGAGGTCTTCACCCCGCCGCCGGGCCGCCCCGCCGGCGTGACCATCAGCATCGGCGTGACCGAGTACGAGCCCCTGGAAGACATGACGGCCTTCATCCGCCGGGCGGACGAGGCGATGTACCTCTCCAAGCAGAACGGCCGCAACCGCGTCAGCGTCCTCTTTGCCAACTCCCCGCGCGTGACCGAGTCCAGCACCTGAACGAAGGGTTCAGGGTTCAGGGTTCAGGAAATCCGGAGTCTCTCCCTAAAAAACAGATGACGGCCCCAGACACCGGCCGTCGAGACCGTGTGTGACGCATCCCCATGCCGATGCGAGTCGAGGCGGCCGGAAGGTTCCGTTACGGCCGGAGGCCCCATGAAAGCACCGCACTAAGACCCTTCCTCGACCACAACCCGCAAGTACAGATCGCCACGGGCCCCTTCCGGGTTGGGACGTCCCAGGCCCTGCAGGCGCAGGAGCGTGCCCTGTGCGACCCCGGGCGGGACGGCGACCCGCAGCAGCCGTTTCCGGAACCCGAGGGGCACGGTGACGAGCTTCTGAACGCCGGTCTGGGCTTCGCGCGCCGACACCGCGACCGTGGCGTGGATGTCGAGCGGCGAGTCGAGGGAGGCGGTGGGACGGGCGATTTGCAGGCGGTCGGTGCCCGTGCGGGCGACCGCCCGGCGCAGCGGGTCGGACATGCCCGTTCCCGGAAAGGCATCCATGAGCTTCAGGAGCAGCATGCCGAAGAGGAACCCGCCGATGTGCGCCCACCAGGCGACGCCCCCGGCGGTGCCGTCGCTGCCGGCCGCGCTCAGGAACTGCAGGATGAACCAGATGCCGAGAAAAAAGGACGCGGGGATCTCGACAAACCACGGGATGAACAGGATGGGGATGAGGGTGAGCACCCGCGCGTGGGGAAACAGCAGGAAGTAGGCCCCCATCACCCCGGCGATGGCACCGCTCGCGCCGATCGTGGGCACCGGGGAGCCCGGGTTGAGGGCCAGGTGCGCCAACCCCGAAGCCAGGCCGCTCAGCAGGTAGAAGGCGGCGTAGCGCAGCGGCCCGAAGTGGTTCTCGACGTTGTCGCCGAAGATGTAGAGCGACCACATGTTGCCGAGCAGGTGCAGGAACCCGCCGTGCAGGAACATGAAGGACAGAAGCGCGAAGGCCTGCTGCCCTGCCGTGAAGTACTCCGCGATCTGCGGCACGGTGTAGCGCGCCGGGACCAGCCCGTAGTAGTAGATGAACCGCTCCAGGTTCGGCCCCTGCGCCAGCTGGATCAGGTACACGATCACGTTGGCGACGATGAGGGCCTGGGTGACGACCGGCCGCGTGCGGGCCGGGATCGTGTCACGGAGCGGAATCATAGGCCTTGATCCGGTCGAGATTGGCCTGGATCTTCTGCTGTTTCTCCGTGAGCTCCTGCTGCTGGGCGTTCACCTTGGCCACGATGTCGGCCGGCGCCTTGGCGAGGAAATCCTGGTTGTGGAGCTTGTGGGAGACCGCCGCCAGCTCCTTGGAGAGCTTGCCGAGCTCCTTGCCGAGCCGCTCGATCTCCCGGGCGAAGTCGATGATCCCCTCCAGGGGCACGAATATCGTGGCCCCGCGGGCGACCGCAGTCGCCGCGCCCTTCGGGCGCTGCGGCTGCCCGGTCACGTCCAGCGACTTGAGACGCGCGAGGGGGACGATGAGATCCCGGTGCCCGTCGATCGTCGCGCGGGTGTCTTCGTCCGCCGCGTAGACGATCGCCTCGAGCGCCATGCCGGGGGGCAGGCCCATTTCACCGCGCACGTTGCGGATGCACGAGATGACGTCGATCAGCAGCTCCATCCGGCGCTCCGCATCGGGGTCGGGCGCCGGCCCGTCGACCGGGAAGCGCGCGCGCATGATCGAGCCTTCGGTCCCCGGCAGCTTGTGCCAGATCTCCTCGGTCACGAACGGAATGAACGGGTGCAGCAGGATGCAGCACGTCGTGCAGCACCCGCCCAGCACCGCGGGCGGGCCTCGCGCGCCTCGGGGGCTCGGCTGCCGGGCAAGGCGCGGCTTGATCGCCTCCAGGTACCAGTCGCAGACCTCGTGCCAGACGAAGGCGTAGACCGCTGCGCCGCCTCGTTGAAGCGGTAGGCGTCCAGCGCCTGCGCCAGCTCGGCCGTCACCCGGCTCAGGCGCGAGAGGATCCAGCGGTCGGCCAGGGACAGCGCCTCCGGCGCGGGCGTCGCGTACGGCCGCTCCAGGTTCATCAGCGCAAAGCGCGCGGCGTTCCAGAGCTTGTTGGCGAAGTTGCCGGTAGCCCTCGACGCGCCGGTCCGACAGCTTGATGTCGCGGCCCTGGGCCGCAAACGCCGCGAGCGTGAAGCGCAAGGCGTCCGTGCCGAACTGCTCGATCATCTGCAGCGGGTCGATCACGTTGCCCATGGACTTGCTCATCTTCTGGCCGTGCTCGTCGCGCACGAGGGCGTGGATGTAGACGTCGCGGAAGGGCACGTCGCCCATGAACTGCAGGCCCATCATGATCATGCGGGCGACCCAGAAGAAGAGGATGTCGAAGCCGGTGACCAGGACCGACGGTCGGGTAGAACGTCGTCAGGTCCGGCGTCTGGTCCGGCCAGCCCAGGGTGCGAGAACGGCCAGAGCGCCGAGCTGAGAACCAGGTGTCGAGCACGTCCGTCTCCTGCCGCATCCGGCCGCTGCCGCACGTGGGGCAGGCGCTGCGGCGTCTGCTCGCGCGACGATCATCTCGCCGCAGGCCTCGCAGTACCAGGCCGGGATGCGGTGGCCCCACCAGATCTGGCGCGAGATGCACCAGTCGCGGATGTTCTCCATCCAGTCGAGGTAGGTCTTCGTCCCACGTGCTCGGGGATGATGCGCGATGCGGCCGTCGCGCACCGCCTGCGATGGCCTGCTCGGCCAGCGGCTTGCATCTTCACGAACCACTGCTCGCGAGAGGTAGGGCTCGACGACGGTCTTGCAGCGGTAGCAGTGGCCGACCGCGTGCGCGGTGGTCCTCGACCTTCTCGAGCAGCCCGTGCGGCCTCGAGCTCCTCGACGAGCGGCCTTGCGGCACTCGAAGCGGTCCATGCCCTGCGTACGCGCCCGGCCTCGGCCGTCATCCTGCCGTCGTCGTCGATGACCTTCACGCTGCGGCAGGTTGTGGCGCACGGCCGATCTCGAAGTCGTTCGGGTCGTGGGCGGCGTCACCTTCACGGCGCCGGTGCCGAAGCCCGTGTCCACGTAGCTCGTCGCGCGATGATCGGGATCTCGCGGTTCGACCAGCGGCAGGATCACCGTCTTGCCCGACCAGGTGCCCTGTAGCGCTCGTCCTCCGGGTTGACCGCCACGGCCGTGTCGCCGAGCATGGTCTCGGGCCGGGTGGTGGCGACGATGATGCCGCCCTCGCCCGTCCGCGAAGCGGGTAGCGGATGTGCCAGAGGTGGCCGTCGTGCTCCTCGTGCTCGACCTCGAGGTCGGAGAGCGCGGTGTGGCAGCGGGGGCACCAGTTGATGATGTAGTTGCCCCGGTAGATCAGCCCCTCTTCGTAGAGCCGGCACGAAGACCTCGCGCACCGCGCGCGAGAGGCCCTCGTCCATGGTGAAGCGCTCGCGCTCCCAGTCGCAGGAGGCGCCGAGCCGCTTGAGCTGGTGGATGATCGTGCCGCCGTACTCCTCGCTTCCACTCCCAGACCCGCTCGATGAACTTCTCGCGGCCGAGGTCGTGCCGGTCTGTGCCCTCCTTGGCCAGCTCGCGCTCGACCACGTTCTGGGTGGCGATGCCGGCGTGGTCGGTGCCGGGCATCCAGAGCGCGTTGTCGCCCTGCATGCGCTTCCAGCGGATGAGGATGTCCTGGAGCGTGTTGTTCAGCGCGTGGCCCATGTGCAGGACGCCGGTGACGTTGGGCGGCGGGATGACGATGGTGTAGCCGCGGCCGCGCGCTTTGCTCCTCGGCGGCGAACAGGTGGTTTTCTTCCCAGAAGCCGTACCAGCGGCGTTCGACATCGTGGGGTTCGTAGCCCTTGTCCAACAGGTGGTCGCTCATGCGATGACGTTATCCTCCGTTGCGGTTCCCGCGCTCTGTCCGCCGCGTGCGGTTCGACGAGTGTGGGCAAGATGCGCATCGACGATTGCGGCGGCCGTTTGGCCGGCGCCGTGCGAGCGGCTCGTTTTTAAGCCGCATGGTTCGGATTCTCAACAGGTACCGCCGGGTGGGGGCCGCAGGTCGCCCGGCTGCGGCGCGGCGGAGCGCGCGGATACCGAGACGCGGCCGTTCAAGGGGTCTCGTCCTCGAGCAGCAGCTGCTTCAAACGCTCGATCTCCCGGGTGACGGCGGTCTCGATGGCCCGCAGGATCGTTGCCTCGATCGTTCCGCCCAGCTTGCGTTCGATCACCCGTTCGACCGCCGCCTCGATCTCCTCCGGTGGAATTCGCGCCGGCCGAGAGAGTTCCGGGAGCGGGGTCTCCGTCGGGATCATGATCCCGGCACCGGGCGCCATTGCGGCGGCAGCCGCGGCGATGACGGAAACGGACGGCGGCGCGACCGGTGTGGCGTCACCCGCAGCCAACGGCACCGCGATACCGTCCTCCGCGGCACGCACTGCGGTGCCGCCGGTTTCAGCGAACATCGAATCCAGGTGGGCGGCGAAGACGTCGGCGGCGGACGTCGGGCCGAGATCGGCGTCCTCGGGCAGCAGCAGCTCGATCTCCTCCGGCTCGGTCTGGTCGGAGGGCGGCCCGGCCGCGGGCGCATCGCCTTTTGCGAGGTCGTCGAACCAGAGCAGCTCGTTGTCGAGCTCCGCCTCATCGAGGTCGAGGAGTTCGGGCGGCTCGTCTTTGGCCGCGGCTTGCGGCGCGGGCTTGGAATCCAGGATGTCTTCCGGGTCCAGAAACTGTTCCTCGAATTCCGAGATCTCCTCGATATCGTTCGATGGGCCCCCGGCCGATTGGCGCACGCCCGGTTCCGCGGCCCGAGCGAGGATCCGTTGCGCATCCTGGAGCGACATCGTTCCGCCTCCGGCGAGGCCCGCCCCTGCGGCTGCCGGCGTGTCCGGTCGGGCCTCGTCATCCTCATCGAAGCGGATGCCGCTCAGGTCCAAAATGTCCGGCAGTCGCGAGGCCGGGGCCGGCTGCCCGCCGGTCCCGCCGGAGATTCCGAGCAGCTGCTGTTCAAGCGCCGAAATGGGGTCCGCCGGCGCACCCTCTTCGATCTCGTCCACCAGTTCGATGATGGCGTCGTCCTCCAGGGTGTCGACGGGCGGGACTTTCGGAAATTTTTCCTTAAAATCGCTCATGGGGCCTCCAGGGTGCCGTCCCGCCGCGGGAGGGCGGGGTATACACAATGGTGACATTATGCCCACAAAACGCACCGATGACAAGCGCTTTGGGCGTGCTCTCTTGACCGGCAAGGCTGCCGAAAAAGACGTTGCAGTCGGGCGGCAAGATGGCTTAACGTGGTAATGGTAAGAAAGTGTTTGGTGTTTGGTGTATCGTGTTTGGTGTTTGGTGGTCCTCGCTTCCCCCCTCCACTTTGTGAGGACGGGGTCAGGGGAGGAGGATACTCATTTCCGCTCCTGCTTTGAGCCGTCAGCCATGGGCTTCGCATATGGGGGCGATATCGGATGGGGGTATGCGCTACTTCTTCGTCGATCCCTCGCAGGTAACCGGAACGCGCGCGGTTCTCGAAGGCAGCGAGGCCTCTCACATCCGCAACGTGATCCGCCTGAAGCGCGGGGACGCGGTTGGCTTAGTGGACGGGACCGGCTGCGAGTACAGCGCGGTGGTCGACCGGATCATGACGGGGCGGGTCGAGCTCGAGATCACCGCGCGGCGGATGTCCGCAGGCACGTCCGCCCTCTCCCTCACGGTCGCGCAGGGGTTCCTGAAGGAAAAGAAGATGGACCTGGTGGTGCGGCAGCTCTCGGAGCTGGGGGTGACCCGCTTCATTCCCTTCGTCTGCGAACGCGCGGTGGCGCGGCCCGGGGCCGGCCGCGGGGCCTTTCGCCGCGAGCGCTGGCACAAGATTGCCGTCGAGTCGCTCAAGCAATGCCGCCGCGGGGACATCGTGGCGATCGGGGAGGTGCACGGCTTTGACGAGCTGCTCTCCCGCGGCCGCGACCACGACCTGGCGCTTTTCTTCTGGGAGGACGCGACCGCGCCGATCCCGGCGCTGCCGGCCGGGCGACCCAAACCCGCTTCCGTTTTAGCGGTGCTGGGACCCGAGGGCGGGTTTTCGGAAACCGAGGCCCAGGCGGCGGAGGCGGCCGGCTTCCACCGCGTCCGCCTGGGGCCGAGGATCCTCAAGGCCGAAACGGCCGCCGTCGCGGCCGCCGCGGTCGTTCAATACCTCTTCGGCGACCTCGATGCCGGGCAAAAACATCTTGACAAAGCATGAGCCCTCTTTTAGAAGGTGCAGTCTCAAAACGGTTTTTCGGTGCGTGCCGAGGTAGCTCAGTCGGTAGAGCAGGGGACTGAAAATCCCCGTGTCGGCGGTTCGATTCCGTCCCTCGGCACCATTTATTATCAGTCAGAACAAGGGGTTATCCGAGAACATGGATAACCCCTTTTTCATTTAGCTACCGCCTGTGTGAGACTCTGTGTGAGATTTTTCTCTGGCTTGCTCAAATGCAGTGATTGCTTGCTGCTCCTGATTCCCGACGCTGTGAAGATAAAGTTCTGTCGTCCGACGGTTCTCATGGCCAAGGATTCGTTGGATTGCACCAATGGGCACATTGCTGCCGTCCATGATCGAAGCCCCGGAATGCCGGATCGGATGGAATCGGAAATACTTAACGCCAGCCAAAGAGCAGAGCCGCTTCATCACCTTCTTCCGGTCGCCGAAAGGCCCATCAACGTGCTTGCCGGCCTTTCTGCTCCAGTATACTACAACCATTTCGACGGGTTCACTGCTCGTAGCAACTCAGGTTTGGAGAGTACGCAAGACTACTTTCGGCGCCTTGGAATCGCAGACTTCGTCAACCTAATCACCTCGACCGATAACTACAATCCGGCCAAGTACCCCGAATCGAAGAATTCGGAGGCCGAGCCTTTCGTACCAACTTGGATGCTCGCTAGTCCGACTTTCAATGGCCTGCGCTTGTCACTGTCGGAGTCGGCCCGACTTGTGTACGGAAACAGACCAGATACTTGGGCCGAGTTCGTACGGCACGTATCACTATCCAATGACTACCTGCATATCGATGCAACTCTTACGCCGGGGCTCAATGTCGTCATTGGTGGGTCGTCAAGTGGCAAGACGCTATTCGTCGACTCGGTGTATCGGAAGCTCCTATGCACTTTCGAAGGCAGCAATTACCTCGCATATGGCGTCGATCAGATATCAGTTGACTGTCCTACAGCTCAGGTGCCGCACTACTTGGAGCAGAACTACATCGTAAAAGTGTGCGATCAGAAGGACCACAACAACACGATTGACCACATCGATCTGCTTCGAAGGCTCTTTCCTGGAGACAAGGTTGAGAGAGCTGCTATTGAAGCTGGGTTGGCAGACCTGACCGAGAGTCTGAACCACATGGTGGAAGCCGCAGAGAAGATTGAATCACTTGAAGGCGAGTTGAAAACACTCCCGGTACTGTCCCGACTTGTTGTGACCAAGCTCATTAAGCGCAACCCTCTGAAGTATCTGAAGCCAGCAGACTCGCTTGTGGAAACGTTTGAGTATTCCGAGCCAACTTACACGAAGCCCAAGAAGGCGTTAGATGAGATCGACAAGTTTCTTGGCGCAAATCCCTTCGTTATCCACGATAAGACCCTCGTCGAAAGACTAAAGGCAGAACTTGATGCTGCTCGGTCGGCGGCTTTGTTTGAAGAGGTCATCCGTCAGGTCGTCTTCAAGCACGCTGAAGCAATTAATCAACGACAGACTCTCGAGGATCGAGAAACAAAGACAAAGAGTCAACAGTTTGGCCAACTTCTGGGGGCGATTCGGAATTACCTAAAATTCAATAGGATATTCTACACGTCACGTGATCGGATCGCGAAGTTCTCTATCACGTGCAGTACCAGAGTAGTCGAGTCCATGGGGCACAAGCTGTTCATCGAAAATGCATTCGAACTCAGCCCCGGCAAGTTTCTGGAAATCCTGAACCAGGCCCTTAAACCTGATAGTCAGATCCCCCCGTGGTCTTCCCTACCCTCGAACCCTCAATACGGTGTGATGACCCGGATGATATGTAAACTTGTTGCCACAAAAGCTCCGTGTTCTATCACCTCCGATAGACATGACGCAGTGTTATCGTTCGATTTCGTTGAGAATTATATTGGTAATAGCCTCGTAGTTTCCACCGAAATGGTGTGCTCCTTTAAATGAGACCACCCGTGTCTGGCTACCTGACAGCTGCCGGCAAAGGCTTTCTCTCTCCTCTTCTCCATAAACGCAGAGGAGGCGTTGGCCTTCCAACTTTGCCACCTCCGGCAGCACCTGCTTACTATTTCGAGACCGTCCCCCTATCCAGTCCGTCAGATGGAACTCAAAGTCGACTTCGGTATCCGGTCCCAGAAGTGTGATCAGCACCACTCGGCTGAGCAGCTCCGGTGGTAAGCGGTTTGCCATGAACGGCAGCACATCGGCCCCCAAGGAATAGCCGATCAGGACCACTTTGTCCTTGTTCCATAACGCCATGTATGCCTTCAGAATTCGTTCAAGATCCGCCGCTGCACTTTCCGGAGTTTTGCTTTTCCAGAAGTATCTCAAGGAGTTTACGCCGACCACGGAAACATTCTTCTTGGCCAACGCATCGGCAATCTCCCGATCAATGCCCGCCCATCCGCCGTCTCCCGAAAGTATCACCGCCAGCACGTCCTTGCTGGGCATACTGGCAAGCACCTCTACCAAGGGCAGGTCCTGGAGCCCGGCCCTGAAAGGTGGAGCCTTGCCTTCCGAGTTGGCCACCAGGTTCTGGAACTCTGCCTTGAACTGAGGCATCCAGTTGCGAGGGACGGAAAATCCATGTCCTACTTTGGGTAAAAGGACCATCCGGCCGGTATTAACGCGTCTGACAAACTCCTCGGTGACTTTGGGATCACAAACCTCGTCGATCGTGCCCTGCAGAGCGATCCAGGGTTCATGCAGATGCGTCGCGGGCGAAAAGATAAAACCTATGTTCTTGGGTCCTTTTTCCCATTTGAGGTCACTGCCCCGGCAGAGTGGTTTCGGTAACAGGAGGTCCGGACAAAACCCCATGCTGATTGCCCCCCTAAATGTATTCGGAGGGGACTGTGCCAACACGGCGTATACCAAAGTAGCGCCGGACGAATAACCGACCAGAACGGGATTGACATAACGGGGATAGTCAAATTTCTTTTGGACGAATTTGCTCAGCATCTCCAGGTCCGCGGCCGGATAGGAGCATCCTCCCGACTGGGATTCCAAATTTTTCAGATAGTGGACAATGTCTACGCCTACTACCAGGGCATCCAGAGAGGCGAGTTCACGAGCCATTTCAATAACACCTAAATTCCAGCCCCCGTCACCGGATACGAAAAGAACCACATGTGATGGTTGAGCAGACTGGCGGTACACAGTGAGCGGTCCGAAGGGGCTAAACTCGATGTGGTTTTCTTCTGTGCCTTTAGCCATGCTTTCTGATACGAAGCAGGCCGCAAAAATAATAACCAAAAAAATCTGTTTCATTTACCTATAATTCCTTTGAGCCCACCAGAGATCAGGGTGGTTACGTTTGCAATCACACGCGGCAGCGCCAACCCACCTGGGGTGGCGAGATATTTAGGAGTCCATACTGGGCCGAATTTATTCTTATACTGCCGCAGTCCTTGAAAATTGTAAAAATGCTCTCCGTGCCGCGCAATAAAGGCAGCCATCCGGTTCCAAGGGGAGGTAAGCTCCCTATTCTCGACTCCCGTAAGCGGAGCCATTCCCAGATTGAACCACTGAAAGTTCTGATTTTTTCCCCAAAGCATGAGTTCGGTTAATAAAAAATCCATGACACCGTAAGATACACCCGGAGAGAACCGCATCAAGTCCACACTGATTTCCTTTTGTTCGGCGCCCATCCAGAGGTTCGCGAACGCCACCATCTTCCCGTCGCGGCGAACAATGGCCGTTGGAAACTGGTTGAGATAGTTTATCTGAAAAGAGCCAATGGAGAAGCCTTTCTCTCGAGTGTTTTTCTCCGCAAGCCATGCAGCCGAAACGCTTCGCATTTCATCCCAGACACTCAAACTGCCTCCTTCGGGTTCCACGATCTTAAACATGCACCCTTCGCGGGCGGCTTTTTTCCAGGTTTGCCGCAGGTTTTTGTGTGATCCGCCCTCCAATGAAAAATTGGGCAGTGGGACCTTGGCTTCATCTCCCAATTTCAGAAAGGAAAGTCCTATATCGAGATAATAGTGTAAACTGTCGGGGTCAACCTGATAAAAAACCGTCCAGCCATCGTAGCGATCGGAAAGTTCGCGAAAACGCCAGATGAGGTTAGACCATTCGTCCTGCGGGCCTACGGGGTTGCCCATGCTCACCCAGCTTCGTCCACAAACCGCGTACATTATGAAGGCGTTATGAACTTCGTTGAATAAGAACGATTTGTCTCCCAGCAGTGCCAAGTTGGTACACGTTTCCGGCGACGCTTTGACGATGGCCTTGACCGTATTGTCATCCAGATCTTTAGCAGGACCTTTTAGAAGATGAGCCGGCCCCAAGAGCCTGCCGACGGCCCAAAGAGTCACCAGGGTCAACACGCCAACCGAGGCTCTAAGAAAACGAGAGGCATGCCCGCTAAAGGTGAACTGCCACCAAAGCTCACTGGACATCTCAACATGCTTATATGCGAAGAGACCGAGCCCGATAGAACCCGCAACCACGATAAAAATGGCGGCGATCCAGCCCGGGTTGACCGGTTGGCTCAAGAGCGAAGCACGCCGGTAGAAATGCCGCCGGCATGGCAACAGGACGGCAAGGATCAATCCCAGCGCAAGTGCCTCTTCATAGTCCAGACCTTTCAGCAGCGAGGCCAAAATGCCCGTTCCCAGAAGTGCAATCGTCAGAAAATAAGCCGCATCGATTCGGCGCTGAAGTCCATGCGCCAACAACACCAAGGCCGCGCCGGCAATGCTTCCAATGAAGTGCGACAATTCGAGCAGAGGCAAGGGAATTATGTGTTTCAACCAAGCCAACCGGCTTTCTATAGCCGGCGTGGCTCCTGAAATCATGAGCAGCCCACCTCCGATGAATACACTGAAACTCAGCACGTTTGGCAATACAGCCGGCGCCCAGTGCCCAAACAGCCTTAAAAAGAGGTATGCTTTCTCTTTTCCGCGAAATAACTCTTGGATGCTGAGCAGGGCCGTCGCCACGCCCAAGGGTAGCAGGTAGTAGATCCCTCGATAAGCGATTAGAGTCCCCAACAACTGGGGAGCGTTCATGCTATGTGGAAAGAGCATCAACATGGCGGTTTCAAAGACACCCAGTCCTCCGGGAACCTGACTTACCAACCCCGCCATCTGCGATAGGAAATACACGGCGATGAAATTTAGAAAAGACACCGGCAACTCGGAGGGCAGCAGCGCGTAGAGCACTGCTCCCCCCAGAAGCCAATCCACGCACGCCACCAGGATCTGAGAAAATAGTATAGGCAAAGATGGGAGGGCGATCTCCCATCCTCTGAAATGCACAGGCTGCCGATGGAAGGCGGTCAGAGCGACGTAGCTCGTCAGCACACCCAAGAACAGAACGCCTATCGGCAAAGTTGTGTGAAAAGGAATATACGACCCGGGTGGAATCCCCATCGGTTCTAAGACGAAGACCATGCCGCCCATGCTGAAAAAACCAAGCCATAGGGTCAGGGTACAGAATGCCACCACTTTGGTGATTTCTAAAGCTGAAAGCCCCCAGTTGGAATAGAGCCGGTATCGGACCGAGGCTCCGGCCAGCATGGAAAAACCGATATTGTTGCTGAAGGCATAACCGATGAAAGAAGCAAGGGCGATCCGTGTGAGGGACAGGGAGTGCTTGATAAATCGCATCGCCAGGTAATCATAGCCGGCCATGATCGTGTAACTGGACACCGTGAGGATAGCAGCAAGCCAGAGGCGTTTTCCGGGGATGGCCTCAAGTTCGGACAGAATATGCTGCAAATGGACTGTCTGCACCTCTCGGTGCAGGACCCACAGAGCGGCTGAAAACAAGATTAGGCTAAAAAACGCGCCTGTGTATTTCAAGAATTTCAATTTCATTCCAGCACTGGGAGAATAAGGTGCATTCGGAAACATGCTTGAGAGACGGTTGTTAGTGCTTTAATAGCAGAAATCCCCCAGCCAAGCCATAAGCGATAGGATTCAGAATATTGGTGAATTGCGAATCATTTCACTTGGGCTTTGTTGCCCCGTCCCAATACTCCTAAATTGCGACATGCTTCAACAGATCCTCCCCACAAGACAGAGAGTACCTCCACTGTTTCGCACCAAAGCCTACCGATAAGGAATACTTTACAAATGGCTGTAGGACAAAACCCGACGTCAAAAAAGCGACCGGCCTTACATGAGAATCAGACGGAGGCGGATGGTGTACGCTTGTTTTTCTAATTAATGTGTGGACGATAGAACTATGGAAATCCTTCTGACAGGTATTTTGCAAATTCAGCGAGAACAGCGCGTTTACGCAAAAAACGAGCCTTTCGAAAGGCGCTGCGAAATGGAAAATCAGTATGGATGCAATTTTATCTTCGTTTGGGTTCGCATGAGCCATAAAGCCCAATAGCCTCAACCGTGCTGACTGTAACCCTTGTTGGATAGACTATTAACCCGTTCACTCCTACAGGCGATTTCTTAAAAGGATGCGAATTATGGAAAGCCGAAACAGCAACCGTCATAATACGGACCAATCGATTGTCGGTACGGTTTTTACCAGTCATAGTTTAAATGACATGTTTTACGGCAAAATGAAAAATTACAGTGACCTCGGCATATATGTAGAACTGCAGACCTGCCTTAAAGATGGAACTGTTTTGCTCATCAGGACAACCCACAGCGCCCCTGAGCGTTTGCCTGCGAAAATAGAGGAGGGATTTCGGTCCGTTTCGCTTGTAGAGGTAAAATGGTCTAAGCCTCTTTCTGCCAATGGAGTTGTTTGCTATGGGACCGGGTTAAAGCATCTGGCCATTTGGTGACCATAGTTGGTACAAATCCGACCTGATAGTAATCGTCCTGCTGTGCCTGCTGGTCGGTCCCGCTGGAAATTCTTGATGCTTACCGCGACCATGGAGAGCCAAAAGCCCAGCTCGAACAAGATTCAAAAACTCCCGATTGGTGTTGGAACGACTGCCGAATATATGCATCAGCATCGACAATGTGACGCGGCAACCTGTGGGCGAAGGAGTCGAGAAATTCAACAAACCGTTCGACAAGTTGATGGAGACCTTGGCGCAAAGGTCACCACGGCATTTGACGAGGGAGTGATGGAAGTAAGTCCTTGTGCAGGAAAGCAGGCTGAAGCATCGATGCTGGTGAACGTACCCAGACTCGTCACGGCCTACTATACGGAGGCGCCTGACCCTTCAGTGCCGGAGCAACGGGTTGCTTTCGGCACCTCAGGACATCGAGGTTCCGCATTCGAAAGGGCCTTCAACGAATGGCGCATCCTTGCTATCAGTCAGGCCATTTGCCGGTACCGCAAGCAGATAGGCATCAATGGCCCTCCGTTTCTAGGCATCGACACGCACGCACTTTCCGCGCCGGCCGGCGCCAGCGCGCTCGAAGTGCTGGCGGCCAATGGCGTGGAAGTCATGATTGCCGAGAACGACGAATACACTCCCACGCCTGCAGTTTCTCACGCAATACTCACTTACAACCGCGGACGCGATAAAGGACTGGCCGACGGCATTGTCATCACGCCTTCACACAATCCGCCACATGACGGCGGGTTCAAATACAATCCCTCAAACGGAGGGCCGGCGGATACCGGCGTTACCGACTGGATCGAGGCGAAGGCCAATGAGCTTCACGAAAGTGGCCTCCAGGGTGTTAAAAAATTTCCATTCGAAGGTGCATTGCGCGCCGCCACGACGCATCGGCACGATTATCTAAACGCCTACGTGAGTGATCTTGGCAGTGTGCTCGATATGGAGGCGATTCACGGCCCGAGTATTCGAATGGGCGTAGATCCCCTCGGCGGCGCCGAGGTCCATTATTGGGCCCGGATTGCCGAGCGCTTCGGCCTGAACCTTGCCGTCGTCAGCGAGGCTGTCGATCCGACATTCCGTTTCATGACGGTGGATTGGGACGGGCAGATCCGTATGGACCCCTCCTCGGCCTATGCGATGCAGCGCTTGATAGGGATGAAGGACCGTTTTGACCTTTCATTCGCCTGCGACACTGACCACGACCGACATGGAATCGTAACCCGAAGCGCGGGGTTGATGCCGCCCAATCACTACCTTTCCGTCGCTATCTTCTACCTCCTCCAACACCGGCCGAAGTGGAGCAAGGCAGCGGCCGTCGGCAAGACGGTAGTAAGCAGCCAGATGATCGATCACGTCACGGCGAAGCTATGCCGAAAGCTCTACGAGGTGCCCGTCGGTTTTAAGTGGTTTGTGGATGGCTTGCTCGACGGGTCGTTGGGTTTTTGCGGGGAGGAGAGCGCGGGTGCGTCTTTCGTCCGTCTGGACGGCAGCGTCTGGACGACGGACAAAGACGGGATCGTCCCGGCTCTGCTCGCGGCGGAGATCACGGCGCGGATGGGCCGCGATCCCGGCGAAATCTACCGCGAATTCACGCGGGAGTTCGGTGAGCCTCTTTACGACCGTGTCGAGGCCCCGGCCACTCAGGAGCAAAAGACAATCCTGGAGAAACTCTCACCGCAGCAGGTCCAAATCAAAAACCTGGCTGGAGAAAAAATCCAGACGATCCTCACCCACGCGATAGGCAACGGCGCCCCCATCGGCGGGTTGAAGGTGGTGACGGATAGCGGATGGTTCGCGGCGCGTCCGTCCGGGACTGAGGATATCTATAAAATCTATGCTGAGAGCTTCAAGGGACCGGAGCATATGCGCCGCATTCTGAAGGAAGCCCAGACGATTGTCAGCAATGCTTTGGCGGGGGCACCGGAAATATCGCGGAGAAAATGTCGAAATCGTCGGTATTCCATCAGCAGACAGCAGGCGACGTACAGAAAATAGGGTGCAACCAGGGGGTACTAACTGATGCATTTGAAGATTCGGTACAAAATCAATTTGGAGGAGAAAGCATGAGAAAACAAACACGCGTCAGCCACCCAATCTACAACCTTCTGCCTACGGAAATCGAGGGATTCGATTCCCTGGCAGAATTGGCCCTGGATATGCGCTGGTCGTGGAATCATGCTACCGACAAAATCTGGCGGCAGCTGGATCCAGAGCTGTGGGAAATTACGCATAACCCCTGGGTTGTCCTGCAGACGGTCTCGCGCGACCGGATCGAGCGCAGGTTGGCCGATCCGGTTTTTCGCAAAAACGTGGATGGCTTGGTGCAGACCCGGCGGCAAGCGGTGGAGTCGCCTGCGTGGTTTCAGCAGAATCATTCGCAGGGTTCTCTGACCTGCGTCGCTTATTTCAGCATGGAATTCATGTTGAGCGAAGCTCTGCCCATTTACTCAGGCGGGCTTGGCAATGTAGCCGGCGATCAGCTTAAAGCCACCAGCGATCTGGGCGTGCCCGTAGTCGGCGTGGGACTGCTGTACCAGCAAGGCTATTTTCGCCAAATGATCGACAAGGACGGAGCGCAACAGGCCCTCTTCCCGTATAATGACCCCGGACAGTTGCCGATCACGCCTTTGCGCCAGGCGAACGGCGAGTGGTTGCGGTTGGAGATTGCCTTACCCGGTTACTCGGTCTGGCTACGCGGCTGGCAGGTCCAAGTCGGTCGTGTCAAGCTCTACCTGCTGGACAGCAATGATGCGGCGAACTTTCCTGCACATCGAGGGATCACCAGCGAGCTTTATGGCGGCGGGCCGGAGCTGCGTCTCAAGCAAGAACTGCTCTTAGGAATCGGTGGATGGCGGCTGCTTGGTGCGCTGGGTATCCATCCGGAAGTCTGTCATCTGAATGAAGGGCATGCGGCCTTTGCCGTGTTGGAACGCGCCCGCAGTTTCATGCAAGAGGCCTCGCAGCCCTTCGAAGTCGCACTGGCGGTCACTCGCGCGGGGAACCTCTTCACCACCCACACGGCAGTGGCCGCCGGATTTGATCGATTCGCTCCAGCCCTCATCGAGCAATATCTCGGTGGTTATGCCGAGCAGAAGCTCGGAGTAACCCTCCATGATTTGCTGGCCCTCGGCCGCCAGAACCCGGACGACTCGTCGGAGAGTTTCAACATGGCCTATCTGGCAATCCGCGGGAGCGGGGCGGTCAATGGAGTGAGTCGTTTGCACGGGGAGGTGAGCCGGCACATCTTTCTCCCGCTCTTTCCGCACTGGCCAGCGGACGAAGTGCCCGTCGGACATGTGACGAACGGGGTCCACATGCCGAGCTGGGACTCGGCCCCGGCCGATGATCTCTGGATGGAGGCCTGTGGAAAGGACCGGTGGTTGGGGACTACGGAAACCCTGGAGCAGGACATTAGCCGCGTGTCCGACATTAGGCTCTGGCAATTTCGCATTGCCGCCAGCAAGTCGCTTGTCGAATACGCCCGCGAACGATTGTCGCGGCAACTGAGCGCCTCAGGCGCGTCGCCCGAGGCGGTTGACGAGGCGAAACATCTATTTGATCCCAACGCATTGACACTGGGATTTGCGCGCCGCTTCGCGACCTACAAGAGGCCAAACCTGCTGCTGTACAATCCAGAACGACTGCTTCGTCTGCTAACCGATCCTCAGCGCCCGGTGCAGCTCATTATTGCCGGCAAGGCCCATCCGGAAGACCAGGCGGGTCTGGCTTTGATCCATGAATGGATAAATTTCATCCGCCAGCCGGAGACCCGGCCCCACATCGTCTTCTTGAGCGACTACGACATGCTGTTAACGGAGCACCTGGTGCAGGGGGTGGACGTCTGGATCAACACGCCCCGGCGGCCCTGGGAGGCGAGCGGAACGAGCGGCATGAAAGTGCTCGTCAATGGAGGCATCAATCTCTCGGAATTGGACGGCTGGTGGGCCGAGGCGTACACCCCCGAGGTGGGGTGGGCGCTGGGGGATGGTCAGGAGCACGGCTATGATCCGGCCTGGGACGCGGCCGAAGCCGTAACGCTTTACGAGCTCCTCGAGCGGGAGGTGATCCCGGAGTTTTATACGCGCGACGAGAACGGCATTCCCACCGCATGGGTCAAGCGGATGCGCGAAAGCATGGCGCAGTTAACACCGCGCTTTTCTGCCACCCGCACGGTGCGCGAATACACCGAGCAACACTACCTCCCGGCTGCTGCCGCCTACCGTGAGCGTGGTGCAGGCAAAGGCTCAGTGGGCAGGCAGATGGTCGATTGGCGCCAAGCTCTGGAGCAGGAATGGGCCACGCTGCACTTCGGTGAACTGAAAGTCGAGACGCGTGGCGAGCAGCACCTGTTTAATGCCCAGGTATTTCTCAATAACCTCGACCCCAGGGCGGTGCGGGTAGAGCTCTACGCCGACGGCGTTCCGGGCAGTGCTCCCGTGCGGCAGGAGATGAAACGCGTTCGCCCAATGGTCGGCGCATCGGGCGGCTACGTTTACAGTGCGGCTGTGTCTGCGACCCGCCCTCCATCTGACTATACGGCGCGCGTGATACCACACTATGACGGCGTTGCGATCCCACTGGAAGACGCACGAATCCTCTGGCAACGATGATTAAATCGCGAATGGAAGATTGCGAATAGACAAGCAAGTTGAGGAAAAACAAGTCACGGCCATCAAATTCGGGTGCCTAAATCATGGAGGTAATCGAAATGAGAAAAAGCAGCTCTTTTGCAGCACTGATCTTCATCATAATTCTTGGCATTGGCTTAGGATTAGCCTACACCATGTATAGCGCTTCGGCTAACATGGAAAGCGCATGGATTGGAGTCATTGCCTTGGTTATCGCCCTCGTTGTTTCTCTCGCAATTAAGATTGCGGATCAGTGGGAAAGGGTGGTGATATTGCGGTTAGGCAAGTTTCGCTCCCTCAAGGGACCGGGACTGTTTTTCATTATACCGGTTATCGACGTAATACCTTACTGGATTGACACCCGCGTGATCACCGCTTCTTTCAAGGCAGAGAAGACCCTTACTAAAGATACGGTGCCGGTGGATGTAGATGCAGTGCTATTTTGGAAAGTTTTGGACCCCAAGAAGGCAGCCCTGGATGTAGCCGACTATCAAAGCGCCATAAGTTGGGCTTCCCAAACAGCTCTGCGTGATGTCATCGGCAAGACCATGCTTTCGGACATGCTGGAAGGCAGGGAGAAGATTAGTAACGAGCTGCAGAAGATAATTGATGAGCGCACGGAGCCATGGGGCATTAATGTTATTTCGGTGGAAGTCAAGGATGTATTGATTCCCTCGGCCTTGGAGGATGCGATGTCGATGCAGGCCCAAGCGGAAAGAGAACGTCAGGCCCGGGTGATTCTGGGAGATTCGGAGCGACAGGTGGCGGAGAAGTTTGGAGAAGCGGCCAAGACCTATACCAATGATCCTGTCGCTCTTCATTTGAGGGCTATGAACATGCTTTATGAGGGTTTGAAGGAGAACGCCACGATTGTAATTGTACCCAGTACGGTCGTGGAAACCATGCAACTAGGGGGTATTGCCGGGATGACGGCGCTGACCATGGGATTGGGCCAGGAGCGCGCAAACAAAGAGAAGGAAAGCGAACTCAGAAAACAAGAATGACTTCAATGTTCGGGGGCCAGCGGGGGTGGCGGCTTTTGGGCGTTGGCGTTTTCGTTTGCCCGCGATATCCAGCAACCGGCTTTGGAGATTTGGCAAGGAAAGGAGGCCCATGTGGTAGCAGCCCAACAATCTCTGGTTCATCGAGCCAAGTGCAACCAGGTTGCGCGTCATGGCGAATATGATGGCGCGATGGAAAGGACATGAACATGACATTAAGCAAACCCATGCCGGTGCGCTTTTACCTCATCCGACACGGCGAAACCGAGTGGTCGCTCTCTGGCCAATACACCGGTCGCACGAACATTCTGTTGCTTCAGAAGGCGAATTTGCAAAAAGATGCCAAGGCAAGGCCAACCACCACGCGGTCATCCTTCAACCCGTATTTTGACCAAAGGAGATTCCCATGTCTGACAAGCTAATGGACTATTTCAACAATCAGCAGCGGTTGGGGACACTCAGCACCTCCAGTAAAGATGGGAAGGTCAATTCAGCTCATTTCGGTTCGCCCTTCATGGTGGATCCAAAGACCATTATCATGGGTCTTACCAAGAATCGCGCCTTTGCCTATCTTCAGGAGAATCCGCACGCTGTTTTTATGATCATGGAGCCAGGAAAGACTCTGCCAGAGTGGAAAGGCGTGAGGGTTTACGTCAAGATGACAGATTGTTCGACCGCCGGCGAAAAACTCGAAAAAATTAAGGCGAAGATAGCGTCTGTTGCAGGAGAGACTGCGGCTAAGATGATCCATGCGGCGGTAGTTTTTGAAGTGCAGGAGATCCGTCCGCTGGCAGATTTTGGGCAGGGATCGCAGAAGTCGATCTGATGATGCCGGTAAACCGAAGGCTGTGGGGAAGATGGTTCGAGGAACGAGAAATCCTGTCTATGCGATAGCGACATTCATTCTGGTATCTTCGCTTCTTGGAATCACGTCTTCCCCAATTGCCGGCCCCAAAGATGCTCCGGTAACTCTATACTCCCAAATATTTGGCCGACAGAATTTTAGCAACCCGCAGTTTCATTGATGATGAACGAAAGCTCGTTCCGGTTTTATTTGCCGATGTTGCGAATTACACAGCCATATCAGAAATACTTGAGCAGATTATCGACGAGGAAACTCAGGAAACTATACAAAACTGTTATGCGGAAGCCAAATAGTCACGGACAAACGCGATAAACTCGAGAGAATGGCACATGTCCTGCTTGAAAAATAAAAAATGGACGAACGTGACATTTTGATCATACTCGGTCTGGCAATTCAAAAAAAGAAAAAGAATCTAAAACCTTACGCTCCGCTGTTACCAATCAACCCGGGAGATATTCAACTGATTTTTATCAGGGCGTCTTTATCAGATATCAAACTGTCAAAGGATGGTGCCCATGGACGAAATGATAGCAAAAAGTTTCATAATCGCATTTTTGGTGGAAAGCATTGTGCTCCATGAGATGGCACACGGTTATGTCGCTTTGCTGTTCGGAGACCAAACAGCCAAGCGCCAAGGGCGCATCACCTTCAACCCGATTCCCCATATTGACCTGCTGTGGACCATCGCGATACCCATCATCGCTTACTTTCTTTCCAATGGGACGTTTATCATCGGCGGGGCAAAACCTGTACCCGTAGATCCGCGCAACTATCGGCGACCGGTCCTGGGAGACATCTGTGTCTCGGTTTCCGGCGTCGCCGTAAATTTCCTGATCACCGTGACAATGATACTGCTGCTCAACATTGTTCATATAGTTTCCGGTAATGTTAACGGTTCATTGGCTGTCTACGTGTTGTTGCACGTTGCGCTCCTGAATATCGTGCTGGCGATGTTCAACCTGATTCCCATCCCACCGCTCGACGGCAGTCATCTTTTCAAATACTTGCTGCCCCTGGAGTTGCGCAGAAGTTATGAGATGCTCGGACGCACCGGTGCCGGTTTCATCATTCTAATTTTAGTCATCAATATACCCAGCTTGTGGAATATATTCAACACAGCGTTTTTGGAGGTAAGGGATTTTCTGCTGAGCAACCTCATCTTTTTTTGATTGGCTAAGGATAGATAATATCCAATTCGGGACATGAATCTGGCGTCCTCTCAATGTAGAGGTTCTGCTTCAATGGTGGAGTCTTCGCCGTAAAACACCTGCAGTTCGGCATACAAAGCCAGCAGGCGCTTTTTGAGCTGATGGGGCTTTTAAAAGTATGCTTCCGTGGCCACAGCAAAGAATTCGACTTCATTAACGGCGCCCTACGGGCGCAGCACATTACTCTCTGCGGAAGCTTACCGAGGCGCTGCGCGTGCTGTTGTTCATGACATTGTCGGTCATAGTATTAAACTTTTACCCGGTGATGGCAGTCATGATCGTAATGCTGGCGTTGCTCAATGACGGCGCCATTCTGTCCATTGCTTATTGCAACGTTGATTACAAGGATCAGCCCGAGGCCTTGATCAAGCGCGAGGTGCTGGGGGTCGTCTCCGCCTTCGGCTTGTTTTATCTCGGTGAGGGCGTTTTTCATCTCGACCGTGCGCACATCAAGACGCTGATGTATTTGAAACTGTCCGTGGCGGAACATCTGACGATCTTCCTAACGCGCACGCGCGATCCGTTCTGGTCCATCCGACCTGCGCGGATACTAGGTGGCCGTGCTCGGCACGCAAATCGTGGCGACCTTGATAGCGGTTTATGGGCTGTTTATGACACCTCTCGGCTGGGGTTGGGCGCTGTTCGTTTGGGGCTATGCGCTGGTGTAGTTCCTCGTGAATGACCGTGTGAAACTGCTGGCGTATCGGGTGTTCGATTCAACGGCCGCGCCCCTGTTGGCCATGAAACCTGCCGATGTGACAACGCAGTTGCCAATCGAGCCTATGAGCTGCACGAGCAGAAAGGCCGTCAGGAGGGTCAAGCTGTTCAGGACTGGGGACAAGAGGAGCGGGGGACACGGAAAGATGAACCCCATAAATAAACAAATGCGGACAACGCAACGAGCTTTGCCGAAAGAATGAAGATGATAATCAATTCCACCGATTTCCGAAAACCGCAACCACAACAACGGTTTGAAATCGGAATGGTCGGCTTGGGAGTCATGGGGTGTAATTATTTGCTGAACATGGCCGACCAATGCTTCTATGAGGCGGAAATCAAAAATACCCCCTTCTTTGAATTGGGGCATAAGCAGTGGAACATACCCGAGCTCGAAAAATTGCTCAAAGACATTTTACCTAATAATATCGTCTTTGAAAACTTCACCGTTACGCATGAGTTTCCAAACATCGGACCCAAGATTTTACGTTTGACCGGCCGCCAGATCGTTGACACTGAAAATAGTGAATAAGCGCTGATTACTAGTGATCATTGAGGACATCACCGATCAGGGATAGAAACCTGAGGGACATAAAGAGTAATGAACAGGGAAAACGCGATGGAAACAAAAGTTGGTTTGTGGATTGACCACAGGAAAGCAGTGAGTTTTGCTGTAGTCAAAACACGGACATGAGAATATGTGCCAAGCCGACATATAAATCAGACGCGTGCCGATTCCTAAAGATTTTTTTAGTGTATAAAGTTCCGCCAAGCTATCGAGGGGTGTAGGCCATGAAAACAGCTTGCACCGTGGATGATTCACATGCGGTTTATGAGCGGGACGCAACTATGCTCCGGGGATGAAACACGTAAACATGAATAAAGCAAAAATAATCGTTATGCAAACCGGTAGAAGAGCCGATGAGCAAGTCGGGTTTTTATAACATCACCGGTATCAGGTCGGAACTTAAAGAGCTTGTGAACGACTTCTTTCAACATTGAAAAGACGGGACCAAATCGAATCGCGGACGGTCGCTCTTTTATCCTTCGTTTTCATATCACTAAGGTTAAAATGATCATATTGGATAGATTGTTATATCTGACTGTTGCTATTTTCTTTACAAGCTGGTGACAAATCACTTTTTAAACCTGTGCGAGGCGTTATGAAGAAAATAAAACTGGCACTGTGGGTTGCAGCATTTGCAGTTTTAGCTTTGGTGATAATTCAGAACAAAGAATTTTTTATGTCGGACCAAGGTCTGCACCTAAATTTGTACTTTTCGCAATACCAATTGCCTGAATGGCCCGTCGCAGTCCTCTTCTTGTGCGTTTTCATTTTCGGGTGCATTTTGACGAGTCTCTCCGTATTAGGCGGCAGAATCAAAAGCACTTTATGTATAAAAAGACTTAACAAGGCGCTTGCTGAGTGTTCGAAAAAGCTAGCCGATATACAAAATGTCGCAGGACCTGACAATCGTCCTGAGAAATCGAAATCGATAGCGTTTTGGAGCAGCAAAAGCAGAAATCAAGGTCATCAATCCCTAGCAGACGGTCCTGCCGTAAGCGTCAATCCTGACGGCTACCTAAAGATTTCAGCACGTCATGAGGGTGAGGTCACAGGTTAGAGGTGATTGGTTTGAAATATGTTGGATATTCATTATATGGATGATTTGACCTTGCAGTCGTCCACTTTAGAATTACCTTTTTTCAAACTGATAAAGGGATCGAGGAGTGTGAGGGCTAATGAGTATGGAAGCGCATCAAGGGATAATCGGTATATTCCATTACTTAAAGTAAAGGGAGGCACGGTATACGAAGCAAAGTATGGAAAAATTCCATTCTGATCATGGTTCCTCTTTTTCTTGTGCTGTCCTTCGTCAATATAGTGAGGGCTGCTGATGTTAATTCGGACAACGACAAGGCCATCACTTCAAAAGTGGAGGATAAACTCCAGAGTGATTACCAACTGAAAGGGTCAATGATTAGTGTAGACACCAAAGATGGGGAAGCAAGACTGAAGGGCGTGGTTAAGTCCCAGGCGGATATAATTCGTACTTCCGAACTTGCTCACTATGTCGATGGTGTTAAACAGGTTGATAACAGGCTCGAAACAGAGAAGGCGTATTCCTCAAGTTCTTCCCATTATGGATTGAGCGACTCAACTTGCATAGTCGGCCCATCATGGTGTTGAAAGGGACAGTTCCTTCCATAGATTAGGGCCGGAGAAGGGAATCTCCTCCGGCCCTTCCTTTTAGTTTTCTCTCTGCAACAATTCTTCCCGTTTTGGCTGAAAGCACTGGCCTCAGGCTTCTCGCATCAAACTCCACACCCTAAGTGTGCGGCTTACCGCTTCATGCGGGGATGGGTTACTTAGTAGAATTTTCCAGGCATACTGGTGAATTTCGATCCACTTTCCTTGGGATTTGCCACCCTGCCTCAATACTTCTAAATTGCGACACACTTCAGCACCCCCTATAGCACCGATAGTACCCCGCGCGTTTCGTGCCAAAGCCTACTGATAAAGAATACTTTACAAAAAACTGTAGGACAAAGACTGACATCACAAATGCGGCCTACCTTACACAATAATCAGCCAGGGGCCGATGGCGAGCACTTGTGTTTCTGTTTAATATTAAACCAACAAGAATTTGTGGATCTTTCTGACGGGTGCTTTCCAAAATGCGCGGAAATGGGGCGTTTTTGCCAAATCTGATAACTGCTGCCTGGGATGCAAAGTTGTTCGTCGATTTTGTGGATTTCGAAAATCGTTGGAACCGCGCGTGAATGTCAAAGATTATGACTTCACAAAAATTGCCAACCAAAGGGAGGTATGATTTATGTTTACGCGAAATAATCGATTGCGGAAAGTGATTAGTGTTTTTGTTGTCCTTCTGCTGGCCGGATTCTCCTCCCCGGGCCTTTCCACCGCATCCATCGGGGACCTACTAACCAGCAAAGCGGTTGCTCAAAATTTCAAAAATCATCGTTTTGATTCCGACTATCGCTACTACGCTCTGATGGATGGCGATATCCCATATGCTTTAGTGGGGTTGCAAAAGGACTATCGAATCCATGACATTTCCTGGAATAAAATCCAACCGAGCTCTGCCCAACTCTCACACCTGATGGATCTTGTAGAGTTCTTTCCAGTGCAGGGATCGGTGGCATATGGTGCCTACATAATGGATTCACAAAGCAGAGAAATCGGAACCTATTATTCCAGCCTGACAGCCGGAGTAACTGTGAACACCAAAAACAAGACGGTGTCGATTACGATTGACAGGCCCACGCTTGAAAAGTGAAAGTCGTTCCAAAGCGCTTCCCTGCCCGGTGGCAGGAAGGCGCACCATATGGACAAGTGGATATCCTGTCGGAAATGCTCCCCTTTTCTTGTGGTCTTGCGACTTGCTTTCGGGCCTGATCCGTTTTGGGGACCCTCATGCTGGAATAGGCGGACAACGTCGATGAATGGGTTCGGTGTCGAGCAATATTTAGGGCTAGTTGCGTTGGGGGTGGGAGTCGGAGCCTACGGTACGTTGATCGGCGCCGGTGGGGGGTTTGTATTGATGCCGGTGCTTCTCCTGCTCTATCCGGACCAAAGCGCAGATCTGCTGACAAGCATATCGCTGGCGGTGGTTTTCTTCAACGCACTGTCCGGCTCCGAAGCGTACGCAATGATGAAACGCATCGACTACCGATCGGGGTTGATGTTTGCGGCTGCCACCATACCGGGTGCCGTTCTGGGGGCCCTGAACACATCCTTCATCTCACGCCGCATGTTCGATTTTATTTTTGGGGTACTGTTGGTAGCTGCCGCAGCCTTTTTGGTTTGGAGACCCCAAAAGCCCGTAGTCGCCTCAAAATTTCAGCACCTGAGCCACCTGTACGTAACGCACCATCTGGTCGATGTTCATGGCACTGAATATAGGTATTCCTTCAATTATCTGCTTGGGATGGCGATCAGCGTCATTGTCGGCTACGTTTCAAGCTTTCTGGGGATCGGGGGTGGCATTATCCATGTACCCGCACTCAGCTACTTGCTAAACTTTCCTGTCCACGTTGCTACGGCCACTTCGCACTTCATTCTGGCCATCATGGCACTGACCGGAACGGTGGTGCACATTATGACTGGCACCTTCACTCACGGTGTTCATAGAACGCTCGTTTTGTCCATCGGAGTATTGCTGGGAGCCCAAATCGGCGCACGGCTATCGGAGAAGATTCAGGGAAGCTGGATTATTCGGGGACTGGCGATAGCTCTGGGTGTTGTGGGGCTGAGGATCCTGGCGATTGCCTGGTAGGCTCCAGTCTCTGGATTGAATATTGAGCCGGTGAACAATCAAGCAGGGGGAAGAGTCGATAAAGGAAGGCTTCCATGAAAAGTAATTACAGGGAAGATGAAGACGCGTTAATGGTGGAAGAAATCCAATCTTTTCTCCAGGAAAAGAGAACGGCCTTGAAAGCCATTCGGATGGGGATAGCTGTCATCCTGGTACAGATATCGGCGGTTGGGTTCCTGATTGCGGCCTTCAGACGCCATGCCTTCATGCAGGCAATGAATTGGGTGGATATCCTTGTCGTTCTGGGCGTGATTTTACTGGGTACCGCCATCTATCTTTTTGTCTATCCTCTCATCCGCATCCATCGCTTAAACCGGAAAATTCTGGAATTCAAACAAAGACGCAGCAAAATAATCGATCTTACAAATTAGCGAAGACCGGCGGCGCGTAATTATGAGACCTGGAAAACGGAAAAAGGATCTTGGCCACGATAGAGGCTGGAAACCCGACAAAATGCTGCAACATGATTGGCCAACACCGGCCGCCATCCATAGGAGATAGTGAATGGAACCACGCTTCAAATTTTCACTTGGATACTTTTTAATGCTATTCGCACTGATGCTGTTTTTGGACTCGGTGTTTTTTTCGGGACCGGCGGTCCATGAAATCTCTTACAGCAATTTCCGGGATTTGCTCAGTGAGGACAAGGTTCAGAGCGTTATCCTTGAACAGGACCGAATCTACGGATTGGAAAAGCCTTTCACGAAGGTCGACACCGCCACGACCGAACGTGCCGACTCCAAAAACAATGCCGGGTTTACACCGCATCAAAAACACGCGCCCTGGTACCTTGATTTTGGACGGCTCAGTCGTGAACGCGAGCAGGAAGTTCAGCGACAGTTCGTGGTCATACCCTTGCAGGACCAGCAGTTGTTGCCGGATCTTCAGGCTCATGGCGTCGACTACCGCGGCAAGATCGAATCGCATTGGTTTTCCAATTTCCTCTCCAACTGGATCGTCCCCTTAGGGCTCTTTTTTCTTGTCTGGTCCTTGATCTTGCGTCGAATAGGCAAGGGAGCCAACTATCTGAATCTAGGCAAGAACAAAGCCAAAATCTATGAGGCCGATTCGTCGCAAAAGGTAACTTTTGAGGACGTTGCCGGTGTGGACGAAGCGGTGGAGGAGGTCAAGGAAGTCGTTTCCTTTCTTAAAGAGCCGGACCGTTTTACGCGGCTCGGAGCCAAGCTGCCCAAGGGCATCCTTTTGGTGGGGCCTCCAGGAACAGGAAAGACCCTTTTGGCCCGGGCCGTTGCCGGAGAGGCAGGCGTAACGTTTTTCAACCTGAGCGGATCGAATTTCGTCGAGATGTTCGTAGGGTTGGGCGCTGCCCGTGTGCGGGACCTGTTCCAGGAGGCCAAGAGCAAGGCCCCCTGCATTATCTTCATTGATGAACTGGATTCGGTGGGCAAGAATCGCGCCCAAGGCATTTACATGGGTGGCAACGACGAACGCGAGAACACCCTCAACCAGCTGCTTACGGAAATGGACGGATTCGACCCCCAGGTGGGCATCATTATCATGGGGGCTACCAATCGCCCCGATGTCCTCGACCCGGCACTTCTGCGGCCCGGCCGTTTCGATCGCCACATCCTTGTAGACCGCCCGGATTTGAACGGGCGCATTCAGATTTTCAAGGTGCACACGCGCGGCCACATTCTGGAAAAAAACGTCGACCTAAAACGTTTGGCGGCCGAGACCCCCGGCTTCGCCGGTGCTGAAATTGCTAACGTCTGCAATGAGGCTGCTCTTCTCGCCTCCCGCGAAGGGCTCAGCGAGGTTTCTCAGAAAAACTTTCAGGACGCTATCGAACGCGTGATAGCCGGTCTCGAAAAGAAAAACAAACTCATCAACCCCCATGAGCGGGAGGTTGTGGCATTTCACGAATCCGGGCATGCGATCGTAGCCCACTTCACAACCGGGGCAGACCCGGTGCAGAAGGTCTCGATTATCCCGCGCGGTATCGGAGCCCTGGGGTACACGCTGCAGACGCCGTTGGAGGACCGATTTCTTATGTCCCAGTCCGAGTTGCTGGGCAAGATCAAAGGGCTTTTAGGCGGACGGGCGGCTGAGGAGATAGTGTTCGGAGAGGTCTCCACTGGTGCATCCAACGACCTCGAGAAGGTGGCCGACATCATCCGGAATATGCTTACCGTCTACGGGATGAGCCGGAATGCGCCGAATTTGTCTCTGGTGGATAAAAACCAGAACCCCTTTCTTGGCCAGAGTTTGATGCGTCAACACCGCTCGGAGAAGCTCGAGGAGTTGATCGATGCCGAAATGCAGGAAATCATTGCCGGTTGTTACGAGGAGGCCAAGAACATTCTACAACAGGAGCGCGACAAGCTTCAACGGATGGCCCAGACCCTGTTGCAGAAGGAGAAAATCAATGAACAGGAAATCCTTGGCATTTTAGGGCCAAGGGAGCGGCCGGAAGCATTGCAATGAAGTTGGCCGGATCCTGGCACTATGACGGTTTGCGGAAACAGGCCGGTGGAAGCACCCGTGTTAAGCATCAGTTTCGTTCGCTCACTCTACCCGACGCAGGCGGAAGTGTCCGAGGGATGGTACGAGCGGACAAGAATATCCGCGTAACCCATAATGCCGAGGAGACTGGGCCTGCTATAGAGTCCCTCCGAGCAGGTCTCGAATTGAGAGTGCAATCTCGACTATGACAAAATTTTCAAGGCGGGAGGAACCATCACCGCCAGACCGGAAGGAGAACATCATGAGCGATCTGATAGCTGTTGCCTATAATGACAAGTTCAAGGCAGAAAAGGTTCGCCTGGATCTGCTTCAAATGCAGCAGGAACACTTAGTGGATCTGGAGGAAGCCGCGGTCGTGGTTCGCGATTAAAAGGGCAAGGTACGCCTGCATCATGTTTCCCACCTAACCCTGCCGGGAGCTATAAGCGGCGGATTCCTGGGGGCGCTGGTCGGGTTGATGTTGTTCAATCCCGCGTTGGCGCTGATTGGCCTGGTGACCGGCAGCGGAATCGGTGCGGTAGTGGGCGCATTGAAGAAAGTCGGCAACGATGAGCCCTTCATGAAGGGCCTGCCATCCCAGCTCACGCCGGTAAGCTCCGCGCTTTTTATCATGGCAAAAAAGGCCGACCCGGGCAAGATCCTGGAGGAACTAAAGCGCTACGACGGCAAAGTGCTTCAAGCGTCTCTGACCCATGAGAATGCATGGCCGCAAAGGCAATAAAAAACAACTCGATTTCGCCGGCAATAGCCTCCAATAGGATTTTTTCTTCCCAGCTCAGCTCGTTTCGCGGGGAGATGCATGCCACGGCGATATCCAGGTTTTCATTTTCGCGGCGGATAACGGCCAGATCGGCGATTGGTTCCCCTTCGACAATAGATTTGTTGCCGATGTGAGGGTTAAGGGCAATACCCTGCCTGCGGAACTCCAGATGCTCGATTACTGTTCGTAATGACGGGCGATCAATAATACGGACTACTACCCAATCGGTGTTAGAAATGGTCAGCGCCTTTTGCGCAAACAATCGCAGAAGGTTTTTAAAATCCTTCCGGCTTTGCGGCAGTCGTTTCAGGAGCGAGAATACGGAACGGATTTCCTGAAGCTGCACGTTGACATTTCCGATATATTTGAAGGCTTCCGTGAGGCGGCATTGCAACGTGGTGTTGTTCATGGCAAGGCGCTGAATTTCCTCCCGGTGAGATCTGATGAGAGCTTTATATATGTGGGATAGTGCGTAGGCCAGACTTATCAGTACCGCGATTAGCAATGCCTCCATCACCTCCTGTTCGCCGAGCAGACGATCCGTCTCCGAAATCCATCGACGAACTAAAAAGGGTGTACATACGACCATGATCATCATAACCCCGATCGTCGCCACGTAGAGAATTTCTAACCGCCTGATATTTCTCAGCGGTGTAATCAGCTTCCCCATAGAGCTCCTTTTTTTTGATAAGCCAGGACAGGCTACTTGCGGAAATCAGACAGATTAAATGGCGGTTCCCTCAATGTCGGAATAATAAGGCAGTCAGAGTCGCAATGGTATCGGCAGAGTGCTGATTTTGGTGTAGGTTTATATCGCTCAGGCCTGACAGTTTCCGTCCTACATTGCGTCGACCGTGCGATTGGCCCTCTCTGCTGAACGTATAAATGGTTCATTTCTGAATTATTAGACCGGCAACTAAATATGCCAAGGCTGTCATGCCGGACTTGATCCGGCATCCAGTTCTTCGATAGTGTTCCCTCGCATGTAGGATAATTGCGTACGAAAGAATTAGTTGCATCCTTACAAGCAAATCGGACATACGCCGATGGAAGTGCATTCGGGGAGGGTCTATATTGAAACCGAATTGACGGTCAAGAATTCAAGTCGATTGATTCTCAATTCTGGTGAAAGGGGAAAGAAAAAATGAAACGTTATCCGAACAAGTGCAAAGTGCGGGTGATGGCTGCCGTTCTAACTCTAATCATATCGGTGCCGGCGGCTATGGCTATGGAAGAAGAAATCGTGGGCGCGGTCATCGACACTGGAGTTGGCTACGCCATCATTGCCAACAGCGGGGAGTATCTCGTGCTGAACAAGGATCTCTCAAAATATGTCGGGGACACCGTAGCGGTAAGCGGCAATGTGGAGGTCGGTGTCGATACCTTGTCCTTCGATCACATCCACACCATTAAGGTGCTTTCAAAGCGGGACCTGATCAATCCGTCAGGCGCTCAACCGCAATATACCCGATTACCCGAAAGGAGGAATGAATCATGAAAACCCGTTCGATCAATAATCATGTCAAGGTGATCATTGCGTTAACCAGTTTAATGATGGCATCGACGGCCTTTGCGGCACAGGCAACTCCACCGAATACAACGGATCAGGATGTCGAAAAGAAGGTAACGAATGCTGTTGCGGCGATCAAGACCTATGCCATCGATCAACGCGATGAAGCCCTCCAAAAGGCCAAAATAGTTCTGGATGATATAGACGCCCGCATCAACGATTTGGAATCTCGACTCAGCCAAAAATGGGATCAAATGGATCAGGCCGCCCGGCAGAAAGCGGCGTCCCATCTGGCGGCATTGAGAAAGGACCACAACAAGGTCGCTGAATGGTACGGTGGACTGAAACACGGTTCCAGCCAGGCATGGGAAGATGTAAAAACCGGATTCTCGAAGAGCTCCCAAGACCTCCAAGACGCCTTCAAGAAAGCGTACGACGATTTCTGATCAAAGGAGTCATTTTCGTTTTTTGAGATTTCCGGCGTGTTTCAGCATAGCAGGCGCGTCAACCGGCCCAACAAATTTCCGGGTCTCGGCAGTGTGACCATTTATAGTGCAGGCTTCTATGCCCAAATATATCCGTAACCGCCTAATTGTGCTGGCTGTATTGACCCTGGCGGGCCTTTTTTGCGCGGCACCGATTATGACCCGCAACCTGCCCGGCTGGTGGACCAAGCTCCTGCCTGCCGAAGGCATGCGCCTGGGGCTGGACTTGCAGGGCGGTATGCAGCTGATTCTCAAAGTCGACATTCCCAGCGCCCTGCAGAACCACCTCGACGTGGCAGTGGGCGACCTGCGGGAGACGCTCCGCAAAAAGCAGATTCCATCCCTTTCTCCTGAATCATCAGGGAGCGACCGTGCGCGGCTGCGCCTTGTGGATCCCGACGTAAGCCCAACGGTCAGGCAGATCATCACGGATGAATTCCCCAACCTTGACGTGCGATCGGATGAGAAGGGTGTGTTCGAGGTGGGGCTGAAGCCCAAAGAAATTAAGAACATTGAAGAGAACGCGGTAACCCAGAGCCTGGAGGTCATCCGCAACCGAATTGATCAGTTCGGCGTGACTGAGCCGGTTATCGTCCGGCAGGGCAAAGATGAGATCGTACTCCAACTGCCGGGGGTAAAAGATCCTGAGCGAGCCATCGAACTGGTGGGGCGCACTGCTCAGTTGGAGTTCAAACTGGTGGATGCGGCAGCGCCACCCAATCTGCGCGAACTGATGGACGAATCCCTACGGTCCGGTCGACTGCAGAAGACCTCCACCCATCAGGAACTCAATCAGGCCCTGAAAGATGCCATTCCGCCCGGTGACGAGATTTACCTGGAAAAAAAGATGGACCCGGACACGGGTGCAGTCCGAACGTTTCCGGTACTGCTGAAAAAGACAGCCCTCCTGACCGGTGAAGCCCTCGAAACGGCTAGAGTTGAAATCGGAAACCGCTTCAACGAACCCCATGTGGCCCTGGCCTTCAACGATCGGGGAGCCCGTCTTTTTGAAAAAATCACCCAAGATAACCAGGGGCGTCAATTGGCAATTATTCTGGACAACATCGTGCAATCGGCACCGGTGATCCAAGAACGAATTTCGGGCGGCAGAGCTCAAATCACAGGGCGATTCACCCTGGAAGAGGCCAAAGATCTGGCGATCGTACTAAGAGCCGGTGCCCTGCCAGCCCCCGTTGATATCATCCAAAATATCACTGTGGGGCCATCCCTGGGCCAAGACTCAATTCACAAAGGTGTCGCTTCGGCACTGATAGGGATGTTGCTGGTGGTCGCCTTCATGGTGATCTACTACCAGACCTCGGGCGTGATCGCCAACTTTGCCCTGCTGTTGAACCTGATCTTGATGCTGGCGGCTCTTTCGTTGTTTCAGGCAACTCTGACCCTCCCGGGCATAGCCGGAATCGTGCTCTCCATCGGCATGGCGGTGGACTCCAATGTGCTCATCTTCGAACGCATGCGTGAGGAGTCAGCCCTGAACAAATCGATCCGTCTCGTCGTCGACGCGGGTTATGACAAAGCGTTCTGGACGATCATCGATGCACACGTGACCACGTTGATCACGGCCGGAGCCCTTTTTCTTTTCGGCACCGGGCCTATCAAGGGTTTTGCCGTCACCTTGAGCATCGGTGTCCTGTTCAACCTTTTCACAGCCCTTTACGGGACTCGCGCGATCTATGATTACCTGAATTTCAAACACCTGTTCAAATCGATCCACTTCCTGCAGATCCTGCATCACCCGCGAATTGATTTCATGCGGCTCAAGAATGCAGCCTTTGTGTTTTCCGGAGCGCTGGTGATTTTGGGACTTGTGGCCGCTGTACAAATCGAAAGAGGCAGGGCCAATTTGGGTGTCGATTTTGCGGGCGGAACCATGGTGCAGTTCAAAGCTGAAAAAGAGTTCCGCCTTGAAGATATTCGTGCCGCACTAGTACGGGGCAATCTGTCGGATTACGAGCTGCAGGATGTGCCTCATGAGAAGATTCTGATCATTCGCACCAAAAAGTCGCCGCAATCCGAAAAGGCGGTGGCCGGCCAGGTGGCCGCCCTTTTGAGCCGGGAATTTCCGCACAATCATTTTGTCATGGAGAGCAGCGCGGAAATCGGCGCTTCGGTGAGCCAGGCGCTCAAACAGGCTGCCTTGATCGCCATCGCCCTATCCCTGGCCGGCATCATGGTCTATCTGGCCTGGCGATTTGACCGCCGTTTCGGCGTAGCCGCAGCCATCGCCACCTTCCACGACGTGTTAGCGGTGTTGGGTGTGTTCTACCTGCTGCACAGAGAGATCACCCTGCTGGTGGTGACGGCGCTGCTGACTTTGGCGGGCTACTCCTTGACCGATACGGTGGTGGTTTTTGACCGTATACGCGAAAACCTGCGCAAAAAAGGCAAACAAAGCCTCAAAGAGGTTATCAACTTGAGCATCAACGAGGTGCTTAGCCGGACCATCATCACCTCGAGCACGGTTTTCATGGTGCTAATCGCCCTGTTTCTGATGGGCGGCATACTGCTGCACGACTTTGCGTTCGCGCTTCTCATCGGCGTGGTGGTTGGAACCTATTCGTCGATCTTTGTAGCCAGCCCCATCGTCTCCATGTGGCCGACCGGCCGCAGCACACCTCGCGCCGCCACTGTGAAGAGAACACGTTGAGATACAATTACATATCCACCATCAGGAAAGTAACTTGATGGAGCCGTGGCGTCACAATCTCACGTAGGACAGATGCCTACACAAAATCACTTCTAAAACCGGCAACAGAATCAGACAAGCACCGATACCCACGATCCCCTCCACGCCTTAAAATGTGTTTGCTCGGCATGAGCAGGTTTTAAGTTCATCAAACCCGCATGGAGGGCTGCACCATGAATAAAACCACGGTTATCACATTGGCAGGCGGAATTGCCATGATGCTCGCTTTCGGTATTGGCGTTGCTAAAACCGCCGGTCCGTGCATGGTGGGGCAGGACCAAGACAAAGCTCCGGCGGCCAGTCCCGAGGCAACACAGAACCGGTTCAACTGGTTTGGAGATGGCTGGAATATTGAACGCGGCATGATGGGACCCGGTGAACTCAACGGTAGGGGCCCCGGCATGACGGAAATTTATCCCTGGGTCATTCCACCCTATCGCCAATTCGACAACCCGATCGACAAAAAGGACGCCCAGGCACTTTTGCAAAATTACTTGGACTCAACGAATAACCCGAACCTCAAATTGGGCCAGGAGACGGACAAGGGAACCCGCTACGAATTCGACATCGTTACGAAGGATAACTCGCTGGTCGATCGTCTTCTTGTGAGCAAAGACACCGGGGAGATTCGCTCCGCTTATTGAACTGCCAAGGGCCCATGGCGAAAGGCGAAGGCTTCGTTGTGAGCCTTTTGGGTTACCTGTGAGGAGGTATCTATGTCTACTGCGATAAACCCTTTTTGCCCTCAGTGGCACGGTTTCCTGAATGGTGGGGGCCCCGGAATGATGAACTGGTACGGCGTGAGCTGGCATTTTGGCATCCCGACAATCCTCATTTCGGTTCTGGCAGCTCTGGGCATCATCCTTTGTATAAAATGGCTCTTGAGGTCCGGAAGGCAGAGCCAACCTGCTTTCCACTTGGAAACCTCGTTGGACATTCTCAAAAAACGTTATGCAAGGGGTGAACTCACGCGGGATGAATACCTTAACATGAGACGCGACCTGGGTGAGAGTGAATGAGCCATGGAAATCGATTTTGATTTGCGTAGTCAAAACACCGACATGAAATTGTGCTCAAAACCGACACAAGAATCAGACAGGAACCGATTTCGAAGGGTTTGAGGCAGGCATATCGTATCGGCACGCGATCAAGGAGCACAGACCATGAGAACAGTTTACATCGTGGATGATTCGCAGGCGGTCCGTGAGCGTCTCATCGGCATGATTTCGGAAGTGGAGGGAACCACCCTTGCAGGCGCCAGCGGGGACCCCAGAGAGGCGGTCGGGGCCATTCGCCGATTGCATCCGGATGCGGTGATCCTTGACATTCGGATGCCCGGGATGAACGGAATCCAGGTCCTGCGTGAAATCAAACAGGGTGAGCACACCCCCATGGTCATCATGCTCACCAACTACCCGTTTGAGCAGTATCGCCGAGAATGCACCGAAGCGGGTGCGGACTACTTTTTAAACAAGTCGACGGAGTTTGAAAAAATCAATGAGATTTTGGCAAGGGTCGTCCATCAAAATTAACCCGAAGATGAGGGGTCGTTTAAACCCCTCGCAGTCCATTCCATTTGTAGAGGAGGTCCCCATGTATCGTCACATCTGCAAGAAGTTGCAAGTATTGGTTCCAGTGGTTCTGATGCTGGTCGGCCTTGGTTTGGCCTACGGCCGGCCGGCTTCAGCAGCCAACCCGCCGCCGGCGACTCAGTCAGATTCTGCGGTTATTCCCACAGCTTCAGACTTGAGCACGGCCATCGCCAAGGTGGCCCAGGCGGCCATACCCGCCGTCGTTCACATCGAGGTGACCAAACGCAGTGAGGTCAACAACCCCATGCAGCCCTTCGAGAACGATCCGTTCTTTCAATTCTTTTCCAACGGACCCCATATGCCACGCAAATTCAAACAAGAGATGAAAGGCATCGGCAGCGGCATAATCATGGATCCCCAAGGGCATATCCTGACCAACAACCACGTCGCAGGCGGTGCCAGCGACATCCAAGTGACGTTGGCCGACGGCAGGCAGTTCCCGGCCAAGGTGGTGGGCACAGACCCTAAAACGGACTTGGCGGTCCTCAAGATCCAGGACAGTGACCGGCTGCCGTATCTGGCCTTCGGGGATTCGGACAAGCTGGGGGTCGGGGAGTGGGTGGTGGCCATCGGGGCTCCGCGCGGCCTGGACCAGACCGTGACCCAGGGCATCATCAGCGCCAAGCACCGCAAGGGGATTTCCGATCCCAGCAGCTACGAGGACTTTCTGCAGACCGACGCTCCGATCAACCCCGGCAACAGCGGCGGGCCGCTGCTTAACCTCAAAGGCGAAGTGATCGGTGTCAACGCGGCCATCGCCACGGATTCGGGAGGCTCGGAGGGTATCGGTTTTGCCATCCCCAGCAACATGGCTACCCGGATTTCAAGCACCCTGGTCGCCTATGGCAAAGTCGAGCGCGGCTGGATGGGGGTGAGCATCAGCGACTTGAAGCCGGACACCGCCAAGTCCATCGGCCTGCCATCGCCGAAGGGAGCCTTGATCGCCGACGTGGTCAAAGGCGGCCCTGCGGCCCAAGCGGGCTTGAAGCACGGCGACGTGGTGCTCTCCTATCAAGACAAACCGATTGCCGACTCCGCGGGCCTTCGAAACGAGGTCGCCGATACCCCAACCGGGAAGCAGGCTAAGCTGACCGTCTGGCGCGATAAAAAGCAACAGGAGTTTCGCGTCACCATCGGCAGCATGGAGGATTCAGTGAAGCTGCTGTCTGCCGCCGTCGACAACCGGCTGGGTGTGAGTGTCAGGCCGATCACCCCTAAGGAAGATGAAAAATACGGGATCGACCCGGGTGAAGGGGTTGCCATCGCCACCGTCAGCCCCAAAGGACCCTTCGGACAGGCCGGCCTGGAGCCAAAGGATTTCATTCTGCAGGTCAACGGCGAGGCGGTCAAAGGGATGGATGGTTTTGCTGACTTGATGAGTTCGCTGCCGCCCAAACAGCCATTGGTGGTGCTGGCACTGGATCACCGCAGTGGCCAATCGGGATATGTGCAGATGACATTGAACTGAAAAAGCACTTACAGTTGGGTTCCACAAATCCAACGTGTTTAAACAAGGATGAATGCCATGGAAGATTTCAAGAACATTTTGGTTGTCACCAATTCGACCAAGTATTGCAGGCAGGCGCTGCATTACGGGATCTCGTTGGCCAAGCGCTACAATGCCCAAGTGCACGTCCTGCACCTGATGCACGACCCCTTCAACCTGGACCATTGGCAACTGGACCTACCATCTCTGAAGTCGATAAAGAAGGAGTATCAGGACATGCGCACCACGGCCAGGAAGGACCTGAACGCAATGATCGCTGCCGAACAGGCCAAGGGGTTGTCCATCCAGGTCGGCATCGCCGAGGGGCCACCGGAAAAGGAGATTCTGCAATTCGTCCGGGACAAGAAAATCGACCTTCTCGTCATGCTCGCCCATGAAGAGGGGTATTTGGAACAGAGCTTGTTTGGGAGCCTCAACGAGAAGATCCATCGTAAGCTCCCATGCACGCTCATGTTCATCAAGCAGGATCCGCTGCCCGTTAAAAATCAATCGTACTGTCTGCGGGCGGATCGGGTCCAACCATGCGAGGCCTCTTGAAGCCACGCCCATAGGAGGGAAACATGAAAACGAAAATGAGTGTTCTGCTGTTTGGTTGTCTGATGCTGGTTCTGAGCCCCCTGACCTCGACGGCCGCGACGTCGTCCTTTATCGCGCACGGCCAGAGCAATGGCATTGCCTATGCGTCCGGCGGCGTTGGAATGGACGAGCGGACGGCCATGGATGTCATGGCGAAGAACTACAACGTCAAGTTGACGTTTGTCGAAGCGCCGAAGGAGTATGTCTCCGGCGTCATAGTGAAAATTGAGGACCACAGCGGAAAACTGCTGCTGGAGACCACCTCCAACGGTCCCTGGTTTTGGGCCAAGCTGCCCCAGGGGGATTACCGTGTTATCGCCAGCTTCCACGATCATCGCGAGATGAGACGCCTGAAGGTGGCAGGCGGTGTTGATACCGTTGAATTCTTCTGGAAGACGTAAATCTATTCCTCAATCAACCGACCGGCTGGTGCCTGGCAGCACGCCCGGACGAATAAAAGTCACGGCCCTTACTTTATACAGTGTCGACAGTATGTACCTATATGGCTTTTTCGTCTAGTGTTTGCCGGCACCAACCAATCCATCAGGGATGATCGAACGCCAACATGAGTTTCCAAGGAGTATTCAAATGGCTACATACGATAAGGCTTGGAGCGAGATGACAAGGGAACCGGCAACCAAGGCGGAGTTTTACCAAATCGCCGGAATAACTCCTGAGCTTGAAGAGTTTATCAGAGATTTTATCAGAAGGCCTGAGATTCTCAACTCTCTGTCGCAGGAAAAACAGCAGGAAATTGAGGCCAAGATGGATGCGGTGTTTGCCATTTTTTGTTGAAGGCACCCTATGCAGAACAGTATCCAAGAAAAAGCGGAACACCATTTTTATTTGAAGAGGTTATTCTACCAACCCACCTCAACGATTATCTTGACACCAACTCATTCGAAGTGCAAGAATTCTGTAATCCGTAGGATCGCATCTCCGCAATCAAACCCGTAACCGCTAAATTATAGGATTGGAGAATTGCCTGATGCGTTTCAAAAGCGGTAATTTGCGAACCCGCTTAGTTGGTTTGGTACTTCTTGCTGTGCTCCCCCTGGCCGGACTGGCGTTTTACACCGCCTACGAACAGAGGCAGCTGGAGATAGCCGATATTGAGGGGGATGTCCTCACCTTTGCTGAGTTCGCTGCGCGTGACGAAGCGCAGTTGCTCGACGGCACCCGTCAGCTATTAGCGAGTTTCGCGCATTATCTGGAACGGCAGTGGTCAGACCCCCCTGAATGTTCTCGTTATCTTTCTGAACTAATGAACCATTACCGCCGCTACAAGAACCTCGGAGCAGTGGATGCGCAGGGGATGCTTCACTGCAGCGCTATCGCCTACGATACTTCGGTGAACGTCAGTGACAGGCCCTGGTTCAAACGAGCGATAGAGACAAGACAATTTGCCATCGGCGACTATCAAATCGGGCTTATCACAGGCAGCCCAGTAATTGTACTCGCCTACCCCATCATATCTTCCGATAAAAAACTTCTGGGAGTGGCGTTTGCAGCCTTGGACATCCAATGGCTGAACCAGACTAGAATTAGGCATTGAGAGAAGCCTGCCAAATGGTTCGACGATCTCTCAAATCGACGACCGTGGGGTGGTTATAGCTCACCATCCCGAACCGGATGCCGTGGTCGGTCGATCATTGGCTAACACTCATCTGTTCGATGCTGTTCGTTCTAAACAAATGGGCATTGTCAGGACTGAAGGACCGGATGGACAACGCGGTTTCACGCCTTTTCAAGGATTTTCAGTGCCCTTGGGAACCGTAATGTCTACATGTTGGTTGGCATTCCTGAAAATTCAATTTATCTTGCGGCAAACCGCCTGCTTGCCCATAATCTAATCCTGCTTGGAGCGGTAACTCTCATTGCCATTCTCGCGACATGGTTTGGAGGTGATCTTTTTGTCCTGCGCCATGTGCGGGCAATGGTAGCCGCCGCCACCAGACTGGCGAAGGGTGACCTAAGTTCCCGGACCGGCTTGGCCAGGGGACAGGAGAACTGGATTTATTGGCACGAACCTTCGACGACATGGCAACCGCCTTGGAGCAGCGGGAATTGCAGCGCCAGCAAGCGGAGAAGGAACTGAGAAACTCCCGGGAGCAGTTGCGGAATCTCTCCTCCCACTTGGAGTCTGTCCGGGAAGAAGAAAGAACCCGACTCGCCAGGGAAATCCACGACGAGTTAGGTCAAGCGTTGACGGCATTGAAGATGGACATCTCCTGGCTCAGTAACCATCTGGAGGACGAAAAGAACGCTATCCTGAAAAAGACTCGTTCAATGAATGGACTCGTTGATGAAACGATCCGAACTGTCCAAAGGCTGTCCGGAGAATTGCGGCCTGGGCTTCTTGACGACCTCGGCTTGGCGGCAGCTATTGAGTGGCAGGCAGAAGAATTTCAGAATCGTAGCGGGATAGCGTGCGAAGTTATGGTGAACTTGCAGGAGGCGTTCAATAAGCAGAGATCATGCCACCGCGATCTTCCGCATATTTCAGGAGACGCTTACGAACGTGATCCGCCATGCCAAAGCCTCTCGGGTCGAAGTCCGTTTGGATGCGCAAGGAGATCGATTGGTCTTAGAGGTTAAAGACAACGGCCGGGGCATCACCGAAAACGAAATCAAGAATCCCAAGGCGTTTGGCCTGATAGGCATGCGTGAACGCGTCCTTGCCCTGAATGGAGAATGCATCATCAGCGGCCGAGCGGGCAATGGGACAACGATTGTGGTTAATGTTCCGCTTAACAAAGAGGAGTCATCCGCGTGATCAAGATCGTGATAGCAGACGACCATCCAATTGTCCGAGCCGGATTGAAACAAATACTGGCCGACGCTTCCGACATTGAAGTGGTCGCCGAAGCCGGAGATGGTCATGAAGTTTTAAAGCTCATTCGAAAGGGAGGCGTCGATGTCGTGCTCTTGGACATTACGATGCCGGGCCTCATGGGGCTCGACGCCTTGAAACAGATGAGCGTCGAGAATCCCAAGCTTCCCATTCTGGTCCTCAGTATGCACCCGGAGGAACAGTATGCGGTCCGTGTGCTGAAGGCGGGAGCGTCCGGCTACCTCACCAAGGCCGCCGCGCCGGAGCAACTCATCGGGGCCATACGAAAGGTCTCTCGCGGCGGCAGGTATGTCAGCGCAGCCCTCGCTGAAAAGCTTGCTCTTGGTCTTCAGGTCCGGTGCCACCGGGCTGCCGCACGAGAATCTTTCAGACCGTGAATATCAAGTGTTATGCTTGATCTCCTCGGGGAAAACCGTGAAGGAGATTGCCGAAGAGCTGTCTCTCAGCGAAAAAACCATCAGCACCTATCGCACCCGAATTCTGGAGAAAATGGACATGAAAAGCAATGCCGAGCTGACTCACTATGGTATCAAAAACGAGTTGGTAGATTGAGCCGGACAGTGCGTCAAAAACTACCGCCAACGAGATACCGGTGAACACATCCGCATTTCGGGTAGAAGGGATTGGTTTTACAATATTTCAACCCTTACGCCTGCGCCGGCTTAATAGCCGTTGCTGCCAAATACTCTTTGACGGGGAGCAATCGCCACTTGTCCTGTCCTTGCAGCTCCAGCACGCGGTTGTGATAATTTAGGATACTGCTGCGATGGCCGACACTGATATAGTGAATTTCCAGCTCCTTTAATTTTCCATAGAGATTAGCCTCATTTTCCACATCAAGAGCGCTCGTGGCCTCGTCGAGAACCGCAAACCCGGGGTGGTTGATGAAGCAGGCGCGCAAACGCCAGTCGTTGCTGCTCTCCCAAAGACAGGACATCGGCCCAGTCCAATTCAGCACCGAATCCCCCCACCCGCTCGGGGAGATCTTCGAGACGCACCGTTTTGAGAACATTTCTCAGTTCCTCTTCGGATATTTCTTTTCGAGGCGCGGATAGAGCAACTGGTCCCTCAGCGACCCCAGGAGCATATAGGGTTTCTGCGGAAGAAAAAACATTTCGGTGCAGCGGCGGTCGCTTCACGACTCCCGCACCTTGCGTCCATAAACCGGCGATAGCCCTGAGGAGTGAACTTTTACCGACTCCGCTCTGGCCGACGACAACCAAATTGTCACTTCTTCCCAGATCCACAGTCAACTCATTGATCAGGGTCCGCATTCGGTTCGGCGTAAGAAGCGTCATATGCGCCAGGGCAAACCCGTCCGATTCTTCGGATTTGATGCCGGGTGCATGCAACTGTCCAGGTCTTATGGCATCGGAGAATGTCGAAAGACGCTCTACTCCAGCAGCAAAGCCAGTGATCTGTTCGATTTGAGAAACGATGAGGGACAGTGCCGCATAGACCTGGGCGAAGGCAAAATTGGCCTGCACCATGTCCCCGTACTCAATCTGGCCGCCGAAATACTGCGGGAACAGGACGAGATAGGGCAGAACGACAGGAAGGTAACTGTAAGCGGTCGTGAAAAATGACAGGTTCCGTTGCCAACCGATGAGGAGGCCGAAATTTTTTAAGACTCGACGGAACCGATCGCGATATACGGGCAATTTCAGGCTTCTCCCCTTGGTAAAAGGCGATCGATTCGGTGTTGTCGCGCACATGGACCAGGCAGTAACGGAAATCCGCTTCAAACTTGCAGTTGGTTGAAATTCAAGCGGACGAGACGCCGGCCGACCAAAACGGTTAGCATCGTACCCGTCAAAGAATAGCCGATTACCACGCAGACCAGCAGAATCGATTTTGACCAGAGAATTCCCGTAAATGATACCAAGATCCATGACGGATCCCAGAATGACCAGAAGAAATGTCAGGGAGGTACGGGTAAAGGAACGGATGTCCTCCATGATACGCTGATCAGGGTTGTCAATCTGTGAGTTCGCCTCGATTTCGTAATAGTTGCGATTTTTAAAATAGTTGCTCAGAAACTCGCCGGTCATCCATTCCCGCCACCGCATCCCCAGATAGTTTTGTACGTAGCTGTAGAAGGCTACCACGGGAATCCCGACGAGAAAGCCGCTGAAATATACGGCGACAAACAAGTAGGCCATGTCCTGGTTTTTTTTTACCAGAGCATTGGTGAAGTAGTTGCTGATATAGCTGAAGGCGACATTTATTCCTGTCACCGCGAGCGATAAAACCAGAACAATGGCAAGCAGAAACCAAGCCTGCTTGTGCGCACGCAAGTGACGGCCGAAGATGCCAAACACTATAGCGGGAATGATCAGGGAAGCTATGACAATCAGCCACGCACCGGAATGGTACGCGTCCGTTATCAAGGATGACAGGCCCGATGCAATTTCGGCGGTAAGGGTAGGGGCAAGATAATTTCCTGCCAAGATCATCGTGGCAACAACCGACGAAAGTACGCCGAAAAGAAAAACAAGCAGCATGATCATTAGCAGAAGTGTCACCCAACCGCCGCCAGGAATGGTGGGGAAAAAATATGGTTGGGATAGTGCCAGGAAACGCCTCCAGAGAGAAAGTTTTGTCTGCAGCATCGCTTGGATTTCCTTTTTGGAGAGCTTAGAAACCATCCTTAAAGAACCAGCCTGCAAATACGAGCAAGCCTACCCGAGGACAAGGAGATTCTGCATCCAATCATAATCCATTCTTTGACTCTGTGCGCCGGCAGATAGGGACTGGCTTGGGTTTGTGTAGCGGTTAATACTATCCATCTGCTTACCATCTGCTTACCGCTTGCGTAGATGACATGACAAAAATATCCTTCCTGATCGAGAGATTGATGCCTACAATAGGCACACCAAGATTGCTGGTCCTCTTCAGATGATCCCCTGCAAGGACATTTAAATGCCAAATAATTTTCATGAAATATTCGGGATAAACGCGGTCTCAAATTGGCGGTGGCTCAATCTGGTTTCCAACCTGCTTCTGCCCATACGAGGAATTTAACCGCACCCGGCAAACCTTCAGGCGCTCGATGCCAGTCACGGTAATGTGTAGCAACGCGCCCGGCGCGTCGCGGTGAACGTTTCAGGGTTTCCGATGAACCGATTGAAGAGGCGAGAGATATGTGTTGTCAAAGGCAAGTAGCGCGCCTGCGAAAAAAACGCGAAATTCCCCCATACTATTCACTCTTCGATATGGCGCGCTACTCTACCCTTGGGCACAGATGGACTCTGAACTTGCTGCCTAGTTTAGAAGCCAGTCGTGGTGGAGCGTAATCGAAACCGCCTTGGTTCGGTTGTTTACAGCCGCTCCTGCCATATAACTGGAATACCATGTTCCTATTTTCCTGTTTTGTGAATCTAGTATGTAGGCACCATACATGCTCGAACCCTCAACCGGGGATTCCTCCACGAGATTAACCAGGGAAGAGAGTCTGGACGGGTCAGGGTTTATTCTTTTCCAGTAAGGGCCACTGATCCGATAGCCTTTCTCCAATCCCACGATGGCATAAGGGCTGCCGGCATCCATCAGAGCATAGTAGTGGTAGCCGGAATTGAAATGATGCGTGTCGTAATCTTGAGTTAGCGTTTTGCTGATCTGAAGGCCATCGATGGATGCGCGGGAAAGACCCGGAATGGCAAATCCGGCCAGCAGAAAGGCAGCGGCGACCATCACTGTCTTCAATGATCGACTATTGCGCGTAATCATAACAGATACCTCCCTCATGTTAGAAATGGACGTGAAGTTGATTGCCTTGGCATTCGCCAACGATGCGAAGGACGCTACCCCGCAGGCAACAAAGCCTCTGGTTTTCCAAAATACCTGTCGAAAGACCCTTCACATCGCTGTCGACCAAACTATAGGCAGAAAGACAAACGCCTGCCATCGGATTTCGTCTGAAATTCATGTAAGGGTGCAGGCTTTTTTGCTGTCCGCATTTGTCTGACACTCAAAAACAGTGCAGCAACCGAGCTTTCAAACCACCCGACAGTGCAGAACGATGCGCAATTGAAACGTACGCGTCCTATGTCAGGAGGGTTGTCACCCCGAATGCCAGCGTACAGGGACTGGCGATAGTGGCAGCAATCGGTTTGCCGATCAGTATAGAGGGTGATCGCCAAGTGGACCGCCCGGTGATTGGCGCTAACAGCCATGTCCAGAGCCCGGCGGCGCTCTTGTTCCTTGAGGGAGGCGATCAGCGCATATTCAGCCTCAGCACAGTCTATCCATAGGTGATGAGCGATTGTTCCTTCACGGCTTCCTGCTGCTCGACAGCGGCCCGGGGGCTGATCGCCGACCTGAACACCTTGCTGGCGGCAGACCAAGTTGTCTTGCTGCCTCACACCTATGTCTCCGAACTTGTCTATCGTCTGTGCGCACGGTGGACCGGTTCAAAGGCCGGCTCGCAGACACCGTCAGGCTGAATGCCGTGTGGGCCTCAAGGACCCGAAGACACGGAAAACCATAGCGGTGGGAAAGCCGTTGATCCAAGAGCGCGCTGCTGGAGGGGGATATGGGGATAAGGTGGCCGCGGAAAGTCGGGCGATCGCCACGTTGAGCCGCGAGATTGCCGCCGAGCTTGAAAGCTTCAAATACGCTGGCGGATCCTGCAGCAATACAAATTCTACTTGTTTTCGGAGAATATTCAGATTATTTAGCATATCAATCTTTCCTCAAAATTTCTTAAACGGCTTTCTTTTAGCGCTCCGCCTTCACCCTTCAGGGATCTCAATTCGGGATCACTGCCAATGGCAAATGGAAGAAAAAAGCAGTCCTTTATGAAGGGCTTTCGGTTTTATGGCCTTGCATGGGAGTTCACGGTTTCCGTCTTGATGGTTGTCACCGGATGTACGACGGTGGGCCCGGATTATATCAGACCCGACCTCCAGGTAATGGAGCAATGGATGCAGGCCGACGGCCATCGGGTGTTAACCTCACCGGCCGATTACCGCATGTGGTGGACGGTGTTCAAGGACCCCGTTCTCGACCAACTCGTGCAGGCGGCCTACACCCAGAACATCCCGCTGCGCGTGGCCGGGGCCCGGGTGTTCGAAGCGCGGGCCCGCTTGGGGATCGCCATCGGCGAGCAATACCCTCAAGTCCAGCAGGCCGTCGGCGCCGCCTCCTACAACCGGGAGAGCACGCGGGGGCCGTCGGCGCCGCAGCAATCGGGCGGGGTGGATTTCGACTACAGGCAGGCCCAGATGGGAGCCGCCGCCACCTGGGAAATCGATTTCTGGGGCAGGTTCCGGCGCGCCGTCGAGTCCGAGGATGCGAACTTTCTCGGGTCCATCGCCGCCTACGACAATGCTTTGGTGAGTCTCACGGCCGAGGTGGCGCGCACCTACGTGCTCATCCGCACCCTCGAGGAGCGGCTGCGGATCGCCCGGGACAACGTGATCGTTCAAAAAGAAAGCCTGCGGATCGCCGAGGTCCGATTCCAGGGTGGCGCCACCAGCGAGCGCGACGTGCAGCAGGCGCTCACCCAACTGCGGAGCACCGAGGCCACCATTCCCCTGATCCAAGCCAACCTCCGGCAAGCCAAGAACGCGCTCTGCTCCCTGCTCGGTATGCCGCCGCGCATGGACGGCATGCTGGGGAGCCGCTCCGCTATCCCGGAGGCCCCGCTGGAGGTCGCCGTCGGCATCCCTGCAGACCTGCTCCGCCGCCGGCCGGATATCCGCAGCGCCGAGCTCCAGGCCGCCTCTCAAAGCGCCCTCATCGGTGTCGCAAAGGCGGACCTCTACCCCGCCTTCACCCTGAACGGGACCTTCGGGTTCCTGTCGAGCGATGTGGGTAAATTCAGCCTCAGCGACATTACCTCCTGGAACAGCCGGTTCGGTTCCTTTGGTCCTGCGTTTTCCTGGAATGTACTGAACTACGGCCAGATTACCAACGTCGTCCGAGTCCAGGACGCCCTGTTCCAGGAGTCGATCTTCGCCTATCAGGACACGGTGCTGCGGGCGCAGCAGGAGGTGGAGGATGGACTGATGAGCTTCCTGCAGTCCCAGATACGCCTCGTCAGCCTGGAGGAGGCGGCCGCGGCAGCCAAGCGTTCAGCGGATCTCGCCCTGATCCAATACCGCGAAGGCGCCACCGACTACACCACGGTGCTCACCGCCCAGGCAGCCCTCCTGTCCCAACAGGACAGCCTATCCACCGGGCAAGGTGATGTGCCTCAGGGACTGATAGCGATCTACCGCGCCCTGGGAGGCGGATGGGAAATTCGGGAGGGGCAACGTTTTCTGCCCGCCGATATCACCCAGGTCATGGGCAACCGCACAAACTGGGGCGGGCTTCTCGAACCGGCGGCCGTTCAGCCTGAAACCGAAAAACAACTCCTTACACCTGACTGGTAGGAGGAATGGCGATATGATTCGAGGCCTATTCAGGTGCGCTCCCGCGATGGCGCTACTGGTTGCGATGGTGGTTTCCACGGCGGGGTGCGACCAGAAGGAGAACAAATTCGTCCCGCCACCGCCGAAGGTGACCGTGAGCAAACTGGTCAAGCAGGAGGTGACCGACTACCTTGAGTTTACCGGCAAAACCCAGGCGGTCAATACCGTCCAGCTTGTCGCTCGGGTCGAGGGTTACCTGGAAAAAGTTTTATTCCGTGACGGTGAGATAGTGAAAAAGGGGGCGTTGCTGTTTCAAATCCAGCAAGACACCTATAGGGCCATGCTCAAAGAGGCAGAAGGAGCTGTCTTGACGCAAAAAGCCCGCGTTGATCATGCCCGAATCGAGTTTGCGCGAAACAACGATCTCTACAGGCAGAAGGCCGGCGCGCAGACAGATGTTGAAAATTGGCGCTTCCAGCTCGATTCTGCGCAGTCTGGTCTTATGACCGCAGAAGCTCAACGAGCCTTGGCACAACTCAACTTGGGCTATACTTTAATAATCGCTCCATTCGACGGGCGGATCGACCGCAAGTTAGTTGATCCTGGCAACCTGGTGGGCCCCGGAAATACGGGAAATACTCCCTCTGCCGCTGGAACTGCTACTGGAACCCTTTTGGCACAGATGACGCAAATTGATCCGCTCTACGTTTATTTCAATGTCAATGAAACGGACATTTCCGCTTTGCCAAGCGTATCCGAACTGCCGTGGGGACATGGAAATGATGCCAGATATCCGATCTACATGGGCCTTGCCAATGAAGACGGATACCCTCACGAGGGGTACCTCGATTTTGCTTCGGTAAGCGTCAGTTCGACAACGGGGACCCTGTTGATGCGCGGAGTCGTCCCGAACGCGGAGGGGAAAATGCTCCCCGGACAATATGCCCGGGTGCGGGTGCCCGTCGGAAAAGCAAAATCCGCAATTCTCATACCCAAGGTCGCCATCGGTTTTGATCAGAGTGGAGATTACGTGCTGGTGGTAAATGAGAGAAACATGGTTGAACGCCGCAATGTGAAAACCGGAGCTTCGCATGGCGGTCTTTATGTTATCGGGAGCGGCCTCAACGGTGATGAGTGGGTGATTGTCAAGGGTCTTTTGCGCGCCAGCCCCGGCCGACAGGTAACTCCTGAGCGAGAAACCATCGAAAGATGACCCGTCGGCATAAGCGGTCGAAGGTGGACAAATGATTTCCCGTTTTTTTATCGACCACCCTATTTTCGCGAATGTCATTGGCCTTGTTACGATCATTATCGGGCTGGTATGCATCTATCGGCTGCCCGTGGCGCAGTATCCGGACGTTGTTCCACCGACCATACAAGTGAGTGCGCGCTACCCGGGCTCGAACGCGGAGGTCGTCGCGCAAACGATCGGAATACCAATCGAAGAGGCTGTAAATGGGGTTGAGAACTCGATCTACATGTCTTCCACCAGCGGCAGCGACGGCTCGTACAATTTGACCATCACCTTCGATATCGGGACAGATCTCAATGCCGCAATGGCGCTGGTGCAGAATTTGGTCAACAGCGCATTGGCTCAGCTTCCGAGCGGCGCGACTCAGCAAGGGGTCACAATCAAAAAAGTGTCACCGAACATTTTGCTGGTGATCAGCCTTTACTCCGATGACGACCGGTTTGACGATATCTTTCTATCTAATTATGCCACTATCAATCTGCAATACCCGTTAGGCCAGATTTCGGGCATCGGCCAAGTTCGGGTATTTGGTGCCGGACTTTACAGCATGAGAGTCTGGCTCGACCCTAATAAGCTCGAAGCCTACGGGCTCACTACCAATGACGTGCTGGCCGCCATCCAAGGTCAGAACCTGCAGGTCGCCTCAGGGCAACTCGGTGCTCCACCGGTGCCGGAAGATCAACCCTTCCAATTCACCATCAACGCTCTCGGTCGTTTGTCCCGTTCCGCCCAATTCAAGGACATCATCGTCAAGTCGACAAGCGGCGAGGCACCGCAGATCGTCCGCCTCGGCGACATAGCTCAGGTCCAACTGGGGCAGCAAAGCTACAGCAACTTCGCAAGAGTCAGCGGCCACAAATCAGCTCAAATCGTGGTATTCGCCCTGCCCAGCGCCAATGCCATCGACCTCGCGAATCGCCTCTATCAAGCCATAGCTGACATGAGCAAGCAGTTTCCGGATGGGCTGAAATATGCCATCCGGTTCGACACGACCACGTTTGTCCGGGAGGCGGTCTCTAAGGTATATGAAACCCTGTTTATCGCAGGTGTCCTGGTGCTGGTCGTGATATTCCTTTTCCTGCAAAACTTCCGGGGCATGCTGGTCCCTCTCACAACGGTCCCCGTCACCCTCATCGGTGCTTTCATCGCTATGGCCGCGCTCGGTTTCACCATCAATCTGATGACCTTGTTTGCGCTGGTCCTTGCGATCGGGATCGTGGTGGATGATGCCATCATCATTGTGGAGAACGCCTCATATTATATCGAGAAAGGAATGCAGCCCAGGGAAGCTACCCTGAAAGCGATGCAGGAATTAACCGGACCAGTGATGGGGATTACCTTGGCGTTGGTTGCCGTTTTCCTGCCGGCTGGGTTTCTGCCGGGCATTGTCGGGCAAGTCTTTCGCCAGTTTGCACTCGTCATTGCATCCACCGCCGTCATCAGTGCCATCAATGCACTTACGTTGAAGCCCGTCCAGTGTGCCTTATGGCTGAAGCCCCGCGGGGAGAAACGCCCCAACCAGTTTTACCGAGGTTTTAACAGGGCTTTCCAGGCCCTGACTGATATCTATCTGGCTATCGTGGTCTGGATGGTAAAAAGGCCTGCCTTGATGTTCGTCCTCTTTGTTATCGTTATCAGCGCGACCGTATGGGGCTTCCTGCGCCAGCCCACGGGTTTCCTTCCGACAGAGGATCAGGGGTATGCCATCTTGCTAACCCGGTTGCCGGCGGGCGCTTCGCTGCCAAGGTCGCAAGAGGTTGCAAACAAGATCGATGGCATGCTTGGAAAAATCCCCGGAGTTGAGCACTGGGTAACCATAGGGGGGTACTCACTGTTGGACGGAGCCAATGTGGTTTCGATTTCCTCCACGTTTATCATCTTTGAGGACTGGGAAAAAAGGGGAAGCAATTTACCTCAGGGTAAAATTGTCGCCAGCATCTACCATGAACTGGCGGAACTGCAGGAGGCGCAGGCCATTGTCGTCATCCCGCCGCCGATCCGAGGGCTTGGCCAGACGGGGGGCTTTCAAATGATGGTGGAGGATCGGGCAAGCCTCGGACTGGATGAACTCCAGCAAGCCGCAATGGAAATCACCCAAGAGGGAAACTCTCAACCCAACTTACAGGGCCTGGTCAGTACCTTTAACGTCAACAACCCCCAGCTATATTTAGCCATCGATAGGACCAAGGCCGAATCCCTGCAGGTTCCCCTGGAAAATGTGTTCGGCACTCTCCAGGCCTATTTAGGCTCCTCATTTGTCAACCTGTTCAATAGATTCAACCAGGTGTTTCAGGTTTACATTCAGGCCGGCAGTCAATATCGCTTGGAGCCTCGGGATATAAAAAATCTCCACGTCCGCAACAAGACCGGAGAGATGGTGCCCCTGGGTACGCTGCTCGACGTCCGGCAGGTTCTGGGGCCTGAGTTGGTGACCCGTTACAATCTGTATCCGGCAGCGGCCTTGTTTGGCTCCGCTGCGACCGGATTCAGTTCCGGCCAAGCCTTATCGCTTATGGAGCAATTAGCACAAGCAACGTTGCCGCATGGCATGGCATACGAATGGACCTCCACGAGTTACCAGGAAAAAAAGACCGGGAACCAAGCCTATTTCATTTACGCGCTCTCCATTATCCTGGTTTACCTGGTTCTGGCTGCTTTGTATGAGAGCTGGATTTACCCCGGGGCGATCATCCTGGTAGTGCCCATAGCGCTGGTAGGAGTACTGATTTCTCTTATGGTCCGCGGCTATGAAAACGACCTGTACACGCAGGTGGGATTGGTGCTGATGATTGCATTGGCGAGCAAGAACGCCATCCTGGTCGTGGAGTTCGCGCGTGAATTGCACCATGGCGGGATGACGGTATCCGAAGCGGCCATAGAAGCGACCCGCCGCAGGTTTCGCCCCATCGTGATGACGTCGCTTGCCTTTATCGCGGGCGTGGTTCCGCTTTTGGTCGCCTTCGGAGCAGGGTCCGCCAGCCAGCGCGCCATTGGGACGGTCGTATTCGGGGGCATGTTTGCCTCTACCATAGTCGCCATTCCGTTTGTACCAGTGTTCTATGTGCTGCTCGACAGAACAATTGAAAGACTTCGGCGAAAAAAGAGCTAAACTGCGGCGATTAATCGCAACTGGCTGCTAATGACAGATTTGATCTGCTAAACGAATCAACCGCTGGGGTGCAATCTTCGAAGACCTCAGAACGTATATCTGCCATGATCCCCAACCCCTCCGCCGCCACCGGACCTGCGGTTTAGCAATTCAAATCCCCACTTCTCCGCTTCGATAGGTTCTCCATCGTAATCCACACAGATGCCCACAGATTGTAGGCTGCCAGGAAATTGGTGGATAGCCTTAGCTAACCTTACATTTATTCGTCCAACTCCAACTTGTTGATAAGGTATGAATTTTCTAATAAATAAGTTCCGCTAAGCTGTAAGATTTCATGTAACCTTTTGCCCTGTCCTGCGTTAAAGTTAACGTGTGAACTCTTTTAATGAATTTTATAACCGTCAGAGGCGGAAGTTCCTTGCCTATCTGATTCGCCGGTCGGGTGACTATCACCTATCCTGCGACATCATGCAGGAGAGTTTCATTCGGATTTTTGAAAAATACTCGGCTGAGAGCTTCACACCCCAGTTGCTGTATACAATTGGAAGAAACCTCACACTGGATTCGCTGAGGAAGCGAAAAAACGATCCCGCCTCTATAGAGGAAAACCAGCCGTCGGTGGACACCCAGGAGCACGATTTCATGGTGCGGGACGAGTATCGCAGGGTTTTAGCCGCCATGCGGCTTTTGGACGATGATGAAAGGGATCTGCTGGCCCTCGTTGTGAGCAGTGACATGCCGTATCGTGAACTGGCACAAATCACCGGGACCAGCGAGGCAAACATCAAGGTGAAGGTCCACCGGGCCCGAAAGAAGCTCAAGGGCTACCTCAAGGCAGGGACACATGAATGACCAACTGATCAGCCTGTACATTGACGATGAGCTGAGCCTGGACGACAAGATCGTCTTTGTGGAGACTGTCCATGGTGATGCGGAATTCAAAGACGACACGCTCGATCTGCTGCGCCAAGAGAAGTCGATCCGCTCGGAAGTCGTCGATCAGATCCCGGTTCTTCAGATCCGGGAGCGCAGAAGCGATTGGTTGGTGAAGCTGTTCCGGCCGGTTTTAACAGCCGCTGCCGCCGGATTGGCTGCCGCCGCAATTTTGTTTGTCGCCTTTCCCCCTCAACAGGCAGTCCTCGCGCGACCATACCGGTTTGTGATCTACCAGCCGGATGCGAAACATGTTGAACTCGCTGGCACCTTCAGCGGCTGGAAACGAATCCCACTGAAACCGACTGGGCAAAGCGGCTATTGGGAAACCACCTTGGAGCTTCCTGAAGGCGAGTACCGGTTCAGCTACATCATCGAGGGGGGACGAAGGCTGCCCGACCCGACCATCGCGGTTCGAGAGATCGATGATTTTGGCGGAGAAAACTCTATCCTCAAGGTTAACCTATAAGCGTGAAGCTCTCCATCATATCTGCCCTGACGGTAATGCTCGCGGCCGGGGGCTGCACCACGCATTACCACATGATGAACAGTGGCCGCGTCGAAATGTATCTGATGGCACCGCAGGCCCAGTCGGTGGTTTTGGTGGTTTCCGGAGATCCATTCCAACAGGTTCAGGCCCAGCGGGACACTTTCGGGATGTGGAAGGTCACGTTAAGCCGAATGGATCAATTCACGTATTTTTATCTTGTCGACGGCAAGGCGGTCCTGCCGGATTGCCGCATGAGGGAACATGACGATTTTGGTTCGAACAATTGCGTCTATACACCGTGAGGATATAAACGAGGTCACAAGTCCCATGGGCTACCAAACGTCTTTTTGGAAAAGCGGCGTGGTGATCGCTGGAGCGGTCTTCCTCCTAGTCTCCACGGCCTTTGCAGATACGGTGGAGCAAGGTCTGACTCAGATGCCTGTGGCGGTAAAGGAACGCACCCGGGCTGTGATTCAGAAAGGGGTCCCCGGCGAGGATGCGATTCAACTCGTACAGGCCATGGTTGCCAACCAGTTTGAGGAGGACCAGATCCTGAAAGCCGAGTCGATCCTCCTGGATGCGCAGGGCGGAGGGCTTCCAACAAAACCAGTCATTAACAAGGCCTTTGAAGGCATGGCCAAGCAGGTCACCCCTGATCGTATCCTGCAGGCCATGGAGGCGGTGAAATCGCGCTACGGATTTGCTTTCGATCGCGCTCGGGCCGTCGCCAAAAATCCTGAGCAAGTCGGGCGGCTGGGCAGCATGCTCGCCGAGAGCCTTGCCGCTGGTTTTAAAGAGCAGGATGCATCCCAGGTAATGGGCCAGATCCATGATCGGTCTCAGAAGATGAACCAAAATCAGATGGACGAGCTGGCTGCAGCCTGCCTGGCCATGGCCCGCGATATGTCGAGACTCGGTGTTTCGTCCGACGTGTCCTCCCAAGTCATTTCGAATGCCCTATCCAATGGGTTGAGCGCGGCCAGCATTGCGAGCATGAATCAGTCCCTGGCGGCCCAGGCGCAGTCTCATTCTGCACAGGCCCTGGCCGAGGGGCTTGCGCACGGCATGCAGGGCCAGTCGGCGCAGGGAGTTAGCGGAACGGCCGGGGGGCAGTCTGGTCACGGCGGGCAGGGTGGCTCTGGCGGCTCTGGAGCAGGGGCTGGAGGGGGAGGCGGCAGCGGAGGCGGAGGAAGCGGCGGTGGAGCCGGAGGGGGGGGCGGAAGCGGAGGCAGTCGATAATTCAACTTCGCCCAGTGTGCGAATCGCTATTCTTACTGCATAATGCAAAAGGAGGGATCAACGGCGGCCTAAAAACTTGAACCGATCCATGGTGAAAATATAGCCTCAGATTACCTATCAAAAGATCAGGCTTCTCCAGCTTTTTTAGTGTTCTATATCACTTTTTCCCTCCCCCCTCCACAAAAAAATTCCGGTTATTGTAACCTCTGCCCGGCCTGCCCGTTAAGCAAACAAAGGGGGTTGGCTATCCACGGAATTTTTTGCTCACGGGATTGGGGAAAATACATACCCATCCATCCTATTCACGTAAACGAGTCTGCATGTCAAACAGGAAAGGAGCAGGATAATGAAGAAGCTGATGCTTGTCTGCTGTGTGCTGTTGGCCATCATCATGGTGACCTCACCTCTTTCGGCTGCGGGTGGTGCTGGCGGCGGTGGTGGCGGGGGGGCTGGCGGTGGCGGAGGTGGCGCTGGCGGTGGAGCCGGGGGGGGCGGCAGCGGCGGAGGAGGTGGAGGTGGAGCTGGCGGTGCTGGGGCCGGCGGAGGAGCTGGAGCTGGGGCTGGAAGCGGCAGTGGAGTCGGAGCGGGAATTGGTCCTGGCCCAGGAGCCTCGATCGGCCCAGGTCCGAATGCGTCAATTGGGCCTGGCCCGAGTGCCTCCGTTGGTCCCGGAGCGAACGCCTCGATCGGCTTGAGTCAGAATGCCATGTCGGGCACTGGTGGCACTGTTGGTCATGGGACCGGTCATGGGCCCGGCGACGGAACAGGAAACCAAGGGATCGGGCCTCAAGATGGCACCGGATTTGGGGCTGCCAAATGACCCGTTAGACTGAGCAGATTTCAATACAGCGATTGGGGCAGCATCATCCAGAGGATGACTGCCCCAATTTACTATTGAGTTCATAGTCTATCACTATGAAATTTGATTCCTGTTGCATCAATATTGAAGTCTTGGAATACTATTCCATGAACCAGCAAAAGCCCCCAATCTGCAATTGCCGCCATGGGATAGATGAACCCTCGAAGAATGTAACTAAAGGTAAGCTGGATAGACTTACCTGGAGGATTATAAGGAGTTAAACATATGAGCTACTATTTTACCAAGGAAACGCCTCTCGGATATGAGCAGGCCCTCATCAGGGTGCAGGAGGAGTTGCAGAAGGAAGGCTTTGGCATCATAACGGAAATCGATGTTAGGGAAACATTGAAGAAAAAACTCGGCGTCGATTTTCGCAAGTACAAGATTCTCGGTGCCTGCAACCCGTCGTTTGCCCACCAGGCGCTTCAGATCGAGAGCCGGATTGGCACGATGCCACCTTGCAACGTGATTGTGCAGGAGCGTGAAGACGGGAGAACCGAGGTCTCGGCCATCAATCCATTGGAAAGCATGCGGACTGTCGCAAATCCGAATTTGGAAGGTATCGGGAGCCGGGTCGCTGCGAAGCTGAAGTCCCTCATCGACCGACTCTAACCATTGCAGCCAGCCCCTAACCTGAGAGGTATTTAAAACCCTTTTCACTCACAAGGTGGGAAAAAATGCGCAGGCCATCGATCTTTTTCTGCCTGACCGTGATTTTCTGCATGCCCCCCGCCTGGGGCCAAAGCCAAAAAAATGCTCAAGACGCATACCCTTCGGCGATAGGCCTGCAGCAGGCCGTTCAGATCGCTTTGAACCAAAATCCTGTCTTGTCTGCAGCAAGATCCCAGGTCGAAATTGCCGAGCAACGTGCCGTTCAGGGACGATCCGGATTATTGCCTCGGCTGAATGTCAGCGAAAGCCTGCAGCGGACCACCAACCCCACTCAAGTTTTTTCCAACAGGCTCAATCAGGAAAACTTCACGGCTTCGGACTTCGCTATCAATCGTCTCAACCAACCCAATGCGCTCAATGACTTCGCCACGAATTTCACTGCGACCTGGCCACTATACGACGGCGGACGGTCTTGGCATGGTTGGCAGCAAGCCAGAATAGGCAAGGAAGCCTCGGCCTACGCTCTGGAAAGAAACCGCCAGCAGGTCATCGCACGAACTACCGCCGCCTACGTCGGAGTCCTTTTGGCCGCAGAAAATTTCGCAGTGGTTCGAAGTGCGCTTAAAACTGCGGCGACCAGCTTGTCTGTGGCCAGCAACCGATACAGCACCGGGATGGCGGTCAAGAGCGACCTGCTTCAAGCACAGGCGAGGCAGTCCGATCTTGAACAACAGAACATCATGGCTCAAAGCCAGGTCGAAGTGGCTCGATCGATGTTGAACTCGGCCATGGGAGTGCCTGACCACCTGCGATTTGATCTGACCGACGGGTTGGAGGCATCGGCTACCTTGGATGGTACGCTCGAAAGCTGGCTTTCAGTTGCGCAGGACCGGCGTCTCGAACTCAAGGAACTCGATGCCCAGGAAGCCATGGCCAAGCAGGAGATTGAAAAAGCCCGGGCCGCCTTTTTGCCGTCGCTGGATCTTGTGGGCAACTACCAGATCCACACGGAGGATTTCAACGGATCGGGAGATAACTATACCGTCGGCGCTGTGATCAGTATGAACATCTTTTCCGGGCTCGAAACTTCGGCCAAAGTATCAGAGACCCAGGCTGCTTTGAGGCAGACCCAGGCCTTGCGAAGGCAGATGCAAAGCCAGGTCGCCTTGGAAGTCCGGCAAAGCTATGCGCAGGCAGTCAGTGCCTTCCAACGAATAAGTGTCGCACGACGAACAGTCCTGCAGGCTGAAGAGTCCTTGCGAATTGTCACCAATCGATACGCAACCGGTCTTCTTTCCATCGTTGACTTGTTGACTGCGGAGACCATGCTCCAGCAGGCGCGTACGACTCTGGCACTGGCTTTTCACGATTATTTCGTCGGGAAGACTAATCTTCGCCTGGCGGCCGGGGTGCTTGAGCAAGAGAATTAAAAGAGCACTTCCGGATTGCATAATACCCAACAGTCTCACCTGAATGCAGGGGTTGCGGAATGAAATCGAGAACCTTCCGGTGGCTGTTTCCAATGTTTTTGGCTCTCCTTTGGAATTGCGGCGAAAAAATCGAACCAGGCCACTCTCAGGTTACTGCGGGCGCGCCGGTTAAAGCTAAAGTGGCTGAAGCACGGACAGGTATCTGGCCCCTGATGCTTGAAGCGGCCGGTACCGTACAGGCAGAAACCGCAAGTACCATCGGGGCGAAGATATTAGGGGCAGTCACGGCCGTACGAGTCCAAGAGGGCGACCGTGTCCGGATGGGCGATGTCCTGGTAACCATTGATGAGCGTCAGGTAGAGGCCCTGAGACAGCAGGCCGAGGCGGCCTTGGCGGAAGCACGCCAAATGGAGCAGGCAGGCAGGGCCGCCCGTGATGCAGCTACTGCCGGAGCCGATTTGGCGTCGGCTACTTTCCGCCGCTACGAGACGCTGCTCGCACAGGACTCGGTGAGTCGCCAAGAGTTTGATGACGTCAAAGCCCGATACCGCCAGACCCAGGCCAGCCTAAACCAGTCCGAAGATATGCTAAAGGCTGCCGTTCAACGGGTGGCGCAGGCGGAGGCGGCGCTTTCGGCAGCCCGCGTTTCAGCCACTGACGCAGCCGTCAAAGCGCCGTTCGATGGTATTGTCACCGCCAAAATGGTGGAGGTGGGAGACTTGGCCGCCTCCGGCCGTCCGCTTCTCAGCCTTGAAAAAGAAGGTGGCCATCGAGTCGACATACGCCTGTCGGAGGCCTATGTCGGTGCGGTGAAGCCTGGGCAAAGGGTATCCGTGGGAATTGGGGGAACGCCGCAATCCCCCATGGAGGGTGTAATCGACACCATAGCGCCTGCGGCTGATCCAAACAGCCGTTCGTTCCTTGTGAAGGTCCGTCTTCCTTCTGCTGGAGGTCTGCGATCTGGGATGTTCGTCCGGGTGGAAGTTACCGTGGGAGAAGCCCAGTTGATGGCTGTCCCGTCCACCGCCATCGTTCGTCAAGGCCAACTGACAGGGCTTTTCTTGGTCACCTCCGAAAACATCGCTCGCTATCGACTGATTCGGACTGGCCGAGACCTACGAGATGGTACCATTGAGGTCCTATCCGGCCTTCCGGATGGAACCCGCTTTGTGGTAAATCCATCGCCTGAGTTGGTTGATGGTTCACGGATAGAGGCCTCCTCATGACTCCATCCGCCTCAGGTCCGGCTGGCAAGATTGCAAGCTTCTTTATCGACTCCAAGCTGACCCCTCTAATAATTATTGGTTCCATTTTGATGGGTTTGGGGGCCTTGCTGGTCCTTCCTCGCGAGGAGGAGCCCCAAATCATCGTCCCCATGATCGACATCTTCGTGCACATGCCGGGGGCCAGCGCAAAAGAAGTCGAGCAACGTGTCACTCAACCCATGGAGAAGCTCCTGTGGGAAATCCCCGGGGTCGAATACATCTACTCAACGTCCAGTCCCGGCATGTCGATGGCCGTGGTCAGGTTTTTCGTGGGTGAGGACGAGGAGAAGTCCATTGTAAGACTTCAGTCGAAGCTCATGTCCAACATGGACCGTATCCCGTGCTGTGTCACGCCGCCGCTAATCAAGCCGCGCTACATCGACGATGTACCCGTCTTGGCGGTTACCTTCTGGGGAGAGGGTCTGGACCATTACACGCTGCGTCGGGTAGCCGCTGAGGCGGAGAACCTCATCAAACGCGAGCCGAATGTTTCGATCACCCAGCTCATCGGCGGAGAGACCCGCCGTCTGGAGGTGCGCCTCGACCCGGCCAAGCTCGCGGCTTACGGGATCGACGCCTCCCAGGCGGCAGCCACTCTGTTTGCGGCAAACCAATCGGCTGATACCGGTAGCTATCCCTCTCTGGAGGGTCAAGTCGTCATTCGTGCTGTTGGGTTTCTAAAAACAAGCGAAGATGTGAGCGCCGTGGTCTTGGGAGTGCACAATGGCCGACCGGTTTACGTTCGAGATGTCGCCACTGTGGCCGATGGGCCGTTGGAGCCCGATCAGTACGTCTTTTTCGGTAAGGGGCCTGCTGCCGCCGACAAGGGGCTTTCTGTCCAGTCGGCACCGAAGGGCGTTTATCCGGCGGTGACACTCACCGTTGCCAAGCGCCAAGGAACCAACGCGACCTCTTTGGCACATCGCGTTCTCGCCCGGCTGGATGACGCGCGCGGTACGGTCATCCCGCAGAATGTCAACACCACGATTACTCGCAACTACGGGGAAACCGCCAAGGAAAAATCGAACGAGCTGCTTTTGCACATGATGATCGCCGTGGTTTCGGTGAGCGCACTCATCGGCATAACCCTGGGCTGGCGGGAATCCGGCGTCGTCGCCCTTGCCATACCGGTAACCCTGGCTTTGACGCTGACCGTTTTTTATCTCCACGGCTACACCCTGAATCGCATCACCCTTTTTGCTCTTATTTTTTCGATCGGCATCCTGGTGGATGACGCCATCGTGGTGGTCGAAAACGTGGTGCGTCATATCCGACTGCCGGAGAATAACGGCAAGCCGCTTGTCAAGGTCGCGATTGAGGCGGTCGATGAGGTTGGCAACCCCACCATCCTGGCCACGCTGACCGTGATTGCCGCCATTCTGCCGATGGCATTCGTCGGCGGGCTCATGGGGCCTTACATGCGCCCGATTCCCGTCGGTGCCTCGGCCGCCATGGTGTTCTCTCTTATCGTAGCCTTTATCGTAACCCCATGGGCGTCTCTTAGGCTCCTTGCGCTGAAGGGCGGAGTCTCAGGACATGGGGGCCCTCATGTTCAGGAGGACTGGGCCACGCGTCTGTACCGGCGGGTCATGGGGCCCTTGATACACCGCTCTCGTTGGAGGCTGGGGTTCCTGGCGAGTGTGTGCCTGCTGTTGCTGGCTGCCTGTGCCCTGGTGGCCGTAGGCTTGGTCAAAGTCAAAATGCTCCCATTCGATAACAAGAGCGAGTTCCAAGTGATTCTGGACATGCCGGAGTTTGCGACCCTTGAGGATACGGCTGCCGCTGCCTTGGAGATGGGAGATTATTTGCGGACCGTAAACGAGGTCGTGGATTACGAGGCCTATATAGGCACCTCCGGCCCTTTCAACTTCAACGGCCTTGTGCGTCACTACTATCTGCGCCGCGGACCGAATCGGGCCGATCTGCAGGTCAACCTTGTCTCCGGTGACCGTCGTCGAGATCAGAGTCACGAAATCGCCAAGCGGGTGCGCCCTAATTTACGAGCGATCGCCGACAGGCACCAGGCACGGGTCAAGGTGGCCGAGGTCCCCCCCGGACCTCCGGTGCTTGCTACCTTGGTGGCCGAAGTCTACGGCCCAGACTACGAACGCCAACGGCAGCTTGCCCTTCAAATTCGAGACATCATGGAGAATACTCCCGGTGTCGTGGACGTGGATTGGTACATGGAAGGAGAGCAAACTCGCTACCAGCTTGCTGTCGATCGCGAAAAGGCCGCCCTGCATGGAATCAGCGTAGCTAACGTAGCGGAAACGCTAAAGCTCAGCCTAAGCGGGCGGCAAAGCGGATTGCTGCATCAGTCGCTGGAAAAAGAAGACGTTCCCATTTCGCTGCGTCCGCCCCTTGAGCAGCGTGCAGGACTTGATCGCCTCCAGGCCGTGCGAATCAGAAGTGCCGGAGGGGAGATGATCGCTCTTGCGGATTTGGTTACGGTCGAAAAAACCGAGATTGACCGCAGCATCTACCACAAGAACCTGATGCCGGTCGTCTATGTCATCGGCGATGTGGCCGGGGAAAAGGAAAGCCCAGTTTACGCTATCCTTGAACTGGGGAAGAAGATTGCCGCGATCCATTTGCCTGAGGGTTATCTCATCGACCAGCATACAGCGGGGCTTCCGGAAAGCGACCGCCGCTTGGCCATGAAATGGGACGGAGAATGGCATATCACGTACGAGGTCTTCCGGGATCTCGGGCTCGCCTTTGGTGTCGTCTTGCTGCTCATTTTCGTTTTGGTGGTGGGTTGGTTTCAATCGTTTTCGACCCCGCTCACAATTATGGTCGCTATCCCCTTTTCACTGATTGGCATCCTACCTGCCCATTGGCTGTCAGGAGCGTTTTTTACGGCAACCAGTATGATTGGTTTTATTGCCGGGGCCGGGATTGTGGTGCGAAATTCCATTATCTTGGTTGATTTCATCGAACTTCGGGTGCGCGAAGGTATGCCGCTCGATCAGGCAGTCATCGATGCAGGAGCGGTCCGTTTCCGCCCAATGATGCTGACTGCTGCGGCCGTTGTGGTGGGGGCCTCCGTCATTCTGTTTGACCCGATTTTCCAGGGGTTGGCCATATCGCTAATGGCAGGCGAAGTGGCATCGCTCTTGTTCTCTCGTATGACGGTGCCTATCCTGTATTTCTTAGATAAGCGATGGGAGAAAGTCCATTTTCATCAAATCTCTGCAGAAGAAAAACTATAGAAGCAAGGTGTAGACAAACACTCTCCGCCTGTGCTTGGTTTTTCACCTTGACTGGGAATATTTAACACAGTAGCAATCATTTGATTGCACCCGACCATGACTTGCATCCCTGACTTGCCTCCGGGTTTTGTGGCAGTTTTTAAACCAGATTTAAGTCTATGTCTTGACTTGGCATGATCACCCGCGGTGCTTGCGTGCAGGCCCGCGGGCAAAAATGTCCTCTGGTGCCGGTGGGCGGCCGTTGAGGCTGCTGTGGGGGCGGATGGTGTTCTGCTCCCGCCGCCAATTCTCGATAACGACATTGGCCTCCTTCAGCGTAAAGAGCAGGTCAATTCACTACAACTGGTTTCATAACCTTTTTTGCGATTTTGAATTTTACAATTTTAGCCGGTTACGAGAGCTGAAATGGGTTATGAAACAGATTCTAAGTAGAAGATTTACCAAAATCCATTTCTTTGATCAATTGGTAATCATAGAAATAGTAACCGAACGAAACAGGGATTGAGATGGTATAGCTCCAGGAGGCCAATCTTTTTATGGAAAACAGGTCATGATGGACTAATATCATAGTCAATATAATTCCAGACAGATGCAAAAGCAAAACAATAATGAATGCTTTTGGCTTCGATATTTTAACGGCAAGTGATCCGCACAGGAATAGAAAAAAAATGTAAACCGAGGCAAATGGCATGACAGCCAACTTGGTTTCTGGAATTAGACCGAACTCAACCATTAAGCGAACCCATGGGTAAAAAATACACATGGGCGCAAAAGCGGACTCATGGCCAGCAGTCGCGAAAACGGCTGAGACGATAAATGTAATCGCCGCGTAAGCCGCAAACAGAAGCATTCTTTGGTGAGACAGAGTCATTGCCTTTGCCACTGAGTTTTCGTTTCGAGCCCATCCCAGGACACCGGATCATCTAACGATTCAAGATGAGTGAAGACGTTAACATTGGGCAACACCCTGCGAATGTCAGCTTCGATTAGCTCCAGTTGTTGATGCCCTCGTTGGACTGTCCAATCGCCAGGGACAAGGACATGCAAGGATACAAACCTGTGAGCACCCGATTGGCGTGTAAGTAGAGCGTGGTATGCTATCCCGGCCTGCTTGTGTACTTCCAATGTTTTGTGAATGGCAGCTCGTTCATGTGCGGGAAGGGCAGTGTCCATCAGGCCACACACAGATTCGCGCACGATACGGACTCCCGACCAACAGATGTTGGCTGCGACAATAAGTGCCACAATCGGATCTATCACATCTAAATCAGTCAAGCTAACTGTGGCAACCCCTACAAGAACGCCTGCGGATGTCCACACATCCGTCAACAAATGGTGGGCATTGGCTTTCAAGGTAATTGACTGATAACGCTTTGCAGCTCGAAGCAAGATCAAGGCGACCGACAAATTGACGAGAGCTGCAAGCACCGAGACAGCCAACCCTGTACCGACCTGCTCAAGCGGTTTCGGGGTAACCAGACGTCCGACGGCAGCAACGGCTATACTTACGGCAGCAATCAGGATCAGGGTGCCTTCCACGCCACTGGAAAAATATTCCGCCTTGCTGTGACCATAGGCGTGGTCTTCATCGGCCGGGCGTGCTGCGATTGTGAGCATCGCTAACGCCATCAACGCGCCAGCAAGATTGACCCCCGATTCAAGGGCATCCGAAAGCAGACCGACCGAATCGGTTAGCAGGTAGGCCCATAATTTTAGCCCAATCGTGACCAGGGCTGCGGCGATGGAAATCCAAGCAAATCGCGGAAGGGATGTTTGGTTCATAACTTGGAAGCCATTGCGGTGACTACCCGGTCGCAACTCTGTTGTTCCTTGGACGATACTCCGGCAGTTTGGAGCCCCGCCCGGAGGAGGTTAAATTCATTTGCGAAAGATTTGAATTCTCGACTGCCGAGTGCTGTCATCTTCTGTTCGAGGCGATCAATTCGCTCCTGGGGGGTTGGATGGGTGCTGAGGAATGCAGCCCCCGTTCCCGGGTCACCTTTCCCATTGGAGTCCTTATTTGATTTGAGTGAGGCAAAGAAAGTGATCATTCCTTGGGGGTTGATCTGGCCGCTCTGGAGCAGTTCCCAACCCAGGTCGTCAGCCGCTCGTTCGTGGTCACGGGTGAACTTCAAGGAAAGCAGTTGAGAGCCGTTTCTGACCAAAACGTCCAGGTAGGGGTTCTTATTCCCAAAGATTGCAGGGACAGCCACGTCGAGACCGATGGTCTGCGCCAGTTGGACAAGGTTATGACGCTTCAGAACGTGGGCGATCTCGTGCGCTATAACGCCCTGAATCTCTTCTGGGGCCTTGGCCTTTTCCAGTAGCCCCCTGTTAAATACCAGATAGCCACCCGGCAGTGCAAAGGCGTTGACCTCTCTCGCGTCGGAAACGAACAGCACAAATCGGTGAGACGGATTCGGGACGCTGCTGAGCAGCGGAGCCGCGAGATTGTTGAGAGGTTTCAGAACTGACGGGTCATTGATGAATCGGGTCTGCAATTTGATCTGGGCGAGGGCGATATCGCCGAGCTGTCTTTCCCATTGGACCGGAACCCACTCCATGGCCTTACTGGCGCTATATTCTTTCAAGTAAGACGATCCCCACACCACCACCCACACCATGCCGACAACCACTGGAACCACCAGTAATACGAGGGCGAAAAACCCAAGTCGCAACGCCCGTTTATGCCGCCTGATCCATGAGCGAATGGCCAAGTCGCTGTCCAGCGTCGAATAATGATTGTGACTCATGTTTATCGCTCCTGTATTGACTGCCGGGCCAGAAGTGGCTTGAAGATCAAGCTGTCCCTTTCTTAATCGAACAATTCAGAGAGAAAGCCTCCCTTCTTCTTGTAATGGTGTTCGTCGTGTCCATGCTCGTGATGCTTGCCGCTTTGATGCCCATAATTTACTGGTGCAGACTGCCGTTGAGGCATCTCTGAAGTCGAACGCTCAATGATCTTGTCCAGCTCCCCTCGGTCAAGCCATACTCCGCGGCATTTTTGGCAATAATCGATTTCGACCCCCTGCCTTTCCGTCATCACCAAATCAAGGTTACAAACAGGACATTTCATTCTTGCGCTCCTTTCATTCGTTAAATTTCTGTTTGAGGCTAAATGAACTGCAACTTGCCACGAGGAATCTGAAAGTCACATCAATCTACAATCGTATGGCCAACCGTCAGCATCAAGATCAGGGCTATGAATAACAATGGTTGAGTGTGCAGTTGATATAGGGATTTTCGAAGCCCACCGGGGCACAGCTTAAATTTGACAAGAATCCCGGTAGCCATTGCGACAACCATCAAAAAAAGACCCCATTCCGGCAGGGAGGTGGACTGGCAGCGGGATTCAAACCAGTGCCAAAGCGCGACACCTATGATGACAGGGTTCAGGTAATAGTGGAGTCGCATAAGATGCTTTTTTTGCAAGCGATTGAAACTGGATAGCAAACCTTTCGCTGCGGGCCACAAAGGGGAAAATCGATTTGCCAACCGAATCACGAATACTGAGCGCAACCGTCAGGTTCGCTCCGGCCAAAAGCCACGCTGCTATCTGCCCGGTGGTTTCATTGCCCTCATCATCGCTTTCAGAATTGGATATATTGTGCGGGGACTTCCGAACAGAATGCCCTTTACCCGCATGCCCATCATCGGCCATGCCCGATGGCACAAGCCAATACACAAGGCCCGTAAGGCAGGTTAACGTCAAGGCTGCTATAATTAATTTTCTCTTGCTCATTGATTTCCCATTAGCGACACAAAAGCAGTTATCGTTGAATGAAAGTTACGTTTATAACTGGCCTGACCTCTCTTCCTTCCCAAAATCCAATTCCAAAGTGGTTTGGTTCGGATTGTTCAGTACCCAGCTCGCCTCTCGCTGAATGCTTCAGAGAAATATCAAGTAATACCAGTCTGAAACAATATGTTGACAACTATGGTTTATTATGAGAGATTATTCATAATCTGTCTACTCGCATTCGGAATTACGCCCATGACAGCTCGCAAACAACGCCTTGAGCCAAGAAAACCGCCTGTTCAGAAGAGATCCATGGCAACGGTGAATGAGATCTTATCCGCCGCTGCTCAGGTTTTCGAGGCGCACGGGTATGCGTCCGGGACGACCAATCGCATTGCTGAGCGGGCTGGGGTGTCAATAGGAACCCTTTATCAGTACTTCCCAAGCAAGGAGGCAATCGCTGTAACGATGCTCGAGAGGCACATCGCCGATACCGACCACCGCCTCCATGAGTGGGTGGGCCACATGGTCGCGGAACAGCATGGACTGTGCGCGTCCCTACACGACTATGTGACGGGAATGTCGGAGGTGCACTCTGGACAACCACGTCTGCAGCACATCTTGCTCGAGGAAACACCTTTGCCTGAGCGCGTCCACCAGGCGCTGCTTGAAGCCGAACGCAGGGCCGCCAAGACGGTAGCCGGCCTCCTCCGCCTGTTCCCTGAGGTTAAGCATACATCCTTGGAGCGGGCTGGATTCATGGTCGTTCAGACCGTCGAAAGCTTGACCCATCGATTCGCAGCCCATCCCGACGACCAGTTCATTTCCCGAGCCGCCTTCGTCGATGAGGTGGTAGCCATGCTTGTTGCATATCTTACGTGTGAGGCGCATTCGAAGGGAAAAAGCTGAACGTATGGGATTCACAGAAAAATTTATAGGTTATCTTTCAATTCAGGTGCAACGGGATCTGGCCACTCACGGGATGCGTGTCGGGGTGCATTGCATCAAGCGCCTTCGTCGCAAGCGGGGGTTGCAGTGCAAGCAGCGGCACGATCCCGGAGAAGTTGTTCCTCCACAAATAAAATGTTAAGCGTACTTAGCACTCTTAGCCCATCGCGGTAATCCAGCCATCTAAATTCCCGCGTACCTTCTATTTTTCCCGACTGCCTCCAAATATCCGCAGCAGCATCAGGAAGAGATTGATGAAATCCAGGTAAAGCTTCAATGCTCCAAGAATGGCACCCTTGCGGACCGCACCCGCATCAATGTCGTGCGGCTGGGCCATAGCCATGTTCTTGATATCCTGAGTGTCATAGGCAGTGAGACCTACAAAAACCAAAACACCGATATAGCTGACGACCGTGCTGACGGCGTTGCTCTGGATGAACAGGTTCACAAGAGATGCGGCGACGATCCCGATCAGCCCCATGGTGAGAAAGCCCCCCATGGACGTTAGATCCCGCCGGGTAGTCCAGCCATAGATGCTGCAAGCCACAAATGTGCCCGAGCAAACAAAAAAGGTGCTGGTAATCGTCGATTGAGCATACGCCAGGAAAACGGAAGACAGCGTTGCTCCATTTAAGGCCGAATAAACGATAAACAAAGCGGTCGCCGTACCTGCCTGCATACGGTAGATGCGCGAACTGATGATGAACACCAATGCGAGCTGTGCGATGATCAGGCCGAAGAAAACAATCCCAGACCCGAATATTATGCCCCTAACCGCTGGCATGTTGGCCACTGCGTAGGCGATAAAGCCAGTGAGCGCTAACCCAAGGGACATCCAGTTATAGACACTGCGAACGAACGAATTGACCTGTGTTTGAACTTTCGTTTGTCTCAGAGTCAATGCATCCATGTTCATGAAGGTCTCCTGTCCCAAAATGGTTGACTTTAATGGTTGTCCCACAGCTATTCCACTTGCTGGATGCCTTCAAGAACCCAGTGGTCTTCCGGCTTTCTGCTGTCCCGGCTGAAGTGCCAAACCTCACGAACCTGTTTGGCCATTTCAGATCGGTTCTCCCGCATCATGACATCATAGAAAACCGACACTACCGTTTGGGTGGTGACTTCGCGTACCTCAAGAATTCTCGGGTTAATCAAAAGCAGTTCCGTTTTCCCGGCTTAGGGTCTTCCTGGGCTTGTTTTTGAATCTCCGACAGCACCTCCGGTGAAACAAACTGGCGAATGTCCTCCATATCACGTTTGTCCCAAGACGCCTGCAACCGCGTATAGATAATCTTAGCGCCCTTGAGGAACTCTTCGGCATCGAAACCCGGAGGCAGATTGGGTTGTTCCGCACCACTCGCTGTCGGCTCAGCAGCAGGAGCATACCCCGATTCGCCCCAACTATGAGACGGGCTACTATCAAAAGGCATCGAACCGACAGCCGCTGGTGCTGCGTTCGCCATCCGCCTTGCACGTATAAACCGATACAGCAGGAATAAGCCTCCGCCTATGATCAAGAGGTCGAGCATCCCTGGCCCGCCCCAGGCATGACCACCTCCAAACAGAAGTGAGCCGATAAGGCCTCCCATCAGCAGCCCTCCAAGCATGCCACCCCATCGGCCCATCATGGATGGTGCGGGCGAAGCAACGGGTCTCTGTGGGGTTGGCTGAGTGGGGCTCATTTGGGGTGAAGCGGGGCTTGGAGAAGGGGCCGGTGTACTGCGTTGATAGCTGGGACTACTTCCGAAGGATTTACCGCCTCCGACCCTGGCGGCTTCAGCACAATCGTTCTGAAAATAGAGCAAGAAAGCCAGAATACCAAAACTCATCAGGACTGCGATTTTAGCCTTTTTGTTCATGAGAAGGTTCTCCCGCATCGTTTACCAGAGTTTGTAATCATCATTCTAAGTCCCCTGATTGCACATAAAAACGAGCTTTGCTGTGACACGTTCGGACTTCGATGGCTATTTTAGACGCATGCTGGCTTGGGGTTCATTTCATCCCGAGACAGCGGGCTCATCCACGTATTACTTTGAGAAGACCCTTCAGCTTTCCAGAGAGTATCTGGGCGGATGCGTTATACTTGAGTGAGTTCTCTGCCATTGCACCCATAGTATGATCGAGATCCACTGTGTTGCCATCCGCCCGCAGGCTGAAGGCCGGTGCTTTCACAGGATGAAGCTCGACTGACCTTGTCCCTAAAAGCCCGCCTACTAACAAGTGATTCTCTTGCGTTCGAGTGACTTCGACCTGCTGAACAGTTGGTTGATGAAACTTACGCAATTCCTCCTCCACTAATACTTCGAAAGGCTTGTAGTGTGGGGTGTCGGCATTCGCAACATTGGAAGACAACGCTTGGTGCTGCGCGGTTCGTAGATGGAGTGCCCGTTGCAGCAGCGACAGGGTACTGCTAAAAAGACTTACTGGTTGCGACATTTGACGACTCCTCTCTGGTAGGAATAACCCTCACGCATTTACGGCCTCGACCGTCAGGGCTCTCAGGGAGAAGGACTCAAAACTTAACCAACCCCTCCCTGGTAACGGGTCCGGAATTAGAATTCTGTGGCGTTATGACTTCACAGAACTGGCCAGATTCAAGTAGCTGCGCACCTCTATTTGCACTCAAGCGATGAACCAAAACGATAGCGGTCGTGGTGACCAAAAAGCTTGCGGCTATAACCTGCGGTGTCCAGATTGAAGGTGGAAGGGTATCGTATAGGCCCCAGCCTCCGAACGCGATGAAGATCATCGAGGCCGCCCACTTGATAGTACGCTCCGGAATCCGTTTGCCCATGACCACTCCGAAAACAATCCCGATACCGTCGGCAACAACCATTCCAAGCGTAGTGCCGTACCAAACTAAAAAAACCGATTTGTATTCAACGGCCAGCGCGACAGTGGCCAGTTGAGTTTTGTCGCCCATTTCGGCAATAAAGAAAGCCACTGCGACTGTCCAGAAAGGGCTGAACTTAAACCGCTTATCTTCCCCTTCCAATTTATCGCCGCGGATAGTCCACAGGCCGAAAAGGATGAACGAAGCAGCCGCTGCGACCTTTATCCAATCGAGCGGAACGATCGATGTGAGATAGTTTCCGACGGCTGTGGCCATCAAATGATTTACGGCCGTGGCAGCGAAAACGCCCCACATTACAGTCTGCCACCGATACCGGCAGGAAAATGCCATCGCGAGCAACTGAGTTTTGTCCCCCATCTCTGCCAGAACCACAAATAAGAATGATGCGAGAAATGCCTCCATGTCCTCTTCCCTTAAAGAGTGAGCATTATGCTCTGGGCCGTCAGCGGATTACCGTAATTTGTTCGAGCGGTCAGAATGAAATCCGTCTTCCACGGCGGCTTTGGTCGGAACAAGCCCGGATGCAGACGATCGGGATTAATTGCCTGACACTTTCAGCCGTTCGCCGGTAGGAATAAAAGCATGCAGCCCCAGCAAGCAGAAAGGCAACGGTGCCGCCGAGGTCAAGCGAGGTTTGAATGGCAACCAGAACACACGTGAGGCAGGCAAGCAGGAAGGTGACTTCTTTGCGGTTCATCTCTTTACCTCCAATGTAGGGGTGCATCGGAGGTAAAAAAAACCTTTACCCGATGCACGGAATGCATTGGATAAAGGTCTCGCAAAGCCCCGTAGGAGAATCTCGGGATTCCATCTCCGGGTGGTCACGCCACCGGGCATGTCGAAGATGGGCTACCGATACTGCCGGTAGATGCTACTCCCCTCTATCAATCTTTTTCAATACTATCAGAATGCCTTCAGCTCTGTCAAGAGCCAACAGCAATGTGTCTATTTTCCTCAATCCATTTTCATTTTGATCCCGTTTTAGTGAACATCTTCTCAAGGGAAAGCGGATCGTCAAAATGGCGTTCGCCCACGAATGCTACGGAGTGCCTGCCCCACTGGCGCATGGCCCCCGGCGAAAAAACTCCTGTTGGTGGGGTAGGTTGAAAATAATGAACACCAAAGTTTATGATGAACCACAAACGGAGGTGTCGGAATGGAAAAGGTCCCATACAGAAAGTACACCAAGGAATTGCGTACAGAGGCCGTGCGCCTGGTAACAGAGGGCGGGTTGTCGTCAGGAGAGGCGGCCACGCGTTTTTCGTAACCCCAATCCACCATGGAGAACTGGGTACGGCCTTTGAGGGCGGCCAAGCTGGAGAGCATCGGCTCGACGAAAAGCCCGCTGACCGAGGTGGAGGTGGACCTGGCGAGGGTCAAGCGGGGACTGGCTCCGGTGCGGATGGAGCGCGACATCTTAAAAAAGCGGCGGGATATCAACTGATCAACGCAACACCTTGACCGATAACAGTTTGGAAAGGTGGTGCATATGGCACAAATGGGACGGCTTAGGCTCACTGATTCCCAGAAGGCAGATCTTTGGCATCGATGGAAACATGGCCGCCGCACCAGACGCTGAGTGTGATAAGCCGGGCACTCGGCAAGAGCCCTGGATCGATTCATGGGGTACTACCCTCTCGTGGCGGCATCTTTCCCGTACCGCGTCATCGATCCCGGTTGGCTCTTTCGCTGGCCGAACATCTCGGAGC
>CAWBSC010000003.1:0-230000 GCA_963791285.1 uncultured delta proteobacterium
TTTAGTCCCTTGCCGTCTTCGGCACTGCTCTCCGCCGCACCGTTAATCGGTCGCCAGGACCATTTTCCCCTGAGCCTTTTCCTTCAGGATATCAATATGCGCTTGGGCAGCCTGTTCGAGAGGAAGTTCACGACCAACGATCGGGCGCAGAACTCCCGATTCCAAAGCCGCAGCTACTGCGCTGAGAGCTCGACACGTACTCCTGCTGTGTCGTGTTCCAAACCGCCATGCCCAAAACGTCTGCTTCCTTCATCATAGTGAGCCGTGGGTTGAAATCGTGACTGCCGCGGCTGCCGACAATTACGATCCGTCCATACTTAGCGAGAGCCTGGAAGTCTTTTTCGAGGTTCACATTGGCCAGCATCTCGATGATGACGTCAACGCCGCGTTCATCTGTCAGGGCGAGAACTTGATCCAGGTAGTTGGGCTTGGAGTGGTCTAAAGCCGAATGGGCCCCCATACGGCGGATCAGGTCCAACCCATCGGGGTTTCTGCGGTGCCAATAACGCGAGCGCCACAGGCCCGGTCGAATTGGACTGTAATGGTGCCAACTCCGCCGCTGGCACCATGGACCAACACGATTTCACCCGGCTGGAGGTGCGCCCGCTGAAATAAAGCCCGATAAGCCGTTATACTCGGCACCCCGATGGCGGCACCCTGAGCAAATGACATGGATTCAGGAAGCAGATGAACGACCTCTGCGTCGCAAACCAACATCTCTGCATACATGCCTGTGTTCCGCCTCGCAAGCAGCGCGGCCACGAAGACACGGTCGCCAGGTCTGACCCGACTAACCCCCTCCCACGGCGTCAACGATCCCAGCCCCGTCGAATCCGAGGGGTCCAGGGCAATTTGGGCTTGAAGAACGCATAGGCCCCAGTGCGGATGTAGGTGTCCGCTGGATTTACCCCTGCTGCGTGCAGACGGATGTGTACCTCGCCGCACCCAGGTTCAGGGAGGGCAAGTCGACGCATTTTAAATGTCCGCCTCACCAAATACCGACATTTGAATTGCGCGCATGGGACACCTCTTTGGCATTTTGGTGATAGTTTTTTTCTGGGAGGCACTTTATTGAATGTTTAATGCAAGTTGCCATAGAGCAACTAATAAAAATAACTATTTTTACGCTTGATCCTTTGGTGTATGAGTACCAGGACACTTAAATACTTAGCGACCTTACTTTTAGACCTAAATGTCGTTAATTCAAGCTGTTATACTGACAGCGACGTCACCAATGATTATCGATACCCCTGTGGGGATTTGTTATTCCAGAGATCATCTTAAAATCAGGCTGTTACATTGCGTTAGAAATTTCGTGTGATAACTATCGGAATAGCCCCGTAGCTAAGAGATTATGCAGATTCGAACCTTTTATCGAATTCCGAAATGCTGATCCCCAATGCATCGCAAATCGATCTCAGTTCGATGTAGTCCAATCTACGCTCACCGTTCTCCAAATTTGCTTATGAAACTTTGAGGCTTATGAAGTTGTTCAGCCAACTGCGCTTGGGTGAGTCCACGCTCTGCACGGATTTTTGATAACAGGCTCCGAAATCGCAAATACTCGTCTATTCTGTGTGCGCGCATGGGTCGAGTGTATTATGGATTGACAAATATCCCAAATTGGGATATTGTATGCCCAAAGTTTCCGCCGGAAGCTGTTACCCCTTCCCCCGCTATCGTTTAGGTTCAATCATCTTCGATTTTTTGATTCTTTTTCGAGATAAAATTCCCAAGTTGGAGGAAATGCTGCCACACTGTCCATTTCAAAAGAAAACTTTCGGTCCTTTACAAGGTCCGTACAACTCACAATAAAAAGTGGCGAGAATACTCCATGGAAATTTCTAAATTCGACCCCATTCCCGAGTTGAGCCCCAGGCTCAGACAATGCCTTCTGTTCATAGCGCGCTATTTTCGCAAATTTTCGAAAATATCCAACCCAAAAAGAGATAGCTCGGGGTTTGGGTCTGAAAGAAAAGACAGTTACTGTATCCGGTTATCTATATCCTTAAATAAGGAAAGGATTTTTATCACGCACCTTCGGTAAGCGAAATATCCGTTTAACAAACTTGTCAGATAGGATTATCTCAGAAGAAGATATAAAGTAGGTTTTTAAATGAGCAATATTACCTACTCGCAGCTTCGTGAAACACATGTAAGTAAATTAACTGTTGGTGGCTCTTCTGTTCAGGAGATTCGCAACCATATTTCCATCCTAAAAGTATGGATGAAATGTTTTTGCAAGGATGATTGGGATGAAGCTTCAGAGTTTAGTAATTTCCAAGAGAGTGTCGAGTATTTTTTTTTACACAGATCGTATTCGCCCCGTCTTATACCCTCTCGAAAATATCTGCTCAACAGTTTCAAAAAAACATATCTGTCCTTTTGCACAGACTATAAGTTCCAAGAGGTTTTGCTGAGCGACTCAGATTTTTCATGGACCGTAAAGGCGTGACGCAAAGTGAACTGGCAGAAGCATTAAACGTTAGGGTGGCTCTGATAAACACCTGGTATTGGGGAACATGTTGCCCTTCTTTCAAGAATTATGGTAGTGTCCTTCAAATCGAAGTGCGCCTTGGTCTGCCTGTCGGAATGCTAACGAGTGCCATTTTGCATTTTCATGGACAAGCCCGCAGCAATCTCCATTTAGGAACTGTATTCAGAGTGGCAGCGTTCAAGGGCCAAGTTAAGATTTAAGCTAAATTTTGATCTATGGCCGTCAAAAGCAAGACTTCAATGGGAATTGCTAAAAAACCACCATACGGACTTAAAACCTCCACTATTACCAAGACATCCTTTCGCAATTTGGCGCAGGACTACAACGGTTCGATCAAGGCTTCAACGATTTGAAACATTCTTCGGTTTTCTTGTTCTCCCAAAATCTAAAGGCGGAATTGGTATGAAAGTGAGCGAGTTGGATTTGCGTCTGATAGCACAAGTCAATAAAGATGGGGCTCTAAAATATTTCGAACCTTTCATGGAATTTTCGAAAAGCAGATCACCCCTTGAAAAACATACAGAAGGAGTTTACACAAACTCTTTAAAGAGGGACTTGACTGTCCTTACTACTTACCTAACCAGAAAAAATGGTTTTTTCCGGAATTCCAAGCACTTTAACACAAGCAGACAATGGGATACGATTTTCGACCTTGCCATACAAAGAACCGTACGCTTACTAAGAGGGACTGAATTCGTGCAGACACGTTTTCCAAAAGAAAACATCGGATCATTCTTGAAAGATCAACATCCAATTCGTTTTCTTATAGAAATGCTTAAAAAAATGGAGCAGGATATTACCGCGTCTGAAGAAAGGTATTACTATAAAACATGGATGAACATGCATTTTGTCTGTGCCTTCCTTACTGGGATACCACTTCGATCGTCAATGCTTTGCAAAATGAAATTCGATCATAACCTCTATAAAACAAAATCTGGTTGGCGACTAAGATTTCCGACAGAAGAGTTTAAAAACTTCAAAGGCGCTGCAAAGGACCGTGAATACGATATCGCTTGCCCTTGTTGGTTGAATCCTATAATTGATAAATACGTAGAATTCAGGAAAACCTTGCCTGATGGGGGAATTTATGAACGGGGCAATTATGAATGCAATTACGTAATCAGGCCGTCATGTCCGCCAAAAAATAAAATTCCAAAAGAACCTGTATGCACGGCTGTTATATACAATTGGTGTACACAGGCGACTTCAAAGTACATCCGTAATTGTTGCGGCTTCGGACCTCATGGGTGGCGACACATCTTAGCGACAGATTATATCAAAAACAACGTTGATGGTTTTGTTATGGCAGCATATGTTTTGCACGATACAACTGAAACTGTCCGAAAGAATTATGCCCACCTTGAGACCGACGATTACATAAAGCATTATAACAAGTACTCTGAAGATATGTATTCAAGCTTTTCAATCTCATGAGCTATTTTTCCTGCAAATAAAAAGTTGACAATATTATGCAGCAACCAATGCAAGCCAGTGACACTATTTTGCTTAGGGCAATGAAGCGGTGCTTTCCGCGCTGGGCATTTTAGCATGTATCTACCATGAAATGTGTTCATCGGTGGCAGTAAAAAGCATCCATGCAGGCGGGATTAGGAGCATTAACCTCTATCCACATGGACTGCGGAAGCATTGCCGCCGAGGCACCCTTGACGCCCTTGGTAGGGCCTCAATGGAAAGTGCGCTCTTTCTGATCAGTCCCCAATCCTGACCATCCAGCCTCAGCTCACCCAACTTGCTTAAATACTAAGCCTCCTCTCAGTGTCTAAACACAGCCGATATTAATCTGTATGCTGCAGATATTTGCTATTGACAAATATCCCATATTGGGATATTTCACAGTCCGACATGCACCGTAGCCATTATCGCTATAGGAGGATTAAATGCTATTTGGAACCAAACATGAGTGGGCAGAGTCAAACCCTATCTTCCGAGCTGTGTCTGCACCTTATTGTGTTTTCAACACTTTTGAGATCATGAGTTTTACCATATTCTACATTCTTGAAACAGAATTTGAAGTAGAAGAAGGTGGTACGCTTGGTCGATTGTTTCTAATCGAAAGCCTCGAACGAGTTCTTGAAATGTTGATTGATCCAAAAACGATAAAGCACCGTCTTTTTATATTTGTACCAGGCCGGTATAATCAATCCGGGAGTTGCTCTGTCCATAGAGTTCGGAGGATATACCAAGGGCTAAAGGAGGAACATTGGGGAATATATATTTTTGAATGTACCGACCGGACCGTTAGCAACAATGAGGCCACCAGAAAATTATCTGACAATGATGTAATCCGCGTTTATCCTTTTTTTCCTCGTCAAAGGAAAAAGAAGGATGATTTAAGAGGGGGATCGAGATCATAGGAGGATGGAACTTTATGGGGCGTTCAGGCTATTGCGCGGTCCCGTCGCCGCTCTCATTATAGCGAAATCCTCGCAGTCGCATTGACGAGCAGTACTGCGAAGCTTTGATTTTAACAGCGAGGCGACAAAGGACAAAGCCTCCGCAATCACATGTGTCAATCCGCACTGAACCTTGACCCGCCATCGGCAACCAATTTTGACCCACCCCGGGGTTTTGAGTTGTAATGAAAGCCGTTCCTCCTGAACCCCATCAGTTCAGGAGGAACGGTGCTTCATCCGCCCGGAGTCGTTGCCTGGCTCCAGGATCTCGCAGTGATGCGTGAGCCGGTCGAGCTTGGCGGTGGTCATCTTCTTATCGCCGAAGATCAGATTGGTGGTGATGATCACGGAAGTCTGCTCGTAAAGCATAGAGATAAGGTGGAACAGCAGTTGGCTTGCGTTTTTAGTGAACGGCGATACCCCCGCTCGTCGTGCATGACCAGGTTAAAGCGCGACAGGCTGGCGCTGGGCCTGCCTCCGCGTCCGGCCAGAGTCTCTTCTTGTTCCAGGTCGTTGGCCAGGTCCACGGGGTTGTAGAAGCGGGCTCGTGAGCCACGGCGCACGAGGTTGGCGGCGATCCCGATGGCGAGATGCGTCTTACCGGTGCCCGTGCCGCCCCCGAAGATCAGGTTGCTGTGCGCTTCGAGGAAGCCCCCCTCGTACAAGGAGCGGATCTGGGCTTCATCGACAGGGCAGTCAACAAGCCGGAAGCTATCCAAGTCCTTGATCGTGAGGAAGCGGGCCTGACCCCGACGGTAGCGGATGCTGCGTAGCCTGCGTTCGGCCGCCTTCGCCTTGAGCAGCTCCAGGATCACCTTCTCCGGGATCGCCCGCTGCTTGCGGCCGCTGGAGACCACCCCGTTGTAGACCTCCTGCATGCCCCTGAACTTGCAGGTTTAGCACCAACTCCCCTTCTGAAGGCCCCCATCCCCAGCGCCTTGCCGCAGGCGGTTTCCACGGCCTCCAACCTGTAGAGCGGGACCGCTTGCAGGATGCCCACATACTGCCGGTCCCAGTCCGCATAGCAGCCTTGCAACTGCTCCCCGATGCGTCCGAGGGTCTGCGGCAGATCCCAGTGCTTGAACGCAGCTCCGTTTCGTAAAGCGCCGGGCTTCTTCTCCAGGACGAGCAGGTAGCCCGCCACCAGCCACAACGTTGCAGCTTTTTTCCCTTATTCCAAACGCCATTTCGTCTTGTATCACTATGGCGCGCCTATCATGAATCTCGCATCTGGTCAATATCCCCTATTTTTTCAAGCACTTAGGTTTGACTTGTCCGTTTTTATTTGGTAGATACTCCCCGGCAAAACTGGAAAGGCCCTATGAACCTGCTGGACGAGTATCGGAGAGAGAAGTATGCTGACGACGCAGTCCCCACCTTATCCGAACATAGCCCTGAAGGGATAACGGATCGGATTGCACTCAGGTTGGCTAGTGTTTTCATGGCCACTCACAAAAAGAAAATCGACAACGCGATTATATCCTCTAAAAAAAGCCTTCCAAAAATTTAGTTGGGAACCATAGGCAGCCGTGCCACCTTCAGGCGTGCCTCGATCCCGTGCAGGTGCCGCCCCTTCTACTCGGCGCTCAACGCTCGGAGAGGAAGTCCCTGCAGCCTGGCTCCCGTTTGGAAGCCTGCTCGCAAAGCGCATCCAGCTCAAGAGCCAGGTGATCCATCTTCACGCGTTCGAGAAGGTTGCTCAGTTGTATTGGGCCACATCCTCGTATACCGTCAGGTCACAACCCTCCACCGAGAGGGCCTTCTGCCACACTCCCCAGTGATGCCCATGCATCGTGACCCAGCCTTTCGATGCGGGACGCATCCGCTGACGGGTAACCACCTGCTCACCGGCATACACGGCCAGTTCTCCTCGCAAGCCGATGCAGACCTCCTCCGTGCCCCCGCTCAAGTGATCCGGCACGCTGTACCGGTTGCCGCGCACATCGACGTAACCGTCCCAGTGAACGAATCGCGCTCCCGGTAAGAGGCATCGTCGCGGACCTGCGCCAACGGGTGCAGGTGCAGGGCTTCACTCTTGAAACGTTCGCAAACCATCTCCCGCACCGTGCCGTGCAGCCGGGCATCGGCGTCATCCCTCAGCCACTGCTCGGCAAACTTGCCTGAACAGGATGGTCCTCCCGTCCCTTCAACGCGGCAATATGCCCCAAAGAGCGAATCCGTGGCAATTTCATAGTTAAGGTTCTTGACTGCCAGTGAGAGCGAAGTGTAATGTATCATCGCTTTGGGTGTAGCAGGCATCTCTCCCGGCTTGGCCATTGGGCAGCTTTTTTTCGTGCTGCCCAACCATTCTCGGGCGTGAGGGGTCATCAAGTAATCGAAATCTCTACCAGGCCTCGGGTCGAGATTTCTGCCGTAAGTGCTTCGGCATGGACATGGAGGTTCACATTATGTTGCGATCTATATTAATCGCTCGATCCAGCAAAGACAGAAACGACGTGTCTTGCGAATCACAAATATTCGAAATGAAGGAGGAGGCTATTCGCAATCATGAAGTCATTGTTAATACATATAAATTTCCAAAAGTTAGACATTACGAAATTCTTGAAGATCCGACATTCCAAGAAATACTGGCGGAGGTAAAGAGTAAGAACCGTACATGGTCCAAAATATGGTTTTATGATACATCACGAATAAGCCGAAATGCACTTAATGCATACCAGATCAAGGCACTTCTATCCAGATGCGGGGTTGAACTAAGCTTTTTGAAGAGTCCTTCAACTGGAAAGAGAACCGTATGACAATTTGGTCCACGGATTAATGGTTATCATCGACCAATTTCAATCTCAGTATGCAAAGGCTGGCTCAATCAGAGGACAAAAGCAAAATATTAGAGAGGGATATAGGGCAGGAGGATCGGCTCCGTATGGATACAGGCTAAAAAGGCATATCAAGGGGATAGATAAATTTGGCAACGAGACTTATAAATCAACCTTGGAGGCTGACCCAGAAACGTTTAAAAATGTAAGGGAATACTTAGAAAGACGTGCTGATGGAGAGAGCAGAGGATCTATTTTCAAGGATTTCAATGACAGAAATATTCCCACCTCCACGCAAGGGGAGATACTGGCGAGATTCATCAGGGAAGGCGATCGAGGAAAACCTTTTAGTTTACCAGGGGCATCTGGTTTATAACAGACACAACGAGAGAGAAAATAAGAAAAACTATAAGGGTAACTGGAAGTGGCGGGGACGATCAGAATGGGAGATAAAAGAGAACGCCCACGAGCGGTGCATCAGCGACGAAACCGCAAGCAAGATCGACCATAGACTACAAATAAATAAGTCGAAACACACGAACCCGGGGCCGCAAAAAATACCTTTTGACTGATATCCTTTTCTGCGCCGAGTGCGGCAATCGTATGGTGGGCAACTCTGGGATTATGCTTGCATGCACAAAATTTTAAATAAGGGCTTATGTACAAATAGCAATATTTCTCCGATCACCTAAATCGGTGCATTTTGACATACCTTAAGGAAAATTTAATTCAGAAGAAATTCTATGATAAATTCATCAAAGCGATACAAGCGCAATATGAAAACTATAAACGCGATTCTATTAAGGACCAAGCAGAAAATCAGAAGAATATCGCTGATATTAAGAAAAAGATTGATAAAATAATGGAACTGTACATGGACGGAAAAATAGATAAACTTATCCTTGAATCAAAACTCGTGCCCCTTCAAGAGAAGAGAAAGAACTTGAGGATAGGGCCTTGGATCTGTCCCAAGTTAACCTGGTATTAAATGCGAAATTAAGCGAATTTTCTGCTGGAAATATCGCGGAGCAACTCGTCATCGTTTCGAAACTATGTTGAATGATGACAATGAACCTGAGATGAGATTGCTGGTCAGGGATTTTATAAGAAAGATCACGATTGGTCCAAAGGAGGAGCCAAAATCCAAGAAATGGAAAAGGCGCGTACACATCGAAAGCTATGTACGCGCCCTTACGATGATACTCAGATGGCGTCCCCAAGGGGATTCGAACCCCTGTTGCCGACGTGAAAGGCCGGTGTCCTGGACCGGGCTAGACGATGGGGACGAAAACTGTGTTAACGAACTGGTGGGCCGTGCTGGACTCGAACCAGCGACTCTCTGCTTAAAAGGCAGATACTCTACCTCCTGAGTTAACGGCCCGCCGAGAAGCGGCTTTTTATAGTGCCTGGTGTGCGGTCTTGTCAACAGGAAACAACCGCCGGCGGGCGGTCGCTCGCACGCCGCGCACGCCTCAGATCAGGCCCGGCGCCAGCGCGGCCACGGCCGCGGCGAAGACCAGCCAGTCGCGGCGACCGGCCGCCAGCTGCGGTGCGGTGCGCGCTTCGGTGTAGCAACGGGCCTCCATGGCCAGCGCCAGCCGATCGGAGGCCGTGAAAATCCGGCGCATGAGCGGCAGCCCCATGCGGGTCAGGCGGTACAAGGGGTTGCGGCGGTTTTCGACCGCGCGGGCGCGCTGCGCCTCGGCCGTGCGGGCCGACTCCTCCAGAATCATCGGCACGAAGCGGACCAGCAGGCCCAGCATGGTCGCGACCCGGTCGGCCGGGACCAGCGGCACCGGTTTCAGGTACCAGCGGACGGCGGCCCTGATTTCGGACGAGCGCGTCGTGGCCACGATCAGCGCCCCGATGAGGTAGGCGAGCACGAGGCGCAGGCAGACGACCCCGCCTTCGATCAGGCCTTCGGTGGTAACCGTCGCGCCCAGCAGGGTGAAGGCGGGGGTCCCGCCGGTTGCGCAGGCCCGGGCCGCGAAGACGAACGCCAGCAGGACGATGAGCCACCGCAGCTCCCAGGCCGCCGCATCCGGCCGCACGCGCGCGCAGAGCGCCCCCGCGACCAGGACGCCGCCGACCCAGACCAGCCCCGGCACGCCGCCGTGCAGGGCGGCGGCGGAGGCGAGCGCGGCCAGCAGCAGCTTCAGGCGCGGGTCCAGGCGGTGCAGGACGGATGCGCCCGGACGGTATGCGAGCGCGCTCAGCTCAGCCATGACAGGGCCTCGACTCCCAGGGCCGCCGCGCGGGGGCTGCGCACGCCGAAGGCCTCGGCCCGCGCGAGCGCCTCCCGCGGGGTCCCGTCGCAGACGATCCGCCCGGCCTGCATGATGAGGAGCCGGTCGGCGTGCGCCGCCACCTTCCCGAGGTCGTGCGTGGTCAGGAGGACCGTGCGGCCGGCGCGATGCAGCGCCACCATCTGCGCGAGCACCTCGCGCACGCCCGGCGTAGTCCAGGTTGGAGAAGGGCTCGTCGAACACGATCACGGCCGGCTGCATGGCGACGACCCCGGCGATCGCCAAGACGCCGCTTCTCGCCGCCCGAGAGCAGGTGCGGCCGCTTCGCGGACAGGTGCGCCAGCCCGACCGAGGCGAGCGCCGTCGCCACGCGCCGGTCGACCTCGGTCCGCGGCAGCTTCAGGTTCTCCGGGCCGAAGGCCACGTCCTCGCCGACCGTCTCGCCCACGATCTGACCGTCCGCGTCCTGGAACACCATGCCGACCAGCACGCGCGCCTGCCGCGGGTTTTCGGTCACGGAGACGCCCGCCACCTCGACCGTGCCCGAGGTCGGGCGCAGCAGCCCGTTGAGGTGGCGCAGGAGCGAGGTCTTGCCGAGCCGTTCGCGCCGGCGATCACGACGAAGGCCCCCTCTTCGATCGACAGGGTGATGCCGTCCAGGCCGAGGGTGCCGTCGGGGAAGCGGTGGGTCAGGTTTTGGATGCGGATGATAGGATCCATGCTTCTAATCGCTGCATGAGCGGCCGCACGGAGCGGGCGATCAGGGCCGCGGCGGCGATCTTGACGGCATCCCCCGGCAGGAACGGGACCATGCCCAGGGTCAGGGCCTTCTCGAACGGCAACCCGGTGACCGCCGCGAGCCAGGGCACCCCGCAGGCGTAGAGGGCGACCGCGCCGAGCAGCATGGCGACGACATCGCGCCCGATGCCCCCGCTGGCGCTGCCCGGCGATCCAGCCGACCAGCGCCACGGCCGGGAGGTAGCCGACCAGAAACCCTCCGGTCGGGCCCGCGAAGCGGCCGATCCCGCCGGTCCCGCCCGCGAACACCGGCAGCCCGCAGATCCCCGCCAGCAGGTAGAGCGCGACACTCGCCAGACCCCAGCGCGCGCCCAGCAGCAGCCCCGCCAAAAAGACAAACATGTTCTGCAGCACGATGGGCACCGGGCCGATGGGGATCGAGAGGTAGGCCCCCACCGCGGTCAGCGCCGCAAAGAGGGAGGCGCTGCACCATCGCCCGCAGCGGGGGGGCGTCGCCGCGGGCGTCCGCTGCACGGGTCCGGTCTGCGCTCATGCGGCCCTCATCCCTGGAAACAGTCGCCGTGCACGACGGTGCGCACCTCGCCATCGGCCGTCCGCACGAGCAGCGCGCCGTTTTCGTCGACCCCGACCGCGCGCCCCTCGATCGTCTCGCGGGCGGTCTCGATGCGCACCGGCCGGTCCAGCGTGGCCGAAACGGCTTTCCACTCTTCGATCACGCCCTCCCAGCTCTCGGCCGCCACGCGCGCCTCCATCGCGTCGAGGAAGGCCGCGAGGATGTCGCGGCGCGGCACCGCGCGGCCGATGAGCCGACGCAGCGAGACAGCCGGGGGGACGACCTCGGGCGGGTCGTTGTTGACGTTCATGCCCACCCCGACGTTGACGAAGCCGACCTCCTCGCCCTCGGTCTCCATCTCGGAGAGCAGCCCGCAGAGCTTGCACCCCCCGACCAGGATGTCGTTCGGCCACTTGACGCCCGCGTCGACCGCGTAACGCTCGCGCAGGATGCGCGCGAGCGTGAGGGAAGCCAGGAAGTTCACGCGCGAGCTCCAGGGGATCGGAACGCGCGGGCGCAGCACCACCGTGAAGTAGAGCCCGCCCACGCGCGAGAACCACTTGCGGCGCATCCGGCCGCGGCCCTGGGTCTGGCGCCCGGCGACCACGGTGGTGAACGCCGGGCACCCCTCGCGGGCCATGGCGCGGGCCACGTCCATGGTGGACGGGGTCTCGGGCAGGTAGACGACGCGCTCCTCCCGGCCGGGGAACTCCCAGGGGTAGAGGGCGTCGGGAGAGGACTGCAGCCGGTAGCCCTGCGGGCCGGCCTCGATCCCGTAGCCCGACGCCTGCAGCTTGCGGATGTGCTTCCAGACCGCGACGCGCGAGGTGCCCAGGCGGGTGCACATGACGTTGCCGGAAACGGCCCGGTCCCCGGAGTCCCGGAGCATCTGGAGAATGGCGGATTTCATGCGTGCCCCATATCGGTTAACCACACAGACCGATGTAGTTAACCCATCGGGGCCGGCCGAGTCAAGAGGGCGGCGGCTGACCCCTCCCCCGGAAGAGGCTCTCCAGGAAGGCGGCCGCGGGCAGGAAAAGCAGAAACTCGAGGCGCGCCTGGTAGCGGCCGAAGACGCCGCTCAGGATAGACATGACCAGGGCGTTGACGGCCAGCGCCACGAGGGCGAAGAGGGCCAGGAGGACCAGGGGGTCCTCGCAGAGCCTCTGCCGGCGGACGACGACGGCCGCCAGGCACAGGGCGGTGCACAGCCAGACCAGCACGGTGAACGGGAGGTCCAGCCGCGTGAGCACGCGCTCGAGGACCCCGCGCGCCTGGGCCGAGGCGAGGTAGGGGCGCACGTCCTCGGGGAACGCGATGCGCAGGTCCTCCGCCACGAAGGAGTGCGGGCCGAAGGTCTCGAACCCGTTCGACAGCTCCGGGAGGAGCATCAGGCGCAGGGCGTTCCGCGCCATGGCCGCCGCGTGTTCCGGGAAAAGCTGCGGCAGCGTGCGCAGGGCGTCGACGACCAGCTCCCGGCACGTGCGGTTGTAGTCCGCCCAGGAAAGCCCGAGATGCTCGGCGCCGGCCCAGGTGAACGACTGGTGGTTCTCGGCGCTCCAGCGGCGCACCTCCGCCTGCCGGCTGCAGAGCAGGAAGCCCGGGGACTCGGCGCACTTGAGGTCGAGCACCTCCGGGACGTCGTGCAGCACGCGCGCGGCGAGAAAAACGAACCCGTTGCCCGCGCTGAACTTGAGCGTGCCGCCGAAGAGGTTGGCCGCCAGGACGAAGAGGACCGCCCCGGCCACGCACAGGCCCAGCCGGACCCCGCAGCGCACCCGGTCGCGCACCCAGGGCAGCATCGCGCCGGCGGTGACGGCCAGGACGGGGAAGTTGCCGAAGTGCGCGGCCCAGGCAAAGGCCGCCAGCACGGCCGCGGCCGGGTGAAACTCGACCAGGACCACGAAGAGCGCCATCAGGCCGGTCAGCGTCCACACGTCCGCCATGACCCAGCCCGCGAACAGGCCGACCCCCGACAGGAGCAGCGCCGCCCCCAACGCGAGCGTGCCGCGGCGCTTCAGGGCCCGGGACCACAGCAGGACGACGGTGAACGCCGTCACCGCACACTGCACGATGGCATAGGCCCAGTGCCCGGCGAGCCAGGTGAAGGGCCGCATGGCGCAGCCGATCACGGGGCTGCGCATCTCGTCCGGGCACGCACCGGAGTACCCCCAGGAGTCGGGGAACAGGAAGGGGAACCCGTTCAGAAGCGCGGGCAGCAGCACCACCCCGAAGGTCAGCGCGAAGGCCGCCCATTCGGGGAATCGCCACGTCAGCCGGGCGTAGGTCGACATGCGGTCACCGAGACCGGGAATCGTCGCCGGCGTCCATGACCGCGACCAGGAAGGCCGTCAGAAACACCTGCACCGCCGCGGCGAGCAGGGTGATGCTCAGGACCATCAGGCGGGTGGCCGGCGGGCTGTCGAACGGGCCGAAGAAGGCGCTCCACCAGGCGGTGAAACACCAGGCGATGCCGCCGCACCCGGCCACGAACAGCAGCAACGCGCCGAGGGCCAGTCGTTCCAGCGTCACCCGGTCGAGAAGGTCCGCGAAGCGGGGGTGGCGCGGCAGGAAGCCCTGGCGGGACGCGTAGCGCCGCACCATCAGGGCGAAGGTGAGGCTCTGCACCCCCACCAGCAGGCACAGGCAACCGGCCATGAACGTCTTGGTCTCGAACCCCACGCCGCCGACCCACACGGGCCCGGCGAAGAGCAGCGCGACCACCACCACTCCCGCCAGCAGGAAAACGACCCCGGGATAGAGGAAGAGCCAGCGCGGGCAGAACGTCAGCAGGAACTTGAGGTGGCGCCAGCCGTCGCGCCAGGTCCGCAGGTGCGGCGGACGCGAGCGGCCGTCCGGCGCGAGGGTCGTGGGCACCTCGACCACCGTCAGCCGCTCGAGCGCGGCGCGCACCACCATCTCGCTGGCGAACTCCATGCCCGCGGTGCGCAGCTCGAGCGCGCGGATGGCATCCGTGCGGAAGCCGCGCAGGCCGCAGTGGAAATCGCGCACCGGGATCTTGAAGAACAGCCGCCCGATGAAGCTCAGCACCGGGTTGCCGAAGCGCTGGTGCAGCACGGGCATGGCGCCCGGCCGGATGCCGCCGCGGAAGCGGTTGCCCATGACGAGGTCGCGCCCCCGCGCAGCGCGTCCAGGAAACCGCCCAGGTCGGAGAAATCGTAGCTGTCGTCCGCATCGCCCATCACGACGTAGCGGCCGCGCGCGGCCGCGATCCCGCCCCGCAGCGCGGCTCCATAGCCGCGCTCGGCGACCGGGACGACCCGCGCGCCCCGCGCGGCGGCGATGGCGGGCGACCCGTCGCTGCTGCCGTTGTCCGCCACCAGCACCTCGCCGTCGACCCCGGCGCGCTCGAGAAACGCGCGCGCCTTTTCGATACAGCGCCCGAGGGTTTCGGCCTCGTTGAGGCAGGGCATCAGGATGGTGAGTTCCACGGCGTTTCCTTTAAAGGGCGGCCAGCAGCTTTTCGTGAATGTTGTCGAAACCGCCGTTGGACATGATCAGCACGACGTCGCCGGGGTTGCCCTCGGCGACGATGAAATCGATGATGGCCGCGGTGTCCGCGAAGAAATGCGCATTCTTCCCGCGCCGCGCGAGGTCGGCGGCGAGCGTCTCCGCGGAGAAGCGCTCGGCTTCCGGGACCTTCTCCAGCATGGAGGGCCGGCGGATGCAGACGAGGTCGGCCGCGTCGAAAGATTCCGCGTAGGCGCTCTGAAAGATCTTGCGCATGCTCGAGTTGGTGCGCGGCTCGAACACGGCCACGAGGCGCCGGCCCGGATACGAGGAGCGCACGGCCGCGACCGTCGCGCGCACGGCCGTGGGGTGGTGGGCGAAGTCGTCGATCACCACGATGCCGCGCCGCTCGCCGCGGATCTCCTGGCGGCGTTTGACCCCTCCGAAGCTCTCCAGCGCGGCGCCGATCTCAGCGACCGAAAGGCCGAGGTGGTCCGCGACGGCGACGTCCGCGAGGGCGTTGAGCAGGTTGTGCGTGCCGATCAACCGCGTGCGGAAATGGGCGAACGGCATACCGTCTTTCAGGACCTCGAAGGACGTCCAGGGCGGGCGGACCTCCACCGCGCCCAGGCGCCAGTCGGACGCGGCGTCCTGACCGTACCGCCGGACCGCCGCCGCCGTGCCGGCGAGGACCGCGTCCACGTCGGGCTCCCGGTCGCAGGCCACGAGCAGGCTGCCGGCCGGCAACCCGAGGACGAGCCGGCGGAAGGCCGCCTTCACGTGCTCGAGGTCCCGGTAGATGTCCGCGTGGTCGAACTCGACGCCGGTCAGCACGGTCACGGCGGGACGGTAGTGCAGGAACTTCGGCCCCTTGTCGAAGAAGGCCGTGTCGTACTCGTCCCCTTCGATGACGATCTGCCGGCCGCCGCCCAGCCGGTAGTTGCTGCCGAAATCGGCCAGGATCCCGCCGATGACGAACGCGGGGTCGCGCCCCGCCGCGTGGAGCATCCACGCCAGGAGCGCGGAGGTCGTGGTCTTGCCGTGGGTCCCGACGACCATGAGCGCCTGTCGGCCCGCCGCGACGAAGCGGTTCACCGCCTGGGGCATCGAGCAGAAGGCGAGCCCCAGCCGCTCGAGTTCGACCGCCTCCGGGTTCGTCCGCGGGACCGCGTTGCCCACGACCACCAGGTCCGGCCGGTGCGCCAGGTTCTCGGGCCGGAACCCGTCGAACATGCGCACCCCGCGCTCGGCGAGAAAGCGGCTCATCGGGGGGTAGATCTTCTGGTCGGAGCCGGTCACCTCCAGGCCGAGGTCCTTGAGCAGGCAGGCGAGCGCGCCCATGGCGGTGCCGCAGACCGCGATCAGGTGGACGCAGCGGACGTCCGCCGGGATGAGGTTGCGGGTCATGTCCATGGGGGAGTGTCAGGTATTTGGGTGTTGTGGTGTTTGGGAAAGCGATGCCGGGGCTCTCCGCAGAAAACCGGGGCTGAACGCGGCCGGGCAGGACGCCTGTATGCCGGTTGCGTTCAGCCCGTCGCCTGTCGGGGAGCTCACCGGATCCGGCTCAGCACCTTGCGCGCCGCGGCGACCGTCCGGTCGATCTGCTCGCGGGTGTGGGCGGCGGAAACGAAGAGCGCCTCGAACTGCGAGGGGGCGAGGTAGATGCCCTCCTGCCGCATGCCTTGGTAGAATTTCGCGAAGAGCGGCAGGTCGCATTTCTTGGCGTCGTCGAAGCTGCGCACCGGGTCCGGGCAGAAGAACATGCCGACCATGGAGCCGACGTGGTCGACCTGAGCCGGAACGCCGGCCGCCGCGGCAGCCCGGGCTAGGCCCGCACAGAGCCGCGCGCTCCGGGCCTCGAGCTTTTCGTAGACCCCCTTCTTCTGGAGCTGCTTCAGAGTGGCGATCCCGGCCGCCATGGCCAGCGGGTTGCCCGACAGCGTGCCGGCCTGGTAGACCGGCCCCTGCGGCGCGATGTGCGCCATGATCTTGCGGCGGCCGCCGTAGGCCCCGACCGGGAGTCCGCCGCCGATGATCTTGCCGAAGCAGGACAGGTCCGGCTTGATCTTGTAGAGCGCCTGCGCCCCGCCGTAGGCCACGCGGAAGCCCGTCATGACCTCGTCGAAGATCAAGAGCGCGCCGTGCGTTGCGGTGAGCTTGCGCAGGGTCTGGAGAAAGCCCTTGACCGGGGCCACCAGCCCCATGTTGCCGACCACCGGCTCGACGATCACGCAGGCCACCTGCGCGCCCTGGGTGTCCATGACGCGGGTGAAGGCCTCGACGTCGTTGAAGGGCAGCGACAGGGTGGCGGCCGCGGTGGCGTCGGGCACCCCCGGGCTGCCGGGGATGCCCAGCGTCGCGACCCCGGAGCCGGCCGCCACCAGCAGCGTGTCGGCGTGCCCGTGGTAGCAGCCGTCGAACTTGATCACGAGATCGCGCCGGGTGAAGCCCCGGGCGAGGCGGACGGCGCTCATGGCGGCCTCCGTCCCCGAGTTGACCATGCGCACCATCTCGACCGACGGCACGGCCGCGATCACCATTTCCGCCAGCGTGATCTCGAGGTCGGTCGGCGCTCCGAAGCTCGTGCCGCGCCCGAGCACCTGGACGATCGCGCGCATCACGGCGGGATGGCGGTGGCCCAGGATCATCGGCCCCCACGACCCGATGTAGTCGATGTACCGGTTGCCGTCGGCGTCGACGATGACCGCGCCCTCGGCGCTGCGGATGAAGAGCGGGTCGGACCCGACCGACTTGCAGGCCCGCACGGGGCTGTTGACCCCGCCCGGGATCGATTTCTGGGCGCGGGCGTAGAGGCGGCGGGATGCGACGGGGGCTCTCATGCGATTATCCTTTCAGGTTGGACGACTTCGTAAAACGCCCAGCTTCTGTGTTGCGCTTCATCTCGTTGCCACTGCGGCGTACGGGGAGTACGCCTCCTGACACGAGAGTCGCGCGCCTTGAATCTGGAGATTTTTTACAAAGCCGTCTGATCTTAGACGGTTTACGGGTCCATCCGGTCGGGCGCGGTTGACTTCCGCGCGGGATGCGGCAAAATACCAGAACGGGTATAGGGGGTCAAGGCAGTGGACCGATCGCGCTCCCCTCAGGGGCTTGCCAAAATGCTGACCTACGTGCTCGGCCGACGGCCGGACGAGTTCGGCCTGGTGCCGGACCCGGACGGGTTCGTGCGCGTCAAGGACCTCCTCAAGGCCCTGCACGAGGAAGACGGCTGGCGGCACGTCAACCCCTCCCACATCCGCGAAGTGCTGCTGAGCGTCCCGGAGGCCGGTCTCGAGCTTGCGGAGGATCGCATCCGCACCCGCAGCCGCCCGATGACCCCGCCCGCGCCTCCCGGTGCGCCGCTCCCGAAGCTGCTGTTCGCGTTCATCCGCCGCCGGGCCTACCCGCACGTGCACGCCGAGGGCATCCGGGCGCCCGCCGCGCCGGGAGTCCTCCTGGCCGCCGACCGCGCGATGGCCGAGCGGCTGGGGCGGCGCATCGACCCCGACCCGGTGATCCTGGCGGTGAACGTGCAGCTGCTGGCCGAAAACGGCCGGACGCTCACCCCGGCGGGCGAAGGCCTGTTCACGACCGAGGCGGTGCCGCCCGGCACGTTCACCGGGCCGCCGCTGCCGAAGGAAACGCCCGAGGACCGCCGCGCCCCGAAGGCTGCGGCCGAACCGGTGGCGATGCCGGGCAGCTTCGCCATGGACATGGGCCGGGCCGAAAAGGGGGCGCACGTGCCCGAGTCCCTCAAGCTGCGCACCGCCAAGGGCAAGAAGCTCGACCGCAAGCGCCTGAAGAAGGACGGCTGGTCGCGCGCAAAGCCGCCGTGGCGACAGTAGAACCCCTATCCGAAATGCATCTGCCGGCCCCATGCGGCGTTGCCTGCCGCCGTGATCCGCTATTTTCGAGATGGGTTCGGCCGAGCCGCCCGATAAACCGTTTGACATCCCCATGTGAACCTGATAGGTACGCCGATCGTTTACGGGCTGCTAGCTCAACTTAGGCAGAGCAAATGACTCTTAATCATTAGGTTCGCAGTTCGATTCTGCGGCAGCCCACCAGAAGATCGAAGCCGAACCCGCCAACGGGTTCGGCTTTTTCATTCAGGCCTGTCCGGACGTTGCCCCAACGCCCGGGCCCGGCGCCAGGCCTGCCCATTGCAAAAAACCCGCTGATCTGATTCTCTCCCTCGTACATCGATGGATGCCGCGGCCGAGAGGGTCCGCCGGCGCGACGGGGGAGATCCGCCATGTTCGCGAGCGTGAGCATCGTCATCCCGGTTTACAACGAGGCCGCGACCCTGAGGCGCGTCGTCGCGGCGGTCGAGCAGGCCCCCCTGTTCGGCCTGCGGCGCGAGATGATCCTGGTCGACGACTGTTCGACGGACGGCAGCCGGGAAATCATGGACAGCCTGGCCGGCGGTTATAAAATCCTGCGGCACGCGCACAACCGCGGCAAGGGGGCGGCGCTGCGCACGGGCTTTGCGGCGGCCACCGGGGACATCGTGATCATTCAGGACGCCGACCTGGAATACGACCCCGGCGAGTACGAGGTCCTCCTGCGGCCGATCATGGACGGCAAGGCGGATGCGGTTTTCGGCTCCCGCTTCCTGAGCGGCCGCCCGCACCGCGTGCTCTATTTCTGGCACCAGGTCGGCAACCGCCTCCTGACCACGCTCTCCAACATGCTGACGAACCTCAACCTCTCGGATATGGAGAGCTGCTACAAGGTCATGCGCCGGGAGGTCCTGGACGAAATCCGGCCGCAGCTGCGCTCGGAGCGCTTCGGCATCGACCCCGAGCTGACCGCCCGCCTGGGCCGGATGGCCCGCCGGAGAGGCTGCCGCATCTACGAGGTCGGGATCTCCTATTCCGGGCGGACGTACGAGGAGGGCAAAAAAATCGGATGGAAGGACGGGATCTCCGCCCTCGGGGCGATCCTGAAGTACAACCTTTTCGAGTAGCGCCCGTCCCGCTCCTCCCTGCCTTCAGCCCCCCGTTTCGGGCCGGCGCCCGACCCCGCAGCCGGGCGGACCGGGAGCTGTCCCGCAAAAAGCTGTTGACGGACATCGGTCGGTCTGCTAAATAGCCGCTTTTTCAACCCTTCATCGTCGTCATCCTTGCTCCGGGGCGTGACCCCGGGGCTTGACACCCGAAAGGAGACATCATGCGACGGTACGAGACCTTTATTATCTTGGATCCGGATCTCACCGAGGACCTGCGTCGGCCGGTCATCGACCGAGTGAAGGAAGTCATGGCCCAGATGGGCGGAACCCTCCTCCGCATGGAGGAATGGGGGTCGCGGCGGCTGGCCTACGCGATCCGCAAGAAGGAGCGCGGCTATTACGTGCGCTTCGACTTCTGCGGGTCCGGCCAGTTGGTCAACGAGATGGAGCGCTTCTTCCGCATCGACGAGCGCGTGCTGAAGCACATGTCGGTGCTGCGTGACAGCGAGCCGAACCTCGAGCGCATCCAGGAAGAAATGGCCAAGGCCGAAGCCTCGGCGCAGAAACCTTCCGAAAATGCCGCGACCATCACGCCCGCGGTCCCGCCGGCGGCGCCCGAAGCCGCCGAGCCGGCGCCGCAGGCCGCAGCCCCCCAACCGACTGATTCCGCGGACCCCCAGCAGGAGGCCTAACCCATGCCCGCACCCGCAAGCAGAGATTCCAAGCCGCCCGGCGGCCCCAAACGCAAACGCCGTGTCTTCCATCGCCGCAAAGTCTGCCGCTTCTGCGCGGACAGCACCCTGGTGATCGATTACAAGGACCCGCGCATGCTCCGTTACTTTATCACCGAGCGCGGCAAGATCATCCCGAAGCGCATTTCCGGCTGCTGTGCACGGCACCAGCGCTCCCTGACCCATGCGATCAAGCGCGCCCGGACCATTGCGCTGCTGCCGTTCGTCGGTTCCATCGATCAAGGCTAACGCAACCGGGGTCGCGCCGGAGTGCCCGCACGACCGGGGACGCCGGCCCCGCTCGAGGCGCCGCCCGGGTGCACGTCGGGTGCGCCCCTCCGGAAACCGCCGGCACGCACCGGGGACATGAACAAGCACATCGTCACAGGCACGCTCATCACCTGCCTGGCCGTCACCGTCTGCGCGCTGGCCCCGATCGTCGGACTGATGGGGTCGGCCCTGATTCCCGTTCCCCTCGTCTTCTACCGGGCCAAACTCGGCAGCAAGGGGGGATGGACGGTCGCCGCGGCCTCCCTGGCCTATGTCGTGGTGCTGGGCGGCGGGCTCGAGCTGCTGTTCTTCGGGTCGCTGATCATGATGGGGGCCCTCATGGGCGAGCTGATGGCTCGCCGGTGGCCGCTGGAGCACATGGTGTCCGCCGTGTGCGGCGCGGTCTTCGGGGCCGCGGCCGTGGGGCTGTGGGTCTTCGGCCTTTTCACGGGCCGGGGCTTCATGGGCACTCTGGCGGCGGGGGTCCGGAACAACCTGGAGCTGACCCTGAGCCTGTATCGGGAAATGGGTCTGTCCCCGGACCAGATCCAGTTTCTCGAAGATGCGATGGACGTGATCCAGCAGGTCATGGTCGGCATGATGCCGGCGCTGGTGATCGGCTCCACCCTGATGGCCGTGTGGGTCAGCTTCCTGAGCGCGCGGGTGCTGTTCCGGCGCTGGGGGCTGCCGGTGCCCGACTACGGCCCCCTCGACCACTGGAAAGCGCCCGAACTGCTGGTGTGGCCGGTGATCGCCTGCGGCATATTGCTGCTGGTGCCGAGCCTGGCCGCCAAGACCGTCGGGTTGAACGGGCTGGTCGTCCTCATGCTGGTGTACTTTTTCCAGGGGATGGCGATCATCGCCTATTTTTTCCGTAAAAAGCAGATCCCGCGCATCGCCCGCATCGTGCTGTACGCACTGATCGCACTGCAGCAGGTGGTGATGCTGGGGGTCGTTGCCGTCGGGTTCTTCGACACGTGGTTCAACTTTAGAAAAATAGGAAAGCCGCTTGCGCCCGTCTGAGGCGCCGGCGGCGACACTCTGGAGGAAACCGTATGCGAGTCATTCTCACCCAAACCATCGAGTCCCTGGGGATCATCGGCAGCGAGGTCGAGGTCAAGCCGGGATACGCCCGCAACTACCTGCTGCCCCAGAGCATGGCCCTGACGGCCACCCCGGCGAACCGCAGACGCCTCGAGCAGGAAAAGGCCAAGTTCGAGCTGCAGATCGCCAAGGAGCGCAAGCTGGCCGAGGAGATGGCCCAGCGGCTCGGGGGGGTGGTCTGCCGCATCGCGAGCAAGGTGGCCGAAGAAGACCGGCTCTACGGCTCCGTGACGGTGAGGGACATCCTGGATGCGCTGGCCGCACAGAACATCACCGTCGAAAAGCGGATGGTGCTGCTGAGCGAACCGATCAAGCAACTGGGCACCTACAAGGTCCCCATCCGCGTCTACAAGGGCGTGGAGCCGGAAATCACGGTCGAGATCACCCCCGAAGCCTGATTCGGGTTTCGCTGGTTCGACCCGCTTAGGCTTCGGTGCAGCGCTTCGTGCTGCCGGTCGCTGCAGCAGACCTGCCGCAGCGCCTCGGGGTCGCCCGGCGGTGGCGCCCGGCCGACCGTGCCGCTGACCCGGGAGGGACCCTCCCCTCCCGGAACGGCGCACCCGGGCGCCTGACCGCATAGGATGCAGCCCATGGCCGAAAAGAACACCCACGCCCCGACCACGCCGCCCGACCCGATGCACATCCCGCCGCAGAACATCGAGGCGGAGGAGTCCCTTCTCAGCGCCATCCTGGTCGACAACACGGCCCTCCTGGAAGTGGTCGAGACCCTGTCGGCCGCCGATTTTTACCGCACGGCCCACCAGAAGATATACGAAGCCATAACCGACCTGTTCGACAAGGCCGAGCCGATCGACCTGGTCACGCTCAACAACCACCTCAAGGAGAAGGGGCACCTGGAGGCCGTGGGCGGCGCCGCTTTTCTGGCCCGCCTGGTCGACGTGGTGCCGCTGGCGGCCAACGCCCAGCACTACGCCCGCATCGTGCACGACAAGGCCGTGCTGCGGCGTCTGATCGAAAAGGCCAACGCCATCTCCAAACGCTGCTTCCAGGAGCAGGGGCCGACCGACGAGATCGTCGATTTCGCGGAGAACGCGATTTTCGAGATCGCCGACCAGAAGGCCCGCCAGGCCTTCTACCCCCTGAGCAAGCTGATCGACGTCAACATCGACTTCCTCGAGGAAAAGCAGAAGAACAAGAGCCTCGTCACGGGGGTACCGACCGGCTTCGGCCAGCTGGACAACCTGACCTCCGGGCTGCAGAACTCCGACCTGATCATCCTGGCCGCGCGGCCGAGCATGGGCAAGACCGCGCTCGCCCTCAACATCGCACGCAACGCGGCGGTGGAGGCGGGGGTGCCGGTGGCCGTGTTCTCGCTCGAGATGTCCAAGGAGCAGCTCTCGCTGCGCCTGCTGTGTGCCGAGGCGCGCATCGACTCCTCGCGGCTGCGCAGCGGTTTTTTCAGCATGGAGGACTGGCAGCGCCTGACCGACGCCGCCGGGGTCCTGTCCGCCGCCCCCATTTTCATCGACGACTCCGCCAGCCTCACGGCCATGGAGGTCCGCGCCAAGGCGCGCCGCCTCAAGATGGACAAGAACATCGGTTTGATCGTGATCGACTACCTGCAGCTGATGCAGGGCCGGGCCGGCGCCGAGCGGCGCGACCTCGAGATCTCCGAGATCAGCCGCTCGCTCAAGGCGCTCGCCAAGGAGATCAACCTGCCGGTCATCGCCCTGTCTCAGCTCAACCGCATGCTCGAGCAGCGCACCGACCGGCGCCCGCGGCTGTCCGACCTGCGGGAGTCGGGCGCGCTTGAACAGGACGCCGACGTGGTCGCCTTCATCTATCGCGACGAAGTGTACAACAAGGAGGAAAACAACCCCAACAAGGGCACGGCCGAGATCATCCTGGCCAAACAGCGCAACGGCCCGACCGGCGACATCAAGCTGACGTTCCTGAACGCCTACACCCGCTTCGAAAACCTGGCGCCCGAGGCCATGCGCGGCAACGCGTGAACACGACTCCCCCCTTCCGCGACGGGGTCTTCGGTCTTATGTTTGCGGCTATGAAAGCATCCGCGGCCCCGCTCTGAATGAAACGCATCTACGGCAACTGCGCCGGTCTCAAGCCAAACCAGACCCGTCGCCTGGAAAACCTCTACCGGCGACGCATGCCGCCCGAGGTCCTCGTCACGCCCGAGCTCGCCCGCGACCTCTGCCTGCTGTCGCATGAGATCCGGCGCCAGATCGGGGTGTTGATCGAACGCTCCGGCCGGATCGTGTTCATCGTGGTCGGCGACACTCGCCGCATCGTCATCCCTGCGACCGACGACTACCGAGCCGCTCCCGGACGCCTCAGCGGCCTGCGCTGTGTTCACACCCACCTGAACGGCGATCCCCTGACCCAGGACGACCTCACGGACTTGGCGCTGCTGCGCCTGGACCTCATGGCCGCGGTCGGCATGGCCGCGGACGGCTACCCGCGCTCGGTCCACGTGGCGCACCTGCTCCCCGGCACCGCCGAACGCCTCCCGCACCGCCTCCTGCCGCCGCTGTCACCCGCCGAGCTCGACATCGACTGCACGGCGATGATCCAGGCGCTCGAGGGCGAGCTTTCGCGCGTGGTGGTGGCCCGCTCGGCCGGCGACGCGCGCGAGCGCGCGCTGCTGGTCGGAGTCTCGACCGCGTCGCGCCGCCGTGCCGCAGGAGTCGATGGCCGAGCTCAAGGAGCTCGCGCGTTCGGGCGGGGTCGAGGTCGTCGGCAGCGTCGTCCAGCTGCGCGACCAGGTGGACCACCGCTTCCTCATCGGCTCCGGCAAGCTGCGGGACCTCGCGATCCAGGCCCTCCAGGAAGGGGCCACGATCATCGTCTTCGACCAGGAGCTGAACCCGAGCCAGATCCGTTCGATCACCGACCAGGTGGAGATCAAAGTCATCGACCGCACGCAGCTGATCCTGGACATTTTCGCTCAGCGCGCCCAATCCCGCGAGGGTAAGCTCCAGGTCGAGCTGGCCCAGCTGAAATACCTGCTGCCGCGCCTCCTCGGCAAAGGCACGGCCATGTCGCGCCTGGCGGGCGGCATCGGCGGCCGGGGCCCGGGCGAGACGAAGCTCGAGGTCGACCGCCGCCGGGTGCGCAAGCGCATCAACCAGCTCGAGGACGCGCTGGAGGAAGTGCGCCGCCACCGGCGCCAGCGGCGCTCGAAGCGCGACAAACGCAACCTGCCGGTGCTCTCGATCATCGGCTACACGAACGCGGGCAAGAGCACGCTCTTGAACAGTCTGACCCGGAGCCGGGTGCTGGCCGAAAGCCGGCTCTTCGCCACCCTGGACCCCTCCAGCCGCCGGCTGCGCTTCCCGCGGGACCTCGAGGTGATCGTGACCGACACCGTCGGGTTCATCCGCGATCTGCCGCAGGACCTGATGGTGGCGTTCCGGGCGACGCTCGAGGAGCTCGAAAACGCCGACCTGCTGCTGCACGTGATCGACGCCAGCAACCCGCGCTTCGAAGACCAGATCCTATCCGTAGAAAAGATCATCGGCGAGCTCCACATCGAGGGCAAACCCCTCCTCAAGGTGTTCAACAAGATCGACCTGGTGGACCCCGAAGTCGCCGCCAACCTCAGCCGACGCCACGGCGGGGTCGCCCTGAGCGCCGTCACGCCCGGGACCCTCCCGCCCCTGATCGGACGCGTGCAATCCATGGTCGAGGCGCTCCGGATCGCCCCCGCCGAACCCGGTGAAAATCGGCCGGATGACAGGGTCCCGGATGGCGAACCGGAGCCCGGCTTCTGCGATGCGACCACAAGGCATTGCGGTTGACACAACCTCCAAAAGCGATATAACTGGCCCATGGATTTAACCACGGTGTCCCGCGTTGCGGTCAAAGCCGCCTACCGCAGCGCGGATATTCTGCGTTCCCGGATAGGGCATCTCAGCACGGTCGCCAAGAAGGGCCCGATCGACCTGGTGACCGACGCCGACCTGGCCTCCGAGGCCGAGATCGTGCGGACCATCCGCGAGGTTTTCCCCGAGCACGCGATCGTGGCCGAGGAGAGCGGGACCCAGGCGGGCGCGTCTTCGGACCACCGCTGGATCGTCGACCCCCTGGACGGCACGGTCAATTACGCCCACCAGGTGCCGTTCTTCGCGGTGTCGATCGCCTACGCTTTCCGCGACGCCGTGCAGGTCGGGGTGGTGCTCAACCCCCTCGACGGGGAGCTCTTCTCGGCTGTCGAGGGGGCCGGCGCCCGTCTCAACGGCCAGCCGATCCACGTATCGCCCCCCGAGGCCGAGCTGTCCGAATCGCTGCTCGCCACCGGGTTCCCGTACGACCTCGAGGCGGACTTCGATGCTCTGGGCGCCCGCTTCCTACGCTGCCTGCGACGGGCACGGGGGGTCCGGCGCCTCGGCTCGGCCGCGCTCGACCTTTGCTACGTGGCGTGCGGCCGGTTCGGGGGCTACTGGGATCACGTGCAGCCGTGGGACGCGGCGGCCGGGTCGCTGCTGGTGCGCGAGGCCGGCGGGACGGTCACCGATTTTCAGAACCACCCGGTGGGGGCGGAGATACGCGAAATCCTCGCCACCAACGGGGGGATTCACGCTGAGCTGCTGTCGCTCATGGAGGTAGAAGGCCGTTGAAGAAAAAAATGACCGTTCGCCGCATATCCACGACCCTGCGGCTGGGCTGTTTCGGGCATTTTAAGTCCGAGGACCGGGTCTGCCGCAGCCACTGCGCCATTCGCATCCGCTGTGCGATCGAGAGGGATCAGAAGATCGTGATGGAGGTCATGAGCGAGATGGACGGCGGCGAGGACCTGCCGGTGAAGCTGCAGTAACGGGGTGTTGAGTTTATGGAGTGGGTAGGGTTGGGTGGGTAGGTTGGAGTGGTGCGACACCTTCCAAACAAATTTTAAAACCCCTTTCATCGTTTCCGAAAGGGGTTTTAAAGTTTGCCGGACTCGAGCTTCTGCCGGAAGAACTCCACCTGCTGGCGGACGGCGCCGTCGTTCTTGATGCCCTTTTCGATGCTGTGGATGGAGTGCAGGGCGGTGGCATGGTAGCGATTGAAGGCCTTGCCGATGCTCTGAAGGGGCGCATCGGTGTAACGCCGGGACAGGTAAATCGCCATCTGCCGCGGCCGCACGAGGTTCTGCTTGCGGGAACGCGAGACGAGATCCTCGACCGGGACATTGTAATATTTGCAGGTCATCTTCTTGATCAGCTCCAGGGTGATCTTCTTCCGCTGGCTGACGATGTGCTTGACGACGCTTTCCGCCAGCGAGAGGTCGATGGGCACCCCCAGAAGCGAGGATTTGGCCGCGACCCCGTTCAATCCGCTTTCGAGCTGGCGGATGTCGTCCTGCAGCTCGGCGGCGAGATAGTCGACCACTGCCAGCGGAATGCGGTACCCGAGCAGCTCCGATTTCCGCTGCAGGATGCGGACGCGCGTGCGGTAGTTGGGCGGGTCGATGGCCGAGATCAGGCTCGAGGAGAATCGCGAGCGCAGCTTGTCGTGGATCTTGGGAATCTCGGACGGGCGGTGACAGCTCGAAAAGATGATGCGCTTGCCCGACTCGGAGAGGGTGTCCAGCGTCATCGCCAGCTCGGTCTGGGTCCGCTCCTTGCCGGCCAGGACGTGCACGTCCTCCAGCAGCAGCACGTCGCAGTGGTCACGGTACTTGGACTTGAACTTGTCGATCGTGTCGTACCGGTACGCCTGGACCATCTCGTTGCTGAAGTCCTCGGCGGTCATGTAATAGACCCGCTCGTCGGGGTTCTGATTCAGGATGTGATGGCCGATGGCCTGCGACAGGTGACTCTTGCCCAGGCCGGTGCCGGCGAAGAGGAACAGGGCCGATTGCTGCGACTCCCGCCGCGAGGCCAGGGACAGGGAAGCCGAATACGCGAAGTCGTTGCTGGAGCCGACCACGAACTGGTCGAAGGTGAAATCGCGACGCAGGAAGCGGCCGTTGTGGGGCCGGATCGTTTCACTCGGCAGCGGGAGCTGAATGAAGCCGGGGTCGAGCTTCTGCCCGTTGCTGCGACCGGCCACCTGGTAGGCGATCTGCAGGTCCGCCCGGCCCAGGATGCGCTGGAACTCGGCGGCGATCACCGCGCCGAAGTGGTCCTGAACCCGCTTGCGGGAAAACGCGTTCGGGCAGGTGATCACCCACTCGGTGTCTTCACCCCCCGGGCTGGCCTCCAGCGGTTCGATCCACATCCGGTAGCTGTGAGCCTCGACACGTTTCTTCAACGCCGTTCGTATTTCTTTCCAACCCTTTTCCATGAAACGTGTCAGCTCCGCCGATGGCTGCCGAAGAGAGGTCGAGGCACTTGAACCCGGTGTTAACATCACTCGCTCATGGCCGAGCGAACCTCGGCCATGAGCGAGCCTTTTAGGACAACGGTCGTGGGGAGTCAAACCTGGATTTATGGGATTGGCGAGTTCGCCCTCCCCTCTTATCAACAATTTATATCTACTTGTTATCAGGTGCATAACCAGCCCGCTGCAACGGCCAAGGCTGATATTGGACGATCCGGAGAGAACGCAAATTTTCCAAACAATTTCGGTCATCCATCCGGCGAGCATCCGCTGGGTCCATGCATAGATCTCTAAAAATCTATCATTTTCTATCCTTTTCGACTATTTTCATTAAAGCATCCCGGCTTTGAGAACGGAACGGACATGGCTGCAGCGCGCGCCACGGCCGGAAAAATTCCGGCCTTTTTCTTGCATGTTCCAATCTATCAAATGAACCCGCGCGCATTATAACATTATGAAATAAAACATATTATAAAACAGAATGCACGCCGCATAGCATTGCGGCCCGGCCGGGCGCGACGGGAGGTGGCCGGCGCGGGGCTGAAAACCGCGCACGTACCTGCGAGCCATTGATTTCAGCTGATTTTTAGGGATTGCGGGCCAAAATCAGGAGCATATCCGACTGGTTAAGAGGACATTTCTACGAGGTCGCGATGCAATCAGAGGCCATCATCATCCGCGGCGCCCGGCAGCACAACCTGAAAAACGTGGACGTCGAAATCCCCAAGGGGCGCTTGACCGTCCTGACCGGGCTTTCCGGATCGGGCAAGTCCACGCTGGCCTTCGACACGCTCTATGCGGAAGGGCAGCGGCGCTACGTGGAATCCCTGTCGACCTATGCGCGCCAGTTCCTGGAGCGCATGGAAAAGCCGGATGTGGACGTCATCGAAGGCCTGTCCCCGGCGATCGCGATCGAACAGAAAACGGCGGCGCACAACCCCCGCTCGACCGTGGGCACGGTGACGGAGATCTACGACTACCTCCGGCTGCTCTACGCCCGCGTCGGCCGGCCGCACTGCCACCGCTGCGGAACCCCGATCACCGCGCGATCCATCGACCAGATGGTGGACCAGGTGGAGCGGTTGCCCGCCGGCTCCCGGGTGTCCATCCTGGCCCCGGTGGCCGCCGACGGAGCGGGCTCCCTCGACAAGTTGCTGCGGCGCCTGAGAAAGGAGGGGTTCGCCCGGATCCGGATCGACGGGGTGACGGTGGACGTCGAGGAGGCGGTGCGGCCGCCCGGCCGGGGACCGCACACGGTGGAGGTGGTGGTCGACCGCATCGTCGTCAAGGAGTCGATCCGCAACCGTCTGGCGGACTCGATCGAGCTGGCACTGGCCCAGGGAGGCGGCCGGGTGCTGGTGGATATCGCCGGCACGGCCCCCCTGCTCTACAGCGACACGGCGGCGTGCACCGGGTGCGGGCTGAGCTACCCCGAATTCACGCCCGCCAGCTTCTCCTTCAACTCCCCGCAGGGAGCCTGCCCGCGGTGCGGCGGACTGGGAACGACCTCCGAGTTCGACCCGAACCTCATCGTTCCCGACCCGCGCCTGTCGCTGCGCGACGGGGCCGTGGCCGTCTGGGCCAAGCGCCGCGGCCCGCAGTTCGACGACTATCTCACGGCCCTGACCTCCCACTACGGGGCTTCGGTCCACACGCCCTACCAGGACCTCCCGGGGGCGTTCAGAACCGTGCTGCTCCAGGGCTCGGGCGCGGAGCCGATCGAGTTTTTCTTCGAGCGCGGCACCAGCCGCATCCGCTTCCGGAAGCCGTTCGAGGGTATCATTCCCAACCTCGAACGCCGCTACCGCGAAACCGAATCGCACGCGGTCCGCGAGGAGATCAAGCGGTTCATGACCTTCAGCGCCTGCCCCGAGTGCGGCGGGACCAAGCTCAACGCGGCGGCCCGGGCGGTCACCCTGGCGGGGCGGAGCATCGCGGAGTTGTGCGCCATGACGGTGGCCGCGGCCCGTAGTTTCTGCATGGAGCTGCGCCTGGCCGGGCGCGAGGAGGCGATCGCCCGCCGGGTCCTGCGCGAGATCGTCGAACGGCTGCAGTTCCTCGAAAACGTGGGGCTGACCTACCTGACGCTCGACCGCCCCGCGCAGACCCTCTCCGGCGGTGAGAGCCAGCGCATCCGCCTGGCGACCCAGATCGGCTCGCGGCTCGCGGGAGTCCTCTACGTACTCGACGAGCCGAGCATTGGGCTGCATCCGCACGACACCCGGCGCCTGCTCGACGCCCTGCTGCAGCTGCGGAATTTGGGGAACACGGTCCTGGTGGTCGAACACGATCACGCGACGATCCTCGCCGCCGATCACGTGGTCGACATGGGCCCGGGCGCCGGGACCGGGGGGGGCCGGGTGGTGTTCGCCGGATCGCCGGAGGAGCTGCTGGCCGACCCCGCATCCCTGACCGGCCGCTACCTCTCCGGCCGCATGCGGATCGAGATTCCTAAACGGCGGCGGTCGTCGGGCCCGCGGCTGGTCCTCGAGGGCGCGTCGCTCAACAACCTGAAGGACGTGACCGCGGAGTTCCCACTGGGCTGTCTCATCGGCGTCACGGGCGTCTCCGGCTCGGGCAAGTCGTCGCTCGTGTTCGAGACCCTCTTTCCGGCGCTGGTCCGGGAGGTGAACGGCGCGCAGATCGCCGTGCCCCCTCACCGCAGGCTCACGGGCGCCGGGCAGGTGGACAAGGTGGTCGACATCGACCAGTCCCCGATCGGCCGCACCCCCCGTTCGAACCCCGGCACCTACACCGGGATCTTCGACCTGATCCGGGAGCTCTTCGCACGCACGCCGGACGCGCGGGTCCGAGGCTACCGGGCCGGGCGCTTCAGTTTCAACGTCAAAGGCGGACGCTGCGAAACCTGCCAGGGGGACGGGACGCTGCGGATCGAGATGCACTTCCTACCGGACGTGTATGTCACGTGCGACGTGTGCCGAGGGCGGCGCTACAACCGTGAGACCCTGGAGGTGAAGTACAAGGGCCGCACAATCGAGGAGGCCCTGCGGATGACGATCGACGAAGGCATCGAGTTCTTCGGCCGCATCGGCGCGATCCGCGATAAGCTCCTCACCCTGTCCGAGGTGGGCCTGGGGTACGTCGCGATCGGCCAGGCCGCCCCGACCCTCTCCGGCGGCGAGGCTCAGCGGGTGAAGCTGGCGCGCGAGCTCGGCCGCAAGGGAACGGGCCGGACGGTCTACGTGCTCGATGAGCCCACCACGGGCCTGCACCCGGACGACATCCGGCGACTGCTGCACGTCCTCAACCGCCTCGTGGACGCCGGCAACACGGTGATCGTGATCGAACACAACCTGGATGTGATCAAGACGGCGGACTACCTCATCGACCTGGGACCGGGAGGCGGGGAGGCGCGGGGGGCGGATCGTCGGCAGCGGCACCCCCGAGGAACTGGCGCAAAACCCCTATTCGACGACCGGCCAGTTCCTCAAACCGGTCCTGGCGGAAGGCGGCAGGCAGCGCCCCGCTTAGCCCGATGGGGTGCGGCTGCAGCCTCTGCAGGCGCACTGAAACGTCAGGGATAGGCGGCGCTCAGCGCCGGGGCAGGAAAAAGGCGTAGGCGGATTCGATCTCCTCGGCGATGCTGGCGTAGAAGTCGCCCACGTTCTGGACGGCGCTCATGATGAACTTGCGCCCATCCGGGTGCAGGGCGGCCAGGTCGATCACGCAGTCGCGGTTCTCGTTGTAGCTGTTCACGATCACGTTGGCCACGTAGATGATCAGGGCGAAACTCGCGTTCTCGTTCTGGGGCTCGTAGACGTGGTGCCGGCGGATGGCATCGGCCAGGCCGTGCGGCAACTGCCAGCGGGTGACCAGGTGCGCGCCGATCGCGGCATGCGAGGTGGGAATCACCTTTTGCTCGGCGACCTGAAACGCTATCCTCTCCTGACGGCAGGCGGTCCAGATCGCGGCAAACGCCTCCTGGAAATACTGGGCCAGAATGACTTTGCCGACGTCGTGCAAGAGCCCGCCCACGAAGCAGTTGTCCGGCGAGTTGGTGCGCGTGCTGTAGGACAGGTTCTTGCTGGTGACCGCCACGGCCAGCGAGTGCTTCCAGAAATCGGCGACGTCGAACCCCTCCAGCCGGAGCTTCCTGCCGAACGCCTCGATCACCGAGACCGACACGATGGCGTTGCGCACCGCGTTGAACCCCAGCATGATGACCGCGCTGTGGATGTCGCTGATCTTGGACTTGAACCCGTAGAAGGCGGAGTTCACCAGCTTCAGGATTTTCAGCGCGATCGCCTGGTCCTTTTCGATGATTTGGCTGATGCGTTGAACCGAGGTGTCGGGGTCCTGGAGCAGCTGGTTCAGGTCCATGACAATGCTGGGCAGGGTCGGGATGTCCCGGATGCGGTCCAGCTTTTCGAGAAACTGTCGTTCGTCCATGCACGCCACCTTCCTGCCGCTCCCGTCCGCTCAGGCCCGGCCCGTTGGCCGAGAGCGTTCTTGCGGCCCTGCGGCCGGCCCCCCCGGCGGGGGCCGCTTTCAGGATCTGTATCGGCAGGTTGAGGGCAAGTCTTTAGGCCGCATGCGGAGGCGCCGGCCGGGTCGCAGACGAAAAAAGGCTTGCGGGAGATTCCCGCAAGCCTTTTTCCTGAAAATCCGAAAACCGCTGATCGAGCTTACTTCATGAACAGCTTGGCGATGGCGCCCGCCTGGGGGTGCGCGAAGATCAGGATCAGCGCGACGACCAAGGCGTAGATACACAGCGACTCGATCAGGGCCAGACCGATCAGCATGGTCACGGTCACCTTACCCGAGGACTCGGGGTTGCGCGCGATACCCTCGACGGCGGACTTCAGGCCGAGGCCCTGGCCGATGCCGCACCCGAAAGCGGCGATGGCGATCCCGAAACCGGCGGCGGTCACACAGGCGATGAAGAACTCCAATGCTTTGGCTTCCATACTTCTGTCTTCCTCCTTTGATGGGGTAGTTTAGGGGGCTTCTTCCAGGCTCCCATTAAGCGCGGTGCAAGGTTCCTGCCTCGGATCAGTGCGCGTGTTCCATCGCACCGGCGAAGTACATCGCGGACAGGAGAAAGAACACAAAGGCCTGGACGAAGGACACGAAAATGCCCATGGCCATGATCGGCAGCGGGGCGAAGAAGGCCCCCGCCAGCATGAACAGGATCATCAGGACCAGCTCGTGGCCCATCATGTTCCCGAACAGACGGAAGGAGAGCGACATGATGCGCGCCAGGTGCCCGATCAACTCGATCGGCAAAATGATGGGGACCATCCACCAGATCGGCCCCATGAAATGCTTGATGTACTTGATCCCGTGGTGCTTGACCCCGAGGTAGTGCGTGAAGAAAAAGCTGACCAGGGCGCACGAGAGAGTCGTGTTGATGCTCGCGGTCGGCGGGAAGAACCCGGGGACAAGCCCGATCAGGTTGCACGTCACGATGTAGAGGAAAATTGTGGCGGCGTAAGGGGTGAACCACCGCCCGTGCTCGCCGGTGATATCGACCATGAACTCTTCGATGCCGGAGACGGTCACCTCGAAGAAGTTCTGCGCTTTGCCCGGGACCAGGGTGATCCTGCGCGTGGCGATGAACGCAGCGACGATCAGCAGAAGGATGACCAGCCAGGAATAGACCACGTGGGGATAGGCCTGGGCGAAATGCCCCATCCCGAAGAGGCTGAAAATTTGAGAAAGAATCAGATACGGGTGTTCCATCCTTGGTCCGCCTCCTTAAAAAAGGATTTTTTTGATCTCACGCATGGTCGCCAGGATGATGCTCGCCACCACGACCGACAGCCCGATCACCAGACCCAGCGGATCCACGAACCCGCCGGCGATCAGCACGAAGATGATGAACCCGCTGATCAGAAACCGCACGTAGTACTTGGCCAAGACCACGTGGTGCGAGGCCAGGTGCGGCGGGGTCAGCGCCTTGCGCAAGGTGCGGGCGAGCAGGTGAAAATTGACCGTCACGAGCACCCCGCCGCCGACCACCCCCAGCGTGAACGGCAGCGGCGCGAAGAGAGCCGCGCCGAGCGTCGCCGCCACGAGGATCGCCCAGTTGGCCCGGGTGACGAAGGTCACGATCCGGCGCTGGACCTCCATGGTGTCGTCCGCACCGTTCGGGGTCTGTTGCTCGGGGGCCTCGCCGCTCAAAGCCGGCGGCTCCGCTTGATGGCCAGCCCGAGGTTCCGGAACGCGGCCGCGATCCCCAACGCCAGGAAGATCAGCGTGCACCATGGCGAGGTTTCAAGCCAGCGGTCCAGGTAGACCCCCACGCCCAATCCGATAAAAATCGAGAACGCAACGGAAAAGCCGATACTGCTGAAGTAGGCCAGTTCCCGCCACGCCCGTCTGGTTTCGCGCTTCATTTTTTTGGATGGTGTCTGGGCGAGCTCCCCCCTTGCGGGAGGGTCGCCTGCACCTACCACGGCCCTCGGGTCAAAGTCAATGCCTTTCGGAACGTTTTTAGGTTCTTCAGCTGCCCGCTCCGGTTCAAAGGTCGATCTCGCCGGAATCGAAAACGGGGCCGTCGAGGCAGGCGTGGAGGAACCGCGCCGGGTCCCGCCGGCCGGGCACGGCGCACCCCAGACAGGCCCCCATGCCGCACGCCATCATGGTCTCGATCGAGACCTGGCAGGAGACGCCGTGCGCCCGGGCGATGCCCAGGACGCAGGCGAGCATCGGCTTGGGCCCGCAGGCCAGCACCAGGTCCGGCGGCTCCGCCCGGACGGCCGCTTCGAGCGGGTTCGTCACCAGGCACTGCTCCCCGCAGCTGCCGTCGTCGGTGGTCAGGACCACGGGCACCCCGCGCCGTTCGAAGTCCTCGACGCACACGAGCTCCTCGCGGCTGCGGCCGCCCAGGAAAAGATGCATGGCCGGCGGGTGTTCCCGGCTGCGCACCCACTCGACCAGGAACGCGAGCGGGGCAACCCCGACCCCGCCGCCCGCCAGGTAGATGCGCCGGGTCCCGGATGGGATCAGGAACGCGCTGCCGAGCGGCCCCATGAGGCTGACGGTGTCGCCCGGTCTGAGCCCGGCCATGCGACGCGTGGCCGGTCCGATCGTCTTGTAGAGGAGCTCGATCCCGCGCGTGTGCCCGGCATCGACCACCAGACGATGAATCGAGAACGGGCGCCGCAGGAGCGGGTCGATGCTCCCGGGGAACCCCAGCATGACGAACTGCCCGGGCCTGGAGCGGCCGAACGGGCCGCCGCATGCCAGCGCGATGCGCCCGTAATTCGGCGCGATCATCTCGTTGCGGAGGACTTGGGATAGGGATTGGATCATGGTGGAAAATTGTGTTTGGTGTTTCGTGTTTGGTGTTTGGTTTCGTATCCGCGCGGGTGTTGCTTGGGTCATATTTTCAGTTCGCCCAAACACAAAATACAAAACACTAAACACCCATTCTCTTACCTAATCCCGATCACCGCCGGGAAACGCCCGGTGCGCTTCTCGCCGCGGTGGGAAAAAAACAGGTCCGTGCGGCAGCGAGTGCAGATCGCGCTGGTCTCGATGTGGGCCTCCGGGACGCCGCTGCGGGTCAGTTGGCCGCGGGTCATGGCCCAGAAGTCGAACAGCACTCCGTCGCGCCGGTAGCCCCAGAGCGCTTCCGGGATCTCGGTGCGGTAGTTGACGAATTCCGCGCAGCAGGGTCCGAGCGACGGACCGATCCCCGCCCGGATGTCGGACGGGCGGCAGCCGAAGCGCTCGCGCATGACCGCAACCGTGCGGCCTGCGATGTCGGCAACACTGCCGCGCCACCCGGAGTGGATGCCCGCCACGACCCGGCGCCGCGGGTCGTACATTAAGATGGCCTGGCAGTCCGCGGCCGCGATCATCAGAAACGTGCCGGCGTGGCGGGTCACGAGCGCATCCCCGACCGGGGGGGATGCGGGCGGGCGGCCGTCGACGACCACCACGTCGCTGCCGTGGACCTGGCGCGCCGAGGTGAGGGCTGCGGCGCCCAGGCAGTCGGCCACCAAGCCCCGGTTGCGGGCCACTCGACCGGGGTCGTCGCCTACCGACAGGCTGATGTTCAGCCGGTCGAAGGGCGGCTCGCTTTGCCCGGGCGAGCGCGTGAAGACGCCGTGGGCGATCTCCGGGAAGTCCGCCAGATTCTCGAACTGAAAGTACGACGCAACGGTGGTGTGAGTCAGGATCACGTTGATTAAGCTACCAGCTCAGGGCGTTGCGTTGCAGGTTAACTGCAGCGGTCTGAATATCCAAACACCAAACACTATACGCTAAACACCAATTACAAATCTTCCCTGTAGCGCTCGAGGATCCGGTCAATGATGCGGCTCGTCCCGGCCCCTTCCACGACGGGCACGCGCACGACGCGACCGCCGTTGCGCTTGACCTCCTCGGCGCCGATGATGGCATCTTCGGACCAGTCGCCGCCCTTGACCAGCACCGCCGGCTGTACGGCGAGGATGACGCGCAGCGGGTCGGGCTCCGCGAAGACGGTCACGAAATCGACGCATGCGAGCGCCGCCAGGACCTCCGCGCGCTCGACTGCGGGCACGATGGGGCGCCGGGGCCCCTTGATTCGGTTCACCGATTCGTCCGAGTTCACGCCGACCGCCAGGGCATGGCCCTCCCGCCGCGCGGCGGCGAGGTAGCGAACGTGCCCGACGTGCAGCAGGTCGAAACAGCCGTTGGTGAACACCAGGCGTTGGCCGGTCGCGCGCAGGTCGCGGGCAGCCGCCGCCAGTTCGTCCAGGCTCAGGATCTTGCGATGGGTCGTCATGCTCAGAGTACCCGTGCCAGGGTCAGGACATCCACCCGCGCAGCCCCGCCCGCCAAGAGCCGACGCGCGCACTCGTCCACCGTGGCGCCGGTGGTGAACACGTCGTCCACCAGCAGCAGGTGCCGGCCGTCGATCGCCCGCGGGCGGACTACCTCGAATGCGCCGCGAATGTTTCGCTCGCGGGCCTGGCGACCCAGACCGGCCTGGGCAACAGTCGCCCGAGTCCGGCGGAGGACATCCGGTGCGATCGACGGGCCGGACCCGGTCGCCGGCGACTCCGCCCAGCGGCGCACCAGCACCTCCGCCTGGTTGAACCCGCGCTCCCGCAGGCGCGTGCGATGCAGGGGCACCGGCACGACCAGGTCGGCCGGGTCGCCCTCCCAACCGCGCTCATAGGTCCGCTGCAGCACCCGACCGAGTGGGCCGGCCAGCTGGAGCCTGTTTTTATACTTCAGGCCCTGGACGAGATCAACCGCGGTGCGGTCGTAGACGAACGCGGCGCGCGCCTTGCGGAAGGCGGGCGGCGCCTCGATGCAGCGCCCGCACAGGTGGTCGCCGCCCTGGCCGCCCTGGAACGGAATCCCGCAGCACGGGCAAAGCGGCGAGCGGACCGGCACCACCCCGTCGCGGCAGGCGCCGCAGAGATGCGGCCGCAGGATCGCAGGCTCGCGCGCTTCCGGCCGATCGCCCATTCCTGCGTCCGGCTCCGGGAGGAAGACCCGGCAGCCCAGGCAGCGCCGGGGGAAGAGCGCGTCCCGCAGCGCCCCCCAGGCCGTCGATGCCGCGCGGCGCCAGAGCGGTTCAGCGCCCGGAGGCCGGTCCATCAGGCAATCCGTCGGCCGCGGCCCGCTGGCGGCCGATCTCGAAAAGGGCCACCCCGGCAGCCACCGAGGCGTTCAGCGAGTCGAGGGGGCCGAGCTGCGGGATCGCGACCAGGAGGTCGCAGGTGCGACGCACCAGCGGCCGCATGCCCTTGCCTTCTCCGCCGATCACCAGCACCAGCGGGATGCTGAGGTCGGCCTGGTAAATGCTCCGTTCCGCGGCGCGATCGAGGCCGACCACCCAGCGGCCGGCGGACGTGAGGGTTCCCAGGCCGCGCACGAGGTTGACCACCTGGACGAGCCGGACGTGCTCCAGCGCCCCGGCCGAAATCCGGGATACGGCGGGGGTGGGCGGGGCGGCGCGGTCCTTCGGCATCAGGACGGCGTGCACCCCGGCGCAGAGCGCGGTCCGCAGCACGGCGCCGAGGTTGTGGGGGTCGACGATCTGGTCCAGCGCCAGGAAAGGTCCGCTCGCGGCCGAGCCGGCCGCCTCGAGCACCTCTTCCAACTCGCCGCAGACATACACAGATGCGCGGGCCGCCACCCCCTGGTGCGCCGCGCTGCCGCAGAGAGCCGACAGCTGCGCCGCGCCGATCTCGCGCACAGGGACGCCGGCGGCGCGCGCGGCGGCCTCCACCTGCTGCACGCGGGCGGCGGCCTCGTGGTCGCGTTGCACGAATACCTCCGCGATCTCGCGCCGTCCGGCTGCGAGCGCTTCCTTCACGGAGTGAATGCCGTAAAGAAGCTCGGTTTTCATATGGGTTCCACCGCCCGCTCCCGCTCGAGGCGCAGAGGTCGCAGAGCAATAACCCTTTTTTGAACCGCCGTGAGAGGCGACGGTTCAAAAAAAGACTCGCGCCCCGCAGGCCGCTTGAGAACCGACTGCCGGCAGCGGCGAGCCTTTTCCGCTTGCCGGCCTCTCACCGGCAGGCGGAAGGGCCATCGCTCTCCGCGCCCTCTGCGCCTCTGCGGTGATGATTCCCTGCTGCGACCGCCGCAGCCGCCCTACCGGTAGGAGGCGATCACGGCGGCCAGCTCCGCCACCGCCGTCGCCAGGTCGTCGTTCACGATGACGTGCCGGTACCAGTGCCGTTCGTCCATCTCGTGCCGCGCGTTGCGCAGCCTCACCTGCACGGCCTCGGGGCTGTCGGTGCCGCGCCGCGTGAGCCGCTCCGCGAGCACCTCGAACGCGGGGGGCATGATGAACACCGTGACGCTTTCGGGGAACAGCCGGCAGATCTGCCGGGCGCCCTGTACGTCGATGTCCAGGAGGACGTCGGTCCCGGCCTCGGCGGCCTCCCGCAGCGTCCGGGCCGAGGTGCCGTAGTAGTTGTCGTGAACCCGCGCCCACTCCGCCCAGCGGCCGTCGCGGATGCCCGCTTCGAAGTCCGCCCGCGAGATGAAGACGTAATCGCGCCCGTCCACCTCGCCCGGGCGCGGGCGGCGGGTGGTGGTAGAGACCGAGTAGACCAGGTCCGGAAAGCGTGCAAGCACGGCCCGGCGCAGGGTCGTCTTGCCCGCGCCGGACGGGGCGGAGAGGACGAAGAGGGTGCCTCGGCGGGCGGGGGCGCTGGCGGGGTCCGTGGGCACGCTATCCCGGGTCCCTCGCTTCGCCTTCGCCGGTTTCCCGCAGCAGCGCGTAGCGCTGGGAGATCGTTTCGGCCTGCACGGCGGAGAGCACGACGTGGTTGCTGTCGAGCACGATGATCGAACGCGTGCGCCGGCCGTGCGTGGCGTCGATCAATCGGCGTTCCTCGCGGGCCTCGTCCTTCAGGCGCTTCATCGGCGCCGAGTTGGGCGACACGATCGCCACCACCCGATCCGAGACGACCGTGCTGCCGAACCCGATGTTGAGCAGTGCCTGTTCCATCCCCGTCTCCCCCGGGCCGGGCTCACTCGACGTTCTGGATCTGTTCCCGGATCTTCTCGAGCTCGGTCTTGACGTCCACGACGACGTGCGCCGCCGGGGCATTGCTGATCTTGGACCCCATGGTGTTGAACTCGCGGTTCAATTCCTGCAGCAGGAAATTCAGCTTGCGCCCGGCCGGGGCCGGGGCGTCCATGATCGCGCGGAACTGCTGCAGGTGGCTCTCGGCGCGGACCACCTCCTCGGAGATATCCGACCGGTCTGCCAGGAAGGCCGCCTCCTGCGCAATGCGCGTCGGGTCGATCGAGACCAGCCCCTGGGTCAGCGCGACGATGCGCTCCTTCAGCCGGTCCTGGTAGTGCAGGACGAGGTCCGCGGACCGGCCCCGGATCGAGGCGAGCGCCTCCTCCACCAGCCGGAGCCGCATGTCCAGGTCCCGGGCCAGCGCCCGCCCCTCGGTGGCGCGCATCTCGTTCAGCGCCTTCAGCCCCTGTGCCAGCGCCCCCTCGACCAGCGCCCCCACCGCTTCGATGTCGGGCTTGGGCTGGACGGTCTTCAGCAGGCCGCCGGCCCCGACCAGGAGGTCGAGCGACACCGTTCCCGGGACCCCGAGCTCCGTCCGCAGCCGCTCGAGCGCGGCGAAAACGGCCCGCCCGCGCGCCAGGTCCGGTTCCACCGCACCGGCCGCCTCGGAGGTGTCCTCGACCTGCACCCGGGTTTCCACCCGGCCGCGCGTGAGCGCCGCGGCGATGGCCGCGCGCACCCGTTCCTCGAGGTCGGCATAGCCGGACGGCAGCCGCAGCGCGAGGTCCAGGGCGCGGCTGTTGTACGTGCGCAGTTCGACCGTCACGGTCACGCTCCCGCGGGTCGCGGCGGCGGATGCATACCCGGTCATGCTCGTGATCATGGCGTCTCCATCGGCCCCGGCGTCGCTTTCAGGTCGAGGCCGTATTTCTGCCGCACCGCCGACAGGAAGCGGCGCAGCGGGTGGTCGGCATAGTCCGGGTACGTCCAGGGCAACGCCCGGTATTCCCCGCGTTGAAACACCAGTGTCAGATCCGCGTAAATCCCGCACCCGACGTGGATGCGGTGCGCGTAGTTCTTGCCCGAAGCCAGGACAAAGCGTTCGAGCAGCAGGTATCCGGGGTCGAGATTGATCGGACGCCGGCCGTCCACCGCCCGGCGCTGCTCGATGGCGTTGGTGGCCAGCTTGATCCCCGCCAGGCGCTCCTGCGCGACCAGCCGCTTGAAGGCCGCCACCCGACGCCAGAGCGGGGCGCCCATTTCCGGTTCGTAGTACCCCGTGTAGTCGAACGGGAACCAGGGGCTGACGAGGTCCAGCGGGCCGAAGGCCGCTTCCAGTTCGGCGGCGAGGCCCGGGAAAAGGTCACGCTCCTTCAGCAGGGCTCCGATCACCAGCTTGGCCGGCCGCGGCGGCTGGGGCAGACTCATCGGGCGGCCCTCTCCGTCACACCAGGGGTTTGGCCTCGTCGATCAGCATGATCGGAATCCCGTCGCGGATCTCGTACACCAGGCGACACCGGTCGCAGATCAACCCGTCCTGTGCGGAGTTCAGCCGGATGTCCCCCTTGCACTGGGGGCAGGCCAGGATCTCGAGCAGATCGGGATGGATCGTCATGGGTGCTCCTTTCCGGTCGCGTCGGACCGGGGGTCAGGCCTTTTCGACGGCTTCCCCGAAGGACGCCATCAGCTCGGCTTCGGCCACCAGCTGGCCGTCCACCAGCGCGCGGCCGGCCATCTTGGCGACCTTGGCGCGCATCTTCAACACGCGGGCCTCCAGGATGAGCTGGTCCCCGGGGACGACCGGCTTGCGGAAGCGCACCTGGTCCATGCCCATGAAAAAGATGATCTCGCCCTGCTTGTCGGCGCCGCGGATCTCGCTGGCCAGGACCCCACCCGTCTGCGCCAGCGCCTCCATGATCAGCACCCCCGGCATCACCGGCAGGGTCGGGAAATGGCCCTGGAAGAAGGGCTCGTTCATGGTGACGTTCTTGAGCGCGACGATGTCATCGGGCCCGATCCTCAAGATCCGGTCGATCAGCAGGAAGGGGTAGCGGTGCGGCAGACGCCGCATGATGCCCAGGATGTCCAAGGGGGTTTCCATAGTGCCTCCGTGCACCGGCCGGGCCCGGCCGAGGCGGCAGGGCCCGGTGTCGATCGGGTTTATTTTCCGGTTTTCTTGGGCGCCGGCTTGGCGGCGTTCAGCTCCTGGACCAAGCGGACGGTGATATCGATGGCAGGCTGCGAGTAGAGGACCCCGATGCTGCTGATGACCAGCTGGTAGCCTTCCTTCTTGCCGATTTCGGACACGAGCGCACTGATGTCCTTCTGGAGATCTCCCATGAGCTGGCGCTCCAGGTCCTGGAGGTCGCTGCGGTACTTCTTCTGGAGGGCCTGGAAGTCGCTCGCCTTGATCCGGAACTCGCGCTCCTTGTCCTCGCGGGTCTCCTTGCTCATGACCATGCTGTCGCGCTGCAGGCGCTTCTCGAGCTCCTGGAGCTCGTTGCCCTTTTGTTTCAGGTCCGCCTCGAGCTTGTCGCGCTGGCTCTTGAGTTGCTCCTGGGCCGCCTTGCCGGCCACCGAAGTCTCGAGGACCGTCTGGAGGTTCACCACGGCGATCCGGGTGCCCTCCGCGGCCTGCGCCGGGATCCCCGCTGCCATGCAAAAAACGGCCACCGCCGTTGCCACGATCCATTTTCTGTTCACCATGCTTCGTTCCTTTCCGGTTGCCTAAAAAGCGGAGGCCATCGAGAACTCGAAGCCCCCGCTGCTCTTGTAGTCCGATTTCTGCGTCAGATAATAGCCGTACGCCAGGCGGATCGGGCCGATCGGCGACAGCCAGCGGATTTCGGGCCCGACGGTCACAACCGCGTTCCCGAAATCGGTCTCGAAGTCGGTCCGGTAGACGGAGCCGGCGTCCACGAACAGGATGCCGAAGACACCGGCCTCCTCGACCAGCGGGAACTTGATTTCGAAGTTGCCCTGCAGAAAGCTTTCGCCCCCGACCGGCTGCCCGTCCTGCTTGGGCGCCAGGTCGTTGCGGTCGCCGCCGCGGACCGAGTTGATGCCGCCGAGGTAGAACTTCTCGTAGTCCGGCACGTCGTAGGTGGGGATGCCCTTCATCCATCCCGCCCTGGCGTGGGGCACGAACACGAGCTTCCAGACCGGGAAGTACCACCCCGTGTCGGCGGTGATCTTGTTGAACCCCACGTCCCCGCCCAGGCCGGCGAGTTCGTACTCGATGCTGTGAAGCGAGCCCTCCTTGGCGTTGAAGAGGCTGTCGCGCGAATCGTACCGGATCATCGGGGCGATGCTGCTCTTAAGGTGCAGCCCCTGGTCGTTCTGAATCGACGGTGCTGCGTCCAATTCAATGTTACGGATGTCGGTGACGTCCAGGGTGTAGGTCAGGTTTCCGCGCACGTACTCATGCAGCGGGTAGCCGAACCGGAGCTTGCCGCCGATGCTGTCCTTGTCGTACTGGTCGAACTCGTACTTCCACTTGTAGGCCTCGACCCCAGCGGACAGCGGTATATCAAACAGCCACGGCTCGGTAAAGTTAGTGGAGTAGCGCTGGGTCTTGGCGCCGACAATCCCCTGCAGGCCCAGGATCTGGCCGCGGCCGAAGAGGTTGCGCTCGCGGACCGAGCCGGTCACGAACGCGCCCTCGGAGGTGCCGTACCCGGAGCCGATCGTGAACGCCCCCGTGCTCTTCTCCTTGACCTCGACGGTCATGTTCATGCGGTCGTCGGCGCTGCCCTTGGTGGTGTCGACCTTGACGTTCTCGAAGAACTCGAGCCGGTTGAGGTTGCGGATGCCGCTCTTGAGCCGCACCCCGCTGTAAAGCTCCTCCTCGTAGACGCGCAGCTCGCGCCGGATCACCTTGTCGCGCGTCTTGCTGTTGCCGCTGATCTGGATGCGCTCGAAGTAAACCTGCTTGCCCTTGTCGATCTGGAAGACGATGTTCGCCGTCAGCTTCTCGTTGTCCTGGTCCACCTTGGGGGACACGTCGGCGTAGGCGTAGCCCTCGTCCGAGTAAAGGTCGGTGATCGCGATCACGTCCGCACGCAGGATTTCGCGGTTGTAGTAAGGCTCCTTCGTGATCTTGAGCTTCTTCATCAGCTCGTCTTTGGGCAGGAGCAGCTCGCCCCTGAAATCGACGGTGCCCAGCTTGAAGCGCGGCCCCTCGTTGATGCGGAAGGTGACGACGATCCCGTCGTCCTCGAACTCCACCTGGGGCTCGCCCACGCGCGCCCGCACGTACCCGTTGTTGTGGTAGAAGGCGGTCAGCTTGCCCGCGTCCTGGTTCAGCATGTCCTGGTTCAGGTCGCCCGCGTGGGTGAACCACGAGAGCACGAACTTCTTCTCCGAGGTCTCCATCTCGCCCTTGAGCTGGCGGTCGGTGAACGCGGTGTTGCCGCTGAAGACGATCTTCTTGATCAGGATCTTGCTGCCTTCGTCGATTTTGTACTCGACGTCGACCTGGTTGTTGCGCTGGGGCGTCAGCACGAAGTCGACTTTGACGTTGTGATAGTTTTTCTCCTTGTACATGTCCTCGATGCGCCGCACGTCGCTGCGGACCGTGAACACGTTCAGCACCGAGCCCTTCTTCAAGGTGAGGCTCTTGCGGAGCTCCTCCTCGTCGAAGACCGCGTTGCCCGAGATCTGGATGGCGCGCACGGTGGGTTTCTCGGTGACCTTGAACACCAGCTGGATGCCGTCCGCGCCGCGCTCGGACTGGATCTGCACGTCGTCGAAGTATCCCATCCCGAAGACGGCCTTGAGGTCGTCGGCCGCGTTGCGCGCGCCGAAGACGTCCCCGGGCTTAGTCTTGATCACGCGCCGGATCGCATCGGTTTCGATGCGCTGGTTGCCCTGCACCTGCACCTCGGCCACGCGGTCCCGCCGGAAAAGGGTCAGCCCGATGTCGCGCGCCAGCTTCTTGACCGCGCCCGGCAGGTTTTCCACCCCCTGCCCCACGGCGGTGAAGACGCGCGGCGGCCGGTCGCTTGTGGCGGACAGCAGGCGCGCATCCAGGCTGAAGTTCTGGCCGATGAAGGTGAGGCTGCCCTCGACCACGTAGTCGGCCCCCGTCTGCATGGCGGCCCGGGCGACGTCCACGTCCGACTGGCCGGTCTGGCGCCAGGCGGCGGCGGTTTCGGCGTCCAGCACGCGCGCGTTGGCGCCGTCCTCCGCGAACTGCTGTCGCATGGCTTCGGGGATCTCGGCCTTGAGGTAAGCCAGGTCCGCCTGAGCGTGGACCGCAAAGGGCACGACGACGACCCCGACCGCGGGCTGAGCCGGAGCGTTCGGGGCCGACAGCAGCGCCAAGCCGAGGACGCCGACGAGAGACAGGACTGCGGGGCGAAGCAGACGGGGTCGCAAGCGCGTTGCCATATCAGTGCCGTTATCCAGTGACGTTTAAGCGTTGACGAAAGGACCGCCGCGCGGGCCCGCCATCAGGGCATGGGCGCCAGCCGGCCCTCCACCAGGGTGACCCGACGCGACATGCGGGCCGCCAGCTCCAGGTTGTGGGTGACCACCACCAGGGTCATCCCGAACTCCGCGTTCAGCTCGAGCAGCAGCCGGTGCACCTGCTCGCTGTTGGTGCGGTCCAGATTGCCCGTGGGCTCGTCGGCCAGCAGGAGGGCCGGCCGCAGGACGAGCGCGCGCGCAAGCGCCACCCGCTGCTGCTCGCCGCCCGAAAGTTTGCCGACCCGGTAGGTCAGACGATCCTTCAACCCGACCCGGGTCAGGATCTCGGCCGCCGCCTGGGCCGCCCGGGGCTTGGTCCAGCCGTTGATCAGGGCCGGCATCATGGCATTTTCGACGGCCGAAAACTCGGGCAGCAGGTGGTGGAACTGGAACACGAAACCGACCGATTCGTTGCGGAACCGCGCCAGACGGAGCTCGGGGTAGTCGAACACCCGCTCCTGCCGGAACAGCACGCTGCCGCTGTCGGGCCGGTCCAGGGTCCCCATGACGTGCAGCAGGGTGGACTTGCCGATCCCGGAGGCCCCGATGATGGCCACCGTCTCCCCGGTCTGCAGGTCGAAGTCCAGCTCCTCCAGGACGCTGACGGTGGCCCCCCCGTTGCGGAACCGCCGGCACAGCCCGCGGATGGTCATCAGGGGCGCGCCCGCCTGAATTGAGTCTGTCGCCAAACGAAACTCCTCCTGAACCGCTTCAGCCGTAGCGGATGGCCTCCACCGGGTTGAGCCGCGCGGCCTGCCGCGCCGGGTAGAGCGTCGCGACGTAACAGATCGCCAGCGCCGCCACCACGATCGCGACCACGTCCAGCGCTTCCATTTTGACCGGCAGCTGAGTGGTGAAGTAGTAGATGTCGCCCGTGAGCTCGTGGATGTTGTACCGCCGCAGCAGCGCGCACACGGCCACCCCCAGCACCAGCCCGAGGCTGGTGCCGACCACCCCGATCACCATGCCGTTGAACACGAAGATCCTGCGGATGCTGCGGTCGGTCGCGCCCATGGCCTTGAGGATGGCGATGTCCTTGGTCTTGCCCATGACCAGCATGATGAGCGAGCTGGCGATGTTGAAGGCGGCCACCAGCACGATCAGACTCAGGATGATGAACATGACGCGCCGCTCCAGCTTCAGCGCCTTGAACAGGTTGCGGTTCATCTGCATCCAGTCGCGGGCGTAGTAGGAGGGGCCCAGCCGGGCCACGATCGCGTCGGCGATCTCGCGCGCCTGGTAGATGTCGTGCACGCGGATCTCGAGTCCGGTCACCGCCTCCCCCAGGCGCAACAACCGCTGGGCGTCGGCAAGGTTGATGTAGGCGAAGGTCTGGTCGTACTCGTACATCCCGGACTCGAAGTAGCCGCTGACGCGGAACGGCTTCATGGTCGGGACGTGGCCGGTGGGAGCCAGCATGCCGCGCGGGGAGATGACGTGCACCACGTCGCCCTGGACCACCCCCAGGTTCTTGGCCAGCTCGCGGCCGAGGACGATCCCCGGCATGCCCGCCGGATCCGCGCCGGCGGCCGCGCCGCCTTCCGGCACGCGCACGTTCTCCAGGGTCTTCAGGACGCCGCCGATGGTCGCCGGGTCGATCCCGCGCAGCATGGCCCCGGTCGTGTTGGCGGTGGTCCGCAGCATGACCTGGGTGTAGATGAAGGGGGTGGACGCGGCCACCCCGTCCACGTCGGCGATCCGCTGCATGACCGGCCGGTACTCCTCGAACGGCCCGCTGTAGCGCATGAGGACGATGTTGGCCTGGCCGCCCAGGATGCGCGTCTTGAGGTCGACTTCGAAGCCGGTCATCACCGCGATCACGACGATCAGGGCCATGACCCCGACCGCGACCCCCGCGATGGAGAGGTAGGTGATCAGCGAGATGAACGTCTGCTTCTGTTTGGCCCGCAGGTACCGCGCACCGATGAAACGCTCGAAGGTCATACGCTCACTCCCGCGGCTTCATGTGCGGGAAGAGGATGACCTCGCGAATGGAGGGCGAATCGGTCAGCAGCATGGCCAGCCGGTCGATCCCGATGCCCTCCCCCGCCGTCGGGGGCATCCCGTATTCGAGGGCCTCGATGTAGTCGTCGTCCATCCAGTGGGCCTCGGCATCCCCGGCCTCGCGCTCCTTGACCTGCTGCAGGAAGCGCTCCCGCTGGTCCGCCGGGTCGTTCAGCTCGGAGAAGCCGTTGGCGATCTCGCGGCCGCCGATGAACAGCTCGAAGCGCTCGGTCAACTCGGGGGTGCGGTCGCTGCGCCGCGACAGGGGCGACACCTCGGCCGGGTAGCCGGTGATGAAGGTCGGCTGCAGCAGCTGCGGCTGGACCAGCGCGTCGAAGAGCTTGGTGACGACCTTGCCGAGCTTGCCGGTTTTCGTGACCGTCACCTTGCGCTCGGCGGCAAAGGCGAGCAGCCGCTCCCGGTCGCCTATGATCTCCCGCGGGACCCCCCCGAGTTCGACCAGCGAGTCGAACAGCGACAGCCGGCGCCAGGGTCCGCCGAAATCGATGGTCTGCCCCTGATAGGCGACCGCGGCGGAGCCGGTCACCGCCTCGGCCACGCGGGCCATGAGCACCTCGGTCAGGTCCATCAGGTCGGTGTAGTCGGCGTAGGCCTGGTAGAACTCCACCATCGTGAACTCGGGGTTGTGCTGCGTGGACACGCCCTCGTTGCGGAAGTTGCGGTTGATCTCGAACACCCGCTCGAACCCGCCCACCACCAGGCGCTTGAGGTAGAGCTCCGGGGCGATCCGCAGGTAGAGATCCATCCCAAGGGCGTTGTGGTGGGTTTTGAAGGGAGTCGCCTCGGCGCCGCCGGGGATGGGCTGCATCATGGGGGTCTCGACCTCCAGATACCCCCGCTCGAGGAAGAAGGCCCGGATCTCCTGGATCATGCGGCTGCGGCGCGTGAAAATCTCACGCACGTCGGGGTTCATGACCAAGTCGATGTAGCGCTGACGGTAGCGCTTCTCCGGGTCCTTCAGGCCGTGAAACTTCTCGGGCAGCGGCCGCACGGACTTGGACAGCAGCCGCAGCGAGTCCGCCATCAGCGTCCACTCCCCCGTGCGCGTCTGGAAGAGCGTGCCCGTCAGACCGGCGAAATCGCCGATGTCGAGTTGCTTGAAGAACGCGAACGCCTCCTCGCCGAGGCGGTCCCGGCGCACGTAAGCCTGGAGCTGCCCCGAGCGGTCGCGCACCCGCACGAATGCGGCCTTGCCGAAGTGGTTGACGGCCATCAGGCGGCCCGCGATCGTGAAGCGGGGGCCCTGCTCGGTCAGGGTTTCCGGCGCCGCGGCCACGAGCGCGTGGATCTCCCCGATGTCGTGGGTGATCCGGAAATCGTTGGGGTAGAGGTTGACCCCCGAGCGTTTGAGGGTCTCGACCTTATCGTGGCGCTTCTGTAAGACGTCGCTGACGGTGTCCATGGCATCCTGTGCGGCGCGGCAGGGGGATTTCCGGCCGGAACGGGGGTGGGCGATGGGCCGAAAGGCCGCGCGGTGCAGCCGGTTCAACCGCGCGCGCGTGCCGTCGGGTCGCCGCCGGAGGGCCTGCGCGCGAAAGGGTCTGGATAGCGTATTATCGCAAAGCCGTCAAGGATTTATGCCGGGTGGACGGGGGGTCGGGCGACCCGTGGGGAGGCAGCGTTGGGCTGCGGGCGGCCCCTGGGCTCGGGAGGCGGGTCGGTCCGGGGCAGGAGGATGGTGAAGATCGTCCCGCGACCGGGTTCGCTGTTCACGTCCAGGCGGCAGCCGCAGGCGTCCAGGATGCGCTGCACGATCGAAAGCCCCAGGCCGGTGCCGCTCGGCTTGGTGCTGAAAAACGGGTCGAACATCGCGCGCAGGGTCGCCGGGGTCATGCCCTGCCCCGAGTCGGCCACCTTCAGGCAGGCCTGCCGGGGGCCAACGGGCGAGAGCGCCACCCGAATCTCCCCCGGGCCCTCGATCGCCTCGGCCGCGTTGGTCAGCAGGTTCCAGAGGACCTGCCGCAGGTGACCGGGGTCGATCTCGACCCAGATCCCCGGCTGGGCCTCCAGCCGAAACGCCACACGACTATGGACCGTGTTCGTTTTCGCGAAGAGCTCCAGGGTTTCGGCCAACGCCCGCTCGAGGTCGACCGGCACGGGTCGACCGGCCGGCGGGCGTGCGTAGAGCAGGAAATTGCTGACCAGCGCGCCCAGACGGTCCGCCTCCCGCAGGATGATCCGCATCAGGCGTTCCTGGTCGGGGTCGCAGCGCAACTCGTCCTTCATCAGCTGAATAGCACCGGAGAGCGCAGCGAGCGGGTTGCGGATCTCGTGCGCGAGGCCGGCCGCCATCTCGCCCACAGCCGCGAGCTTCTCCACCCGCCCGACGCGCGCTTCCATGTCGCGCAGCTCGCGCCGGCTCCGGGAGGCCTGCTCCGCCAGAAAGCTGCTGAGCAGAGCCACGACCAAGCCGGCGCCCAGGATGGTCAGCACCTTGCCGATGACATGGTCCCAGCCCAGGACGGAGGCGTTCAAGGGCGTCACTCCGTCGAGCAGCTGCAACAGCCCGTAGTATTCGAGATCGGCCATCAGCCCGAACTGAACGCTGCTGAGGGCCGCCACGATCACGGTGCCGCGCCGCGGCAGCATCAGGCTCGAATAGACGACCACCACGAGGTAGAGGAAGGAAAAGGGGCTCGTGAACCCGCCGGTAGCGAGCAGGATGAGGGTGACCGTGACGGTGTCCGTGAGGATCTGGGTGCCGGCGACGAGCGGCAGGCATCGACCGCAGCGCAGCATGAGGGCATAGACGCACGCCAGCGCCAGGATGAGGGCGACCAGACCGTAGTGGACGACCAGCAGGGCCGGCTCCGGTGCGTTCGCGCGCCCGAGTTGGATGTACAGGGTCGAGCCGAGCAGCAGACCGGCAAAGAGGACCCGGGCCTGGTTGAGCTTGCGGAGCTTGGGGGTGAGGTCGTCGGGGCTCACGGGTGCAGGGGCGTTCGCAACGCCAGGCCCTTTCGCGTCGGGCGGTCCCGGCGGCTCGGCCCGGGCGCAGCGCCCGGGCCGGACCGCGGGATGTGTCAGTTGATGGCGCCGGCCATCTTGAAGATGGGCAGGTACATGGCGACCACGAGGCCGCCGATGGTGACGCCGAGGAAGACCAGCATGACGGGTTCGATCAGCGCGGTCATGTTCTCAACCGCCTGGTCCACCTCTTCGTCGTAGAAATCGGCGATTTTCTCGAGCATGGCGTCCAGCGCGCCGGTGGACTCGCCCACGGCGATCATCTGACAGACCATCGGCGGGAAAACGCCGCTCTCGCTCAGGGGGTCGGCCATGGTGCGGCCTTCGGCGATGCCGGAGCGCACGCTGTAGATCGCCTTCTCCACGCTGCGGTTGCCCGAGGTCTTGGCGACGATGTCGAGCGCCTCGAGGATCGCGACCCCGCTGGCCAGCATGGTGCCCATGGTGCGGGTGAACTTGGCGACCGCCACCTTGCGCAGGAGCATGCCGAAGACGGGCAGCCGCAGGGTCAGCGCATCGATCGCGTCGCGGCCTTTCTCGGTCGAATAGTACTTCTTGAAGGCGAACCCGCCGAGGATGAACGCCCCGATCAGGAACAGGATCTTGGATTTGACCAGGTCGCTCAGCGCGACCACGAACTGGGTGGGCGCGGGCAGCTCGCTGCCGAAGTCCGCGAACATCTCCTCGAACACGGGGATGACGAAGATCAGGATGACGGCCAGGACGATTACGGCGATCCCGAGGGTGACCAAGGGGTAGGTCATCGCGCCCTTGACCTTCGCTTTGAGCCGCGCGGCCTTTTCCATGTAAGCGGCCAGCCGGCGCAGGATCCCGTCGAGAATGCCGCCCGCCTCGCCGGCGGCGATCATGTTGACAAACAGGTCGTCGAACTGCTTCGGGAACTTCTTCAGGGCCTCGGCCAGCGTCGCGCCCCCTTCGACGGACTCCTTGACCTGCTTGAGCATCTTCTTGAAGGTGACGTTGTTCTGCTGGGCGTGCAGGATGTCCAGGCACTGGATGATCGGCAAGCCGGCGTCGATCATGGTGGAGAACTGCCGGGCGAAGAGGATGATGTCCGACTCCCGGACCTTGGGTTGCAGAAACTTGACGTTCGCGAACAGGTCCTTCGACTTGGTCTTGATGCGGGTCGGAGTGATCTTCTGCCGAGCGAGGCTGGCGCGGACGGCGTCCTCGCTCTGGGCTTCCATCTCCCCCTTCTGGACCTTGTTCAACCGGTTCTTCCCTACCCATTGATAGACTGGCATGCGGATTCCTCCCTGAGCGATCACGTGCAGCGGGCCCGGCCCGCGGGGTTGCGCCCCAGCGCGACAAGCGGTGCCTCGGCTCTTCCGGAACGCCACGGGGGGTCGGCGGCGGATGGAAACGGGGCCGCACCGCCCGGGCGGGACCGTTTCGCAATATCTATCGGCAACTCGGGCCGGGACTTGAGGGAAATGACGGAGGTTGGCTTTGATGGGGGGATATGGTAGGGGTGGTTGACAGGCAAGAGACCGAAAACGTAACGGATTTACAGGATTCTACCATGGCCGGCCCCGACGACGCCCCCCCCGCCGATGTGACGGTGATCACCACCCACATCAATGCGGATTTCGACGCCCTCGCCTCCCTGCTGGCCGCCCAGAAGCTCTACCCCGACGCGCGCGTGGTGTTCCCCGGTTCCCAGGAGAAGAACCTGAGGACCTTCTTCATCAGCTCGCTGGTCTACCTGTTTAACATGACCGACGTGCAGGCCGTCGACCTGGCGCGCGTGAAGCGGCTGGTGCTCGTGGACACGCGCCAGGCCGGCCGAATCGGCCGGCTCGCCGGCCTGGTCGGGCGTCCCGGGGTGGAGATCCACGTCTACGATCACCATCCTTCGGGCGACGGCGACATCCGCGGCGACCTGGAGGCGTGCGAGCCGACCGGGGCGAACGTGACCATCCTGATCGACGAAATCCGGCGCCGCGGCCTATCGGTGACCTCGGATGAGGCCACCATCATGTGCTTAGGGCTCTACGAGGACACCGGGTCGTTCACCTTCCCGTCCACCACCGAAAAGGATTTCCTTGCGGGGGCCTTCCTGCTCTCCCGGGGCGCGAACCTGAACGTGGTCTCCGATCTCATCGCGCGTGAGCTCAACCCGGAGCAGATCGCCCTGCTGAACGACCTCATCCAGGCCGCCAACCGCCTGAACATCAACGGGGTCGAGGTCGTCGTGACCAGCATCTCCCGGGAGAGCTACATCCCCGACTTCGCCTTCCTGGTGCAGAAGATGGTCAAGATGGAGAACCTCGACGTCATCTTCGCGCTGGCGCTGATGGAGTCCAAGATCTACGTCGTCGCGCGCAGCCGGACCGAGGAGGTCGATGTCGGCGCGGTGCTGGGGAGCATGGGCGGGGGCGGTCACGCCTACGCGGCCGCCGCCACGGTCAAGGGCCAGACCCTCACGCAGACCGAAAACCAGCTGCTCGCCGTCCTCTATGAACGGATCAAGGCGCGCCGCGTCGCCGCTAGCCTCATGTCTGCACCCGCCATCTCCGTCGAGCCGGAGGTGAGCTGCGAAGAGGCCAACGCCGTCCTGACCCGCTACAACATCAACGCGTTGCTCGTGGTGCGCAAGGCGAACGGCCGCGAGGAACTGCGCGGCTACATCACGCGCCAGGTGATCGAAAAGGCCCTCTTCCACAAACTGGGCGCGGTGCCGGTGCGGGAGTACATGAGCTCCGAGGTGGCGAGCGTCGGGCCGGAGGCCGATCTGCGGGAGATCCAGAAGAAGATCATGGACAACAAGCAGCGCGTCCTGCCGGTGCTGGACGAAGGACGCATCGCCGGGGTCATCACCCGCACCGACCTGCTCAACGTGCTGGTCGGCCGCGACGAGGCGCCCTCGACGCTCGAACCGCTGCGGGACGCGTTCAACCCGCGCCGGCGCAACATCACCCGCTTCATGCAGGAGCGGCTGCCGCGGGAGATCATGAGCCGGCTGCACGAAATCGGCACCGTCGCGGACGCGCTCGGCTGCGGCGCCTACGTGGTGGGCGGGTTTGTGCGCGACCTCTTCCTCTACCGGGGCGACGAGGACCTGGACATCGTGATCGAGGGCGACGGGATTGCCTTCGCGCGCGAGTACGGCCGCATCGCGGGGGCGCGCATCCACACCCACGAGAAGTTCGGCACGGCGGTCATCATCTACCCGGACGGGTTCACCATCGACGTCGCCTCGGCGCGCATGGAGTACTACACGTTCCCCGCCGCGCTGCCGGTCGTGGAAATGAGCTCGATCAAGCTGGACCTCTACCGCCGCGACTTCACCATCAACACCCTCACCATCCAGCTCAACCCGGACCGGTTCGGGATCTTGATCGATTTTTTCAACGCTCAGAAGGACATCAAGGAGAAGGCCGTCCGGGTCCTCCACAACCTGAGCTTCGTCGAGGACCCCACCCGCGTCTTCCGTGCGATCCGCTTCGAGCAGCGCTTCGGGTTCACGATCGGCCGGCTAACGGCCGACCTGATCCACAACGCCGTGCGCATGGATTTTTTCCGGGAGCTCAGCGGCCGGCGAGTCTTCAACGAGCTGCAGCTCATTCTGCAGGAGGAGAACCCGGCCGCCGCCGTTGCGCGTCTGAACGACTTCAGCCTGTTGCGGGTGGTTCACCCGGATCTGGTGTGCGACAAGCACATGCTGCGGCTGCTGAATGCGGTCAAGCAGGTCCTGTCCTGGTACGATTTGCTTTTCCTAAACGAATCCTATATGAAGTGGGCCGTTTATTTTCTGGCCCTGATCCAGCGTTGCGCCCTGCAACAGGCTCAGGAGATCTGCAGCCGCTTCGAGCTCACCCCCCGGCTGCAGACGCTCTTCGTGGGGGGCCGCGCCCAGGCGGAGGAGTGCCTCCACGATCTGACGCGCAGACTGCCGGCCGACAGCAGCACGCTCTATCGCCAGCTGAGCGGGTTCCGAACGGAGCTGGTGCTGTTCATGATGGCGGCGGCCGAGCAGGAAAAGGTGAAGAAGGCTCTGTCGCACTACGTCACGACCCTGCGCCGGACGACCATCTCCCTCAAAGGTCAGGACCTGAAAGAGCTGGGGGTCGCACCCGGGCCGATCTACCGTGAGGTGCTCCGGACCGTCTTGGACGCGCGGCTGAACGGTCGTGTGCAGACGCGCAAGGAGGAGCTCGCGCTCGCCCGGACGCTGATCCGGGGCTCGGCATAGCCCCGCCCGCCGGTCCTCCGACGGTCACCACGGCCCCAGAACCCGGGCGCGTTTAGACGCGCCGCATTTCATCCGACACAGGAGTCGACGGCAGCGATGAAGAAACGGATATTGAGCGGCATGCGGCCGACCGGGCCGCTGCATTTGGGCAACTACCACGGCGCGCTCGCCAACTGGGTGCGCCTGCAGGAAGAGTACGACTGCTTTTTCTTCGTGGCCGACTGGCACGCCCTCACGAGCGACTACGAGAAGACCGACGCCATCCCGGGGTACATCACCGACATCCTCTTGGACTGGCTGAGCGTGGGCCTCGACCCCGAAAAGAGCACGCTCTTTATTCAGTCGCGGGTGAAGGAGCACGCGGAGCTCTTCCTGATCCTCTCCATGATCACCCCCGTGCCTTGGCTCGAGCGCAACCCGACCTACAAGGACCAGATCGAGCAGCTCAGCAACAAGGACCTCTCGACCTTCGGCTTCCTGGGCTACCCGGTGCTCCAGGCCGCGGACATCATCATGTACAAGCCCTTCGGGGTCCCGGTGGGCGTCGACCAAGCCCCGCATGTCGAGATCACCCGCGAGATCGCGCGGCGCTTCAACCACTTCTACGGCCCGGTGTTCCCGGAGCCCGAGGTCGTCCTCACTCAGACCCCGAAGCTGCTCGGGACCGACCGGCGCAAGATGAGCAAGAGTTACGGCAACGCCATCTTCCTGTCCGACTCGGTCGAGACGGTCGCCTCCAAAGTGGCCACCATGATCACCGACCCGCAGCGCATGCGCAAGAGCGACCCGGGCAACCCGGACATCTGCAACGTTTACGATTTCCACAAACTCTACTCGCCGGCCGAGGTCACCGCGGAGGTGAACCGGCGCTGTCGGTCGGCCGACATCGGGTGCGTGGAGTGCAAGAAGCTGATGGCCCAACACCTGAACGCCTTCCTGGACCCCATCCGCGCGCGACGCCGTCACTACGAGGAACGTCCCGACCGGGTCCAGGAGATCATCACCACGGGCAGCGACAAGGCCCGCGAAACCGCTTGCCGGACCATGGAGGAAGTCCGGGCCGCCATCAAGCTGTGAAGGCGGAGGACACGGTGACGGACCCCCACGCACCCGCGGACGCGCTCTATCGGGTCAGGCTCTCGGACATCTTCGAGGGCCCGATGGACCTGCTGGTGCATCTGATCAAGAAAAACGAGATCAACATCTACGACATCCCGATCGCGGTCGTCACCGAGCAGTACCTTCGGTACCTCGAGTGGCTCGACGCCATGAACGTCGAGTACGCGGCGGAATTCGTGGTCATGGCGGCCACCCTGGCCCAAATCAAATCCCGCATGCTGCTGCCGGTGCACGCCGAGGAGGATGAAGAAGAAGACCCGCGTCAGCAGATCGTGCGCCCGCTGCTCGAGTACCTCAAGATCAAGTCGGCCGCGGCGCAGCTCTCCGAGCGGCCGCTGCTGGGGGAGGACACCTTCACGCGGCCGGTTTCCCCCGCGGCCCTCCCGGTCGACGACGACGAGGTGATCAAGATCGGGCTGTTCGAGCTGATCGACGCGTTCCAGAAGGTGCTGTCCGGGCTGTCGGCGGAAGCGCGCATCGATCTCACCTCCGAAACCATCTCGGTCAAGGAGCGCATCACGGAAATCGCCGACCAACTGGAGGCCAAGGGGTCGCTCACTTTCTTCGAGCTGTTCACCGAGCACCCGACGCGCGGGGAGATCGTGGTCACCTTCCTGGCCATCCTGGAAATGGTGAAACTGGCGCTGATCCGGCTGGTGCAGCACGTGAACTCCGGGATCATCAGGATATTCTACCAGTGATGGACGACCTCAAGAACATCGTCGAAACGCTGCTGTTCGTGGCCGAGGAGCCCCTGAGCGCCGAGCGCATCAAAAAGCTGCTGGTCCAGGCCGAGGTGGCGGAAATCCGCTCCGTGCTGGAGTCCCTGCAGGCGGATTACGAGGCCCGCGGCGGCGGCTTCTACCTGGCCGAAGTGGCGGGCGGGTTCCAGTTCCGCACCCGGCCCGGAGTATACCAGCTGGGTCCGGCGCCTGGTCGACCCCAAGCCCGTGCGCCTGAGCAAGGCCGCGCTCGAGACGCTCGCGATCATCGCCTACAAGCAGCCGATCATCCGCGCCGACGTCGAGCACATCCGCGGCGTGGACTGCGGCGGGGTGCTGCGGCAGCTGCTCGAACGCAAGCTCGTGCGCGTGCTCGGGCGGCGCGAGATCCCGGGCCGACCGCTGATCTACGCCACCACCCGGAGATTCCTCGAGACCTTCGACCTCAAGGACCTGAAGGACCTGCCCACACCGAAGGAAATCGAGGAGTTCGGCAAGGCCCCGCTCGAGGGCATCGGCAACGTTGCGATCGAGCCGGACGGGTACGCCGAGTCGCCGGCCGAAAGCGCCGGGTCCTCCCTGCCCGATGGACAGCCTTCGCCCGAGGCGGAGCCTCCGCGCCCGAGGCGGAGCCGGTGCCACCCGCGGATGCGGACGCGCCCGAGCCCGCCGCCGGTGCCGCGCCGGCGGCCGAGGCACCGCCGGAGCCAGAAAAAAAACTTGATTCTGACTCCGGAACCGCGTAAGAGAATCCTACGCGCGGCGCTTGCGCCGCCCTGTTTTCGGGCGCTTAGCTCAGCGGGAGAGCGCTACCCTCACACGGTAGAAGTCACTGGTTCAAATCCAGTAGCGCCTACCAGAAAGATCAAGGGGTTACGGTTAAGGCCGTAACCCCTTTTTCATTTCCTGCTACCATTCTGCTATCAAAATTTGAGAAAATCGTTTTTTTCAAGTCTTGAGGGCGCCTCAGGGTTGGACGATTTCAGGAGGTCCTATAGACCCTTCGCGATTATGCCGACGGCCGCAACCCCTGACTTGCCGAACGACCTTTCAGATTATCAATCGCAGCCCACACGTTTGCACCTGGATAGATTTTCCATCGTAATACACACCCAGCAGAATAGGGATACCAATAGGCTATTGCTGGCGAAGGGCGGGTTGGGATATCATCCGACATATCGCCAAAACGTAAAATAGTGACAATATTAATGATAGGAATTGAAAATTGGCGTGAATCCCGAAGGAGGCACATGAGTACTGACTTTTTTCAACTGCCGAAGGACTTGCCGGTTCCAATTGACGACGGAGCCGCGGCTCACCTGCCGGGGTTAAAGCTACCCAATGTCTCACTCGTTAGCACAAATGGCACGAACATCAATATCAGAGAGTTGACAGGCCGCTGGGTAATCTACGTATATCCGATGACGGGTCGCCCCGGGGTGCCACTCCCTGATGGGTGGGATGGAATTCCCGGTGCTCGTGGCTGTACACCTCAGTCCAGCAGCTTTCGCGACCACTACGCGGAACTCAAGGAACTGCACACGGGCGTCTTCGGCTTGAGCGCCCAGAGCTCCGAATATCAACGAGAGGCGCGAGATCGCTTACATCTGCCTTTCGAACTTCTGAGCGATAGTGGCTTGCAGCTCAAGGACGCGCTACGACTTCCTACGTTCACCGTCGCTGGCATGGAGTTGTACAAACGACTGACTCTGGTCGCGTGTAATGGGCATATCGAGAAGGTCTTTTATCCGGTCTTCCCGCCGGATCAGAACGCCGACCAGGTAATGACTTGGCTACGCGAGAACGCCCAAACTGCCGATGCCGCGGGCACACCGCAAACGGAACACCCCTGAGCTTCGGCGTTGGCAATTTTACAGATAACTCGTCTCCTAAGAGAGATAGGTTTGTGGCAGCATAGCCATATATCGCCCATGACGCAGCTTGCGACGCATATTGCCATTAGTCCCAACGTTGCCACCGACCGCTGTCTCGCGGTTTAGCCCTCCGAATCCACACTGTTGTATTCTGATAGACTTTCCATCGGAATCCAAACCTTTCGGCTGAAGCTGTTTTCCTAGGCGTTATAGGCCGTTTTTATCCTTTTCATGCTACCATCAGGGGACTCAAAGCAGTATGTAGACCAGACCGAGACAGTACTGGATAAATACATTATACCCTGTATTGCCTGCCCACCTAATCCCATGTATCAATGATTTAATCTGCAGAGCCTATCTTCAATCCGGCGCAATCAAGAAAACCGACGCAATAAATGGAGGAATGCCATGAAGAAGAACAAGATTTTTGGAGCCGTTATGGGGATATTAATGCTCGGGTGTTTCGTTACGAATGCAGGGGCTGATGGGATCACCATCTTCAGCACGGGTTCACCCACCAACCTGATGGCCACAGCATCGCGGCCAGCAAGTACCGGAAAGATTGAGATAGAATCCGCGGATGACTTCGTTTTAGGATCACCTACCAACATAACCGGGGCCACATTCACGGGTTTGCTCTCAGGGCAAAACGTCAGCATATCTAATATAGGACAAGTGACAGTCGAGATTTACCGCGTGTTCCCGGCAGATTCGGATGTCGGACGTACATCGGGGCCACCCACGTTCAGCACGAGCCAAGTGCCGACACGGGTCAACTCTCCTTCAGATGTGCAATTGACTGATCGTGACAGTGCTGCAGGATCTCTGAGTTTTTCTACCAGCACACTCTCCGCGACCTTTACTGCGTCCAACAGCATCCTGAACGGGATCAATCCCAAACCCAGCCAGGCTACGGGTGGTGAGGGAGCTGTGACTGGCATGGAAGTGGAATTCGATGTAACATTTGCCACACCTTTTTCTCTTCCGGCTGACCACTACTTCTTTGTGCCACAAGTTCAGGTGAACGGTGGAGAATTTTACTGGCTTTCTGCGCCGAGACCGATCGTGCCACCGGGCACTCCATTCCCACCGGGTTCTACGGATCTGCAGAGTTGGATCAGAAACGCAAACTTGGATCCGGACTGGCTGCGAGTAGGTACGGATATTGCCGGTGGTACGACTCCCCCCACATTTAATGCCTCTTTCTCTTTGATTGGTAGTCCGGTCCCAGAACCCGCTACGATGGTATTGTTAGGGGCAGGTTTGATCGGGTTGGCTGCTTACTGCAGAAAAAAATCCATTTAGTCGCAAAATGTCAGAGCAGAGGGGCTGGGCTAATTAGCCCGGCCCTTTTGTTACGTATATCTGCCATGATGCCCAACAAAATGCATCTCTCAATTCGATGCCTTTCCAAACCTAATCTCTCGTGACTGGGGCAGTCGCCAACGCCACTTTTTTTGAGGAAGAGGTAGAGAAACTGGTCACGCAAGCCGCCACATCCGTCAAATGGTTTGTGCTGGATGCGGAAGCGATGGTTGATATTGACACTACCGGTGAGGAAGCACTGCATCAGGTTCTGACATCGCTGGCCAACCGTGGAGTGACCGTTGCCGTAAGCCATGCCAATCAACCGACCTATGCTTTGCTGGCGCGTTATCATTTACTTGAATTGATCGGAAAAAACCGGATGTACCCGACCAACCGCCATGCTATCACGGCATTTCGCGAGGAGACGGGGCAAGCGACCCCGGTAAATACAGCGCAGTGAGATGCGCCTGTAATAAAGAATCCAATTGGCTGCCCTCACCCGCTGAGGGGTAGCTTGGCATCACCCTGCGGTTCTACGCGTCGAAGCACGCGGTGCGCATGGTGGTCGACCGGCTGCAGGTCGACGTTCATGCATCTGCCCGGAGATTGGAAGCAGCGCCACATGGAATGCCTGATGTGCCACATCGACCATACGCTCTGGTCGCGTTTCCTCAAGAGCCGTTTGACTGGCGTTCAAGCGTCGGTCGAAGGTCGCCACGGCCGCACCACTGGCTCGCGAGAGTTGACCGGCCGGACGGATTGAACCTAATAGAAATGAAGCTCTCAGGAGGGTATTCGTATGAAGAAGTTATGCATGTGTGGTTTGATGATGATTTTGCTGATCTCTCAGGCCTATGCCCAACAGTATGTGTATCCTGCAAAAGGGCAGACGCCCGAACAGCAGAAGAGCGACGAGGCCGCCTGTTACTCGTGGGCGGTCCAGCAGACCGGATTCGATCCGGCTAGCCCTCAAGCCCAGCAGCAGGCGGCGAAACCTCCGACCACTGCTACGGGAACCAAGCCCGGGGCCGGGGTTCGCGGTGCTGCAAAAGGCGCTGTGGTAGGTGAGGTGGTGGGTGATGACGCACAAACCGGGGCCGCGGCGGGAGCGGTTGCCGTGCGCAGTCAAAGCCGCAGGCAAACCGCGGCTGCCTCCCAGCAGGCCACTCAGCAGCAGCAAGCTGCGGTGCAGGAAAAGCAGGCTGCCTTTAACAAGGCGCGGGCTGCATGCCTTGAAGGCAAAGGATATACAGTGAAATGACAGTTGCGCATGCGACAACGTTGTGCCCTTGGCTGGACGGTCGTGAGCATGAATGACGAGTGGAAAACCATCTTCCCACCCGAAAGAAATGAGCTGAATTCACCTGACAAATACCGAAGAGGCACAACGATGAAAACCGCACGCAGACAAAATCTCATCGCTGCCGCGCTCGTTTGCGGGCTGGCGTTGACCGGCTGCCAATCCTTCGGCCCGCATACGGTAGCTGCGGACCGGTTCGATTACAGCTCGGCCATCGCCGATTCCTGGAAGCAGCAGACGCTATTGAACATCGTCAAGCTGCGCTACCTTGACCTGCCAGTTTTTGTGGATGTGTCCTCCGTCGTGGCGGGCTATTCGTTGCAAACAGGCATCGGCCTGGGCGGGATGCTCTCGACGGGAAATGCGATCCAGGGAAATACCCTCAGCGGGTCCGGGCAGGCCATCTACACCGACCGACCGACTATCACCTACACGCCGTTGACCGGGCAGAAATTTTTGCGCGGACTCATGACGCCGATTGAACCTAAGAATATTTTTTTCATGCTCCAGTCCGGTTACGCGGCGGACTTCGTGCTGGGTTTGACCGTCGAATCCTTGAATGGGGTGCGTAATCGTTCCGCCTCCGCCGGGGCCACGGGGGAGGCCGAACCGGAATTCGTCCGCGTGTTGCAACTGATGCGCGAGGTGCAGTTGGCTGGTGCCGTCGGGATGCGCGTGTTGGAAAGCAAGGAGAAGGACACATCCGCCGTGATATTTTTCCGGCGCGAGAATTTGCCTCCAGAGATCATGGACAAGATCGTCGAAATCCGGCGTCTGCTGAAACTACCGGAGGGCCAGCACCAATTTAAACTGATCTATTCCTCCGCCGCCGGCGGCGACGGCGAACTGTCCGTAGGCAGCCGTTCCATGCTGCAGATCATGTTGGCCTTCGCCTCCTACGTGGACGTGCCGGAATCGGACTTGAAGGAAGGGCGCGCGGTGCCGTCAGCACGGTCCACCACCAGCGACCCGGTCAAAATCAATTGCAGCAAGGACAAACCGACGGACGCCTTTGCCGCCGTGCATTACCACAATCAATGGTTCTGGGTGGACGACCGCGACTGGCGCACGAAGCGTGCGTTAACGGCCATCATGTTTTTGTTCACGATGATTGAGGGCAGCGGTGACGAGCGGCTGCCCTTGGTCACCATTCCGGCCCAGTAAACCCGACGAACGCACATTCGTCCATAGAACGAGAGTGGGCCTACGACAGCAAGTTCAGCATCGGCTGTCTCGACATGGGCCTTTACGCAGCACCGGCGAAAGGCCGGGCAGTTGTAAACATGAAGCAGGACTGGAAGATGATCTACCCGTTTGAGAAGAGGTGAAACAGAAGGGAAAAGTTGGAACCGCAAGTTAAAAACGCCTTGCAGCGGACACCTGACCGAATCTATCAAAATTCATTGTAACTGAGGCAGTGTGTTGATGCGCTACCTCAGCTTTTTTTTTGGCCGGTGAAATGACAGGGACGGATATTTTAAGATTGCCTGATGAAAGGTGAAAACTTCACAAGTGATACCATCCGGCGATGAATGGCAACTTTCGGTTAATGAGGGTTTTGATCTGCAAATCGAATCAACCCCTGACTTGTAATTTTCAGGGACCTGGTTACGTATATCTGCCATGATACCCAACTTGCCCACCGCCGCCTAACCTTCAGGTTAGCTCTTCGTATCCACACTTTTGAACTTGGGTAGGTTCTCCATCGTAATCCGACCCTGACCGCCTATGGGGACTTTCCACCGTAAGCAGATTCCTGGCCTTGAATTAAGCCATAATTGACACTTATTCGACAGGTTATTCTCCGAAGTCATTTGAGAAAATTTATTCCTTCATAATGAAGCCAACTCCCTTAGAAAGTAGTAGATATTGTCTGTTGTGATAATACCACAGATGCAACTACTTATTATTTCTATAAAAACTGCTTGTCACTGTTGTGGCATAATCTTGGCATATTGCCAAAATGCTTGATCACCAAAAAGCTGTGTCCTGTTGTTATTTTGAGTAAGTTTATCCTCCCTTTTCTAAATTCAAAGTGAAAGGGGGTAGACTAAAATCCAGACCGGGACGGGAATGGTTGACAATGCAAACTTTGGTCCAGAGTGAGGATGGATTTCGCTCGGTGGCCGAGAATGCCCCGGGGGGCATTCTCGTGACGCAGGGATTTGATGGTCCTTACTTCTTCGCCAATCGCCGCGCGAGCAAGTTGTCGGGGTACTCCGTGAAGGAGTTATTGCAGATCGGCCCGGCTTGGTTGGTTCCAGCGGACGAGTATCCCCGTATCAAGCAGCGCATCGAGGTGCGCCTGACCGGGCAAAACGCCGAGGAGACCTTCGAAACCACCCTCATCCGAAAGGATGGGCAGAGGATTCCGGTCGAAGTCGCCGGTTCTCGGGTGATATGGCACAACCTCCCGGCATCGCTCATCCTGTTTAAGGACATTTCGCGCAATAAATTGTTAGAGGCAGAGCTGGAGCGGCGTGTTCAGGAGCGGACCGCAAAGTGGGAGGCCACGGCAGGAATGCTCGAACTGAAACAGGGGGAGCTCACGGCGCACAAGCAAGATCTTTACCGCATCAACGAGGAGTTGGTTAAGACGAACACGGCGCTTTCGGTCCTTGCCAAGAACATCGACCGCCGGCGCGATGAGCTGGAGACAAAGATTGCGCAGGTCGTGTCGGCGAAATTGCTGCCGATTATTGACGAGCTTCGGGACGACCGGTTGCCCGTCAAAACCCAATCCAAATTGGACATGCTTCGGGTGCTTCTCAGGGATCTCACCGGTGACGGACCGAAGGGGCACGAGGTCATCGTCACGCTGTCCTCGACCGAGCTGCGGGTGGCGCTCATGATCAACAACGGGTTCAGCTCCGAGCAAATCGCACGGGTGCTCAACACCTCACCTCATACCATCAAGACGCACCGCCGCAGTATCCGGAAAAAACTAAAGCTCCAGAACTCGGAAGTAAATCTTACTTCCTACCTCCGATCCAAGTTCGGCATGGAAGTACCTTTGAGCGAGTCTCTAATTCAATAGGTATCCCCTTTACCCGCTCCCCCCCATAAACCGTCCTTGTTATCTTCGATCGGGTATTCTCTGCTCGCTGCCGCGATTACTTCCACCCAATCGGAGAGATCACTTGCCGCAGGAACGGAGGCACCATCCCCGTTACGAACCTGTAGATACGGCCTATGCCGCCTTGGTCGCCGCGTACTCCAAGGTCGGAAGGGTGAAGGACTTCAGCGCGGCCGGCCTTTCATTTATATATCTGGAAATCAGTCAAGTTAACGGAAACGACAACATGGTGGATGTGTTTTCCGCAGATAATTCCTTCCATATCCATAAGCCATCCTGCGAAGTAGTATACGATGTTCATATTGATGAGCGGAGCAAGATGAAGAATTTCAAAAAAAGACGCGGCGGACCTGCCACAGCAGGGGTGCCTCGGCACCATTGCTTGCGGTCGCCTGCCCGCATATTTATCCCCCAGTTCCAGCCGTGGTTTCCCTCGCTGCCCTTGCGGGGATTGGGTTGTCAAAGAACAGCCGATTTGTCCAAAACATATGGGGGGGGGGAGTCCCCTATGCACTCCCGAAAAGCATGGGCTTAGAACGCCCCCGGAAAGGGTCCGCAAGAGGCTTTTCGGCTATTCCGCTACATCGAATCCGATGAGGAGAGAGAATCCGGCCACGAGGACACCCGGCACAACAACTTCCGGTGCAACCACCCCTGGGACGCAATCTGGGTGTTGATGTGGCCGGATAACCCTCATCGCTGGACCACGACGGCGGGGTCTCGCGATGGATTTTTTCCGTTGCAACTTTCAATGAGAATGATAAATTAGAGTTATGGATATATCTCGACTGGTTGCCATAATCATTTTCTTCAACGTGGTCCTGATCGGCCTGGTGGCCCTCTTCTTCTTCAAGAACCGGCGCCACGAGAAGGTGATCACGGACCTCGAGGAGTTCTGCGCCGACCTGCCGCGCGATGCTCGCCTCCCCGACCCCTGCATCCTCGTCAACGGCAAGTGGGTCCGCCAGGGCCCACGCTCCGACCGCACACTCTAGCCCCTGCCCGACTGCTACAACCGCACCATCCCGTGGGCGTGCGCCCCTGAAATCGATCGCATGCCGGCTGCACGTCCCGGTTTGACTTATGCACGCTCTTCTCCTATGAGAGAAAAAAGCACTTCATCCGGTCCCGAGCGGGGGTTGCCTTGAACGCAGCATACATTCGTCCTGTCCTGGCGGCGGTCGACAAGCTGTTCGCCACGATGATCGGCATGTCGGCTTCAGCCGGCAAGCCCGCTTTCAAAAAGGACAAGCAGCCCTCCCACGACATCACCAGCCGCATCGACCTCTCCGGCGCCATGAGCGGGGCCATCTGCGTCAGCATGTCCCGGGAGTTGTCGCTGGTCGTGTCATCGCGCCTGCTCGGCGAGGACAAGACCGCGCTGGACTCGGACTGCATGGACGCGATCAAGGAGTTCGCGAACATGATCGTGGGCAATGCCAAGTCGGAATTCCCGGACGACCGCATCGCCATCACCCCTCCGACGCTGCACCTGGAGCCCGCCGGGGATATCTATCCCCGGGGAGTCATGGTCGTCAGCGTGCCTTTCCAGACCCCGGGCGGCAGCTTCACGGTCGACCTGGCCTTGAAAGCCGGCGGCTGAGCCCCGCCCCGGGGGACGGCGACACCGCCGCACCCGTTGCGGCCCCCGGGGTTCGTGTTTAAACTCCCCGCAACGCAGCCCACTCACGGAGCACTCCCATGAACTGCACGTTTACAGCAGCAATGCGCTGGATCCTGTTCGTTGCCGCGCTTGCGACCGGCGTGACGGCCGCACGGCCTGCAGCCCTGGCCGCGGAAGGCGCCGCTCTCCACGTCCCGGCGATCACGGTCAGCGGCACGGCGGAGGTCGCCGCCGCTCCGAATCGGGCCGTCATAACGATCGGCGCGGTCGCCGAGGACAAGCAGGCTCAGGAAGCCCAGCGGCAGATCGCCGCGGTCCTGCAGCGGGTGATCAAAGACATCCGCGCGGTCGGCATCGCCGAGGAGAAGATCCGCTCGACCGGGCTGTCGCTGACCCCTGTCTACGCCCAGCCCGGCTCCAAGCCCGCTCCCGCCCCCGATGCCCCGCGCATCGTGGGATACCGCGCCGCTGACAGCCTGCGGGTGCAGATCGACCCGGTGGAGCGGGTCGGCGCCGTGATCGACGCCGCGATCGGCGCGGGCGCCAACAGCCTGGGCGGGCTCGCCTTCGACCTGCAGGAAGACCTCTCCTACCGGCGCCAGGCCCTGCAAGTGGCCGTCCAGGAGGCGCGCGCCAAGGCCGAGGCGATCGCCGCGGGGCTGAACCTCCACCTGGGCGAGGTGCTCGACATCCGCGAAGAGGGCGCCCACGCGCCCTACCCCGCCGAGCGGCGGTTCGCGTCCGCGGCAGCCGCCGCCACCCCGATCCAGCCGGGCCAGGTCCTGGTCGGCGCGGCCGTGACCGTGCGCTTCAGGCTCGTCGCCCCCCAACCGTGACCCGTGAAGCAAAGGCGCCGGTAAACCAATGCCCCCCCTCGGCGAGATCCATACGGTTGAGAAGGTCCCGGCGGACTGCCCGCCCGGCATCGTCATGGGCGAGGTCCAATTGATCCTGGCGGAAAAACGCACCTCGCTCGCGAGTCTGCGCACCGGCATCGCGGTGGCGGCCATTCCACTTTCGATCATGGGCCTGCTCGTCGCCACGTCGCGCTACTACGAAATCGCCGACGTGCTGCTGCTGTTCGGCGCCGTTATGGCCTTCAATGCCCTCATGCTGTCCCTGAGCGGCTACCTGATCGTACGCGCCATCGTCACGCTCCGGCGCGAAGACCGGCTGATCCTGGACATCAAGCGCAAATACAGCTCGGTCGCCGATCTCATGGACTGAGACCGGATGCATCCCGCATGACTCCTGCGCCCGGGCGCCCTCCCGGTTTGATCTTTGGCCCCATCCTGCTGTAAAAACCCGCTGGCGGCACCTCGATCAACCGTCGCAACCGCAGGAGGATACATGAGCTTCGCCTGGGACTTCCCGTACCCATCCCAACGCATGCCGGTTCTGGCCCGCAACGTCGTGGCCACCTCCCAGCCGCTGGCCGCCCAGGCCGGGCTGAGCATGCTGCTGAAGGGCGGCAACGCCGTCGACGCGGCGCTGGCGGCGGCCATTGCGCTTACCGTGGTCGAACCCACCAGCAACGGCATCGGCAGCGACGCCTTCGCTATCCTCTGGGACGGGCGCGCGCTGCACGGTCTCAACAGCTCCGGCCGCTCCCCGCGGGCGCTGTCCCCCGAGCGCTTCGAGGGCTGCCGCTCGATGCCCGCCCTCGGCTGGGACACGGTCACGGTCCCCGGGGCGGTGGCGGCCTGGGAGGCCCTGTCACGACGCTTCGGAGCTCTGGCCTTCGCGGACCTCTTCGCCCCGGCGATCGGCTACGCCACGCGGGGGTTCCCGGTGTCGCCGATCACCGCCGCGCGCTGGCACGCCGCCCACGACCGCTATGGCGCCTTCCCCGAGATCAACCGCGTCTTTTTCCCGAACGGCCGCGCGCCGCGGCCGGGCGAAGTCTTCCGCTGCCCCGCGCAGGCCGACACCCTGGCCGCGATCGCGGCCACCTCCGGGGAGGCCTTCTACCGCGGACCGATCGCCCGCGCCATCGCGGACTGCGCTGCGGCTGAAGGCGGGCTGATGACCCCGGAGGACCTCGCAACCCACCGGGCGGACTGGGTGGAGCCGATCGCGATGGCATACAACGGCGTCCACCTGCACGAGATCCCGCCCAACGGCCAGGGTATCGCAGCGCTGATCGCCCTGGGGATCCTGCGGCACCTGGAGCTGCCGCGGTTTGCCGCAGACTCGGCCGAAAGCCTGCACCTGCAGATCGAGGCCATGAAGTGCGCGTTCGCCGAGGTCTTCCGTCATGTGGCCGACATCGACCACATGACGACGCCGCCGGCGGAACTGCTCGGCGACGAGCGCCTGGCGGCCGCGACCGCGAGCATCCGCATGGACCGCGCCCGCGAGGAGGGCGGCCGCATGCCGGCCGGCGGCGGCACGGTGTACCTGACGGCCGCCGACGAGTCCGGAATGATGGTGTCCTTCATCCAGTCCAACTACATGGGCTTCGGGTCCGGGATCGTGGTTCCCGGCACCGGGATCGCCCTCCAGAACCGCGGGCTCGGCTTCACGCTCGAAGCGGGTCACCCCAACCGCGTGGGCGGCGGCAAGCGCCCCTTCCAGACCATCATCCCCGGGTTCGTCACCCGCCAGGGGCGACCGCTCATGAGCTTCGGGGTGATGGGGGCCCACATGCAGCCCCAGGGTCACGTGCAGATGATGGTGCGGGTCTTCGGCTACGGTCAGAACCCTCAAGCGGCCTGCGACGCCCCGCGCTGGCACGTAGCGCCCGACGGGAGCGTCCAGCTCGAACCGGGCTTTCCGCCGGACACGATCACCGGATTGGTGCGGCGCGGGCACCGGGTCTCGACCGACGCGCCGACCTCGCTCTTCGGCGGCGGCCAGCTGATCCACCGCCTGGAGGACGGGTATGCGGCCGCCTCGGACTGGCGCAAGGACGGGCAGGCCGTCGGCTTCTGAAGCCCGGGGTGGCCTCGAGCGGCAGGATAGACCGGAGGCCCGCCCCCCCCTCAACACGAAACCCCAAACACTGAACACCGAACACTGAACACGTGCCCCTTGAAAGATTGAAACTTGGGGCGCTTTCCGGTAAATTGCGTCTTCCACGATTAAAAGCACATACGTTCCGCTGACCACATGTCAAGGAGGCTGCGATGAAGAAAGTTCTGGTGGTGTATGCGAGCAGGACCGGCAACACGGGCAAGATGGCGGAGTTCGTCGCCGAGGGCGTGCGCTTCGCGGGCCAGGCGGCCGACGTGAAAAAAATCACGGACATCAAGGACGAGTCGGCGCTGGCGGGTTACGACGGGTACGTCTTCGGTTGCCCGACTTACCACAAGGACATCACGCAGGGCATGAAGACCTTCCTCTTCGTCGCCGAAAAGGCCAACCTCGTCGGCAAGATGGGCGGCGCCTTCGGCTCGTCCACTCACAGCGGCGAGTCGGCCCAGATGATCTACGACACGATGCAGTTCGTGTTCAAGATGGACATGGTGTCCCTCGGCGCGTTGAACCTCAAGGAATCGGTGGTCAACGCCGCCGGTGGCCACCGCGCCTGCCAGGACTACGGCAAGGCCGTCGGCAACATGTTCCAGTAGCGCTCACACACCGTCGATAGCGGGTGCACACGGGGTGGCCCGCCGCCTGAATCGGGGGCCGGGGTTAGGCCCCACATGGATGGTACGGAGGGTTTCACATGATGAAGTTGGGGTTTATCGGCGCCGGCCCGGTCGGCACCACGTTTGGCGTCCGGTTGAGCGAACAGGGGTATCCGGTCGTCGGAGTCGCGGACATCAGCGTCCCGGCGACGGAGCGCTTTGCCGGGCTCGTCAAGGGCTGCCGGCGGTTCGCGTCGAACCAGGAACTGGCGGACGCCGCCGACATGGTCTTCATCACCACAGCCGACGATTTCATCGCCCCGGTCTGCACCGGGGTGACCTGGCGCCAGGGCCAGGTGGTCGTGCATTGCAGCGGAGCGAGCACGGTGCAGTCGCTCGAGAGCGCCCGCGCCCAGGGCGCCCGAGTGGGGTCCATTCACCCCTGCCAGAGCTTTGCCGGGATCGAGCAGGCCATCGCCAATCTCCCCGGCTCCACCTTCGGCATCGAGGCCGAGGAACCGGTGAAGACCACCCTGACCGAAATGGCCCGCGCCCTGAAGGGCGACATCGTCTACCTCACCTCCGAGGACAAGGTGCTCTACCACGCAGCGGCGGCCATCGCCTGCAACTACTTCGTCACGATCGAGAAGCTGGCGACCGACCTCTGGAAGAACTTCGGCAAGACCTCGGCCGACGGCATCAAGGCCTACATGCCTCTGCTGCGCGGCACCCTGATCAACATCGAGAACGCCGGCTTCCCCAAGTGCCTGACCGGCCCGATCGCGCGCGGGGACGTGGCCACCATCCGCCGCCATCTGAAGGCGCTCGAGACGTACGCTCCGGACCTGGTGACGCTCTACAAGCAGTTGGGGCGGTTCACGGTGCCGATCGGGCAGGACAAGGGATCGCTCTCCGCCGACAAGGCAACCGAGCTCAACAGACTCCTGAGCGAGTGAGGACCGCATGCTGACCGACTTCAAACAACGGCTGGACCATGGCGAGCGGTTCATCGGGACCTTCATCAGCCTGCCCTCGCCCGAGTCGGCTGAGATCTTCGCCGAGGTCGGCTACGACTGGCTGATCATCGACACCGAGCACGGGCCCTTCGACGTGCTGCTCGCGCAGCGCATGCTCCAGGGGGTCGGCGGGCGCTGCCCGTGTGTGGTGCGCGTGCCCTCCAACGAAGAGGTGTATATCAAGAAGGCGCTCGACATCGGGTCGGCGGGCGTGCTGGTGCCGCTGGTCAACACGGCCGAGACGGCCGCGCGCGTGGCGCGCGCCTGCCGCTACGCCCCAGCCGGCGTACGCGGAATGGGCGGGGCGCGGGCCCAGCGCTACGGGGTCGGGTTCCAGGACTACGTCGAGCGGGCCAACCGCGAAATCCTCGCGATCGTCCAGGCCGAGCACATCGAGGCGGTCGAGAACATCGAGGCCATCGTGCGCGTACCGGGCATCGACGCGGTCTTCGTGGGCCCCTATGACCTCTCCGCCAGCATGGGCAAGCCGGGGCAGATCCGCGACCCGGAAGTCACGAACGCCATCCGCCGGGTGCGCGACGCCGTCCTCGGCGCCGGGCTGAAGGCCGGCATCTACTGCTCGGACGGCGCGGCAGCCCGTGAATTTCTGCAGCAGGGCTACTCGCTGATCGGCATGAGCACCGACATGAGCCTGCTGGTGCACGTGGCCGGGAAGGAACTGGCCGCGGCGCGCGCTTGACCTGCCGCGAGGCGATTTCCATGCGGTTCGTCGACAGCCCCACGGAACGCACCACCGCCGCAACCGACGTCCTGCTCGCCCTGGCGGCGCTCGGCGGGATCGCCTACCTCCGGTCGCGGCCGCACCCGGTGCCGGCGGACACCCTGGCGTGGTCGTGGGCCTTCGCCGGGTTGGCTGTGTCGGCCGCACTGGGTGCCGCCTACCACGGCCTCGTGCTCGCCGGGTCGCGCCGCAGAGCGCTCTGGCAGGCCCTGACCTTCTGCCTCGCACTCGCCATCGCGCTCGTCGCCTCCGGCGTCACGCGCGACCTGCTGGGAGCGGGGGCCGCCGGCCTGGCGCTGCCGGTCCTGCTCGCGGCCGGGGCGGCGGTGTTTGCCGTGAGCCGTTTCTTCCCCGGTCTTTTCATCGTCTTCATCCTGTACCAGGCGGTCGTCCTGCTCGGCGCTCTGGCGGCCTACGGCACCCTGGCCGTGACCGGCCCGAGCGACGGCCCGGCCTGGGTCGCGGCCGGGATCGCTCTCGCCCTGGCCGGCGCCGCCGTGCAGACACAGCGTCGCTGCCGCATTCGCGTCGTATGGGAGTTCGACCACAACGGCGTCTTTCACCTGCTGCAGACGGCCGGACTGGTCGTGATATGGATCGGGCTGGGAATGCGATGACCGCGGTGAAACCCATCCATGCGGCCAACGCGCCGGCAGCATCCCCCCTGGAGCGGATCGGCCTCGATCTGACGCGGGAGCTCGGACGGCTGCGGTTCGGGCCGCCGGTCACGCACGTCTACCGGCCCCTCGAGTACGCCTGGGAACCCCACCGGCGCTACCTGCTCCGTTACGGCAGCGGCCCCAAGCAGGTCCTGCTCGTGGGGATGAACCCGGGGCCGTGGGGCATGGCGCAAACCGGCGTCCCGTTCGGAGAGGTCGACGCCGTGCGCGCGTGGATGGGAATCGAAGGCCCTGTGGGTTGCCCGGACCGTCTCCACCCCAGGCGCCCGGTGCCGGGATTCGCCTGCACGCGCAACGAGGCGAGCGGGCGGCGCCTCTGGGGATGGGCCCGCGAGACGTTCGGGTCCCCCGAACACTTCTTCAGCCGGTTCTTCGTCGCCAACTACTGCCCGCTCATGTTCATCGACGCCGACGGGGCCAACCGCACGCCCGACAAGCTGAAGAAGGCGGAAATCCCGCTGTTGACTGCGGCCTGCGACCACGCCCTGCGCCGCACGGCCGAGCATCTGCGCCCCGAATTCGTGGTCGGCGTGGGCCGTTACGCGGCCGAGCGGGCCCGCGCGGCGCTGGAGGGCCTGCCGGTCGTGGTGGGCGATCACCGCACCCGAGCCCGGCCAACCCGAAGGCCAACCGCGGGTGGGCCAATCTCGCGACGGCCGAGCTGACGGCCCTGGGGATCGCGCTGTGAAGTGGGGCGCGGCCCGTCGCTGCCGCCCCGGCATCGCCGCCGCGGCCGGCCTGCTCGTGTTCGTACTGGCGGCCTGCGCCGGACCGACTGCCGGCCTGCGGTCGGACGAAGCGCACCTGGCCGCGACAACCGCCCGCCTGAAAAGCAGCCTCGCGACGCTCGGGCCGAGGGTGGACCCCGGGGAGGCAGATCGGGTCGCACGCACCGCCGTCACGGTGTCGCTCCAGCTCGCGGACGACTACCGGGTGACGCCACCCGCCCGCTGGCACAACCTGATGATCCAATTGGGCTTCCGGGACCGCGGCCTGTGCTATCACTGGACCGAGGACCTGATGCGCCATCTGATGGCTCTGGAGCTCCGGACCCTGGAGCTCCATTGGGGTGTCGCCCACAAGGGCAGCGAGCTGCGCGAGCACAACAGCGTCGTGGTCACCGCCCTGGGAGAATCCTTCCGCCACGGACTGGTGCTCGACCCCTGGCGCAACTCAGGCGACCTCTACTGGGTGGCCGTGGAGCAGGACCGCTACCCCTGGGAGCCGCTGCCGAGGGAGGAGTGGTAGGACGTCGTTGTTTGGGTGTATGGGTATTGGGGTCTTGGGTATTTGGGTATTTGGCCTAAATGATGTGTTGACGCTAAACGCTGCAGCGCTGGCACCGAAACGTCTCAACACTCAGACAGTCGAGCAACCTGAACACCCAAACACCCAAACACCCAAATACCCAAATACCTACTTAACACGGGAGCACGTCATGGAATCCTTGGAAGCGCTTTTCGGTAGAGTGAAGGACGCCGCCGAGCGTCTGCGCGGCGTGGCCCACGTGACCCCTGTCATGACCTCGCGCTGGCTCGACGAACGCCTGGGGGCCGCGGTCTTCCTGAAGTGCGAAAGCTTCCAAAGGATCGGCGCCTTCAAGTTCCGGGGCGCCTACAACGCCATCTCGCGGCTGTCCGGGGACGAGCGGCGCCGCGGGGTCGTCACGTTCTCCTCCGGCAACCACGCCCAGGGCGTGGCCCTCGCCGGGCGGCTGCTCGGGGTCACGGCCGTCGTCGTCATGCCCCTGGACGCGCCGGTGATCAAGCGCGAGGCCACCGAAGGCTATGGCGCCCGGGTCGTGCTGTATGACCCTGCCGAGCGCAGCCGCGAGGAGATCGCGCGCGAGCTCCAGCAGGAGCATGGCTACACCCTGATCCCGCCTTTCGACCACTACGATGTGCTGGCCGGGCAGGGAACCGCCGCCCTGGAGCTCTGCGACCAGGCGGCCGGGCCGCTCGATATGCTGCTCGTGCCGTGCGGGGGCGGGGGGCTGCTCAGCGGGTGCGCCATCGCCGCCAAGGGCCGCACTCCGGGCTGCCGGGTCGTGGGGGTCGAACCCGAGCTGGCCGACGACGCCACGCGCTCCTACTACAGCGGCACGCTGCAGACGGTAAAGAACCCGCCCACGATCGCCGACGGCACCCGCACTCCCTCGCTCGGCCGGATCACCTTCCCGCTCGTCCGGACGTTCGTGGACGCCATGGCCACGGTCTCCGAAGACAGCATCATGGAGGCCGTGCGACTGCTCTTCTACCGCCTGAAGCTCGTCGTCGAACCCTCGGGGGTCCTGGGGCTCGCGGCCCTGATGACCGGCAAGGTCAACCCGCAGGGGCGGGTCGGCGTAATCCTGAGCGGCGGCAACGTGGACGGGCCCACCATGCGGCGGATCCTGGCGGGCTGACGCACGACGCCCACGGGAGGAGGCGGAATGAAGATCTACACCGGCAGCGGCGATCGCGGCAAGACCAGCCTCTTCAGCGGCGAACGCGTCCGCAAGGACCACCGCCGCATCGAGGCCTACGGAGACCTGGACGAGTTGAACTCCGCGCTCGGGGCGCTGTGCGCGGCGGTCACCGGGCTGCCCGCGGCACAGGCCGAGCTCTCCGAGATCCAGTCGGACCTTTTCCACATCGGCGCCTGGCTGGCGACCACCCCGGAGGCTCCGGCCACGGCGACGCTGACGCCGATCGACCCGCAACGCAGCGGCCTCCTGGAATCGGCCATCGACCGCATGGAGACGGAGCTCCCGCCGCTCAGGGGCTTCATCCTGCCGGGGGGCCACCCGAGCGCCGCGTGGGCGCATGTCGCCCGCACCGTCTGTCGCCGTGCGGAACGGCGCGTGGTCGGCCTCGCGGCGGAGGGCGGACCGCCGGAGGCGGACGAGCAGGTGCAGCGGGCGATCGTCTACCTCAACCGGCTCTCGGACTACCTCTTCGTCCTCGCTCGGCACCTCAACCGCACTCAGGGGATCGACGACGTCCGATGGAACGCCTGAAGCCGGAAACCTTCGCCACCCGCATCCTCGCGCGCCGGCCGCTCTCCGCGCGGGCCTTCGAACTGGTTCTGGCCAAACCCGAGGGGTTCCGGTTCGCGGCCGGGCAGCGCATCGCGCTGCGGCTGGGCGGGCTCGAGCGGGACTACTCGCTCGCCTCCGCCCCCGCGGAGCCCGAGATCCGGCTGTGCATCCGCAGCGTGGCGGACGGGACGGTCTCCGGGGAGCTCGAGCGCGCCCCGATCGGCACCGCGCTTTCCTTCCGCGGGCCCGACGGGTATTTCACCTTCACGCCGTCCGTGCGCACGGCCGTTTTCGTCGCGACCGGCTCCGGGGTGGCGCCGTTTCGATCGATGGCGACGGCCGGCGCCGGCGGGTACATCCTGCTGCACGGCGTGGACGCAGCCGAGGACCTCTACTACGCGGAGATGCTCCGAGCGCGGGCAACCGCCTACGTGCCCTGCATCCCGCACCCCGGTGACACGGATGCCGCGCCCGGCCTCTTCGCCGGCCGGGTGACCGACTACCTCGCCGGCCGCCTCGCCCCCGGGGCCTTCGACTTCTACGCCTGCGGCCGGCGCGACATGGTGCGCGACGTGACGCTGCTCGCGGACGAACGGTTCCCGGGCTCGCTCGTCTTCTCCGAAACGTTCTACTGAAGCGCGCCGCCCGGCGAGGAGGACGTCGATGCCACAGCGCAAATTCACCATCCCCAGCCGCAGGGGGGAACCGCTCTCGGCCCTGGTGGATCTCCCGGTCGACGGCGCCCCGACCGCGTTCGCCCTGCTGGCGCACTGCTTCACCTGCACGAAAAACTACAAGGGTCTCTACCACCTCTCGCGGGCCCTCACCGCCGAGGGCATCGGGGTGCTGCGCTTCGACTTCGCCGGCCTCGGCGAGAGCGGCGGCGCCTTCGCGGATACCAGCCTGCTCTCCAACGTGGAGGACCTCGTCGCGGCGGCCGATTTCTTGAGGGAGCGGTTCGAGGCCCCGAAACTGCTGATCGGGCATTCCCTGGGTGGGCAGGCGGTCCTGATGGCCGCGCCCGCGATCCCGTCGGCCGCCGCCGTGGTGACCATCGCCGCCCCGGCCGATCCGCGCCATGTCCTGCGCCACCTGGGGCCGGCCCGGGAGACGATCGCCGCCCGCGGGGCGACGGCCGTGAGCATCTCCGGCCGCACCTTCACCCTGCGGCGGAAGTTCCTAGACGACCTGCAGGATGTCGACCCGGCCGCGGTCCTGGCGGCCCTGCAGCGGCCGCTGCTCGTGCTGCACTCGCCCCGGGACGAAGTCGTCCCGATCGACAACGCCCTCGACCTCTTCCAGGCGGCGCATCAGCCCAAGAGCATGGTCGCGCTGGGCACGGCCGACCACCTGCTCTCGCAGAGCGCCGATGCCCGCTACGCCGGGGCCGTCATCGCCGCCTGGGCCCGCCCTTACGTTGAGACCACGCCGGCCGCGGCCGGCGCGGTACCCGTACCCGTCGAAAGCCGCATCACCGCCCGCACGGGCGCCGAGGGGTTCGCGACCGAGATCCGGGCCGGCCGCCACCGCCTCAAGGATGACCCCGAAAGGAGGGACGACTGATGAGCGCGCTCAAACTCCCCACCGTCGCGTTCGGGCAGACCTCGCAATCCGTAACCCGCGTGGGATTGGGCGGGGAAGGCGTCCTGCGCACCAACAGCCGCCACGCGGAAGCGGCCGAAGTCATCCAGGCGGCTCGCGCCGCCGGGATCGCCTACTTCGACTCCGCCCGCCTGTACGCGGACAGCGAACGCTATTACGGCGCCGCCTGGGGGGCAGATCCGGCCGGACGGAGGAAGGGTTTCCAGGCGAGCAAGTCCGCGGCCCGCGGGCGCAGCGGGGCCACGGCCGAGCTGGAGCAGAGCCTGCAGCGACTGCAGACGGACTACCTCGACCTCTGGCAGATCCACGACATCCGGACCCCGCAGGACATCGCCATGATCGAAGAGCCGGGCGGCGCCCTGGAGGCCTTCCTCGAGGCGCGCGCGTCCGGACGCGTGCGCTGCATCGGGGTCACCGGCCACCGGGACCCGGCGGTGCTCGCAGCCGCCGTGGAGCGCTGGCCGGTGGACGCAGTCATGATGCCGGTCAACCCGGTCGAAGGGCTTCTGGGGGGATTTCTCACCGAAACGCTGGCGGCCGCGCGCGCCAAGGGGATCGCCGTAATCGCCATGAAGGTCCTCGGCGCCTCGCACCACCTCAACCCCGCGCTCGGGATCACGGCGGAGCGGCTGATCCGCTACGCGCTCGCCCAGGAGGTCACGCTGGCGATCGTCGGCTGCTCGAGCCCCCTCGAAGTGAAGACCCTGGCCGACGCCGGACGCGACCCGAGCCCGACGACGCCCGAAGAGATCGCGGCCCTGCACGACCTGTTCAGGCCCCACGCCCGCAAGCTGGCCTACTACCGCGGGGTGGGCTGAGGGGCCCCATGCAACCGGACTACGCTATCCTTGACCGTCCCGCGGTGCTGAACCATCTGTTCCACCCGCGCCGCGAAGATCGCGCGGCGGCGGCGATCTCCGGGGCGGCCGACCTCATGATCCCGGTCGCGGACGGAGTGAACCTCGGGGCGCGCTTCCACGCGGCCGCGGCCGCCGCTCCGAACATTCTGTTCTTCCACGGCAACGGGGAAATTGTCGCCGACTACGACGACATCGCACCGATTTACCAACGTCTCGGCATCGGATTCCTGCCGGTGGACTACCGCGGCTACGGCCGTTCGTCCGGCAGCCCGACGGTGGCCGCCATGATGCGGGACGCGCACCGCGTGCTGGACTTCGTGATCGACCAACTCGCGCGGGTCGGCCGCACCGGGCCGCTTCTGGTCATGGGCCGCTCGCTCGGCAGCGCGCCGGCGATCGAACTCGCGACCGCCCGGCCCGACCGGCTGGCAGGGCTGATCATCGAGAGCGGGTTCGCTTTTGCACACCCGCTGCTGGAACTCCTGGGCGCCGATCCGCAGGCGATCGGCTTCACCGAGGAGCGCACCTTCGACCACGTCGGCAAGATGCAAGCCTACACGGGACCGCTGCTGGTCATTCACGCCGAATTTGACCACCTCATCCCCTTCGCCGACGGGCAGGCGTTGCACGACGCCAGCCCCTCACGGCACAAGACGCTGCTCCGGATCCCCGGAGCCGATCACAACGACATCATGCTGCGCGCGCCGCAGGACTATTTTGCCGCCATTCAACGCCTGGCGGCCGCCGTTGCCGCCTAACCCACCGCAAACGCACGCAAACCCGAAATCTTTCCCCTCAAGTCCACACCGCCCCCGGTCGATACTATCCAGTAACGGGAAGCCGATGCCAGCCAATGCAGCCTGGACAAGGGTGTGATGCGACATGGGTAACGTGCGACTGAAGATGCTCAAGCCGGGGATGGTCCTCGCGGACGACGTCCGGGATATCAAGGGACGACTGCTGCTCATGAAGGGCAAGCCGGTCGGGACGGAACATATTCGCATCTTCAAGATGTGGGGCATCCCCCAGGTCGAGATCGTGGGCGCCCCCGGAGACGCCGCGGCGGCGCCCAGCCCGCCGGTGGATCCGGCCTGGCTCGCGACGGTCACCCGCGAGGCCGAGGAGGTGTTCATCCTGACCGACCGTACGCACCCGGCGGTCCAGGAGATCTTCCGGCAGGCCGTCTCCCACCGGGCGGCGCGCCGCGTCCAGGCCGCGGCGCCGGACCTGCCGCCCGAGGAGGCCCCGGCCGAGGCCGGCGCGAGGCGGGTCGATTTTCTCGAGAAGTTCATGCAGAAGGACGTCGCGCTCCCGGAAATCCCCTCGATCGTCTTCGATTTGAACGAGGTCATCGCCAACCCGCTGTCTTCGGCCGACCAAATGGCGCAGGTCATCAACCGGAGCCCCAGCCTCACGGCCCTGCTGCTCAAGATCGTGAACTCGTCGTTCTACGGCCTGCCATCCAAGGTGGACCGCGTGTCGCTAGCCGTCACTCTGATCGGCACCCGCGAGCTGTCCGCGCTGGCGCTCGGGATCAGCGTGCTGTCCGTTTTCAAGAAGATCCCCGGGACGCTTCTGAACATGCAGTCTTTCCTCCGGCACAGCCTGGCCTGCGGCATCTTCGCGCGGCTGCTGGCGGCGCAGAAGAACCTGCGCCAGACCGAGCAGATGTTCACCGCCGGCCTGCTGCACGACCTGGGGCGACTGGTCCTCTTCATCCACTTCCCCGACGATGCGCTCGGGGTCCTGCGCCGCAGCCGCAGCAGCGCCGCCTGCCTGCACACGGTCGAGAAAATGCTGCTCGGGTGCGACCACGCGGCCATCGGCCGCTACCTGCTCAACCGCTGGCGGCTGCCCTTAGCGCTCGAGAACACGGTGGCGTTTCACCATGTCCCCGGGGAGTCCCCCGACCCCGCGCCGGCCGCCATCGTCCACCTGGCCGACGTCATGGTCAACGCCCTTGGGCTCGGGACCAGCGGCGAGCGCCTGGTGCCGCCTCTGGATGCCCGGGCCTGGGAAAGCCTGGAGCTGCCAGCCGGGTCGCTGGAGACCGTGGTCACACAGGGAGTCAACCAGATCGCGACGCTCGCGTTTCTGCTGCAGGAAAAACCGTTATGAACTCGGAGATCATCCACAGCCCCGAGAAGCTGCTGGCCCGCATCGAGTACCTGGAGGAGAACCGCCGCTTCATCCAGAACGTGCTCGAATCGGCTCTTTCGCTGGTGGACTTCCAGGAGAACATTCTCAACAGCTACGGGCCTGAAAACATTCTGGAGGAATCCGAGAAGCGCATCCGCTACCTGATCCCGTTCGAAGCCGACGCCCTCTACCTCGTCAACCAGGACACCTCGGACTTCCAGATGGCCGTCTGCATGCCCCCCGAGATGCGCGAGTTCATGGCGGCCGAGGTGGAGGACATGATTGAGAAAGGGTTTTTCGCGTGGGCGATCCGTGAGCGCCGGGGGGTCACGGTCACCTCGCGCGACCGCACCCGGCGCCTGGTTCTGCACGTGATCGCGACGCACTCGCGCATCCGGGGCATGTTCGTGGGGCTGATCGACGACAGCCGCAGCCAGATCCCCGACACCTCCCTCACCCTGCTGTCGATCATTCTGCTCAACACGGCCAACGCCCTGGAGAGCCTCGAGTTCTACCGCCTCCTGCGACACCAGAAGGCCAGCCTGGAGCGGCAGGTGGAGGAGCGCACGCAGGCGCTGGCCGAATCCGAGCGCCAGATGCAGCAGGTGCTGAAGCTGCAGGCCATCGGCACCCTGGCGGGCGGGATCGCGCACGACTTCAACAACATCCTCTTCCCGATCATCGGCTACACCGAGCTCACGATGGACGATGTGGCCGAGGACAGCCCCACGCGCCGCAACCTCGAGGAGGTCCTGAAGGCCGCCAACCGCGCCAAGGACCTCGTGCAGCAGATCCTCACCTTCAGCCGGCAGAACGGCCGCGAGCGCAAGCCGGTCAGGGTCCAGGGCATCGTCGCCGAGGCGCTGCGCCTGCTGCGCGCCTCGATCCCCAAGACGATCGAAATCGAGTGCCAGATCGACGAGGGCTGCAACGCGATCCTGGGAGACCCGACCCAGATCCACCAGGTCATCATGAACCTCGGCACGAACGCCTACCAGGCCATGCAGGAGATCGGCGGGAGGCTCGAGGTCCGCCTGGCGCAGACCGAGATCGACTACGAGGAGACGCTCAAACGGATCGGGATCAAGATGGGACCGCACCTGCATCTCACGGTCGCCGACGAGGGCGTGGGCATGGAACCGATGGTCCTGGAGCGCATCTTCGAGCCCTATTACACGACCAAGGAACCCGGGAAAGGCACCGGCCTCGGCCTTTCGGTGATCCACGGCATCGTCAAGAATCACGGCGGGTTCATCACGGTCGAGAGCACGCCCGGCAAAGGCAGCGTCTTTCACGTCTACCTGCCGACCATCGAGGACGCGGAGATCGAGGCCGCGCAGGACCTGCACCCGGTCGAAACGAGCGGCAGCGAGCACATCCTGCTCGTCGACGACGAGCCCCAGATTGCGGACATGGGCAAACAGCTGTTGGAAAAAATGGGGTACCGGGTGACGGCGCAGACCTCGAGCACCGAGGCCCTGAAGACCTTCGCCGAGCACCCGGGCGCCTTCGACCTGGTCATCACCGACATGACCATGCCGCTGATGACCGGCGACCGCCTGGCCCAGCGCCTGTGGGAGATCCGGCCGGGCATTCCCGTAATCCTCTGTACGGGTTACAATGAGCTCATCACGGAAGACAAGGCGATCGCCATGGGGATCCGCCGGTTCCTCCTGAAACCCGTCGACAAGGACGAGCTCGCCGCGGCCGTGCGCACGGCGCTGGACTCCTGTCCCCCGCCGTACCTCGTCGCCCAGCCGGCCGCCGCCGCGACCGCCGTCTCGGCCTGAACCCGCGTCAGCCCGCAGAGTTCCACCCGGACCCGACACGACCGGTTGACCCGCCGCCCCGTATGGCCTATCTGTGACCATCGCGCTGGCGATGTTCGCGCCAACGCCCCTGCAGCGAGGATCGACGCCCATGCCCAGGCACACCCACCGCTTCGTCGAAGACTACGACGGGCTCGTCGGCTTCGGATTGGACCGTGCGACCGACGAGAACACGGTCCGTTGCTATCTCCAGAAATTCTCGGATGACGCGCTCACCGCCGCGATCCTCAAGCGCCTGGACGACGCGGAGCTGTCCGAGATCTTCGACCTGATCAGCCGCCTGCTGCGCCGCCACCTCAGCGAAGACGAATATCATCGGCTCTTTTTGAAGGAATGAAGATGATGGTCGGGTGGTTAGGTATCGGGATGTTTGGGTGTTTGGGTGTTTGGGTAGAGTTGAGCGCCCTGCAGGACCTGATCACGCCACCTTTTTTCTTTGCTTTTGCCAAATACCCAAAAACCTGAACACCAAAACAACGGAATAAAATGCTCTCCGAACGCCAACTCGAAAACTACGCGGACGTGCTCTGGTGGGGGCTCGCCACGGCCCGGCAAAACCCGTTCCGCCGGGGCGACGTGGTCCAGATCCGCTTCCAGGCCGGCGCGCTGCGCTTGGCCGAGATCCTGCACCGCCTGCTCCTGCGCCGAGGCCTCCACCCCATCCCCCGCCTGCTCCCGACGCCCGACATGGAACTCGGCTTTTACACATTGGCCACCGGTCGTCAGCTGGACTTCGTGTCGCCCGGCGAGAAGCCGTTGCTCCGCCGGCTGAACGGCAGCATCGTGTTGAGCGCGCCGGAGTCCCTGACCCACCTGTGCGCGGCCGACCCGGGGAAAATCGGCCGGGCCGCCCTGGCGACCAAGCCGCTGAAGAGCCTTCTCGAAACACGGGAATCCCGGGGGGACTACAGTTGGACCCTGTGCATGCTGCCGACGGCCGAGCTGGCCCGCGCGGCCGGGATGGGCGCAACCGCGTATGCGGACCAGATCGCCCGGGCCTGTTTTCTGGATGCCGCCTCCCCGGTGGCCGAATGGCGGCGCGTCTACCGCACCGTCGCGCGCATCCGGCAGCTGCTGGACCGGCTCGGTGTGGTGCGGTACCGGGTCGAGTCCGCCGGCACCGACCTGGAGATCGCGGCCGGGACGCAGCGCACCTGGGCCGGGGTCTCGGGCCGCAACATCCCGAGCTTCGAGATCTTCGTCAGCCCGGACTGGCGCGGCACCCGAGGGGTGTTCTATGCCGATCAGCCTTCCTACCGCAGCGGCAACATCGTGCGCGGGGTGCGCCTGGAGTTCCGGGACGGCCGCGTCGTGCGGGCGCGGGCCGCGGAGGGGGAGGCGTTCCTAAGGCGCCAGATTGCGATGGATCGCGGCGCGGCCCAGGTGGGGGAGTTTTCACTGACCGACCGGCGCCTGTCGCCAATCGACCGGTTCATGGCGAACACGCTCTTCGACGAGAACTTCGGGGGGGCGCAGGGCAACGCGCACATCGCCCTGGGGTCCTCCTACGCGACCACCTATGCCGGAGACCGGCGACGGCTGACCCGCGCCCGCAAATCCGCCCTGGGGTTCAACGACTCGGCCCTGCACTGGGATTTCGTCAACACCGAGCGCAAGCGGGTGACGGCCGTCATGGGGGACGGTTCCCGAATGACGATCTACGAGGACGGGGAATTCAGGATCTAAGACCGGCTCAGGCGGCGGCTTCGGACAAGCGTTCCGGCGGCAGGTTTCGGACCATGTCCAGCAACCGGGGCAACGGGAAGGGCTTGGCCAGAACCGCGTCGAAGCCGGTCCCCTGAAGCAGCCACGGGGTCCCGGACATGCCGATGATCGGGGTCCGACGGCGGGAGGATCTGCGGATGTGGTGGAGCACGTCTTCGCCGCTCGCCTCGGGCATGAGGTAGTCCGTGATGACCACGTCGAAGTCCCCACGGTCGAATTTGGACATGCCCTCCCGCCCGTCCAGAGCGGTTTCCACGCGATGACCGTTGCGCACCAGCGCCGCTTCGATCAGGCCCAGAATCCCTTTTTCGTCCTCGATGACGAGAACCTTGCCCATGAAACCACCCTGTGTGTGCATGCGAGAAGAAGGCCGAGCGGCGTGCAGAGGGCCCCTACCTAAGAGAAAACCGCAGCCCCTGTCAAACCCCGAAAACCAGGGACGGCTGTGGAGCACCCGGACTTGTCGACAACTTTTATCGATCTGAAACCAAAGGGTTTTTCGCTGCCGCGGGCCTAACCTTCCGAAATCGCCGTGCTATGTAACGCATAACGGAACGTTCCGGAATCTCAGCTAAACGGTACTGCCGGGCGCGGGCGCAGCCCGGACAGACCCGCTGAGTGCTCGTTCATTCCTCGATTTTCGTGGATTTTCGCACGTAGAGAAACCATCGCGGGAGGGAGGACAAAAACAAACCGGGGCGAACGCCCCGGTTCCGGTTGCAAGGTAGGACGATCGCCGCTCAAACCTTGTACTTGCCGAAATCCTCCGAGGAGAGCTTTTCCAGGTAGTCCGCCCACTTTTTCCCCTCTTCGCTCGTGTCGGCCACCTCCACGTCTGTGTCGTGCATCTTGGAGTGCTGGATCACGGACTCCTCCACGAAAATCGGGGCTGCGAAGCGCAGCGCCAGCGCGATGGCGTCGCTCGGCCGTGCGTCCATGTCGAAGCTCTGCCCCCCCTCCGCGATGAAATGGATGCGGGCGAAGAAGGTGTTGTCGCGCAGGTCGCAGACCTCCACCCGTTCGATCGAGATGTTCTGGGTCTCAACGAAGTTTTTGAAGAGATCGTGGGTCATCGGCCGTTCGTACTTGATCTTCTGCAGCGCCGAAGCGATGGAGGTGGCTTCCAGCAGGCCAATCCAGATCGGCACCGCCTGCTCGTCGTCCTCGGTCTTCAGGATGATGATCGGGGTGTTGGACGCCGGGTCCATCGTCAAACCGGCGATGTTGACCTTACGCAGCATGGTCTGCCTCTCTTTCCGGTCGATCCGTTGCCGTCCCGCCGACCCGAACTCCCCGCAGGGAATGGGCCAGCACCCGCTCGATGCAAACCGGCACCAATCGGCCGGGCCGGATGTTGCCGGAGCCCGCCGGGGCATCGTCGACGTCGAAATTAACGACCTTGTTCCCCGGGGTCCTCCCGGTCCACTGCGCGGAAGACTCGCGCTCGCCCCCGGCCGCCTGTCGTTTGCTGAACCCTTCCGCCATCACCTCCTGCACCGTTCCGACGAGTGCGGCGTTTTTGCGACGGGTGATCGCGTCCTGAAACCGGAGCAACTCCTGCAGGCGTTCGCGCTTTTCCGTAAACGGAACCTTGTCGGGGAGGAGGGTGGAGGGCGCCTTCGGCCGGTCCGAGTAGATGAAGGCAAAGAGACTGTCGAATTGAACCTGCCGCATGAGGTCTAGAGTGGCCTCGAATTCGGCCCTCGTCTCGCCTGGGAACCCGACGATCATGTCGGTCGTGACGGCGATCTGGTCACAACTATCCCGTAGTTTGCTGATGATGTCAAGGTAATGGGCGCGCGTGTACCGGCGGTTCATCCGCTCGAGAATGCGGTCGGACCCGGACTGCACCGGGAGGTGGATGTGGGGGCATAGCTTGTCCAGACGGCCGAAGGCCCCGATCAGCTCCCGGGTCAGGTCCTTGGGGTGGGAAGTGGTGAACCGGATGCGGGCCAGCCCCTCCACCGCGTTCACCCGGGTCAGGAGTTCGGCGAACGAGCAGAGGCCTTCCTTGGCGCCGTAGCTGTTGACGTTCTGCCCCAGCAGGGTGATCTCGCGGGCGCCGTCTGCGACCGCGCCGCGCACCTCCGCGAGGATGGCCTCCGGACGACGGCTGGTTTCCCGCCCGCGCACGTGGGGGACGACGCAGTAGGCGCAAAAATTGTCGCACCCCCGCATGATGGTGACGAAGCGCGAGATGCCCCCGCTCGTCTGCGCCGGCGCCGCGGGCGGCTCGGGGGCGTCCGCTGCAGGGGTCACGAGGTCGACATCCACGACCGGCCTCTCGCCCGCCTCGGCCCTTCGAACCAGGTCGGCCAGACGCTGCACGGCGCGGGTGCCGATCACGAGATCCACGTGCGGCGCCCGCGCCAGCAGGCGAGCCCCCTCCTGCTGGGCGACGCAGCCGGCGACACCGACGATCATGCCCGGGCGCCGTCGCTTGGCGGATTCGAGGCGACCCAGGAGGCTGAAGGCCTTCTGCTCGGACTTGGCCCGCACCGAGCAGGTGTTCACGATAACGAGGTCGGCGTCCTCCCAGGAGAATGCGGCCGTGTACCCGTAGGCGCACAGCGCGGCCGCCATGCGCTCGGAGTCGTACACGTTCATCTGGCAGCCGATGGTGTGGATGAACAGCGATTTAGGCATGGGGTAACCCTGCGGGGTCGAAGGCGCGCTCCGCTGCGAGCGGCAGGACCGCTTCGAGACCGCGCATCACATCCTCCGCCTCCGCCTCGCGGCCGAGCGGGATGTGCAGCGCCACCAGGCCGACCCGGGGGTCGACGGTGCGCAGGAAGGCGACCCCGTCGCAGGCTTCGAGCACATGGCGCAGGAAAGCGATGTCGCGACGACGCACGCGATAGTGGCGAATCTGGGAGTTCACGCAAGGGTCTCCGGGGAGCGGGAACGGCAACACGGCACGGGTGGGAAGCGCACGGCGAGCCACCTATAGCAACGTTGAAGGCAGTATAACCATGTGAGGATTGAATGCAAAGGGAAAAAGCCAAGGGGCAAGGGGTCCGGGTTCAGGAAGATCAAAACCTCGGCAGCTATTTTTTCCCTGAAATCTGAACCCTGTTTCCTCTACACGGTTTCCCATTGAACCCTCCATCCCATTCGAGTATAGAAGCTCCTCCTATGGAAAAACACTGGCAACAGCTCACCCCGGATCCCGATCTCGTGCGCCTCCTGTGCGGTGAGCTGGGCTGCCACCCGGTAGTGGCGGCCCTGCTCGCCAACCGCGGCATGCGGACGCCCGACCAGGCCCAGAGCTTTCTCAACCCCTCCCTCTCGCACCTGCGCCCTCCGAACGGGCTGGCGGATCTCGAACCGGCCGTGCAGCGCATCGTCCGCGCGATCAACGCGCGCGAGCCCATCCTCGTCTTCGGGGACTACGACGTAGACGGGGCGACCGCGACCGCCGTGTTGTTCGAATTCCTAACCGCCTGCGGCGCTCAGGTCTCCTACTACATCCCGCACCGGCTGAACGAAGGCTACGGGCTGCAGGCGCGCCACGTCGGTGAGGTTATGGTGCCGCGCGGGACGCGTCTGGTGATCACGGCGGACTGCGGCACCGGCAGCCACGCCGCCGTGCGGGCGGCAGCCCAAGCCGGAATCGACGTCGTCGTCACGGATCACCACACGGTCAGCGGCGAGCTGCCGCCGGCGGTCGCCGTCGTCAACCCCAAGCGCCCCGATTGCCCGGCCGGCCTGGGCCACCTGGCCGGGGTGGGGGTCGTCTTCTGCCTGGCGCTGGCCCTGCGCAAGCGCCTGCGCGACCTGGGGGTCTGGCAGGACCGGCCGGAGCCCAACCTGAAATCCGCCTGCGATCTGGTCGCGCTCGGAACGATCGCGGACATGGTGCCTCTCGTGGAGGAAAACCGCATCCTCTCCCGAACCGGGCTCGAACTGATCCGGCGCGGCCGTCGACCCGGCCTTTCGGCCCTGCTCGAGGCCGCCGGGATCCCGGATCGTCCGACCGAGTCCGAGGACGTGGCCTTTCGGCTGGGGCCGCGACTCAACGCCGCGGGGCGCATCGGGCACGCGCTTACGGCGGTGGAGTTGCTGACCGCCGGCGGCGACGATGAGGCGCGTCGGATCGCTCAGTCCCTCAACGCGCTGAACACCCGCCGCCAGGAGATCGAACGCGGGATCCTCGCGGACATCCAGGACACGCTCGCCCGTCAGCCTGAGCTCCTGCACGGGCGCACCCTCGTCATGGCGCACCCCGGCTGGCACCAGGGGGTCATCGGCATCGTGGCCTCAAAGGTGATGGAGCTCCACTACCGCCCGGTAGTCCTGATCTCGCTGAAAGACGGCGCCGGACGGGGCTCGGCACGGTCGATCCCCGGGATCGATCTCTACGCCTGCCTGCACGCCTGCCGGGAACACCTGGAAGACCTGGGAGGGCATCTCCAGGCCGCCGGTCTCCGGATCACGGAGGGGCGTCTGCCTGCCTTCCGCCGGGCGTTTGAGGCGGCCGTGGGCACCCGCTCGACCGTCGAGGACTTCCGGCCGCGCCTGCAGATCGATGCCGCCCTGGAGCTCGAGGATATTTCCCCGGACCTCATTGACCAGATCGAGGGGCTGATGCCCTACGGATCCGGCAACCCGGAGCCGCTGTTCGTCGCCCGCGACCTGGTCGTCGCGTCCTCCAGCTGGGTGGCTCAGCATCACCGCCGCATGGTACTGCGCCCGGCCGCCGGCCCGGCGGACCGCTCCGTTCGCGCCATCCAGTTCAACGCCGACCCGCGCACCGGCGCGCAGAACCGCTTCGAGCGCCTGGCCTTCAAGCTGCGCTGGAACCGGTGGAACGGCAGCCAATCGCCCCAGCTCGTGGTCGAGGCGGTTGCCTGAGGGGGCGGCCGCGATTTCTTCCCGTGAAAACCGATTTTTCCCCACGCGGAGAAGCATTTTCCCCTTGAAATCGGCGCGCCTTGCCGATATGATGCCGTTTCGATTTTCAACCACCCTTTAAAGGATCAACGGTATGGCCAAGGTCTTTCGACCGAGCACGCGGGAGTCGTCGATTCTCTCCAAAATCGAATCCACCAAAGAGCACAAGCGGCGCCTGGCCATCAGCAGCCTGCGGGACTGCATGGATTCCCTCGCGAACGCCATCGCGATGAAGCTGGTGGAGAACAGTCTGGTCGAGACGACCAACAAGAATTCCCTGGAAGAACAGATCCAGGGCTGCCTGGAGAAGATGACCCACGCCAGCGATTTCGACATTGACTACCAGGTCGCACCGGTACGCAACCTGGTGCCGGACTACAACGTCGTCACCCTGTATGTGACCGCCTTCATCATCGAGGGCCTCCTGAAGCACAAGGACGTGGTCGACATCTACGGCTCGGACGAGGACATCTACCTCACCGTCAACCAGCAGGTGAAAAAGCACCTCCCGGTGTGATGCCTTCCCGCTTCCGCCCGCGTCTGGTCAACGGACCTTTCGGGGACCCCGGCCTGTTCATCCCCTTTCAGTTCGACCGCCGCGCGCTGATCTTCGACCTGGGGGACGTCGGTCCTCTCTCGGCGCGCGACCTGCTCAAGATCTCCCACGCGTTCGTCACGCACACCCACATGGATCATTTCGTCGGCTTCGACCCGCTGTTGCGGTGCCTGCTGGGCCGCGAGAAGGACGTGGCGCTATTCGGCCCGGCGGGCTTCCTGCGCAACGTGGAGGGCAAGCTCGCGGCCTACACCTGGGACCTGGTCGACCGGCAGAGTTGCCCGCTGCGCCTGCACGTGACCGAGGTGCGGCCGGGGGCCTTGCTCCGCCGCACCTTCGTCTGCGCGGAGGGCTTCGCCGCACAGGGCGACCCGCTGCCGCTCCCGTTCGCGGGCACGCTGCTGGCGGAACCGGCTTTCCGCGTGGACGCTGCCGTTCTGGCGCACAGCACCGACTGCCTGGGGCTGGCGGTCACCGAACGGTTCCGCGTCAACATCCTCACGCCGGGGCTGGCAACGCTCGGGCTGGCGCCTGGGCCGTGGCTGAACCGCTTCAAGACCGCGATTTTCGAGGGGCGGGACCCGGAGTCCGATTTCGAGGTTGGGACGGCCGGGGAGGCCGGCGGACGGGTGCTGCGTCTGGGGGAGCTCGTACGAACGATCGCCCGGATCACGCCGGGAAGAAAGATCGCCTACATCACGGACGTCGGCGACACGCCCGCCAACCGGGAGGCCATCGCGGACCTCGCGTCCGACGCGGACCTGCTGTTCATCGAGGCTGCCTTCCTGGACGCCGACCGCGACCGCGCCGCAGCCCGACATCACCTGACCGCACGCCAGGCAGGCGAAATCGCCTCCCGAGTGGGTGCGCGCCGCTTCACGCTCTTCCACCACTCGCCGCGCTATGAGGGTCGGGAGGCCGAGATCGAGGCCGAGGCGCGGGCGGCCTACGGCGCCCGCTGACGCTCAACCCCCGGCCGTCTCGTCCGGCGTCGGGGCCGTGCAGGTGTCGACCCGCATCAACTCCCAGCGTTCGCCGGCGGCGCAGCGGATCACCACCTCGCGCCCGCCCGACACCTTCAGCGAATCGCCTGCGCCCAGCCGACGGCGCAGCGGCCCCGACTCCACCTCGCCCGCACCCGCAATCCCGATCACATGCACCTCGACCCCGTCCGGCGGAGTGAAAGACGCCACGGCGCCCGGGTCAACCTCCATCCGACCGGCGCGGTGACGCTCCGACTCCTCCAGCAGCGTGTCCGTCCCCCAGGGGAAGTGTTGCGTCAGGTGCTGCCGGGACTCCTTCCGCCCGCGCTGCTTGAGCTCGGAGGCGATCGACTTGACGTCCCGGCTGTGCTCGATGTCGGAGACGAAGATGGAGTCCGGCGTTTCCACCACGACGAGATCCCGCAGGCAGTTGAGTGCAATCAGCCGCTCGTAGCCAAGGACAAAGCAGTTGCGCGTGTCCCGGACGATCACGTCCCCGTCCAGCACATTCCCGTCGGCGTCCTTGGGCATGAAGTCGTAGAGCGACTTCCACGACCCGATGTCGCTCCAGCCGAAGTCCGAAGGCAGCACCACCCCGCGGGCGGTCTTTTCCATGATCGCGCAGTCGATCGACAAGTCCGGCAGTCGCAGGTAGTCCTCGCGGGATATCGGCTCACCCGGCCGGAGGGCCGACTGCAGGGAGGCGAGCATCGCCGGGTGGTGGGCCCTGAACTCCTCCAGCATCACCGAGGCCCGGAAGGCGAACATCCCGCTGTTCCAGTAGAAGTTGCCCGAGGCGATGTAGGCCCGGGCGGTCTCCAGGTCGGGCTTCTCGACGAACCGGCGGATCGCGAAGGCCGAGCGGGAGGCGGCCGCGCCCCCCTCCACGTACCCGTATCCGGTCTCGGGGTAGCGCGGAGTGATGCCGAAGGTGACGATGTGGCCTTCGGCCGCCAGCGCGACCGCCGCGGCCAGCCGCTCGTGGAAAACCGCCACGTCGCCGATCACGTGGTCGGCGGGGAACACCGCCAGGACGGCGTCCCCGGCCATCCGGAAAATGTCCAGGCACGCGAGCAGGATGGCCGGTGCGGTGTTGCGGCCGACGGGCTCGGGGATGACCTTTCCGGCGCTCGGAATGCCGACGTCCTGCATGTGCCGGGCGATCTCGTGCCGATGCGTCTCGCCGCACACGACCCTCAGGTTGGCGGCTGGAAGCGGCGGCACTACCCGCCGGATCGTGCTCTGGATGAGCGACTCCTTGCCGATGAACTTCGCCAGTTGCTTGGGGTGAAGCTCCCGTGAGACGGGCCACAGCCGGGTGCCGCTGCCGCCCGCCAGCAGGACCGGGTACACCGCGGGATCGCCGCTGCTCATGAGTGCATCCTTTGGGGTGAGGGGTATCGGCGCCCGTTCGACGCCGGGGCCGGGGGCGGGTCCACGCCCGTGCAGCGGGTTTCCACCGCGCGGGCGCCCAGCAGCTCGCCCACGTCCCGCCGCAGGCTCGGGCAAGCCTTGACGCGCAGGCCTTCCGGCAGCGCTACCACCGCGTCCGCGCGCCGCGGGCTGCGCAGGTGCAGAAAGGCCTTGCAGGTGCCCGGATGGCGCTGGAGCACCTCGCGCAGCCGCAGGAGCAGGGCCCGGTCGGCCCGCTCGAGATCCAAGCTCACATGCACGCTGGCCGTCCAGCTTTCCTCGGCCTTCTCCAGGGGGATGATCGACTCGGCCACCAGCTTGACCGACTGCTCGTCCTTCTGGACCTGCCCGTATACGAGCACGGCGCGGTCTTCGACCAGCAGCTCCACCACCGCGGCGTACACGCGTGAGAACACCGTGACATCCATGGCGCCGTTCATGTCTTCGATCGTGGCGAAAGCCATGAGGTCGCCCTTCTTGGTCTTGATCGTCTTGGTGCCGCGCACCAGCCCTCCGATGCGAACGTAGGCCCCGTCGGCGGCCTCCTTGAGCGAGATGGCGTCGGAGGTCGTGAACTGGCCGAGCACGTCCTCGTAGCGCGTGAGCGGGTGGCCGCTCAGGTAGAACCCGAGCGACTCCTTCTCGTGGGAGAGCTTCAGTCGGTCGTCCCACTCGTCCAGCTCCGGCAGGGCCGGGGCGTTGATCGGCTCCGGACAGGCCCCGCCGCCGAAGAGGCCCATCTGGGGATCGCAGCGCTCCCTCTGCACGCGCTGTCCGTGGTCGAGCGCGATCTCGAGCGCCGCCGTCATCTGCGACCGCCGCGCGCCCGTGACGTCGAAGGCCCCGCACGTGATGAGGCTTTCGATTACCCGCTTGTTGACCTTTTTGAGGTCGACCCGTTCACAGAAGTCCAAGAGCGAGGTGAAGGGACGCTCTTGCCGGGTTTCCAGGATCGCGTCGATCGCGGCTTCGCCCACGTTCTTGACCGCCACCAGGCCGAAGCGGATCCGGCCTGCGTCCACCGCGAACTCCTTGATGCTGCGGTTGATGTCGGGCTGCAGGACGGCGATGTCGTGCGTACGGCACTCGGCCACAAACTTCACGATATGGTCGATGGAGCCCATCTCACTGGTCAGCAGCGCGGCCAGGAACTCCACCGGGTAGTGGGCCTTGAGGTAGGCCGTCTGGTAGGCGATGAGCGCGTAGGCCGCGCTGTGGGACTTGTTGAACCCGTACCCTCCGAATTTCTCCATCAGGTCGAACAGGGCGGTGGCCTTGTCGGCCGGAACCCCGTTGGCCACCGCTCCCCTCTGGAAACGCTCGCGGTGGGCGGCCATGATCTCGGGGATCTTCTTGCCCATCGCCTTGCGCAGGTCGTCGGCCTCGGCCATGGTGTAGCTCGCCAGCGCGCCGGCGATCTTCATCACCTGCTCCTGGTAGACGATGACCCCGTGGGTCTCCTGCAGGATGGGCTCCAGCTGCGGCACAATGTAGGCCACCTTCTTGCGGCCGTGCTTGCGGTCGACGTAGTCGTCGATCATGCCGCTTTCCATCGGGCCGGGCCGGTAAAGGGCGACCAGCGCGATCACGTCCGGAAAGCACCCCGGCTTGAGCCGCACCAGGAGGTCTTTCATCCCGGAGCTCTCCAGCTGGAAGACGCCGGTCGTGTCACCGGCGGCGAGCAGCTGGTAGGTGGCGGCGTCGTTCAGATCCAGGTTCCTCAGATCCGGGAGCGGTTTGCCCTGGCTGCGGATGAGCCGCTCGGTTTCGGCGATGACGGTCAGGTTGCGCAACCCCAGGAAGTCGAACTTGACCAGGCCGATCTTCTCCACGACCTTCATGTCGAACTGGGTGACGACCTCGCCCTTTTTCCCCCGGAAGAGTGGCAGGTACTCCACCAGCGGACGGTCGGAGATCACCACCCCTGCGGCGTGGGTCGAGGCGTGGCGCGGGAGCCCCTCGAGCACGCGGCAGATGCGGATGAGCTCGCCGTACTCCGGCTTGCGCTCGATCATCTCGCGCAGCCGCGGCTCCTGATCGAGCGCCGCCTGCAGGCCGATGTTGAGCACGTCCGGCACCATTTTGGCGATGGTGTCCACCTCTTGCAGCGGGATGTCGAGCGCGCGTCCGACGTCGCGGATGACCGCGCGCGTCTTGAGCTTCCCGAAGGTGATGATCTGCGCAACGTAGTCCCCGCCGCCGTAACGGTCCGCCACGTAACGGTAGACGTCTTCGCGGCCGTCGATGCAGAAGTCGACGTCGATGTCGGGCATGCTCTTGCGCGCCGGGTTCAGGAAGCGCTCGAAGATGAGGCCGTGCTCGATCGGGTCCAGGTCCGTGATCCCCAGACTGTAGGCGACGAGGCTGCCGGCGGCCGAGCCGCGGCCGGGCCCCACCGGGATGCCCTTTTCCTTGGCGTGGCGGATGAAGTCCGAAACGATCAGGAAGTAGCTCGGGAAGCCCATCTCCCGGATGACCCCGATCTCATAGTCCAGCCGCGAGCGATAGACCCCGGCGTCGAGATCCGGGGTGCGCGTCCGCGCGCGCGCCAGCACGCTTTCGAACCCCTGGCGCGCCTTCTCCTCGAAGAGCTCGTCGGCCGAAAGGGACCCGCGCGTGTCGAAGCGCGGGAAGTGGTAAGTCTTGAAATCGAACTCGAGGTTGCAGCGGCCGGCGATCTCCGCGGTGCGGGATACGGCCTCGGGCACGTCCTTGAAGTAGGCCGCCATCTCGGCGGGCGGCTTGAAGTAGAGCTGGTCGGTGCGGAACTTCATCCGCTCGGAGTCGTGGACCGTTTTCCCGGTCTGGATGCAGAGCAGGACGTCGTGGGCGCGAACGTCCTCGGCCGAGAGGTAGTGGCAGTCGTTGCTCGCCACGACCGGGATGGACAGACGCCGGCCCATCTCGATCAGCGCCGCGTTCACCGGCGCCTGCTCGGCCACCCCGTTGTTCTGGATCTCGAGGAAGAACCGGTCCTCGCCGAAGATCGCCCGGTAGTCCCGCGCGGCCTGATCGGCCAGGTCCATGCGCCCGGCCGTGATGCGGCGGGGGATCTCCCCGTGCAGGCAGGCGGAGAGGGCAATCAGCCCCGCGGCGTTCGCCGATAGAATCTCGCGGTCGATGCGCGGCCGGTAGTAGAACCCCTCCAGCTGGGCGGCGGTCGCCAGCCGGCAGAGGTTGCGGTAGCCCTCCTGGGTCTCGGCGAGCAGGATGAGGTGGGACAGCTCCCGATTGTCGGACGGGTTGCGATCGAAGCGGCTGCGGGGGGCGAGGTACATCTCGCAGCCGATGATCGGCTTGATCCCGGCCTTGACGGCCTTTTCGTAGAACTCGACCGCCCCGAACAGGGTCCCGTGGTCGGTGGTCGCCACGGCCGACATGCCGTACTCGGCGGTGCGCCGCACCAGGTCGTCGATCCGGATCGCCCCGTCCAGCAGGCTGTACTGCGTGTGCACGTGCAGGTGAACGAAGTCGGTCATGGGGTCCTTCGAACCGTTGCGGGCCTGCGGGATTCAGGCCGAAACGGCAGTTTTCAAAAGCGGGAAGCTCCTCCTGCACCCGGCACGCTGATGCAGCATGGGGACTGCTACAGGCATCTCCTCAGGGGTCGGTCCGAAAGTAAAGCACCCGGAATCAGGCGCTATCGGCCGTGGCAACTCCGGCCAATCACGGATGGTCGGCAGCGTTCGGGGAGGAAATCCGGGGCCCCCGAGGAGCTCCGGCGCAGCATGGCAACCGGTCCGGGCTGCGCCCGAAGCCCGAGGGCAAGGCGCGCGCGAGCCTGCACCGAGCGAGGCGTGCTGGGAGCACGCCGCAGCGAGCGCGCGGCGAAGCGCAACGCAGCCGATCGGGCTTCCGGCGCAGCCCGGTTATTCGAGGCGGTAGTTCGGCGCTTCCTTGGTGATGATCACGTCGTGCACGTGGGACTCGCGGATGCCCGCGGCGGTGATCTTGATGAAACGCGCCTTTTCCCGCAGCTCCGGGAGCGTGCAGCAGCCGCAGTAGCCCATGCCGGCCTTCAGCCCGCCCACGAGTTGGAAGATGTTGGCCTGAAGCGAGCCGCGGTAGGGAACTCGCCCGACGATCCCCTCGGGCACGAGCTTGTCGCCCTCGCTCTCGTCACCCTGGTAGTAGCGGTCCTTGCTGCCCTTCTTCATCGCCTCGATGGACCCCATCCCGCGGTAGACCTTGTAGCTGCGGCCCTGGTAGAGGATCAACTCGCCCGGGCTCTCCTCGACCCCGGCGAACAGCCCACCGACCATCACGGTGTGAGCCCCGGCGCCGATCGCCTTGGTCAAGTCCCCGGAGAAGCGAATGCCGCCGTCGGCGATGAGCGGGACCCCGGTTTTTTCCGACACAGGGCGGCAGTTCATGATCGCCGTCAGCTGAGGCACCCCCACCCCGGCCACGACGCGGGTCGTGCAGATGGAGCCGGGGCCGATCCCGATCTTGACGCCGTCCACGCCGGCTTTGATGAGGTCCCGGGCGCCTTCGGCGGTCGCCACGTTGCCGGCGACGAGCTCGATGTCCTTGAACAAGCTCTTCAGGCGCTTGACCGCCGCGATCACGTTCTTGGAGTGCCCGTGCGAGGTGTCGATCACGATGACGTCCGCGCCGGCCTTGAGCAGCGCCTCCGCGCGCTCTTCCATGTCCGTCCCGACCCCGACCGCCGCGCCGACGCGCAGGCGCCCCAGGGCATCCTTGGATGCGTTCGGGTACTTTTTGATCTTCTCGATGTCCTTGATCGTGATCAGGCCGGTGAGCCGGCCCTTCTTGTCGACCACGAGCAGCTTCTCGATGCGGTGCTCGTGCAGGAGCTTCTTCGACTGGGCCAGGCTGATGCCCTCCGTGACCGTGACCAGGCGATCCTTGGTCATGACCTCCGAGACCTTTTTCTCCATGTCGTTTTCGAAGCGCAGGTCGCGGTTGGTCACGATCCCCACCAGTTGGTCGCCCTTGACCACCGGCACTCCGGAGATGCGGTACTGCTCCATGAGCGTCAGCACCTCGGCCACCTTCTGGTCGGGGTGGATGGTCACCGGGTCGACGATCATGCCGCTTTCGGACTTCTTGACCTTGTCCACCTCCAGCGCCTGGACCTTGACATCGAGATTGCGGTGGATGAACCCCAGACCGCCCTCTTGGGCCATGCTGATCGCGGTCTCCGCCTCGGTCACGGTATCCATGGCGGCGCTGACGATCGGGATGTTCAACCGGATCCGTCGGGTGAGCTGGGTGGCGACGCTGACATCTTTGGGCAGGACAGCGGAGTAGCTGGGCACCAGCAGCAGGTCATCAAAGGAGTAGGCTTCCTGAAACACCTGATTCGGCATCGAAATCCTCCTGGCGGCATCCTGAAATTCGGTGCCACCCCGAATAACAAAAGGCCGAAGGTTTGGCAATGGTTTATTTGTCCGTTCCGGCCGCTCCGGTCTATGCTAAAAATTGGTTTTATTTCAAAATGTTGGTTCATGCGTTTGACATTGAGGCCCGCGATGGTATGATGCCGGCCTTCGCGAGAGAGGATTCCGGTCCGTGCTCATCAGCATCAACCCGCAGAACCCCCAGGCCCGGCTTATCCGCAAGGTCGTCGAGATCTTGCAGGCCGGCGGGATCGTGGTCTACCCGACCGACACCTACTACGGAATCGGCTGCGACCTGCTGCACCCGCGGGCGATCGCGCGCATCTACCAGCTCAAGCGCCGCGACCACAGCAAGCCCTTCAGCTTCATCTGCTCGGACCTGACGAACATCAGCCAGTACGCCAAGGTCTCCAACTACGCATACCGCACCATGAAGCGACTGCTGCCGGGGCCCTACACCTTCATTTTGGAGGGCTCGAAGCTCGTGCCCAAGATCATGCTCACCAAGCGCCGGACGGCCGGAATCCGCGTCCCGGACAACGCCATCTGCCTCGCGCTCGTGAGCGAGCTTGGCCACCCCGTCATCACCACCAGCGCCACGACGGTCGAGGGCGAGAGCTTTCACGACGCCTCCCTGATCCACGACCACTTCGGCCGACAGGTGGATGCCGTCATCGAGGGCGGGCCGGTTTCGGGCGAGCCCTCGAGCGTCGTCTCCCTCATCGGAGACGCGCCCGAGGTCATTCGGCGGGGGGCCGGGGACGTGAGTCTGTTCGAGTAGAAGAGGAAACAGGGTTCGGGGTTCAGGGTTCAGGAAAGAAGCCTGGATGTTGCTTTTCCCTCCTGAACCCTGAACTCTGAACCCTGCACGCCTCACCCTGAACCCCGAACCCTGTCCCTCCTGGACGGCGCAAACAAAAGCCCCGCTCATCCCGAAGGACGGGCGGGGCTGTTCATTGCGTTGTGTACGACTTACTCTTCTTTCAGCTTCTCCTGCAGATTTTCCCGCAGCAACTCGCCGAAGGTGGTCGTCGGCGTCTGCCCCATGCTGCTCACGTAGTCGCTCAGGATGCTCTGCTCCCGATCCATCTCAAGCCGCTTGATGGACAGGCCGATGCGACGCTCGTCGCTGTTGATGGTCATGACCCGAGCGGTGATAGGCTCGCCGACGTTGAACTTCCCGACCGGAGTCTTGACCTTCTCCTTGCTGATCTCGGAGACGTGCACCAGCCCCTCGATGCCCTCCTCCAACTCCACGAAGATGCCGAAGTCGGTCACGTTGGTGATGGTGCCGGTGATCTCGGTGCCCGCGCGGTAGCGCACCGCGACACTCTTCCAGGGATCTTCGAGCAGCTGCTTGACGCCGAGCGAGAAGCGCTCGTTGTCCTTCTCGATGTCGAGCACGATCGCCTGCACCACGTCGCCTTTCTTGTAGAGCTCGGACGGGTGCTTGACCCGCTTGGTCCAGGAGAGGTCCGAGATATGGACCAGGCCGTCGATGCCCTCGTCGATGCCGATAAAAATGCCGAAGTCGGTGATATTTTTGATCTTGCCCTCGATCGTGGTGCCGAGCGGGTACTTCTCGGCGATCACGTCCCAGGGGTTGGGTGCCACCTGCTTCATGCCGAGCGAGATCCGCCGTGCGTCGGGCTTGATGTCCAGCACGACCGCCTCGACCTCCTCGCCGACCGACACGATCTTGGAGGGGTGCCGGACCTTGCGGGTCCAGGACATCTCGGAAACGTGGATCAGGCCCTCGATCCCCTCCTCCAGCTCCACGAAGGCGCCGTAGTCGGTGAGGCTGACCACCCGCCCCGCCACCCGCGACCCGACCGGGTATTTCCCGACGGCCGTGGTCCAGGGGTCCGGGGAGAGTTGCTTCATGCCGAGCGACACGCGCTCTTTCTCGAGGTCGAGGTTGAGAACTTTGACGTTGATCTGGTCGCCGATCTTGAAGAGGTCCGAGGGGTGCTTCACCCGGCCCCAGGAGATATCCGTGATGTGCAGCAGTCCGTCCATCCCGCCCAGGTCCACAAAGACGCCGTACTCGGTGATGTTCTTGACGATGCCGGGCAGGACCTTGCCCTCGTGGATCGAGGCCAGGGTCGCGGCGCGCTTGCTCTCGCGATCCTTCTCGAGCAGCACCCGTCGGGAGAGCACGATGTTGCTGCGCTTGCGGTTGTATTTCAGGATCTTGAAGTCGAATGTCTTGCCGACCATGTCGTCGAGGTTGCGGATGGGCCGCAGGTCCGCCTGCGAACCCGGCAGGAAGGCCAGCACCCCGATGTCGACCGAGAACCCACCCTTGACCCGGCTGGTGATCGTGCCGCTGATCGTGCCGTCCTCGTCGTGGCTCTTCTTGATGTTCTCCCAGACCTTGATGTTGGCGGCCTTTTCCTTGGACAGGATGACGCGCTCGTCCTCGTCGTCCCACCATTCCACCATGACCTCGATGCGGTCGCCCACCTTGGCGGTGATGGAGCCGTCCTCGCCGCGGAACTCGTTGATGCGGACTTGGCCCTCGGACTTGTACCCGATGTCCACCAGGACGAGGTCCTTGTCCACGGCGGTGATGACGCCGGAGACGACCTCCCCCTCCTTGAACTGTCCGAAGTTTTCCTCGTACTCTTTCATGGATTCGCCGAAATCGGCACTGTCCATCGTGGGCTCCGCGTCGGCGGCTTCGTTAACGTTTTCGTTTTCAGTGTTGGTAGTAATGTTGACCATAAGACTATCTTGTCCCCCTTGGACATGGATTGAGTAGCTAAAAACCAATACTATTTAGCAGACTGGCATAAAAAAGCAATAGAAAATCGGATCGAGAGGCGACGTCCTTGAACCCTCGGGCCATAAAACCCGTGGGTTTCAGGCCGACTGGAGGACGGCGCCGACGCGCGCGAGCATCCGCTCCAGCACCTCCGCGATGGACAGGTGGCTCGAGTCGATGAACACGGCGTCCGGCGCGGGGGTCAGGGGGGCGAGCGCCCGGGTGCTGTCCTGCCGGTCGCGCTGGCGCATGTCGCGCTCGACCTCCTCGAAGGAGGTGCCGGCCCTGGTCCGGATCTCTTCGAAGCGTCGCCGGGCGCGCGCCGGCTCCGAGGCGCTGAGGAAGAATTTCACGTCGGCGTCAGGGAAGACCACGGTGCCCATGTCACGCCCCTCGAACACGGCCGCTTTTTGCCGGCCCAGTTCGCGCTGGACCTCAAGCAGGAACGCGCGCACGACCGGCCGGGCCGACACCGCCGAGGCGAGCATCGAGATGGCCGGGGTGCGGATCGCCTCGGTGATGTCCAGGCCGTCGGCCAGCAGTCGCTGCCCGCCCGCGTGCGGCTGGAAGCGCAGTTCCAGGCCCGCGAGCACCCGCCCGAGGGCGGCCTCGTCCGCAGGGTCGGCCCCCCGCCGGTCGGCCGCCACCGCGACGCCGCGATAGAGGGCCCCGGTGTCAACGTACCGGTAGCCGAGACGCTCGGCCAGCAGGCGGCTGACCGTGCTCTTTCCCGCTCCCGCGGGGCCGTCGATCGTGATCAGGAGCTTGCGCATTTTGTGGGTGTTCGGGTGTTTTGTTGTTTGGGTGTTTGGGAGCGGCTTCCGGCCGCTGTTTACGATCGAGGCGGAGCTTCTCTTGCACTCCTCTTGATACCTAAAACTTAACACCGAACACCGAGCACCTTTTCTAACGCCTGAATAAATCGCCGGTTCTCTTCGGGCCTTCCCACGCTGACCCGCAGCCGGTCCGGGTAGCCATAGCTGCCGAGCGGGCGCACGATGACCCCCCGGTCAAGCAGGGCCTCGAAGACGGCCCGGGCCTCCCCGGGCACCCGGACCATCAGGAAGTTGGCCTGCGAGGGCCGGCACTCGAGGCCCATGCGGTCGAACTCCGCCTGCAGGTAGTCGGCCCCCGCGTGGACCACCCGCAGAGTCTCGTCCAGGAAACCGGCATCCTCGAGAGCCGCGCGCGCCGCCGCCTGCGCCGGGAGGCTGACGTTGAAGGGCTGGCGTACCCGGTTCAGGATGGAAGCGATATCCGGGTGCATCAGCCCGTACCCGATGCGCAGCCCCGCCAGTCCGTAGGCCTTGGAAAAGGTCCGCAGCCCCACGACCGGCCGGCCGGCGCGCACGTAGTCGCGGCTGTCCGGCCCGGCCGGATCGCGCACGAACTCGACATAGGCCTCGTCGAGGACCACCAGCACGTCGGCGGGCACGCGGTCGAGGAAGCGCTCGAGCTCCGCGCGCGGGACCAGGCTGCCGGTCGGGTTGTGGGGCGTGTTGACGAAGATCATGCGGGTGCGGGGGGTCACGCGCTCCGCCATGGCGTCGAGGTCCGTCCGCAAGTCGCGCAGCGGGACCATCACCGGGGTGGCCGCGGCCGCCAGGGTCTCGATCTCGTACATCTGGAACGACGGCTGCGGCATCACGACCTCGTCGCCCGGCCGCAGGAAGGCGGTGGCGAGCATGCCGATGACGTCGTCCGAACCGTTGCCGAGGACGATCTGGGTGGCTTCGAGGCCGAGGCGCCCGGCGAGCGCCCGGGTCAGGTCGAACCCGGCGCTGTCCGGGTAGCGGTGCACCCCCGCGATCGACCGCCGCAGGGCCTCCACCGCGCGCGGCGAGGGCCCCAGGGGATTCTCGTTGGAGGCCAGCTTAATGGAGTCCCGGATGCCGCGCTCGCGCTCGAGTTCTTCCACCGGCTTGCCGGGGACATAAGGCGATATGGCAAGGATGTGGTCGGGGACCTTCAGTTTCATGTGTTCGCCAGGGGGTGCAAGGCGGCCGGTCAGGCGCCCGCCGCCTTGCGCCCAGCCTCGAGGGCCTTGAGGTTGAGCGGGATGAGCTTGGCCTTTTCCGCGAATTTCTGCTTGACGGCCGCGGTCAGCGCCTCGAAGCTCACGATGCGGCTGCGCGCGACGAAGGCCGCGAGCGCCACGATGTTGGCCGCCTTCACGTTGCCCAGCTCGCTCGCCAGCTCCATGATGGGCACCCGCAGCTCGTCCACATCCGTGCGGCCGGAGCCGATCGGAATGATGGACGCGTTGACGAAGACGACGCCCCCCTTTTTCACCGTGGGGGCGAACTTCTCGAGCGAGGGCCGGTTCATCGCCACGAGGTGCATCGGGTTGCGGATGACCGGGGAGCCGACCGGCCGGTCGCTGATCACCACCGTGCAGTAGGCCGTCCCGCCCCGCATCTCCGGCCCGTAGGACGGGATCCAGACCACCTCGTAGCCCTCCTGCATGGCGGCCTGGGCCAGGATCTGTCCCATCAGCATGACCCCCTGCCCGCCGAAGCCGGCAAACTGGACTTCACTCTGCATGTTTCCTCCCCACGGCCGGGTTCAGCCGGCCCGCTTCCGGGGTCTTGTACTCCCCGAGCGGGTAGTAGGGCAGCATCTTGTCCTCGGCCCACTTCAGCGCGTCCACGGGCGTCATGCCCCAGTTGGTCGGGCAGGTGCTCACCAGCTCGACCAGGCTGAAGCAGGTGTTGGCCACCTGGTAGCTGAACGCCTTGTGGACGGCCTTCTTGGCCCGATTGATGTACTTGGGCTTGATGAGGGCCTCGCGCGCGATGTAGGCGGGCGTCTCGAGCGCGGAGAGCAGCTCCGCCATTTTAATCGGCATGCCGGTCAGCGCCGTCTTGCGGCCGAACGGTGAGGTGGTCGTGCGCTGGTCGGGCATGCTGGTCGGCGCCATCTGGCCCCCGGTCATCCCGTACACGGCGTTGTTGATGAAGATGGTGGTGAACTTCTCGCCGCGGTTGGCCGCGTGGATGATTTCGCTCATCCCGATGCTCGCCAGGTCCCCGTCGCCCTGGTAAGTAAAAACGATCAGGTCCGGGCGCACCCGCTTGATGCCGGTCGCCATCGCCGGCGCGCGCCCGTGGGCGGCCTCCTGGAAATCGAAGGTGAAGTAGTTGTAGCACAGGACCGCGCACCCGACGGGCGCGATCCCGACCGTGCGCTCGCGCAGGCCGAGCTCGTCGATCACCTCGGCCACCAGCCGGTGGGCCACCCCGTGGGTGCACCCCGGGCAGTAGTGGGTGGCCACGTCGGCCATGGATTCGGGTTTATGGAAGGCTTTTCCCATGACGCAAGCTCCAGGAATGGACAGTGTTAAGTGTTAGGTTTTAAGTGGTTGGTGTTTAGCCTGGTCTCAAATTTCAGACTGTCTAAGCAGCTTCATCACCTCGTCGAGGACTTCCTCCGGGGTCGGCACCTCGCCGCCGCACTTGCCGTACCAGTGCACCGGCCGGGCGCCGAGGACGCTGAGCTCCACGTCCTCCACGAGCTGCCCCATGCTCATTTCGATGCTGACCACCGACCGACAGCTCGGCTTGGACGCGGCCGCGTGGACCGCCGCGCGCGGGAACGGGAAGAGCGTCTGCGGCCGGACCATCCCGACCTCGATGCCCCGCTGCTTCAACGTGTCGATGACGGTGCGGCACACCCGGCTCATGGTGCCGTAGCTCACGATGAGCACGCGGTAGTCCCCGTCCAGGTTGTAGCCCTCCGAGCGCACCTGCTCCCGCTTCATGCGCTCGTACTTGTCCCGCAGCTTCAGGTTGTGGGCGTTCAACTGCTCCGGAACGAGGTAGAGCGTCCGCACGAGGTTGCGCCGGCCGGACTTGCGCGTCCCCATCCCGCTCGTCGCCCAGTCGTCCTTGTTCGACGGGGTGCTCTTGAGCGCGTCCGGGAACTCGACCGGCTCCATCATCTGCCCGATCAGGCCGTCGCCCAGGATCATCACCGGGTTGCGGTAGGCTTCCGCGAGCGGGAAGGCCGCCATGACCATCTCCGCGGCCTCCTGGACGCTTGCCGGTGCGAGCACCAGCAGCCGGTAGTCGCCGTGGCCCCCGCCCTTGACGGCCTGAAAGTAGTCCGCCTGCGCGGGCAGGATCCCGCCGAGCCCCGGACCGCCCCGCATGATGTTCACGAACACGGCCGGACACTCCGCGGCCGTGATGTAGCTGATCCCCTCGCACATCAGGCTGATGCCCGGGCTGGAAGAGGTGGTGAAAACGCGCTCCCCGCAGGCCGACGCGCCGAAGATCATGTAGGCGACCGCCACCTCGCTCTCCCCTTGAAGGAACACGCCCCCCACCTCGGGCAGGCGCTTGGAGAGGTACTCGGCCACCTCGGACTGGGGGGTGATCGGGTAGGCGAAGTAGTTCAGACACCCGGCCCGGATGGCTGCCTCGGCGATCGCCTCGTTGCCCTTCATCAGGACCTTGCCCATCTCAGCTCCTCCGTTTCGCGCCGCCGTCCGCTTCCGCGGCGATCGCGTTGATGGTGATGGCGACATCCGGGCACATCGTGCAACAGATCGCACAGAAGATGCAGTCCTCCGGACGGGCCTGGCAGGCCGGGAAATATCCCTTGGGGTTCATCTCCTTGCCGATTTCCAGGACGTTCTTGGGGCAGACGGCGACGCACAGGCCGCAGCCCTTGCAGCGGTCCCTGTCGACCACGTGTTCGTAGGCCATGAGTTCAACTCCCCCCGACGCCGGGCGCCGGATCTCGATGTCTTCGAAGCGGGCGAGGGGTTCCGTTCGCCCGAACACTGTCAAACCGCGTCCGCCTTCTTCCAGGGCGGGACCAGCTGGCGCCGGATCGGGAGCACCGGGCAGTCGAACGCCCCCGTGTCCACTTCCGGCAGCAGCGCCTCGGGCACCGTGACAAACGCGAGCGGCATCCCGCTCGCCGCCGCGAGCCCGGTCATGAAGGCGTAGCCTTCGACGATCGCACCGGGGGTGGTCTCATCGATGAGGTTGGCATTCCCGACCCAGTCGGTCACCGGCAACCGCGCCGCCGCCTCGATCGACCGGCGGATCCGCTCGCACCCCGCGCGGGTGGCCGTCTCGGGTCGATGCGGGTTTACGACCTGCAGCACGCGGCAACTCCGGCCGGCGAAGGCATCCCCCAAGGCCGCCAGGACCATCGCCCCGACGTTGTTGCCGCCGACGTCCAGAATGGCGAGATCGCCGGGTCGCCGGATCAGCCCGCCGGCCATGGGCGTGAGGACGGGCAGCTCGGATTGCACGTAGGCCCTGGGCGGCAGCACCACCTCAATGCCCAGGGACGTCATCTGCCGCTCGGCCTCGCGTGACCGGAAATAGGGGTTTACCAGGTCGAGATCGGCAATGCGCACGGCGCGACCGCGCCGGCGGTGGTGGAGGGCCAGGTTGACGGCGACCTCGGATTTCCCGCTGCCGTAGTTCCCGACGATGACGACAATGCCTTCCAGCGCCAATTCCACCCGAGTTCCCTCGCCCCCGACGAAACACCGCGGATTCACGTGGCGGCCGCCCCGCCGGCAAAAAAACAAAGTGTTATTTTTAGAAGGTAACGGTGCTCCTGTCAAGGCATTTGCCCCTGCGCGCGGGCCCTTCCGATCCTCGGAGGAATGTGATAGGAGCGGCGGCATGCCGCGCGCTCATATCGGACTGGAACGACTGCTCGCCGACCCGCCCCCGTGGCTCGCGGGGCAGCGCCTGGGGCTGCTCTGCAACCCGGCCTCGGTCGGCCCGGGGTTCCGCCACGCACGGCAGCTGATCAACGCACGCTTCCCGGGGCGGCTGCGCGTGCTCTTTTCGCCCCAGCACGGGTTCCACGCCGAAAAGCAGGACAACATGATCGAGTCGGGCGACCTGGTCGACCCGCTCCTGGGCCTGCCCGTCTTCAGCCTGTACGGCGCCACGCGCGTGCCCACGCGCGAGATGTTTGCGGACCTCGACGTGCTCGTAGTCGACCTCCAGGATGTCGGGACGCGGGTCTACACGTTCGTCACCACCCTGTCCTACTGCATGGAGACGGCGCGGGACTGCGGCAAGCGGGTGCTCGTCCTGGACCGCCCCAACCCGGCCGGCGGGGACTGCGTGGAAGGCGGCCTCCTGCGCCCGGAGTGGACCTCGTTCGTGGGACGCTACCCTCTGCCGATGCGCCACGGGCTGACGGTCGCCGAGCTGGCGCGCCTCTTCAATAGCCGCTTCGGGATCGGCTGCGAGCTCGAGGTGGTGCCCATGTCCGGCTGGATGCGCCGCATGCGCTTCCCGGAAACGGGCCTCCCCTGGGTCGCACCCTCCCCCAACCTACCCACGCCGGACTCGGCGCTGGTCTACCCCGGGCAGGTGCTATGGGAGGGCACGAACGTGTCCGAAGGGCGCGGGACGACCCAGCCCTTCGAACTCTTCGGCGCCCCGTTCCTGGACGTCGCGGCGGTCGCGGCCGACCTGCCGCCGGATCTCCTGGAGGGCGCCGTGCTCAGGCCGCTCGCCTTCGAGCCGACCGCCAGCAAGTGGCAGGGGCGATGCTGCCGCGGGTTCCAGATCCACGTCACGGACCCCCACCGCCTGCGCCCCTACCGGCTGACCTTGGGCCTGCTGCGGGCGATCGTGCGCCGCCACCCGGGCGAGTTCGCCTGGCGCCCGCCGCCCTACGAGTACGAGTTCGAGAAGCTGCCGATCGACCTGCTGCTGGGGGATGCCGACCTGCGCCGGCGCTTGGAAGCGCTCGAGCCGATCGCCGAGCTGGAGCGCTCCTGGGCGACCGAGCGGGATGAGTTCGAGCGGATGGCGCGGGAGGTCAAGCTGTACTAAGGAGCGATGCTCGATGCTCGATACTCGATAAGGCATTCCGACTGAAGCATCGCCATTCACATCGAGCATCCAGTATCATGCATCGAGTATCCAGAATCGAGCATCGAACACATGACCACAACCACCGACACCGCCGGCACCCCCTGGGTGCGCATGCGTTTCAAGCGCAACAAGGTCTGGGTCGCGGCGGACCCTCAGGGCCGGCCGCTGCTGACGGACGGGCGCGCCCGTATCAAGTATCAGCTGGAACAGGACCAGGACTACCGCGTCCGGGCGGAACACTTGCAGGGGCTGGAATCGGCCGTCCCCGAAGCACCCTCGCCGCCCCCCCCGAACCGTCCGCAGGGCCCGGCCGCCGACCCGCGGGACGGCCGCGCGGTCCACATCTACACGGACGGCGCCTCTTCCGGGAACCCCGGGCCGTCGGGGGTCGGGGTGGTTCTGCGGTGCGGCGACCAGCGCAAGGAGATCTCGGAGTACATCGGCGAGGCCACCAACAACATCGCCGAGCTGCTGGCGATCGGGAAGGGTCTATCGGCGGTCAAGAACCGCAACCTGCCGGTGCGGGTCTACACGGATAGCAGCTACGCCTTCGGCGTCCTCACCCTGAACTGGAAACCCAAGAAGAACCTCGACCTCATTGCCGGCATCCGCCGCGCCATGGCATCATTCCCCGACCTGCGCCTGGTCAAGGTTCCCGGGCATAGCGGGGTCGAGGAAAACGAACGTGCAGACCGGCTGGCCGTGGCGGCCATCCGCACCCGCGCGGGCGCATAAGGGCGTTCAGGCACAGACCGACGGCGCAGCTCGTGACCGTCGGACGCATTTTGGAGGCGGGTTCCAATAAAAAAAGACCGGGTCGCGGACAGGATCCGCGGCCCGGCCCGAAACGCGGGAGCGAAAGCGGGCTAAGCCTGTTCCGGTTTGCGATCCGCCTTCAGGTTTTCCAGCTCCTTCTTGAGATCGGAAATTTCGCTCTTGTACTTCTCGAGATCGTCGGTCGGCATCGGGGAGGCCGCCGGCTCTTCTTTCTTCCAGGTGTCCTTCATCTCGTCGAATCCGAGGTAGATCGCAAGCCCTCCGCCCAGGAGCAAGACGGCCGGGATGGTTCCCCCCAGGACCGTAAGGAACTCCTTCCACCAGAAGCCGAGACCGATAAGGCCCAACGCCGCTGCAACTGCACCGCCAACCAGTGTCTTCATAAACCGCAACCTCCTTTCTTCCGAATGACATTGAGCGTTTTTGGAAAAACCCACGCGTTCAAGCCCTCGCGGGCAGGGACGATTTCTGAACATTCAGTGCCGTTTGAAATTCGAATGTGCATATCATACCCGTGGGGGCATGACAAGGTCAATCTCGGGGGCGGTCGGTTGCAATGACCCTTGCGTTTTGCTACGTTCCCCCACCGGCGACGTCCCGCCGAGCGTTACCGGGAGCGGACCGAAAAGCGCACTCTGACAAGAACATTTCGCCCCGCGCTGCGCGGGATGGTGCCCCGATATGCCCGAAACCCGTCCCCCACACCTGCCCCCCGCCCCTCCGCCCACCCCGCCCGGCAGCGGGTCGACGGGGAGCTGGCTCAACCGTTGCCTGCAGGGAACCCTGCACCACTACTTCGGGGTCCTGCCGGAAGCCTTCGGTCGACTGAGATCCACCCTGCTGCGGCTCTTCTACTCCGGCGTCAGGCTGGAGGATTCCCAGACGACCGCCCTGCGGGACCTCCCGCCGCACGCGATCGTCGTTTTCGCCAGCCGTTTCAGCTGCGCATTCCCCTTTTTGTTTGCGCACACCCGCTATCGCTCACTCGGCCTTCCGTTTCCGAACATTGGGCTCGGCTGCCGGGTGCTGGTCTGCCGGTCCCCGCTGGAGATGGCACGCATCCTGGTTGCGGCCGCCCTGACCTTCTGGCACACGCGCCGCCTGCCGGACCCGAGTGGGAACGGGTTTTATCGGGATCAGCTCCTCGGTGGGAAAGCCGGTTTCCTGACCCTGCTGCACGCCCCCGGCCGCCTGCGGCGCTGGTTCGCCCCCCCGCCCGCGGACCCGATGGAATTCCTCCTCACGCTCCAGAAATCGACGGGCCGGCCGGTCCTGGTCGTGCCCCAGATCGTGTTCTTCAGCCGCAACCCGCGTCGCGCCCGGCCCAGCCTGATGGATATGCTCTTCGGGCCGGAGGACGAACCCGGACGGCTGCGGCTGCTGGCCGCACTCTTCAAGCAGGCGGGCAACGTCTTCGTGGAACTCGCCGCACCGATCGATCTCCAGCGGTTTCTCGCCCGGGCCGACCTCGCCGGGCATCCCGTCCCTTACCAGGCGGCGGTCCTCCGCCGGGAGACCCTCGCCCAGATCCAGCGGTACCGCCAGAGCATCACCGGACCGATGCTCACATCCCGGCAGGAACTCAATCAGCGCATCCTGGACAGCGACCGCTGCCAGGAGCTCATGCAGTCCCACGCCGAGACGCACGGACTGCCGCTCCCCGAAGTGCGTGCATCGGTCGCCGCCTGCATCGACGAGATCGCCGCGGACTTGCGCCCCAGCTGGATCCGGTGCTACTCGGGCCCGGTCGGCTGGATTCTCCACACGCTCTTCGACGGCGTCACCCTGAACACCGAGGGGCTGGCCGAAGTCAAGCGCATGTCCCTGCAGGGGCCGGTGGTCTACGTCCCGTGCCACAAGAGCCATGCCGACTACCTGATCCTGACCTACATGCTCTACCACAACGACCTGCCTTGCCCGCTTGTGGCGGCGGGCAAGAACCTCTCCTTCTGGCCCATGGGGCCGCTCTTCCGCCGCGGGGGCGCCTTCTTCATCCGCCGCACCTTCCGCGGCGCGGTGCTCTACTCCCGGGCGTTTTCCGAATACGTCCACGCAATTCTTCAGGAAGGGCACTCGGTCGAGCAGTTCATCGAAGGCGGCCGCAGCCGCACCGGCAAGCTCCTCATGCCCAAGCTGGGGCTGCTCTCCATCCTGCTGACGGCGCTGCGCAACGGCGCCTGCGAGGATTTGATCTTCGTGCCGGTCTCGATCGGCTACGACCGCGTGCTCGAGGAGAAATCGTACCTGCAGGAAATCGAGGGGGGGCAGAAGCAGCCCGAAAATTTCTGGCAGGTCCTGAAAGCCCGCAAGTTCCTGAGCCGGCGCTACGGGAAGGTCTACCTGCAGTTCAACCGGCCGCTGTCCGCGAACGATCAGGCCCGCAGCGCGGGGGTGAACCTCCGGACCGCGGAGCAAAAGGAGTTCAACGGCTTCTGCCGCAGCCTGGCCCACCGCATCGCCCACGGCATCGACCGGGTGACGGTCGTGACGCCGCACGCCCTGACGGCGGCCGCGATCCTCAACCTCGGGCGCGACCGCTTCAGCCTGGAGGAGATCCTCTCGGCCGTGGGCGTCTATGCCGCTCACCTCGACGCCGTCGGGGCCAAGTCGGCCGACACCCTCGTTCTGGACTGCCGCCGCGCGATCACCCACGCCCTGGACTCGTACGTGCAGCGCCGCATCCTGGAGTCCCCCGGGGCCGAGGCCGCTGCCGGGGAAGGCGGCCCGAGCGAGTTCCTCGTCCGCGACGCCCGGCGGCCCGTCCTCGACTACTACAAGAACACCTGCGTCTCGTTCTTCGTGCCGGCCGCCTTCGCCGCCCTGGCCATCCTGGAACGCGACGCGTTCCAGTTCTCCGCCGCGGACCTGCAGACCGACTTCGAGTTCCTGCAGGAGCTCCTCCGGCTGGAATTCGTGCAGGACAGCGAAACCGAGCCGTCGGACCAGCTGCGCCGGACGCTGCAGATCTTCTACGAAAGCGCAACGATCGTCCCCCACCCCAGCCTGCCGGACACCTTCAACCTGACCTCGGCCGGGTACCGCAAGCTGAAGTTCTTTGCCATGTTCCTGAAGACGTTCCTGGAGTCGTACTCGGTGGTCCTCACCTGGCTCAACTCCGAGCCGCATCCCGCGGAGCCCAAGGAGCGCGTCAAGAAGATCGCCTCGTTCGGCAACCGCATGTACCGCCAGAAGGAGATCGACCACCGCGAGGCGCTGTCCAAGGTCACCTACGAGAACGCCCTGGAGCTCTTCCTGGCGCACGGGATCCGGGGCGCGCAGGACCGCAACACGATCGATGCATTCGCGGCGGTCATCCGGCGGGCGCTGCGCTGTCTCGCGTCTCCGCCGGGCAGGCCGCTCGACCCATGAGGGCGCTGGTCCTGGCAGCCGGCCTGGGAACGCGCCTGCTGCCCCACACCCGCCGCACCCCCAAACCCCTTTTCTCCCTGGCGGGCCGGCCGCTGCTGGCCCACCACATCGACCAGCTGCAGGCCGCCGGCTGCGAGGCCGTGGTGGTCAATACCCACCACCTGCATGCGCAGGTGGAGTCCTTCGTGCGCTCCGGCCGCTTCGGGATCCCTGTGCAAACCCGCCACGAACCGCGGCTGCTCGGCACGGGCGGTGCCATCGGCAACCTGCGCGATTTCTGGGACGAACGCCCCTTTCTCGTGGTCAACGCGGACATTCACCACGCGATCGACCTGCGTGCCGTGTACGCCGCCCACCTCGCGGGCGGCGCGGCCGCGACCTTCGTGCTGGTGGACGACCCCGAGTTCAACACGGTCGTGACGGACGCGGAGGGGCGCATCCGCGCGTTCGCCCCGTCCCCGGCCGATGCGCCCGCGGGAGCGCTGACCTTCACCGGCATCCAGGTCTTGAACCCGGTGGTGCTCGACTATCTTCCGGCCGGAAAACCCGGCGACAGCATCGCGGCCTTCCGGGCCATGCTGGCCGACGGCCTGCGGTTGAAGGCGCTCGTCACCGGCGGGCCCTGGCAGGATTTGGGCACCCCCGAGCGCTACCGCCGCGCGGCCCGGAACGCCTGCGCGTCGGCGGCCTGGGCCGCCGCCTTCGCCCGCCCGCCCGGACAGCCCCTACGGTGGGAACCGCTGGAGGGCGACGGCTCCGACCGGGAATGGTTCCGACTCCGCGGGGAGGAGGGAACACTGGTCGCGGCGGACCACGGGCTGCGGGCGAACACGCCCACCACGGAAGCCGACGCGTTCGCGCTCATCGGCGCACATCTGCACCGGTGCGGGGCGGCCGTGCCTGCCGTCCATTTCGCGGATCGTTTTGCCGGGCTGGTCTTCGTGGAGGATCTGGGAGGCTCTCATCTCCAGGCCGCCGTGCGCGCGGAGTGCGACCGCGACGCCGTGCGGTCGATTTATCGAAACGTCATCGACGCGCTGGTCCACATGGCCGTCGCGGGCGCCCGGGGGTTCGACCCGGGCTGGGCCTGGCAGTCCCCGCACTTCGACCGGGAGGTGGTGCTCGAGCGCGAGTGCCGCTATTTCTGCGAGCGCTTCCTGGCCGGACACGCGGGGGTGGCGGCCGCCTTCGACGATTTCAGGGATGAGTTCGAACGCCTGGCGGACGGCGTCGGACGACACGCCGTGGACGGGTTCCTGCACCGCGATGTGCAGTCGCGCAACATCATGCTCCGAAACGGACGGCCGTATTTCATCGACTTCCAAGGCGGCCGCATCGGCCCCGTGCAGTACGACCTGGCGTCGCTGCTGATCGACCCCTACGTGCAGCTGGCGGCGGACGACCAGGCGTGGTTGTACGACTATGCCGCCGCCCGGTTCGCGCGGTCGCTGGCGATCGACCCGGACGGGTTCCGACAGGGGTACGAACACTGCGCCCTGTCCCGCAATCTTCAGGCGCTCGGTGCCTTCGCGTTCCTCTCCCGCACCAAACACAAGCCCCGCTTCGAAGCGTACATCCCCGGGGCCCTGAACGGCCTGGCGGCCCGCCTGCAGGCATTTACGCCGCCGGGCTTCCCGAAGCTGAAGGAAGCAGTCCATACCGCCCGCACGCGGCTTGGACTGGCTTGAGACCTTTTAGGGTTGGTCTTTGTAACTCGTAACTTCTTTTCACTCGGAGGCCCCCATGCTCCCGCATCCCATCCCCGTCATGGTCAACGGCATCCCCGGCAACGTCGCCTGCACCGTGGCCCGCCACATTTGCTCGGATTCCCGCTTCGCGTTCGTCCCGGTCTCGTTCACCGGTCCCGAGATCGCGGCCGGGGAACACCCGGTCGCGGACGTCCCGGTCCGCCTGTTCCGGCCGGACGCACGGGAGGCCGCCCTCGCGGCCCTGCGGCGGACGCACGGCGAGTTCCTGAGCGTCGACTACACCCACCCGGGCGCGGTGAACGCCAACGCCGAGTTCTACTGCCGCAACGGGCTGCCGTTCGTGATGGGCACCACCGGCGGGGACCGCCGCGCGCTCGAGGAGACGATCGCCCGCTCAGCCATCGCCGCCGTGGTGGCCCCGAACATGGCCAAGCAGATCGTCGGCCTGCAAGCCATGATGGACTATGCCGCCCGGAGCTTCCCCGGACTTTTCGCGGGCTACACGCTCAGCGTACGCGAGAGCCACCAGAAGGGGAAGGCCGACACGAGCGGGACCGCCAAGGCCATGGTCGGCTACTTCAACCGGCTCGGCGTGCCGTTCACGGAGGGTCAAATCCGCATGGAGCGCGACCCGCAGCTCCAGCGCACCGAGTGGGGGATCCCGGAATCCCACCTCGGCGGCCACGCCTGGCACACCTACACGCTCGTGTCCGCGGACGGTACCGTCCGGTTCGAGCTCACTCACAACGTGAACGGGCGCGATATCTACGTGCACGGCACCCTCGACGCCCTCGTCTTCCTGGCCGCCAGGCTCGCTGCCGGCGCCCGGGGGCGCATGTTCACGATGATCGACGTGCTCGCCGGAGCATGAGCAGGCCCTTCTCCCGGCAGGCAGCGGACCGGCCGCAGCCGCATCGTTTTTTTGACATGCAGGCGGAATTTTCATACCCTATCATGAGGATATGGCAGGGTGGGCGGCGTGCGCCTGCCGTTCACCGAAGGCGGCTGGAATGATGCGGGATCTGACGGACAAACTGCTGCAGGAACTGGGGGCCGAGTCGGGCGGACCGCCCGCGCCGGCCGAGGTTCAGACCGAGGACCAGGATCGCTGGCGCATCCTGCTGGTCGAGGTGGCCTATTACCTGAACGCCTGCTTCCGCGACGTCCAGTACTGGGAAGGGATCAAGGCCGAAAAGGACACGTTCAACCAGCTGGCCCGGGCGCTCCAACAGCTCCGCGAGCTGCCGCAGAGCACGGCCGTGCGGATCACCCGACGCGGGACCGTCCTCGGCAAGGGGCCCGAACGGCCGGATTACGAGATCGCCTGCGCGGAGATCGGCATCGACACCGCCGCGGTCGCTGCGGTCATCAAGCGCATGGGCATACGGTTCAAGCACCTCGAGGGGCGCCTGCTGAAAGCCTTCGAGACCTTCGCGGCCGAAGGCATGGAAACGCTGGAGGTCTCGATCCCGGACGACACCCCGGAGTCCATCGAGGCCCTGCGCGCGTCCCTGCGCGTGCTGTCCTGCTTCCGCCCGGCGTCCGAAAAGGGGGGCGCGATCACGTTCACGCTGGCCGGCGAGGCTCAGAGTCTGAAGCCGGTCCGGGACGAAAAAGGCCAGCCCGACCCCAACCTGACGCTCCTGGCGGCCGTCAACCGCCTCCCGGCCGAGTCGATGGAGGAAATCGTCCGCAAGGTCGCCGCGCTGATGCAGCGGCCGGAGGGGGCGCAGCTCAAGCAACGCGCTTCCAACCTCTACCAAGCGCTGTTCGCCATCAAGAGCGTGAGCGCCCGGCTGCGCAAGGCGCCGATCGAAATCAACGCCGCCCGCCGCCATACGGCCGAACCCGAGGCGCGCGGCGGGTGGCCCGCCGCCCACGGCGTGCCGGCCGTCTCCACCGTCCCGCAGAGGGGCGACGGGAGCCCGTCCGCCTCGCCCGGCCCGTCCCCCGGCGACCCGGCGGCGGCCGGCGCGGGTTCCCCGGTCGGCGGGGCCGCCGGGGCGGGCTCAGGCGGGACGGCACCTGCCGTGGTCATGAGCGATGCCGACCTGCGGGCCGGGATGGTCCCGTTTCTCAGCGCCTCCTTCGCGGGCAACCCCGAGGGGGCGGCCGGCGTCATGAGCAGCCTGAACCTGCAGGAGTGCAGCGGCATCGATGCCGAGGGGCTCGGCCAGCGGCTGGGCGTCGTCAGCCGCCTGCTGGAGACGATGGCGCAGAACCCCGCCGGCGTGCAGGTGATGGAAGCCCTCACGCAGCGCATGCAGGAGGGCCTGGAGTCGCTCCCGCCGGACATGCTCGACACCATCACCGTCCAGGGGAACCAGATCACGACCTGGGACGGCGACAGGGAAAAAGTGGTCGGCGAGGTCGGCGAAAAGCTCGCCGGGGCGCTCGAAAAAGCCAAGGACCACACCGCGGCCGCCCGGCGCATGCGGGCGCCCGGCTCCGAGGAGCCGCTCTACCTGACCCGCAACGTGGAGGCCCTGGCGCAGTACCTGGAGATCCCGCTCGCGGACATGGAGGCAATCCTGAAGACCTTCCGCAGCTGCTTCGACAGCCGGGGGAACTTCCAGAGGACCGCTTTCGAAAAACGCGTGCCCGAATTCGCCCACTACCACAAGCAGATCTTCCGCGTGCTGTGGGAGTTTTTGAAGGACATGCCCCGGCGCACCGACCGCCTGCCCTTCCTGAACAGCCTGCAGCTGATGATCAAGGAGATTCAGCAGCCGATCCAGGCCGTGAACATCCTGCTGTCCGACGTCATCGCCGACGCCGGCCAGGTGGCCTATCCCGACCGCAACGCGACGATGCTCGCCACCCAGTTCCTGCGCAGCTACAGCAAGGAGATCAACATCGATATCGAGCTGACGCCGGAGGAAATCCTGCTGGTCCGGTCGGGGCTGGACACCAAGGTGGTGAACTACGCGGCGTGGAAGATCCGGGGGGAGCAGAAGCGGTTCCTGACCAAGGTGGTGGCCATCCGCAAGCGGCTCATGGCGGCGCTGGACCCCGCGACCTCCGCCGTCACGGCGATGCCGGTGCGCTTCCTGCTGGCGCTGGAGCGCGAAGTGCACATCTTGATGGCCCTCGCGGGCGGCGACACCGCCGCCTCGATTCTGCACAGCGCCCTGGCCGTGTACGGAAACCCCGACGCCCCGTTCTACCCCCGGGAGGAGAACCGCGTGCACCTGACCGCGCTGCTGCAGCACGTCTCGGTCCTGATCCGCGGGCTGGCCCGGGTCGGCGCGGAGAACGACCTGATCCTGCTCGACCAGGTCCGCCAGTGCGAAAAAGGTTTTCTGGGGCTGAGCACCGACCCCCGCCACACCGGCCTGGTGCGGCGCGTCCTCTCCTGGATCGAACCCGCCCGCAAGGAGATCACGGCGCGGACCCGCGCGTAATCCGCTGCCGCAGCTCTCACCGCCCGCTGCGCTCGAGGCGCAGAGGCCGCAGAGCGTGATTCCCTTTTTGAACCGCCGTGAGAGGCGGCGGTTCAAAAAACGCTTGCCCTGCGGGCGGCATCGAAACGGCCGGCCCGCACCACCGTGAGGGTTTTCCGTTTGCCGGCCTCTCACCGGCAAGCGGAAAGATCAAACCCCTCCGTGCCCTTTGCGCCTCTGCGGTGATTCCAGCGTGCCGTGCGCCTGGTGGCAATGAACCGGCAGGCGGATCGATCACGCCCCGGGATGCCGGTTTTCAGCTACCCGTTCTGGATCAGCTCCCATGCTTTTGCCAGCGCCGCGTCCAGGTGCTCCGGCTGGGTGCCCCCCGCCTGGGCCATGTCCGGACGCCCACCGCCGCTGCCGCCGACGACGGCCGAGACCTGCTTGATGATGTTGCCGGCGTGATACCGGCCGGCCAGGTCCTTGGTGACGCCGGCGGTCAGCAGGACCTTGCCGCCACCGACCGCCCCCAGGACTACCACGCCGGACCGAAGCTGGTCCTTGAACCGATCGAGCAGGTCGCGCAGGACGGCCGGCGAGTCCGCCTCCACCCGCTTGACCAGGACGCTCACCTCCCCCAGCTTCCGGACCTCGGAGCCGGCGTCCGCGACCGACGCGGCGGAGAGCTTGCCCTTGAGCTGTTCGATCTCGCGCTCGAGCGCCTTCGCGTCCGTCAGCGCCTTGGCAATGCGCCGGGTCAGCGCCTCCGGCTTTTCGCGCAGCAATTGGGCGGCCTCCTGCAGCGTGCGGGCGCTCGACTGGACGGCCTCGAGCGCGGCCGCCCCGGTGAGGGCCTCGATGCGCCGCACCCCGGCAGCGACGCTCGACTCGGCCACGATCTTGAAAAGGCCGATGTTCCCGGTCCGGCCGGTGTGGGTCCCGCCGCAGAGCTCCTTGCTGACCTCCTCGAGCGACACGACGCGCACGCGGTCGCCGTACTTCTCCTCGAAGAGCGCCATGGCGCCGGTCTTGAAGGCCTCCTCGGCCCCCATCTCGACGACGCGCGTCGGCAGTGTTGGCGCGGATGTTCCGGTTGACCAGCGCCTCGATCGCCTCGACCGCCTCCGGCTCCACCTGGGCGAAATGGCTGAAGTCGAAGCGCAGCCGGTCGGGGGCGACGAGCGAGCCGGCCTGCTTGACGTGCTCGCCCAGCACCCGGCGCAGGGCCGCGTGCAGCAGATGGGTGGCCGTGTGATTGAGAGCCGTCGCCTCGCGTGCAGCGGCGTCCACGATGAGCGACACCGTGTCCCCCTTGCACAGACGGCCGGAGGTCACGCGGCCCTTATGGATGATGATGCCGGTCGGGTCCTTGACGGTGGCGTCGACCCGCATCTCGCCCCCGGGGCCGACGATGCGGCCGATGTCGCCGACCTGGCCGCCGGACTCGGCGTAGAAGGGCGTGCGCTCGGTGACCAGGTCGAGCTCGCCGCCCGCCCCGACCTCCGCCGCTTCGCTCTCCCCCTGCACGAGGAGCACCGCACGCGACTCGGCCGTCAGCAGGTCGTAGCCCACAAACTCCGGTTTGAAGCCGCCCGAGGACAGGCTCTTGTAAGCGTCCGCGATGCGCGTGAAGCTCGTCACGGTGCGGGACTTGGCGCGCTGCCCCTCCATCTCGCGCTCGAACCCGTCCATATCGAGGGTCATGCCCCCGTCACGCACCACGTCGCGCACGATGTCCACCGGGAACCCGTAAGTGTCGTAGAGCTTGAAGATCGCAGCCCCCGGCACCTCGGTCCGGCCTCGGGCCTTGAGCTCAGCGAGGGTCTCGTTCAGGAGCTTCAGGCCCGTGTCGAGCGTGTTCAGAAAGCGCACTTCCTCGTTGCGGATGACGTTGGTAATGAACGCGTTGGCTTCGGCCAGCTCGGGATAGGCCGCCTGCATGATGCCGAACACGACCTCGGCCGTGTGGTGCAGGAAGGGCTGGGTGAGGCCGATGTTGCGGCCGTACCGGATGGCCCGGCGCATGATGCGCCGCAGCACGTAGCCGCGGCCCTCGTTCGAGGGCAGGATGCCGTCGCCGATCAGGAAGACCGCCGCGCGGCTGTGGTCCGCGATGACCTTCATGGCGACGTCGGCAGCCGGCGTCCCGCCGAAGCGGATGCCGGTCAGCTCCTCGGTGCGCGCGATGACCGGGCGGATCAGGTCGGTGTCGTAGTTGGTGTCCACCCCCTGGACCACCGAAACGATCCGCTCCAGCCCCATGCCGGTGTCGATGCTCGGCTTGGGAAGCCGCGTCATCGTACCCGCGGCGTCGCGGTTGAACTGCATGAACACGAGGTTCCAGATCTCGAGGTACCGGTCGCACTCGCAGCCCACGGCGCACTCGGCTGCCCGCACCCGTAGGCCTCCCCGCGGTCGATGATGATCTCGGAACAGGGCCCGCAGGGCCCGGTGTCGCCCATGGACCAGAAGTTGTCCTTTTCCCCGAAGCGCACGATGCGGCTGTCCGGCAGGCCGACCCGCTCGCGCCACAGCCCGTAGGCCTCGTCGTCGTCGAGGTAGATCGAGGCGTAGAGCTTGTCCGCCGGCAAGCGGTAGCCGTTGGTGAGCAGGTCCCAGGCGAAGTCGATCGCGTCGCTCCTTGAAGTAGTCGCCGAACGAGAAGTTGCCGAGCATCTCGAAGAAGGTGTGGTGGCGCGCGGTGTTGCCGACGTTCTCCAGGTCGTTGTGCTTGCCCCCGGCGCGGACGCACTTCTGCGAGGTCGTGGCGCGCACGTAGTCGCGCCGCTCCTCGCCCAGGAAGACTCGCTTGAACTGGACCATGCCGGCGTTGATGAAGAGCAGCGTCGGGTCCTCGTGCGGGACCAGCGACGAGCTGCGCACCACCTGATGGTCGTTCTGCTTGAAGTAATCGAGAAATTTCCGACGGGCCTCGTTGCCGGTCATCAGATCAGTCCTCCCCCTCGGGGGCCGCGCCCTTGGCGGTCAGGCCCAGCGCCTCGCGGGCCTTGGCGTAGATGGCGGCTAGACGTCGGGGTTGTCGGTCAGGAACTTCTTGACGTTCTCCCGGCCCTGCCCGATGCGCTCGCCGCCGAAGGAATACCAGGCGCCGCTCTTGTCAACGATCCCCTGCTCGACCGCCGATGTCGACGAGGTCGCCCATCGCGCGAGATCCCCTCCCCGTAGATGACGTCGAACTCGGCCTCCTTGAAGGGCGGCGCCAGCTTGTTCTTGACCACCTTCACCCGCGTCCGGCTGCCGACGATGTCCTGCCCCTCCTTGATCGTGGCGACCCGGCGGATGTCGAGGCGCACGGAGGAGTAGAACTTGAGGGCGTTGCCGCCGGTGGTGGTCTCGGGGTTGCCGAACATGACCCCGATCTTCATGCGCGATCTGGTTGATGAAGATGACGCAGGTGTTGGTCTTGCTGATGGTGCCCGTGAGCTTGCGCAGCGCCTGGGACATCAGCCGCGCCTGCAGCCCCATGTGCGGGTCGCCCATCTCGCCCTCGATCTCGGCCCGCGGCACCAGGGCCGCCACCGAGTCGATGACGAGGATGTCGACCGCGCCGCTGCGCACCAGCATGTCGCGATCTCGAGCGCCTGCTCGCCGGTGTCGGGCTGGGAGACGAGCAGGTCGTCGCAGTTGACGCCGAGCTTGCGGGCGTAGACGGTGTCCAGCGCGTGCTCCGCGTCGATGAAGGCGGCGATCGCCGCCCAGCTTCTGGGCTTCCGCCACCGACGTGCAGGGCGAGGGTCGTCTTGCCGGAGGCCTCCGGGCCGAAGATCTCCACGACGCGCCCCCGCGGCAGCCCGCCGATGCCGAGCGCCATGTCGAGCGCCAGCGAGCCGGTGGAGATGACCGGTACGCTCACGATCGGCCGGCTGCCGAGCTTCATGATGGAGCCCTTACCGAACTGCCGCTCCACCTGGATCATGGCGCTTTCGAGGGCCTTCTGCTTGTCCGACGCGATAGCCATAGGTGCCTCCTTTTCCTTCGATCTAGACATGAGTCGTCGCAATCTCCTTTCAGATCAGACTTCAAATTTTCGATTCGCGCGCCGCGCAACCCGCGCGCCTCAGGCCGGTGCCTCCGGCCCGGCGCCACCGAGGCCGGCACGCGCCAGCGCGGTGTGGACGGCGCCCGACGGCCGCAGCTCGCTCTCGAAGAGCACAAGCTCCCGGAGCTCGAACCGGCCCAGCTCCTGGCCGGAGCGAACGGCCAGTGCCTCCGCGACCGGCCCGGGCGGCCCCGTTTCGGCGAAGCGGCCGAGGGTCAGGTGCGCGCGAAAGGGGCGGTCTTCCGGCGCGAACCCGCGCACGGCGAGCGCCTGCTCGAGCCGCCGCTGCAGGCCGCAAAGCGCCTCGGTCTCCCCCGTGAGCCCGGCCCAGAAGACGCGCGGCCGGCGCGGCCCGGGGAAAACCCCCAGTCCCTCTGCCCGGAGACGCAGGGCCGGCTGTCCGTCCACGGCCGCGGCCAGCGCCGCGGCCAGGCGCGCGACCGCCTCGACCGGGACCTGGCCCAGGAATCTCAGGGTGAGGTGAATGCTCTCCGGCCGCGCCCAGCGGGCCCGCACCCCCGCGGCCGACAGCTCGGTCTGGAGCCGTCCGAGGGTCCTCAGGAGCTCGCCCGGGAGCTCGGCCGCGATGAAGGCGCGCAGGGAGGCCGGCACGGGGCCTCCGGTCAGGCGCCAGGCAGAGTGAACTGCGGCTCGCCCGGCAGGAATCGCCCCTCGCGGACCCGCTCGTTGATCTCGGCGATAGTCTTCGTCACCCGATGCTGCGTCATACCGCTACCCCGCTGCGCTCCGGACCCGCCCCGACGCCGCACGCCGAGGCCCGTTCAGCCCTGTCCCCCGCCGCCTTTCACCGAATCCAGCTTCAGCATGACATTGTCCTTGATCCAGTGGGGATCCCACCACTCCACCGGGTCGACGAAAGTGTTCTGGACGAGCACACTGAAGTGCAGGTGGTCGCCGCCGGCCAGCCCCGTGCTCCCGGTGTTGCCGATGACGGCGTCCTTGGCGACGCGGTTGCCCTTCTGGGCCGTGATCCGGCTCAAGTGGGAGTACATGGTGAAGAGCCCGAAGCCGTGGTCCAGGATGACCGTCTGGCCGTAGATCCCGAGCTCGCCGGTGAAGACCACGACCCCGCTGTTGGCCGCCGGCACCGGGGAGTGGGCGAGCGAGGCCAGGTCCACCCCCAGGTGATCCTGCTGGTCGATCTCGCGCCCCTCGTGCAGGTAGGTGCGGTGGTCCGCAAACCCGGCCCGCGGCGCGGCGTTGGGCAGCCGCGTGAAGGGCCCTTTCCACAGCACGGCGGTCTCCGTCTTGCGCGTCGCCTCGGTGATGGTCCGGTAGTTGGCGGCGCGCAGGTCCCGGTTGATGTAGAGGAAGCGGTCTTTGAGCGTCGCGTTGGCCTGCGCGGGCAGTACCGCCTGGAAGTCGGGCAGGATCTGGGTGATGAACCCGTCGCTCACATTGAGGGTGTCCCGCTTGAACTTCTTGGGTTTGAAGTGGTAGGCGTAGCGGCTGCGGCCGCTGTTACCGGCCCGGTCCACGGCCTCCATGACGATCTCCGTCCCCGCGCCCTGCTGGTGCCCGAAGGCGAAAAAGGCGATGTGTACCAACGGGTCGGCATAGAACCCGCTGTACCCGGGGAAGAACGTGCCGCCCACGCGCACGCCGCTGACCGGGCAGGGCTCGGAGAGGCGGTAAACGGCTAGGCCCGCGCCGCCTTGGTTGACGTAATTCTGCTGGGTCAGGGACTCGACCACCGGCGGCCGGGTGTCCACGACCACCTCGGTCTCAACGTTCGTGACGTTGCCGTTCCACCAGTTGCGCCAGGAATGGTCCCAGGCGCGGATGGCCATCACCGCCTTGCCGTCCGTGAACCCATGAGCCGCTGGGTCGATCTTGACCTGACGCCGGTCCTCCCGCACCTTCTCGAGCCCGAGCAGCCCGGAGGCGGGATACGGGGTGTCGGTCAGGACCACGCGCTTGCCGTCCTTCGAGAGCACGATCTCCAGCCGCCGCAGCCCGCTCTTGGGGTCCGCGATCGTCACGGCGACCTCGGAGGCCTTCCCGAGGTAAAGCGGGGAGGGCGCATCCACGCTGACGACCGGCCCCTCACCCTCCAGCCGCACCACCGCCAGCCACACGCCGGCGATCAGCACGACGGCCAGCAGCACGCCGGCCACCCCGAGCGGCCAACCGGATTTGAATCTGAGCGACGGGTTCACATCTGAATCCTTTCCGAAAAACGCGGGTGTAACTGCGGGCCGCAACGACCCCGGCGGCCGGGAAGGGGCCGCACACGCGGGAGACCCTGCGGCGAGAATGAACGGATTTCATTACCAAGGCACCCTGCGGGTGTCAACCGGCAAAAGCGGTGGCTGCGGCGATGGAAGTCTCGGCCGGCTTGACTTTTCGCAGGCCGGGCGATAGGTGCAGACAGTTTCGAAGGTCCGTCCAATCCCGTCGGCGGCCGCCGGTGCCGGGGCCGCCCCAAGCGTGAGGTCCGTACATTCGATGTCGCCGCCACCTCGAAAACCGACCCGACGGCGGTGGGCCGTTCTACTGCTCGCGCTGGCAGCAGCCGGCGCCGGCGGCTACTATATGTTCCGGCCCCGGATGAACGTCCCGGACATCGGGGCGATCGCCCGCGTGGACACCACGGGCATGACGGTGCAGAACATCCACCAGTCCTCCACGCGCGACGGGCGCACCGAATGGAGCATGGATGCGGCCTCGGCCAGGTACATGCTGGCCGAGAAGAAGGTCTTCCTGAAGGACATGCACGTCACTTTCTACCCTAAAGAGGGGGGGAGGTGTACCTGACGGCGAAGGACGGCACCGTCCTGACGGACACGCAGGACATGGAAGCCAGAGGCGATGTCGTGGTCTGGAACGAGCAATATCGCCTGGAGACCGAGGAATTGACGTATCGGCACGATACCCGCCTCATCGCCGCCGACACCCGTGCGCGCATCCTCAACTCCGCCGGAGAAATCGCCGGGGACACCCTGCGGATCGACCTGAACACGAACCAGATGACGATGGAAGGCCATGTGCGGGGCCTGATCGAATCCAAAACGCCCGCCGGCCATTGACGGCGCCATGCCTGCGCCTGGACGCATGCGCGGTTCGCCGCTCGACGCAGCCGCGGGCATGGCGCCCGGTCCGGTTGCTTTTTCGCCCTGAACCAACTATAACGTATCTCAATAACAGCGGATCACGGACAACGGCAACGCCACACAGGGCCGGCGCGTCCATTATCAGGATGGCGTGCCCAACATATCCGCCCGTGACAGGATGGAAACACCATATGCGGCCCGTTCCGCCGCCAGATGCCATGAACCGTTGCATGCGATCCCACGACCCGCGACCGGCCCGATGACGACATTGAACGTCACGAGCGTGATCAAGAGCTACGCCGGCCGGCAGGTGGTCAACGGGGTTGACCTGGCGGTGAATGGCGGGCAGGTCGTCGGCCTGCTGGGGCCGAATGGGGCCGGCAAGACCACCTGCTTCTACATGATCATCGGTCTGGTGAAGCCCGATGGGGGGAACATCGTTCTTGACGGGGAAGACATCACCCATTACCCTATGCACGTTCGCGCGCGCCGCGGTCTTGGGTACCTTCCCCAGGAGACATCGGTGTTCCGCAAGCTGACCGTTCGCGAGAACCTGCTGGCGGTTTTGGAGCTGTTGCCCCTGTCCCGGGAAGAACGCTACGAACGGGCGGATCGGCTGCTCGAGGAACTCGGCATCCGCCACCTGTCCGATCAGATGGCCAATGTGCTCTCCGGCGGCGAAAAGCGGCGGCTGGAGATCTCCCGGGCCCTGTCGACCCAACCCTCGTTCATGCTTCTGGACGAACCCTTTGCAGGGATCGACCCCCTGGCGGTGGCCGACATCAAGAACATCATCGGCCACCTGCGGCAGCGGGGAATCGGGATTCTCATTTCCGACCACAATGTCCGCGAAACATTGGGGGTGTGCGACAACGCTTATATTATGGTGGACGGCCGCGTGATTGAATCCGGGACACCGGACAGCATCGTGTGCAGCGAAGAGGTGTGTCGCTCCTACCTCGGAGAGGACTTTAAGCTCTGATGGCCCTGGAACTGCGCCAACAACTCAAGCTGACCCAGCAGCTGATCATGACCCCGCAGCTGCAGATGGCCATCAAGCTGCTGCAGCTCTCACGCCTGGAGTTGATGGACACCATCCGCCAGGAGCTCGAGGAAAACCCCGCGCTGGAAGAAGTCCTCGAGACCCCGGGCGAGGAGCCCCTCGGCCAGGCGATGGAAGAGGCCCCCGCCCCGCCCACCGAACTGGCGCCCACCCAGGAAGTGACCATCCAGGAAAAGGTCCACGATGAGATCGACTGGAGTGGTTTCCTGGAGGATTTCACCACGCCGTCGCGGGTCACAGTCGAACGGGAGGACCAAGAGGCCCCCAAGTACGAGGCCTTCGTCACGCGCAAGGAGTCCCTCAACGACCACCTGCTCTGGCAGTTCCTCATGACCAAGCCCCCGCTGGAGGACGAGCGCGTCGCCAGCCTGATCATCGGCAACCTCAACAAGGACGGTTACCTGGAGATCTCGGTCGAGGAGATCGCGACCGCCGGCGACGCCCCGGTCGAGAAGGTGGAGACCATCCTGCGGCTGCTGCAGACCTTCGACCCCGTGGGCGTCTGCGCGCGCGACCTGAAGGAGTGCCTGCTGATCCAGGCGAAGTACATCGGCGTGCAGAACACGATCGTCACCGACATCATCGCCGACCACCTGCCCAACCTCGAGAAGAAGAACTACAAGGCGATCTGCAAGGCGCTCAAGGTCTCGCTCGATGAGGTGATTACGGCGGTCGGCGTCATCAAGGCCATGGAACCGCGACCGGGCCGCGAGTTCAGCGACGACACCCCCCAGTACATCACGCCGGACATCTACGTCTACAAGATGGACAATGACTTCGTGATCCTGCTCAACGACGACGGCATGCCCAAGCTGCGCGTGAACAGCCTGTTCAAGCGCTCGATCAGCCGCGGGCGGCGGATCGCCAACGAGGCCGAGGATTACATCCACGACAAAATGCGCTCGGCCGCGTGGTTGATCAAGAGCATCCATCAGCGCCAGAAGACCATCTACCGGGTGATGGAAAGCATCATGCGCTTCCAGCGGGAGTTCTTCGAAAAAGGCATCTCCCACCTCAAGCCGATGGTCCTGCGAGATGTGGCCCAGGACATCGGCATGCACGAATCCACGATCAGCCGGGTCACGACCAACAAGTACGCGTACACGCCCCAGGGGATTTTCGAGCTGAAGTATTTTTTCAACAGCTCCATCCGGTGCGACGTCGGGGGGACCATCGCCTCGGCCAGCGTCATGGATAAAATCCGCCAGATCATCGCGGCCGAAGACCCCAAGCGGCCCCACAGCGACGACAAGATCGCCCAGTTGCTCGAGCAGCAGAACATCCATATCGCGCGCCGGACCGTGGCCAAATACCGGGAAATGATGCGGGTGCTGCCGTCCAACAAACGCAAGGAAATTTAGGGAGGGTTTTCTATGCAGACTTCCGTGTCGTTCAAGAACCTTGAACCTTCCGACCATCTCAAGGCGTATGTGAGCGAGAAACTCAACCGCTTCGACAAGCTGCTCGACAATCCGGCCGAGGCCGGGGTGGTCCTGGCGGTGGAAAAGCACCGCCACATCGCCGAGGTCAACATCACCGGGGACCGGCTCAGCATCAACGGCAAGGAAGAAACCGGGGACATGTATTCCGCGATCGACATGGTCCTGGACAAGCTCGAAAAGCAGATCAAGCGCAGCAAGCAGAAGATCCGCGAGCGCCGCGCGAGCGCCAAGGGCCAGACGCGGACCATCCGCGAGGAACCGGCCCGTGAGGAGGATGGCTCGCGCGAGGTCAAGATCGAGAGCATCGAGTACAAGCCCATGGACGTGGAGGAGGCGGTGCTGCAGATGGACCTGGGCGAGCAGAGCTTCCTGGTGTTCACCAACGCCCGCTCCTCCGAGATCAATGTGCTCTACCGCCGCAAGGACGGCCACTACGGGCTGATTCAACCCCGGAGCTGACGGCAGCCGGTGCAACCCTCTTCGGTTCCGGAACGGGATCAGATTGCATGAAAATTCTGGATGTCTTGGACCAGGGGTCCGTCATCGCGGACCTCAAGGCGCACACCAAGCAGGAGGTGCTCGAGGAACTCGCTGCACCGGTCGCACGCCTGGCCAAGACCGACCTGCGCGGGGTCGTGGAGGTGCTGCTGGAGCGGGAGCGGCTCGGCAGCACCGGCATCGGCGGCGGCATCGGCATCCCGCACGGCAAGCTGAAGCAACTGGACCAACAGATCATCGGCTTCGGCCTGAGTCGCAAAGGGGTCGATTTCGAGTCCCTGGACGGAGAGCCCACCCGCATCTTCTTCCTGCTCATGACCCCGGAGAACTCGACCGGTCTTCATCTGAAGCTGCTGGCCCGAATTTCGCGCATCCTCAAGAACGAACCGTTCAGGGAGCACCTGCTCCAGGCGAAGAGCGCGGAGGAGATCTACGCGATCATCAAGGAGGAGGACGAGGAATTCTGACCGTCCGCTCGGGCGTGAGACACCTTCCCCTGATCATCATCACCGGCCTGTCCGGTTCCGGGCAAAAGCACTGCCGTCGCGGCCCTTGAGGACGTGGGTTTTTTTTGCGTCGACAACATGCCCGTGGATCTGCTGCCGAAGTTCGTGAAGCTGCCGATCCAGAGCGACGCGGACCTGCCCGGGGTCGCCTTCGTGATGGACCTGCGGGAAAAGGGGTTTATCTCGCGCTACGAGGCCGTGCTCAGCGGGCTGCGGGGCAAGGGCTTCCGCGTCGAGATCGTCTTCCTGGAGGCCGACGAAGCCGTGCTCGTGCAGCGCTTCAGCGCCACCCGGCGCCAGCATCCGCTGGCGCGCGGCCAGGGCCTTGCGGCCGGGATCCGGGAGGAGGCGCAGCTCCTGCAGCCGCTGCGGGCGGCGGCCGACCACGTTATCGACACCAGCCGCCTCAACGTGCACGAGCTCAAGGCGGTGATCGTCGAGAAAATCCGGGGGCGCCGGCCGCTGGTCCCCATGCAAGTCCACGTGCTCTCGTTCGGCTTCAAGTACGGACCGGCCATGGAGGCGGACCTGCTCGTCGACGTGCGCTTCCTGCTTAACCCGTACTTCGTGCCCGAATTGAAGGCGCTCGACGGGGAGGATCCAGCAATCCGGGAGTTCGTCTTCGGGAATTCCGAGGCACGGACGCTGGTCGCCAAATACACGGACCTGATCGACTACCTGCTGCCCTTGTATGAGCGGGAGGGCAAGAGCCACCTGACGATCGCGGTCGGGTGCACGGGCGGGCGCCACCGATCGGTGGCGGTCGCACGAGCGCTCTACGACCACATCGCCGAGCGGCGGCCGCAGGTCGACATCATCCACCGCGACATTCGCCAACCGCTTTAATCGCCGCGGGACAGGATACCGCCGGGAGAGACAAGGAATCCATGATCGGAATCGTCATCGTCACGCACAGTCACCTGGGAGACGCGCTGATCGAGGCCGCAGAATTTGTGCTCGGCAGCCGCCCGCCCGGAGTCGTCTCCGTCTCCATCGACCTCAACCAGAACGTCGACCGGCTGCGCGAAAAAGTGGCGGCCGCGATCAAAAAAGTGAGCCAGGACCGGGGGGTCGTGATCCTGACCGACATGTTCGGGGGCACCCCATCGAACATCAGTTACTCCTTTCTCGAGGAGGGGCGCATCGAGGTGCTCTCGGGGGTCAACCTGCCCGTACTGGTGCACGCCCTGGACAGCCGCGAGAAAATGCCCATAGCCGAGCTGGCGGCGTCCCTGGAGACGTTCGGCCGGAAGAGCATCACCCTGGCCAGCGGTATCCTGAAGGGGAATAAGCGGGGCTGAGGTGACGGCCCCGACCTTCACCCCTGCAACGCCGGGCGATATCGACGGGCTGCTGGATCTGGAACGCCGGTGCTTCCCTCAGCCCTGGGGCCGGGAGTCCATCGCCGGGGAGCTCGCGGCAGAGGGGGGAGCGAGCCTGGTGCTGCGCGACCCGGAGGCGGACGGCCGAACGCTCGCCTGCCTCTTTTACCGTTTCATCGACGTGGAGGCGCACCTGTTCCGGGTGGCGGTGTCGCCCGAGCTCCGGCGGCGAGGCATCGGCGCGGCGCTGGTCGGCGAGTTCATCCGGCAGGCGCGCGGCCGCGGCATGCACGCGGCCGTCTTGGAGGTCGGTGCCGCGAACGCGGACGCCCTGGCACTCTATCGCAGGTGCGGCTTTCGGCCGATCGGCACCCGCCGCGGCTACTATAACGGCGGTCGCGAGAACGCCGTGATCCTGAAGCTGGAACTGACTGAGAGTTCGTCCGGCACCTGACGAACCCGCTGTCCAAACGCTTACCTCATCGAATAGGAGGACCCATGACCGTCAAGATCGGCATCAATGGGTTCGGCCGGATCGGTCGCCTGATGTTCCGGGCGGCATTGAAAAACCCCAAGGTCAGTGTCGTCGCCATCAACGACCTCACCAACGCCGACACCATGGCCCACCTGCTGAAGTACGACAGCGTGCACGGGACGCTTCCGACACCAGCGTGTCGGCCAAGGGCGACCGCATGGAGGTCGGCGGCAAGACGGTGCTATTCGCTCGGTCGGGAACCCGGAAAAGATCGACTGGAAGGGGATCGGCGTCGACATCGTCGCCGAGTGCACCGGCTTCTTCACCAAGCGGGAAGATGCGGCCAAACACCTCACGGCCGGGGCCCGCAAGGTGGTCATCTCGGCCCCGGCCACCAACCCGGACACCACCATCGTCATGGGGGTGAACTCCAGCACCTATGACCCGAAGCGCACCACATCGTCTCCAATGCCTCCTGCACCACCAACTGTCTCGCGCCGGTGGCGAAGGTCCTGCACGAGACTTCAAAATCAAGTACGGCCTGATGACGACGGTGCATTCCTACACCGGCGATCAGCGGCTGCTCGATTTCCCTCACAAGGACCTGCGCCGTGCGCGCTCCGCCGCCCTGTCCATGGTGCCCACCACCACGGGGCCGCCAAGGCCGTGGGCCTGGTCCTGCCCGAGCTCGCCGGCAAGCTGAACGGCTTGGCGGTGCGCGTGCCGACCCCCAATGTTTCCCTCGTGGACCTGGTCGTGACGGTCGAGAAGACCGGGGTCACGGTCGCCGACGTCAACGCGGCCCTGAAAGGGCTGCGGAAGGCGCGCTCAAGGGGATCCTGGGGTACAGCGAAGCGCCGCTGGTGTCCGTGGACTTCAACGGCTGCCCTCTGTCCTCGATCGTCGATGCGCCCAACACCTATGTGGTCGGCAACATGGTCAAGGTCCTGGCTTGGTACGACAATGAGACCGGCTATTCGACCCGCATGGTGGACTTGGCGGCGATGATGGGGGCTGCGCTTTAACAGGAGAACCTTTCACCTCGGTGAGAGCGAGTGCAGCATGGCCAGCCGCCGCCGCTTTGATCGCAGGCAACTGGAAGATGTACAAGACCACCGGCCGAAGCGGCCGACTACGCCCGGCGTTCGTGCCGCTCGTGGCCGGGGTCTCTGACCGCGACATCATGATCGCCCCGCCCTACCACCGCCCTGGAAACGGTCGCCGCAGCCTGCGGCGCTCGACGGTCGGGCTCGGCGCCCAAACGTCTTCTGGGAAAACGAGGGCGCCTTCACGGGCCAGATGTCGCCCAAGATGCTGGTGCCGCCGGGTGCCGGTACGCGATCATCGGCCACTCCGAACGCCGGCAGTTCTTCGGGGAAACCGACGAGACGGTCAACCGCAAGATCCGCGCGGCGCTGCCGGCCGGGCTGGTCCCGGTCATGTGCGTGGGCGAAACCGAAAACGAGCGCGAAGCCGGCCAAACCTTTTCCATTCTTGACAAACAGTCCAAAGGGGACTAAAAGGTTTTCTTGCGAACGAAATTAGGTACGCTCGTCATCGCCTACGAGCCCGTCTGGGCCATCGGCACCGGCAAGACGGCGACACGGCCCAGGCCCAGAAGCGCATCAGTTCATCCGGTCCGTGGTTCGAAGGGCTTTTCGGGGCCGGGCCGGCCGCCGCGCTGCGTATCCTTTACGGGGGCAGCGTCAAGCCCGACAACATCTCCGAACTCATGGGGATGCCTGACATCGACGGGGGTCTGGTCGGCGGCGCCAGCCTGAACCCGGAGTCGTTCGCGAAGATCGTGCGGTTTAAATAACGAACAGGAAGCCGAAAACCCGGTATCGGGCCGTCAGCTAAGGCACACGGCCTTTTGGGATGCGCAGCATACCGACCCGTATGTGAGCAGTCACAAAAGCGCCGCGCAACGCAGGATCACGGCCCGCGACACCGGTTTTCGGCAGCCTGAAAGGAAAGGCGGCATCAGCCAAGCCCATGACAGTTTTTCTGGTCATCATTCATGTCATCGTCTGCGTGGCGCTCATTATGATCGTCCTGCTCCAGACCGGCAAGGGCGCCGACATCGGCGCGGCCTTCGGGGGCGGCGGCAGCAACACGCTCTTCGGGACCTCCGGGGCCTCAACGTTCCTGAGCAAGGCCACCACCGTGGCCGCGATCGTCTTCATGATCACGTCGCTGACGCTCGCGTATCTCTCAAGCCACCGCAACATAACCTCGGTCGTCACCGAGGCGCCCGCGGTAGAGTCCAAGGCGACCGAAGCAGCCCCAGCCTCTGCGCCCGCGGCGGCTCCTGCGGCTGCCGAGACCAAGCCCGAAACCCCGGCCAAGCAGTAGCCGCGGGAGTCGATACCGATTTTTGCCCAAGTGGTGGAACCTGGTAGACACGCTATCTTGAGGGGGTAGTGGCGAGAGCCGTGCCGGTTCAAGTCCGGCCTTGGGCACCAAATGTAGTGTAGAACGAGGCCGGTCGGGCGTTTCAGCTCCGATCGGCTTCGGCTTTTTTGAATCCTATCCCCTTTCGTATCACCTCGGGCCGGTGTCCTAACCCTCTATCGGAGGTCGGACACGATGGCAAACTACCTCGCTCAACAGTCCTCAGGCTACGTCTTCAGGCTCAAGGTTCCTCGACAGAGTGGCAAGGGTGAGTTACGCTTCTCCCTCAAGACCCGCGACCGGCTCCTGGCTACACGCCGGGCCGCTGACGTCGCCCTCAGAATCAAGGAGGACATCTCCACGATGGAGCAGCTCACCCGCGAGCAGATTAGACAGCTCGTGTCGGAGTACGTCAGGGACTCCCTAACTTCAATCAGGGGATACGTCGTCCACAGGAAGCCGCTGACGCCGGACATCCACGCGGCCAGAGTCGAGGCCCTGGACTTGGCCCTCGTGTCCCTTCAGGAAGACCTCGCCCTCAATCGGCTCGACAGCGTCCAGGGAGAAGTCGACACGGTCCTCAAGAAGGCCGGGCTCGGGGCGACGCCTGAACTCCGACAGGAGCTTGCTCACGCCCTACTTTCCGCCAGCGTCCGCCTGACCACCTCTCAGCTCGACGCCATGCGGACCGGACACCCCCCAGGGAGTCCCGTGAGAGCCCCAAAGGCCGAAGCGACAAGCGGCCCCACCTTCTCAGAGGTCTTCGAGTCGTGGTGGCAAACGCAGTCTAAGGCCTGGGCAAAGAGGACCGTCGTCGAATACTCTCAAATGCGAAGGGTGGTCGAGGCCGAACTCGGCTCCCGGCCGGTGGCAGACCTCAAGCCGGTCCATATCGAATCCCTCGGCCGGAAGCTGCTTGCTCAGGGGCTTTCGGCGAAGTCCGCTGGAAGGTACGTCGTGATGGTCGGGTTGGTCCTCAAGTATGCCGTCAAGCTCGACCTCGTACCAAAGAACGTAGCCGCTGGCATGGCCCCGCCTGAATCGAAGGCCTCAGCTAAGGACGAACGAAAGGCTTTCTCTCCCGCGAACCTGAAGGCCATATTCGGGGAACGGTGGCGCGAGTTGAAGGAGAAGGCCCCGGCGAAGTTTTGGGTTCCCCTCCTGGGGCTCTATACCGGCTGCCGTCTTGAGGAGATGTCTCAGCTCTACACCGACGACGCCATAGTCCTCGACGGCGTCCCCTGCATCGTCGTTCAGGCCACCCGGCCGGATCAGTCGGTGAAGACAGGTGAGAAGCGCACGGTCCCCTTGCATCCGGTAGTCCTCGCGGAGGGCTTCCTCGAATACGTCGAGGCTCAGGGCTCGGGCAGGGTGTTCCCGAAGCTCAGTCGCGTCAATCATCGCTACGGGCACGGCCTCGGGAAATGGTTTGGCGACTTCAAGCGAAAGGCGGGCATTGACAGCCCGAAGAAGGTCTTTCATTCGTTCCGGCATACCGTCATCACGAAGCTCAAGGAGGCGGGGGTCGAGGACTCCCTCGTCGCTGAACTGCTTGGTCACAAGATGCAGGGGCAGACTTTTGGTAGATATGCGAAAGCCAGCGGCCCGAAGGTGTTGCTTGAGCGGGTGGTTAAGAAGCTCGACTTTGAGTTGTAGTCTGCCAGGGTGAGGAGGGGGAGCGCTCAGGGAGGGTGTACAAATAACTGTGTAACTGGCAATCTAATCTCTTCAAAAGGAGGAGTAGATGGCCAGGCGAGAGAAGTCCAAGCAGGACACCCTCATCGATGAGTTGCTTAAAGACGGTCACGATCCGAAGGACATTCTGGGCCAGACCGGCCTGCTCAAGCAACTGACCAAGCGGCTGATTGAACGCACCCTGCAAGCCGAGCTGACGGATCATCTTGGCTATGCGCCCTATGCCCCGGAAGGACATGGGACGGACAACTGCCGCAACGGCAAAGCCTCCAAGACGCTACAGAGCGACTCCGGTCCGATCCAGATCGAAGTCCCGCGAGATCGCGATAGCAGCTTCGACCCTAAACTCGTAAAGAAGCGCCAGCGAAGGTTGGAAGGCTTCGATGACAAGGTCCTGGCCCTGTATGCTCGCGGGCTAAGCACCCGGGACATCCAAGGCCAGCTTGAAGAACTGTACGGGGTGGATGTCTCCCCGACGTTGATCTCCAATGTCACCGACGCGGTCATGGACGACGTGCGGGCCTGGCAATCCCGGCCGCTGTCGGCCGTCTACCCGATCCTGTACTTTGATGCGCTGTTTGTCAAAACGCGGCAAGAGGGGCCGGTGCTGACCAAGGCGGTGTACCTGGCGCTGGGGATCAACTTGGAAGGCGAGAAAGAACTGCTGGGGTTGTGGGTGGCTCAGAGCGAGGGGTCCAAGTTCTGGCTGTCGGTGTTCAACGAGCTGAAGAATCGGGGCGTGCAGGACTGCTTCATTGCGTGCGTGGACGGGCTCAAGGGCCTGCCCGAGGCGGTGGAGGCGGTCTTCCCCCACACCCAGGTGCAGCTTTGCATTGTCCACAAGCTGCGCAACTCGCTGAAGTACGTACCATGGAAGGAGCGCAAGGCCGTGGCTCGGGACCTGCGGGCGATCTATGCCGCGCCCACCCTACCCGAAGCCGAACAGGCCCTGGATCGCTTCTGCACCACCTGGGATGCCAAGTACCCGGCCATCGGCCCCAGTTGGCGGGCGGACTGGCAGCGGCTGACGGTGTTCTTCAACTACTCCCCGGAGGTTCGCAAGGTGATCTACACCACCAATGCGGTTGAGTCGTTGAACTACTCGCTGCGTAAGCTGCTCAAGACTCGTGGGGCCTTCCCCACCGATGACTCAATTGTAAAGGTTCTTTACCTTGGGATCACTCGGGTAGCGAAGAAATGGACGATGCCGATACGGGATTGGCGGTCGGCACTCAATCAGTTTGTCATCCTGTTCGGCGACAGAGTGCCGGTGTGAACACCAGTTACACAGTTAAGTTGACACCCCCCGCTCAGGAGACTCCCCCTTCGTCTTCTACCGCTCGAACTGCTCGCAGCACTTCTCTATCGGTTCCCCGTTCTCAAGAATCACGCGAACGCCGCAGGACTTGCAGGTGACAGTCTCACGGGTCGAGACCGCCCGAGGGCCCTCGTTGGCGTTGATGGTCATGGTATCACCTCCTCTCGGGTTGGATTGTCGGGCCGATACTCGGCCACCAGCGAACCCTCGCACACAGGGCACGGGGTCTGCTCCTCACCTTCGAGGACCGGAATAAAGTTCTCGAAGCGTAGAACCTCGGAGCATGAGCCGCAAACCAGCCGCACGACGGAACGCAGCGACTCGGCCAGCTTGTCCTCAGGCTGGAAGGTCTTGAAGTTCAGTTCCCTTCCTGTCTTTATTTCAAGCTCGCCACTCATTTCGGACGTCTTCACTAAAGCCATTCTGAATCACCTCCTATCTGAACTTCTGAATTTGACTCATCTACCGGGAGACGACAGCGCCACATTCGGTGCAGATGGCCTCATTCGCGTCGCCGAGCAGCCAGTTCTTTGCGTTGCATTGGCCGCAGCGACGGGACTCACGGCTCGTGGGGTTCTCCGGCCGCTTCAGACTGACCGGACTCAGGCCCGGCGATTCGGGAGTCTCGACTGAATAGAAGCCCTTCGGCCTCTGGTGGAACTTCACGGGGCAAGCATCCATAGCGATTCATCTCCTTGTTGATAGCTGACCCGCACCTCATGCAGGTAGGCGGGCATGGTTTGGAATAGAATTGAAACATCACGAAGCCACAGGCGCATGGGATGCCCGCGGCTGCTTGCTCGTCAAAGACCTCGGGGGCCCGGCTGCTCACAGGTGATACCTCGACTCGAACGTGGTTATGAGCCCGTCAGCTTCGAGCCCATCGAGCAACACCCTAACCTCGACGTAGGACACGACCCCCCAATCTACGAGGCGGCGCAGCTCGTGGGGCAATAGGGCCAGCGGGACATATTTCTTGATTGCCAGCCGCTTTGCCCTGGCGATAGCTCGGGAGTCTTCGAGCCACTCGTGCATGGCGAACGACTCGCCCGCCGGGGGTTCGACACGCTTTCCCATGTCATCTCCGCCGGTCGCTGAACTCGAAGCCGCAGGTAGGCCGCGAGCATCTCCCCGGCCCGAGCTGGTCGGGGCACATGGTCGGAGTGCCGCACGAGGGGCACCATCGGAGCGTGAACGAGGCGGGCTCGGAACAATGCCGCTTCTTGGTGAGGTCAGATTCGGTGATGACGACACCGTCTTCGAATCCGTAGGTCGGGGGTTCGAGCCCCTCCGTACGCGCCAGTAAGATCAAGGTGTTAGCTCACCTTTCGGGCCTTTGAGGAAGTCACAGAGTCAACATCAACCCGTGACTACCTCGGAGGCTATCATGTCCATCGGTACGATTTGCCCGAAGTGCCACTCCTCGTTCACTCTCAAGACCCTCTCATTCCCCACCTGTGATCCGTTGCTCTGCTGGAGTGGACCCCTGAGGCGATGGCATTCTGCTCTATGTTGCTCGGGCGGCAGCGACCTATGGGCATGTAAGGATGGAAGTTCTCGCGCAAGGTCTCACACGCGGGTTAATGGGGGGCACGGGGGGACACTCGCCCGGACAATTGAACGGCTCCCCTCTCAGATATTTCTGCCCAAAACATAGGGTACAGACTCGAATTGAAACATGGATAATGGCTGCGAGCTTGGGGGCTGTTCGCAAGGAAGTGATGAAGCAATAGCGTGGGTCTCACGATTAGGGATGGGCATGGGCGCCTTCAGACGAGGTCGGGTTTGAATGTATTGCCTTTGAGAGCGATCAGTCTTACTTGTTTTGCCAGTTCAATCCCTAAACCCAAGGGGGCTCACATGGAACGGATTGCACGCGCTCTAACAAGCATACTCCTCGTGGCATTCGCCGTAGCACCTCTCGTATACGCCCATGATTCCTGTTCCGAGGATGGGAATGCGAGTATTATTGATGATGCCGGACCAGTCGCGCTTGGTGGCACGGATGCAGCTACAATGGTTGCTGTCGAGCAAGCAGCGAATATTGGCGACTCTAATGCGGCTATGCTCGTTGCTGCCGAGCAGGCTGCGAATATTGGTGACTCCAATGCGGCTATGCTTTTTGCTGCCGAGCAAGCAGCAAATATTGGTGAATTGAACTTGACTATTGAACACGCAGCCACCTTTGGCGACCCAGAAGATGCCGCCTTAGTTTGTTATTTTGGACCCTGCTGATTGGAATTTCTATTAGCAAATTTTGAAGAGGGGCCACCACTAATGGTGGCCCCCCGAGATAAAGACTCATCAACTCTTTGTGACTAGTCAAAGTCAGCCTGCATAGTGCGCCTGTTGCTCAGCTTCATAGAGCCAGCCGGACCCGTAGCAGCGCAAGCTGCGAGGACACTTCGAATCCGTTGCGCTCCAGCAGGGTGCGACGCTGGCGGCGATAACTCTTGCTTGTGAATTTCACTTCGACTTCCTCCTTCAGAAATAGCCAAGGCCCCTGCCAGAACGACAGGAGCCCCCGTGGGTTAGGTTGGATTGAGGTTTTTAGCAGCGGTCGCCCGTTTTGTACCTGGGGACGACCTTCTGATAAGCGGCCTTGTCGGCCGACAAGCATCCCGTGAAGGAGCCGCTGGGCGACAGTCGACGACGGACCGGAAGTGATATTCGCAATCGCAGGCCCGCCTTTTGTGTCAATTTTCCGCGCCAATCTCGCGCCACCTTCCCCCCAACGTCCCGCCAGCGTCGCCCGCAGTCTACCCCGACGTCCACTTCAGGACCCCGGCGGAGCCGCAAAGCCGGTTCTCGGAAGAAGCCCTGGCCCGCAATCGGCTCGCGAGGGTCTACCGGGCCCGGTTTGATTCGCCTCCACAGGAACGCCACGGCCTACGAGTAGAGCTTCTGGCGAGGCCCTGAACCCCAGATTATTTATTTGACACGCGATGTCCTCTACGATATGTTAGTGATCGTATACATTTTATGTCGCAATCGCTTACATACTACCAAGAGAGGCCGCTATGGAAAACCAAGCGATAGAGCCTGCCCCCAAGAAATCCGGCATTATTGCGACGGCAGTCAAGTACATCATTCTCGCGCTTCTACTTTTCACCTGCATTATGGCGCAGAGCCCGGAATTTGGCGGTTAAACCTCACACAAGGGGGAATTTAAATGGGAACGCTCTTGGCGGGTATTGCCTTTGCGGTTGGCGGGATGGCTTTGGCTGTTTTTTTAGGCATAGTTTTGTGCAAGGATAAACCTGAAAGTTGAGTCTGTTCACCACCGATATCGATACTGATAAAAAGGCCTTACGAAAATAATCGACGGGCGATTGGAATTTACCACCATATTCGCTCCCTGATCCCGCTCACACAGATAATCTAAATGGGCAGCATCCTCCTTGTCGTTGTTATCATCGTCTGCGTATTTGTGTTCATCTACGCTCTCAATAAGCGTAACGGTCCCACTATACGCGCGTACCATAAATAGTGGCGCTCGTCTGTGTCGCGGGCGCCCCCCGTCTACGCCCTCGGCTGCCTCTGCTCGTTGCAGCACCAGCAACGGAAAGCTCTTTTTCATTATCCACAACAGGCCTGAAGTCTAATTCCCAAAGACTTTCTTGAGCAGATCGGTCGTTCGGCAGCCGGGTTCGTTCGGATATTCAGCTTCCCTCCTGCCCCACCTTCACAAAAAGTCCATCTACAGCCTTTTGGGTCACGTAGGTATCCAAGTCGAAGGTATCCATCTTCCCAAATGGCACCATGGATGTGTAGCGGTCGGTCAGGGCCTTGTATGAGTGTGTTACACCCACCTGATTCATGCTGTTAGAAATGACAGGTTTGAAAGTCTGTGTGAGCTGAGAAGATGTCTTCCCTTTGAAATAGTCAGTGGCAGAGGTTTTGCCTCCGTTCAGAATTTTCTGTGCATCCTCAAAGCTCATATTCTTGATAGCATCCTCGAATATTGGTTTGGCCTTGGGCGCTGCCTGCTCTGCTGACTGGTTCATGCTCATAAAATCGTCGACCTCTTTTTGGTAACCTGCTTTTGACAAAATTTCAGCTGCCTGCTGCATTTTGCCAGGCATCATAATTTTAACTGCGCTGTCACCGAAATAACCATTAGATTTTGACAGGGTTTGAACGGCATTCCCAACTCCATTTGCTCAAGCGCTTCCTTTAGACCAGCTGCCGCTTCCCCACCACTTCCCGCAGATGTCCCTCTCTCTGACTGATTTCATTGCACCAGTAACGGCGCTCTTAATATCTTGAGCTGTAGCCAGCGAGGCTATAAAGATAACCAGCAGGCCGGTCATCAACAAAAGTCGTTTCATTTTTAACCTCCTATGATTATACACCAACTGAAAGGCGAGGCCTGAAATACCGTCCACGATTTTGGCTTTACGAGTTGAACATTTTACTTGAAAAGCTTGGATGCAATGGTTGCCACGTGCGCTCCTTGAAATCGGGCCGCTTGCAGTTCATTCTCGGTGGGCGTCCTCTCAGCCTGAGTTCCCGCAATAGTTGAAGCTCCATAGGGTGAGCCGCCTGTAATTTCGTCGTTACGCATTTGACCTTGAAAACTGTATGGCAGCCCGACAACAACAAAGCCATGGTGCAACAACGTTATATGAAGCTGAGAATGGTGGATTCCTGCCCCCCGTGCTGAGTTGCGGAACTGGTAAAAACACTGCCCACCTTGCCCACCAAAGTGCGCCTTTAGCCCACAGCCCGCCGGTAGCGTCCAAGAATTGTCGCATTTGACCGCACATGTTCCCAAAACGGGTAGGTGTGCCGAAAATGATGGCATCTGCGGATGCGAGTTCATCCACCGTGGCAATCGCGACATTCTCAAATTTTTTCTGTGCTTCAACGGCACCCATTTTAGCCAGTACCTCTTGCGATAGCGTTTCGGGTACTCGGCGCAACACCACCTCCGGCCCCCTTGACGCTCTTGGCCCCCTCAGCAATAGCTTCAGCCATACGGTTTATGTGACCGTACATAGAATAATATACGATTAATACTTTCATAAGTCCTCCTTTTAGGTTGTGTGTGCGTAATCGAAGTAGAACATATTAACTGATATGCGCTTCGTCCAGTGAAGTTGTCAGCATACCTGCACCCTATGGATGAAAAGGAACACAGCCCGATAAAAATGAAGGAATGACTCTACCGAGCACCTCGTATACTTGCTGTATGGAATATGGATGTTGTCTGGGTCTTAACCAACTGAAAAACATAGCATTCGGTACCCCTTCCCTTGGCTCCAACCAACTCTTCCTTAACCGATGTTTTCATAAATGTAATGTTCCAGTCATGTTCAGATCATTTATTCGGGATAAAGTCAGCCAAAAGAAAAATTGGGAGGGCATATGAAGAGTCATAATGGCCATAGGCTCAACCGGGCAAAATCAACAAGCACCCAGAGGAATTTCATGAAAATGACTGGTCTAAGCCCAGAACTCGGCTAATTTCCTGACCAACTTTATGGGTAATCCCGAGATACTCTTCTCCATGTCCGATAAGAAAAAGAGCGATATTGAATCCCAGATGGATGCAATCCTATCCAAGATGATCGTGATCAAATAGCGAATTTTCCGTACCCGCCCAAAACCATGTTGGAGAAGGCCGGGTCCATGATCTTGTAGTGACCGGACTTCAAGGGCGCGAACTCCAGCCCCGCACGAGATTGCACCACTGCGCCTTCAAGGAATGCAGGCAACTCGAACGTATTCGCTCCTGGCTTTTCATTGGCGGCAAGCGGCCGGGCCCACTCGCAGATGCGCAGAATCGTCGAGGGCCGCCCACTGAGCCGGGGATGACATCCTCGCCTGTGAGGACCTTGGGATGCTCGAAAGCGGATAGCTTGACACATGAGCCTTGCCGTCCCTGATCATGCGATAAGCCGCCCCGGAGGGCGTTCTCGGGTTGAACATGCAAAGCAACCGTGTGTTGCCGCCCGACATGCAACTCTCGATGCCCCGGTAGACCTCATCCGGCACCGCATCCGCTTCATCGAGGATGAACATGAGATGCGGGCGTGCTTGCCTGAGAACTTGGCCTCGCGCTGCTGCTCGGACCCGCTCGTTGGAATGCTCACCCCGCAGATGAACTCCATGGGATTCCTGGAAATCATCAAATCGGTTCGGGTCTCGTAACGGCACACGTTCGGCTTCTTCTCGTAGGTCGTGTTCAGGTGCCCCCATTGGAGACGCCGCAGGTTCGTTTCAGGCGGAGCAGCCGCCGTCCACACCTGCGCCCCGGGGGCGGCGTTCTTTTCCCGATACTCAGGCGCAGCCGCTATCGTGACCACCGCCACCTGTATCCCCATCTTCTTCAGAACCTTCGACACAGCACCGGGAGTGGTGTCCATTGTTTCGGCAATCTTCGTCACCGTTGCCCCGGTGTCCGAGAGTTCGCGGATTTTCACGTAGTCGAGCTTTCGCCTACTCATCTGGTTGGTTCCTTTTTGCGCCACCTTGGCAAACGATGATTCCGTGATCATTGTAGATGTATGGAAAACCCATACATCTTGATCGTTATGATACTTTTTTACTGTGCTGTGCTTGCAGTTTGTGCCGTCACGGGCGCACACGATTTGATAGCCACAAGGAAATTCGAGAGACTTCTCAAACAAACACCCGTCACGAATGACGGACCCCGCCTGTAGCGGCTTGACAGTGCCTCCAAGCTTGATTGCTTCGGGGAAACCGATTGGGAAAAAAGATCGGAAACATTTCCAATCTTTTGGAAACAGTTTCCGATCTAACGAAACCTTGCCGAAACAGACGCCCCCGGTGCGAAAGAAATGTCAGAAACCTCAGTCAAGCGGTCGAGACACCCCTGGTTCATGGCGTCGACGCGATTTGACACCTCACCGATAGTGACTAAGCTCTTCATATAGGCCTCCATATTGGTTTTAGAACGAATAAACGGAGTTGGAATTGCCCAGATCAACAGCAAACGGGGTAAATGCCTAAAGCTGTATCCTGACGAAAGGCAGGCAGATTATGCATGAATATCTCATCGTTGTGGTCAATGATGAAAAGGCGCGACTCTTTACACTCGAACCCGTGAAATTTCCAGAATATGAGTCAGGCCCCAGGATCGTTGAACTTGAAGACATCATAAACCCAGATGCGATGGTGGACGACCAGGAAAGATATTCGGATTCAAAGACAGGAAGGGGTACCGCGCCCCGAGGTGGACCTGTTCACGGTTATGATGACAATCGGGAACAACATCTCGGTGAGATGCGACGTCGCTTCTCGGTAATCGTTAGGAAGGAAGTCCAAATGCTTGCTAAAGTTCAGCATGCTAGGACAATAATTGTGGTAACAGCCGCTCCAATGGGACGGTATGTTTCCCCAGAGTTAGAAACCCTCGCCAAGCAAGGATTCGAAGTCTTGAAGGTTGCAAAGAACATGATCAACTTTCTACCTCAAAGGATTCACTCCCATCTGGCTGCTATGAATTTGGTGCCGGAGCAGAAACGATTGGCTGCTTAACCGGTTTTGACTGTGAGGACTCTATTGCCTGAGAGATTTTCGGAGGACGGGTTTTATTTGTATCAAACCCGTTGAATATTGCTCGATCTCTTGCCGGTGTGTGGATGATATCATCACTCATTTTCCGGAACGGATACGCCATTGGCATCACCCCCCCCTTCTCCTCTCCATCGGAAATCACAGGAGCGCCCAGGTCAAACTGCCCTTCCAAGGCTATCCCCTTCTTGTAGCCTTTGAACTGGTAGCGGCGACCATCATCCGGCCGGTGCTCATTTTGCTTTCGCGGTAGCTCTGATAGCTGGCACGGTGCCGTGGGAAAGCAGTCTCTCCGGTGATGCTGTTACGATCTTGGCGGGAAACTGGGAAGTGCCACCACGGCAGCTTCGAGATGTACGTTCGCAAGCGCTGGTACGAAGTGGTCACAGCCTCGGACGGCACCATGAAGCTTTATTTCGAAAGACAGCCTCGCGGGGGTAGGAAGCGAGCCAGATGGTGGTTGTTCAGCATTCGTGAGCCAGAGCAAGGCCCTGCAGCCAAAACCTAAAAGCATGATCTACTTCTTCTACCAAAGCCATTTGCAGTTCATTTGTGATTTTGCAGCAGGGGCGGTACAAAAACTTGTTTAAACTCGCTTTAACTCACATAGAATTCAATAACTTACTGATATTGCTATACGATGATGGAGTACGGCCTTGGGCACCATCAACAAAATCAAGCGGTTGTATCAAGAGACCCGGCTTCGGCCGGGTCTTCCTTTTGGGCTTGGTCACTGCCGGTCAGCAGTCCTCAGGCAAATGCAGCGTGTGTTTTCCGGCTGTGCTGTTGGGGCTGATCCAGACGGTGTGGGTGCCGGTGGGGGATTCGACCTCCCCGACATAGGGGTATTCGCCCTGTTCCGCCTGTTCGCTCTTATTGAAGATCTCGAGCGCGGCGGAGAAAGCTCGTCGACCTCCGGGTCGATGGTCCGCCCGCCGAAGGCATTAGGGGCGAGGTATCCCAGCTGCTCCAGAAGGTTGGTTGTCACGTGGCTGATCGGGCCGGTCGCATAGGCCGAGTCCACCTCGGTCAGCGCGAAGAGGATGCCGTCGCGCGCAGCCTGCTGGTCTGAGGAGGAAAACGTCACGATGAACTCGCTTTTCATGCGCACTCGCCATGCCGGTCGAACAGCCGCCGGTTCTCGCCCAGGCAGCCCGATTAGGTTGAAAGCACATCCGGACGTCCGGAGCCTGTTCTATGTTGTAATGATATCATGGGCAGGCCATGTTCATGCAAGCAAAAAGGACAGCGTCTATCGACGCCGAGGGCGCCTCTTTTTTGAATCTCTCAGGCGTGCAGGCCGCGGTCGAAGTGCGCCAGCTCCGCGGCGGAGGACACGGGAAAGTCCAGATCCTTCAGCAGCCCGTTCGAAATCCGGAAGCGAAGGCCATTTCCAGAAACGTGGTTGAATGGTCCTGCAGGAAATCAAACGGTCTTTCGGTCATCTTGAGGGCCCTGATGCCTGCCTATCGCTCCTGCCAGACCGGCGGGCGCTTCTCGAAAAATGCGCGCACGCCTTCCTTGGCGTCGTCGGTCGTGCAGAGCCGGGCGAAGGCTTCGTTCATGAAGGCGAACTGTTGCGCGTAGTCCATATCCTCGGCGGCATAAAAGGCGCTCTTGGCGATCTGGACCGCTACCGGGCTTTTCTGCGCCAGATCCTCCGCCCATCGGCGCGCCTCGACGTCCAGTGCGTCGCGGGGCACCACGCGATTGACCAGGCCCAACGCGAGGGCCTCCGCGGCCGGAATCAGATTGCCGTAGAGCAGCAGCTCGAGCGCTTTCTTGCGTCCGACGCAGCGGGCCACCGGGATGACCGGCCCGACGCAGTTCAGGCCCACATTGATGGCCGTCAGCCCCATGCGGGCGTTGTCGGCGGCAATCACGAGGTCTGCGGCCGCAACGAGCCCCATGCCGTTGGCGGCGGCCACTCCGTGCACCTGGGCGATCACCGGCGTCTTCATGCGGGAGATCGCCACCAGCGGCCGTTCCATGCGTTCGATCCATTCCCGGTATTCCAGCGCCGACTTGCCGGACAGCTCATTCACGTCGATCCCCACGCAGAACGCTTTGCCGGCGCCCTTCAGGAGCACCACGCGGACCTGAGGATCGGCGTCCAGTTCCACGAGGGCTTGATGAAGCGCGTCGGCCATGGGGCTGTCGAGGGCATTCAAATGTTCCGGCCGGTTCAGCACGATCTCGGCGACATGATTCTGACCTTTGGTAACCATCACGTTTTCAGGCATCGTGCAAGATCTCCTCGGTTGGCAGGGATAGGGTGGCACACGCCGTCATTCGCGGGCCATGCCGCTCGGCAATGTCCTTCTCCATGACAGCGACTGCGGACCTGCTGCCGGGCGAGGGCCGGTGTACGCCGGCCCGGGTGGCGGCGGTCCAGGACGGAAGGCCGTGTTGGCAAAAGCCGCCGATTCCTGCTACCTGGGATCGATCACGGCGCGTTTCATCAATCGGAATTCGGAGGCTGTATGGACCCCCAGGATATCATTGCCGCAGTTCGAAAACACCCGGAAATTCACAAGGCCGGCATGATTCTCTGCCACATCGGGATCGTTCGCGACCACGCGCGCGACGGCCGACCGGTCAAGGGCTTGCGGGTGCGCGTCGATCACGAACGCCTCGGGCGTGTTCTCACGGAGCAGCGCCGCCGCCCCGGGATCATCGATATCCGGGCAAGCATCGCCGAGAATCGCGACCTGGAGGTGGGGGAGGACATCATGGCGCTGGTCGTGGCCGGTGACGTCCGGGAAAACGTCCTCGCCGTTCTCACGGACACGCTCAACCTGATCAAGACCGCCGTGACCGAGAAAACGCAGTATTTCCGCGACGAAAGCTGAGCCTCCCTTGCCGGACGGACGAATCCGGCCCGGGGTGCGCGGTGGCCGATGCGGAGCCGAGCGCCGGCTTGCGGCGGGTCCCTAATCAGCCCAGGATGGCCTTGAGATCCCCTTCGGCCGTCCCGATGGGTTTGAGGTCGAAGGTCTTGACCAGGGTTTCGAGCACGGCCGGGGTGATGAAGGCCGGCAGGGACGGCCCCAGGCGGATGTTCTTGATCCCCAGGTGCAGCAGCGTCAGCAGGATCGCACACCGCCTTCTGCTCGTACCAGGAGATGATCAGCGACAGCGGCAGGTCGTTGACCGGCACGTTGAACGCGTCGGACAGGGCCAAGGCGACCTGGATGGCCGAGTAGGCGTCGTTGCACTGGCCCATGTCGAGCAGCCGGGGGATGCCGCCGATCGTCGCCGAGGTCCTTGTCGTAGAAGCGGAACTTGCCGCAGGCGAGCGTCAGCACCATGCAGTCCTGCGGGACCTTCTCGACGAACTCGGTGTAGTAGTTCCGCCCGGGTTTGGCGCCGTCGCAGCCGGCCACGAGGAAGAAGTGCCGGATGGCCTTGGACTTCACCGCCGTCGATGACCTTCTCGGCGGCGCCCAGAACGGCGTTGCGCGCGAAACCGACCGTGACCTCCTTGCCGGGCTCATCCTCCGCAAAGCCCGGCATGGCGAGCGCCCGTTCGATCACCGGCGCGAAGTCCTGGTCCTTGATGTGCGGGATGCCCGGCCAGCCGACCAGGCCGCTCGTGAAGAGGTTCTGCCTGTAGTATTCGGCCTGCGGTCGCTGGATGCAGTTGGTGGTCATCAGGATGGCGCCGGGGAACTCGGGGAATTCCCTGATCTGGTTCTGCCAGGCCGTGCCGTAATGGCCGTAGAAGTGCTTGTATTTTTTCAGCTTCGGGTAGCCGTGGGTGGGCAGCATCTCGCCGTGGGTGTAGATCGTGGATGCCCTTGCCCTCGGTCTGTTTGAGCAGCGCCTCGAGATCCTGCAGATCGTGGCCGGAGACCAGGATGGCCTTGCCCTTCTTGTGGCCGAGCGGCACCTGGGTCGGGACGGGGTGGCCGTAGGTGCCCGTGTTGCCCGCGTCGAGCAGCTCCATGGCCTTGAGGGCCGCCTGCCCGCAGCGCAGCGCCATGCCGACCCAGTCGTTCAGGCCCAGGTCCGTGCGCTGAATGGCGGCCAGCCCCTCGTGCACGTACGCGTAGACCGACTCGTCCTCCCGCCCCAGAATCTGGGCGTGATCGGCGTAGGCGCTGACCCCCTTGATGCCGAACAGGACCGTGTGCTTGAGGGAAAGGATGTCCGGGCCGTCCGCGGGGTAGGATTTCAGACCAAAGGCCTCGGCCTGCTTCACCAGCGCTTCGAGCGTGCCCGCGGGAGCCAACGCTGCGGCGCCGCTGAAATCGGCTTTCCCCCCGGCCGCCCGCACCTTCGCCTTCAGCTTTTCGCGCCGGTCCGCGGCCTCCCGGATCAAACCCAGAAACCGCTCGGGGTCGAAGTCCACGTTGGTCAGGGTGGAAAAGGCCGCCTTGACGGTGAAGATGTTCACCTCGTTGTCGGACACCCCCACCTTGCGCCCCTCGACCGCGACCTGGGACAGCCCCATGAGCGTGTAAAGAAGCAAGTCCTGCAGCGCGGCGACTTCGGGCTGCTTGCCGCACACCCCCAGCACCGTGCACCCCGTACCCTTGGCGGTTTGTTCACACTGATAGCAGAACATGTCCCCCTCCCTTGCTTGCGCGGAAAACGGTTGTCTATAAACTTACTTGCCAAAGACGGTTTTGAGCAACTCGGTCGTCCGGGCAGCCGGGTTGGTGCGGATTTTGGCCTCTTCCTGGCCGATGTTGACAAACAGCCCGTCGACCGCTTTTTGAGTGCCGGACCGCATGGTTTTGGTTCTCGCAGGATTCAACCGTCGGCGCGATCCGGTCTATACCGTCACCGTCAGCTCGAGTTCGATCTCCAGCTTCAGCACTTTCGAGATCGGACAGCCGGCCTTGGCCGCGGCGGCCGCCTCTTCCACCTTCGCCTTGTCCGCGCCCGGTGCCTTGACCGTCGTGCGCAGCTCGCTCTTCGTCAGCGTCAGGTTCTCGAACGTGATGGTGCAGGTCGTCGCGACGGCCTCGGGCGTGATCCCGCGCTGGCCGAGCTGCGCGCTGAGGGCCATGCTGAAGCAGCTCGCGTGCGCGGCGGCGATCAGCTCCTCCGGGTTGGTGCCGGGGGCGTCCTCGAAGCGGGTGGGGAAGCTGTATTTCTGGTCCTTGATGGCGCCGCTCGCGACGCTGAAAACCCCCTTCCCCTCCTTCAGGCTCCCGTTCCAGGTGGCATTCGCACTTCGCTGCATGGTCGTCTCCTTTCGTGTGTCGGACAGGCGCCGGGCCGGTCGCGACCTCGCCGTCATCCGTCGACCGGGTCATGGCCATGCCGGCAGGTTTATCAGGCTGTTTAAAAACACGTGTCGGGCCGTCAGGGAAGGCGCACGGCTTTGGGGTCGGCGCGGCATGTCCTGTAATATATGGTCCTGGCCGGAAGCCGCGCAACACCGGATCACGGACCGAGGCGCCGTTTTCCGGCAACCGGCTGTCCGCGATCCGGGCGGCATGGTGCCCACAGCGTTCAACGGAACGCTCCGGCCGTGTTCAGGGTGGATCCGCGGTTCTGATTCAGAAGCTCAGTTCTGTAGAAGAACGTGCCTACTTCTTCCGCCACGGCGAGGGCAGGCCCTCACGGAGCTTGCGCGAAAACTCCGGGTCGTCGCCGAGGGCGCGGGCCTTGGGGTTGACGTAGCTGAGCTTGCGGAGCTCCGCGAAGGGAATGCCGGTGTCGAGCCCCCCCAGTTCGTAGGCATACAGCGGCGTGTAGCCGGAGAGCAGCACCTTCCAGTTGTAGGTGGCCCGGCCGCCGAAGTCGCGGATGAGCCGGATGATGTCCACGGTGCAGTTCGAGGTGAGGGTGTTGTACCACTGCGCGTGCTGTTTCAGCGCGTTGATCTTCTGGACGTACTCCATGAAGAACTTCCGCGCGTTCTCAGGCGGCATGCGGGTCCGGTAGAGGTAGACGTCTTCGGTGGGGTTGCGGTAGTCGGTGCGCACCCGGATCAGGTCGCGCTCGTCGCCGGCGATGAAGATCAGCTCATACTGCTTGAAGAACCCCTTGAGGGTCGAGTACCCCTCCCCGATCTCCTTGCGGGTTTCGATCGAGAAGGTCACGAAGTCCTTTTCCTGGAACCCGAACGTGATCATGACGTGGGCGATCGCATCCCCCATCCAGTAGACCGCGATCAGGTCGACCGAGTCCAGCCGGGCGAGGTCGAACGTCCGGTCGTAATAGCGCACGTCGAAATCCGTCTCGGTGCGGTAGTTCAGGTTGCGGATGTTGTGGATCGTGACCTGATCGCCCTGGATGGTAGCGTAGGGCAGCGCGGCCACGTCGCGCTGCCAGGGCCGGTCGTTTGAAGCGGGGATGCTCATCCACCAGGCCACCACCCCGGCGAACACGAGCAGGAACCCGGCCAGGGTCCGGCGCCGGTTGGGCAGGCAGAGAAACGCCAGCACCGTGGCCAGCCCGAAGCCCGCGGCCAGGGCCGTACGCAGCAGGCCGGCGGGAGGGTCGGACCAGTAGATGGCGAGCACCCCCCATGCGGTCATCAGGATGACGACGGGAATCAGGACCAGCAGGCCGATCAGTTTGGCGAATTTCTTCATGGGGCTTTCCTTGGCTCCTCAGAATTGAGCACCGGCAGTCGCGTCAGGGGGTCTTCAGATTCTCGAACAGGATCCGCCGCACCTCCTCGATGGTCGGGGAGGTCTCCTGGGTCGAGTGGCCCGAGTGCACGATGAGTTCGGACTCGACCCCGTCGATGTGCGCGCTGCTGTATTTGACGACGCCGTCGCTCCACTCCTCTTGCGGGTCTTCCGGGTTTTCGACGGCGATGATGGAGTGGGCGATGATGCCCGGCGCAATGGGGATCGACGAATACAATCTGACGAATCCGCTGTTCGGGTTCATGTTGTCCGTGCTGCGAGGGACCTCGTTCTCCATGCCGCGCTTCGCCATGGCTTCCGGGCTGCGGTCGACCACCTCTTTCAGAGGGCTCACGATGGCAAACGGCAGCGAGATCACTTTCCTCAACAGGTTGCTGATCCGGTCGCCCGCCCGGTAGCTCCCGCGGTGGGGCGTGGCAATGAAAACGACCCGGCGCACAAAAGGCAGGGGCTCGAAGAAGAGGCTGCGCTGGAGCAGCTCGCGCGCCTCGGGCGAGATGTCGAGCTGTGCCAGAGGAACCGTGAAGGAGGAATCCCAAAAAGGGGTTCCGCTGTCGACGGCGGTCATTTTCGTCAACATCCCGCCCTGACTGTGACCGACGACCACCATCTTCCGCAGAGCGGGGTCTTTGCCCTCAGGGTCCAGCTCCCGCACGACGCTGCGCAGCCCGTTGGCGAGGATCCCGGCGGAGTAGAGAACGGGGTTGCCGGTGTTGTAAGTGTACATCCAGATCTGGTAGCGGTTCCAGAGCTCGCGGTCGTTGATGATCTCGTTGATCAGCTGCGCCCAGCGCGCCGGGCTGGAGGCCGTGCCGTGCACGAGCACCAGCGGGATCCGGCCGGGGCGGTAAGGCCCCATGAGGAAGACGTTGTCCTTGAACCGGGGCGATTTCTTCAACAGCGCCAGGTCCCCGGAAAACAGGGCCTTGAGCTCCAACGAGTAGACCTCGGATCCCTCCAGGGTGTAGGCCAGGGCGGACGACGGCCGGAACTCGAGGGGGACCTCGCGGCCGCCCACCGTGACCGAGGTGCTTTCCTGGGTGGTGAAGAGGGCGAGCGCCCCCTCGACCCGGCCGCTCGCGATCCCGGCCTCCACGTCGTCCATTTGCAGGAAGGCCGTGGCGGCCATCTTGAGCGACGAGGGGACCATGGTGTAGGCCGCTTCCTGCTCGCCCTTGACGTGCTTCAGGGCGACGACCAGCGCCGACCCGATGCCCGGCCAGCGGTAGTCGTTGTGGAGGCCGCGCACGGCGAGGTGGTCCGCGGCCACGAAATCCACCATGCGGAACGGCCCCCAGCGGTATTCGGCGGGGTCGACCCGCACGACGAGCTCGCCGAACGGCAGCGTGTATCTGCCTGCCTCGAGCATCACGAAATTCGTTTCCCGGTCCGTGAAGCCCTCGGCGATCCCCTGGTTGTAGACGTCGACGGCGGTCCGCAAGCGCGGGTCGAACGCACCCGGGGCGGCCGCGGGATCGCGCGGGAAGAGAAAGGCATAGGCGTAGACGGCGGAAGCCAGGTAATGCGCGCGGTCGCGGCTGCGCAAGGCCTGCAGGAAGGAGAGCTCCGCCAGGGCGAAGAACCGGTCCGGCTGGTCGATCGCCCACGCACCGCGGTGGAGGGTGGCGATGGCGGCGGCCGGTTTGTCCCGGTAGATCTCCGTAAGACCCGCCCGGTTGAGGATCTGCAGGGTCGGTGCGCTCAGGTTCTCGCCCCCGAGAACGCTCTCGGTCAACTGGCGGTTGGCCTCATTGGTGTCCAGACGGCGCACGCCCACGGGGGTCGAGCACCCGGACAGGGCGAGGACCGCGACCAGACCCAGGAGACAGACCACGCGCCAGAAGGGTGGGCGAGGGCTCGTCATATTCTCCATCTTGCAGATTGAATTTTTTGCGGAAGGAAACCTGGCAATGGCCCGGCGGCCCTCCGTCTCAGAGGGCCGCCGGGCCGATCCTGACGAGGTTCAACCCCCTCAGTTGTTGATTTTGAACTCCCGCATGATCAGGTACAGCCGCCGGATGAGGTCGTATTCAAACGGGGATCCGGTCTTGAAATAGCGGAACGGCTCGTTGTGGCGCTTGTCGATCGCGTAAAGGCCCGTGAGGCTGTAGTTCAAAACGGTTTCGTAGGTATCGTCCATGCCGAGCTCGGCGATCAGCTGGCTCATCATCATGCTGTAGACGAGCGAGTCCACGGCCAGGCCGGCGGTGTCCCGCACGTCGGACGGCCCCAGGATGGGCAGCACCAGGTACGGGCCGGGCCCCAGCCCGTAGAAGCCGAGCGTCTGGCCGAAGTCCTCATCCTGACGTTCGAGCCCGTCGTTGAGGGTGGCCACGTCGATCAGCCCGCCCAGGCCGACCGTGGTGTTGATGCAGATCCGGCCGAACGTGATGACGGCCTTTTCGATCTTGAACTGCAGGAGCGAATTCGTCAGGTTGGTGACCTCGGTGAGGTTCTTGAAGAAATTGGTGATCCCCTTCTGCGCGAAAACCGGCAGCACGAACTCGTAGGCCTGGACCACCGGCAGGAAGATGACGTTGTCGAAGATGGCGTTGAAGTTGTAGATCCGCCGGTTCATCCCCTCCCAGGGGTCGTAGGCGTCGATGGCGTAGGTGACGTTCGGGTTGACATACTCGCTGACGGGCCGCTTGGCGGGGATCTCCGGTTCCTTGCGGACCGGTGTCGTCCCGCAGCCGGCCACACACATGAACGCCGTGAGCAGCATGAGGCACAGAGCGCGCTTCATAGGAGTGAGTCCTTTCAGTTCTTGAAGACGTTGATCATGTAGGCGACATTGTCCCTGTACGTCATGTTGCCGAGGTGCCCGCCGTATGGGTATATCTTCGCGCGGGAGCCGAAGACGTTTTTCAGGAAGGCCAGGTCCCCGGGCGCCAGGATCAGGTCGTCTTCGTTGTCCATCAGAGAGATCTTGGGGCTGTTCCGCAGATAGGACTCGATGCTGCGCAGGCTCGTGCCTTCGATCAGGGCTTCCTTGGTGAGACCCGGGTTCCTGGACTGGGAATAGGGGTAGAGGAACTCGTTGAAGTAGTCGATGAAACTGATGCGGTTGGTCACCTTGAAGTAATCGGTCAGCGAATCCGCGCTGCCCAGCACGCGGTTTTTCGGGACGATCAGCCCGTAGTTACTCATCACGTCCGCGGTGAAAATCATGCTGCTCGACGCCAGCCAGAACACGGTCCCGATCATGCCGGCCATGTTCTCCTGCTTGGGTGGCGTCTTCCTCTTCAAAAGAAACCGGTAGACTTCGTAGAGGAAGTCGCTGTCGAGCACGGGGGCGTCCATCATCCGGTAGATCTCGCCGAATTTCCCCAGCACCCCGTTGAACCATCGGTCGAATTCCTCCGGGCTTGCGGTTGGGAATGGCCTGCAGCATCATGCCGTCCAGGATCTGGGCCGAGCTGTAGAGGCTCACCGCCGGGTTGATCATCAGGACCTTTTTGAAGTTGAAGACGCGTTTTTCCTCGTCGAGCTTGGAGACGAAGGCCGACTGGGACGCCCCCAGGCTGTAGCCGGTCAGGTAGAACTCCTTGACCTTGATCCGGCCCTTGACCTGCTCCCAGGCGAGCGTCATCACGCGGTAGAGGTCCTGCGTGTCTTCGAGGATGTTGCCCGGCACGCAGGTCGCCGAAGCCGTGGCGACGAAGTTCATCTGCGTGGGGGAGGACAGGCAGATGACGTGAAAACCGGCCCCGTAGAAGGCCTTCTGCAGGAAAATCATGCTCGTGGAGTAGAAGCTGCTGCCGGTCCCGGCTATGATGAAAATCAGCGGCGCCTCGTGCTTCTGATAGCTCAGGGTGTACAGGAACTCCCGCTGATACCAGAAGACATCGGGCGTGGGACGGCCGGGGAAAACCTTCAACCCCAGCAGCTCGTAGTCGATCGACTCGGGCAGGACCGGCTCGAGCTCCGTGGGTGTTCCGGCGATGGTCGCCGCGTAGGGGTCCTTGATCGGGTAGTCATACGCCCCGGCCGGGCTCCCGGCTCCCCCAAGGAGAAGGGTTAACACCACCAACCATAAAAAGCGTTTCACGCAGCCTCCTTTCCATTTAACTCTTTTATTTCGAGTGGCTTTGTAACGAAGGAGTGCCGGAGATTCAACTGCCTCGAATTGATTGGAATTTTAGAGTCGAGGCTTCGAACTCAGCTCTCCGCCGGCACTTGGATCTGATATTCTCACAGGACGTTAATCCACTATTGGGGGCGCATCATACCGGTGTAGTATGAACTTGGCAAGTGAAGGTTGAACGCACACCGCCATCCCGATCGAAAAGGGGATGGCGGTGGGATGGAGGGATTGAAAATCGTCACTCTGGCTGCACTCAGCCCGGCATGTGGGCGCGCGCTGCGGTCGACGCCATGGCTTTGGCAGCGACCCGCGATGGCTGCAACGGGCGCTTTGCGTTCAGGCCTGCATGCCGACCATGGTCTTGATCCGCCCGGCCACCTCGGCGTCTAAACCCAAGCCGGCCGCCAGATGGTCGAGGTATTGCTTCTCCGCCGGGGTGTCCACCTCGATCGCCAGCAGGGAGGCCGCATAGACTTGCGCTGCGAGCGTCGGCCGGCCCTTGGCCGCCGTGATCAAAGAGGCGGTGTCCATCGGGTTCTTCATCTCGGTCAGGACATACCGCTGGGCCTCCGGACCCATCCCGGTTTCCTCGAGCTTGCCCACGATGCGCTGCATCTCGCCCTGGTCGATCTGGCCGTCCGCCTTGGCGGCGTTGATCATGGCCTTCAGCACAATCTCAGAGCTCTGCTCGAGCTCCTGCCGCTCGGCCGCGGACCGCGGCTCGATCAGCCCCACGGGCACCTCGGGCTGCTGGCTGCCGCCGGATTTCAGGGCCTGGTAGGCCATGGCGCCCAGCAGCGCCATGACCCCGCCGCCCAGCGCCCCGCCCATCGATTTGCCTCCGCCGCCGAGCAGCGCGCCGGCCAGCGCGCCTAGTCCGCCCAGCGCCAGGTTCTGCTTGCCGCCCACGGCCTGGCCGGCGTCGTTCAGGACGTTGCCGAGGATGCCGCCCAGACCGCCGGCCCCGGAGCCCCCTCCGAGCGCCTGCGAGAGCATCGACCCCAAGTCGCCCCCCTGCGCGGAGCGGCCGCCCATCATCCCCGAGAGGGCATCGAGGAGCCCTCCACCGCCGCCCCCGCCGCCGAGCGCGTTGCGCATCCGGTCGCCGGAAGAGGAGCTCATCCCGGACTGCATCATGGCTCCCAACAGATCGCTGATGTTCATCGGTGTCCTCCTTTCCTGTCAATCAGATCTTCCCTTTCCATTGATGCCGCAGGAAAGGACAAGATCGATAGCCGAGGTATAGGACCTGTCTCGAAAATAGCGGATCACGGCCACAGGCAAGGCCGCATGTGGCCGTCAAACGCATTTTGGAGCCAGGTTCCGATCAATCCAGCGGGATGCGGATCTTTTGCCCCGGAAAGATCAGGTTGGCGTCCTTGATGACCTCCCGGTTGGCCTCGAAAATCCTGGGGTAGTCGTTCGGCTTGCCGTAGAACTGCTTGGCGACCGCGGATAGCGTGTCCCCCTTCTTGATGATGTAGTACTCGACCTTGGCCTGAACCGGCGGGGCCTGCAGCCCGTTGACGTTGACCTCCGCGACCCCCTGGACGTTGCCGGCCATGAGCACGGCCTTTTCCATCGCCTCCGCGCTGGTCGCCTGCCCGGTCAACGACACCACCCCGTTCTTGTACTCGACCTGCAGGCCGTCGATGCCCGGGTTGGTCGCTTCGATGTGCTTCTTGATCTTTTCCGCGGCCTCTTCGTCGCGGTTGAACAGCTTGTGGCCGATCTCCTTCACGAAATCGAACAGCCCCATGGGGTCCTCCTTTGGCGTTGGTTGGTGTGATGCCCCCGTGCAGCCCTTGCCGGAAACACACGCGATCGCTCGTCCGACAAGGCTGCGGGTTCCCCGGTCCGCAAACCGCAACGACCGGGTGAATTTTATCGCTCGACGATCACGTTCGGCAGTTCGTCGGTGTCACCCGCGGCGACCGGGAACTTTTCCGCAAGCACGCCGCGGATCCTGCCGACCGCCGCACAGATGGCGTCCGCCGGACGGCCTTCCGCAATCCCCGCCACGACTTGGTCCACGACCGCCTGCCAGAACCCGGTGGGCACCGCGGCATCGATCCCGCGGTCACCGAGTATCCAGACTTTCCCCTCGAAAACAGAGAGGTAGACCAGGACCCCGTTCTCCTCCCGCGTCCGGAAAAGGCCTTTCACGAAAAAATTGAGCGTGGCCGCCTCCCGGACTTCGTGCTCCATCTCCTTTCTGGAGACGAAGAGGCGCTTCAGGCGCGGAAGTCGGTTGACGGCCAGGCGCGCGAGGAAAAACAGGGGGAAGAAAGCCCCCAGGAAAATCCAGAGGTCGTGCGGGCCGGCCCAGACGAGCGCCCCGACGAGGCGGGCGAAGACGACGGCCGCCGGGATTGAGAACGCCGCGGCCCCGAGCAGTCCGGCCATCGGGTACCCGTGGCTCGCGGGAGCCACCATGACCACGATCTCCCCGCGCGTCGCGCGCTCGGCCTCCCGGACGCAGGCCTCGATCCGATCCATCTCATCCGCCCGCAAAAAACCTTTCACCGCGTCTCCCATCGCGTTCACCAGCTCCCCGACGCGCCGCCGCCGCCGAACCCCCCGCCGCCGCCCGAAAAGCCGCCCCCGCCGCCGCTGGAGAAACCGCCGCCCCCGCGCGGGAAATTCATCGGGAATCCGCCGTATCCGCCGCCGCCTCTGCCGCCCGGCCGGGATGGCCCCGCGGACTGGACGGCGCCCGCGATTGTCGCCAGGACGAAGCCGGCGACCAGCCCTGCCCCGCCCAGGCCGAGCAGCGCCGGCACCCCCGGGGAGAACGCCATGTGCCCCAGAAAGGGCATGAAGAACCCGCCGGCGGCCGTTCCCAACGGCCGGCTGACCCGGCCCAGCATGACCACGATGAAGATGAAGAAGACCGCAAACGGCACGAGGTCGTCGAGGCCCGACGCCGCGGGGCCGGACGGGGGCTGGGCCGGGGCCTGGAACTCGCCCCGCACGACTTCGGCCAGCGCGGTCACGCCGTTCAAGACCCCTTGGTCGAACCGGCCCGCCCGGAACTCGGGCACGATCCGGTCCCGGATGATCCGCCCGGCCGTAAGGTCCGTCAGGCGGCCCTCCAGGCCGTAGCCCACCTCGATGCGGACCTTGCGGTCGTCGCGCGCGACCAGCAGGATGACCCCGTTGTCGAACCCCTTGCGGCCGATCTTCCAGCGTTCGGCCACCCGCATGGAAAAGTCTTCCAGGGAATCCCCGGCCAGCGAAGGGACGGTAAGCACCGCGACCTGGGTCGAGTCCTTCTCTTCCAACTCTTTCAGGAGGGCCTCGATCCGGCGTTCCGTCTCCGGCGACAGCATGCCGCCGTAGTCGTTCACCCGGCCTTTGAGGATCGGCGCCTCCAGGGCTGCCGCCGCGCACGGCAGCAGGACCGCCATGCATAGAAGCACCCCGAGGAATCGGACTCGGATCGCGCGCGCCGCTCGCTTCATGCGCGAAAACTCCCCAGCCTCAGAACTTCACCTTGGGTGCAGCCTTGGAGGCCTCGTCGGCCTTGATATATTCCTTGCGCTTCAGGTGCAGCAGCAGGCTGTTGGTGACGCTGTTCGGGAAGGAACGGATCATGGAGTTGAACTCTTCGGCCGATTGGTTGTAGCGCTGGCGCGCCACGTTGATGCGGTTCTCGGTCCCCTCCAACTGGTTTTGCAGGTCCCGGAAGTTCTCGTTGGCCTTGAGGTCGGGGTATTGCTCGGCCACGACCAGGAGCCGGGACAACGCGGAGGACATCTGACCCTGCGCCTGCTGCAGGCGTTCGAAGGCCGCCGGGTCGCTCAGGTCGTCCGCCGACAGCTTGATGGCGGTCGCCTTGGCGCGCGCGTTGATGACCGCTTCCAGCGTCTCGCGCTCGTGGCTGGCGTAGCCCTTGACGGTTTCCACCAGGTTGGGGATCAGATCCGCGCGCCGCTGCAAAGACGCCTCGATGTCCCCCCAGGCTTTGAACACGCGCTCTTCCGACTGCTGCAAGGCGTTGTAACCGCAGCCGCCAAACAGCAGGGTCAGGCAGAGAAGGGTCGCGACGGACACGTGTTTGATCTTCATGGTTTCTCCTCGTTCAAAAAACCTGCCCCCGAGCGCGGGGGCAGGCCGTTTGCGCCACACGAGCGATTCTGCGCGGTGCGGAGCCAACGCTTATTTTTTGGCCGCCTTTTCCACCGAAATCGCCAGCGCCTCGGTGTAGGTGATCACGACCTGGTCGCCCACCTTCACCTGCTCGAGCATCTGGGGCCTCTTCACCTTCACGTCGGTCGTTCCCCCTTCAGGGCCTTTGAGGGTGACGGTCTGGTTCTTCTTGTCGATCTTCTCGATCAGCGCCACGACGGTCAGCTGGCGCGCGGCGCCGCCGGCCGGCATCTCGCCCGGCTGGGCTCGTCCGGCGGCCTCCTGCAGGGTGGCGCCGAGCGGCGTGCCCGGCTTGGCGAGCTGGGCCGCGACGGATTCGTAGAATCGGACTTGCACCTGGTCTCCCACACTCACCTGGGGCAGGTTCCGGACCTCCTCCCCCACCTTGAGCTCGACCACGTTCCCCTTGGGCCCCTTGAGCGATATCAGCCGCTTGGCTTGGTCGATGGCCACCACGGTCGCGGTCAGGGTCTTGGCGTTCTCACGGACCACCACCTGATTGCCGGCCCCAAACGCTTTGGCCGCCGCCTGGGAATCCCCCCCGGCGTAGGCCCAGGATGCACAAACCAGAACCGCGACGACCAGGATCAGGCATTTCTTCATCGTTTCCTCCTCTGTGGAATGCGGGCTGACCCGCAGGGTAGATTCGACCCCGTATGCATGGGGCCCTATGACCAGCACGGATTGCTGTGCGAAAGTATAATAGTACCGAATATGCGATTGGCTATTGCACCTTGGTGCAACACGACGTCGAACAAAGCCGTGCGCGTTCTCGACTCTGAGGTTTGGAGGCTTCGGCCCCACCGTGCCTCGGCTCGATCCCGCTTCTTCTCTCGATGCCCCCGCCGGAAAAGAACTCCGCATCGACGCCTTGGCGCTGCTCCCGGCCCGATCTGCGTTCAATGCCGGAGTGAATGTATTCGGCGCCCTGGTCCTGTCGCTCTTCAGTCAACGTGCAGCCCTCGTGCTTTCCCCCGCTTCCGGCGGCCCGCAGGCGGCAGCGATCGTGTCGCCGCCGCAGCCGTCGAGCGTAGCGCTATCTCATGTGCGGTTGCAGCTCGACCCGGCGGTTCAGGGCGCGCCCTTCCGGAGTGTCGTTGAACGCCGCCGGCCGGGTCTCGCCGAAGCCTGTCGCGCGGATCCGTTGTGGTGCGATGCCCTGCCGGATGAAATAGTCGCGCACGGCTCCGGCCCGGGCTTCCGATAGCCTCTGGTTGTATTCGGCCGAGGCCGTGCTGTCGGTGTGGCCTTGGACCTCGGAAGTCAACTGCGGGTTGGCTTTGAAGACGGCGACGGCCTGGTCGAGCGCCCGGGTGTCTTTGATCACAGTCTGGTCGGTGTCGAAGTATACCCCCGGCGGCACCCAGCAGCCGTCGGCATTGACTACCGCCCCCCTGGGCGTGTTCGGGCACTTGTCGAGGATGTCCGGGACCCCGTCGCCGTCCGAGTCCGCGGCAGCGGCCGCCGGCGATGCTGCCGGGCCGGCACCGGCGGGGCCGAGGAAGATCTCTCGCACGTATCGGGCCATGGCATCCGGCGCCTCGATTTCGTCGACGTCCACCGTGACCCCGCAGCCCCCGACCTTGACGAGCTGCTCGGTCACCACGCGGCCGTCGGCGTTCCGGTCCACCAGGATGGGGTAGATGCACAACCGCGAGCCCAGTGCCGCCCTCAGCTTCTGGACGGTCTTGAACGCCCGGCCGTGCATCATGTTCTCGGAGTCGCTGACGACGATCAGGGCCACCCGGCCGGGGCTGTCCCGCAGGATCAGGCCGCTGGCGTGCTGGTCGAGGACCTGGCCGCCGGCGGTGCTGGCTCTCCCCGCAGCGTAATAATGCGTTACCGCAGCCTCGAACTCGCCGCGGCTGTAAGGTGCCGGCCCATAGAGGACTTCAGCGTCATCGCAGCTCAGGCAGCTGCCCGCCGAGAAAACCGCCAGGCTCGCGCGGGTGTCCAGCGCCGGTATGGTCCGGTTCAACCGGATGATGACCTCCCGGGCGCGTTCGGCCTGGCGGCGGTTCTGGTAGCGGTCCTCCAACGAAGACGCGGTGTCCAGGACCACGACGAACGAGTCGATTTTCCCGGCCGGGGTGGAAAGGTCCGCACGGACCGGTTGGTAGGCCTCCAGCGGAGGCATCTGCCTGGCGGCACAGCCGGACAGAAGCCCAGCCAGGGCCATCCCCAGGGCGAATGTCCTCAATCGCATGCGCATCTCTTCCCTCCCTCTCGTTCGTTCAATCCCACTGCGTCACACGTTTGCCTCTTGGGAGATAGAATCAGGGTAGCCCGCCCGGTTTGGCGGCCGACCCGTTTGTATGGTCGTCCTCTCATCTCATCGCATGCGGGGTCTGAAACTCGTCTTGCCTCATGGACACTAATAATACCGGACCATTCTCCTGCCAATTCGGAGGGGGTCACATCTTGATTCTTGATTTTAAGACAGGTGCCCGCCGGGAACGCCTGCCGGCCGACGCACGCGACCGACCCGCGATTCGCGGGTGCGGTCCGGAGCCGGTCTTTTCTCGGATCATGTCCGAGCGTTCACTCCCGCACGGCCCTGCGCCGCCGGTACGCTTCGATGAGGGCGTTGGTGGAGCTGTCGTGCGCGAGTTGCGGTTCGGCCGGACTCTCCAGCTCCGGGATGATGCGGCCGGCCAGCACCTTGCCCAGCTCGACCCCCCACTGGTCGAAGGAATTGATGTCCCAGATGCAGCCTTGCGTGAAGACGACGTGCTCGTAGAGCGCCACGAGAGCGCCTAACGCCTCGGGCGTCAGCCGCTTGAGGAAGAGCGTGTTGGAGGGCCGGTTGCCCTCGAACACCCGGTGCGGCACCAGCCAGTCCGGCGTGCCCTCGGCTGCGACTTCATCCGCCGTGCGGCCGAAGGCCAGCGCCTCGCTCTGGGCGAACACGTTGGCCAGCAGCATGGCGTGGTGCCGCCCGAGCGGGTTGAGGGACTCGCAGAAGGCGACGAAGTCGCAGGGGATGAGCCGTGTCCCCTGGTGGATCAGCTGGTAGAAGGAGTGCTGGCCGTTGGTCCCCGGCTCCCCCCAGTAGACCGGGCTGGTGGCGTAGGTCACGGCTTGGCCTGCGAGCGTGACGCGCTTGCCGTTGCTCTCCATGGTCAGCTGCTGCAGGTAGGCCGGAAAGCGCTTCAGGTACTGCTCGTAAGGCAGGACGGCCACGGTCTGGGTCCCGAAGAAGTCGGTGTACCAGATCGACAAGAGCGCCATGAGCACCGGCAGGTTGCGCGCGAAGGGTGCGGTGCGGAAGTGCGCGTCCATGCGGTGGAAGCCCGCCAGCAGGGCGCGGAAGTTCTCCGGGCCGACCGCCAGCATGGTCGAAAGGCCGATGGCCGAGTCCATCGAGTACCGGCCCCCGACCCAGTCCCAGAACCCGAACATGTTGGCCGTGTCGATGCCGAACTCGGCCACCTGGTCCGCGTTGGTCGACACCGCCACGAAGTGCCGCGCCACCGCCCGCTTGTCCCCGCCCAGCCCCGCGAGCAGCCAGTCACGCGCGCTCGCGGCGTTGGTCATCGTCTCCAGGGTCGTGAAGGTCTTCGAGGAGACGATGAAGAGCGTCTCGGCCGGGTCCAGGTCGCCCGTCGCCTCGGCCAGATCGGTGCCGTCGATGTTGGAGACGAAGCGGAAGCGCATCCGCCGGTTGCTGTAGTGCCGCAGCGCCTCGTAGGCCATCACCGGTCCGAGGTCAGAGCCCCCGATACCGATGTTGACGACGTTGCGGATGGGCCTGCCGGTGTGCCCCTTCCACTCCCCGCCGAGCACGCGGCCGCAGAAGGCCGCCATCTGCGCGAGCACCCGGTGGACGTCGGGCACCACGTCCTGCCCGTCCACGCGGATGACGGCGCCCTCGGGCGCGCGCAGCGCCACGTGCAGCACCGCGCGGTCTTCGGTGACGTTGATCTTCTCCCCGCCGAACATGGCCTCGATCCGCTGGCTGAGCCCGCTTTCCTCGGCCAGCTGCACCAGCAGTGCGAGGGTCTCGTCCGTAACGCGGTTTTTCGAGTAGTCCAGGTAGACCCCCGCCCCCTCGGCGCACAGGCGCCGGCCGCGCTCTGGATCGTCCGCGAAGAGCTGCCGCAGGTGAACGCCTCGGAGATCCTTGTAGTGGGCGGCCAGGGCTTTCCAGGCCTTGCGCTGGGTCAAGGGTTTGATACCGGCTGCCATGTGCGTGCTCCTTTCGCTGTCTGCGGATTTCCGCTCAGGTGATTCCGTGTAACGCAGCGCCCGCCTCAAGCCGGGCGAGCTGTTGTCGGACGGTTGCGATGTGGTGCTGCAGGAGGAACACCTCGTCGTAGAAGGCCACGCTGACGCGCACGCGGCCCACCCCCTCCTCGATCCGGTCCAGCCGCTCCCGGTACCGGTCCGCCGGCTCCGGGACCGAGCCCGCCCGCAGATCGACTTCGAGTTCCCGCAACTCCCGGTACCACCGGTACAGCCGCGATCGATTGCGCCACGTGTAGATCCACGGCAGAATCCCGATCGCGGGGATCAACACGAAGCCGAGCGGGATGAGCAGCAGGATCATGCGATCCACGAAGGTGGCCGCCCAGAAGGGCAGGTAGTCGTACAGCACCGAACCGCCCGATTTGAAGTAGCGCTGGGCCTGGTCGCTGATCGGGAGATCCTGCGTCTTCAGCGCCGGGAACTCGCCGGCACGGTGCACCCAGCCGGCGCCGCCGTGGATCTCGACGGCAGCCTCCAGGAGCAGGTAGACGAGGGCGGGGTGCAGGTTGCCGCGCACGATGAGGTTGGTCGTCGGCGCGAGCAGGTGAATATCCTCCGCCGGGAAGCGTCGTGCAGGGTTGAGGACCCCCTTCGGCAGGACGACATGGGACAGGTCGGGGAACAGGCGCGAATACGCCTCGGCCTGGCTGAAGCTCATCAGCCGGATCCCCGGGGTGTTCAGCAACTCCAGCACCAGCGCGCTGTCGGCCGAACCGAACGCCATGACGGCGTCCAGCCGCCTCTCCTTCAGTGCCTTGCCGGCCTCGGACATGGGGTACTCGAACAGCTCGGTGGCGGGCTCGGCGGCATCGGCCGCCTTGAGCAGGTCGACGGAGAATTTGCGCACGCCGCTGCCCTCGGGTCCGATGCTGATGCGCTTGCCCGTGAGCTGCGACAGGTCGTCGAGGACGGCGTCGCCGTGGTAGAAGACCCACAGCGGCGAGTAGAACACGCTGCCGAGCGACATCAGCCGGGAGCCGGCCTCGACCCGCCCGACGCCCCCCTGCACGAACCCCGCGTCGACCGGCTTCGACTCGTCCCGCAGCCGCGCCAGGTTCTCGACCGACCCGGACGAGGGCAGCAGCTGCAGGCGCACCCCGTCGCGCGCCAGTACCTGGCGGTATCGTTCCCCGATGACGGCGTAGGAGCCCCCTTCCATGCCGGTGGTCATCGTCAGCGTGCGCGGGGGGATCGGCCGGACGAAGTGGAAGCTCAGCCAGAGAATGCCCACCACGACCAGCAAAACGACGCCCGCCGCGTTGCGGATGGTTCGGGGAAGCACCTCTTTGATGACCGGTCGTCGCACGGCAACCTCTCAGATCCGAGGGGCGGAGGGGGCCACATCTTGATTCTTGATTTTAGCAGGCTGTTGAAAAACCCGTATCGAGCCGTCAGCCAGGGCGCGCGGTCCTTTGGGGAGCGCAGCATACCGGACAGTATGTGAGCATTCACAAAAGACCGCGCAACGCCGGATCACGGCGCGAGACGCCGGTTTTCAAATCCATCGTCGATCGCCAGCGTCAGCCGCCGCAGGTCGTGGTCCAGCCGCCGGTCTTCCGTCAGCACGGGCGAGCAGGCGCGCACGCGCTCGAGCAGCCGCGTGGAGGCCCTGGAAAAGCGCGCCGCGCCGCGCAGCGCGGCGGCGTTGGAAAGCGCCACGAGGAGCGTCGCCAGCACCTGCTGCAGCAGCGTGACGATCTCGGAGGCGTTGAGCGCGGCGTTGAGCCCCATGCTGACCTTGTCCTGGTTGCTGACCTCGGTCGGACGCGAGAGCACCGTGTCCGGGGCCGAGCGCTGCACGGCCAGCGCCGTCAGCGCGCTGCAGGTGATCTGGAGCGCCTTGACGCCGCAGCCCGGGTAGGCGACCAGCGTCTCGGGCAGCCCCATGTTGAGGCGCGAGTCGAGCACCAGCGCGAACTGCCGGTCCATCAGGTCGGCGACGGATACGGCCGCGATCTTCACCAGGTCCATCGCAAGCGCGACGTGACCGCCGTAGAAATTGCCCGCGAAAACGGTCTCCCCCCGCTCGGGGTCGACGATGGGGTTGTCGTTGACGCTGTTCAGCTCCCGGTGCAGCACCTGCATGACCCAGGTGAGGCCGTCGCGGGCGGCGCCGATCACATGGGGCGCGCAGCGGATGGAGTAGGGGTCCTGGATGATGCGGCCCTCCTCCTTGCCGCTGTCGATCATGCCGCTGCCGGCCAGCGCCGTGCGGATGGCCTCGGCCGCCGCGATCTGCCCGGGGTGGTGCTTGAGGCGGTGCGCGATGGGCGCGAAGGCCTGGGAGCGCCCGTGGATGACTTCGGCGGCCAGCGCCGTCGCGGCCTCGCAGGCCGCCAGCGCGCGCTCCAGTCGCACGGCGGTGACGGCGCCGACGGCGGCCATGACGGCCGTGCCGTTCATGACCGAAAGCGATTCCTTGGGTGCGAAGCAGTGGGCCGTCAGGCCGGCGCGCTTCAGGGCCTCGGCCGCGGGCAGCACCTCGCCCTCGTAATAGGCTTCGCGCTCCCCCGCCAGCACCGACGCGACGTAGGACAGGGGCGTCAGGTCCCCGGAGGCGCCCACCGAGCCCAGCATCGGGATCACCGGGATCACGCCCCGGTTGAGCAGAGCGCACAGCGCCTCGAGCAGGTCGACCTGCACGGCCGAATAGCCTTTCGCCAGGCTCACCAGGCGCGCGAACACGATGGCGCGCGCCTGCGGAACGGAGAACATCTCACCCAGGCCGCAGCCGTGCTGCCGGATGATCTGGTAGGCGAACTCCTGGATGTGCGCGGAATCGACGGTCTGATGCGAGCTGTAGCCGACGCCGGTCGAAACCCCGTAGATGCGCTGCCCGGCTCCGAGGGACTTTTCCAGCACCGCGCGGCAGGCCTGCAGTTTCGCTCTCCAGGCGGGATCGGACGACAGCCGTACCGGCCGCCCTTCGGACGCCACGGCCATCAATGCGGCGAGCGGCACCTCCTCGTCGCCGATCACGATCTCCGCGGTCTCCGCCCCGGAACCGGTTGCAATGGGTTTCTTCATGTCGCCTCGTCGGCCTCTTCGGCCGGGTCAGGGGGTGAGCTGCTGCTTCAGTTCGTTCTTCGCGACCTTGCCGCTGCCGGTCCGCGGCAGCGCGTCCACCAGCACGATCTTCTTGGGAATCTTGTAGGCGGCCAGCCGGCTCTTGAGGGCCGCCGCCACGTCCTCGGCCGTCAGCGCGCCGGGCGTCTTCAGCGCCACGAAGGCCGCCGGCACCTCGCCGCGCGCGGCGTCGGCCATGCCCACGACGGCCGCCTCGGACACTTCGACCAGGGCCTCGATCGCCCGCTCCACCTCGGCGGCGTAGACGTTTTTGCCGGCGCAGATGATCATGTCGCTCTTGCGGCCCACGATGTAGATGAATCCTTCTGCGTCGCGCCGGCCGAGGTCGCCGGTGTGGAACCAGCCCTCGCGGATGGCCGCCGCGGTCGCCGCGGGGTTGTTCCAGTAGCGGCTGAACACCGCAGGCCCTTTCACGACGATCTCGCCGGTCTCCTCGGGCGGGACCTCCTGCCCGTCGTCGTCGACGATGCGCACCGAGGTGTGAAAGAGCTCCTTGCCGATCGAGCCGGCCTTGCGCCGGGCGTCGTCGGGGTCGAGCGAGCTGATGCGCAGGGTTTCGGTCATCCCGTAGCCCTGCACGAACCGCACCCCCTTTTCCTCCTGGTACTGCTGGATCAGGGGTACGGGCATGGGCGCGCCGCCGGCGATGAAGAAGTGCACGTGCGAGAAGTCCGCCTCCTCCCAGCCCGGGGCCTTGCTCATCATCTTGAACATCGCCGGCACGGCGAACATGTAGTTGATCTTCTCCCGTAGGATGAGCCGGATGATCTCGGAGGGGTTGTCGAAGTCCCGGATGACCAGCGAGCCGCCCGCGTAAATCACCGGGGTGGTCGAGGCCACCAGCGCCCCGATATGGAAGAGCGGCGCCACCACGAGGGACTTGAATCCGGCATTGACGCCGAAGAGCAGGTTCTGGATCGCCCCGAACAGGAAGTTGTTATGCGAGAGCACGGCGCCCTTGAGGCTGCCGGAGGTGCCGGAGGTGAACATGATCAACAGCGGGTCGCCCAGGCCGACATCCCAGGGCACTTCGGGTTCCGCCGTGGCCCGCGGGGCGGCCGGATCGTCGAGGCCGGTTGCGGCTGCCTGTGCCTCGCCCGCGTGCTGCAGCCAGTCCACCCGCCCGCCGCCCGCGCGCAACTCGTCGACCGCCGGCGTGAACCCGGGCGAGAACATCACCACGCTCGGCCCGCAGTCGTCCAGCGTCTGCGCCAGCTCCGGTACGGCCAGGTGGTGGTTGATCGGCACGATGACGGCGCCGATCTTGGCGCAGGCGAAATAGAGTTCGAGGAAGGCGCTGCAGTTGACCATAATCGTGGCCACGCGGTCGCCCTTTTGAACGCCGCGGGCGAGCAGGACGCGCGCGGCCCGGTTGACCCGGTCGTTGAACTCCCGGTTGGTCAGGCCGAGATCGCCCTGCTTCAAAAACGGGCGCTCCGGCCATGAGCGCGCGCGCTTGAGACTCCACTCTCCGACGTTCATCAGCAGGCTCCTGTTACGGTCCGATCGTTACCGGTAAAAACGGCCGCGGCGCGCCCGGCCGGATTGCAAATCATCCCCTTTCGATCGCGGATGGTCGGAATGAGAATGGAGGCGCAGAAAGACCCGGAAGGGGCGGGGTGAACATTTCCCGACCTGCGGCACGCGGCCCGAACTAACCAGATGTGCCCGAAGGTGTCAAGCTCCGGAGAGACGCATCCCCGCCCCGCAAGGCCTCTCGCGATCTTCCGGTTCCAGGATGGCCCCGCGTCGCCGGTCGCCCGCTGACGGAGCGGCACTTGTTTTTCGCCTACCGGATGCCATAGAATCCCCGCAGCCGGTTCCCGGTGCGACGCCGACTCTGTGGAGGCCGTGTGAGCGACGACCGTATCGACATCAGCGCGGAGCTGCGCCGGCGTTACCGGCACGACTACCGGCTCCTTTACACGAAGCGGGACCGCATCACCTTCTTCGACGACCTGCGGCGCACGGCCGAAGCGGCGGGGCTTGCGGCCTGGGCCCGGTTCGCCGCCGCCATGGCGGCCTGGCTGCGCCGGGAGCTGGATGTCGCGCTCGCACTGGCCGAGGAGGCGATCGCGCTCGCGCCCGACTGCGCCTGCGCCTGGACCGGCAGGGGGAACGTCCTGCAGAGCCTGAAACGCCACGCCGAGGCCGAAGCGGACTACCGGCGGGCGATCGCGCTCGACCCCGGGTGCGCCCACCCGTGGATCAACCTGGGGAACCTCCTGCGGCGCCTCGAGCGTTACGACCAGGCGCTGGCGGCCTACACCCGGGCCGTCGCTCTCGGCCCCGGCTTCGTGCGCCCCTGGATCAACACCGGCACGGTCCTGCTGGACCTGGGCCGCCGCGCCGAAGCGCTCGCCGCCTACGCGCAGGCAGCCGAGGTCGACCCCGCGTACTCCCACCCCTGGAACTGCAAGGGCAACGTCCTGCTGCTGGAGGGACGGCCCGGCGAGGCGCTGCAGGCCTACGACCGGGCGATCGCGCTCGAGCCCGACTACCCCGACCCCTGGGAGGGCAAGGGCCGGGCGCTCGCGGGGCTGGGGCGACACGCCGATGCGGCGGCAGCCCGGGCACGGGCGGAGGCCCTGCGGGTGGGAGCGGCCTGAGCCCCGACTCGACGCGTCTGGACGGGGTTGAAAATTCAGCGCTCTCCGGTATAGTGGCGCGCCCGAACGCCACGTGGCAGAGTCTTGAGAAAGAGGATTGCCGCCGATGCAGATCATTCAATCCGCCGCAGAGGCCGTCAACGGCCGCATCCTGACCCGCGGGAGCGTCGTCGCCCTGCAGGGTTCCGCCGCGACCCCCCGCGAGCTCTGCCGCCAACTGGTGCGCGACCGCTCCATCCGGGGCATCGCGCTCATCTGCTGTCTGCCGATGGGAGACATCGCGGAACTCTTCTCGGAAGAGGTCTGCGGCCGCATCACCCACCGGGTGACCTTCAACACGGCACTCTCCCGCGCCGCGCAGAACAACGGCTGGGCCCAGTACCAGCTCATGCACCTCTCCGACATCCCGCGCCAGATACGCGACTACCTCAAACCGACGGCGGCGCTCATCAGCGTCGCGGGCCCCGACAACGCCGGGAACTTCTCCCTCGGCCCGATGGTGGTCGAAGCCAAGGCCGCGATCGCCTCAGTGAAGGCCCAGGGCGGGGTGGTGATCGCCGAGCGCAACCGCAAGACCCCGTTCATCTTCGGAACGACGGTCCGCTGCGAGGACATCGACTACCTGCTCGAGACCGACTACGAGCTGCCGGTCAGCGCCGCGAAGACGCCCGACGACCGCGCACGGCGGATCGGGGAGATCATCACCGCGCTCTACATCAGCGACGGGTGCACCATCCAGTATGGCATCGGCGAGGTGCCCGCCGCCGTGACCGACGGCATCCTGCGCAAGGGCGTGCGCGATCTCGGCGTGCACACCGAGCTGTACACCGACGCCTTCCGCGTGCTGATGGAACGCGGGATCGTCACCAACCGCCACACGGTCGACGGCATCACCATCGCCTCCATCTTCCAGTGCGGCGACCAGGCCGGCTACGACTGGCTGCACTTCAACTGCTCGGTCGCCTCGCGCCCGTCCGACTACACCAACAACGCCCTCACCATCGCGCGGCAGCCCAAAATGGTCGCCGTCAACAGCTCCATGGGCGTGGACCTCTATGGCAACATCTGGGCCGACTCGGTGCAGGCCCCGCTGGTCTACAGCGGCGTCGGGGGCCAGGCCGATTTCCTGCGCGGGGCGCGCCTTTCCCCCGGCGGGGTGCCGGTCATCGCCATCAAGTCCACCACCGAAAAGGGCGCGTCGAAGATCCTGAAGAACTCGCCCCCGGGGATCACCACGACGGCCGTGGCGGCCGACCCGGTCGTCATCGTGACCGAGCACGGGGCCATGGACCCCTCGGGGCTCTCCTACGTGGAGCGCGTGGTCGCCATCGCCCAGCTGGCGGCGCCCGAGCACCGCGAGGAACTGCTGCGCTTTGTCTTCGAGACCCCGGCCTTCAACCGGCCGCGCGAGGCCCTGCGCGAGGGGTGCCCCAAAGGCTTCACTCCCTATGAACGGATCTGAATACCTGCTGTCCCAGGGCTGAGGTGACTTACCCGTTCCGTCGCACACCCGGGGGAGGCTGCCGGAGTGACAAGACGCCATCTCAAACATGCATCTGACACCCGATGGCGGCGTTGCCCGCCTCTGAAAAAATGCTCACAAGCTGGCACGGTTGCTGCGCGTTTTCATCGGCAGGCGCCTGGCCCTCGGGCGTGATCTGCTATTTTTGATCTGGCTTCAAGTCAGTGGAGGCCCCATGCACACCCATCGGACAATCGTACATTTGGCCGCGCTCGCTGCCGGCCTGTGCCTGCTCGCTGCGGGGTGCGCCGTCGTCCCGCGCCCGACCCAGTCCCCGCACGCGGGCGGCACGGACCCGCTCGGCCGGTGCGCCGAGCTCTTCGCGGCGCTCGACGAGCGTGCGCTGCGGGCGGACGCGCTCGACGGCGGGACCTTCCGTGTGGAGGGCCACCCCTATCTCAGGGTCGACCGCTTTCTCGCCTCGTTCCGCGAGGAGGCCCTGGACGACCCGGCCTTCGGCGCCTGGATCGACCGCATGCAGGCGCTCGATCTCGAGGCCCGTCGCCACGAGCTCGACAACGCTTCCGCGGGCGCCCGTTCAGCGGACGAGGATGCGGTGCGGCTGCGGGAGGCGGCCGCCTGCGGGGATCGGCTGAAGGCGGCCGATTTCGCGACCGCCGATCGACGCACGGCCTTCCGGCGGCACCTGGCCGTGCCGGACGATTACATCCGACTGCGGCGCGTGCTGGGGATTTACCCGGTGGTGAGCTTCTTCGTGTCGCGCGGGGTGTCCAACTGGCACGACGAGGCGCGCCGGGCGTTCGCCAACGAGCCGCCGCCGCCCGACCCTCGCAGGGTGCACTACGCTCCAGCGGGCGGAGCGGATGCTCCATCGGCCGCGCCGATCATCGCCCAGGCCCCGCGCGACGCCCTGGGGGTCCCGGTCTACGACGAGGCCACCCTCGACCTCCTCTTTCGCCGGCACGCGCCCGCGTGGCTGGTTCAAACCGCCACCAGCGACGACCGGATCGGCACGCCCTTCTGGTCCCAGGCCGGGGAGCTCGGGATCGACACCGGCCGACCGGCGGCCTACACCCTGCTCTCCTTCACGCGATTCGGGAAGGATATCCTCACCCAGATCAACACGGTCGTCTGGTTCCCGGCGCGGCCCAAGGAACACGCGCTCGACCTCTACGGCGGATTCCTCGACGGCGTGATCTACCGGGTGACTCTGGACGCCGACGGCGAGCCGCTGCTCTACGAAACGATTCACACCTGCGGCTGCTACTACGAGGCCTACCCGACCGAACGCCTCCGGGTGCGCGCGGCCATCGACTATCCCGAACCGCCGCTGATCCTGACTGCGCCGGCCGCCACCGCGGCCCGACCAGCGCTCGCGCTGGCTCTGGCACGCGGCACCCACTACGTAGACCGTCTCTTCCCCATCGACCGCAGCCCCATCCCGGCCGCGACCGTCGAGCTTCCCCTGGTGCCCTACGACCGGCTGCGCAGCCTGCCGACCCCGGAGGGCGGCCGCCGCAGCATGTTCGCGCCGGACGGCCTCGTCCCCGGGAGCGAGCGCCTGGAACGCTTCATCCTCTGGCCGACCGGGGTCGCCTCGCCCGGAGGCATGCGCCAGTGGGGCCGCCACGCCGTGGCCTTCGTGGGCGAACGCCACTTCGACGACCCCTTCGCGCTCGACCGTATGTTCGTGCGGGCGGGGCCGCCGTGAGGGTGAAGGGACCTACTTTACCGGCCCGGGTTCTTCGAGCAGCGCGTCGAGATCGAGCGGCCGCGTGAACATGGCGATGCCGCCCTCGGCGTTGCGCGGCCATTCGGACTCGGGGCGGTCCCGGTAGAGCTCGATCCCGTTGCCGTCGGGATCGGTCAGGTAGAGCGCCTCGCTGACCCCGTGATCGCTCGCCCCGTCCAGGCGCACCTGTGCGGCGATCAGCCGCCGCAGGGCGTCCGCCAGCGCGGCACGCGAGGGGTAGACGATGGCGACGTGGTAGAGCCCGGTCGTGCCCGCCGGCGGCGGCGACCCGCCTTTGCTCTCCCAGGTGTTCAACCCGATGTGGTGGTGGTAGCCGCCGGCCGAGACGAAGGCGGCCCCCGGGCCGTAGCGCTGGACCAGCTCGAAGCCCAGAACTCCGCAGTAGAAGTCTATCGCCCGGTTCAGGTCGGAGACCTTCAGGTGGACGTGCCCGATCCGCACACCGGGATCGATCGGACGTCTGGCGTTGGTGGCCTGCATGCAACCTCCTTTTGTTCTCCGCCCCGGACCAGGGCTGCGCATCGGGCGGTGTGGCCGAATATGGATCCGACGCCCTCACTCGTCAAACGCGGTCGGGGTGGACGGGGTGACGACGGCACCGCACCATGGGGCATTGATCTCGCCATCGAATCTTGATATGCGTTCGGCCGTATCCAGTAGATGTTGCGTTCCGGTCGGACGCCCTCTACCGCCGGCCATTTCACCTCTTGTGAAAGGAGAGCGAATATGAAGTTCGACAGCCTGGAAGGCATCATCGATTTCGCGATCGAAAAGGAAAAGGAAGCCGTTGAATTCTACTTCGGGTTGGCGAAAGAGGAGGCGTATTCCGGCAGCAAGGATATGTTCACGGATTTCGCCAAGGAGGAGCAGAAGCACGAGCGCCTGCTCAAGGAGTTCAAGACGGCCGGCTTCACGCAGGCCATGAAGAGCTACAAGCTCAAGTGGATCAAGGACATCAAACGCAGCGACTACGTGGTCGAGCTCGAGTACCGCAAGGGGATGGCCTACAACGAGATCCTGATGCTCGCCATGAAGCGGGAGGAAAAGGCCCTCAAGCTCTACAACGACTTCCTCAAGCAGGCGGACACGCCCGAGAGCCAGAAGGTGTTCAAGATCCTCTGCCAGGAAGAGGCCAAGCACAAGCTCGGCCTCGAGACCATGTACGACGACTACATGGCAAAAATGGGTGATTAGGTATCATTTTCAAATTGTTAGCGCATTCAGGCAGCAACCTGGTCAACGTTTTGGTCAACATTTCCGAACTGCTCGTACAATCATGCCGTGTATCGAGCCATAGCCTGGCGCAGGGTTTCTTCTGACGGTTTAACGTAGTGGCGGTCCATACCTTCCAGGCTATGGCCCAGGATCAAATCGCGATACGTCTTACCACACCCGCCTCAAGCATGCTGGTGCCCACCGTGCGCCGGAAATCGTATAGCCTGCTGGAATCCACGTGCCAATAAAAAAATTTATCAAAAACATAATTATTATTATTTTGACTTATACATGATTCATTTTCTATACTTTCCACAGGATCGATTCTTAAGTCATTTCAGGAAAGGAAATAGTTTTAGGTGTAGGCAATTGAATATCAATTTGTACGAGTTTCTGCGCGGGCCTATGGCCTCAATGTCCGCGGCGGTGTTCCTGGGGGGCACGCTCTTTCAGCTTTTCCGCTTTTTGTCGGCGAGCCGGCCTGTCCGTCGAATACGGTATTCCAGTACGCCGCCTTTACGAAACTGCTTGCCACGTGATTCCGTCCGCCTGGCATTGGCATTCGCTTGGGCGCGCATCCGGCAGACGGTTTGGGGCAGAACACCTGTAATGGCCTCGGTAACGACACTCTTTCATGCCGGGATACTTGGAGCGGTATTCTTTCAGGTAGGGCACAATGTCCTGCTGGACCAATCCTGGGGCGTGTCGCTGCCGTGCTTTGCCGAGGCCGTCACAGATGGGCTTACTCTCCTGGTGCTGGCCGCATGTGGCTTCTTCCTTGGGCGTCGCCTTTTCGTCGCTCAGGTACGCGCCTTGAGCACGGCATACGATCATGTAGTGCTTGCGCTGGTTGCGCTGCCGTTTCTGACAGGGTTGCTCGCCTTCCATGGCATCTTTGAATATCAGAGCGTGGTCCTGCTGCACATGGCCAGCGGGGAGCTCGTGCTCATGGCCATTCCATTCACGAAGCTCATGCATGCCTTCTATTTCATGATCAACCGCTTTCTCCTCCCCGGGGAGCATAGTTTCATCAAGCGCGGAGTAAGAGCATGGTAGGCGTTGTCTCGACTATTCCCCGGCCAGACCCTTGCGAGCGGCTCATTGCCGAGCGTCGGCAGAAAATCAAGGTGATGCTTTCCGTTTGCGCCCATTGCAGCATGTGCGCCGAGAGCTGTTTCATGTACCGCACCCATGGCAAGGCCGCCGACTACACGCCCGGTTACAAGTTCGTGAACAGCCTTGGCCGCATCGTCCGTTCCCAGGGGCGCTTGTCGGATGCGGAATGGGAAAAGGTCCGGGACCTCGCCTTTCGGAAATGCGTTCTCTGCATGCGCTGCTACTGCCCACTCGGCATCCACATCCCTGAACTCATCGGACTCGCACGCAGTCTGTGCCGGCTGAAAGGCAAGAACGTGGACTTCGAGAGGGAGCCCCTCGCGAGAGGTAACAGATGAAACTCATTTGGATATTCTTCCTACTCCTGGCTGAGCTTATGCCTGCGGTTGCGCTGGCGCAATCCGACGAGTTCATAGTCAACCCGGACGGCTACAGAATCAAGCAGCGGCCGGGCGTCCTTTTCCCGCACTCAAAGCACATGTCGGACCTGGAGTGCGCAGCTTGCCACCACGCAATCGAAGACGGTCGGAAGAGCACGAACGTTGACGATCTTTCGGCAGACAATGCGGAAATCCGGTGTGCCGCTTGCCATGCAACCGGAAAAGCCGAACCGTCGCTGATGCAAGCCTTCCATCACCAATGCCTGGGCTGCCACCGTGGTACCGCAAAGGGAGGGCGGCCGAGCGGGCCGCAAGCCTGCGGCGTCTGTCACGTGAAAAATCGGGGAGATAGAAACACCCCATGATCAAAGCCACACGCAAATCTTTGGGGGAAATCTTCGCCTGGGTTGAAGGCTATCGCCGATTGCTGATCGTCGGGTGCGGCGGTTGCGTATCGGTGTGTCTGGCCGGGGGACAGAAGGAATCAGACATGCTGTGCCTGGAGCTTGAGGCCCGATCGAAGCTGAGCCAGACACGGCTCGCGGCTACCAGTTACACGCTTGAACGCCAATGCAATGAGATGTTCCTACCCGAACTCGACGAAATGGCCGAGGCGGCGGAGGCGGTCATCTCGCTCGCCTGCGGGGCGGGCGTTCAGAACTTGGCCGACAGGTTCCCGTGCAAACCGGTTTTCCCGGCCGTAAACACGATGTTCATAGGCGTTGATAAGGCCGTGGGTGTTTACGAAGAGCGCTGCCGCGCGTGTGGTGACTGCATGGTGTCTTACACCGGCGGGATCTGCCCGGTCACCCGCTGTGCCAAGTCCATCTTCAATGGCCCATGCGGCGGCGCACAGAAGGGCAAGTGCGAAGCTGATCCCGATCAACCCTGCGCCTGGCTCGAGATTTACGAGAGGCTAAAGCAACAAGGGCGGCTCGAGTTGATCACAGATATCCGCCCGGTGCCGGATTGGCGCAACCGCCAGGGGATTTTAGTGCAGCCCGCATACCGGCGCGCCTACACCAGAAAGTCAGATTCAAACGATGCGGCAAGGATTCGATAGGACGGTATGCTTCAGTTCGCCGGGGCTGGAGTTTTTAATGGCATCGCCACAGGAAGCAGTCAACATGAACTGGACATTGAGTTGCGGAGAGGGCTGCATGGATGACGTTCTTGTATCGGCGGATAGTCGGCGCCTCCGGTTAATACGCAAGGCAAAGGACATTACAATCAAGGCCCGAGCCGAAAATCGCACCCATTTCACTCCCAGTGAAGAGGTTGAACTGGATCAGCTAATGAGGGAGTATCAAACTGCACGGATGGTTGAGAACATCAAGCGGAATGAGAGCAAGGATGAAGGCTCAATCTGCTGCCTCAATTGAAATAGCTTGACCCAGGTACAGTTAATTGATCTGTATGTATGCGCCAACTTTATGTATACAAAGTTAGTTGGGAAACCTTTGGGGGACGAAAGAGGAAAAAGGCACCCTGTATCACCGAATCGTAGTCCCTCTGGATGGCTCCGCAAGAGCCGAGAAGATTTCACCTTATGTCGAAGAATTGGCGCTGCAATATTCATCTGAGGTGCGATTGCTGCAAGTGGTCGAGCCCATAATTGAAGTAGACCCTACCGACACGTTTGTGCCTAAGGGGGGTAAGTTCACTGCGGAGATCAAGATTGATTATGTCGTTCACGTGACGAAGAACGCGTCGTCCATAATGCGTGTCGGGGGTAAGGCTAATCGCCGTTTCGAAACCGGACTGAAATCCTGGCCTGCGCGATAAGTGCCCTAATCACCAGAGAGGGCCGGGTTGCTGCCCGTTGGTTTACCGATACCGCAAAATGCAATCTATGGATTTTATAAAACAACCATCCAATCATTGGTTTTACTCCCCAGGCAAGCAGGAAATCAGCAGCATGATAAACGTACTTTTTTGTATAGTAATCGGTTTTCTAGTAATTTCGCCGTCACCTATACTTGCTGCGACTCTCCTCTGCGATGACTTTAGCGGGAATATGGTGAGTTCCAGTAAGTGGCATATTCCAACCTGGGGGTCGCCAACCGATGGAACAGTCGTCGGCCATACCCAGTTCAGGTTTACTCAAAGTTCTGCGCTTCCTGCGGCCGATAACGGCAACGCGGTTCTTGCGGTTGAATCTTATAATCCAACTGCGCTTTCTTTCTACGGTACAGATTTAAGAAGCAATCAATCGTTCGCTTTGGGGGAAGGGATCCACATAACGGTCCGCGCCAAAATGAATACCGCCACGCCAGGCATCGTCGGAGGTTTCTTCTTATATGCTCTCAAACCAGGAAGCACGACCTATCATGATGAAATCGATTTTGAACTGCTCACTAATCGGCCTAATGGAGTACAAACCAACATTTACAGTAACGAAAAACTAGGCATCGGGAATGTACAATTTGTACCCTATGCTTCCGGATCGATAACCGACTACCACACATACGAAGTCAAGTGGCAACCCCATCAAGTATCCTGGTTTATAGATGGCGATCTGGTTCGGACAGACACACGCCATGTACCGACTGGACCTATGAGGTTTCACCTCAACATCTGGGTGCCTGATCCGGGATGGCCCGAAGCCTATGACCCCAATTTAAAACCCACAACATCAGCCAGCTCCAACCAGATTTTTTCGATGAGTGTCGACTCAGTTACTATACAATCCATTACACCGCCGCCAGCGGCTTCCGGCTTGACGCCTATCCCGCCTCTTCCACTTTTGGATAAAACCCGATAGAAATGGGCGGGCATGAGGGCTCTGTCTATGGGCTCCGTAAGGCGAGATCGGACCAGCCAAAACCAGCACCGAGAGTGGAAGGGAATAACCGCAGTTATTAACCGTTTCGTAATTGTCCTTACGTCGTCATTCCGGCGGAAGCCGGAATCCAGAGGCTTTGTGGATGCCGGATCACGTCCGGCATGACCGGACTGTTTCGCGATGATTAGTAAATACGACGACTACCTGGCCACGATGGGAGACCGAGCGCTCCTTTCAGCCATCCGGCATCCCCGAGCGGCGTCCCGGCCGGCAGTGCCGGGCCGATCGCCTCACACTGCGATAGAACCGCAGAATTCTTCTGGTGGGTGCTTCTAAAGAAATGTGATAGAATAGCCGACACATAGCCATGAAAGCAGTTCCGCATCTTTTTCGTCTCGGTGGCGGTTCAAAATGAAGAACGAATGGCTTCTGATCGGCATCCTCTGCTTCTACGGCCTGGTGTTCGTCGTTTGTCTCGTCACGGGTGTTCGCGACCTGCGCGAAAACCGGAAACACGCCGACCGGAAACACTCCGGCCGGTTTGATCTTGATAAATTCTGCGCCGATTTTTCCAGGGATGACCGCGTCAAGGACCCCTTTGTCCTGATCAACGACCGCTGGGTCGACCAAAGTTATCCCCAGGACTGATCCCCGGGCCGCTCACAGATCCCGCAGATCGACGACGTCCTCGACGACCGGCCGGACGCTCTCCAGCAGCTTCTCCTTGCCGGCGCCCTGGATTTTGAAAACCACCTCCCAGCGCCCCTTCCCGCCGGCTTCGAGCTCGTTCAGGCCCAGCCCCACGATGTCGCCCCCGCAGCTGGAAATCGCGTTGCTGACCTTGGCCATGACCCCCTTGACCCCGGGCACGACGACGGTCATGCGCACGCCGCGCCGGTTGCCGCCGAGCAGGTTCAGAAAGGCCTTGAACAGGTCGGTCTCGGTGACGATCCCCGCCAGCGCCCCCCCTTGGGTGGCGGGCAGCCCGCTGATCTGGTTGGCGGCCATGAGCACGGCCGCATCCTCGAGCGGGGCGTCCTGGTCGATCGTGATGACCTCCCGGGTCATGACTTTGCCGACCGTCAGCAGGTGCAGCATTTCCTTGACCTCATAGACGTTCAGCGAGGTGACCGGGGAGGGGGAGGCGTAGAGCAGGTCCTTCTCGGAAACGATGCCGGCGATCCGACCGTCCTTGCCGAGCACCGGCAGCCGCCGGATGCTCTTTGCCTTCATGAGATTCAGGGCGTCCTGGACATTGATATCGGCGGTGATCGTGACGGGGTTGCGGGACATGAGATCTCGAACGAACATGGCGTCCTCCTGGGTGTTAGGTTAGCCCGCCGCAGCCAGGAGCCGCCCCGGCCGCGACTCGGCAGGTGCAATCCTACTGGCGGCAGCCTCGCCGGCATTATGGATATTTTCAAGCCCGGAAACAAGACGTCTCGTCACCCCGCTGTTCCGGTCGGCTGAAACCGCGCGGTCCGGAATTTTGCGGCCCCGGATATTCATGGTATCATGGTAGCCATGGATTACACGGGAATATTGATCGTCGCCATCGCCTTCAACGTGGCCGTTTGCGCACTGGTGGCCGCCTCTTACTGCCGTAGCCGGCACCGCCAGGTGCTGGCCGACGACCTCAAGGATTTCTGCGAAGACCCGACCTCCCCGGAAACCTGCCTGCCCTCCCAGAAGCAACTGCGCGGGGAAAAGGCGTCCGGCCGCCTCCCTGCCGTCTGAGACCTGCGACTCACCCCGGCCTTACCCTCTTGGCGAATCGGCGCCCGCTTCACGTCACCCCAACCGGTGCGATGGCCGAGGAGCAATGAAGGCAACGGGGTGAGGAGCTTTGGCTCAGCGGCGGCGAGCGGCCCGGGCCAGCTCGGCGTGGCGGAAGCAGTCGACCAGGTGGTCGTTGACCATCCCGACGGCCTGCATGAAGGCATAGGCGATGGTGGGCCCGAAAAAGGTGCACCCCCGCGAGTCATGTCGCGACTCAGGGCCTCCGATTCGGGTGTCCGCGCGGGAACGTCCCCATGACGCGCGCCCGGTTGACCCGCGGCCGGCCGTCGACAAACCGCCAGAGGTAGGCGTCGAAGCTGCCGAATTCCCGCTGCAGGCCGAGCACCACGGCCGCGTTGCGGACGGCGGCGTCGATCTTCAGGCGGTTGCGGACGATCCCCGCATCCGCCAGCAGGCCGCGGGTGCGCTCGGCGCCGTAGGCGGCCACCCGCTCCGGGTCGAAGCCGTCGAAGGCCCGGCGGTAGGCCTCGCGCTTGCGCAGGATCGTCAGCCAGCTCAGGCCGGCCTGGGCCCCCTCGAGCACCAGGAATTCGAACAGGCGCCGGTCGTCGTGCACCGGCACCCCCCACTCCTGGTCATGGTACAGGGTGTAAAGGGCGTCGTCTCCGGGCCACGGACAGCGAACAGGGGGCATGCGGATCCTCGAACGTCAGAAGCGGAGGTAAAACCCGAGCGCCTTGTCGAGGGTTTCGGTGGGGGCGAACTCGGTCCCGAAGAAGGGGGGGCTGATGCTCCGGATGACCACCTTCTTTTCCACCAGGCTGCGCTTGGCGTCGTCCAGCTTGAAGGCGACCCTCAGGACGTCCCCCCGGGTGAAGGTCTCGCCCGATGCGATCATGAGCTTCATGCCGTTGACCGACAGGTCCTTGACCGTCAGCGACCCCTTGCCGCGCGGCTGCCCGTCCACATAGTGCACGTAGGTGCCCGGGAAACTGGTCTCCTTGCGGAATCGGCGGCGCTTGTCGATCACGGAGGACGTCACCTGGCCGCAGGGGCACTTCAGCCGAAACCGCAGCGGCCGCGAGAGGTCGCCCAGGGTGGCCACGCCCACCGTCTTGGTCCGCTGGCAGTGGGGGCAGCGGAAGACGACGGTGTTTTCGCTCGTGATGAAGAGCTTCTCTTCCATGGGTGTCATTCTACCATCAACCTGCCCAACTTCAAAGGGCACGGGCCGGCGCCGACCGGCTGGGCCTGGTTGACTTGAATGCCCGGGCGCTTACCTTAAACCGACTTCGATCGCGCGGGGGCGGGTGGTAGACTCGCGCTCAGCCCCTGAGCCCAGCCGTGTTTCCGGGAGCCGTGACGACATGAGCCCATCCACCCCCGACGTCCATGAAAGCGAGCTGTCGGAGGTGCGTGACCAGATCACGGAACCGCCGATGTACAAGGTCTTGATCCACAACGACGACTTCACCACCAAGGCGTTCGTGGTCGACGTGCTGATCGGCGTCTTCAACAAGTCCATGGACGAAGCGATTCGCATCATGTGGCAGGCGCACCAGAACGGGACTGGGCTGTGCGGCATCTACCCGCTCGAGGTGGCGGAGACGAAGGTACGAATGGTGACCGAGGCCGCCCGCGAGAACGGGTTCCCGCTCAAGCTGTCGGTCGAGGAGGAATAGGAGGACGTTTGGAGAATCTGCTGCCGAAGGACATCCTCACGCGGATCACACGCTACAACCTCATCCGCGAGCAGCGACTGGTCTACATCGACGTGCACGAAAGCCTGCAGGGGCAGTTGGCGGGCAGGTTCGTGGCCGTTCCGAACCTGGTCAACCTCGTCGCCCGGCCGGAATACCAGGGGGTGGGCGAAACCGAGTCCGAAGCCCTCGGGAACTGTCTCGCCAGGATACGGGATGCGAAGATCGAGACCCTCTTCCCGCGCAAGGTCGAAGGGTGCTGATGCCGCGCCGGGCCCTCAACCGTTCTCCCTCGCACCGCGCGCGATCACCCGCGCGATGCGCGGCCGGTAGCTCTGCCGCCGGGCCAGCCGGTCAGCCGTGAGCTTCATGACGACCAGTCCGAGCGCGAGCGACCCAAAACCCACCAGCGCCGCAGGCACCGGGGAATACGGGGTGGAGGCGCGTGCCACCCACTCCCCGATTGTGGCGCCGATCACCAGCATCAGCACCGGGAAGAGGTAGACCAGGAAGGTCGCCTTCAGGAAGGGGGCGGTGTTCATTCTGAGCACCACGCGGTCTCCGACGCGCGCGCCGGCCGTGTTCACGGCCGGCACCTCCATCTCCTTGCCGCCGCCCATCGTGTGGCACATGCCTTTCGACGTGCAGCTCTCGCAGCAGTCACCGCGCACGGTCTTGACCCACGCGCCCGCCGCGTCGATGCGCGTTACGATGCCTTCTTCACTGGCCACGGATCTTGCCTGGCGAGGGTGAATGGATGACGCTCGCGCCGCGCGAGCGGAGGATGGCCGAGTCGCCCGCGGGCTAGCGGATCGCGTCGAACTTACACCGGTCGAAGCAGGTCATGCACTTGATGCACTTCTGCGTGTCGATGCGCGCGACCTCCTTCTTCTTCCAGGTGATCGCCTCGACCGGGCATGCGCGGAAACAGGCCCCGCACTTGGTGCAGACCGACGGATCGACCTCAAACTTGAGCAGCGCCACACAGCGCTTGGCCGGGCAACGCTTCTCCCGGATGTGGGCTTCATACTCGTCTCGGAAATAGCGCATGGTGGACAGCACCGGGTTCGGCGCCGGTCTGCCCCAAACCGCAGAGGAGGCTTCCTTGATCGATGCCCCAGCTCCTCGAGCAGTCTCGATGTCGCCGGCTCGCCCTCGCCCCTCGCAGATCTCTCGAGGATCTCGAGCATCCGCTCGCGTGCCCTCGCGGCAGGGGGTGCACTTGCCGCAGGACTCGTCCTGAATGAAGTCCAGGAAGAAGCGCGCCATGTCCACCATGCAGGTGTCCTCGTCCATGACGATCAGCCCGCCCGAGCCCATGATGGCGCCCACCTTGGCGATCGACTCGTAGTCCACGGGGATGTCGAGGTGCTCTCCGGGATGCAGCCGCCGCGAGGGTCCGCCGAGCTGGGCCGCCTTGAACTTCTTCCTGTCCGGAATGCCGCCGCCGATGTCGAAGATGATCGTCGCGCAGGGACGTCCCCATCGGCACCTCCACCAGGCCGATGTTGTTGACGGCGCCGGCGAGGGCGAAGACCTTGGTGCCCTTGCTCCTCTCCGTGCCGATGGCCGCGAACCAGCTCGCCGCCGTTCAGGATGATCTGCGGCGACGTTGGCGTAGGTCTCGACGTTGTTGAGGATCGTCGGCTTCTCCCAGAGCCCTTGTGCGGCCGGGAACGGCGGCCGCGGCCGCGGCATCGCCGCGCTTGCCCTCGATCGAGCGCATCAGGGCCGTTTCCTCGCCGCAGACGAACGCCCCCGCGCCCTGCGTAGACCTCGATGTCGAAGTCAAAGCCGGTGCCCAGGATGTCGCTTGCCCGAGCAGCCCGTACTCCCGCGCCTGGCTGGATGGCGATGCTCAGCCGCTTGACCGCCAGCGGGTACTCCGCCCGCACGTAGATATAGCCCTGGTGCGCGCCGATGGCGTAGCCGGCGATGAGCATGCCCTCGAGCACGGCGTGGGGGTCGCCCTCCAGGACGCTGCGGTCCATGAACGCCCCGGGGTCGCCCTCGTCGGCGTTGCAGAGCACGTACTTGACGTCGCCCGGTGGCTTGCTGTGCGAACTCCCACTTCAGCCGGTGGGGAACCCGGCGCCCCCGCGACCCCGCAGGCCCGAGTTCTTGATCTCCTCGACGATCTGCTGCGGGGGTCATCTCCAGCAGCGCCTTGGCCGCGCCGATGTACCCGTCGCGGGCGATGTACTCGTCGATGATCTCGGGGTCGATAGCCCCCTTGTTGCGCATGACCCATAAGCTCTGGTGCCTGAAAAACGGGATGGCGTCCATCTTGGGAATGGATTCCGGCGGGGCCGGCTCCTCGTAAAGGAGCTTCTTGAGCGGCCGCCCCTTGACGAGGTGCTCCTCGACGAGCTGCGGGATCACCTCGGGGGTGAGCTTCTGGTAAACGATGTCGCCCGGCTCGACCCGCATCACCGGGCCGACCCCGCACAGGGCGAGGCACTCGGACTCGACCAGCTCGACCCGGCCGTCCAGCCCCTTGCGGACGATCTCGTTGCGTAGCGCCTCGCGGACGGCCTCACCGCGCTCGTCCCGGCACTCGGGGCCGCCGCACACCAGCAACCGCATCTTGACGTCGTTCATCTTCGCTCCTGCGGGTGCCGTGCATCCGCATTGGGCTCTCTTGGGTTTACGGGGGGGGTCGCGCACTCGGCGAAGGCACAGGCCGGGGTGACCGGGGGAGGAGGCTGATGCTCCGGCCGCCGGAACGGTTCACCAGGAGCCGTCGAGTCCCCGCAGGCCGTTCATGTAAAGCCGCCCGCTCGCCACGAAAAGGGAATAGCGCGTCAGAAGCACCGGCATGTTGTACCGCCGAGCGAGGTCGATCACGGGTTCGTCGGGCCGCTTGCCCCGCACGAACACCACCAGCGTGACCCCGGCCACCTTGGCCGTGCGCAGGACCTGTTCGGTCGTAAGCCCGGTCAGAAGGACTGCCCCCTTCGCGACGGCGGAGAGGATGTCGGCCATCAGGTCGGCTCCGCCCCCGGCGACGACGCTCCCGTCGAGCTGCTGTTCGCTCCCCACCAGCACTTCCGCCTTGAGAATGTCCCGGATCTCGGAGATTTTCATGCCGTATACTCGGTGCTTATTTGTATTTGTCGAGGATCTGGACGACCTTGTCCGGCTTCACGCCGCCGAACGTGTCGTGGCCCACCACCACTACCGGCGCCAACCCGCAGGCACCGAGGCACCGCACCGCCTCGAGCGAAAACCGCCGGTCCTCGGAGGTGCCGCCCTGCCGGATCTGGTACTGGTTCTCGATCCGGCCGATGACTTCCTTGATGCCCTTGACGTAGCAGGCGGTGCCCATGCACACCTTCACCTGATGGCGCCCCTTCGGCTGCATGGAAAACAGCGAGTAGAAAGACGCCACGCCGAACACCTCGCTGCGCGAGAGGTTCAGTCCCAGGCTGATGTGATCGATGAGTTCGACCGGGAGGTAGCCGACGATCTCCTGGCATTCCCGCAGTACGCCGATGACCGCGCCCGGGATAGCCCGGTTGGCGGCAATGATGCCGTCGATCTGCGTCCACATGTCGTCGGTGATATCGGTATGCTTCGGATGGAAATCCGTTGTCATAGGGCACACGCGCTCCGCTGACGGAAAAGGGGGCCCGGCGGCAGGGTCGGGTCGATTGTGAGCGTGAGTTTATTTCACACCCGTTTGAAAAAGTCAACGAGATCGGACCTCGGGGACGGTCCGGGACCGCCTTGACGGCGGTCGTGCTCATGCTCTAAGATTCAGCGCGTCATGACCCTCGACCGGAGCGAGACCCGCATGCACGATCTCAAGCTGAAGGCTGCCGAAACCGCGCGCTTCCTGCGCGCCCGCGTCGCCTCCCTGCCCCGCACCGCGGTCCTGGCCGGGACCGGGCTGGGCGGCCTCGGGGAGGGGCTGCGCGTCGCGACCGCGATCCCGTACGCGGATATCCCGCACTTTCCGCTCGCGACCGTCCCGGGCCACGCCGGCCGACTGCTCTGCGGCGAGATGGCCGGAGTCCCGGTGGCGGTCATGCAGGGGCGCTTCCACCTCTACGAAGGCTACACGCCCGCCGAGGTCACCTTCCCCATCCGGGTCCTGCGGGAGATCGGGGTCGACCGGCTCCTGGTGACCAACGCGGCGGGGGGCCTCCGGCCGGGGTTCCGGCCGGGAGACATGATGGTGATCGCCGACCACATCAACTTGACCGGGGAGAACCCGCTCGCCGGCGCAAACGAGGAGAGCTGGGGCCCCCGCTTCCCGGACATGACTCAGGCCTACGACCGGCAGCTCGCCCGCGACGCGCTCGACGCGGCCCGGGACCTCGGGCTGACGGTGCACGCGGGGGTCTACGCCGGCCTCAAAGGCCCCGCCATGGAGACGCCGGCCGAGACCCGCTACCTCCGGGTCGTCGGCGCCGACGCCGTGGGATTCTCGACCGTCCAGGAGACCATCGCGGCCGTGCACGCGGGCATGCGGGTCCTCGGCGTCTCGATCATCACCAACGTGAACGACCCGGACCTCCCGGAGCCGGCCGCGCTCGAGGACATCATCGCGGTCGCCGCCCGGACCGCGCCGTCGCTGACCGCGCTGCTCGTCGACGTCCTGAGGCGCAGCCGATGACGCCGGCCGCGCTCGACCTGCTGGTCACCAACGGCTGCGTCCTGACGATGGACGGCGGCCGGCGCACGATCGCACGCGGGGCGGTCGGCATCGCCGGCAACCGCATCGTCGCGGTCGGCGATACGGGCGAGTTCGAAGGCGCCCGCGCCGCGCGCGTGATCGACGCCCGCGGCGGCATTGTCATGCCGGGGCTCGTGAACACCCACACCCACGCCGCCATGACCTGCTTCCGGGGGCTGGCCGACGACCTGCCCCTGATGACCTGGCTGAACGACCACATCTTCCCGGCCGAGGCCGCGCTGGACGCCGAGACGGTCTACGCCGGCGCGCTGCTCGCCTGCGCCGAGATGATCCTCTCGGGCACGACCACCTTCTGCGACATGTACCTGTTCGAGGACGCCGTGGCGCGCGCCGCGCGGATGGCCGGCATGCGGGCGGTGGTGGGCGAGGTCCTCTTCGACTTCCCCTCCCCTCACTACGGCGCGCTCGAATCGGGCTTCGCCTTCACCGAGCGGATGCTGGAGGCCCACCGGGACGACCCCCTGGTCACGGTCGCCGTCGAGCCCCACTCGCCCTACCTGTGCGCGCCGGAGCTCCTGACCCGGGCCTGCGCGCTGGCCGCGCGCTACGGGGCCCCGCTCGTCCTGCACCTGGCGGAGACCGACGGCGAAACGGCCACCATCCGCGAGCGCTACGGCCGCACGCCCGTCGGGCACCTGCACGCACTCGGCGTCCTGGCGCCCAACGTGCTCGCCTGCCACTGCGTGCACCTGGACGCGGCGGACATCGCGCTGCTGAAGGCGCACGACGTCAAGGTCTCTCACAACCCCGAGAGCAACATGAAGCTCGCCTCCGGGATCGCCCCGGTGCCCGCGCTGCTGGCCGCCGGGGTCTGCGTGGGCCTGGGGACCGACGGGGCCGCCAGCAACAACAACCTGGATCTCTTCCTCGAGATGGACACCGCCGCCAAGCTCCACAAGGTCGACCGGCTGGACCCCACGGTGCTCGACGCCGAGACGGTCCTGCGCATGGCCACCGTGGACGGGGCGCGCGCGCTCGGGCTGGGGGAGCGCACGGGGTCGCTCGAGCCGGGAAAACGCGCCGACCTCATCGTCGTCAACACCCGCCGGCCGCATCTCGTGCCCATGCATCACCCGGCTTCGCAGCTCGTCTACGCCGCGCGGGGCAGCGACGTGGAAACGGTCATCATCGACGGCCGGGTGGTGGTGCAGGACGGGCGCATCCTGACGTTCGACGTGGAGGCGGCCATGGACGCGGTCAACCGCATCGCCCGACGGATCGGGGACCGGCGCTGAGCCCGACGGCCCGATGTACGACACCCTCATCCAGAACGCCCTCATCCTCACCTGCAACCCGGCCTGCGAGGTCGTCCCCGCGGGCTGGCTCGGGGTGCGGGTGCCGCCATCGCGGCGCTGGGCCGCATGCCCGCCCCCGCGGCGGCCGCAGAGGTCATCGACGCCGGCGGCGGCATCCTCATGCCCGGGCTGGTCAACACCCACACCCACCTGCCCATGACGCTCTTCCGGGGGCTGGCGGATGACCTGCCGCTCGAGCGCTGGCTGCGGGAGCACATCTTCCCGGCCGAGGCCGCGGTCCTGAACCCCGCGACCGCCCGCAGCGGCGCGCTGCTCGCCGGCGTGGAGATGCTCCTGTCCGGGACGACCACCTGCGCGGACGGCTACTTCCACGAGGACGCGGTGGCCGAGGCGGTTGAAGCCGTCGGGCTGCGCGCGGTCCTCGCCCAGGGGGTGATCGACCACCCGGCGCCGGGGGTCCCGGACCCCGCCGGCAACCTCGCGGCCGCGCGGCGGTTCTGCCGCGCCTGGCTCGGGCGCCTCCCCCGGATCCGGCCCTCCGTCTTCTGCCACTCGCCCCTGACCTGCTCGCCGGAGACGCTCGTCGGCGCCAAGCGCATCTGCCGCGAGTTCGGCCTGCTCTTCCAGGTCCACGCGGCCGAGACCCGCGCGGAAGTCGAGCGCATCCGTGCCGCGCACGGGACCACGCCCGTGGGCCTGCTCGACGCGGCCGGTCTCCTGGACGACCGCACCCTGCTCGTGCATGCGGTCTGGCTGGACGAGGCGGACATCGCGCGGATCGCCGCGCGCGGCGCCCGCGTGTCGCACTGCCCGGAGAGCAACCTGAAGCTCGCCTCCGGCATCGCGCCGGTGGCCAGGCTGCGGGCGGCCGGCGTCTCGGTCGGGCTGGGGACCGACGGGGCCGCCAGCAACAACGACCTCGACCTCTTCCCGGCCATGGATTTCGCGGCCAAGCTGCACAAGGTGGCCGGGCGCGACCCGACGGTGCTGCCGGCCGAGGCCGTCCTGCGCATGGCGACCATCGAGGGCGCCCGTGCCATCGGGCTGGAGGACGAGATCGGGTCCCTGGAACCCGGGAAGCAGGCCGACCTGGTCCTGCTCGACGCGCGGGCTCCGCGCCTGACCCCCATGCACCACCCGGCCTCGGCCCTCGTGTACGCCGCCTGCGGCGCGGACGTGCGCACGGTGCTGGTGGCCGGCCGGGTGGTGGTGCGGGACCGCAACGTGCTTACGGTGGATGTCAACTCCGCCATGGACGACGTCGCCCGCATCGCCGCCGGTATGCGGGCAAGGGGGATCACATGAACGCAAGATCGGGCGAGCCCGCCGGGTCGAGCTGCGACCTGCTGCTGACCGGCGGCCGCATCGTGGACGTCATCTCCGGCGCGGTGCGGGAGGGCGACGTCGCCGTCGCCGGCGGGCGCTTCGTGGAACCGACCGGGCGGCCGGCGCGGCGGGTGGTCGACCTGAAGGGACGCGTCCTCGCCCCCGGGTTCATCGACGCCCACGTCCACGTCGAGAGCACCATGGTCTCAGTCGGCGAGTTCGCCCGGGCCGTGGTCGCGCATGGCACCACCGCGGTCGTGACCGACCCGCACGAGATCGCCAACGTCCTCGGCGCGGCCGGGATCCGCTATGTGCTGGAGGCCTCCGCGGGCCAACCGCTCAGCCTCTTCTGCACCCTGCCCTCCTGTGTCCCGGCCACCGAGCTGGAAACCTCGGGCGCGCGGCTCGCGGCGGCCGACCTGGAGCCGTTCTTCGACCACCCCCGGGTGGTCGCGCTGGGCGAGGTGATGAACTTCCCCGGGGTCCTGAACGGCGACCCCGGGGTGCTGGCCAAGATCGCGGCCGCCCGCCGGCACGGCAGGCCCGTCGACGGCCACGCCCCGGGTCTCACGGGCGCGGCCCTCGCGGCGTACGTCGCGGCCGGGATCACGAGCGACCACGAGTGCACCACGGAGGCCGAGGCGCGCGAGAAGCTCGCGGCCGGGATGGACATCATGATCCGCGAGGGGACGGCCGCGCGCAACCTCCGGGCACTGCTGCCCGTGGTCTCCGCGCGGACCGCCCGGCGCCTCATGTGGTGCACCGACGACCTCCACCCGCAGGACCTCCTCGCCGCCGGCCACATCGATGCGATCGTGCGCGCGGCCGTGCGCGGCGGCATCGCACCGGTCACCGCGATCCGCATGGCCACCCTCAGCCCGGCCGAGCGCTACGGGCTGCACCACCTGGGGGCGATCGCCCCGGGGCGGCAGGCGGACCTGGTGGTGCTCTCGGATCTCACCGACCTGACGGTCGAAGAGGTCTACGTGCGCGGCGAACGCGTCGCCCGCGCCGGACACCCGGAGCCCGGCCTGCGCATCCCGGGCCCGCCGCCCGCCCCCCCCACCATGCACCTCGATCCGCACGCGCTCGACTTCGACCGCCCGATCGAGGGCCGCACGGCGCGCGTGATCGACATCGTCCCCGACCAGATCGTCACCGGCATGCTGCGCGTGCCCGCGCCGGCCGCCGCCGGACGCCTGGTCTCCGACCCCGGACGCGACCTGCTCAAGATCGCGGTCGTCGAACGCCACACCGGCAGCGGTCGCTGCGCGGTTGGGCTCGTGCGCGGGTTGGGCCTGAAGCGGGGGGCCCTCGCCTCGAGCATCGCCCACGACTCCCACAACCTGATCGTGGCCGGAGTGGCGGACGCGGACCTGCACGCCGCGGCCGCGGCCGTGGCGGCGATGGGCGGCGGCCTGGCGGTTGCGGCCGGCAGCGCGGTGGTGGCGCGCCTGCCGCTGCCGATCGCCGGGCTGATGTCGCCCGAACCGGTGCGGGAGGTGGGCCGCGCGATGAGCCGCCTCATTCGCACCGCGCACGATCTCGGCTCGCCGCTCCGGGACCCCTTCATGACCCTGTCGTTCCTGGCTCTCCCGGTCATTCCCGCACTGAAAATCACGGATCTGGGCCTGGTGGACGTCGACCGCTTTTGCCACGTGCCGCTGATGGAATGACCGCAGCGGCGCGTCCCACCCGGGCGCATTGACACCGCGCGCCCGCCCGTTCTATAGTCCAGACGACATCACCCTTCGGCCCGTCCCGCACGGTTGACGCACATGAAGCTCTCGGACATCGTTCGAAAATTGGAAGCGTCCGTTCTCGCGGGGGGTGACCGGCTGGCGCTCGACATCACTCGCTGCGGCGCGAGCGACCTCATGAGCGACATCCTGGCCGGTCTGGCGGACGGGAGCCTGCTGCTGACGGGGCTTGCCACGCTGCAGACCGTGCGCACGGCCAGCATCGCCGGTGTCGGCGCGATCGTGCTGGTCCGCGGCAAAACCCCGCCCCAGGAGGTGCTCGAGCTGGCTGCCGCGCAGGGACTTCCTCTCATTTCCACGCCCGTGTCGATGTTCGTCGCCTGCGGGCGCCTCCACGCCTGCGGCCTGACCGGCTTGAACGGCAACCGCTGATCTCCAGGCGGCCTCTGGCGGGCGCGCCCCGCGCGCGCGACATTGCGGATGGATGCGCATGGCCGGCCTCACCAAGACCTTCTTCATCAAGGCCCGGGACTTCGTCCACGGCGGCGAGGCGTCCATCCGCGTCCAACAGATCCTCAAGTCCATGCACTTGGACCCCATCCTCATCCGGCGCATCGCCGTCTGCAGCTACGAGGGGGAGATGAACGTCGTCATGCACGGCGCAGACGGGCAGCTGGTGATGACTCTGGGAACCGACCGCCTGGAGATCGACATCCGCGACGGCGGGCCGGGGATCCCGGACATCGACCTGGCGATGCGCCCCGGCTGGTCCACCGCCTCCGACGACCAGCGCGAGCTGGGGTTCGGCGCCGGCATGGGCCTGCCCAACATGAAGAAAAACGCCGACCGCATCACCATCGAGTGCCCGCCCGGCGACGGTACCCGGGTGCGGATGGCCTTCGACCTGAGACCCGCGGGAGGTGCCGCGTGACCCCCGTTCTCCAGACCCGATACGTCCGCTTCGACGAGGGGCGCTGCACCGGCTGCGCCGCCTGCCTGCGGGCCTGCCCGACCAAGGCGATCCGCATCCGCGACCACAAGTCCATCCGCATCGTGGACCAGTGCATCGGCTGCGGCGCCTGCCTGCGCATCTGCCCCGCCGGGGCGGTGAGCGCCGCGGTCGACGCCCGACCGGAAACCATCGGCCGGGGGCATGTCGCGGTCGCGCTGGTGTCGCCCGTGCTCTACGCCCAGTTCCCAGGGGTCATGCCCGGCGGAGTCCTGCTCGGGCTGCACCGCATGGGGTTCACGCACACCGTGGACATGTCCTTTTTCCTGGAGATGTTCCAGTACGCGGCCGAGGCATTCATCGCGCGCAACCGCGCCGAGCCCACCGCCCCCTGGCCGCTCATCTCGCCGGTCTGCCCGGTCGTGGTGCGGCTGATCGCGTTCCAGTTCCCGAGCCTGCTGCCGCACCTGCTCCCGGTGCTGCGGCCGGTCGCCCTGATGGCTCGCGAGGTCAGGCGGCGGATCATCCCGCTGCACGCGCCGCATGCGCCGGTGGTGCTCTACTACCTCAACCCGTGCGCCACCATGGCCGTGACCCCCGGCAGCGGCCAAAGGGCGGAGGAGACCGCCATCGGCATCAACGCCGTCTTCATCGATCTGAAGCGCCACGTCGAACAGATCCTGGGGTCGGACACGCTGCCGTTTGCGACCGGCGGCTTCGAGTTCGAATCCTGCTCGAGCGGCATCGCGGCCCTGGGGGCCATGTCCGGCGGGGAGATCGCCAACATGGACGTGGACCGGTCGCTTTCGGTGCACGGGCTGGAGGAAACCGTCGCCTACCTCCACCAGATCGAAATGGGGCGGCTCAGGGACATCGAGTACATCGAGCTGCGCACCTGCCGCGAGGGCTGCCTGGGCGGGGTGCTGACCGCGGTCGACAAGTACCTGGCCCGGCGCAACGTCCAGAAGATGATCGACGAATTCGGCCTGGGGCGACGCCTGCCGCGCCAGACCGTCCTGCGCCTGTACGCGCGGGGGGAGTTCCAGCCGGAGCATGACCCGTCCACACTGACCCGACTCTTCGGGGGCCGCAAGGCGCCCTTGTCGCTGGAGGAAGCGCAGCGGGTCGAGACGACGCTGACCGCAATCGCCGGACGCGACTGCGGGGCCTGCGGCGCCCCGGACTGCCTGAGTTTCGCCGAGGACGTGGTGCGGGACGGGGCCCGGATGTCCGACTGCATGTGGGTGCAGGCCCGTCGCGAAGCGCAGAAGGAGAAACCCTCATGAAGGTGGCGCAGCTGGTCGAGTGGTTCGGCCTGGAGGTGGCGGCCGGTGCGGCCGGCCTGGAACGGGAGGTTCATGCCGGATACTGCGGCGACCTCCTCAGCGATGTCATGGCCAACGCCCCGGCCGGCTGCATCTGGCTGACCGTGCAAGGCCACGTGAACATCGTGGCCGTCGCTTTGCTCCGCGAAATGGCCGCGATCGTGCTGACCGGCGACCGCGACCCCGACCCGGACACCGTCCAGCGGGCCGATCAGGAGGGCATCCCTCTGCTGAAGCGGCGCCGCTCGTCCTATGAGCTGGCCGGGGAGCTCTATGCCGTGGGGGTGGGCTCCCCCCCGCCCGGATGAGCCCGAAGCGCGGACCGCCATGCCGCTCGTCGAGTACCGAGCCGATCTCCATGTCCACACGTGCCTGTCGCCCTGCGCCGACTGGGCGATGAGCCCCCGCCGGATCGTCGCGCGCAGTCGTGCGCTTGGGTTGGACGTGATCGCGGTCTGCGACCACAACTCTGCCGAAAACGCGGAGGTCGTCATGCGCGTGGGCCGTGAGCAGGGTCTGGCCGTCCTGCCCGGGCTGGAGGTCTGCTCGCGCGAAGAGGTCCACCTGCTCGCGATCTTCGAAGCGCCGGAGCAGGCGCTCCGCATGCAGGCGGCCGTCTACGCGCGGCTGCCAGGCGCGAACCGCCCCGAGGTGTTCGGGCACCAGATCGTGGCCACCGCGGACGACGAGGTCTTAGCCGAGAACCCCCGCCTGCTGATCGGCGCCTGTGGGCTCGGGCTGGAGGATGTCGTCCGCACGGTTCATTCGCTGGGAGGTCTGTGCCTGGCGGCGCACGTGGATCGGCCGGCGAACGGCCTGCTGCAGCAGCTGGGGTTCATCCCGCCGGGGCTGGAGATCGACGGCGTGGAGGTTTCCCGCCGGATGACGCCGGCGGAGGCGCGGGCGCGGTGGCCCGACCTCGGGGCGGTGCCGTGCGTCACCTCCTCGGACGCCCACGTCCCGGACGACATCGGCCGGGCCTGCACCGTTCTGCGGATGGCCGAACCGACCGCGGCCGAGCTGCGTTTGGCGCTGCGGGGGGTTGCCGGCCGCGGGATCGCGGGCCATCGCTCCGGCGCCGACTCCTGAGGCGACCGGAACTCAAGGCCCGGAGAGCCGGTCCACCGTCCGACCACCGCACGCCCCCCGGGCGACGACCCACATGCGCGAACTGTCACTGCACATCCTGGACATCGCCGAGAACGCCGCGACCGCCGGCGCGACGCGTATCTCCATCCGCGTGGAGGAATCGGCCGCGGCCGACCGTCTGGTCGTCACGGTGGAGGACAATGGCCGCGGGCTGCCGGCGGGCAAGGCGCGCCACCTCGACGACCCGTTCATCACCAGCCGCACGACGCGCCGCGTGGGGCTGGGGCTCTCCCTGCTGTCGGCGGCGGCCCGCCGCTGCGAGGGGGCGCTCGAGGTCGGCACCCCCGTGACCGGCGGCACGCGCGTGGCCGCGTCGTTTCGCCGCAGCCACATCGACCGCGCCCCGCTGGGAGACATGGCCTCGACGCTGACAACGCTCTTCGCGGCCCACCCGGCTATTGACTTTGATTACACCCACGGGATAGATGGAACCGTTTTTTCGCTGAGCACCCGGGACCTCCGGGAGGAACTGGCCGGGATGCCGCTGACGGACCCGGCCGTCATGCTGCAGGTGACGGAAGCGCTACGCCGGGCCCTGCGGGGGCTGATCGCCCAGGCGACGCCCGACCACGAGGAGACATGAGATGGCAGTCACCACCATGGACGACCTGAAACGCATCAAGGACCAGACCCTGAAGGCTACGGCGCTGCGCGCGGGGGCGGCCACGGTCAAAATCACGGTCCACGCCGGCACCTGCGGGCTCGCCGCCGGTGCGGGGGACGTCCTGAAGGCGCTGCGGCGCGAAATGACCGAATGCGGCCGCACGGACATCCGCGTGCTCGAGTCCGGCTGCATGGGCATGTGCAGCAGCGAGCCCAACGTGACCGTCGAGGTTCTGGGCGCGGAGCCCGTCGTCTACGAGCACATGGATGCGAAGAAAATGCGCCAGGTGTTCCGCCGCCACATTCTGATGGGCGAGGTTCAGTCCGGCTTCGCGCAGGGCCGGCTTTAGCCGCATGCAGCCGCAGAGCGCACCCGGCGGAGGACGCCTGCGGCGCCCGATCTGGCCGGCGTCCGACGGCCGCGCGGTGCAGGTCATCGACCAGCGCCGCCTGCCGCACGAGACTGTGATCGTCGACTTGAAAACCGTCGACGACGTCGTCCACGCCATCCGCTCCCTGATGGTGCGCGGCGCGCCGCTGATCGGGGTCTCCGGCGCCTGGGGGATGTGGCTGGCGGCGCAGGCCGCGGCGGCCGGCGGCCGCGGAATCGACGCCATCGAGGAGGAGGCCCGGCGCCTGGTGGCCGCGCGCCCCACGGCCGTGAACCTGCGTTGGGCCGTCGAGCGCGTCCTGGAGGTCATCCGCCGGTCGGGCGACGTCGGGGCCGCGCCCGGCCTCGCCCGAAAAGCGGCCGAGGAGATCGCGGACGCGGAGGCGGAGAACTGCCGCCGCATCGGCCTGCACGGGCTGCCCATCATCCAGGCGCTCGCTCGCGACCGTCACCCGGTGCGCATCTTGACCCACTGCAACGCCGGCTGGCTCGCCTGCGTCGAGCACGGCACGGCGACGGCGCCGATCTACGCCGCGGCCGCGGCCGGGGTCGAGCTGCACGTGTGGGTGGACGAGACCCGGCCGCTCAACCAGGGCGCACGGCTCACGGCCTGGGAACTGGCGCGCAGCGGGATCCCGCACACGGTGGTGGCCGACAACACCGGCGGGCACCTGATGCAGCACGGCATGGTCGACCTCGTGATCGTAGGCGCCGATCGGGTCACGGCCGCGGGGGACGCGGCCAACAAGATCGGGACCTACCTCAAGGCGCTGGCCGCGCGTGACAACCATGTTCCGTTTTACGTGGCGCTGCCCTCGAGCACCTTCGACTGGTCCATCACCGACGGGCTGCGCCAGATCCCGATCGAGGAGCGGGACCCCGACGAGGTCCGCTTCGTCGACGGCTGGGACGGAGAGGCTGCACGCCGCGTGCGGGTCACCCCCGCCGAGAGCCCGGCCGCGAACTACGCCTTCGACGTCACCCCGGCGCGGCTGATCACGGGCCTGATCACCGAGCGCGGGCTCTGCCAGGCGGACGCGGCCGATATCCGGCGGTTGTTTCCGGCGGAATTAGCATAGGTTTGGTTTTTGGTGTTTTGTGTTTGGCAAAGACAGAAAACCGAACCCGAGCACCGCAACACCTAAACACCAAACACTAAACACCAAACACTCAAAAACCTAAATACTCGTAACCCGACATGCTCACCGACCTCGATAAAAAAGTCATCGCCGCCATCCAGCAGAGCATGCCGATCACCGAGCGGCCTTACCGGGAGCTCGCCGCGCAGGCCGGCATCACAGAGGAGGAGATGCTCGCGACCCTGCGCAGCCTGTCCACGCGCGGCGTCATCCGCCGCTTCGGGGCTACCCTGCGCCACCAGCGCACCGGGTACACGGCCAACGCCATGGCGGCCTGGCGGGTCGAGGAGGAGCGCATCGACGCCGTCGGCCGGACGATGGCCGGTTTCCGTCAGGTGTCCCACTGCTACCGCCGCAACCCGTCGCCGGCCTGGCCTTATAACCTCTACACCATGATCCACGCCGAGGACGAGGCGGCCTGCCGCGCGACCGCGCGGCAGATGGCGCAGGCGGCGGCGGTCGCCGACTACACCCTGCTGTTCAGCCGCGAGGAGCTGAAAAAGACCTCCATGGTGTACTTCGCGACCGACGACGACACCTGACGCCCTCTCCCGTGCACTCCCGACCGCTCCAGATCCTGCTCGTCAACCCCTGGATTCATGATTTTGCCGCCCACGACGGCTGGGCCAGGCCCTTGGGGCTGCTCACGATCGCGGCTCTGCTGCGCAGCGGCGGCTGCCGCGTGTCCTACCTCGACTGTCTGGACCGCTTTCACCCCCGCGCCGCGCCGCCGGCCGCCGGTCGCTTCGGGTGCGGACCCTACCTCAAGACGCCCTTGCCGAAACCGGCCGGCTTCGGCGACGTGCCGCGCCGCTTTTCGCGCTACGGCATCGACCCGGCCTGGCTGCGCGCGGACCTCGGCCGGATGGCGCGCCCGGACCTCATCCTGGTCACCTCGGCCATGACCTACTGGTACCCGGGCGTCGCGGAGACCATCGCGCAGCTGAAGGCGGCCTTCCCGGGCGCACCTGTGGTGCTGGGCGGGACCTACGCGACGCTCTGCCCGGACCACGCGCGCCGGTGGTCGGGGGCCGACGCGGTCTTCACCGGCCCGGTCGAAGCCGGGCTGGCGGCGCTCGTGGAAACCCACACCGGCCGTCGCCCGGCCACGATGTTCGACCCGGACGACCCCGACAGCTGGCCCTTCCCGGCCTTCGACCTGCAGCGCCGGATCCCCTACGTGCCGCTGCTGACCAGCCGCGGCTGCCCCTATCGCTGTGCCTACTGCGCCTCCGGGCTGCTCGAGCCGCGGCGCACCCGGCGCAGCCCGGAGTCCGTTGCGGCCGAGATCACCCACTGGCACCGCGGCTGGGGCGTCACGGACATTGCGCTCTACGACGACGCGTTCCTCGCGGACGTCGACGGGCACGCCCGGCCGGTGCTCGAGGCCATCCGCGGCCTGGGCCTCGCGCTGCGGCTGCACACCCCCAACGCCCTGCACGTGCGCGGCATCACGGAACCGAGCGCCCGGCTTCTGTTCGGGGCCGGCGTCGCGTCCGTGCGCCTCGGGCTGGAAACCGCGGATTTCGAGCTCCGGGCCGGGCTCGACGACAAGGTCGCCCAGGCGGAGTTCGAGGCGGCGTGCGCCCGTCTGCAGGCAGCCGGGTTCGGCCCGGGGCGGATCGGCGCCTACCTCCTGGTGGGCCTGCCCGGCCAGTCGACCGACTCGATCCGGCGCTCGATCGAGCAGGTGAAACGGGCCGGAGCGTCGCCGCTCCTGGCCTATTATTCGCCGATCCCGGGCACACGCCTGTGGCCGGCCGCCGTGCGCGCCGCGCGCTACGACCTCGCGGCCGACCCGCTCTTCAGCAACAACTCGGTCCTCCCGTGCCGCCCCGAGTTCGACTGGCGGTGGATCGACGCCCTGCGCCGGCAGGTCACATCATAGTGAACCATCACTGACTCGCGCCCGCGGTTGACACGCCCCGGGCCGCTATTTATACTGCCGCCGAAACGCGAAACAGGCCTCTCTTATCTTGGGAAAGACGACATGCTTCGGATCGTCACGGCCGTACCGGCCGCCAAACCGCTGCCGGCCCTGATCGTCCCCGTTTGCGAGGACCGGCCCTTGCACCGGGACGCTGCGCTCCGCTCCCTGGTGGATGAGGGGTTCGGCCACGCGGAGTTCCGCGGCCGCAAGGGACAGGAAATCGTTCTCTACCGCCCGCGGGGCGGTCGCGCCGAGCGTGCGATCCTGCTCGGGATGGGCAAAGGCGCAGCGATAGACCCCGAGGGCCTGCGGCAGGCCGTCGGCCGCGGCATCAAGCGCTGCATCAAGCTGGGGCTGTCCCGCGCGGGGGTCGCCGTACCGGACCCCGCGGCCTGCGGGCTGCCCGCACCGGTGCTGGTCTCGGCGCTGGCCGAGGCGGCCGTGCTCGCCAACCATCTCTTCGACCGCTTCAAGCAGGCGAAGGACACGCAGCCCCTGACGCGCATCGACCTGCACGCCCCGGCGGGCGTCGCCCGCCGGGTCCAGGGCTTGCCCGGCCGCATCGAGACGGTGTGCCGGGCCGCACTGACCGCACGCGAGTGGGTGAACCTGCCGTCGAACGCGAAGCCGCCCGAAGCCTTCGCGCGCATGATTGCGGCGGAGGCCCGCCAGGCGGGGCTGCGGGTTCAGATCTGGCACGAGGCCGAGCTCCGGCGCCGCAGGTTCGGTGCGCTCCTGGCGGTCGCCGCCGGCAGCCGCAACCGGCCGGCGCTGGTGATCCTCGAGCACAAGCCCCGCGGGGCCCGCGGGACGGTCGCGCTGGTCGGCAAGGGGGTCACGTTCGACAGCGGCGGGATCAACCTCAAGACCGGGCCCACGATCGCGGAGATGAAAGCCGACATGGCCGGCGGCGCAGCCGTGGCCGCGACCCTCGCGGCGGCCGCCCGGCTCAGGCTCCAGCGGCACGTCGTCGGCCTGATCCCGCTGGTCGAAAACATGCCTTCAGGCTCGGCGACGCGGCCCGGGGACATCGTGCGGACCTACGCCGGCCGCACGGTCGAGATCGGCAACACGGACGCCGAGGGGCGCCTGATCCTGGCCGACGCCATCGCCCACGCGATCCGCGCCTTCAACCCGGAAGTCCTGATCGACGTCGCGACGCTCACGGGCGCCTGCGTGGTGGCCCTCGGCGAAAAAATCGCGGGGCTCTTTGCCAACAACCTGCCGCTGCAGGAAGCGATCGCTGCCGCCGGCCGCAGGACCCACGAGCGCTGCTGGCCCATGCCGCTGCCCGAGGACTACAAGGACCTCCTCAAGAGCGACGTGGCCGACCTGAGCAACATGCCGCCCTCCCGCCACGGCGGGGCGATCGCTGCCGCGCTGTTCCTGGCGGAGTTCGTGGGGACGACCCGCTGGGCCCACATCGACATCGCCGGCCCCGCTTTCAATAAAAAAGAAGACGGCTACACGACCCCCGGCGCGACCGGCTTCGGGGTGCGGCTGCTGCTGGATTGGCTTGCGGACCGCGGCGACGCTTCGGGAGCATGACGGTGGGTGAGACAAAAGGGGAAAGGATGCACGTGCAGTCACAGACCAACGGTCATCGGTGGGGGAACGGGCAGCTTGCGTTCTTTCTGGGATTCCTGCGCAACCCGTCCGGCATCGGCTCGGTCATCCCCAGCTCCCGGTTCCTGGAGCGGCGGGTGGTCGAAACCGCCGGGGTGACCCACGCGCGCCTGGTGGTGGAGCTCGGGCCGGGCACGGGCGGCACCACCCGTGCTATCCTGAAAGCGCTTTCGCCCGCGTCGACCCTGCTGGCGATCGAGATCAACCCGGAATTCGTGAGCTACCTCAAGGCCTGCCCCGACCCGCGCCTGAGCGTCTACCCCGGCAGCGCCGATCACCTGCGGGAGGCGCTCGCCTGCGGCAACGGCCGCTGCGCTCCCGGCACGCGGCCGGACGCGGTCATCTCAGGCATTCCCTTCTCCACGATGCCGCCCGAGGTGGGGCGCCGCATCCTGCGCACGATCTGGGACTGCATGGCCCCGGGCGGCCGGTTCGTGGCCTACCAGGTCATGAACCGCGTCGCCGAGCTCGCCCCGGATGCGCTCGGCAGCCCGGACGTGAAGGTCGAGTTCCTCAACATCCCCCCCCTGCGCGTCTATCACTGGCGAAAACCCTTCTAGCGACTTCGTAAAACGGCGTATCGGGCCGTGATCCGGCGTTGCGCGGCGCCGTTCGGTCGCTGCGGCGTACTGCCAGCACGCCTCGCTCCGCCCGGCTTGCGCGCCTTGGCTGACGGCCCGGTACGCCGTTCTTACTTGTACCGGAAAGCGATTTTGCGCAAGTGCGCAAGGCTTTCACGGGTCCACGGGCATACGGGCCAGCGCACTCCACGCCTGGGGTGACGGATAGCAGGCGTTCAGCTACCCGCCGGGGGTGTTCTCCGCTTGCGGCGGCCCTCCAGCCGGACGCTCACCGAGCGCGCGTGTGCATCCAGACCCTCGACCCGCGCCAGGCTGAGGACGTCCTGCGCTTCCCGCCGGAACGCCGCCTGCGAATAATGGATGATGCTCGTGCGCTTGAGGAAGTGATCGACCGACAGGGCCGAGGCGAAGCGCGCCGTGCCCGCAGTCGGCAGCACGTGGTTGGGCCCGGCGACGTAATCCCCGACCGCCTCCGGGGTGTACTCCCCCACGAATACCGCGCCGGCGTTGCGAACCCCCCCGAGGAGAGCGAACGGCTCCCGCACGTGCAGCTCGAGGTGCTCGGGGGCGAGCCGGTTGGCGAGCGCGAGCGCCGCCCGGAGGTCGGTGACCACGAACGCCGCCCCGAACCGGTCGATCGAGGCGGCCGCGATCTCCGCGCGCGCGAGCTCCCGGCGCTGCCGCTCCACCTCGTCCCGCACCGCCTCCGCCAGACCCCGCACCGGGCTCACCAGCACGGCCGAGGCGGTCGGGTCGTGCTCGGCCTGGGCCAGCAGGTCGGCCGCGACAAACTCGGGGGTGGCCGTGTCGTCGGCGATCACGAGGACCTCGCTCGGCCCGGCCACGATGTCGACCCCCACGGTGCCCGCGACGATCTTCTTGGCGAGCGCCACGAAGAGGTTCCCCGGCCCCACGATCACGTCCGCCCGGGGGACGGTCGCGGTCCCGAAAGCGAGCGCCCCGATGGCCCAGGCGCTGCCGATCTTGTAGACCTCGTCCACGCCCGCCTTGCGCGCGGCCACGAGCAACTCGGGCGCGACGCCGCCCCCGGCCGTGGGCGGTGTCACCATGACGATCCGCTCGACGCCCGCCACCCGCGCCGGGATGGCGCCCATGAGCACCGACGAGACCAGCGGGGTGCGCCCGGCCGTGCCGCCGGGGACGTAGACGCCCGCCTGCCGCACCGGGTTCACCACCTGGCCGAGCATCGTGCCGGGACGCTCGAGAGTCATGAACCCGGTGCGCAGCTGCCGCCGGTGGAAGGACTCGATCTGCGTGGCGGCGCGGTTCAGCGCCCGCAGGAAGTCGCGGCCCACCGCCGACCGGGCGGACTTCATCTCGGCGGCTCCGACGCGCAGGTCGGCCGCGGCGAAGCCCGGACAGTCGAAGCGACGGGTGTAGTCGACCAGCGCCCGGTCGCCGCGCCGGCGGACCTCTTCCAGGATACGGCTCACGGCGCCGAATTCCTTGCGGGTGTAGTCCAGCCCCCGCGCGGCGATGCGCGTGAGCGCCTTCTCCGCGGCCGGCGACGGGTGGTCCAGGATCTTCAGCATACGGCCTCTCCCTTGGGGCGGTAAGAGGGGCCAGGGTTCAGTGGTCAGGGTACAGGAGAAAAGACCGAAAGCGGAAGTCCGTTTTCCTGAACGAACTGAACCCTGAACCCTGTTCCGGGCGAGCGTTGATTCTCGCAAGACGTAATAGGGTGAAGCTGCGCAGGTTGTCAATGCACGCTCAAAAGCGATTGACAACCGCGCCGGTTGGTGGAAGTAGAAAAGCCTCAACCGCAAACAGGAGGTTCACCATGCAGGCAGTCCATCGCATCCACAACTTCAACGCCGGCCCGGCCGCCCTGCCGCTCCCGGTACTGGAAGAGATCCGGGACTCCTTCCTGAACTTCCAGGGCACCGGCATGTCCATCGTGGAGATGAGCCACCGGTCCAAGCAGTTCGAGGCCGTGCTGGCCGACGCCGTCGCCCGAACGCGACGGATGCTGAAGCTCGACTCGCGCCACCACGTCGTCTTCCTGCAGGGCGGCGCTACCCTGCAGTTCGCCATGATCCCCATGAACTTCCTCGCCGACGGCCGTTCGGCCGACTACGTGAACACCGGCACCTGGTCCACCAACGCCATCAAGGAGGCGCGGGTGCTCGAGAAACCCATCCGGGTGGCGGCCTCGTCCGAGGACCGCCAGTTCACCTACATCCCGGCGGACATCGCCTTCAGCCCGGACGCCGTCTACGTGCACATCACCTCCAACAACACCATCCGCGGCACGCAGTGGGCGCAATTCCCGACCACCGGCGCGGTGCCGCTCGTGGCCGACATGTCCTCGGATTTCATGAGCCGGACCTTCGACCCCGCACCGTTCGGGGTCGTCTATGCCGGTGCGCAGAAGAACATCGGCCCGGCCGGGGTGACGATGGTCATCATGCGGGAGGACCTGCTTGCCCGCGTGCCGGAGAAGCTCCCGGTCATGCTGAAGTACACCACCTACACGTCCAAGAACTCGCTCTACAACACGCCGCCCTGCTTCGCGATCTACACGGTCCAGCTCGTGCTGAAGTGGCTCGAGGAGACCGTCGGCGGGCTGGAGAAAATGGCCGCGATTAACGATGCCAAAGCCGCACGGGTCTACGGCGACGATCGATGCGAGCGGCGGGTTCTACCGCGGCACGGCCGAACCCGCGAGCCGCTCGCTCATGAACGTCACCTTCCGGCTGCCGAGTGAGGAACTCGAGAAGCGATTCCTGGACGAAGCGGTCGGAAACGGGCTGGGCGGACTCAAGGGCCACCGCTCGGTCGGAGGCTGCCGGGCATCGATCTACAACGCCGTCTCCCGGGAGGCCGTGGAGGCGCTCGGGGACTTCATGAAGGCCTTCGCCGGACGCAACGGATGAGAGGGGCTGTCAGTCCTGGTCAATCTTGACTTTACCGCGGCAAACCGATAATAACAGGACAAAATCCAACGGTGACGCAACCCCGACAACCTCATCGACCAAGGAGGGCCAATGGACAAGATTCTGAGAATCGACATGGGCGCGGCAGGCGGCCCCAAGGTCACATCGGAACCGATCGGCAGCTATGCCGGGCTGGGCGGCCGGGCGCTGACCTCGACCATCGTCTCCAAGGAGGTCCCCCCCTCTGCCATCCGCTGGGCGCGGAAAACAAGCTGGTGATCGCCCCCGGGCTGCTGAGCGGCACGGCGGCGGCCATGTCCGGCCGGCTCTCGGTCGGCTGCAAGAGCCCGCTCACCGGCGGCATCAAGGAAGCCAACGCCGGCGGCCAGCGCCTCCCAGATGCTGGCACGCTCGGCTATGCGGCCATCGTCCTGGAAGGAAAGCCCGAGGACGACACGCTCTACCAAGTGCTCATCAACAAGGACGGCGTCGAGATCATGGCCGACGACAGCCTGAAGCTGCTCGGCAACTATGCCGTGGTGGACAAGATAAGCCGACTACGGCGACAAGGTCGCCTGCATCTCCATCGGCCCGGCCGGCGAGATGAAGCTGCCGGCCGCCTCCATCGCCTTCACCGACATGGAGCTGCGGCCGACCCGGCACGCCGGCCGCGGCGGCGTCGGCGCGGTCATGGGCGCCAAGGGGGTCAAGGTCATCGTCGTCGACGACACCGGCATGCGCGATGCGCGCCCCAAAGACCCGGACAAGTTCAAGGAAGCCAACAGGAACTTCGTCGAGGGCCTGCGCAAGCACCCCGTCACCGGCCAGGGCCTGCCCGACCTACGGCACCAACGTCCTCACCAACGTCATCAACGAGGCCGGCGGCTACCCGACCAACAACTTCAAGAGGGGCCGATTCGACGGCTGCTCCAAGATCAGCGGCGAGACCCAGGCCGCAGACCGAGATCGCGCGCGGCGGCGAAGGCTCGGCCACCCACGGCTGCCACCGCGGCTGCGTCATCCAGTGCTCCGGCATCTACAACGACAAGGACGGCCACTACCTGACCAAGCAGCCGGAGTACGAGACGGTCTGGGCCCACGGCGGCAACTGCGGCATCGACGACCTCGACGCCATCGCCATGCTGGACCGCCTGGACGACAACATCGGCCTGGACACGATCGAGATGGGGGCCACCATCGGCGTGGCCATGGAGGCCGGGCGTCATCAAGTTCGGCGACGCGCAGGGCGGCCATCAGGCTGGTCAAGGAAGTCGGCAAGGGCACCCCGCTCGGCCGGATCCTCGGCAGCGGCGCCGGCAGTGACCGGCAAGGTCTTCGGCGTCGAGCGGGTGCCGGTGGTCAAGGACCAGGCCATGCCGGCCTACGACCCGCGGGCCGTCCAGGGCATCGGCGTCACCTACGCCACCAGCACCCATGGGCGCCGACCACACCGCCGGCTATGCCATCACCACCAACATCCTCGAGCGTCGGCGGCAACGTGGATCCGCTGAAGCCCGAGGGGCAGATCGAGCTGTCCCGCAACCTGCAGATCGCCACGGCGGCCATCGACTCGACCGGCATGTGCCTGTTCATCGCCTTCGCCATCCTGGACCAGCCGGAAACCTTCCAGGCGCTGCTCGATATGCTCGGCTGCTTCTACGGCACAGCCACTGACCGGCGACGACGTGGTCGGCGCTGGGCAAAGTCCATCCTGAAACATGGAGCGGGAATTCAACACGCAGGGCCGGCTTCACCAAGGAGCAGGACCGGCTGCCGCGATTACTTCAACAACGAGCCGCTTGCCGCCGCACAACGTCACCTTCATGATGAAGGACGAGGAGCTGGACCAGGTATTCAACTGGTAGACGCGCGCGGTTACAGGTTGACTACCGGGGAGGCACCCGGCCTCCCCGATTTTTTTTGAAGGATGTACGATGGACGCTGAAACAACTCTGCCGGCTGACGCTGACGGTCACTGCCGGCGGCATATCGCGATTCCTCGCCGCTGCTGGGTCAGGGCTTTCGGTCAAACGGCCGGCCGGGCATCGGTTGAAGATTTCCTCTGCCGGGAGGCGGCATTGCCGCGGATTACCTGAGGGACCGGGTCCAGACCCTGTTTCTCAACGGCAAAGCGGTCGACGATCCGCAGTCCGCCGTGGTCGGCGACGGTTCGACGTCGCCCTTTCGGCCGCCATGCCCGGCCTGGCCGGGGCGGTGTTGCGCAGGGGCGGGCGCTACGCCGCCATGCGCCGGCAGATCTCGCACGAGGCCGCCGGCGCGGCCGCCGACGAGCGGACGCGGGTCACGTCAGCTCAAGCTCTTCAACCTGGTCGCCCGCGAGCTCGGTCCGGGCTTTCTGGCACACGGCATCCTGATCGCGGGCGACGCGCTGAGGGATTTCCTGGAGCGCCAGGGCCGCTGGCTCTGGGCGGAGGGCGCCGACACAGGCCAGTCGTCGACGACCAGCGGGGTGGCGCCGGACGGAGGCTGTGGCGCGGGTCCTGACCCGCTCAGGGGCAGGCTGTGGTTCAGGATCACGCCCCGCTGAGACCGAGGGGGGCCGCGCTGCGGCATCGCGTCCCGCGCCGGGCCCGTCCCCGCCGCGGCCGAGGTTTTCCGCTCCTGCCCTATCTTTTCCTCCCGCACCCGGTTAAACTCGTCCTCCAGCGCCAGGAAAGCCTCCACGACCTCCGGGTCGAAATGGCTCCCCCTCAGGTCGCGGATGATCTGCCGCGCGCCTTCTCGTGCGAGAAGGCTTCCTTGTAAAAACGCTTGGTGGTCAGGGCATCGTAGACGTCGGCCACGGCCACGATCCGCGCGGCCAGGGGGATGGCGGTGGCCTTCAACCCGCCCGGGTAGCCCGAGCCGTCCCACTTCTCGTGGTGGTTGTAGGCGATCTCGCGGCCCAGGTTCAGAAACGTGCGCCCCTCGATCCGGGACTGGATGGAGGTGATGGCGTCCCCGCCGAAGACGGTGTGCCGCTTGATGACTTCGAACTCCTCGCTCGTGAGCTCGCCGGGCTTCAGCAGCACGGCGTCCGGGATGCCGACCTTGCCGATGTCGTGCAGGATCGCGGACTGGTAGATGTCGTCGATGAAGCCCTGGTCGATCGTCTGCCGGTAGGCGGGCAGCCTGCCCAGCTCCTCGGCCAGCAGGCGCGCGTACTCGCGGATCCGCTCCAGGTGGGTGCCCGTCCCCTCGTCGCGGTACTCGGCCAGCTTGGCCAGCCCGAGGATGGTGGCCGCGCGGGCGTGCTGGAGCTTGCGGTTGGAGTCGAGCAGGTCCATCTCCAGGCGCTTGCGCTCGGTGCGGTCCCGCAGCATCCCTCGGAACCCGGCGAGCTCCCCGCCCCGTCCACGCAGCGGCGAGGCGGAGCCCTCGACGTAGAGCACCTCGCCGTTGTCCCGCCTCAGCTCGCACTCGAAGGCCTTCACGGCCCGCCCTGTGCGGCGGCACTCCGCGAACGTGTCGTCCAGGACCGGGTCGTCTCCGTCTGCCAGGAAGCGACGCAGGTCCAGCTCGCGCAGCTCGGACCGGGTGCGCCCCAGGATGCGGCAGGTGGAGTCGTTGACGAACCGCAGCCGGCCGTCGAGCCCCACCTCGTAATAGCCCTCCTCGATGCTCTCCAGGATGGTGCGGTATTTTTCCTCGCTCTCGCGCAGGGCCTGCTCGGCGCGCTTGCGGTTGTTGATCGTGAACTGGACGTGCGAGCCGAAGATCAGGAACAGGCAGAGCACGATGACGCGCATGCCCATGTCGCCGGCGTTCGGCCCGAAGATCTCGCGGTAGAAGCTGATTTCTCCCGGCGAGAAAAGGTTGATCAGGGCTTCGAGGGCCCAGTAGGCGGCCGCCAGGAAGACGGCGGTGAGCACCATCGAATCGGCCATGTTCACGCGGGAGAACCACCGCTTGCGCGCTGCGTCCATCGACCCCCCGGGGTTCGGAAAATTGACCCTCTCGGCGAAGGCTGGTAGAATATAGATAAATTCTAACAGATTCTCGTCAGGAAGGAAACGGCCGCATGTGGTCGCGCATCAAGTTCTACCTCCTCCTCGGCGCCGCTGCCTGGGGGGCCTGGCTGCTGCTGAGCTATCACGTCATTTTTTACGGCCAGGAGGCAAGCGTCATCCAGAACGTTTACTTTTTGAAGAAGAGCAAGCCGAATTTGAACCACACCTTCTTTAGCCTGCACCAGAAGAAGCCGGATGCCGTCCTCAAGATCAAGGCCCTGCGGGAGGTGGGCGTCGGCGACCTGATGGTCCGCCTGGGCATGCTGACCGATTCGGAGAAGGCGCGGCTCGAAAGTCAGTACCGGGGACGCTGAGCCTCCGATCACCGGGGGTTTTCCCGCCCCCGGCAAAACTGAAGCGGCGCACCACGAACGGTGCGCCGCTTTAGTTTTGGACCCTCGACCGCGGTCGACCGGACCGTCGAACGGGTGCCCCTCACTCGCCCGGGGGTGCGGTGAGGGCGTTCAACACGAGGGTGATCGGCCGGTCTTCGTCGTTGCCGTCGCAGCGGATGGGTCCGGGGCGACGGTAGTGGTCTTCGCCCGGGCAGGCCGCGAGCCACCGGTCCTGGTGTTCTTTGAACACGTTGAAGGCCACCGACCCCAGGTCCACCAGGGCCTTCTCCAGCACGAGCGCAAGCTTGCCCTTGCGGTCCTCGAGGTGCATCAGCGGCGCGATGGGAATGCCGATGGGCTCCCACTTCGGGAAGCCGCGCTCGAGGTTGCGGATCGCGGTCATCTGGCCGGTCGCTCCGCTGGCGATCAGGCTGAAAGCCGTCAGGCCGAGGTTGTAGGTGTAGATGCAGTCGAAGCGGGTGGGGTCGTTGCCGCGGCCGTCGTAGCCGTAGAAGTGCTCCTGGGTCTTGAAGCTCGGCACCGTCTTCTTGTAAATGCCCTCCACCACGGGCGGCAGCGGGTCCTGCGGCTGCAGCAGTCCGGCCCGCTCCAACTCCTGCCGCAGCGTCTTGGCCGAGATGATCGAGGTCTTGGTCAGCAGGTAGTCGCCCGCGCCGTAGTTCTGGAAGATGGCCGGGCCGAAGCGGTCCGGGTCCAGCCCGCCCTTGCGCAGGGTCTTGCCGAACGTACTCGCGCTGGATCCCGAGCGTGTAGAGCCCCTTTTCCTTCAGGATGTTCAGATAGTCGTGCACCAGACCCATGAGGACGCGCTCGGTGTGAATTTGCGAGAACTGGAAGTTGCCGTGGCTGTCGCGCTCGGTCAACAGCCCCTCCTGGAAGAACTCGGGCAGGTCGTTGAACAGGTCCTCGTCGCGGGTGTTCCACAGCTTGAAGGACGAGTCGTCGCGCGAGCGCTGGGCCAGGCGGTGCAGGAACTCCAGCTTCTGCTCGAGTGAGGGAAAGGCCGAGTGAAAGTCGCGGTCGCGCGTGCGGTTGTACTCGGCGATGATGGTGTTCAGCTTCATGATGAACACCTCCACCTCGTTGATGAACTCGAGCACCCCCTCCGGGATCACGATCACCCCGTAGTTCTTGCCCGCGGCCGCCCGCTTGACGATCCCGTCGCAGATCATGCGGGAGAGGTGCCGCAGGGTCATGCCGAAGGCGGTGTAGTCGGTCGTGCGGTCCCGCCTAGCCTTTCCCAGTCGGTCCTCGTCCACGAAGTCGACCAGGTCCTCGCCGATGACCGTGATGTTGGGGTGGGACTGCAGGGCCACCTCGAGCGCCAGGTGGCTCGCCACGCGGCCCATGACCTTGCAGACGTGGTAGTACTTGATGTCCGAACTCGCGTCGTTGCTGAGCCCGGCGATCGCGTTGGCGAAGGCGCGGGCAGCCGTGTGAAACCCGAAGGACACCGCGCAGAGCACGTGGCCGTTGTCATCGCGCACCTGGATGTCGCCGTCGATCGTCTTGGGCACCCCGATCACCTGGATGCCGTCGTCGAACATCTCCTGCGCGAGGAAGGCCGCGTTGGTGTTGGAGTCGTCCCCGCCCACGATGACGAGCGCGTCCAGCCCCAGCTCCTTGCAGGTCTGGCGCGACATGTCCACCTTCTTCCTGGAGTCGATCTTGGCGCGGCCCGTCTTGAGCATGGTGAACCCGCCCAGGTTGCGGTAGGCGTCCACCCGCTCCCGGGTGATCTCCAGGCACTCGTTTTCGACCACCCCGTCGGGACCGACCAGGAAACCGAACAGGCGGTTGTCGGGGTTGGCACGCTTGGCCGCATCGAACAGGCCGGCAATGACGTTGTGCCCACCGGGAGCCGGGCCGCCGGAGAACACGATGCCGATGTTGCGCCGCCGCGTGTAATTCCGCAGGGCGTCCACGGGCAGGTCCGCCCTCCCGCGCACCACCTGCACGCGGTTGCGGATGAGGTTGGGCAGCAGGTGTTCCGCCTCCTTGTCGATCGTGAACCGGTAGCGGTCTGTCTCCTCGAGCACCGTGTAGGCCGTGTGGAACACCTCGCACGCGGGCGGGCGGTAGTCCCGTCGGGCCTTCAGTTCCAGGCTGCAGTCGTCCACCGCGCGCTGGACCACCGGGTGCTGCAACAGGTCGCCGAGGTCGGGTGTGGGTGTTTCGGCCATGATCGCCCTCCGTCGTCGGGTTGGTGATGACGTCTTCACATGGACCATACCGGGCCACACCGCGTGGTGTCAAGCCCTCCAACGGGGTTGACAGGCGCACCCTGCGGCGCGTAAACACGGGGCAACCGGACACGGTGGATGGGTATTTGGGTGTTTGGTGTTTCGAGTGCGATGGGCGCACACCCCTTGCCGCCATGACAATTCATATTCGCACGATGACCTCCGAAGACTACGAGGCTGCGATCGACCTGTGGCGCCGGTGCGCGGGGGTCGCCCTCAGCAGCGCCGACCGCCCCGAGGCCATCGGCCGCTACCTGGACCGAAACCCCGGGCTAAGCCTGGTGGTCGAGGATTCCGGGAGGGTGGTCGCTGCCCTGCTCTGCGGCCACGACGGCCGCCGCGGCTATCTGCACCACCTGGCGGTCGACCCGGGGCACCGCGGCCGCGGGATCGGGCGGCGGCTGGTCCAGCGGGCGACGGACGGCCTGCGGGCCGAGGGCATCGCCAAATGCCACATCTTCATCATGCGGGACAACCCGGCCGGGATCGAGTTCTGGACCCACCTCGGCTGGTCGCCGCGCGACGACGTCGGGATCGTGTCTTCAAGCCTCGAGGACAGCCCTGCCACGGCTCCGGCCACCCCGTCGGGGGAAAAAGTCGAATAATTTTAAACAACTGCCCAAATACTACATCTTGTAGACGCCCATCGCCCAACCCCCTTTTTATAGTGTTTTTGCTTTACATGCATCCTGCACCCTGTTATCATGCGTTTCAATAAAACACGGTGTCGATCTGTTGCAGGCTGCGAAGGGCGGTCCGGGTGGAAAACCAACGCCGGCAGCCGACTCTCGCTTTCGATCCACGCACGGAGGAGATCCCCGTATATGAAGCTCAAGAAAATCGAAATCTCCGGCTTCAAGTCCTTCTTCGAAAAGGCCGTCATCGATTTCCCCGCCGGTATCACCGCGGTCGTAGGGCCCAACGGCTGCGGCAAGAGCAACGTGATCGACGCCATCCGCTGGGTGATGGGCGAGCAAAGCGTCAAGCAGCTGCGCGGCAAGTCCATGGAGGACGTCATTTTCGCCGGCACCAACGGCAAGCCGCCCATGGGGATGGCGGAGGTCTCGCTCACGCTTGCCAACGACAACGGCAACGCGCCCGAGGAACTGCGGGACTTCACCGAGATCAACGTCACCCGCCGCCTCTATCGCTCGGGCGAGAGCGCCTACCTGCTCAACAAGCAGCCCTGCCGGCTGAAGGACGTTCACAACCTCTTCCTCGGCAGCGGCCTGGGGTCGCGCTCCTACTCCGTGATCCAGCAGGGCAACATCGGTATCATCACCGAGGCTGGGCCGGAGGAGCGGCGCTACTTCGTCGAAGAGGCCGCCGGGGTCACTCGCTACAAGCAGCACAAGACCGACGCGCTGCGCAAGATCGACGCGACGCACCAGAACCTGCTGCGGGTCGCGGACATCATCCTCGAGATCAAGCGCCAGATGGGCAGCCTCAAGCGCCAGGCGCGCACCGCCGGGCTCTTCAACAAATACCAGGCGCGCGCCAAGGAGCTGGACGTGCGCCTGGGCATGCGCCACGTCGCGGACTTCACGCGGCAAATCGACGAAACCGAGGCGCTGCTGCAGCGGCTGCGGGACGTGGACCTCGAGCACTCCTCCGAGCTGAAGACGCTGGATGCCGCGGTCGAGGGCATCAAGCTGGTGCGCTGGCAGAAGAACCAGGCGATCGGCGAGCAGAAGAACCGCAAGTTCGAGGCCCAGCGCACCATCGACCGGGTGGAGAACGACCTCAAGCACCTGCGCGGCGAGATGGAACGCCTGTCCCGCGAGACGGGCGAGCTCCAGACCGCCCGGGCCGCCCTCGAGGAGAAAAACTGCGGCCTGCAGACGGAAATCGCGCAGGGCGAGGCGGACGGCCTGACGTTGCGCGAGGAGCTGACCCGCATCCGCGCGGCGCTCGACCAGGAACGCGGCACCCAGGACCGCCTGGCGGCCGAAATCGCGGAGATGGGGCGCAAGGCCGAGGCCGCCAAATCGCACCTGATGGACCTGATGAGCCGCGAGGCCCAGTACCGCAACGTGCACCAGAACGCCTCCAACAACCGCGAGGGTCTCAAGCGCCGGCTGCGGCGCGCGGACGAGGAGGAGGCCCAGACCCAGAAGCGCATCGCCGAGGCCCAGGAGCGCGAGGGCCGCGCCACCGCCCGCCTGGAATCGGTCAAGGCGGAGATCGAGACCCTGGGCGGGCGGATCGCCGAGACCCGCACGCGGCTCGATGAACGCTCCAAGGCGCTCGGCGCCGCCGTCAAGCAGGCGCAGACGCTCGAGCTCGAGCGCTCGACCGTCCGCTCGAAGTTCGCCACCCTGAAGAAGATGGAGGACAACTTCGAGTGGTACAAGGACGGGGTCAGGGCCGTGATGAAGCACGCGCGCACGGCCGCCCCCGCCGGCGAGGCCGACCTGAAGGGCATCGTGGCCCTGGTCGCGGACGTGATCGAACCCGCCGCCGCGGCCTCCACGGCCGTGGAGGCCGCGCTCGGCGAATCGCTCCAGTACATCATCGTCGAATCGCAGCAGGCGGGCACTGCCGCCATCGACTACCTGCAACGTCACAGCGCCGGCCGCAGCGGCTTCATCCCGGCCGCCGCTCTGCACGACACCTCGGCCCCCGCCGGCGCCGCCCCGGACCCGGAGATGCTGCTGCTGCAGCACGTTGCGGTCAAGCCGGGGTTCGAACCCATCGCTCAGGCGCTGCTCGGCAACGTGGTGATGACCGAAACCCTTGCAGAGGCGGTCGCCCTGTTCAACCGCAACGGACGGATCCAGACGATCGTGACGCGGGCGGGGGACGTGGTGTCGCCGCGGGGGTTCCTGATCGGCGGCAGCCGCGAGGCGGGCAGCGGCATCCTGACCAAGAAGCAGGAGCTGCGCGAGGCCGAGCGCCAGGGCAAGGCGCTCGAGCAGAAGCTCGAACAGGCCCGCCTGGAGCTGAAGGGGATCGAGGCCGAGGTCCGCACCCTGGACGTGGAGCTGCAGAAGCTGATCGAGCAGAAGAACGGCGCGCGCGAGCTGGAGATCGAGGCGGAGAAGGCGCTCTACAAGGCCTCCGAGGACTTGAAGACGCTGCGCCGCCAGATGGAGATCGTGCAGCTCGAGCAGGAGCAGCTGATGGGCGAGGCGAGCGACCTCGACGACGAAATCGGCCGCACGGACCGGGCGCTGGCGGCGATCACGGCGGACATTGAGGCGGCCCAGGCCGACGTCGCCCGCCACACCACCGGGATCGCCGAGCTGAACACCCGCCAGCAGGAGTTCAACCAGCGGGTGCTCAACTTCAAGCTGGAGATGACCTCGCTCACCGCCAGGCTCGAAAACGCCACCAACAGCCTGAAGCGGCTGCGGGAGTTCCAGTCCGACGGGCTGCGACGGCTGGAGCAGCTCGCCCGCGAGATCGCCCAGAAGACCGAAAAGGCCGCCGGCTGCAAGGGGTCGGCGGAATCCCACCAGCAAACGCTCGCCGGCATGTATCGCGAGGTCGCCGACCTCGACCAGGACATCGAGCGCAACGAGACGGACTACGCCGCGATCGACGCCGAGCTCAAGCAGAACGACGAGCGGATCTCGGCCATCCGCGACCAGCGCGAAAAGGCGCTCGAGCAGTTCCGCATGCTTGAGCTCGAACAGACGCAGCGCAAGCTCAAGTGCGAGCACGTGACCCGGCAGCTCGAGGACCGCTACCAGATCCCGTTCGCCGAGCTCCAGGCGGCCTGCCCGCCCCTGCCGGAGGGGGCCGAGCCCCCGGACCCCGAGGCGCTCGAAGCCGAGCTCGGACGCTTCCGCACCAAGATCGCGCGCATCGGGGACGTGAACCTCGGGGCCATCAAGGAGTACCAGCAGCTGAGCGAACGCCACGACTTCCTCGAGGCCCAGAAGGCCGACCTCGAGAAGGCGATCGAGGACCTGCACAAGGTGATCCGCAAAATCAACACCGTCTCGCAGCAACGCTTCATGCAGACCTTCCAGGCCATCAACGAGAAGCTGAGCGAGGTTTTCCCGCGCCTGTTCAACGGCGGGACGGCCGAGCTCGTGCTGACGGACCCGGACAAGCCGCTGGAAACCGGGGTCGAGTACATGATCCACCCGCCCGGCAAGAAGCTCACGCGCATGAGCCTGCTGTCCGGCGGCGAAAAGGCCATGGCCGCCATCGCTTTCATCTTCGCGATCTTCCTGATCCGGCCGACCTCCTTCTGCCTGCTGGACGAGATCGACGCCCCGCTGGACGAGTCCAACGTCTTTCGGTTCAACGACCTGCTGCAGCACATCGGGGAGAAGTCCCAGATCATCATGATCACCCACAACAAGCGCAGCATGGAGTTCGCCGACACGCTCTTCGGCATCACCATGGAGCAGAAGGGTGTCTCCAAGGTGGTGTCGGTCAACCTCAAGCGGCCCGAGGCGGAGGCGGCGTGAGCGCCGGTCGTTGACGCCTCCCGGCGTCGCGGTGTATCACTCCGGCGACTCGATCCCATCACATGCAAGCTGGAGACCTCTCGGGCGGGCTGGCCGGATTTCCGCCGCGCCGCCTGCACCGGTTGTGGAAGGAGTTCCCGCCTTGGGTTGGTTCTGGCGCAAGAAAGACAAGACACCGGTACCTGCAGACGAAACTCCGCCGCAGGCCGACCAATCCCCATCCCCCCCTCAGCCGCTCCCGACACCGGCGGAACCCGCCCCTGCAGCCGAATCCGTTGTCGCCCCGACTCCTGACGCGCAGCCGGAGTCCGAGCCGGCCGCGCCGGCGCGGGCCGGGGTCTTCGGGCGACTCAAGCAGCGCCTGTCCAAGACGCGCGACAGCCTCTCGAGCGGCTTTGCCCGTATCGTCACCGGCAATCGCAAGATCGACGCGCGCGTCCTGGAGGACCTCGAGGAGCTGTTGATCACGGCCGACGTCGGGGTCCAGACCTCCACCGCGCTGATCGAGCGACTCACAGCGGCCAGGCCCGCCGATGCGGACGAGCTGCAGACGGCGCTGCGCAACGAAGTCCGGGCCATCCTCACGCGCCACCGCCCGGCCGCGACGCCCGCGGCCGCCGCGCCGCACGTCATCATGGTGGTGGGCGTGAACGGAGTCGGCAAGACCACCACCATCGGCAAGCTCGCGGCGCGCTACACGGCCGCGGGCCAGCGCGTCCTGATCGCGGCCGCGGACACCTTCCGCGCGGCCGCCGTGGACCAGCTCGCCATCTGGGCCGAGCGCGCCGGCGCGGCCCTGGTGCGCCACCGGGACGGCGCCGACCCGGCAGCCGTGGCCTACGACGCGGTCGAGGCGGCCCTCGCGCGCAACGTGGACATCGTCATCGTCGACACCGCCGGCCGGCTGCACACCAAGGTCAACCTCATGGAGGAGATCAAGAAGGTCAAGCGGTCGATCGCCAAGCGCCTGCCGGAGGCCCCGCACGAGGTGCTGCTCGTGCTGGACGCGACCACCGGGCAAAACGCCGTGTCGCAGGCGCGGCTCTTCAACGAGGCGCTCGGCGTCACGGGCATCGCGCTGACCAAACTCGACGGCACGGCCAAGGGCGGGATCGTCATCGCCATCTGCGAGGGCTTCAATCTGCCGCTGCAGTACATCGGCATCGGCGAGGCGATCGAGGACCTGCAGGACTTCGACCCGGAGGGGTTCGTCCAGGCGCTGTTCAGCGAGGACTGAGCAGGAGGAAGTGCCGCGAACACAGGCAGGGCGCGGCCTTGCGTGGATGCAGCCGCGTAGAATCTTGTTGACACGCTCTCCGTCTTTCTGTAATGAGCTTCAAACGCCGGCGTTGCCCCACGAGCGCTGCAAGTCAGAACTTCACTTCAAAGAGGAGACCCCCATGACCAAGGCGGAACTGATCGACAAAGTGGCGAAGGATGCGGGCATTCCCAAGGTGGCCGCGGCGGCGGCCCTGCAGTCCTTCATGGAAAACGTGACCAAGGCGCTGAAGAAGCCCGAGGGCAAGGTGACCCTGGTCGGTTTCGGGACCTTCAGCAAGTCCAAGCGGAAGGCGCGCAAAGGCCGCAACCCCCAGACCGGCGCCCCGATCAAGATCAAGGCCTCCACCGTCGTAAAGTTCAAGGCCGGCAAGGCCCTAAAGGACGCCATGTGATCGACGTCCGCTGACGCACGCGACGATTTCGAGCGGGTCGGGCGGATGCCCGGCCCGCTCTGTTTCGAGCTAACGCACGATTCTGAAGTCCCCGAACTCGCCGCGGTACGGCTCCCACTCACAGGTCACCGCATCCACCCGCGCCAGCGCCGACCCCTGGCGGAACCAGGCCAGCATCTGTTCGACCGCGGCCCGCGCGCCTTCGACCACCGCCTCCACCGACCCGTCGGCCCGGTTGCGCACCCAGCCGGTGACCCCGGCGCGGCCGGCCGCCCAGCGGGCGTCAGCACGGAACGCGACGCCTTGAACCCGCCCGGTGACGATCACATGGATCCGCACATGGTCCGTCATGCCGAACCTCCAGGAGAGTAAACCCGAAATCCGAATATCGAAATCCGAAACAAATCCAAAGCACCAATATCGAATGCATGAAAATCAAATGGGGTTATTAAGATTGAACAGCTGCTTCCTATTTTCGGATTTCGAATTTCGGGTTTCGAATTTCTATTTCCCGTTTGCCCCGACCAACTCCAGCCACTGCTGCTCGGTCAGAATGGTCAGGCCCAACTCGCGGGCTTTCTTTTCCTTCGACCCGGAGCCCGGCCCCGCCACGACGTAGTCGGTCTTGCCGGAGACCGACCCGGAGACGTTGGCGCCCAACGCCTCAGCCTGAGCCTTGGCCTCGCTGCGGCTCATGCACTCGAGGCTGCCGGTGAAGACGATCGTCTTGCCGGCGAGGGGGGAGGCGACGCCCGAAGGCTCGACCTCCGTCACATCCAGCAGCGGCGACTGTCCGCCAATTGGGAGAGTCAAACGGTCCAGGACCTCGCGGTTGTGCGGCTCGTCGAAGAAGGCCAGGATGTCCTCGACCATGCTCGCCCCGATGCCGTTGATCGCGAGCAGGCGTGCGTGCTCCTGGCCGCCGCGACCGGCGCGCGGCCTCCATGGCGGCCCGCCAATCCGCCAAGCGCCGGTAGTGCCGGGCCAGCAGCCGCGCGGTGGCCTGCCCCACCTGGCGGATGCCGAGCGCGAAGATGAACCGGTCGAACGGGACCGCGCGCGCACGGCGCACGGCCTCGAAGAATTTGGCGGCGGACCGCTCGCCCCAGCCCTCCCACTCACGCAGCGGCGGGCCTTCGCGGCCGTCACGCTCCTCGAGCGTGAAAATGTCGGCCGGCGAGCGGATCAGCCCCTTGGCGTAAAAGAGCTCGACATTCCTCTCGCCGAGGCCCTCGATGTCGAACGCGTCCCGGGAGGCGAAGTGCTTCAGCCGTTCCACCGCCTGCGCCGCGCAGACGAGCCCGCCCGTGCAGTAGGTGTCCGCCTCGCCCTGCTCCTGCAGCAGGCGGCTGCCGCAGACCGGGCACTCGCCCGGAAACCGGAAGGGCGCGCTGCCGTCCGGGCGGCTCGCGGCGACGACCTCCACCACCTGCGGGATGACGTCACCCGCGCGCTGGATGATGACCGTGTCCCCGACACGGATGTCCTTGCGTGCGATCTCGTCCGCATTGTGCAGAGTCGCGCGTCTCACCATCACCCCCCCGACGGTGATCGGTGTCAGCAGCGCCACGGGGGTGATCTTGCCGGAGCGGCCGACCTGGCACTGGATGCCCTCCACCACGGTCACGGCCCGTTCGGGCGGGAACTTCCAGGCGATCGCCCAGCGCGGCGAGCGGCTCGAGACCCCGAGGCGGCTCTGCCAGTCGAGGCGGTCGACCTTGAGCACGATCCCGTCGATCGAAAAAGGCAGGCGCGCACGCTGCGCCTCCAACTCACGGTAGTAGGCCAGCAGCGCGCCCAGGTCGCCCTCGGTCACCACCACCCGGGCGGAGGGTTCCGGGTGGCGGAAACCCCAGTCTTGCAGCCGAGCGAGCCCCTCCCACTGGGAGTCGGCCAGCGGCTCGGACACCTCGCCCCAGGCATAGGCGAAGAAGCGCAGCGGCCGCGCAGCGGTGACGGCGGGGTCCAGCTGGCGCAGGCTCCCCGCGGCGGCGTTGCGCGGGTTGGCGAAGCGCTTGCCGCCTGGCCGCTCCTGTTGGTCGTTCAGCGCCAGGAAATCCTCGTCGGACATGTAGACCTCGCCGCGGACTTCGAGGATCCCGGGGATCCCCCGGCCAGCCAGGTTCTGGGGCACGTCACCGATGGTGCGGACGTTGGCGGTCACCTCCTCGCCCTCGACGCCGTTGCCGCGCGTGGCCGCCGTCACGAGCCAGCCGCCCTCGTAGCGCAGCGCGCAGGACAGGCCGTCGATCTTGGGTTCGCAGCAGAGGGAAATCGGGGCCTGCGGCTCGCGCAGGAAGCTGCGCAGCCCGTCCACCCAGTCGCGGACGTCCTGCTCGGCGAAGGCGTTGTTGAGCGACAGCATCGGGACGGCGTGGCGCACCTTGCGGAACCCCGAGGCGGGCGCGGCCCCCACCGAGACCGACGGGCCCGCGGGCAGGGCGAATTCGGGGTAACGGCGCTCGAGCGCGTCGTTTCTCCGCCGCAGGGCGTCGTACTGCGCGTCAGTGATTTCCGGCGCGTCCTTCTGATGGTACTGCCGGTCGTGGTGGGCGATCAGGCGCGCGAGCTCCTTCAGCTCGGACCGGGCCTGCTTCTCGGTCAGCTGATCGACCGAAATATCGGACCACTTCGTGCGATCGAGTGTCATGAAATTGCATATAATCCATTCGGGCCGGGAGACGCAACCTCCCGGCGGCCCAGCACGACCGTATTCCGAACGGGTCGGCGCATGATTTCAACGCGCATCGCGGCCGCCTTAAAAATACTTGCATCTCCTGAATTCCCCGTTATGTTTAAAGGCAAACGAAAGCGGGTTATCCGGCACCGGGCCGGACGCCGGCATTCACTCAATCGGAAGGAGAAGGACCATGGTCAAGAGTCTCACGAAGGTGCTCGCGATGCTCGGGGTGTGTGCGTTTCTGCTGGTCGGGACGGTCGACGGCTTCGCGGCCGGCAAGGCCACGGCGGGCAGCCAGTCAAAGGCCGTTCAGAGCGCGCTCAACAAGGAAGGCTATCAGCTGAAAGTGGACGGGAAGATGGGCAGGCAGACCCACGCGGCGCTGATGGACTACCAGAAGAAGAACGGCCTGCCCTCCACCGGCAAGGCCGACGCCGCCACCCTCAAGAGGCTGGGGGTCAAGTAGCGCCCCGCATGGTCGGTGCCCGCCCGGCGCGCGCACCGGGCAGGCACCGACGATGCAGCTTCAGTCCGCCTCGCCGCCTTCCTCCTTCCCTATCTCTCACAATCGGAAAACATATCGCACTCGCGGGGATCGGCTGTTGCCTGGTCGGATCGATGTTCCTCCGTCTGGACGGGGAGGGAAAGCGAATCGGTCACAGGCGCGCGGCCAGGTCGGCCACCGCCCGGCACGCCGCCTCGCGGGCCTGCAGAAACTGCGGATGGTTGAACCCGGGACGCCAGGTCAGGGAGGACAGCTCGTCGGACACGAGCAGAAGGGCCGCGGCTTCGATCCCGAGGAAGGCGGCCACGGTGAAGAGGGCCGAGGCCTCCATGTCGACGGCCACCGCGCCGAGCGCGCGGAAGCGCCCGATCTTGTCGGGGCTCTCGCGGAAGACGGCGTCGGTGGTCCAGACGCCACCGACCGATACCGCGAGGCCTGCGCAGGCGCAGGCCTCCGCCAGCCGCGCGGATAGAACCGGGCTCGGGCGGGCGACGGGCGCGTCCGGGGCATAGTGGCGGGAGGTCCCCTCGTCGATGTGGCCGGCCCCGGGCACCACCACGCCGCCGATCGCGATCTCGGCCGCGATGGCGCCGCACCAGCCGACGAACACGAGGGTTCTCACGCCCCAGGCCGCCAGCGTCTCGACCAGCATCGCGACGTAGGGCGCCCCGATCGCCGGGCCGACCAGCGAAACCCCGCCGTCCCGGCCGGGGTAGAGGCGGCTGGTGAACATCGAACGGCCGCCGTCGGGCGCGGCCTGCAGGCAGGCGGCCAGCAGTGCCACGTCCGGCCCGGTCGCCGCGAGGATCGCGGTGGGTCCCAGCCGGGGGGAGCGCCGCCCCGGCCGGGGCTGGATGAGGTCCGCCCGGGGCGGCACGGATTTACGCTTCCGCCGGCCCGAGGGTCACTCGGGCTTGTTCAGGCGGGTCAGGTCGTCCTTGATCTCGTCCATCATCTCGTAGAGCCACAGGAAATCCTCGATGGACAGGCGTCCGGCCTTGACCGGCGCGCCCTCGGTGCCGTCGCGCTTCATCAGGATGCGCGGGCCGATCTGGAGCTTGGCGCCCCCGTCGCCGTACTGGTTGATGGAGACCACGAGCCCGGTTTGGTCGCACTTCCACCGCTTCAGGACTTTGTCTTTTTCCGGGTCATACGGCATAGGTTCCTCTCCTCTGGTCGCCGGCCTGAGATCTCAGGCCGAGAGCTTTGAAAAATCCGCAAACGCGTCGAAGAGCCCCGCGACGCGCATCAACAGCGCCAGGCGGTTGCGGCGCACCTCCGCGTCCTCCGCCATGACCATGACATCCTGGAAAAAGGCGTCGACCGGCCCTCCCAGGGTCGCCACGTGCGCGAGCGCCTCGTCGTAGCGCCCCTGCGCGAGGTCGGCCTGGACCCCGGCCTGGACGGCCCGGTGCGCCTCGAGCAGTCCCGCCTCCGAAGAGTGCGCGAAGAGGCTTTCGCGGACCTCGCCCCCGGCGGCATCCCCGGACTTGCGAATGATGTTGACCACGCGCTTGAAGGCCGCGGCAATGGGCTCGAAATCGGGCTTGCGCTTCAGCCGCTGCAGCGCCTCCGCGCGCCGCCAGGCGGACGGGACGTCCGTCAGGCCGGCACCGAGCACCGCGGCGACGGTGTCCTTGTCGAGGCCGTCTTCGGTCATCAAGTGCGCCAGGCGGTTTTCCAGGAAGGCACACACCTTGACGGTCATGTCCGCATCGGCCGCCGACCCGAAGCGGGTCAGCCCCTCGGCGACGATCTCCGGCAGCGGGATGGTAATTCCCCGCGCGCGCAGGATCTGCAGAATGCCGATCGACTGGCGCCGCAGGGCATAGGGGTCGGCCGCGCCGGTCGGGATCAGGCCGGCCCGGAAACAGCCGCAGAGGGTGTCCAGCTTGTCGGCGATCGCGAGGATCGCGCCGGCCGCGGTCGCCGGCAGCTCGGCCCCGGCCGCCACCGGCCGGTAGTGTTCCTCGATCGCAGCGGCCACGGCCGCCTCCTCGCCCTGGAGCAGCGCGTAGACGCGCCCCATCGTCCCCTGGAGCTTGGGGAACTCTCCCACCATGTGACTGACGAGATCGGCTTTACACAGCCGCGCGGCCCGGCCGACGTGGGCCACCAGCCGGTCGTCCCCGCCCATGCGCCCGGCCGTGATGCGCGCCAGCTGCTCGACACGCTCCACCTTGTCGCGCACCGAGCCCAGCTGGGCCTGAAAGAGCACTGCGGCGAGCTTGGCGACCATGCTCTCGAGCGAGGTGTTGCGGTCCGCGTGGAAGAAGAACTTCGCATCCTCCAGCCGGGCCCGCAGCACGCGTTCGTGCCCGCGCGCGACCACCGTCATGTCCTTGGCCGGCGTGTTGTTGACCGCAACGAAGTGGGGCATCAGCCGCCCCTGGTCGTCGGTCACGGCGAAGTACTTCTGGTGCTCCCGCATCGCGGTGATCAGCACCTCGCGCGGCACCTCCAGAAACTCCGGGGCAAAGCGACCCACGGCCGGCGCCGGGTACTCCACCAGGTGGGTCACCACGTCGAGCAGACCCTCGTCGGGCAGGACGCGGCCGCCGACCGACGCCGCGCATTCGGCCACAGCCGCGGCGATCGTGCGCCGACGTTCCGCCGGGTCGACGATCACCCAGGCCCCCCGCAGGGTCTCCGCGTAAACCGCGGGATCCGCAACCCGGATCTTGCGCGGCGCCATGAAGCGGTGGCCGAACGTCGTACGGCCGCTGCGGATGCCGGCCGCTTCGAAGCCGACGGTCGTGGTCCCGAACAACGCCAGGATGGAGACGATCGGGCGGGCAAAGGTCGCCGGCAGGTCAGCCCAGCGCATGCTCTTGGGAAAGGGGATGGCCGCGATCACCGCCGGCAGGATCGTCTTGAGGCACACGGCGGTTGCGAGCCCCCTCTCGGTGACCCGCGCGCAGAGGTACTCGCCTTTGGGGGTGGCGGCGAACTCCAGGCGCTCGACCGGCACGCCGACCTTCTCCGCGAACTTGGCGGCGGCAACCGTGGGCCGACCCTCGGCGTCGTAGCCCGCACGGCGGGGCGGGCCGAGGATCTCGCTGGTGATCGACCGCTGCCGCGGCGCGACCCCCGTCACGACCACCGTCAGGCGGCGCGGCGTTCCGCAGGTGGTGATGCCCGCGTGGTCCACGCGCGCATCGGACAGCCGCTGCGCCATGAGCGTGCCGAGTGCCGCGAGGGCCGGGTCGATGTACCCGGCCGGAATTTCTTCGGTTCCGATTTCGAGCAACACCGTCTTCATGCGCGCACCTCGCCCGGCTGGATGTCCCGGTCGGACCTGCCGCCGCGCTGGAGCAGCGGGAAGCCCATGGCTTCGCGCTGCGCCAGAAAGGCCTCGGCACAGCGCGCGCCAGGTTGCGGACGCGGCCGATGTAGCCCGTGCGCTCCGTCACGCTGATGGCGCCGCGCGCGTCCAGCAGGTTGAAGGGGTGGGAGCACTTGAGGCAGAAATCGTAGGCCGGGCAGCACCAGGCCCTGCCGCGACCAGGCGCTGGGACTCGGCCTCGTACGTGGCGAACAGGCTCCAGCAGCATGTCCACGTCGGCGTCCTCGAAATTGTAGGTGGACTGCTCGACCTCGCTGTCGGTGGTGCACGTCGCCGTAGCGCAGGATCGCCGTTCCACTGCAGGTCGTAGACGTTGTCGACCTCCTGCAGGTACATGGCGATGCGCTCGAGCCCGTAGGTGATCTCGACCGAGACCGGGGACAGCTCGATGCCGCCGACCTGCTGGAAATAGGTGAACTGCGTGATCTCCATGCCGTCCAGCCAGACCTCCCAGCCCAGGCCCCAGGCGCCCAGGGTCGGCGATTCCCAGTCGTCCTCGACGAAGCGGATGTCGTGCTACAGCGGGTCGATGCCGAGCGCGGTCAGGCTCTCCAGGTAGATGTCCTGGACGTCCAGCGGCGAGGGCTTGATGATGACCTGGAACTGGTAGTAGTGCTGCAGGCGGTTGGGGTTCTCGCCGTAGCGTCCGTCGGTGGGGCGGCGGGAAGGCTGGACGTAGGCGACATTCCAGGGCTCGGGGCCGAGGGCCCGCAGAAAGGTCGCGGGGTGGAAGGTCCCCGCGCCGACCTCCAGGTCGTAGGGCTGGACGATCAGGCACCCCTTGCGCGCCCAGTAGTTCTGAAGCGTCAGGATGACGTCTTGAAAATACATGAAGAACTCCTGCGGATGGAGTGGAGTCAACGCCCCACCCGCAGCGCGGGTGGCGTGGATGTTCGGCTGCAGGTCGAAAAGACACACGCACGGCAGGGCTTCACCGGTGCACGCGCAACCGCGTGCATGCACGCAGGTTGATGGCCAGCAGCCAAGGTGATGGTTGATAGAGCATTTCCCCGCAAATGCCAAGCGAAAAGTACGGTGCCGGACGGCCCGTAGACCCGCTCCGGGCGCGCATTCGGGAGGCCCCGCCCGGATCAGCGCGGCGCTTCGACCCGCAGCCCCTCCGCCGTCGGCTTCACCCGCAGCAGGCGCGCACCCCGGCTCCGGTCCAGGATGTCCCGCCAGCGTTCTTCCAAGGCCCGCATCGACTCGGCCGCGCCGACCGCCCAGAGGCAGCCCCCGCCGCCCGCCCCGGCGAAGCGCGCTCCGCAGCCGCTGCGGTGTGCGGCGTCCGCCAGTCGCCGACCGACCGGTTCGAGCACGTCGGGCGTCATCCGCCGGCGAATGTCGGTCTCGCGCCGCATCAGCTCCGCGGCCTCATCCCAGCGGCCATGGCGCAGGGCGTCGGCAAACCGCCGCGTGCAAGCGATGATCTCCGCCCATTCCCGGCGCCGCCGGCCAGCCACGAACTGCCGCACCCAGCGGCCGTTGATGTCGCTGGAGGCGTGGGTCACCCCGGCGTAGGCGACGAGCAGGTGGGGCGAAAGGTCCGCCAGCCGCGCGGGCGGGACCACGATCTCGCGCCGATAGACATCCCGCCGCGGCAGCGCGACCCAGTGCCACAGATTCGCGCCGCCGAACACGGCGGCCAGTTGGTCCTGGTACCCGCAGGGCACGCCGGCGACACTCTCCTCGATCGCGTGCGCGGTCAGCGCCACAGCCCCCCGGTCGACACCCGTACCGCACCGCGCGGCCTCGAAGAAAGCGCGCACGAGGGCCACGGCCGCCACCGAGGAGCCGCCGAGAGCACTGCGCGGCGGGGACTCGGATTCGATCCGGATGTGAACACCGCCGGCGCCAAAAAACGCGGCCACGGCGAACATCAGACCAAGGGGGTGGCGGAACGGCGCCGCGCCCGGGGCGAATTCAGCCGGCCGGAACCCGCGCGAGCTCACCTTCACGCGCCCGCGGGCGTAAGGCTCCAGGCGGACAGTCGTTCTCAGATCCAGGGCCAGGTTGACCGTGCACGGGCCCAGGGGCTGCAGCGGATAGGAAAAAGTGCGCAGGTCGAGCGTCCCGCCGTAGTCCACACGGCAAGGCGCCGACACCGCGACCGGCCCCTCTTCCTCGAGCGCCTTCCGCCAGTCGAAAGAGGTGTTTGCGGAGTCCGGCTGAACATGATTTAGCCTTTTGGATGTGGACACTCTCAGCGGCACCCTCTCACCCTCCCTCCCCCTGCCCCTCCCGCAAGCGGAGGGGAAAAAGAAACAGGCTCTGGCAGCTCCAGCAACCGGACCTTTTGTATCGGCTTCGCCCGAAGCCCAAGATCAAGGCGCGCCAGGCGCGCGGTCCGAGGCGTACTCCCTGTACGCCGCAGGACCCGCGGGCCGCAGCGCAACGCAGATATTGGGCTTCCGGCGAAACCGTCCCCTCTCACTCCCCGCGCAGCTGGCGGAGCACCTTGAGGCTCCGCGGCTCCCGCCCCAGGTGGTGGGGCACAAATCTCTCCAGAAAGCGCAAGGCCTCCGCAGCGGCCTCGGCGCCGAACTTCATGCGCGCCGCCCGGCCGAGATCGCCGTTGGACACCCAGAGCAGCTGCTTGACCGTACCTTTGGACAGGTGCCCGGCCTCAGGGAACCCGGGCAGGCAGGTCGGGCAGGCGATCCCGCCCTTGACGACATCCACCCCGAGCCGGCCGGGCGGGATGCAATCGACCTCCCGACGGCAGAGGACACAGCACGCCAGGTTGGGGTCGTGCCCCGAGAGCCTGAGGAAGCGCATCTGGAAGACGATGCTGAGCACCGCCTCCGGCACCTCCCCGCGGTCCAGCTCGCCCAGCACGTGGCGCAGGAGACCGTAAAGGGCGGGGTGCTCCACGCCTTCCTCCATCCAATCGTTCACCAGCTCCGCCCAGTAGCTGGCGTACGCCACCCGCAGCGGTGCGGAACGGATCCGCGCGAACGGCTGCTTCAGAGCGGCTTCCTGCAGCACGGCCAGTCCGCGACCGCGACCGGTTGACCCCACGAGGTCCATCTCGGAAAAGAGTTCGAGCACGCCGGGGAACCGGCGGCTGCTCTTTTTGGCCGATTTCGCGATGAGGGAAAGCTTGCCGCGCTCGAGGGAGAAGACCGAGAGGATGAGATCGTAGTCGCCGTAGTCCGTCCGCCGAAGGAGTATGGCCGAGGTGGAGAACTGGGACATGTGCGCTTGCATCCGCCGGGCGCGAGGCGCCCTTGCGCCTCAGGGCAGTTGCAGGTTGACGACTTCGCCGCGCCTGCCCGGGACCGGGACCGGCCGGTTGTCGAGGGTCATCTTGAGCCCGGCCGCATTCCCCACCAGCAGGTTGAAGCCGGTCGCGGCTTCCAGGCGGAGCTGACCGCCGGCCTTCAGATGATACTCGGACGGGGTTCCCTGATCGATGGAGACCTTGACCCAGCTCTCCTCCTGGGCCGAGATCATCAGGACGTAGACGGGGCCCGCCGGCATGTGGGGTCTTTTGGCCGCCTCGGACGGGGGCGGGACGGGCGCTGCGGCGGGCGCCGCAGCCGCCGGCGGCTGCGGCGGAGCCTCGGCCGTACGCTCCTGAGACCAGTACCCGTAAGCCAGCAACGACAGCGCGATCAGGCCCGCGAGGGCGGCCAGCAGGACCGCCAGCTTCCAGGCGCCTGCGCGGCGCGCCGCGGGGGGGGAAGCCGCAGCAGGGCGGCCGACCTCCTGGAACCGACAGTGCTCCAGGTAGAGTGCAAGGGCTTCACGCTCGTCGGCGCCGACTGCGCGGGCGAAGGCCCGCAGGAACCCCTTGAGGAACACATCGGGAGGCAGGCGGTCGAAGTCTTCGGCCTCGATGGCCTTCAGGGTACTGGGCGCAATTCGGGTCTCGTCCGCCACCGCTTCCAGCCGGAGGCCGCGTTCAAGGCGCACGGTCTGGAGGTAACGCCCGAAGGTCGGCTCGCGCATGGAAGACGTCCGACCCGTGTCGACGGGGCCCGTGCTCATGCGGTCTCGCTTCCGAGTCGGCGGCGGTGCATTGGCCGATGGCTCATGGTTCCACGACCTTGATGTGGGAGCGCTTGCGCAGCTCGGAAATCCAGCTGGCGAAACGGTTGTCCACGGTCTCGCGGAAGAGGATGTCCTGGATTTCGACCTCCACCTGGGGAAGCGGTTTGGCGGCGGTTTCCTCGATGCGTTGGATGTAGACGATCTGATAACCGAAGTCCGACTCCACGGTCGCGGAGCACTGGCCCGCCGTCAGGTTCTGAACCGCCTGGCGCAACTGCGGGGTGAGCTCGTCGATGCGAAACCACCCCAGGTCCGCCCCCTCGATCCCCTGTTCGCCGCGAGAGTGGGCCCGCGCAAGTTCCTCGAACGCGCGGCCGGACGCCAGCTCCGCGGACGCCCGGGCCAGCAGCTCCCTGGCCGCGGTGCGGTCCGACGGCCCGCTTCCCGGCGGCAATTTCACGAAGAGGTTCCAGAGATAGTACTGCGTACTGCCGCCGTATTTCTGCTTGTTCTTCTCGTAGTACTTCTTGATATCTTCCTGGGTGATGACGACCTTCGAGCGGACTTCCCGGTTCACCAGCCGGGTGCGCTGCAGCTGGAGCCGAATCTCCTTGCGATACTCCTCCAGGGTCATCCCCTCCTGCGCCAGCATGGCCTTGAGGCTCTCGTCGGTCAGCGATCGCCGTTCCTTGAACTGGCGAATGTAGTTCTCGACTTCCTCGTCGGTTACCGCGATCTTGTATCGCTTGACCTCCTGTTCGGTGATCTTGCCGTCGATCAGGTTGTTGAGGACGTCACCGCGCATCCGGGCAACCGCCTGCCGTTCGCGCTCCGCTGACAGACCCTGGCCGCGCAGGTTCTGGATCATCGGCCGCAACACCTGCTCGACATCGTACTGGGTGATGATATCCTCGTTCACGACCGCGACGATGCGATCGACCGTTTCGGTTTGGGCAGCCGGTGCGGACGAGGGGTAGAGGAGGGCCATGGTCAGAATCGCCAGCAGAAAGCAAGTCCCCAATCTCATGGATCGTTGTGCCTCTTCGGGTTAGCGCCGCGGGATCACTTCCCCGCGGGCGGCGGGACAGCGACAGGTGCCGAGTCGGCCATCTGCGCCCAGAGGGCCTGGTTCACTTCGACCGGATAGGTGTGTTTCAGCCCGTCGACCCAGACGACGAACGCCTCTTCGAGCTTGCGTCGCCCGAGGTCGGCCACGATGGTCTCCTGCAGCCGCAGGATGCGTTCCCCGGAGTCCGCACCTGCGGCCTTTCCACGATAGTGCTCGTCATAGTAGGCCGCCACCTCCTCAGGAGTGATGGCAATCCGCGGCTGAAGTTCCACGGCCACGAGCTTGTCCATCAGCAGGCGCGACCGCATCCGTTTCTTCCACGCCTCGAGCGGAACGGCAGCCTCTGCCAGGGTCTGTTCGAACACCCCCGGGGGGTAATCGGACCGCACCGCCTCGACCGCGGCTTCAAGCTCGGACTCGGCCACGGCCACTCCCGCCGCGTCTGCGCGGGCAAGCAAGACCAGCTCGGTTGCGAGTTCATCGAGCAGCCGACGCCGCGCATCCTGAAGTACGACGGGGGATGGATCGATGCCGCCGGGGTGGGCAGTCTTGGTCAACTCGAACGCCTGCAGGAACTCCTCCGCGGTGACCTTGTGCCGGCCTACGCGCACGAGGTAATCGTCCGCGCGCTCAGGGGTGGCCGGCCCGCAGGCAATCATCCACAGCATCCCGACCAAAACAATCCCCCGGCCCATCCATAGGCCGTTTCGCACGGTCACCGCATGCTCCACACCGGTCTCGACGGGTCTGACCCGCCCGGCCGGAAGATTGGATAAGAATTTAATTTTCTTGACTATTAACACGCTGATACACCGCTTGCAAGATGTTTTTGGCCTGCGCCAGCTGCCCGAGCGTGCCCGGCTGCATCAGCCGCGCCTTGACCACCCCGTCCTGGGACATTTCGTAGCGGTCCGGGTCGGCGAGCACGAGATCGACCACCGCCTGGGCGGCGTGCGGGCGGTGCTCCGAAAAATACATGACCATGCGCTGGTCTTTGATGTCGAGGCGCGTCATCCCGGAAGCGCGCGCCAGGACTTTCAGCATGATCTTGAACAGCAGGTTGGTCGCCTCCTCGGGCAGCGGGCCGAAACGGTCGTTCAGCTCCTTGCGGACGTCCCCGATTTCGGAGAGCTCCGTGATCCGGGCCAGGCGCCGGTAGAGCGTCATGCGCTGGTCGATGTCCGGCACGTAGGCCTCGGATAGGTAGGCCGACAGCGGGATGTTGATCTCTGGGTCGAGCGGCTGGGCCACCGGTTCCCCCTTCAGCTCGGCGACCGCCTCCTCCATGAGCTGGAGGAACATGTCGTAGCCGACCGCGGCGATGTGGCCGGATTGGGATGCGCCCAGGATGGTCCCCCCGCCGCGGATCGAAAGGTCGCTCATGGCGATCTGGAAGCCGGACCCGAGATCGCTGTGCTCCATCAGGACTTTGAGCCGCTTGCGGGCCTCGGCCGTGAGTTGGCCCTCGTCGGGGACGAGCAGGTAGGCGTAGGCCTGCTCCTCGGCACGCCCCACGCGGCCGCGCAGCTGATAGATCTGCGCCAGGCCGAAGCAATCCGCACGATTGATGATGATCGTGTTGGCCGAGGGGATGTCCAGGCCGGATTCGATGATGGTCGTACACACCAGCAGATCGATTTCCCGGTTCAGGAAACGGTACATGACCCGCTCGAGCTCATCCTCGCTCATCTGGCCGTGGGCGACGTCCAGGCGCACCTCCGGGATGAGCTCCTGGAGGATGCGGGCCATCTTGTGGATGCTGTGGACATGGTTGTGCAAAAAGTAGATCTGCCCCTGGCGTTTCAGCTCCTGGCGCACGGCCTCGGCGATCACGGCCGTATCGAACTCCGAGATGCACGTGATAATCGATTTGCGGAACTCGGGCGGCGTCTGGATCAGGCTGATGTCGCGCACCCCCACCAGCGACAGGTGCAGGGTACGCGGGATCGGCGTGGCCGTGAGCGCGAGCACGTCCACGCTCGCACGCATGGCCTTGAGCTTCTCTTTGTGGCGCACGCCGAAGCGCTGCTCCTCGTCCAGCACCAGCAACCCCAGGTCCTTGAACGCGATGTCCTTCTGGATCAGGCGATGCGTCCCGACCACGATGTCCACCGCGCCGGACTTGAGGCCCGTCACGATGGCCTGCTGCTCCTTGCGGGACCGGAAGCGGCTGAGGCAGGCGATATTCACCGGGTGGTGCTGAAAGCGGTTGCGGAACGTGGCATAGTGCTGCTCGGCCAAAATCGTGGTCGGCACCAGGACGGCCACCTGCTTGCCGTTGGTCACCGCCATGAAGGCCGCCCGTAGCGCCACCTCGGTCTTCCCGTAGCCGACGTCCCCGCATACCAGGCGGTCCATCGGGTGCCCCTGGTGCATGTCCTCGAGCACTTGGTCGATGGCCTTGAGCTGGTCCGGCGTCTCTTCGTAGGCAAACCCGCCCTCGAAGTCGCGGAAATAGGCGTCGGCGGAACCGAAGGCGTACCCCTCTGCCACTTTGCGTTCCGCGTAGAGTTTCAACAGCTCCCCGGCCATTTTTTCGGCCGAGCGCTTGATGCGTTCCTTGGCGCGCTCCCAGGACTTGCCGCCGAGCCGGTCGAGCGCGGGTGTGTGCCCCTCTACCCCGAGGTATTTCTGCACCATGCCCATGCGGTCTACCGGCAGATAGAGCTTGTCCCCGCCCTGGTAGGTCAGCGTCAGGAAATCGTTGCGCACCCCTTCGACCGTGAGCTTCTGCAGGCCGTCGTACTGCCCAATGCCATGATCGGCGTGCACGATGAGATCTCCCTGCTTGAGTTCCTGCAGGTTGAGAAGCTGGGCGCGCAGCTTGCCCTCGGACTTGGCGCGGTGCACGCGACGCGCCCCGAAGATCTCGTCCTCGGTCACGACCGCCAGGCTCTCGGACGGCCACACGAAACCGCCGCGCAATCGCCCCAGGCAAAGCGCCGTCACGGATCCCGCTTTCCCCGGTGCCCCGTCGGACCGCTCGAACTGCAGGCCGTAGGGCAAAAGCAGCGAAGCGAGGCGTTCCGCCTGGGATTTGGTTCGACACGTGATGAGCACCCGACGGCCGGCGCGACGATGCTCCCAGACCCAATCCGCAAGCGGCTGCAGCAACTGCTCCTTCCCGTGGGTGCGCCGCAGGGCGGCCGACAGCTCGCCGTTGCCCTGGATGCGGACGCTCATGATGCGGCGCTCATCGGAATCCGCAGCCGCCGTCGATCCCGTCAGCTCCAGGAGCTTGAACCCGGTCGGCTTCAGGCGCTGCAGCCGTTCCCGCACCTCCTCCCATGGGAGATAGAGTCTTCCCGGGGGCACGGAGAACTTGCCGGCATCGCGGCAAGCGCTGTCGTTGGCCCGGGTCTGCTCCCGGACCTCCGTCGCCGCGGTGTCCTGGCGCTCGGGGTCGACGCGGATGCACAGCGCTTGCGCCGGCAGGTAATCCAGAAATCCGTCGAGCTCCGGATAGACCAGCGGCAGCATGCCGTCCACGCCCGGAAATGCTTCCTGGTTCGCCAGGCGCGTGGTGACGGTGCGAAGCTGAGCCGTGGGCAGGTTCAGCTCCGCCGCGAGTAGCCGGACACGCTGCAAGATTTCGGGTAATGTCTCCGGGGACAGGATCGATTCTCGCGCCGGCAGGATCACGGCCTCGGCCAGGGAGCCGGTCCGGCGCTGGTCCCCGGCATTGAAGAAGCGCAGGCTCTCAACGCGGTCCCCGTAGAACTCGATCCGTAGCGGGTCCGGGTACAGCGGCGAGAAGACATCGACGATGCCGCCGCGCACCGAGAAATCCCCGGGGTCTTCCACGATGGCGGTCCGCAGATAGCCGCCGGCAGTGAGCTTGGCCATCAGGCGTTCGCGGTCGGTTTCCTCCCCTTCGACGATCAGCTCTGCGTAGCGGTTGAGCTCCCGACGCGGGATCACGCGCTGTAGGAGCGCCGACACGGGTGCAATCACCACGGTCGGGGTGTCGTCCGACATCAGACGGTAGAGCACCCGCAGGCGCTCGGCGACCGTTTCATTGTGATATGAGAGGAACTTCAAGGGCAGGACATGGCAGCCCGGGAACACGAGCAACGGGACTTCCCGGCGACGAGTGAAAAAGCGAAGCTCTTCCGCCAGTTGCTGGGCATCCTCGATCGAAGGCACCACCACTAAAATGGACGCCTTCCAGCGCTCGAGAACGGCGGCCATGAGATAGGCTCGCTCGCTGCCGGAAAGGCCGCAGACGTCCACCGGACGGGTGCGGTCGATGATGGCCGCCACGGTCTGAGACGCATCAATTATGTCTTGATTTTGCGCCATAAACTCAGTAGAAAATCCAGCCGGTGCTGACGTGGTCCATTCGGTAGAACGACCGATTCGTAAACACCTATAGTATAAGCCGCCTTGGCTCAGAGGTAGAGCAGCGCACTCGTAATGCGCAGGTCCTCGGTTCGATTCCGAGAGGCGGCTCCAACTGAACACCGTGAGCCCCGCGCTGCTAAGCGCGGGGCTTTTTGCTAACTCCGCCACAGGGAACAGCATAGTGACGCCGGAGTTCGCGTGCATTCCGGGCGCTTCCAGCCTCGTCAGAGCGGATGCCTGCTCCCGGCCCTGCGACACCCGGTCAACGATCGTCTTGATCCGGTGGGGGCATGGGCTCGAATCTGTCGCATGCGGTCCTCCACGCCCGCGTCTGGCCAGCGGCAGGCGACGCCGTTCACGACCCGCTGATTAAGGTTGTCACTCACGGGCGGCTCCTTGGACCGGATGTCCGCGTTGCTGGGCCTCACATGGTAGCCCGTTCAACCTCCAGTCAAGCAGACACCTTTACATTACCGTATGCAACGCTCCGCGTTTTAAACTTTTATTTGTAAACCAAACCTGCTGCTATTGCAACTCACATTTCGACACCCGAATTCGGTTTTCAGCAGTAATCAGTTGAAAAATTTATGGATTTTAGGCCGGCAGACTTGACACACGTATGGTTTCCGGTTAGTCTGAAATCGCAGTAATCGCAGACCCACCGCAACTCACAGGACGACAGTTCATGAAGGATCTTGAAGACCTCGATCTGAAGGCCGAAATTGACGAGATCATGCGCAGTGTCGACACCATCATGAAAAAGGTCGAGGCGGTCCTGCCGCCCAAACCCGAGCAGACGGAACGCGTGAACGAATAGCCGCTCGACGGCCACGCCAGCCCGCGACCGCCGCAGATGACCCGCTCAAGGCGTTGTCTGGGTATTGGGCCTTTCCGGGACGGCGGGAGCGGGTCGAAGCAGGGAATGGTTCGAGCCGGATGAATCTGGAGTGCAGGAGGCGTTTATGGCGGTGACGAAGGACGACATCGTCGCGCGGATTCACGAAGTCGGCTTCACCAAGAAACAGTCGGTCGATCTGGTGGAGATGCTGATTGAGATCATCAAGGGCAACCTTGAAAAAAGCGAAGATGTCCTCGTGTCGGGCTTCGGCAAGTTCTGCATCAAGCAAAAGAATCAGCGGCGCGGCCGCAATCCTGCGACCGGGGAGGATCTCATGCTGCGGCAGCGGCGTGTGATCACCTTCAAGTGCTCCGGAAAACTCCGCAACAAGATCAACGGCCTCCCAGAATAAGGTCCGGAGACGTGCCGTCAGCGCGGCGTTGCGTATCCCGCAGCGCCGCTCGCGCTTCCACAGCTCCTTCCTCGAGTCTTCCCCTGTCCACCCGCGTCACAACGGTATGCCGTAGGTTTTGATCTTGCTCAACAGCGAGGGGTGGCTGATCTCCAACAAACGCGCGGCCTGCGTGCGGTTGCCGCGAGTTTCCTCCAGGGCCTTGGTGATCAGTTTTCTCTCGATGACGCGCTGAGCCTCCTTCAGCGATAGGCCGCCCGGGGCGGGCTCCGGTCCGGCTGTGCCCCGGTGCAGGCTCAGAGTCGAGGGCAGGTGCTCGGGCATCAGCATGGAGTCCTCCGCCAGCAGGACGCCCCGTTCTATGGCGTTCTCGAGCTCGCGCACGTTGCCCGGCCAGCCGTATTCCAGCAAGCGCCCCATGGCGGCCGGGCTGATGGCCGAGATGTCCTTGCCCAGCTTGCGGTTGAAGCGTTCCAGAAAATGCTGGCACAGGTAGGGCACGTCTTCCGGTCGCTGGCGCAGCGGCGGCAGGGCGATGGTGAGAACGTTCAGCCGGTAGTAGAGATCCTCGCGAAAGCGGCCTTGCCGCACCTCCTCATCCAGATGTTTTCCGGTCGCCGCGATCACGCGCACGTCCACCCGCGTGGCCTTGGCCTCTCCGACCGGCCGAACCTCGCTCTCCTGAAGAACGCGCAGGAGTTTCACCTGCAGCGCCAGCGGCAGCTCACCGATCTCGTCCAAAAATATGGTGCCGCCGTCGGCTTCCTGAAAGAGGCCCTTCTTGTTGCGGTCGGCGCCGGTGAACGCGCCCTTCTTGTAGCCGAACAGCTCGCTCTCGAGCAGCGTCTCGGGAATCCCGCCGCAGTTGATGGGCACGAGCGTCTTCCCGGCACGCTCCCCCTCGTTGTGGATGCCGCGCGCGACCAGTTCTTTACCGGTACCGCTTTCGCCCAGGATGAGCACGGTGGTCGAATAGCGCGCCGCCTTGCGCGCGAGCTCGAACACGCCGGACATGCCGGGGCTGCGGCCCACCATGTCCCCAAAAGCGAAATCTTTCTCGATCTCCTCTATCCTGGCCTTTAGTCGGCGGTTTTCGCGCTTCAGGCTCTCCCGTTCCTCTGCTTTCTTAAGTGTCAGCAAGACCTCGTCCGGCTTGAAGGGCTTGGAGATGTAGTCGTAGGCCCCATGTTTCATGGCGTCGATCGCAGTGTCGATGCTGCCGTAGGCGGACATCATGATGACGCAGCTGCGAGCGGGCCGATCGATCACGGCCCTCAAGAAATCCATACCGTTCATCACCGGCATGTTGACGTCGCACAGGATGTAGTCGTAGTCCTGCTGAATCGTCTTCTGCAGCCCCGCCTGTCCGTCTGCAGCCGTGTCTACGACGTACCCGGCCTTGCGCAATACCGTGGCGAGCATGTGGCACATGTTCACTTCGTCATCGATGACGAGGATCTTCTGCGACGCGATACTCATGGGGCAGCCTCCAGAGGAAGTTCCGGGGCCTCCAGCTGGCAAGAGGGATTTAACGACGCCGCAAGCCAGAGAGGGTCGGCCGCAAACGCCGGTGGGACGATAGGCAGCCGCACGGTCATGGTCGTCCCCTCTCCGACGGAGCTCTCTGCCTCCAGCATGCCACCAAAACCCTGGATGATCATGAAACTGACTGAAAGACCGAGTCCGGTTCCCTTGCCCGGCT
>CAWBSC010000003.1:235000-588467 GCA_963791285.1 uncultured delta proteobacterium
AAGGCAGGCGCTCTCCCAACTGAGCTACACCCCCTAAAGTCTTAAAAGAGCAAGCTGGCCAGCGGCCAGAATCTGACTGGTGGGCCTGGATGGAATTGAACCATCGACCTCACGCTTATCAGGCGTGCGCTCTAACCAGACTGAGCTACAGGCCCCAGTAAGCGTGGACAGATCACCGTTAGTGAATGTCCAGATACGGGGATTTGCTTCGAACTACTGAGCAATTATGTTAAAACACCCGCTCTTGATCTCTCAAAACTAAATAGTGGCAGGTCGAACCAGTTTGTACAGTTTTCCTAACTTTGATTCTTCTTGAGCATCTTCCTTAGAAAGGAGGTGATCCAGCCGCTGGTTCCCCAACGGCTACCTTGTTACGACTTCACCCCAATTATCAGCCATACCTTAGGCGCCTACCTCCCTTGCGGGTTAGTCCAACGACTTCTGGTACAACCAACTCTCATGGTGTGACGGGCGGTGTGTACAAGGCCCGGGAACGTATTCACCGTGGCATGCTGATCCGCGATTACTAGCGATTCCAGCTTCATGGAGTCGAGTTGCAGACTCCAATCCGAACTGAGACCGGCTTTATGGGATTGGCTCACCTTCGCAGGCTTGCGACCCTTTGTACCGACCATTGTAGCACGTGTGTAGCCCTGGACATAAAGGCCATGAGGACTTGACGTCATCCCCACCTTCCTCCCCGTTGACCGGGGCAGTATCTCCAGAGTCCCCAACTTAATGATGGTAACTGAAGATAGGGGTTGCGCTCGTTGCGGGACTTAACCCAACATCTCACGACACGAGCTGACGACAGCCATGCAGCACCTGTCTTGAGGCTCCCCGAAGGGCACTCCTCTCTTTCATAAGGATTCCTCAGATGTCAAGCCCAGGTAAGGTTCTTCGCGTTGCGTCGAATTAAACCACATGCTCCACCGCTTGTGCGGGCCCCCGTCAATTCCTTTGAGTTTTAACCTTGCGATCGTACTCCCCAGGCGGATCACTTAATGCGTTAGCTGCGGCACAGCAGGGGTCAATACCCGCTACACCTAGTGATCACCGTTTACTGCGTGGACTACCAGGGTATCTAATCCTGTTTGCTCCCCACGCCTTCGCGCCTCAGCGTCAGTATTGGTCCAGGAAGTCGCCTTCGCCACCGGTGTTCCTCCTGATATCTACGAATTTCACCTCTACACCAGGAATTCCACTCCCCTCTCCCATACTCAAGTCTACTAGTTTCAAATGCACTTCCCAGGTTAAGCCCAGGGCTTTCACATCTGACTTGATAAACCGCCTACGCGCCCTTTACGCCCAATAAATCCGAATAACGCTTGCACCCCCCGTATTACCGCGGCTGCTGGCACGGAGTTAGCCGGTGCTTCCTTCAGAGGTACCGTCAATAGAAAACAGTATTACCATCTCCCACGTTCTTCCCACTTGACAGAGCTTTACGACCCGAAAGCCTTCTTCACTCACGCGGCGTTGCTGCGTCAGGGTTTCCCCCATTGCGCAAAATTCCTCACTGCTGCCTCCCGTAGGAGTCTGGACCGTGTTTCAGTTCCAGTGTGGCTGATCATCCTCTCAGACCAGCTAACCATCGTTGCCTTGGTAGGCTCATTACCCCACCAACTAGCTAATGGTACGCGGGCTCATCCCTAAACAATAGCTTACATGTAGAGGCCACCTTTGATCACCATGGACCGAAGACCACAGGGATGTTATCCGGTATTAGCACCGCTTTCGCAAGTGTTATCCCCAATTCAGGGGTAGATTACCCACGCGTTACTCACCCGTGCGCCACTTTACTCGCCCCAGCAAGCTGGGACTTTCTCGTGCGACTTGCATGTGTTAGGCACGCCGCCAGCGTTCATTCTGAGCCAGGATCAAACTCTCCACTTTAACTGGATCGTGCAGTCCGAAAACCGCACGCAATTAACGGAGTTTGGCTCGACCGGACGCCACTATTTAGTTTTCAAAGATCAAAAAAACCCGACCAGTTATTCTCTTGCGCCCCAACAACCCTTAGAGCAGCAAGTCGGCTCGTTTAATATACTAATCTGCGAGAGAGTGTCAAGAACTTTTTTAATCTTTTTTTTGAGGAGGGGCGCCTCACCGAACTTTCGAAACCCCGCTTCTCTCTCAGGAGCCTAAAAGATGTCTTATAGACCATCTTAAGATCAGGTGTCAAGGATCATTTTTAAATCCCGCGACCTTTCAGCCGCTTCGCCCGTGCAACGTGGCACCGGCGACAAAACTTGGCGAATTTATACAAACAAGAGCGTGGTGTCAAGAAAAAAATGGGCCGCTGTGATTATTTTTCGGTGCGGACCCGATGAAATCGCTTCTTGCCAGCACGAAGCACCAGCGTGCCTTCGGGGCTAAGATCCCGATCAGACAGCACCCGGTCGTGGTCATCGATGCGCTCACCATTCACGTAGGCCCCCCCCTGGTCAATCAGCCGGCGTGCAGCCGCTCCAGAGGCGGCCAGCCCGGTCTCTTGAAACAGCTTGAAGGCCGGTATGCCCGTCGTCAGAAGGGCGGCGGGGATGCTTGAGGTGGGGACTGCAGCCGGGTCCATCTCCGCTGTCCCGCGCGGGATACTACTCGAGGGGAGGATTGACTCGGGCACATTGCGCCCGCCGAAAAGCCCCTGCGCGGCCTGCAGTACAGCGAGGGCCTGCTCACGCCCATGCGCCAGGCTTGGTCGTTTCGAAGGCCAGTATGGTCTTGGCTGAATTCAGGGCATTTCCTTCGAGCTGCTCCAACGCCCGGATCTCATCTATCGGCAGAAAGGTAAAGAGTGCGAGAAAGCGCACGACGTCCCGGTCGTCCGCGTTGACCCAGTACTGATAGTAATCGTAAGGGCTCGTGCGCTCTGGATCAAGCCACACCGCTCCCTTGGCGGTCTTGCCCATTTTCTCGCCGTTGCTTGTCGTGATCAGCGGGAAGGTGACGCCGTAGGCGGTCGTTTGCTCCAGACGCCGAATTAAGTCAACACCGGCCACAATGTTGCCCCACTGGTCGCTGCCGCCCATTTGCAAGCGGCAGTCGTGCCTGCGCTTCAACTCCAGGAAGTCATAGGCTTGCAACACCATGTAGTTAAACTCGATAAAACTCAAGCCCTCCTCCGACTCGAGCCGCATTCGGCAACTTTCGGCCTTGATCATGCGGTTGACAGAAAAGTACCGTCCGATGTCCCGCAGGAACGGGATGTACTCCAACTGAGCCAACCATTCCGCGTTGTTCAGCAGCAGCGCACGCCCGTCCGCAAAATCGATGAATCGCGAGAGTTGGCGTTTGATCCCGGCGGCATTTTGGGCGATTTCACCCAGCGAGAGCATCTTGCGCATCTCGGTCTTCCCGCTAGGGTCGCCCACCATGCCGGTGCCTCCGCCGACTAGGGCAATCGGCCGATGGCCGTTGCGCTGCATGTGCGCAAGAGCCATGATCGGGACCAAGCTGCCGATGTGCAGGCTGGATGCGGTCGGATCGAATCCGATGTAGCCGCTCACCCGGTTGGCACCGAAGTAGTCAATCAACTCCTGCTCGTGGGTCATCTGTTCGATGAACCCGCGTTCCCTCAGAACGTCAATCAGATTCGCCATCTGTCTTCCTAATTGATTGGGACCTTGCCGCTCTGCGCACGCCAACCCGCAGGTTCACTTGTTGGCCAATTCCACGGCGCGCGTCTCACGGATCACGGTCACTTTGATCTGCCCCGGGAAATTCAGGGATTCCTCGATCTTGCGGGCGATATCCTTGCTAAGCATAACCGCCTCGTCGTCGGTCACTTTTTCGCTCTCCACGATGACCCTCAGTTCCCGGCCGGCTTGGATGGCGTAAGTGTTGGCGACGCCTTTGAATTCGTTGGCAATCTTTTCCAGATCTTCAAGTCGCTTGATGTAGTTCTCGAGCATCTCCTTGCGCGCACCCGGCCGCGCGCCGGACAACCCGTCGGCCGCCTGGACCAGAAAGGCGTAAACTGAATTGGGCGGTACATCCTCGTGATGCGAGGCTATCCCGTGCACCACCTTGGGGCTCTCGCCGTATTTCTTGGCCAGCTTGGACCCGATGATCGCGTGCGGCCCCTCGACCTCGTGGTCGATCGCCTTGCCGATGTCGTGCAGCAACCCCATGCGCCGGGCGAGCTTTGTGTTCAGGCCCAGCTCCGAAGCCATGATGCCGGACAGGAATCCGACTTCAATCGAATGCTGCAGCACGTTCTGGGAGTAGCTGGTCCGAAACTTCAGCCGGCCGATGTATTTGACCAGTTCGATGTGCATTCCATGAATTCCAAGGTCGAAGGCCGCCTGTTCGCCGGCCTCCTTGATGGTCTGCTCCACCTCCTGGCCGACTTTCTTCACAACATCCTCGATCCGAGCAGGGTGGATGCGGCCGTCCGAGATTAGGCGCTGCAGCGACAGGCGCGCGACCTCGCGGCGCACCGGGTTGAACCCCGAGAGGATCACCGCCTCCGGCGTATCGTCGATGATCAGGTCGATCCCGGTAGCCGCCTCGAGGGCGCGGATGTTGCGACCCTCTCGGCCGATGATCCGGCCCTTCATCTCGTCGTTCGGCAGAGGCACAACCGACACGGTCCGCTCGGCCACAAAATCGGCCGCGTATCGTTGAATGGCGGTCGCGATGATTTTCTTGGATTTCTTGTCCGCCTCCTCCTTGGACTCGTTCTCGATCTTCTTCACCAGCTTGGCGGCCTCGAAGCGCGCCTCGTTCTCCATGGCCCGAACCAGCAGGTCCTTGGCCTGCTCGGCGGTCAGTCCCGAAATACGCTCAAGCTGTTGCTTCTGTTCGTCGATCAGGGTCGTGATCTGCTGCTGGTCTTCCTCCACCTTCTGTTCGCGCTTCTGCACCAGTCGCTCGCGCCGCCCGAGTTCCTGGTCGCGCTGCTCGACCTGGTCCACCTTCCGGTCGAACCCCTCTTCCTTCTGGACCAGCCGCATCTCGCGTTTTTTTAGCTCCGCCTGGTTCTCTTTGACTTCTTGATCGAAATCGCTTTTCATCTTGAAAAGTGTTTCTTTCATCTCCACATCGGCAGACTTGAGCACCGCCTCGGCCTTGTTCCGTGCCTCCTCCAGAATGCCGGCAGCCCCCCTTTCGGCCGCTCTGAGCTTTTGCGAGCCGATTTTTCCCCGGACCCAGAACGCAATCGCAAAACCGGCGACAAGGCCGGCCGCTCCAGTCAGAATTCCTTCAATCATATGATGTGTCTCCCAGGGCCTCGGAGGCCCGTTGCAGAGAAACGGTTGCGTCCGGCTTGAACGATCCCACCCTCGGGCCGGACAACAGGGTCATGCGGGTTTGCCCGCGCGATGCCGCAGGTCACCAAATACATTGGGTGAATACTGATGCGATCCGTTCGAGGTCGACTAAATCCACGACCGCGAACCGCTAAGAAGGGCGAGAGAGGAAGGGATAGGTGACAGTCGCTCGGGGGTCATCCGTACTGACGAAAGTCCTGCAGCTGCATCAGGCTTTCATCCAGCCTGCGGTTCAGCGTTGCCAACCGCTCAGCTGTCAGGTCGACGAATTCGCCGGTTTTTTTCAATTGCATGATGCTATTTGCAATATTCAGCGCAGCGAGGATCATTATCGTCAGTTTGGGCATATAAGTGGATGGTCCCGATTGCTGGGCTTGAACTTTCCGCACTTCCTTCAACAGAAGTTCAGCGGCCTCATTGGCTTTGGCAACATCGGTGTCCGACTTGAAGGTATACGGTTGCCCGAAAAGCTCTATCGTTACCAGATGTTCCAATCCGATCACGCTCCCGACCAGTCTGCCCGTCAATTTTCATGAACGGGTCACGCCCTCAAGCTTGGCCAGCAAATTGTCGATTCTGGATCGGATGAACGCCTTTTCCTCGTCATGGCGTTTCACCGATTCATTCTTCCGGTGAAGTTCCTCCTCCAGTTGCTTTATCTTATTGTGCAGTTCCACGTTGGTGGCCTGCAGGGATTTCGAGATCTCGACCAACCGTTCGATTTTATGTTCGATGGCGCTGAATTGGCTGTTAAGCGGCTCCGTGTTCGACATGCCGTCCCCTTCTACCGAATGATGCCCATCTAACGTGTAACCTAGGCAAAAAGTCAAGAAATATCCGCCTTCCGGACGGCCAGGACGGCCTCTATACGGCGCAGATCCTCCGGGGTGTTGACCCCCAGGATCTCGTCCGGGTCCCCCCCTCGACAAATGCCGAGGGCGCGTGCGTCGCCGTACCCTACGCGGATGATGTCAGTCAGGTAGAACTCGCCTTGGGCATTGCGACGATCCAGGCGAGGGAGTGCTCCCGCAAGGAAGCTCCTCGATACGCAATAAATGCCCGAGTTGATGGTCCGGACGGCGCGTTGAGATTCATCAGCGTCGGCCTCCTCCACGATCCCGGACAGCCTGCCGTCCGAGTCGAGCAATACGCGGCCGTAACCGGACGGCTGCTCCAGATCCACAGCCAACAAGGTGACATCCCGCCGGCTGCTCAAGTGATCGGCAACCAAGTCCTTGAGGGTAGACGCCCGGATCAGCGGCACATCCCCACAGAGGATCACAATCGGGTCGCACCCCTCCGGCACATGCGGCAATGCGCACATGACCGCGTGACCGGTGCCCAACTGCCGCTCCTGATTGGCGTAGAGCACCTCGGCCGAGCGGGAGACCACCCGGCGGACCTCATCCGCCTGGTTTCCCACGACGATGACCACCGAACCGGCCACTTGCCGGGCCGCTTCGACGACGTGCATCACCATGGGCTTGCCGAGGACCTCATGCAGCACCTTGGCCTTCTGTGATTTCATGCGTTTTCCGAGACCGGCGGCGAGAATGATAACGGCGATGTTAGGGGCCATTCCAGATTACCTTTGCTACGATGCGCGAGCCGGCCGGGTCGGACGGCTCGCGTCCAATGGGTCCTGACGTTCCAAAAACCGAGGGCAAACCGCAGCGGTTTGCCCTCGGGACTCTGTTTCGGTTGTCGGCGCCGGATCCGTTTCGGATCAGTGCTGCTGGGATCGACCTTCAGCGATCTTCAGCCGCACGATCGCCCGATGGAGCGCGGCCTGCGCCCGCGCAAAGTCCACCTCATCCTTTGCCCGCACCTCCGCCAAGCGCTTCTGAGCCCGCTCCAGGGCGGCCCGGGCACGCTCGACGTCGATGTCCCGCTGGCGTTCCGCCGATTCGGCCAGAATGGTCACCTTGTTCGGCAACGCCTCGGCAAACCCGCCGCTGACGAAGACAAAGTGCTCGGCCCCCTGCCCATCGGTGTAGTGCACCGGTCCGGTCTTCAGGGCCGTCAGGAACGGGGTGTGGCCGATGAGCACGCCGAACTCCCCCATGACGCCCGGAGCCATGACGATCTGAGCTTCGTCCTGTACGACGACCTTCTCGGGTGTGACAATCTCAATTTGAATGAGTCCTGCCATTGCGCCACCTCAGGGTTATTCTACGGATGCCATTTCCTTCGCGGCCGCCACAACCTCCTCGATCCCGCCCTTCATGTAGAAAGCCTGCTCGGGGATGTCGTCGTGCTTGCCTTCACAGATTTCCTTGAACCCGCGAACCGTGTCCTCCAGCTTGACGTACTTGCCGGCCTTACCGGTGAAGGTCTCGGCCACGTGGAAGGGCTGGGACAGGAAGCGCTGGATCTTGCGGGCCCGGGACACGGTCAGCTTGTCCTCGTCGGAGAGCTCGTCGATCCCGAGGATGGCGATGATGTCCTGCAGTTCCTTGTACTTCTGCAGGATCTGCTGCACCTCGCGCGCCGTGCGGTAATGCTCGTCGCCGAGCACGTTCGGGTCGAGGATGCGCGAGGTCGAGTCGAGCGGATCCACCGCCGGATAGATGCCCAAGCTCGGCGATCTGCCGGGAAAGAACGACCGTGCCGTCAAGGTGGGCGAAGGTCGTCGCCGGGGCAGGGTCGGTCAGGTCGTCAGCCGGCACGTACACGCACTGCACGGAGGTGATCGATCCCTTGGTCGGTGGAGGTGATCCGCTCCTGCAGCTCGCCGAGGTCGGTGGCCAGGGTCGGCTGGTAGCCAACGGCGGAGGGCATGCGGCCGAGCAGCGCCGAAACCTCGGCGCCGGCCTGGGTGAACCGGAAGATGTTGTCAATGAAGAGCAGAACGTCCTGGCCTTCCTCGTCCCGGAAGTACTCGGCCACGGTCAGGGCCGAGAGGGCCACGCGCGCGCGCGCCCCGGGCGGTTCGGTCATCTGCCCGTAGACCAGCGCGGCCTTGGGCAGAACGCCGGAATCCTTCATCTCGTGGTAGAGGTCGTTGCCTTCACGGGTGCGCTCGCCCACGCCCGCAAAGACGGAGATACCGCCGTGCTGCATGGCGATGTTGTGGATCATCTCCATCATGACGACCGTCTTGCCGACGCCCGCGCCGCCGAACATTCCCATCTTGCCGCCGCGGGGGAACGGGACCGAGCAGGTCGATAACCTTGACGCCCGTTTCGAGCACCTCACCGTGGTGTCCTGCTCGGTGAAAGTCGGGGCGGCGCGGTGGATCGGCATGCATCTTGTCCTGGCTCGACCGGGCCAAGCCCGTCCACCGGGCTGGCCAACCACGTTCATGCACGCGGCCGAGAGCGGCCTTGCCGACCGGCATCATGATCGGCGTACCGGTGTCCTTCACGGGCATCCCGCGCACCAGGCCGTCGGTGATGTCCATCCCGATGGTGCGCACGACGTTGTCGCCCAGGTGCTGGGCAACTTCGATGACCAGGTTGTCCGCCTCGGCGTTGATGGCCGGGGTTGGAGAGGGACAGCGCCGTGTAGATCGTCGGCAGCTTGCCCTGGTCGAAACTCCACGTCGACGACCTTTCCCATGACCTGCACAACTTTCCCGATGTTCTCTCCCATTGAACGACCTCCGTATGAAACCGCAGTGAACGCAGTTGGTTTACGTTACCCCTTCAGGGCCTCGGCCCCGCCGACGATATCCATGAGTTCCGTGGTGATCCCCGCCTGCCGCGCCTTGTTGTAGACCAGCGTCAGGTTCGTCAGCATGTCCTTGCAGGCTCGGTGGCGTTTTCCATGGCCAGCCATCCGGGCCGCGTGCTCGCTCGCGCTGGTTTGAGCAGGGCGCTTCAGATCTGCACGATACACGTTGCGCGGGCAGCAGGTCGCCCAGCAGTTCGGCCGCCGAAGGCTCGAGATGATGCGCGGGCAATACCCGTCCGGGCCGGCCGGTGCCTTCCTGGTCTCCGCTTTTTCCAGCGGTGGGATGGGCAGCAGCTTCTTAATCACCGGCGCCTCTGCCTGGCGATGCTGACGGAAATCGGCTGTAGATCACCCAAACCTCGTCGAAGGACCCGTTCCAGAAAGCTCGATGGATCATGGGCCGACCGGCTGAGGACGTCTCATGGTAATGTGACGGAGGTCCCCATGATGCCGATGTGCTCGGCCAGGATCGACCGCTTGAGCTTCCGGCACCAGTTCCGGCCCTTGCGGCCGAAGACCGTGTACGACACCTCGAGTGCCGGGTTGGCCTTGATGAAGCTTTCGGCCTGCTACGATCAGGTTGGTATTGAACCTGCCGCAAAGACCGCTGTCCGCAGGTGCAGAGGACAAGCTCGACCTTCTTGACGTCCTCGCGCGGGGTCAGGAGCGAGTTCGCCCGCCTCCTCGGCGCCTGCGCGAGGCTGCCGATGAACTCCTGGAAAACTTGCGCGCATACGGATGGAAGCGCCTCCATATTCCCCTGCGCGCCGCGCAGCTTCGAGGCCGCCACCATGTTCATGGCCTTGGTGATCTGCGTGGTCTTCTTGACGGCGTCGATTTTTCTCTTGATATCCCTTAGTGTCGCCATACGCTCTGCCTTCTCTCGCTTCCCCGAGCGGCGGCCGCTGCCGCTTACCGTCGGCGTTAGCTTGACGACACCGTGCAAATTCCTCGTCGTAGGCCTTGAGCGCCTCGGACATCAGCGTGTCCAGGTCGGCGTCGATAATGTTTCTTCTCCTTGATCTCGCGCAAGGATCCCGGGATACTTGCCGCTCGACGAAAGCGCAGCAGCTGCTGTCTCGTACTGGCCGAGCCTTCTCGACCGGGACTTATCCAGGAAACCCCTGGTGCCGGCGTAGAGCGACATGACCTGCTTCTCCATGCCGGCATCGGCTGGTACTGCGGCTGCTTGAGGAGCTCGACCAGCCGGACGCCGCGGTTCAGCTGGCGCTGGGTGGCCTTGTCGAGGTCGCTGCCGAACTTGGCGAACGCTTCGAGTTCGCGGTACTGGGCGAGGTCGAGGCGCAGAGCTGCCGGCCACCTGCTTCATGGCCTTGGTCTGGGCGGCGCCGCCGACGCGGGAGACCGAGAGACCGACGTTGATGGCGGGACGGACGCCGGCGAAGAATAGGCTCGGGCTCGAGGTAAATCTGTCCGTCGGTGATCGAGATAACGTTGGTCGGAATGTAGGCCGAGACGTCGCCCGCCTGGGTTTCGATGATCGGCAGGGCGGTCAAGCGACCCGCCGCCGAGCTCGTCGTTCAGCTTGGCGGACCGTTCGAGCAGCCGGGAGTGGTTGTAGAAAATGTCGCCCGGGATAGGCTTCGCGCGCCGGGCGGGCGGCGCAGCAGCAGGGACACCTGGCGGTAGGCGGCCGCCTGCTTGGACAGGTCATCGTAGATGATCAGCGCATGCCTGCCCTTTGTCGCGGTAGTATTCGCCCATGGCGCATCCGGCATAGGGGGCGACGTACTGTAGGGCCGCCGGGTCGCTCGCGCAGGCGGCGACGACGATGGTGTATTCCATGGCGCCGTGCTTGCGCGAGGGTCTCGACCACCTGGGCGACCGTGGACTTCTTCTGGCCGACGGCGACGTAGATGCAGATGATGCCGCTGTCCTTCTGGTTGATGATGGCGTCGATCGCGATAGCGGTCTTGCCGATCTGGCGGTCGCCGATGATCAGCTCGCGCTGGCCGCGGCCAACCGGGGTCATGGCGTCGATGGCCTTGAGCCCGGTGTACATCGGCTCGTTAACGCGATTGCCTGGCGATAACGCCCGGGGCGATCATCTCGACGCGCGGAATTCCTTGGCATCGATCGGCCCTTTGCCGTCGAGGGGCTCGCCGACGGAGTCCACGACGCGGCCGAGCACCGCGTCGCCGACCGGAACCTCGGCGATGCGGCCGGTGCGCTTGACCTCGTCGCCTTCCTTGATGTGGATGTCCTCGCCCATGATGGCGACACCGACGTTGTCCTTCTTCGAGGTTGAGGGCGAGTCCGAGGATCCCGCCGTAGGGAACTCCAGCAACTCCATGGACATGCACTTCTCGACGCCGTAGACGCGGGCAATCCCGTCGCCGACGGAGAGCACGATGCCGGTCTCGCTGAGCTCAACCTTCTTCTCGTAGTCCTTGATCTGCTCTCTGATGATCTGGCTGATTTCTTCTGCTCTGATTTCCATTTATCCTACCTCACCCCTTTTCAAAGATTCTCTGATGTTGAGTAATTGCGTGCGAATGCTGCCGTCCAGCACCAAGTCGCCGATTTGCGTGATGACGCCCCCGAGCAGCTCGGGGTCTGTCCGGACGTCCAGGATGATGCTCTTGCCCGTCCGCTGCGACAGGGCGCCCCGAATCCGCTCGACCGCCTCCGCGGACAGCTCGATCGCCGCGGTGACGGTGGCCCGGCCGACCCCCTTGAGCTCATCCGACAGCTTCTGGAAGAAATCGTTGATGGGCTGCAAAAACGGGAAGCGTCCCTTTTCAAACAGCAGCATCAGGAAGGAGGACATGGCGGCGGAGACGCCGAGTCTCCCGATGAGCGTCTCGAGGACGCGCCGGCGGGCCGCGCTCTCATAGAGGGGGTTGGTAATCGCCTGATACAACCGGGGCTCACCGGACACCAGATCGGCCACGGTCTGGAGCTCGGAGCGGTAGCGCTCGGCCTGGCCGTCCTGCTGGCCGATCATCAGCAGCGCCTTGGCATACCGACGTGCGATTGTCAGATTCTTCATGACCGCACCACCTTCTGCAGATAGTCCTCGACGAGCTGCTGCTGATCCTGGGCCGTGATGGTCTTGCGAAGTAAATCTTCGGCCCGGGCGAGCGAGCTTTCGAAGATGTCGCGCTGCAGCTGCGCCTTGGCCTGCTGGAACTCGTGCTCGATGTTCCGCCGGGCCTGGAGCTGAACCTTCTCAGCCGAGACCTCAGCCTCCTTGAGTATGCGCGCCTTGGCGTCCTGCCCCTGACGGACGTAGTCGGCCATGATGCGGGCGGCTTCCTGTTCCAGCGCGCCGAGCTTCTGGGTGCACTCGGCCAGTCGTGTCTCGGCCGCGGCCTTCTTGGCCTCGAGGTCGCTCAGCTGCTCCTGAATGCCCTTGATGCGGCTGTTCAAGGCGCGCGGGACGGCCTTGCGCAGAAGGAGGAACAGCGCTCCGGCCAGGACCACGAAGTTCATCACGCGGAACCAGTCGGTGGAGCTGAACCCTCCGTGGGCGCCGTGCGCCGCGTCTCCGCCGGCCGCCGCCCAGACCAGCCCGGAGCCCGTGACCAGGGTGGCGACCGCTGCCGCAGCCGCGACCCGGACCAGGCCACCCGGTGTTTTCAGGCTACCCATCAGACCGCCCTCCCCAAAATTTTCTGAGTTATCTGCCCGGCGAAAGCTCCGATTTCCTGCTGCAGGGATTGCCGCGCACGTTCGGCATCGGCCTGGATCTTCCGGCGCATCTCCTCCAGGTCGGCCTGGGCCTTGGCGTTGATGCCCTCGATCAACCGGCGCTCCTCGGCAGCGGCGGCCTGGATCATGGCCTCCTTCTCCTTCAACCCCCGGGCGCGCGCGTCCCTGATGGCCTTGGCGAAGGCCGCCTCTTTCTCCAGGACACTCTGGTCGGCGTTCTGGACGGCCTGCTCCATGCCCTGGGTTTTTTCCTTGCGCTCCTTCAGGATGCGGCGAATGGGGCGGTACAGCAGGAGGTTCAATGCGAAAATCAGGAAGAGAAAGTTGACGATCTGAATGCTGACGGACCAGTCGGGGATGACCGTCACGCCACCGCCTTCAGCGGCCAGTGCGGCCACAGGCAAGAGGGTAAGGCCCCCGACCGCCAGCAGGGCAGCGCCCGTCGACCTCCAGCGCATACCAGTTGGTCCCATAGAGATGACCTCCATTCCACGGGTAAATGAAACTGCTTGGCCTGATTTGATTTTTTGCAGGGATGAAAAGGAAATGCGCGGTCTATAGCATCGGGTCGGGAGGTTGTCAAAATGTTTTTTCAGCCCGCGACGCCTTCATTCCACCATGAATCGGCGCATGCTGACATTCATCAGAAGCCCGATGCAGATGGCGACTGTCAATGTCGAAGACCCTCCGTAGCTGATGAGCGGCAAGGGCACCCCCACGACCGGCAGCAGCCCCATGGTCATGCCGATGTTGATGGTCACCTGCAACGCGAGCATGGAGGTGATCCCGACCGCCAGCAGGGTCCCGAAGGGATCGCGGCAGCGGTAGGCGATGTTCATGCCCCACAGAACCAGCACCAGGAACAGCAGGATCAGGAGCATCGATCCGACCGCCCCCCATTCCTCCGCAAGCACCGAGAAGATGAAATCCGTGTGCTCCTCCGGCAGGAAAGACAAGGCGTTCTGCGTGCCCTGCAGGAACCCTTTCCCCGTGACCATGCCCGAACCGATGGCAATCTTGGACTGGATGATGTGGTAGCCGGCCCCCAGCGGGTCGTAATCCGGGTTCAGGAAGGTGGTGATCCGCTGTTTCTGGTAGTCCTTGAGCATGGACCAGACCACCGGAAGGATGCCGCCGACCGGCAGGACGAGCATCAGCAGCGAACGCCATTCCACCTTGACGAAAAGCGTGATCGCCACCGCGAGCAGGGCCACGAGACCCGCCGTGCCGAGGTCGGGCTGCATGACGATCAGGCCGAAAGGCAGGGCCGTCAGCAGGATGGGGCGCGCCAATTCTCGCAAGGTGAAGCCGCGGGTGGTGGCGTCCTTGGAGTAGTACTTGGCCAGAACCAGGACCACCGCGATCTTGATCAACTCAGAGGGCTGCAGGTGGATCGGACCGAGCACGAGCCACCTGCGCGACCCGCCGGCCAGCTTACCGAAGACCACCACGCCCAGGAGCATCAGCAGGCAGGCGACATAGATCGGGTGCGCCCAGCGGTCGAGCAGCCGGTAATTGAAGGAAAAGGCGGCGATCATGACGATCGTCCCCAGGGTGAACCAGATGATCTGCTTGTAAAAAAGGATCTTCTGGACGGCGGGGGGCGGGTCGGCCGTCACCGCGCTGTAAACCGTGGTCAGTCCGATCGCGGCCAGCAGCAGCACGACCATCAGCAGACCCCAGTCGAAGTTGTGAATCAGGCGTCGGTCAAACATAGGCGGTTGAGATGACTTCCTGTAATCGTAGGCGGGGCCGTGCCCCGCTCACATCGGTTTCGGCTGCGGCCGCCGGACGCGGTTAGCCGTTTCCCGCGTGGACGACGCGGATGTCTTCGCTGGCCACCTTCTGGCCGCCGGGGAGCCGGCGCAGGTAGCTCTTGACCATCTCACGCGAAATGGGACCGGCGGCGCTCGCCCCGTGTTCCCCGTTCTCCACGACCACCGCGACCGCGATCCGCGGCGCCACCGCAGGCGCGTAACACACGAACCAGGCGTGCGGCAGCAGGTGGGGTGGGACGTAGTTGTCGCCCACATCCTTGCGTCCGACCACCTGCGAGGTCCCGGTCTTGCCGGAGACCTCAATGTCGCTGAGGTAGGCGCGCCGGGCCGTCCCCCGGTCGCCGTTCACCGCGGCCCAGATGCCCTGCTGCACGATCTTCAGGTTGCGGGCGCTGACCGGAAGGCGCGCGATCTCCTGGGGAACGGCCTGGAAGACGACCTCGCCCTCCATCGACTCCACCCGGTTCAGGATGGCCGGGCGATGGCGGATGCCGCCGTTGCCGACCGCGCCGACGAACATCGCCATCTGCAGCGGGGTCGCGAGCACATACCCCTGCCCGATCGAAATCGAAAGTGTTTCGCCGTCCTGCCAGGGCACCCCGAAACGCTTTTTCTTCCAGGTGGACGACGGGATCAGGCCGCGCGACTCCTGGTCCAGCGCCACCCCCGTACGCGCCCCCAGGCCGAAGGACTTGGCGTACCAGGCCAGGCGGTCGACCCCCAGCCGCTGCCCGACCCGGTAGAAGAACACGTCGCAGGATTCCGCCAGCGCGCGACGCACGTCGACCCGGCCGTGGCCCTCCTTCTTCCAGCAGCGGTAATCGCGGCCGGCGAAATGAAGTGCCCCGGTGCACTCGAAGGTCGTGTTCTCGTCGATGGCCTTCTCCTCCAGACCCGCCAGGGCCGTGACGATCTTGAAGGTGGACCCCGGTGGGTACTCGCCCTGGATGGCCTTGTTCTCCATCGGCCGGTAGGGGTTGGTGATCAGGTTCTCCCAGGTGGCCGAGGCGATCCCGCTGGAGAACGAGTTCTGGTTGAAGGTCGGCGAGCTAGCGAGCGCCAGGATGAACCCGGTGGTCGGGTCGATCGCGACCGCCGCCCCGGCAACCCCATCCAGCAGCCGCTCGGCCAGCTCCTGCAGCTCCAGGTCGAGCGTCAGGTGGACGTTGTTCCCGGGCTTGGGCGACACCGTCCGTAGAACCCGCATGATCTGACCGTTGGCGTTCACCTCCACCTGTCGGCCGCCGGGGTTCCCCCGCAGGAAGCGTTCGTATGTGCGCTCGACCCCGAACTTGCCGACGTAGTCGCCGCTTTTCAACCCGGGGTGGTCGCCGCTCTTGAGCTCGTCCAGGCTGATCTCCCCCAGGTAGCCGATCACGTGGGAGGCGTTCAGCCCATACAGATAGTTGCGGCGCAGCCGCACCTGCACGGACACGCCCGGCATGTCGATCTTGCGGGCCTCGACACCGGCCAGCAGGTCGCGCCCGATGTCCTGCTTGAGCAACACCGGCCGAAACGCCGCCAGGCCGCGACTGTGCTTGACCTTCTGCTGCAGGTCCTCGGGCGCGACCTGGAGGTGCGACGAGAGCTCCGCCAGGACTTTCAGGACGTCCCCGGCGTCCTTGGGAGTGAAGCTCACGTCAAAGGATGGCCGGTTTTCGGCCAGCTTCGTGCCGTTGCGGTCCAGGATCAGGCCGCGCGGCGGGTCGACCGTCTGCAGCCGGACGCTGTTGTTCATGGAAAGGCGGTAGTAGTCCTCCCCCATGACGACCTGGAGGTAGACCAACCGCACGATCAGGGCGACGAACGCGACCAGCACGAACATCATCATGGCGATGACGCGCTGCTTGTACCAGTCGGTATCGACCGATTTGATGTAACGGTTCATGTCCGGCACAGCGGACTCCCCCCTACGGTTCAGGCCTCGGCCCTCGGCTGGAGCTCAACGGGCTTGCGGATGCGCCGTCGCGAGCTCAGCCGGTGCGTGCGGCGCATCGCCAGCGCGAATAAGGGCCCGACCAGCAGCACCCACCCGATCTGCTCCGAAACCACCCGCACTACGGCGGCCAACGCATTCGAGTCGTCGTCTCCCGTGCCGAGCACGGCGAAGAACAGGGCATTTTGCCCGACCACAGCCGCGATGATGATGAACACCAGCAGCAGCGGGTTTTCGGCCCGGATCACGGTGGCCGTCAGGCGCACCGCGATGAAGAGCCAGAGGTACGAGGTCAGGAACAGCCCGAAGGGCCCTCCCGAAAGGCTATCCATCAGGATCCCCATGAACAGCACGAAGGGCAGGGTCTCATGCACGGGCCGAAAGGCGGCAACGTAGATGACCCACGGCAACAGAAGGTCGAAGGAATGGGTCACGACCGGCAGCCGTGGGACAATCGTCGTCTGGCAGATCGCCAGGGAAAGCCCGCTCGCGATGTAGAGAAAGTAGTTCATCGGGTGTTCGAGTAGCGCGGCGCCGGTGCGGACGCCGGGGACGGTGGTGCCGCCTTCAGGATGATCAGCACGTCTTCGATCGTGTCGAAGTCCACGGCGGGGGTGATCTTGACCTCTTTGAAAAAATCGGAGCCCTGGAAGTTCACGGCCGTGACCGTGCCGATCAGCAGCCCCTTCGGGTAGACCCCGTCAAAGCCGGAGGCCACCACCTCATCGCCGACGCGCACCTCGTCCTCGTACAGGACATAGTCGAGGTAACACTCCTCGCTGGAGGCGCCTTTCACGATGCCCCGGGCGCGCGTGCGCTGAATCAATGCGTCGGCGGCGCTGTTGCGATCGATCATGAGCATCAGCTTGGACTGGTGCGGGGAGACCTCCACGATCTGCCCGACCACTCCCCGCGTCGTCACGGCCGGCAGACCACGCTGCACGCCGTCCGCTGCTCCCTTGTCCAAGATGACCGTCCTGAACCAAGCGGACGGGTCCTTGCCGATGATCTCGGCCGCTATGGCCGCCCCCGGCAGCGAGCGCTTGAAGGACAGCAACTCACGCAGGCGGGCATTTTCCAGCTCCAGCTCGCGGTACTGCGTGTTCTGCCGCAAGGTCTGGTCCAGCTCCCGTTTCAGGGCCTGGTTTTCGCGTGCGGCCGTGACGAGGGCAAAATAGTCCCGCCACATCCCCTCGGCGGCGGTTACGCTCCGGGAAGCCAGTTCCTGGAAGGGGGCCGCGAAGGCCAGCATCGCCCGGTTCAGGCCATAGAAAGCGGGACGGCGGATGGTGATCGCCAGCAGAAGGATGTTCAGGGTGACCAGCAGGATCCCGGCCAGGATCAGCACCGTCTTTTTGGAAAACATAGCCCCGGTCTGAAAGGTTGTTGAAAAACAAATATCGGGCCGTCAGCCAAGGCGCACGTCCTTAGGGACAGCGCAGCATACGCCATGGAATGTGAGCATGCCAAACGCCCCGCAACGAGGGATCACGGACCGAGACGCCGGTTTTCAGCAACCTGCTAGTGAACCACGATTTCCTTCAGGAGGTCGAGGTTGTCCAACGCTTTCCCGGACCCCAGCGCAACGGTTTCCAGGGGGCGCTCGGCCACGGTGATCGGCAGGTCGGTCTCCTCGCGCAGCAGCTTGTCCAGGTTCTTGAGCAACGCCCCGCCGCCGGTGAGAATGATCCCCCGATCGACGATGTCCGCCGACAGCTCGGGAGGGGTTTGTTCGAGCGCGATCTTGACCGTCTCCACGATAGCGTCGATCTGCTCGGAGATGGCGACGCGGATCTCCTCCGAGTCGATGGACAGGATCTTGGGAATGCCCGACGCCAGATCGCGGCCCTTGACCTCGATGGTCTCCAGATTCTGGGGGTCGGGGTAGGCGTTGCCGATGGTGGTCTTGATGATTTCGGCGGTGCGTTCGCCGATCAGCAGGTTGTACTTGCGCTTGATGTACTGGATGATGGCGGCGTCCATCTTGTCGCCCGCCACCCGCACGGACCGGCTGTAGACGATGCCTTTCAGGGAGATGACGGCCACCTCGGTCGTGCCGCCGCCGATGTCGACCACCATGTTGCAGGTCGGTTCGGTGATCGGAAGCCCCGCGCCGATCGCGGCGGCCATGGGCTCTTCGATCAGGAAGACCTCCCGCGCGCCGGCCGACTCCGCGGATTCGCGCACCGCGCGCTTCTCCACCTGGGTGATCCCCGAAGGAACGGCGATGATGATGCGCGGTCGGACAAAGGTCCGCCGGTTGTGCACCTTGTGGATGAAGTGCCGCAGCATGGCCTCGGTGACTTCGAAATCGGCGATGACCCCGTCGCGCATCGGTCGGATGGCCACGATGCTGCCCGGGGTTTTGCCCAGCATTTTTTTGGCCTCGATGCCCACCGCCAGCACGCGGTTCTTCGCGCGCTGGCTGGTGCTCACCGCCACCACCGAGGGCTCGCTCAGCACGATGCCCTTGCCCTTGACGTACACCAGGGTGTTCGCCGTCCCCAGGTCGATGGCGAGGTCATTTGAAAATACTCCCAGCAATCCATCAAAAAACGACATGGTCCCTCATTTCATATGGCGCCCGGTCGGGCGAGGTCTCCCGGCCCGTAGGAGGTGCGGGCCGACGGAAGAAGACGCGCGCTGCCGGAACGGTAACGATCGCGGCCGGGTACGGATCCCGTCCTGCCGGCGGCTCGGTTGGCAGTCCTTCTACATATAACGATCGCGTTACGCTACCAAAAGGCGCGCACGAGCACAAGCGAAAACTACGCCGATAGCGGTGGCGGAAGGCGCCCGACGGCTGCCATGACCGCATCGTGCAAGATAGGCCGGAAGCGGCGGATGGCGATGTTGGCGCGTGTGGGGTGCACGCGGTTGGTCAGCAGGACGACCGCGGTCGAGTCCTCGAGGCGCACCCAGAAGGAGGTCCCGGTGAAGCCGAGATGCCCGATGGCGGTCGGCGGAAAACCGGAGCCGCAACTGGGGCCGACCTCCGCGGGCATGTCGAACCCTAACGCCTTGTCGGAACCGGGGACGCGCCGGACGAAGCGCTGCACCGTTTCGCGGCGGAACACACGCCCTCCCGCCGGACTGTGGTAAGCATTCAGCAATTCACAGATCAGGGCATGCACCCCCGCCGCCGTGCCGAAGAGCCCCGCGTGGCCGGCAATTCCTCCGAGGGCGTGGGCGTGCTCGTCATGCACCTCGGCCTCGACGACCCGACCGCGCCAGTCGCACCGCTCGGTGGCGGCGAAGGCCCCTTCCGGGCGCGGCTGCTGCAGATCGACGAAGAAGACCGAGGTCAGCCCGAGGGGAGCGTAGACGGCATCGTCCAGGAACCGGTCCAGGCGGCGACCGCCGACGGCCTCGACCACCCAGCCCAGGAGCATGAAATCCAGGTCGCTGTATACCGCGCGCTCCCCGGGCGCATGCACCAGCGGTTCCGCGCGCAGCAGCGTCTGCAGCCGGGGCCGGCGCTCCCAGGGCGCCACGGCAGCCAACTCGCGGTACCAGGGCCGGTAATCCGGCAACCCTGACGTGTGGGACAGCAGGTGCTCAATGGTGAGGTCGCGCTTGTCCGTCTCGGCGAAGGCGGGCAGCACCACTGCAAGCGGCTCGTCCAGACAGAGTTCCCCGTCCTGGACGAGCCGCATCACCGCGAGGGTAGTGGCGAGGGGCTTGGTGAGAGAGGCGAGGTCGAAGACGGTCGCAATCGTCGTGCGGCTGCGGCTCTCCTGGCTGCGGACCCCGCAGGCGTGCTGGAACAGGATGCGCCCCCCGCGCGACACCAGGAGGACCGCCCCCGGGAAGACACCGTCCGCGACCCCCTGCCGCATCAGGGACTCTACGCCGGAATACCAGGTGTTCATGGATCGCAGGTGCCCGGGTCGACCCGCAGAATGCCTTCGCCCGCGTCGAGGACCGCCCGCGTCCCGAACGGAATGGTGAAATTGGGGTCGGTGTGCCCGGCTTCGAACCCGGCCAGGATCGGGAAACCGGTTTTGCGGAAAAGATCGTCGACGACCTCCAGAACGTCGCCGGCCGGCCCACAGTCCTCGAACGAGCCCAAGACAAGCCCCCGGAGCCCTTCCAGGCAGCCGGCCGTCTTCAAGTGCGCCAGCATGCGGTCGATTCGGTAGGGGGCCTCCCCCCGGTCCTCGAGGAAGAGAATGCGGTTGCGGAAGCGCGGCATGTAAGGCGTACCGACCAGGTGGCAAAGGGTGGTCAGGTTGCCCCCGCAGACCGGTCCGGCGGCCGTGCCGGGCCGGAGCGTCGTGCCCTTCCCGAGGCGGTAGGTTGCGGGCTCGGCAGACATCAGGGCGTCACGGAAAGACTGCATGGTACGGTCGGAAGCCGTGGGCAGAGTGGTGACCAGCGGGCCGTGAAAGGTCACCATGCGGCATCGTTCCCCGACCGCGGCAAGCAGGGCGGTGACGTCGCTGAAGCCGATCAGCGGCTTCGGGCGGGCGGCCATGGCCGGGTAGTCGAGCAGCGGCAGAATCCGCAGGCAGCCATAGCCGCCGCGGGCGCACATGACCGCATCCACGCGGTCGTCCAGCATCAGGCTCTCGAGCAACGCCGCGCGCTCGGCGTCGGGGCCGGCCAGGTGCCGCAGGCGGGCGAACACCCCTTCGGGTACCACCACGTCGAACCCCATGGACCGCAAGACCTCCACCCCGCTGCGAAGGGCCTCGGGTTGAAAGGGGCTCGCAGGCGCGGCGATGCCGATCACCGCGCCGGGCCGCAGGCGGGCAGGCTGGCGGAGGGTCGACCGGCGACCGCGCAGGCCGGACGGGCGCTGGACCATCGGGCTCATCCTTTCTTGACACCGGTCACGCGAGGTGCTACTTAGGCCGCGTGTCGGGGCGTGGCGCAGACTGGTAGCGCACTTGAATGGGGTTCAAGGGGTCGTTGGTTCAAATCCAATCGCCCCGACCACTTAATGATCTATAAAACCGGAGGCTTGACAGCCTCCGTTTTTATTTTGTCCCACCACAGAAAAACGGCCTTTGAGTATGTGAGTCCACAGTTGGAGCCGCCGGACCGGACGTCGCAAACCATCATCACGATTTCCACCCCTTATACACCGTTCCCCGTTAGACATCAAAGCCAGCGTCGGAGGCGATCGGCGCCATAAAACCGAACACGGTATTCTATTGATGGAATCGCCCGCCCCGCCCGTCTCAAGCTATTGGAGTCGGCAGAGGCAGGAATCACTGCCGCCGCACTGCCGTCTTTTTCAAAAAAATCAGAAAAGCGGATCCCCAGCCGAGAACCACTTCTCCCCGTCGCCGACTCGGGGATTGGCCTCTGTAGGCTCAGCAGATTTCAGGCTCTCACGGTCTTGGACAGCTTGCACAAATAAGTGCTCCCAACTCCAAGCCACTTGGCGGCCTCGTTCTTTGTTTTAAATCGACCGACCACATATTCCAGGTAGCGGGACCGCATCAGGTCCTGCATGTCCTGCCACCGGACATGGTTTTCGTAAAGCCATGAGCAGCACGCCTCGATCGGGTCGGTGTCGACATCGTCCGCCGGCGGCGGGAGTTGCCGGTGCTCGGGCGCGATCGTCACGGTCGGTTGTTGGTTTCCGTGTGCCTCCAGGGCGTCGCACGCTTTCAGTGCCTTGACCATCAACGGCATGATGCGGGCATACACCTCGACATTCTGGTTCTGAATGATCACCACCCCGTCGCGCTTGACGGCATTGGACATGTTGACGCCAAGCTGCTGCGTGGCGTGAACGTCCCCGGTCTGGAACGCGGACTCGAGGACGTCCAGGAGCAGCAATTTTATATGAGCGAGCGTCTGCATGGGTTCTTCCTCCTTCTTGTTCTTGTCGCGCCAATGGCTGCGTGCGGATGACGCAAAAGGTCCGAGCGCCGATCAAGACGGCTATGGGATGTAGACCCCTCCCGCGTTGACAATTACCCCGTTGGCGACTCCGTCGGCATCGCCTGCCTCGCCGTCGACCAGGGTCAACGCAACGGATTTGAGATCCGTCGCAAACACGGAATAGGCTGAAAAGTCGTACCACTTGCCTGCAACCGCATCATACCTGAAGTACTTCGCCCCGCTCGGCGCAGACTTGGAAAAATAAAGTCTCACGGTTGCCTGGTCGCCGGGTTTGGCCACGGCGATCTTGAAGTTGATGCGGCCGAACGGCGTTGGGGTTGAATTCCCTGCGGACGGCGTCAGCGACTCGGACTCGACGGACTCGATCGCCAGCGCCGTGGGGCTGCCTTTGATGCTGACCCCGACCTGAAGGCTGGCGCCCGCCGCCCGGAACGACTTGATGGTCGCCTGCCGGCTATCCCTCACTCCATCGCGATCCAGGTCTGTTCTCCACGGCAGTTCCTGGGCATCCAGAATGCCGTTGGCGTTCTGGTCGGAGTCGGTCAGCCGGGTTGAAAAATAACCGTAATCGGACCAGGCCGAGGCCGCCCCCTTGGAATCGATGAACTGCACTCTCCAAAAGTAGAGCGTGCCTTCATCGAGCACCAGTCTTGGCAGGGCGAGGCGGGTCAGTGCGGTGGCGCTGCGGATGTCCAGCATGCAGGCATCATCCTCATCCCGAAAGACCTGCCAGCGGGTATTGGCGTGGGTGGCGCCCGAAATGGGCGTGCGGAAGGCACCGGTTTGCAGCTCCGCCATGGCGCTCGCCGTCGCATGGTTGCCCGGCGCCGCCAATGTCGGCGCTGCCGAGCCGGCTGCGGATTCGGCGTTGTCGCCGACCCGGTTGCCATTGGCGTCCGCCCACTCCTTGGGGTCGTTCGGGAATGCATCCTGGCTGTCGGGCACCCCGTCCTTGTCCGTGTCGACGACTGGCGGCGGTGCGCTGCCGGCGATGGTGACCGTTCTGGCTCCCGACCAAGGCGATTCCAGCCCCTGACTGTCCCGCGCCTGTGCTCTCACGGCGTACTGACCGGCCGCGGACCAGCCATGCGACTGGGTGGCCGCCCCCCATGTGGAGAGCACTGCTCCCCCCCAATCGTACCGATACTGCAGGCTGCCTCCGTTGGGGTCGCTGGCCGACGCGGCGAATGCGCCTGCCGTGTTAATCGCCAGGCTGGCCGGCCCCTCGGGCACTGCCGGCGCCGAGGGGGCGATGTTCAGGTCGGAGACGGTGGTCGCGCTCACCATATTGGAGAAGCCGCTTTCGTTGCCGGAGGTATCGTAGGCCGTCGCCGCAAAATAATAGGTTTGGCCGGCCGTCAAGCCCGTCACGGTGTAAGTCGTGACCTTGTTGACGTCGACATGAACCGAGTAGCTGGTGTTGGAAGTGCCGTAGTGGACTCGATACCCGCCGAGACTGCTTTCGGAATTCGCGTCCCAGGCGAGGGTCACCTGCGCCGCCATGGCGTGGGATGAAATAGCGCCGACGACGACGCAAACGAGTGCCTTCAGTACCGAAACCCTGGTCAGTGGAAAAAGATGCATGATTGGCCTCCTGCGGGCGATCGCGGTTCAACCGCACGGATTCGGAATCCCGGGCGCTGCAGAGCGACGTGCGCGAGCGCCTGGAATTCTCCGGGTTACCGACCTGCCGATGAAAGGCTCAACCGGGTTCACCGTATAGGATGACCAGCGCTGACCAAGCGACAATGAGAATTATGTCGTGCGGAGTAACTAGGAGGTTCGGCTGCGGTTGGGGTACGCTCGGGCGGTACGGGACAACGACGGAATACTTCGCGGGCATGGGCTCAACCTCCGGAATCGAAATGGTGGAGGAAAGACCTCCGCTCGATTCCGAAGGTTTTCCTCATCGACGCCTACGAGGTTAGCTGACGGGCTAGGGCCGATAAGGTTACCCTTCGCCATGAAGGCGATGCGCCCCGACAAACTGGGTCCCCCGCTCCTGAAGATTCAGGATTAGGCATGTTTAGGCTACCTTAAGATCTATATCCTGTCAAGGTTAGGCGTGAACTCAGGACCCGGGAACGCTTAACTCATCCGCGGCATGCCGAGCATCTACCGTCAGGCGATGGTCCTGCGCACCCGCGATGGGCGCGGCTCGGCCGGGAGGCCGACCCATTTGACCGGCAAACGGCCGTCAGTCGGACGGCCCGGACGAGGCGATCTTCCCTTCGAGGTAGGCCTTCTGAAACGCGGTGACGATCAAGGGATCGAACTGGGTCCCGGAGCCTTCCTGGATGATGCGCAGGATGAGGGCCTCTTCCATGCGCTTGCGATAGGCGCGGTCCGAGGCCATGGCGTCGTACGCGTCCGCCACCGACAGGATGCGTGCCAGGAAGGGGATTTCCTCCTGCCGCAGCCCGTCCGGGTACCCGCTGCCGTCGAACCGCTCGTGGTGGCAACGGATGATTTGCCGCTCCCGGTCCCAGAGGCCGAGCTGGTTGAGCATGTTCGCGCCGATGGTCGGGTGCTCCTTGATCTTCTCGAACTCGTCGGTCGACAGGCGGCCCGGTTTGAGCAGGATTTCGTCGCGGATGCCGATTTTGCCGATGTCGTGCAGCGGGCCCGCGAAGTTGAGTACGGTCATCTCCTCGGTGGAACACCCCAGCTCGCGCCCGAGGACCAGCGCGATCTCGGTCACCCGGCTGGAGTGCTGTCGGGTGTACAGGTCCCGGGCCTCGAGCGCGTTGACGAACCCGTAGAGGGTGGCGAAAAGGTTTTCGTAGAGGTTTTCGTAGAGCGCCATGTTCTCGATGGCGTTGGCCGCACTCTGGGTCGTGAACGCGAGATAGAAGAGGTCCTTTTCGGTGAAGGCCCGCTGCCCCGGTCGCGTGACCGCGGTCAGCACACCGAAGATCTTCCCGCGGATCTTGACCGGGACTCCCATCCAGGAATGTGCCGCCAGCTCCCCGGCGACCATGGGTTCGGCCGCGAGCAAGGGCAGGCCGTCCGTGGAAACGGTCATGACCAGCCGCCGCAGGGCCTCTTCGGCCGAAGGCGCACACGGCGGGGTGCCCGTCCGCCGGTCGGCGCTGGCGACCGCGTGGGGCCTGTCGCTGACCACGAAAAAACATGCCCGATCGGCCTCCGCCACGTCGAGCGCGATGTCCACCGCACGCTGCAACACGTTCGCCGGCGCGGAGGTTCCCGCGAAGTGGCCCATGATCCGGTTCAGCGTGTGGAGTTCTTCCACCTTGGCCTGCAGCTCGACGTTCAGCTTCTCCAGCCGCGCCTTGCCGTCCACCTCCTCTTTCAGGAAGAGGTTTTCAACCAGCAGCGCCCGCTGCCGCATGACCCGTCGCAGGCTGAGCTCCATCTGCTTCAGGTTCACCGGCTTGATGAGGAAGTCGACGACGCCGTTCTTCAGGGTCCGGATGGAGACATCCAGGGACGGATAGCCGGTCATGACAATCACCGGCAGGGTGCTGTGATCCCGGTGGATATGCTCGGCCAGTTCCAGGCCGTTCATCCCGGGCATGTTGATGTCGGTGAAACAGCAGTCAATCGGCCGGGATCCGAGGACCCCCAGCGCTTCGCGCCCGTTGCGGGCGGTGAGCACCTCGTACCCGCGCCGGGAGAAGTATTCTCTGACCACCCCCAGGATGCTCTCTTCGTCGTCGACGATCAGAAGGTTTTCGCGCTTTAAATCGTCCATGGCACAGCCGGGTAAACCGGTCCACTGCTCCTCTGATAGCCGTTCGCCCGCGCACGATGCGTGGACCGGAAACGGGTGATCTTCTGATCCGGATGGGAGCCCCCGAGGTCGGGGCGCCGACGCGTGCTCCCGGGTCGCCGCCCCCAAAGCCTGCTATCGGCTGCACGGGATAAAACTTTAGCCGCGCGCGGCCCGCGATCGGGGCTCTCCCACTCCCGCTAAAATGTGGTATCTACCCCTCGCGAGGCGTGAACCGATGGGTCATCGGCACACGGGTGCGCCCGTCCCTCCGGATGGGATGTGCAGGGTTTCGGCACCTGCTCCGGCCGGAGGAACCTGGACTGTTGCGGCAACGACCGGAGAAGACGACATGGGGGGAGGACGAACGGAGCAGGACGGCCTGCGCATCTGCCTGCTGGGCTACCGCAACAACCCGCACAGCGGGGGCCAAGGGGTGTACATCCGCAACCTCGGCCGGGCGCTGGGCGACCTCGGCCACCGGGTCGACCTGGTCTGCGGCCCGCCCCGCCATGCGCTCGACGACGGCATCCGCCGCATCCCCCTGCCCTGCCTGGACCTCTACAACCCGACCGACCTCTTCCGCATGCCGACCGCTCGCGAGCTAGCCGACCCGGTCAACGCCGTGGAGTGGCTCGGCGTTGCCACCATGGGGTTCCCCGAGCCGTTCACCTTCGGCCTGCGGGCCTTCCGTCTGCTGCGGCGGCGCCTGGGCGAGTACGACGTGCTGCACGACAACCAGTCCCTGTCCTACGGGCTGTGGGCCCTCAGCCGCAGGATCCCGATGGTCGCCACCATCCACCATCCGGTCACGGTCGACCGACGCTACGCGGCACGCGCCGAGCGCCCCCTGTGGCGGAAGATCCAGCAATGGCGATGGTATTCCTTCATCGGCATGCAGAAGCGCGTGGCCCGCTGCCTCTACCCGATCATCACCGTCTCCGGGTTCGCCCGCGGGGATGTCTGCCGGGAGTTCCGCATCCCGGCGGCGAACACGCGCGTCGTACCGAACGGGATCGACACGGACCTCTTCCGGCCGCTCGCGGGGATCAGGCGGGAACCGGGCCGCATCATCGTGACCAACAGCGCCGACATGCCGCTCAAGGGGCTGGCGCACCTCATGCACGCCGTGGCCGAGGTGCGCCGCGACCGACGGCCGGTCCGCCTGGTGGTGATCGGCACCCCGAATGCCCGCGGGGCATTGATCCGCCTGGTGCACACCCTCGGTCTCGAGGATGCGGTGAAGTTTACCGGCCGGGTCAGCGACGAGGAGCTCGTTGGCCAGTATGCGCGCGCCAGCGCGGCGGTGGTGCCCTCGGTGTACGAGGGCTTCGGCCTTCCGGCCGGGGAGGCCATGGCGTGCGCGGTGCCGGTGATCAGCACGACGGGCGGGGCGCTGCCGGAGGTGGTGGGGGAGGCGGGGATCCTGGTTCCCCCCGCAGACCCGCCGGCCCTCGCAGCCGCCATCCGGCGCCTGCTCGACCATCCGCACTACGGTCGTGAGCTCGGCCGCCGCGGCCTGCACCGCGTCCGTCGGCACTTCACGTGGCACCGCGCCGCCGAGGGGACCGTCTCCGCCTACCGGGAGGCCATCGATGATCACCGTCGACTGCACGCGCGTTGAGCCCTCGCCGGGGTGCCGCGTCCTGGATATCGGCTGCGGGAGCGGCCGGCACACGGCCGCGGCCTTCGGCCTGCCGAGAGCGTTCGTGGTCGGGCTAGACCCGAGCCTATCGGACCTCCACGCCGCACGCCAACGCCTCGAGCTGCACGAACGGTTGGGACAGCACGGCGGCGGAAGCTGGGGGCTCTGCGCCGGGAACGGAATGGAGCTGCCCTTCGCCGCGGGCAGCTTCGATCTGGCCGTCTGCGCCGAGGTGCTCGAGCACATCCCGGACGACGCCGCGGCTTTATGCGAGATTCGCCGCGTGCTCGTGCCCGGAGGGGCCCTCGCATTGAGCGTCCCGCGGGCGTGGCCCGAGCGCGTCTGCTGGCGCCTGTCGCAGGACTACGCCTGCGCGCCTGGAGGACACGTGCGCATCTACCGCCGGCGGGAGCTCGAAGGGCGGCTGAAGGCGGCCGGGTTTTCGCCCGTGGCCGCCCATCACGCCCACAGCCTGCACACCCCGTTCTGGTGGCTGAAATGTCTGGTGGGGGTCAACCGGAAAGACATAACGGCAGTGCAGGTCTACGAGCGCTTCCTGACCTGGGAGATCATGCGCCGCCCGGCCGGTCTGCGCCTGCTCGAGCGCCTGCTGAACCCGATTCTGGGGAAAAGCCTGGTCGTGTACTGCCGCAAAGCCGTGTGAGGCGACTTCGAGGGATTGAAAGGCCAATCCGCTTCTTGAAAAACAAGAGACGGGCCGTCAGCCAAGGCGGGCGGGGCTCCCAGCAAACACCAAATACCAAACACCAAACACCCACACACCGTTTTTCAACGGCGCCGCAGCACGGCCAGCGAGCCCAGAGCCGAATGCGGCGCATAGCACCCGGAGGCGGCCGCCTGCCGGTATACCTCGTAGGGTGCCTGCCCCCCGTCGGCGGGGTTGGGGAATACGTCGTGGAAGGCGAGAAGGCCGCCCGGCTGGAGGCGGGGCGACCAGGCCTCGTAGTCCGCCTGCACGGTCTGCAGCGCATGCCCGCCGTCGACGAAGAGAAGGCTTAACGGGCCGGCCCACACCCGGGCCGCGAGTTCCGAGCGACAGACTAAGGGAACCACGGTGTCCTCAAGCCCCGCGCGGGCCATCGTCGCGCGGAACCGGCGCAAGGTGTCGACCCGTCCGAAGGCCGGGTCGAAGAGGGCGGGATCGAAGTACTCCTCTCCAGGCTGCTGTTCCTCCGAGCCGCGATGGTGGTCGACGGCGATCAGCACCTGCCCGGCGTCGCGGCAGGCGAGCCCCAGGCAGACCGTCGAGCGGCCGCAGTAGCTCCCGATTTCAAGGCACGGGGCGTTCGGGGCCGCCTCGCGGGCCAGCCGGTAAAGGTACTCGCCTTCCGCGAGCGCGAGAAAACCCGGGGTCTGCTGCACCAAAAGGGGGTCGAACGTCATGCGGTCACCCGCTGCAGGGGTCCGACCGGATGCAGGGGGACGGGTCAGGGTTCGGCCTTCGAGCTCTGGGCCTTGAGCTTCGCGGCCGGGTCCAGGCGCTCGAAGCTGCTGACGAGGACCTCGCGCGGCTTGACGCCGTCCGAGGGTCCCACGACCCCCTCGCGTTCCATTTTCTCGACAATGCGCGCCGCTCGGTTGTAGCCGATGCGCAGGTGGCGCTGTACCATGGAAATCGAGGCCTGGCGTGTGCGCACCACGAGTTCCATGGCGTCGTCGTAGCGTTCGTCGTAGCCCTCGTCCCCCTCCGCCTCGGCCGCCTCCATCGGCTGCTCCTGCGTCACCTCCTGGACGTACTCAGGCTGTTGCTGCTGCTTCAGGAACTCGATGATGCGCGCGAGCTCGCCCTCCGAAATGTAGGGCCCGTGGATGCGCTGGAGCTTGGCGGTGCCGGGGGGTAGGAAGAGCATGTCCCCGCTGCCCAGCAGGTTCTCGGCGCCGTTGGCGTCGATGATGGTACGCGAGTCGGTCTTGGACGAGACCTGGAAGGTCAGGCGCGTAGGAAAGTTGGCCTTGATGATGCCGGTCAGCACGTCCACCGACGGCCGCTGGGTTGCGAGGATGAGGTGGATCCCGGCGGCGCGCGCCATCTGGGCCAGCCGCGTGAGCGCCACCTCCACGTCGCGCGAGGCGACCATCATCAGGTCGGCGAGCTCGTCGATGATGATCACGATGTAGGGCAGCTTCTCGGTGTCGCCGCCCGCGGCCGGCGCCTTCTCCGCTTCCAGCTTCTGGTTGTACTGCTTGATGTTGCGCGCCTTGCGCTCCGACAGCCGCTCGTAGCGCCGCTCCATCTCCCGCACGGCCCAGTAGAGGGCGTTGGTCGCCTTCTTGGCGTCCGTGACCACCGGGGTGATGAGGTGGGGGATCCCGTCGTAGTTGGACAGCTCGATCCGCTTGGGGTCCACCATGATGAGCTTCACCTCGTCGGGCCGGGCCTTGTAGAGCAGGCTGCAGATCATCCCGTTCAGGGCGACGCTCTTGCCCGTGCCGGTCGCTCCCGCGATCAGCAGGTGCGGCATCTTGTCGAGCTCGGCCGCGACCGGCACGCCGACGATGTCTTTGCCGAGACACAGGGTCAGCTTGGACTTGGATTTCTCGAAGGCGCTCGAGGCTACGACCTCCTTGAACTTCACCATTTCCCGCACGGCGTTGGGCACCTCGATCCCGATGGCCGCCTTGCCCGGGATCGGGGCGACGATGCGGATGCTGGTCGCGCGCAGGGCGAGCGCCAGGTCGTCGGACAGATTCGCGACCTTGTTGATCTTCACCCCGGGGGCGGGCTCGTATTCGTAGGTCGTGACGACCGGACCCGGTGAAACGGCGACCACCTGGCCGTTCACGCCGAAGTCCTCGAGCTTCTTTTCGAGCAGCTTCGACTGCACGCGCAGGCTCTCGCTGTCCGTCGATGTCTGCCGCGGGTCGGGGTCCTCGAGCAGGCTGAAGGGCGGCAGGTGGAACCCGCGGCCGGTTTGCATGAACTCGAAGACCTCCTGCTTGGGGGGCGGCACGATCTTGACGGGCTTGGGCGCGGCCGGGGCGACCTTGACCTCCTTGGCCTTGGCCTTGAACTTCTCGTGGTCGGCCTGGGACATTCGCTGGGAGCGTTCGCGCCGCTCCTTGCCCTTCAAGTAGGCTGTCAACAGGTTGTCGTAGGCCGACCCGATCCCGCCACGGCAGCGCCGGAAGAATGCGAGCACCGAGAACCCGGTGGCCAGGATGAAACCGACCAGCCACAGCACCGCGAGGATGATGACCCCGCCGGCCGGGTTGGTGTAGCGGACCAGGACGGCTTTCAGAGGGATGCCGAGCAGGCCGCCCGCCGAAAATTTCCGCTCGAACAGCAGGTAGTGATCCTGGTTCAGGGCGAGCAGGCTGCCGGTCGTCAGGATCAGCAGCAGGCCGCCCGCCAGCGTGCACATCACCACGCGCATAGGCTGGTTGCCGAAAAAATGCAGGCTCCCGAGCAAGAGCAGGATGGGGATCCAGAAGGCCCCCATGCCGAAGAGTCCGATCAGGGCCCCCGCCAGATGAGCGCCGACCACCCCGAAAAGGTTCTGCACCCGCCCCCCGCCCCCGGCGCTGTGGATCGAAGGGTCCTGGGGGTGGAAGGACAGCAGGCTGATCAGGGTGAAGACCACGAAGAAGAAGAGAAAGATGCCGACGATTTCGCGACGCATAACAACCAACCGTGTAAGGTTTTAAGTGTTAAGTTTTAAGTTTTAAGAGAACAACGCCCGGCCGCCGCCTAAAACTTAAAACCTAAAACTGAAAACTTTTTAAACTTCCATGATGAACGGCAGAATCACGGGCCGGCGGCCGATCGAGTAAAAGAAATATTGCTTGAGCGCGGTCTGGATGCCCGCGCTCAGGCGCTCGATCCGGTTGGGCGCCTCGGGCGGCAGCTCCTCCACGATTTCGAGAACGACGCACTGGGCGTCCTGAAGCAGGTGCCCCGTCTCGGTTTCGAACACCACCCCGCGCGACACGATCTCGGGCCCGTACATCACGATCCCGGTTTCCTCGTCGAGCGCCATGGTCACGGCGACGACGCCTTCCTCCGAGAGCAGGCGGCGTTCCTTCAATACCGCCCGTCCGACGTCCCCGACGCCCTTGCCGTCGATCAGCACGCGGCCGGTGTCCACACGCCCGCTCAACCGCCCGACCCCCTGGTCGAACACGATCACCTGCCCGTTCTCGGCCAGAAGCACCCGCTGCGGGTCCAGCCCCATGTCCCGGGCCAGGCGCGCGTGCAGGATGAGGTGGCGGTACTCGCCGTGCACCGGGATGAAATGGGCCGGCCGGGTGAGGCGGATCATCTGGCGCAACTCGTCCTGGAACGCGTGACCGGACACGTGGACGTCCGCGATCTTCTCGTAGATCACGTCCGCGCCCCGACGGTACAGGTTGTCAATGATCTTGGTGATGGCCCGCTCGTTGCCGGGGATGAACTTCGAGGACAGAATAACGGTGTCCCCGGCGCGGATCTTGATCTGCTTGTGGGTGCCGAAGCCATGCGCGCCAGCGCCGACATCGGCTCGCCCTGGCTGCCGGTGGTGACGATGACGATCTCGTCGTCCGGGTAGTCCTGGATGAGGTCGATGCTGACCTCAATGTCGCGCGGCATGTTGAGGTAGCCGAGGGTGCGCGCGATCTCGGAGCTCGCCTCGATGTTGCGGCCGGTGACGATCACCTTGCGCCCCGCCGCGCGGGCGATGTCGACGATGGCCTGGATCCGTCCGACGTTGGAGGCGAAGAGCGCTACGATGACCCGGCCCGGGCTGTGTTCGACGATCCGGGTGAGCGTCGCGCCAATCTGGGTGTCGGGGGAGGTTGACCCCTCGCGCTCGACGTTGGTGGAATCCGAGAACAGCGCCAGCACCCCGCGCTCCCCGCAGCGGGCGAACTTCTGCACGTCCGTGCCCCGGCCGCCGTCCGCCCGACTGATCTTGAAGTCGCCGGTGTGCACGATCAGACCCTCGGGGGTCTCCATGGCGATGCCGACCCCGTCGACGACGCTGTGCCCTACGCGGATGAAATCCAGAGTGAAGTCGCCCAGCCGCAGGGGCTCCTCAGCCGAGATGACATGCAACCCGCCGGCGGGGGTCATCTCCAGTTCCTGGAGCTTCTGGCGCACGATCCCGAGCGTGAACGCGGTGCCGTAGACGGGCGCGTCCACCTCCTTCAGCAGGAAGGGCAGCGCGCCGATGTGATCCTCGTGGGCGTGGGTGAGCACGATCCCCTCGACACGGGCCGGGTTGCGGCGCAGATAGGACATGTCGGGGATGACGTAGTCCACCCCCAACATGTAGTCCTCGGGGAACATCAACCCGGCATCGACGATCACCCGCGAGCCCTCGGTTTCGAAGACCGTCATGTTCAAGCCGATTTCGCCGAGTCCACCCAGCGCGACGATGCGCAGCATCCCTAGTTCCCTTTCAGCTCTGAGCCGACGCCTGCATGAGGGCGTCCCGAACCCTGCGCATGACGTCGTCCCGGTCCTCCGATCGCATGCCGTACGTGAGGATCGGGGGCCCGATCACCAGCGCAACCTCTCCGCCCCGAATGATCCGGCTGCCCTTGGGCATGATGGCTCGGGAGCCGCGGATAACCAGCGGCACGATCGGCATCCCGGATGTGAGGGCCAGGACGAACCCTCCTTTTTTGAAGGGCAGAAGCCTGCCGTCGGGGCTGCGGGTGCCTTCCGGGAAGATCATGATCGGGACCCCGCGCTCAAGAACGCCGGCCGCCCGCCGGAGGCTCCCGAACGCGGACTCGCGGTCCGCGCGGTCTATGGCGATGCAGCCGATCGCCGTCATGGCGCGGCCAAAGAGCGGTATGCGGAACAGTTCCGTCTTGGCCAGCCACCGGAATTCGACCGGAAGATACCCAAGCAGGACGGGGATGTCGTAGTTCCCCTGGTGGTTGGCCATGAAGATGTACGGCCGCCCCGGCGCGATGTTCTCGCCGCCGCTCACGGATATCCGGACTCGGCTCACCCGCAGCACCGATCGTCCCCAGGCCCGCGCCACGGCGTGCAGCCCCGCCGAGCCGGGTGCGCACGCAGCCAGGAAAATCGCACGCAGCGCGCTGACCAGCGTCACCGCCGCCACCCGGGTAACGACCCGCACGGTCTGCGCGATGTCCATCGCGCGAGAGGGCGGACGCAGTCTGCAGCGCGAGGGGGGCATGCCGTCACCTGCATTGGATGCGCGGGATGGGAAGGCGATCGGCGAGCGTCAAACCGAAATGCCCAGCTGCGCGAAGATGTCGTCCACCCGCCGGATCAGCCAGTCCCGCTGTTCCGCGGTCGCGTACGCTATACAATTGCAGCGGACCCGGCTGAGGGTGCGCACCAGGAGTTCCACGGAAAGCCGGGTCTCATCTATCTCGACGGCGGCCACGTGGGGGCCGCATTCGATGTGTTCGCGCTGAACCGGCGACAAGAGCTCCAGGGCCAGGGGTATCCAGTAGATCGAACCCATGGCCGCCGCCCCGTAGGTCTGGTCAAGGAATCCCTTCAGCTTCTCATAGTCGGGGTAGCGCAGCTGGTCGACAACATATTGTTTCATTGAGGGATTGCTTACCACAAAATGTTGCGGTGCGCAACCGACGCCGGCTCCTCAAAAAAACAAACCCCCGGCCAGCGCACAAGGTCGCCGGCCGGGGGGGTGGTCGCAGCTGAAAAAAAGACTAGGTCTCTTCGACAGTGATGGCGTTCTCGGAGCACACCTCGACGCAGCTCTCGCAGCCTAGACATTCATCTGCATTCGCCGGAACCGATTTCCCGTCCCGCATCTCGAACACTTCGACCGGGCAAACGTCAACGCACTCCTCGCAGCCAACGCATTTTTCCTCGTCAACAGTCGGGTTGAAAGCCATTCGCCAATTCTCCTTTCGGGGTTTTTATCCCTGGGCCCAAGGGGCCTATTTCGCAGTTTCTGCCGGATTACCGGTAGGTCAATAGACCAATTAACTATGCGTGTCAAGCCTTGCATTCCAATTTTTACGGGGCAGCCGGTTTATGAAATATTAGATGTTAATTCAAAATGTTAATCGATTTCAAGGATCGCAGGCGGGCATCTGCACGACGAGGGTGTGACGGCCGGACCGGCTCCCGGAGGAGACGGTTGCCGCGTCGGTGCGCAATGCGCGTGCGAGGAAAACCTCAGGGGGAGTCTCGGCCCAGACGTGGACGGCAGGCAGGCATGCACCGGCCCCGGTTCCGAAGGCGGTCGGGGTCAACAGCGAACGGCCCAGCGCGGTCAAAACCGCGACGGCATCCCCGCCGTCAGGCGCACCCCCCGCCGGGGTCAGCTCCGGCAGCATGCCGGGCAGTGCTTCCAGTGCGACCCGCAACGGCGCGGGTGCCCGCTCGCACAGCCACTCGACCGCATCCGGGTGGTGCGTCACGAAAACGGGCAGCGGGAAGCTCAGGGAGAGGAAGACCCGCGTCCAGGCCGCCATGCGCGACGCCATGTGCCCTCCGCCCACAGGCGGGGGATGTGTGCCATCAGTCGCGCGCCGCGTCTCTCCCCGCAGAGCGTCGAACAGCCGATCGTGTCGGCGCTCACAGTCGCACAGGGTACGGCCCAGCTGATACTGCTGCCGGTCCGCGTCCTGCGCCAGTCGCAGGAAGAGCTCCGCCGCACCCAGCGGGTCCGCGGGCACGCCGCTGCGCGCGGAGTCCGCGCCGCGCCGGATGGCCGCGGCGATCTCGCAGGGAGTCCCATCCGCACCGAGCGCATCCGCTGCACGCGGCTCTTGGCCCCACGCCGCGGCCACGCCGACGCCGCCGCGATGCCGGTCCCCCCAGCGCTGATACTCCCGCAGCGCCCCCTCGCTCCCGCACCTGCCGGAGCATGGCAGCACCTCAAGAAAGCCGCTGTCGGCAAAGGACTGCATGTCCTCGGGCAGGCACGCGGGGTCCGGCTGCAAAACCGCCACGGATCGGAACACCTGCCGCAAGGCGGCCAGGGTTTCGGGAGGCAGGAAGGTCTGGGGGAAATAGACCGGGCGGACGGCCGCTTGGGTCGATGCCGCTTTCACGGTGTCAATCCTCCTTAGGGATCAGGCCGCGCCCGGGGGGGCGAAAAAGGGGGCCACGGCCCGTTCGATGTCCGCCTTCACGCGGGCTTCGTCCGCCGCGGCATCGATCACCCGGAACCGTTCGGGGTGCAGCCGTGCAAGTTCGAGGTATCCCGCGCGCACGCGCTCGTGGAACTGCAGCGCCTCGTCCTCGAAACGGCTCTCCCGCCGGGGGCGCCCCCCCTTGTTCAACTGGCGCCGAGCGCGCGCGAGCCCGGTTTCAACGGGCAGGTCCAACAGCAGGGTCAGGTCGGGGCTCAGGTTGTCGAACATCAGCGCGTGCAGGCGCAGAATCCGGTCGACCGGCAGGCCCCGCGCGGCCCCCTGGTAGACGAGGGTCGCGTCGAAATAGCGGTCGCAGAGCACGGTCTGGCCGCTGGCCAGGGCCGGGCGGACCACCGTGCCGATGTGCTCGGCGCGGTCCGCCATGTAAAGCAGGAGCTCGGTTTCGGGCGCCATGCCCGCGTGGTCGGGGTCCAGGAGCACGGCCCGGATTTTGCGACCCAGGTCGGTTCCGCCGGGCTCCCGGGTCAGGATGCACGTGACCCCGCGTTCCGCCAGCCAACCGGCCATGTGCACGATCTGGGTGGTCTTGCCCGCGCCCTCTCCCCCTTCCAGCGTGATGAACAGAGACCGGGGCGTCTTCATATACCCCCTTCGTCGTTCAGCTCCAGATTCCATTCCTTCAACCGTCCCAGGCCGTCATAGTCGGTCATGTCGCAGCGGATCGGCGTGATGGACACGAAGCGACGGCGCAGGACCGATCCGTCGATCTCGGGGTCGTCCTCCCTGAACCGCTGCATGTCTGCTCCCTGCCAGTAGTAAGGACGATTGCGCGGGTCCAGCCGCTTTTCCATGTATTCCTTGAACACCGACAGCCCCTGGCGGCTCACCCGTACGCCCATCACCTCCGTCCACGGCACGTCCGGGAAATTGACGTTAAGGAAGGTCCCCGGAAGGAGCCCGTGGGCGGCGATGCGGTCGGCCAGGCGGCGGACGAAGCGGGCCGCCGGTGCGAAGTCCCGGGGTCCATGCCCCTCGATCGAGGCGGCGATGGCCGGAATCCCGCCGAGCGCGGCCTCGCGCGCCGCGGCGACCGTCCCGGAGTAATTGATGTTGACCCCCACGTTGGCGCCCGGGTTGAGCCCCGACACCACCAGGTCCGGGCGGCCGCCGAGGATCTCCAGGACCGCCAGCTTGACGCAGTCCGCGGGGGTCCCGTTGACGGCGTAGCCTTCGGCCCCGTTCACGGCCAGCGACGCGGCGCGCAGCGGCTGGTGAAGGGTGATGGCATGGCCCACCCCGGTGCGCTCGCGGTCCGGCGCGACGACCGTCACCTCGTGGCCGGGCGCCAAGGCCGTGTGGAGCGCCCACAGCCCCTGGGCGTGGATGCCGTCGTCGTTGGTCAGGAGGATTCGCATGGAACGACTCGATCCGGTGTTCATCTCTGGTGATCTGAACGCAGCTCCCGATCCGGGAACCTCGCGGCTGGTCGTGGGGCTGCCGGAAGGCAGGCTTAAGCGGCTTGGGCCGACGCTCTTGACATTTTCGGCTAAGTTGGTTCTATAGCTCAATTTCCGACGGGGTTCAAGGTTCAGTGCTCGGTGCCGCATTCCGACGCCGCAACCCTCGGCCCTCCCGAACCTTTCACCGGAAGCGCGGAGGAACGCGAGCGAATGGGTCCAGTCACCCGGCAGCGGGCAAGCACCGGCACCGCTGCATCCCTCAAGCAGCACACCATGCCAAGCCCGCGCGCCGACCTTCTCCCGGAGAGTCGCTGATGGAGCGGTGCACGCCCCGCCGGCTGCCCGTCCTCCTGCGGCGGATGGCGCTCCTGGCTGCCGGACTGCTCGGGGTATGGGTGGTGACGGCGACCGTCCTGTCTACCCCGGCCCGGGCGGCCGAGTCCGCCGCGGCCGGGCAACGCATTCCTTCACTGGACCCCCAGCTGCCGTGGACGGTCGAGGCCGACCGCGTCTACCACGACCCGGCGCGCGATGAATACATCGCCGAGGGCAACGTGCTCCTCACCAAAATGGACCGCACCATATCCGCCGACCAGGTGCGCTACAGCCGGCGCCACATGATGGCCTATGCCGAGGGCCACGTCATCTTGACCGTCGGCAACGACCGGCTCGCGGGCTCCTATCTGGAAATGGACCTGGAGAGCGAGCGCGGAACGCTCGACAACGGCACCATCTTCATCCGCGAGAGCAACTACCACATCTCAGGCAACCGCATCGAACGGGTGGGCGCCGACCTGTATGCGATCAATCGCGGGGTCGTCACCACCTGCGACGGGGACCCGCCCGACTGGAAAATTTCGGGCAGCGACATCAAGGTATACAGCAACGGTTCCGGGTCCGCGTGGAACGCCGTCGTGTACGCACGCGACGTCCCGCTTCTGTATGCTCCGTACGTCTCGTTCCCGGGCAAGGACCGCCAGAGCGGGTTTCTTGCGCCCGAAATGGGATACTCCTCCCGCAGGGGTTTCTACTACAACCAGCCGTTCTTCTGGGCCATCGATGACCAGTCCGACGCGACCGTCTACCTCGAGTACATGAGCGAGCGGGGCTGGAAGCCGGGGATCGAGTACCGCTACTACCTGACCCGCGACGCCAAGGGCGCGGCCATGTTCGACTACCTCCACGACGACCAGATCGACAACGGCCAGGGCAGCTCGACCCAGGACTGGGGGTACCCGGATAACGGCCTGCGGCCGAACCGCGACCGGTACTGGTTCCGGATGAGCCACATCAACCCCTTGCCGGGCGGCTTCCAAGGCCGGTGTGGACCTGGACATGCCCAGCGACCAAGACTACCTGCGCGACTTCAAAAAGGGCTACATGGGGTTCGATGACTCCAGCTCCTATTTCAACAAACAACTCGGCCGGGTGATGGACGAATACGACGACCCGGTGCGCGTCAACCGGCTGCAGATCACCCGGTCATGGTCAGCGGTCAGCCTGGACGCGGGCGCGCTTTACTACAACAACGTCACCAAAGGGGTGAATTGGAAAGACGTCACCCAGCGTCTGCCGGTGGTGAGCGTCACCGCGCCGAAGCAGGGCGTGGACGAAACCGGCTTCTACACCAACCTGAGCTCCGAGTACGACAACTTCTGGCAGGAACGCGGGGCCGGCGTCCAGCGGGCCGACCTCTGGCCCCGCGTGTACTACCCGTTCTTCTTCCCGCCCTACCTGACGATCGAGCCCTCGGTCGGCTGGCGCGAGACCGTTTACGACCAGTACAAGACCGATACCAACTCGTCCTGGTCGGACGACCAGTACTTCCATCGCGAGCTCTGGGACACGCGCACCGTGGTGGACACGGAGGTCTACGATATCTACGACGTGGACGGCGAACGCCTGAAGCGCATCCGCCACGCCATCCGCCCGGAGCTCACGCACACCTACGTCCCCGAGGCCCAGCAGGACCACCTGCCCAACTTCGACAGCCGGGACCGCATCACCAACCGCAACCGCGTCGGGTACGCCATGACCCACACCCTGACCTCCAAGTCGCTGCGCCTCCCGGCCGTGCCGCCGGAGGACGAGAGCGAGCAGGAGGCCCTGACGCGCACGGCGACGCTCACCCCGGAGTATGCCTACCGCGACTTCCTGCGGTTGAAGGTCGGCAACTATTACGATTTCGCCCGCGACGAGGAGCCCTTCGGCCCGATTCTCGGCAAGCTCACGATCGACCCGATGGACAAGGTGTCCCTGGACGTCGAGCTCGCCTACAATGCCTACCGGCAGTCGTCCGACCGCTTCAACACGAGCCTGACGCTCGGCGAGAAGCGCCGGGACCACCTGTTTCTGCGTTACCGCTTCGACCGCGACACCCGCGAGGAGGAGCTCAACCAGGAGTACGACCAGGGGCAGATCATCGAGCCGGAAAAGAACACCGTGCAGACGAAAATCAACTCCTTTTACGTCCACGCGCAGAAGTCGGTGACCGAGAGGCTGGCGTTGGTCGGATTCTACGAGCGCGACTTCGTCAACGACCGGACGGGGTCCTACGGCGTGGGGTTCATCTACGAAAGCCAGTGCTGGAAGGTCGAGACCCTCTTCGGGCTCGACGAGCAGGACCTGTCGTTCGGCGTTCGCCTGACCCTCTTCGGGATCGGGGATTTCGGGTTTTAAGCGGTCGGCGGCTTGACCCGCACCGCCTTTTCTGAGAACGATAGCCTACAGATCGACTTCGCAGGGGATGACGCATCATGACGGATGAACGCATCGAGGATCAGCGACTGCAGCGGCACTGGTACGTCCTGCACACCAAAAGTCGCCACGAGGCCGTCGTGCACGATCTGCTATGCCGCAAGGCAATGGAAGCGTTCCTGCCCAAGATCAAGGTGCGCAGCAGCCGCCGCGACCGCAAGCTCATGATCCACCTCCCGCTTTTCCCGGGCTATGTGTTCGTCAAGACCGACCTGCACCCGCACACGCACCTGGACATCGTGAAGACCGCCGGTGTCGTGCGCCTGATCGGCACCAAGGCGGGCCCGGTGCCGGTCGCGGAGGAAACCGTCGAGTCGTTGAAGATCATGGTGGCCTCGGATCTGCCGATCGCCACCGGGCAAACGCTGCAGGCGGGCGATCGCGTCATGGTGGTCAACGGCCCGTTCGCCGGCGTCACCGGGACCTTCGTGCGTTACCGCGCCCAGGGCCGCGTGGTGGTCAACATCGAGGCGCTGGGGCAGTTCGCAGGGGTGGACGTGCAGGAGGAAGACATCGAGATATTGCCGCCGATCCTATCATAACTCCTTGACATTGTATCAAGTTCAATACTATAGGGACATAAAGCCCGGACGGGCGCCTCAAAGGAGGATGCATGAACAAGCTGGAGTTGATCTCAGCGCTTAAAACGGAAGCGAATATCTCCAAGGCCGAGGCGGCCCGGGTCGTCCAGATTTTTTTCGACCACATGGCCGAGGCCATGGCTCGCGGCGAGCGCGTCGAAATCCGGGGCTTGTGCAGCTTTTTCGTGAAGGAGTACAAGAGCTACACCGGCCGGAACCCAAAGACCGGCGAAAAGGTCACGATCAAACCCAAGAAGCTGCCGTTCTTCAAGTCGGGGAAAGAATTGAAAGAACGGGTCGACCATTAGTTCCGTGCCCGGCTTCGACTCGATCATCGATCAGGAGCGCCCCCTGCGGGCCCTCCTCGCCCTCCTCTCCCACGGGACCATCCCCCACGCCCTGCTGTTCACCGGCATCGAAGGCGTCGGCAAGCGCACCGCCGCGGTGGCCTTCGCGATGGCCTGCAACTGCCGCCAGCCCGTGGGTGCGGAGCCGTGCGGCGCGTGTTCGGCCTGCCGCCGCATCGCCGGCGACGCGCACCCGGATGTATTGCGGATTGCGCCGTCCGGGCTCCAGATAAAGATCGACCAGGTCCGCGAGCTGTGCCGGACCTTTGAAATGAAGCCTTACGAAGCCCGCGTGCGGGTCGCGATCATTGCCGACGCCCACCGGATGAACCCGGCTGCCGGCAACGCCCTCCTGAAAATGCTCGAAGAGCCGCCGGCCGGGACCGTGCTCATCCTGACCGCGCTTCAGGCGGCCGACTTGCTGCCGACGGTCGTCTCCCGCTGCCGGCACTTCCGGTTCAAACCGATCTCCCGGGAGCTGCTGGCGGGCATGCTGGAGAAGGTTTATGCGTTCCCGGCGGCCGAGGCGGCGCTCACGGCCGCCATGTCCGGCGGCAGCGTCACCCGCGCGCTCGCGATGCACGGCAGCGGGTGGATCCAGCGGCGCGACGGGTTCATGAGCGCGATGGCCGAACTCGCCGATCAGCCGATCGCGCAGGTGCTGGCGCTGGCCGAACGGATGACCCGCTCCAAGGAGGACGTGCCCGAGTACCTGGACCTGCTCGCGTCCTGGATCCGGGACCTGGCCGTCGCCCGCCACGACCCCGCCCGTATCCTCCACCGGGACCGACGCGACGACATCGTGTCCGCCGCGCACCGGGTGGACGATGCCTTTTGCGTGGACGCGGCGGCCGCCCTGGATGACGTCCGCCGCCGCGTGCCCACGGCCAACAGTCGCCTCGGCCTGGAGTGGCTGTTGACCGGGATGGCCGCGGCCATGCGCGCGTGCGCTGGCGCCCGGCGGGCCCCGACGGGTTGAAAGCAATTTACGTTTGCGGGCCGTCGTGATAGGGGTTTAATGAAAGATCGAGTGGGGTGTGTTTGGTGTGGGGTGTTTGGTGTGGGGTAGTTAGGAGCTGATCGTATGGTCAAGATCATCGGGGTGCGCTTCAAGCCTGCGGGCAAAATCTACGATTTCGACCCGGGGGCGTTCGTGCCTGCATGCGGGGACGGCGTGATCGTCGAAACCGAGCAGGGGCTGGCGTATGGGACGATCGCGGCCGAAGCCCGGATGGTCGATGACCCGCCGGCCGAGCGGCCCTATAAAAAGGTCTACCGGTTGGCCACCGCCAAGGACCTGGCGCAGGTCGAGCAGAATGCCGAGGACGAGCGCACGGCCCAGACCTTCTGCCGCAGGTGCGTCAAGGAGCTCAAGCTCGAGATGAGCCTCTTCGCCGTCGAGAAGTCCTTCGACGGCGGCAAATACACCTTCTTCTTCACCGCCGAGGCGCGCGTGGATTTCCGCCAGCTGCTCAAGATGCTCGTCAAGGAGCTCGGGGCGCGCATCGAAATGCGTCAGGTCGGCATCCGCAACCAGGCGAAAATATGCGGCGGCCTCGGCCGCTGCGGTCGCGAGCAGTGCTGTTCGTCCTACCTCGAGAAATTCGAGCCGGTGTCGATCCGCATGGCCAAAGAGCAGAGCCTGTCGCTCAACCCCACCAAGATCTCCGGGCAGTGCGGCCGGCTCATGTGCTGCCTGGTGTACGAGTACGAGACGTACATGGAGCTCAAGAAGGCCATGCCCAAGGTGGGCTCGATCGTGAAGACCCCGGGTGGGCTCGGCAAGGTCATCCGCCACAACGCGATCGGCAGCCGCCTGACCGTCCGGCTCGAGGATGGCACGGAAGTCGAAACCCCGCTCGATCACATCCAACCCCAGCCCTGAGGTGCACCCCCGACACCCCGCACCCCGATGGAGTCCCGCATGCCGTTTTACATCACCACCCCGATCTACTACGTGAACGCCCGGCCACACCTCGGCCACGCCTACACCACCATCGTGGCCGACGTGGTCAGCCGCTTCCACCGGATGCGCTCCGAAGAGGTGTTCTTCCTGACCGGGACCGACGAGCACGGGGACAAGGTGGTGCGCGCCGCCGAGAAGGAAGGCGTGACCCCTGCGGACTACGTGGACCGGATCAGCCGCCTGTTCCAGGATCTCTGGCCTGACCTGAACATCGCAAACGACCACTTCATCCGCACCACGAACGCGGACCACAAGGCGGTGGTCTCGCGCGTGCTCCAGGCCATCTACGACGCGGGCGATATCTACTTCAGCGAGTACGAGGGGCTTTACTGTTTCGGCTGCGAGCGTTTCTATACCGAGCGCGAGCTCGTGGACGGGAGATGCCCCGACCACCAGACCGAGCCGGAAACCATCCGCGAGGCGAACTACTTCTTTCGCATGAGCCGCTACCAGTCCTGGCTGGTGGACCACATCCAGTCCAACCCGGACTTCATCCGGCCCGAACGCTATCGCAACGAGGTCCTGGCCTTCCTGCGCGAGCCGCTGGGCGATCTCTGCATCTCGCGGCCCAAGTCGCGCTTGACCTGGGGGATCACCCTGCCCTTCGACGACCAGTACGTCACCTACGTGTGGTTCGACGCGCTGCTCAACTATGTCTCGGCCCTCGGCTACCCGGACGGCGAGCGCTACCGCCGCTTCTGGCCGGTGGCCCAGCACATCGTCGCCAAGGACATCCTCAAGCCGCACGGGATCTACTGGCCGTGCATGCTCAAGGCGGCCGGGATCCCGGTCTACCGGCACCTGAACGTCCACGGCTACTGGAACGTCGAGCAGAGCAAGATGTCCAAGAGCCTGGGCAACGTGATCGAGCCGCTCCAGATGAAGGACCGCTATGGCCTGGACGCCTTCCGGTTCTTTCTCATCCGCGAGATGAGCTTCGGGCTCGACTCCAGCTTCAGCGAGGCCGCGCTCGTTCAGCGCATCAACTCCGATCTGGCCAACGACCTCGGGAACCTCTTTTCGCGGGTGGTCGCGATGGCCCACAAGTACTTCGGCGGCGTCGTGCCCGCCATCGACCCCGAGTCCGCTCAGATGGGCCTCGGTCTGGGGCCTGAGGCGCAGCGCACGATCGACGAGTACGACCGCGCCATGTCCCGCTTCGAGCTCCACAAGGCCCTCGCGGCCGTGTGGGAGTTCATCGGCCGGATGAACAAGGCCATCGACGTCTGTGCGCCGTGGGAACTCGCGAAAAGCAAGTCCACCCACCGGCAGCTCGAGGCCGTCATCAACAGCCTGCTCAAGGGGCTGCGGCTGGTCGCGGGCCTGATCTACCCCGTCATGCCCGATACGGCGGCCCGCATGCAGAAGCACCTCGGGCTCGACCCGCAGGCGCCCTTCTACCTGCTGGACGAGCTGAAGCGGTGGCCGGCCGTGCCCGCCGGCACGCGCCTGCCCAAGCCGGTGATGCTCTTCCCGCGCATCGAGACCGCGCCGAAGCCTGAGGAAAGTGAGGCGGGTGCGGCCCCGCCCGCGCCGGCCGCCCCCGCGCTCAAACCGGAGATCGGCATCGACGAGTTCCGCAGCGTCGACCTGCGCGTGGCGACCATCCTGCACGCCGAGCCCGTGCCCAAGGCCAAAAAGCTCCTCAAGCTCGACATCGACATGGGTGAGCGCCGGACCATCGTGGCAGGCATCGCCGAGCACTACACGCCCGAGTCCCTGATCGGCAGGCAGATCGTCGTGGTCGCCAACCTCAAGCCCGCCAAGCTCATGGGCGTCATGTCCCAGGGCATGCTGCTCGCGGCGGGCGACGCGACCGGTTCGGTCCTCGTCATGCCCGACCGCCCGGTGGCGCCGGGGACCCCGCTGAAATAGGGACGCGTCCGTTTTTTCGGCACATTTTCTGCAATATCTAATCCGGCCTGAGATCCAGGACCGTTCCGCCATTTTTCCCCCAAGAGGATGACATGAGACCCTTGCTGAGATCGTTTGTAGCGCTCGTCATCGCCGGCCTGCACGCTGGCGCTGCCCGGCTGAGAGGCTGGGCGCTGACCCCGGTGCACTTCGGCCGCTGCCTCGCACGCGTCCCGGCCGGCAGCCTGGTGTTCTTCCCGTTGCGGGACACCTGTTTCGGCTGTGGCATTGCCGGAATCGTGACGTTCAAACGCCCGGCCGGCCCCGCCCAGGCCGCCTCGCTCGCGGACGTCGAGCGGTTGAGCCAACGGGTGCAAGATGCGGGCGTTGCCGGCAGCAGCGGCGACGAGGCCATGGAGCTGCTCTGGCAGGCCGTGCAGGGGTTGAAACGCCACGAGACGTTCGGTACCGTGTTCGCCGACCCCGTCCTGCAGTCCGGGCTCGGGCGGCTGGCCGCCGCTCTTGGGGAGACGGCCGCCGCGGAGGCGCGCCACCTGGAAGAGCGGATCGGGCGCCTGCCGGCCGCCGAGGCCGACCGCATCGCCGGCCGGATCGAACGCCTGCGGGACATCGTCTGGTCGCTGACGTCGGAGCTGCTGGACAACGTGCGCAAGGTGCGCGCGCTGCTGGCCGGTCCGGGGGGGACCGCCGCACCGCAGGCCGTCCGGGTGTTCCGCGACCTGAACGCGGTGCTCAACAGCATCGACCGCATGGAGGTGCGCGGCCGCGACTCGGCCGGGGTGTCGGTCCTGCTCGTGCTCTCCGCGGCCGACTTCGACCGCCTGAGCGCCGAGCTGGCCGAGCAGGGGCTCGCGGCGGAATTCGCCGCACGCTCGGCCGCCGAACCCCTCCTGAACCGGGGCATCGGCGTGCGGCGCGACGCCGGGCGGGTGTCCCTCGCCTTCACCTACAAGGTCGCCCGCGAGATCGGCAGCCTGGGGGACAACATCCGATTCCTGCGCGGCGAAATTGCCGCGGACACCCTCCTGCACCGCGCGGTCGACCGGCCGCTCGAATTCCACACCATCAACGCGCACACACGCTGGGCATCGGTCGGCGCCATCACCGAGGCGAACTGCCACCCCGTAGACAACCGCGTCGTCAGCGGCCCCGCCGGCGAACGCGGGGTGATCCACACCTGCCTGAACGGGGACATCGACAACTTCCAGGAGCTGCGCGAGGCGCTGGAGCGCTCCGGCCGGCGCATTCACGCCGAGGTCACGACCGACACCAAGATCATCCCGCTGCAGATCGAGCACCACCTCCGGAAAGGGGTCGACGTTACCGAGGCCTTCCGGCTGGCCGTCTGCGACTTCAAGGGCTCCCACGCCATCGCAATGCACACCGACCTCGCGCCCGGCAAGCTCTTCCTGGCCCAGCGGGGCAGCGGCCAGGCGATCTTCGTCGGCATCGCCCCCGACCACTACATGGCCACATCCGAAGCCTACGGGTTCATCGAGGAGACCCAGGCCTACGTCAAGCTCGACGGCGAGTCCGTGGTCGAAGGCCGCAGCGGCAAGACCCAGGGGCAGATCTTCGTTTTAGACCAGGACTCCGGCGGCGGGGTGGAAGGGCTGCGGGCCATGCGCTACGACGGCAGCCCGCTCGCGCTCGGGCCGGGCAACCTCAAGCACACCGCCCTGACCTCGCGCGACATCGACCGCCAGAGCTACCCGCACTATTTCCTCAAGGAGATTTCCGAATCCCCGGCCTCGGTGGAGAAGACCCTCCAGAACCGCTGGAAGATCCGCGACGAGGGCCGGCCGCTGCGCGTGACCGCCCTGGACGAGCGCGTGATCCCGGAGCGGATCAACCGTGCGCTCAGAGACGGAGCGATCCGCCGCATCTACTTCATCGGCCAGGGCACGGCGGGGGTCGCCGCGCTCGCCTGCGCCAACCTCTTGACCCACTACCTCAAGGACCCGTCGGTCAACGTCCAGGCGCTCAAGGCCTCGGAGTTCAGCGGCTTCGTCCTGCAGGAGGAGGCCGACGCCGCCTCCATGGCCGACGCGCTTGTGGTCGCCATCAGCCAGTCGGGGACCACCACCGACACCAACCGCGCCGTCGACATGGTGCGCCAGCGGGGCGCCCACTCGCTGGCCATCGTCAACCGCCGCGACTCGGACCTGACCTTCAAGGTCGACGGGGTGATGTACACGAGCAGCGGCCGGGACATCGAGATGTCGGTCGCATCGACCAAGGCCTTCTACGCCCAGATCACCGCCGGGGCCCTGCTCGGGCTGCACCTGGCCTGCCTGCGGGGCAGCCGCGACGCCGACTTCGTCTCGGCCGAGATCGACCGTCTGCTCGATCTGCCCGGGCACATGCGCCGCGTGCTCGCCATGGCCGATCGCATCCGCGCCTCGGCCGAGCGTCTGGCCGTGACCAAGACCTACTGGGCGGCCGTGGGCAGCGGGCCCAACAAGGCCTCCGCGGACGAGATCCGTATCAAGCTGAGCGAGCTCTGCTACAAAACGATTTCATCGGACTACGTCGAGGACAAGAAGCACATCGATCTCTCCTCCGAGCCGCTGATCATCGTCTGTGCCGCCGGAGCGCGCGCGTCGGTCGTCGGCGACATCATCAAAGACACGGCCATCTTCAAGGCGCACAAGGCCACCCCGATCGTGATCTGCGACGAGGGCGAGGACCGGTTCGATGCCTGTGCCGCAGACGTGTTTCAGGTCCCGGTCGTCGGCGAGCACCTCGCCCCGGTGCTGAACACCCTGGTCGGGCACCTGTGGGGCTACTACGCGGCGCTGTCCATCCACGAGGGCTCGCGCTTCCTCTACCGCTTCAACGAGGACCTGGAGCAGACGATCGCGCAGGCGGCCCGGGACGGGGTGGACACGACCGAGCTCGTCCTGGACACGCGCTTCCGCGAGAAGGTCGCCTCCTTTTACACGGAGTTCCGCCGCAAGCGCGCCTGCCGCCAGTTCTCGGCGGCGGCGAGCTACGACGCCGCCTCGGATCTGACCCTGCTGTCCAAGTACCTGGCCGGGCGCCTGCCGGCCTCCGACTTCGAGCTCGACTTCGGCGTGAAAGGCACGGCCGCCAACATGCTCCAGACGTTGCTCACGCGCCTGGCCGAAGCCATCGGCTTCCTGGCCCGGCCGGTGGACGCCATCAAGCACCAGGCCAAAACCGTCACGGTCGGCACCAGCCGGATCAGCGAACGCGTCGAGGGTCTGGTGTTCGCGGCCCTGGCATCCGAGAACTTCACCGAATCCCAGCTGACGCCGGCCAACCTGATCGTGCTGAAAAACGTTCAGGGAGTCATCCGCGAGATCGAGGGAGTCACCCTCTACCGCATCGCCGGCCTGAACCTGCTGGGCGAGCCCGACGACGGGACCACGATCCAGGTCGTGCACAAGCGCGGGCCGACCGCCGCCATCCCCTCGCGCGTCGAGACCGATTCGACCCTCAAGGGCACCAAGCGGATCATCGTACGCCAAGGCAACGTCTACATCGGCAAGGGCCGCAAGGACGGCCGCAGCATCCTGGTGATCCCGTTGCTCTCCGCGGAGGCCACGCAGGCGAGCCGGGTCGAGTACCTGCTGCTGCTGCACCTCGGGTTCAAGGAATCGGTGCCGCTGACGCAGAAGGTCCGGGCCCTCGGGGGCAAGTACGAACACATCAAGAACATCGTGCAGGAGAGCAGCCTGACGTGGGAGGACCCGTTGCTGGATGCGGTGCCGATCGACGAGCTCTTCGGGCAGTCGGCCGAGAAAGTGGCCGAATCCATCGCCGCACGAACGAAAGAGGCTTGAGGGCCTGCGGAGAGAATAAGGATTGATTTCACCGGCACGGGGTGTGATAGGATGTGTCAACCCTGAACGCTGACGGCGATCCCCATGGCTGAGCCTGCCCCAAAAAAATACAACCTCCTGCTCGTCGACGACGACCCCTTCATCTTGGAGGGCATCGGCGAAGACTTGGAGCAGCGCGGCTACCGGGTGACCCGCGTCAACAGCGGCGACAAGGCGGTCGATCTGCTGCAGCAGACCGCCTTCGACTTGGTGATTACGGACCTCGTCATGGAGCGCGTGGATGGCATTCAGGTCCTGAAAAAAACCAAGGAGATCGACTCGACGATCATGGTGATCGTCCTGACCGGGTTCGGCGACATGCTCTCGGCCATCGAAGCGTTGCGCAGCCAGGCCGACGACTACATGCTCAAGCCCTGCGAGTCGGGCGAGATGTTCTTCCGGGTGGAGCGCTGCCTCGAGAAGCTCGAGCTGGCCCGGAAGATTCACCTCTACCAGAAGATCCTTCCGATGTGCTGCGTCTGCAAGAAAATCCGCGACGACACGGGCAAGGTGCCCGGCCGGGGGGAGTGGATTCCCGTGGAGCAGTTCATCCACGACAAGGCCCAGCTGGACATCACCTCCAGCTATTGCCCGGAGTGCGCGCACCGGACCCTCCAGGAGTTTATCAAACGCCCGACGTGACGCTCACGCCGCCGGCGGCCCCCTTCGATGCGCCCCGGGTCCACAACCGTTCGATTCCATCGCTTATACGCGTGTGAAAAGGAGAAGTCATCGTATGCGGATCCCCTCTTTGGTCCCCGTCGCCGCCGTGTGTCTGGCGCTCCTGCTGGCCCCCGCGGCGCCCGGACTCGCCGCGGCCGACTGGGAGGTCATCCGGAGCCTGAACACCGGCTCGCGCCCGTTGGACGTGGCCGTTTCGGTCGATGGCCGCTCGGTGTTCGTTCTGACCGAGGATGGTGCGCTCTCCGTCTACACCCCGGACGGAGCTCTCACCGATCGGTTCCAGCTGGGCAAGGACGCCGAGCGGATCGCGGTCGCGCCGGACGGGGAGCGAGTGTACGTCACCTCCCGCCAGGGCAAGCGCGTGGACGTCGTGCAGATCGACTACGTACGCGACATCCTCATCACCGGCGCACCCATCAAGGGCTCCGAGCGTGCGCCGGTGACGATCGCCGTGTTCAGCGATTTCCAGTGACCGCACTGCGCGGGCCTGGTGCCCGTCCTCGAGCAGGTGCTCGAGTCGTTCCCGGACAAGGTCCGGATCGTCTTCAAATACTACCCGCTCCTCAAATCGCACAAATTCGCCGGCAAGGCGGCGCTGACGGCCCAGGCTGCCCATCTGCAGGGAAAATTCTGGCCGGTGCACGACGAGTTCTTCAAGGCGGGCGAGAACCTGACGGAGGAGAAGATCCAGGAGATCGTGCGCGCCCAGGGCCTGGATCCGGCCCAGGTCGACCGCGACGCCAACAGCCGGCCGGTGGTGGACCATGTCCAGCGGGACCTGGACGAGGCTTACCGCATCGGGGTGTCTAGCGTGCCGGCCGTGTTCGTGAACGGCAAGCGCCAGCGGGACCGCGGCTTCGAAGCGATCGCGGCCGCGGTCGAGAAGGAGCTTCGCAAAAAGGCCGGGAAATAGCGGACGATCGGCAGGAGGTCAAAAGGCGAGTGCCGTCCCTCAGCCCAGCCAAGGCGTGCGCCCTTGTGGGAAAGCGGCAGCATACGAGGCCGGTATGGGAGCATTTCCAAAAGGGCTCACACCGCAGGCCCAGGGCCTGGGACGACGCGTTTCAGGCTGCGCTGCGCGCCTGGCGGTAAGCCAGCGCGGCCCGGATGAACTCGCGGAAGAGCGGGTGCGGGGCCATGGGCCGGGATTTGAACTCGGGGTGGAACTGGCAGCCCAGGAACCACGGGTGGTCGCGGAGCTCAACGATCTCCACCAGGTCCCCGGTCGGGGACATCCCGCTGAAGACCAGCCCCTTTTCCTCGAAGCGTTTCAGATAGGCGTTGTTGAACTCGAAACGGTGCCGGTGGCGCTCGGAGATGTCCTCGGCGCCGTAGGCCCGGTGGGCGAGGCTCCCGGCGGACAACCGGCAGGGGTAGGCGCCCAGGCGCATCGTGGCCCCCTTGTCCGATGAGGAATCCCGTCGCTGGACGCTGCGGGTGCGCTCGTCGAACCACTCCGTCATGAGATAGATCACCGGGTCGGCCGTGAGCTCGTTGAACTCGGAGCTGTTGGCCTGCGGGATGCCGGCGACGTTGCGCGCGAACTCGATCACCGCGATCTGCATCCCCAGGCAGATCCCGAAGTAGGGGACCCGGTTGAGGCGGGCGTACCGGGCCGAGCAGATCTTCCCCTCGACCCCGCGGCTGCCGAACCCGCCCGGCACGAGGATGCCGTCGGCGGAGCGCAGTATCTCCTCGCAGCTGTCCTGTTGCAGCTTTTCCGAGTCCACGAACACCAGGTTCACCTTGCTGCGGTTGGCGACGCCCGCCGTGGTGCAGCGCCTCGTTGAGGCTCTTGTAGGACTCCGTCAGGTTCACGTACTTGCCCACGATGGCGATGGTGACCTCGTGCTCCGGCTGCGTGAAGCGGCGGACCATCTCCTCCCAGGCATCCAGGCGCGGGGCGCGCGTCCAGATGTTGAGCAGTTCGACGATTTTGTGGTCGAGCCCCTCGCCGTGGAACACGAGCGGCACCTCGTAGATGCAGCTCACGTCCTTGGCGGTGATCACGGCGTCGACCCCCACGTTGCAGAACAGGGCGATCTTGGCCTTGAGATCTTTGGACAGGAACCGGTCGGTGCGGCAGAGCAGGATGTCCGGCTGGATGCCGATGCTGCGCAGTTCCTTGACGCTGTGCTGCGTCGGCTTGGTCTTCACCTCGCCGGAGGTCCTGATGTAGGGCACCAGAGTGAGGTGGATGTAGAGCACGTTGTCCTTACCCACGTCGGTGCGGAACTGGCGGATGGCCTCCAGGAAGGGCAGGCTCTCGATGTCGCCGACCGTGCCGCCGATCTCGACGATGACCACGTCGACGTCGTCCGCGACCCCCTTGATGCAGTCCTTGATCTCGTCGGTGATGTGGGGGATGACCTGCACCGTCCCGCCCAGGTAGTCCCCGCGCCGCTCCTTGCTGATGACCGAGTAGTAGATCTGGCCGGTGGTGAAGTTGTTGCTCTTGCCCATGACCGCATTCGTGAAGCGCTCGTAGTGGCCGAGATCGAGGTCCGTCTCGGCCCCGTCGTCGGTGACGAACACCTCCCCGTGCTGGAAGGGGTTCATGGTGCCGGGGTCCACGTTGATGTAGGGGTCGAGCTTCTGCAGGGTCACCCGCAGCCCGCGGCTCTCCAGCAGCGCGCCGATGGAGGCCGACGCCAGGCCCTTGCCGAGCGACGAGACCACACCGCCGGTCACGAAAATGTATTTGGTCGTAAAGGGCATACGCGCACCACCGATCATGAGGGTTCAGAGTCGGCCGCTGGCCGGTCAAAACGCGTCACGCCCGCGCCCGGGAGTTTCTCTGCCGCGCGCAGGCGTTGCATGCGTCCGGACCCGACGCAGGTCCGGACGAACGCGGGTGAAACGTTAGAAAATAGTCCTGCAGTACCGCCCCGCCTCGCCGAGCTCCTCCTCGATCCTCATGAGCTGGTTGTACTTGGCCAGCCGGTCCGAGCGCGAGAGGGAGCCGGTCTTGATCTGCCCGGTCTCCAGCGCCACCACGAGGTCCGCGATGAAGCTGTCCTCGGTCTCCCCGCTGCGGTGCGAGATCACCGCCGTGTAGCCGGCCTTCTTGGCCATCTCCACCGCTTCGTAGGTCTCGGTGAGGGTGCCGATCTGGTTCAGCTTGATGAGGATGGAGTTGGCGATCCCCTTCTCGATGCCCTTCTTGAAGATCTTCGGTGTTGGTGACGAAGATGTCGTCGCCCACGAGCTGGATCTTCTTGCCCAGCTTGTCGGTGAGGCAGCTTCCACCCGTCCCAGTCCTGCCTCCGCCATGGCGTCTTCCATGGAGATGATGGGGTACTTGTTCGCCCAGCTCACCCAGAAGTCGACCATCTCGCGCGGAGGAGAGCTCGCGCTTGTCGGACTTCTTGAACACGTACTTCTTCTTGTCCACGTCGTAGAACTCGGAGGCCGCGGGGTCCAGGGCGATCATCACGTTGTCGCCCGGCTTGTAGCCGGCCTTCTCGATGGCCTGGAGGATGACCTCGGGCGGCCTCGTCGTTGCTCTTCAGGCTGGGGGCGTAGCCGCCCTCATCGCCCACCGCCGTGTTGTAGCCCTTTGCCTTCAGGACGCCTTTCAGGGTGTGGAAGATCTCCGCCATCATGCGCACCGCCTCGCGGATGGAGGGCGCCCCACGGGCATGATCATGAACTCCTGGAAATCCACCGAGCTGTCCGCGTGCGCGCCGCCGTTGATGATGTTGGCCATGGGGACCGGCATGAGGTGGCGTGGAAGGCGCCCAGGTACTTGAACAGCGGCACGCCAGGAAGTCCGCCGCCGCGCGCGCGGTGGCCATGGACACGCCGAGGATGGCGTTGGCGCCCAGCTTGGACTTCGTCTCGGTCCCGTCCAGCTCGATCATGCGTGTGGTCGATGTCGACCTGCTCCAGCGGCGTCCAGGCCGCACGATCTCCGCGGCGATGATGTTGTTCACGTTCTGCACCGCCTTGAGGACGCCCTTGCCGAGGAACCGCGCCTTGTCCCGTCGCGCAGCTCCAGCGCCTCGTGCTCGCCGGTGGAGGCTCCCGACGGCACCGCCGCCCGCCCCATGGAGCCGTCTTCGAGAACGACGTCGACCTCGACGGTCGGGTTTCCCCGCGAGTCGAGGATTTCTCTGGCCTTCACTTCAACGATTTCAGTCATCTCAACCTCCGGAAAGGGCTCGTGGCGACCGGTTCCCCGGCTTGACAAATCAATCGAAAATGTTAGTCTGAACCTGCGGTTAAGTCAAGGAGAAGGTCGTCCGTTCATGGATCGCCAAGGCAAGGATCTCTACACCGAATCGCACCTGTTCGTGGCCGCCATCCGGGTCCACGAACACGTGTCGGCAACACCCGCTACCCTCGAGGATGTCTGCCGCATGCTCGGCTTCTCGTCGGAGCATGCAGGGCTGATCTGCCGCCGGCTGGAGGATTTGGGCGCGGTGGAGGCGGTCGAAGGGTCCTTCGGCGTGCGCCTGTTCGTCCGCGACCACTGCAAGCTGGAGGAGATCCCGCGCGGCGAGTCCGGCCGCAAGCTCGAAGACGAGGTCCGGAAGTTTCAGGACATGCAGCGCGCGTTCACCCAGAAAATCGAGACCCTGCAGGCCGAGCAGGCGGGCAAGAAAAAGAACCTCTTCGCCGAGATGGAAAAAAAGCTCAAAGCGGAGCTCGACAAGAAATCCAAGCGGCCGGCCTGACCGCTGCGCGGCGGCGCCGACCGCCCGGTGAGGGAATGGACTTTCTTTCCAAAACGGCCTCCAGCCTTTTCTTCCGCAAAGTCATCCGCCGGGACATCCAGGACATCGCCCTGGACGCCGACATGATCCGCCTGCTGCTCACGATCGACGAGCAGAAGAGCCTCTACCAGATCGCGGCCGAAGTCGAGATGGATTCCGCCACGTTCAAAACCACCCTCCGCCGCCTGCTCGAGCAGGGCCTCATCGAATCCGTCCGCCGGTCGATGCCCCTCCTCGGGCGGACCTTCGTCCAGCTGCTGCGGCTCAACCTCGCACGTGCGATCGGCCCCATGGCGCAAATCCTGATCGACGACGGCCTGGCCGAGATGCGGCTCAACCCGGCCGGCATCCCGGTGGACCAGGCGGCGGAGCTTGTCAACCGCATCGCCCTCGAGATCCCCGACGAAGCGAACCGGGCCCGCTTCAAGAAAGCCATGATCCCGGTCATCAACCAGGCAACCCCCTCAACAGGAGCGGCTTCATGATCGACATCGGCTGTGGTCAGTGCGGCAAGCGCTACCGCATCGACGAAACCCGCATGAAGGGCGACACCGCCCGTGTGAAGTGCAAGGGCTGCGGGAACCTGATCACGGTGACCAAACCGCAGGCCGTCCAGCTGGCCGAATCGATTTTTGCGGACCTGCCGCCGGCCGGAGCGGGCCCCGAACCGCAACCGGAGATCGCCCGGCCGCGTGCGGCCGCCCCGGCTCCGAAGGAGCTCGAAGCCCTGCCCGAAACGGACGCGGCCTTTGATCCTCCCGTCTATGCCGCGGAAAAACCGCGGTTCGGGCTCTTCGGCAAAACGCTCATCGTGATGCTGTTCGTCAGCATTCTGCCATTCGGCATTTTCTGGTTCTTGACGTTTCGTGAAACCAGCGAGCGCATCCACGCGGATTCGGAGCTGCTGCTCGCCCAGACGGCCAAGGGCATCGCCGACCAGATGGACGGCTGGGTCAACGCCAACTTTGCGGTGCTGCGGACGATCGCCAAGCTGCCCGACACCGTCTCCATGGCCCGCGAGCGGCAGGAGCCCATCCTCCAGGCGGTGACCCGGGAGTACCCGTGGATGTATCTCGTATTCACGGTGGGGGCCAACGGCATGAACATCGCCCGCGACGACGGACAGCCGCTCGTGCCCTACGGGGACCGCAAGTACTTCAAGGACATCATGGCCGGGAAGGCCATGAGCTGGCAGACCGTGGTCGGGCGCACGTCCAACGTCCCGGCGCTGGTGATCGCGGTCCCGATCAAGGAGGACAACCGCGTCATCGGGGTCCTGGCGGCCGCGATGACGGTCGAGGACATCTCCAAGCAGATCGCCACCTGGAAACGCGGCGCCACCGGCTATGCCTTTCTCATCGACGAGACGGGCAACGTCATCGCCCACCCCACCGCGCAGCTGGTGCAGAAGCGCGAGAACCTGAACTCGTACCCCCTGATCGCAGAGTTCCGCCGCAAGGGGTGGACCACCCTCACCACCCTGTTCACGGCCCCCAACGGCGAGGGCGCGCTCGGGCACGCGCGCAGCAACAATCTCGGCTGGATCCTCGCGCTGCAGCAGGAGGAGCGGGAGGTGTTCGACTCGCTCAACGTGCTTCAGAACTTCGCGCTCGCGCTCCTGGCGGTGACCGCGCTCCTGGCCGCCGCCATCGCCTGGTTCTCGGCCCGCGCGATCGCCAAGCCCGTCATGAAACTCACGGACGCCGCCGAGCGCATGAGCATGGGGGACCTCAACGTCAGGATCGACGTCCGGTCGGGGGATGAGATCGGCCTGCTCGCCCAGGCGATCGGCCGCATGCAGACCAGTCTGCGAATGGCCATGGAGAGACTGCGAAAAAAAAGATGAACGCCTAAAATTGGAAAGTGCCTAAAGTGCCTAAAATTGAGGATGATATCTATTCCTGAATTTTAGGCAATTTAGCTCACTTTAGGCACTGCCCCTACTTCAATTCCCCTTCCCAGTTCCAGAGCCCCGGCCGATCCTTCAGTTGCACCCCCTTCGGGACCGGTTCCATCAGATGGACGAACCACGAGTAGCCGGCCCGGCGCAGCGCCTCCACGTGGTCTTGCAGCCGGACCCGCCAGTTCGGAAACACCCAGTGGAGCGACCCGTGGCGGGTCGTCCAGGCCTCCTCCCCCTTCGGGCTGCGGAACGGCGTCTCGAGCCGCAGATCCGCAGCCGCCGCGCGGGCCACGCACAGCGGCCAGTGACCGCCTACCACCACCCCGAGCGGCAGAGGGCTGCGGCCGGGCAGGTTCATGAAGTCGACCGCCGCGAGTTCCGGGCTGACGATCGCCCCGTCGAAGCCGATCCCGGCCGCGGTTTCAAGCGCCAGGGGGTTGGCGAGATTGCAGAACGGGCCGGCCCACAGCCTCAGCGGCTGCCCCGGCCGGGGAAACAGGCAAACCTGCCAGGGGTCGTTCAACACGAAGGTGCCGGCGCCGCCGCTCCGCACTGCGCCGATCCACTCCCGCAGGGACGCCTCGTCGTCCGGGAACACGACCGGCGGCAGCCACCAGCAGACGCGCCGCACCAGCGGCGCCGGGACCCCGGAAACGGCTTCGCCGCTCAGCCAGAGCCCCATCCGGCCGTGCCCGGCCTGGCGGGGCGGGTGGCGGTAGACCCGCATCTCCTCCGGTCGGGGCCCGCCCGTGGCACGCTGCGGCAGCCTGGCCCGGAAGCCGGACGGCCGGAAGGCGCCGGGCGGATCCGGCGCCTGGGCCGAAAGGCCTTGAAGCAGGTCCTCGAGCGCCTTCTCGCGCCGGTCGATCAGGAAGACCGGCGTCCCCTTGGGGATGCCGGCGGCCGACTCCGGCAGCGAATAGCGGCCGCCCTTGGGGATCGAGCGGCCGACGCGCTCGATCCGGTGCCCGGGGGCGTCCTCGTACCCGACCCGCAGCAGGTCGCCCGAAAGCAGTTCGTGCTGCGGGGTCAGAAAGGCCTGCCGGGCCGCACCCTTCACGCGCCCGACCAAAAGACCGGAGCCGGTCTGCTCGGTCGCATCCAGCGGGTTCTGGGGCCGCTGCGGCAGGAAGTAGTAGTGCGTCCCCGGCCGGCCGAGCGCGCGGGAGAGATAGTGCAGCGCATCCTTCTTCGCCTGCGGGTCGCCGGCGTGGTCCCGCAGCAGGCGGTAGCCGGTGACCACGTAGTAGACGTAGTGCGGGCCCTTCTTGCGCCCCTCGATCTTCCAGGTCCGGATCTGCGGGATCCCCATCAGCACCTTGACCAGGACGTCCACGCTCAGGTCGAGGCAGGAAAACAGGCGCCGGCTGTTGCCCTCTTGGGCGTAGACGCGGCGGCAGGGCTGGACGCAGCGCCCGCGCAGCCCGCTGCGCCCCCCCAGAAAGCTGCTCCAGTAGCAGCGGCCCGACACCCCGTAGCAGAGCGCGCCGTGAATAAAGGTCTCCAGGTTCAGGGAGGGCGGGCAGGCTTGGGCCACCGCCTTCATCTCGTCCACCGTGAGCTCGCGCGGCAGCACGACACTGTGGACCGGGAGCTTTTCGGTCACGAGCTTCAGCGCCGCAGGGAAGCTCACGTTGGAGAGGGTCGACCAGTGCACCTCGCCGCCGAACCCCGTCTGCCGCACGAGAGCCGCCATCGCCAGGTCCTGCACGATGACCGCATCCGGCTGCACGTGGCGGGCGAGCTGGTCCAGGATCCCCCCGACCGCGTCCAGCTCGTCCGGCTTGATCAAGGTGTTGAGGGTGACGTAGACCCGCACGCCTTTGCCGTGCGCGAGCGCGGTGAGGGAAGCAAGCTCCTCGAGGGTGAAGTTCTGGGCCTCCATGCGCGCTGAAAAAGACTTCAGCCCGCAGTAGACCGCGTCCGCCCCGGCCGCCAGCGCGGCCAGGAAGGACGGCTTGCCTCCGGCGGGTGCCAAGATAGACGGAAGATTTTTCGGCGTTTCCATTTTATTGAGGATGGCACACTTGCGGAACCGGCGCAAGCGAGGGACTTGAAGGAGCCGGAAAAGAGGTCGTTCTCCACCAAAAACAAAAGCGGACGATGGGCATCGGCCGGTGGCCTCAGGGGGTCCCGAGGCCGGGAGCTGATGCATTCATCCGCAGGTGATCCGATGAAACACGCCTTAGGCAGACAGCGGCTGCACGTGTCGCCTTAGTGACCTAAAACGCCTGCTCGGCGATCGGCAGGTTGACGCTCGGATGGGTGGCGAAGGTAAAGAGAATCCAACGGACCAGGGGCGAGACATTTGCAAATTGGATACCGAAACAGGGAAGCTGATCCCCATGAATGACGACGTGACCCTTGCGGGCGATCTGCCCCTGAACCTCCACCGAAATACCTTCCGCCTGGATCTTGGCTTTTACTTTGCGATCGATAAAGGTCGGGGCATTTTTCATTACTCCCGGCGTCCCAGGGATATCGTCCGGCTCCGGAATGAAACAAAGACCCGTAACAGAGATCTCATGCGAAAACCCCTTGAGAATCAACTGTGGCTCATGTGCTTGCAGGGGAAGAATACTGAGGCGCATGCACGTTCGAGCCGGATAGCGCTCCCCCTTGCGAGCCCTCCTGGGCGCAATGGGGCGTTGGCCCCCGGTCGGGTGGCAGAGCAGCTGAAACGTTTTCTCTGCGTTTGGGTGCCGCCGGAACGTGTTCAATAGGCGGTCGCCGGAAATCTTTACCAACTCCACGCGTGTGACCGACATGACGCCGGGATGAAAGCCTGACGGTTGCTCATCGGGTCCGCTGAAACCAAAAAGATCCGTTTCATACAGGATGCGGGGCTTCGTGCTTTCCACTCGTTGCCCCACGCCTGCGGCTTTCAGAATGCCGGAGACCACGATATGAAGATCTTGCTGGCCAATTCCGGCGGATATAACAGATTTGCCTGCGGGCAGAGAGATCAACCTGAACCTCGAGAATACCGCCAGGCGTTCATCCCAGGAGAGCTGCTTCACAAACGCATCTACCCCACTCCTGGGGGTGGTGTTTCGAATGCTTTTTTCCGCCTCTTTCAGACGCTCCACAGGTGCCTTCTGGAGCCTCCATTCCAGCAGGTTGCAAAGCCACCCTTTGAAAATCATGCCTCTGCTGAGAAACAGGGCAGCCGCTTTGACATAAGCCTCGACTGCCTCTGAGACGCGGTGGTCAGACGCTAAACGCCCGGCGCAAATCCGCAGCAGATCCGGCTCCTCCGGGCACCGGTCTATGATGCAACGAAAAGACTCTGTGTTTTTGATTTCAATTGAGCCTTTCGGGATATGGTGCAGAGGATTTTGCTGATTTCGGTTGCTCCTCCCGCCGTCACCCTGGGAATCGGGTGATTGGGGATGCTCCTTGCGGACTGTTTCCAAGTCGCCGCTCATTTTTCGGTCGATCTGACGGATCCGCCGTTCGATACCGCTTCGAACAGCCGGAGGAAGCGGCTGGGAGGAATCAAGCATATTCTGGTATAGCTCTCGAGCACGGTGGTAAATACCCTCTTTCTCAAGAGCGTCTGCCCGCTGGTAGAGCACAGCTCTGGTCACTCTTTCGGTCATCGGCGTTATCTTTCGTTCAGTTCGCGGTAGAAACGGCAACGCAGAGAAAGCGTCTGCATAGAAGCCATCTCAATCATAGCAGATCACGCCCGAGGGCCAGGCGCCCGCCGATGAAAACGCGCAGCAACCGGTCCAGGTTGTGAGCATTTTTCAGAGGCGGGCAACGCCGCCACCGGGTGCCAGATGCATTTTTGAGATGGCTTCGATTCATATGATTTCCACCGGCCGTCAGCAGCGCGCTGGAAACGACGGGCTCGATCACTGTTGAGACTTTCGCTTGATCACGTAATCGATGACCCCCGTCGGATCAGGCCCCTCTGCGCGTCCGTCAGCAGTGGGTGCTGGCGACGAATTTCTTTGAGGCGTTACAACACCCACGGCTGCCGGTTGCTGCGGCTTGCTTTTGGGTTCCTGGAGTTGAGCCTGCAGCCGGGTATTGTCGCTACGCACATTCTGGATATCTCCTTCCAGTTTCTGCTGCAGGGACTTGGCGGCTTCGAGCTGTTTCTGGAGGTCCGCAATGGCCGCCTGGCGGGCCGCATGGTCGGCATTCACCTGTTCTTTTGCACTCTTCTCCTTCAGCAGCGCCTTGTCTATATCTGCGGCGGCTTGTTGAAGCTGGGCCATTTTTTTATCGCTCTCCGACACGGCCGCCTCCAGCTGAGACACCCGGTCGCGAGCATTCTTCAAAGCCCGTGCGTCGGCCAACAGCCCCGCACTCTGCTTCTGTTCCTCCGTCAGCCGGGTATCGATCAGGCGCTTCTGGTTGTTCGCCTCGGCAAGTTGCGCCTGCAACTGGCTGTTTTCCTTCTTCATCGATTCGAGGAGGCTGTTGACGGAGGACTGGTTTGCCCCGGAGAGTTCAAGCTTTTGCCGCAGCTCGGCAATGGTCGCCTCCTTCTGGGACATGATTTCCTCTCGCTTGGAGGCCTGCTCTCCCACCGCTTGAAGCTCCCGGAGCCGGCTTTCCAATGTTGCCGCACTCTCCTGCACGCTTCTGAGGCGAGTCTCCGCCGCTTCCTTTTGGGTCTGCAGTTCCGCAAGCCGAGCTCGCAGTGATTCGCCTCCGGCATCACCTGCCCCTGCTCACCGGCTGTCTGCTTCAATACCGAAAACTTCAAAATTCTGTCGAACCCGTCGCCACTAAAAATAAAAGCCACAGCATCAGAACCCCCATTGCCACGATCGCCGGGAAATAGGCTCGACGTTTGCGGCCGACATCGTGCGAGGCCGGCCCATGAATGGGTTTGGACGGCTGGTTCTTCGGTGAATGCTGGATAACGCCGGTTTCGTTGGTTCCGGGAGAGCGTTGGCTGCAGTCTGCAAGGGGATCAACGTGCTTTCGATTCCCTCCCGGATCATCTCCGGGCCGATCCGGGTCTTCAGGGAGGCATACCCGGTCAGAAGAGCTTGGTCGCACAGGATATTGATCAACCTCGGGTTGCCCTTTGAGAGCCGGTGAATTTCGTCGATTGCGTCGGGGGTGAAGAGCGGTTCGTTGCATCCGGCGACTTTGAGCCGGTGAGTGATATAGTCTCCGGTTTCCGGCATCGTCAGCAGCTGCAGCGTGTGGCTGAAGAAAACCCGCTGGCACAGGGCCGGATTTCGCCTGACCGTCTCGAGAAACTCGGGCTGGCCTGCAAAGATGCAGCTGAAGGCTCTATGTCCGGGCACCTCGATATCGGAAAAAACCCGAATTTGCTCCAGCATCTCCGGCGAAACCCGCTGGGCTTCATCGATGACAAGGGTCAACCGTTTGGTCCCCGCCTCCCGTAGGAAGCGTTTGAGCTGTATCAGGAACTCCCCTTTGCTGGTGAAGCTCTGCCCCATGTCGAAGGCATCCGCGGCAAAGTTGACAAAATCCATCGTGCTCAGGGAGGGCTCGCTGATCTTGGCAAACCGCACGTCATTGTCGAAGCGAGCCATGGTAGCGTTCAGGAGCGTACTCTTGCCGGTGCCCGGCTCTCCCGTGATCACCACGAACCCTTTTCGCTCAATAATCCCATAATGCAGAATCGCAAACGCCTCTTGGTGCTTGGAGCCGAGCCAGAGGAACCTCGGGTCCGGGCCTATCTCGAACGGCATGGCCTCTAAATGGAAATGATTGAGATACATATTTCGGCTCCGGTTCTTTTACTGGTTTAGCATTTGCTTGACGGCATCCAAGACCGGGTTGATCCCGCCTGCAGGGGGGCGGGGTGGGACGGTCGGCGCGACGACCGGCGCGCTTTTTACAATGTATCGCCGAACGCAATCGTACTGTTCCCAGCCTTTCAACGGGTAATTCAAATCCACGGACTGCCACTTGGGGTGGCCGTTTTGGCGGAGCCAGGCCAAGTTCTCGTACAGTATTTTGGCCAATTGTCCGACGGAGTCGCAGTTGGCATTGCGGAAGTCGTACGAGACGAGGACCGCCTTAACGGCGACACTGGTGACATCCGATCCCTGCCACGGGTAGGTTCCAACCGGAATCGTGACCCGCTGGTAAAATTCCGAAGCTTTCGGGTTCGTGATGGGCACCAGGGCCAACCCGTCTGCTGCACTCACCCCGTCATTGAAAAGCTTGACCGGAATTCCCGCCACATAGAACATCGCGTCGATCTCGCCCGCCTTCAATTTGGCCAAGGCGTCATCCGTGCCCACCGTCACAGTTTGGGAGGGTTTCACCTGGGTCACTTCCAACAAAAGGCGAGCGGTCAGATAGGTCCCGCTCCCGTCCTCCCCAACCGCAACGCGCTTGCCCTGCAGGCCGTCAAAATCCGCGATCCCCTTTCTCCCGAGGATGTGAACCTCCTCGTTGTAAAGCGGGAAAACGAGTCTTGTCTTCTGCGCGATTCTGGCCAGCATCGGGTTGGACTGGACCCGTGTCACGAAGGCGAGCACGTCGGACTGGACGATACCGACCTGGGTGTTGGGCCGTTGGTAGACCGCATAGAGGTTCTCGATGGACCCGGTGGACGGATGCACACCGAGTTCGATTCCTCTGGACTTGACCAACTGCTGCAAGTTCAGGCCGAACTGGTAGTAGGTGCCCTTCTCGCGGCCGGTCATGAGATTCATCTCGACTGCGAAAGCCGCACCAGCAAAAAACAGGCCCGCCACTATCGATGCGATAGCTACTGCAATCCCTCTGTTCATGGCAATCCGTCCTTTTTGAGTTGTCGGGGGGCACTTCCGAGCGTGACAGTCCATGTTTCTATCATTTTGAATGGTTCCAAAGGCCCCACCTGATCGTAAGCCTCAAACGTCACGGTATCATCCTGGATGGTGGTCAGCACATACGCGCAACCCGCAAAGTGATGGATAAACCCGTTGCTTATCTCCCAAACCCCCTCATTACTTCCGAATCGAGTGCTCCCCTTGTTATAGGCGCTGATCTCGCTCCTACGAGTTCCGTCCCCTTCGACCAACCGACTGCCGTAACTATGGGTATGCCCCACGAAATGTGCAATGACGTTCTGCGCGGCCAACATCCGCCAAAATCTGTCTCTACTCCCTTCGGGACACCTAATGTCTTCGAGAGAATCCCCCCAGTGGCGTCCGAATGCTTCTCCCCAGTTTCCGTCCGAAGAGTAGGGCCTTGGCCGGAAGGGAGGATTCTGGTTATCCACGCTGCCCTTTGGGCAAGCATCATCACCGTATCCAGGCAAATCCGAGCAATAGGACCAAGCCGGTTCGTGCCCGAACACAAAACGAATCGGCTTATCAGTGGTGGCGAGATCATCGGTGATCCAGTCGTACAGGGCATCGCGTATACATCCGACGGGATCATCTGAAGGGTAAGACGGATCATCATGGAACTGATTGATGATTACGAAATGAGCATTCTGGTAATCAAACGAGTAAGTGGTGCGAACGTCATGTTTGTGCGCTGGACCCCATTTGAAATTTCTGATCCCAACCAGGGTAACCGGAAGCTTGGGGCCTACTGTGTTGCCCCAATACTGGTACTTTGTCTCTGGAGTCATTCCCGGCTCTGCATCCACGTCGTGGTTGCCCAATGCGATAAAATATGGGAATTTTCCATTGCTCGCTTTACATGCGAATGGGTAATTTTCTCCCGTTGCGGAATCAGAGATTGCGTCATTCAATTCATCCAGAACAGTACTGCCTTCGGTCATAAACGGTATGTCGCCTACGCCGATCCAGAACCGGGGAATGATCCTCCGTGGATATTTTTTGAAGTTTACGGCATCGGTCAACATCCGGGTTAGACCTGCTTCACCGCCTCCCGGATAGGTGTCGCCCCAGGTGAAAAAGGAAAAAGTATACCCTATGTCATAGCACGCCTGCTCCACTCTACACGCTGAGTTGCATCCATCCCCATCAAGTAAGTTCCCATCGTCACATTCTTCCCTGTCTTCAACAATCCCGTTACCGCAAGTGCCCTTTGCACACACAGTGGCAGCATCTACCGGCGGGAGACCCTCCGACAACAACAGCAACAGAGCAATGCTCAACCAAGCTGCTTTAATAAGTATCCCCCCCAAGCGACCCTCGCGTAGGCACGCATCTTGAACCCTGGTTATCTGCCATACCGGTCAAATCGCCCATGATAGGCCGCATGAGGGTCCACTGCTTCTCTCGTGGTTAGCCGGCATGGATCAAAAGGCTACGGTAGCCCAGACTCCTCGGCCCCAAGATCCGGTGCAATGCCACTATACGCCAACGACAGCCCCTGACCCTGGCGCCACCGCAAGGGGGTGGAAAGGGTCAGCGTCCTGGTAACGTAATCGATCCCGACCACCCGCGCCCGGGCCGTATCGCCCTCAAGTTGCACGAGGTCCCCCGGCTCGCCGTCGATTCCGTACCCGTCGCTGAAGAAGAGGACGTCGTCGACCGGCAGGTTCACGCCGCTGCCGGCGGCGGTTGCTCGGGTGAGGAACGCACCAGCGTCCACCATCGGACTGCCCGAGGCCAGCCTCAGGTCGCGCTCCGGCGCGGACACGAACCCAGGCGCTTGCTCGGGATCAAGCAACGCGTTTTTCCCGAGCTGGACCGCGAGAGGGTTGTTCAGGTCGACCTGGACGGGTTCGCCGCCGCAGCCCTCGTTGCGATAAAAAATGTTGTTGAGCACGAGGTTGCCCTCGTAGTCGAGACCCGGGCCCCGGCCGCCGCCCAGCCCGTAGCAGCGGTTGGCGAAGAAGGTGTTGTGGTAAACTCGGTTGCCGTAAACGTAGAGCGCCTCCTGGGCGTAAACCTGGAAATTGACCCCGCCCCCCTGGTTGTCGTGAAACCAGTTGCGCCGCACGATCCCCAGTTGGGGGCAGTACTGCACGGCGTTGTAATTGTGCGGCTGGCTCGGCCCACGGGTGAACGTAAACCGGTTGCCCTCGAAGAGGTTGCGCTGAGTGGCGTCCAGTTTGAACGGCGCGTCGCTGACGGCCTCGCAGTCGTATATCTCCGCCGCCTTCTGGTACTCGTTGTAGAAGCGGTTCCCCCGCACGATGTTGTAGCTTCCGCAACGGATGCTGAGCAGGCTGTGACGGGCATTGCGGAAAGAGTTCCCTACGATGAGGTTGCTGTCGGACTCCTGCACGACTAAGCTGTCATTACCCTCCACAAACGTGTTCCCCTCGATGCGGTTGTGAACGCTTCGGACGAGTTTCAACCCACCGGTTGTGCCGCGGGCGAGGGCATCAGAAAAATGGTTACCGCGGATGGTGATGCGGGCGCAGTTTTCAAGCCGACCCCAGCCCAACACCTGCCGCACGCGCAGGCCCTCGAGCACGACATGCTCGGCATTCACGAGAAAAATGGCGGGCGCGTCGACCCCGGCGATTTCGGCGATCTCGCCCGGGTAGGGCCGGAAGGTGATCGGCCGATCGGGCGCGCCGGCGGTCGCGACCTTAAGCTGCTCGGAATAGGTGCCGGCACGCAGCAGGACGGTATCTCCCGCGGCGGCCGCAGACGCCGCCTCCGACAGACGTTTGAACGCCAGTCCCTCTCCGGCGCCGCACCGCCGCTGCGCCGGGGAATACGTCGTGCATGAGTCATCCCGGAGGAGCGCGTCGACGTGGACAACGCGATCCGTCTGAGGGGCGGGCCGGGCGGTCACGGGCGTCACCGGGTGCAAGGCCGGCGCAACGGACGGTACCCGCCGGCTCTCCGAGGCGCAACCGGTCCCGAGTGCGAGACAGAGCAGCCAGGCCAAGACGGCGCCGAGCGTCCTGAGAGGGGATTTCATCGTTTTCATGACCGAATCGGGCGATGCCGGGCGGCCGCCCCGAACGGGCGCCTACCCCAGAAAGCGGCGGATGGAGTCCACCACGCGCGAGGCGGTCTTGCCGTCCCAAAGATCGGGGGCGGGCTTCCTGGGCTCCGGGTGGTTCAGGATGCGGGTTGCCTCGGACTCGAGCTGTTCGACCGGGCACAGCCGGTTGGTCCCCTGGGTAATGGTGATCGGCCGTTCCGTGTTGGGTCGCAGGGTCAGGCAAGGGATGTTGAGGTACGTGGTCTCCTCCTGGATCCCGCCGGAGTCGGTGATGGCGATTCGGCAGTTGAGCACGAGGTTCATGAACTGGACGTAACCGAGCGGCTCGACGAGGTGAAGGTGCTTGCAGGCGGCCAGCCGCGGGCTCAAACCGTTCCGCTCGAGGTTCTTGCGGGTGCGGGGGTGGATCGGGAAGATCAGCGGCAGACGTTCCGAAAGCGTGATGAGCGATGCGCAGAGCCTTTGCAGTTGGGCGGGATCGTCCACGTTGGACGGCCGGTGGATAGTGGTCACACCATAGCAGCCCGGCGTGAGGCCCTGGCGCGCAACTTCTCCTTCCTTCTCGATGGCGGGTCGCATCATTTCGAGCGAGTCGATCATGATGTTCCCCACCCGTTCGATCTTCTCCGGCGCGATCCCTTCGCGGAGCAGATTCTCGTCCCCGTCGGACGAAGGCGTCCAGAGAAGGTCGCAGACGGCATCCGTGACGATGCGGTTGATCTCTTCCGGCATGGTGCGGTCGAACGAACGCAACCCGGCCTCGAGGTGCGCCGTCTTGACGCCCCAGCTTCACCGCGGCCAATGAAGCGGCCACGGTTGAATTGACATCCCCGATCACGATGGTGAGATCCGGTCGAGCACCCATGATCTGCGTTTCATAAGCGATCATGGTTCGGCCCGTCTGCTCCGCATGGGTGCCGCTGCCCACGCCCAGATGAATGTGGGCCTCGGGCAGCCCGAGGTCCTTGAAAAACGTATCCGACATCTTGAAGTCGTAGTGCTGGCCGGTGTGGACGATCACCGGTTCAGCCCAACTCTCGCACTTCAAGGCATGATACAGCGGTGCCATCTTCATGAAGTTCGGGCGTGCTGCGGCAATCAGATGGACGGTCTTCCTGGGAGTACTCAATGATCCCCGATTCTTCAGAGTGGCCCGGTGTTGCAGCGAATCGTTTATAACGCCACTCTCATTCTCAACTTTTTTCACGTGACCTGAGGGGATGGGGCACAGCGGCCCATGCTCACCAACAATTCCCTTCCCCGCACAGCGCGCCGATGAAGCACCCGCCTCCGCCGCCGCTTCCGCCGCCGCCTCCGCCAGACCCGCTTCCACCGGAGCCGGAGTCGGTGGTGCATAGTTGCGTCGTGCCTCCGCTGATCCGGGCGCAAGCGGAGTTGGAATTAAGACTTTCGACTCCGACGGTGTCGACGGCCGTAACGACGAGATAGTAAATCCCGTCGCCGAGCCCCGTGATGGTGGCGGAAGGATTGGCGGGATCGATTTCCTGGACGCCTACGTGTGTGAACAGATTGTAGGGCGGGCCGTCGCTGTCGTTTTGGTAATAAACATTGTAACCACTGATATCGGACTCAGAGGTCGCATCCCAGGCAATCGTCACATCTGCGGAGTACACCTGGGATGCGCACAGGAATCCACCCAGCAACGCCGACACCAAATTTCTTGTCACGGTTCCAACCCTTACGAGAGAGGTTTTCATGTGCCTCCTTCCCGGGCAGTAATCATCCCTGCAACGCGGATGAACGCGCTCGGGCTTGGACGGTTGTTATAATACGGGATGAACCGTGGATACGGCCCTCCGCAAGGATGGAAGGCGCAGGCACTTTGCGATGGTAGCCCCGGCTGATCCAGCCGGCAATAGGGTTCTCGCGACCCGTCTGAATGGTGACCTCCAGCCGATCGTCCAATTGCATGACCAGGGTGACTTCGGGCCGTTCGATGATCAGCGTGTGAGACTGCGCCTTACGAACACTGCACTTCTCGGAACAATGGAACGCAAAAGCGACCGAATGGGAGCCCACGGTCTCGAGGTCGTCACGGATCGTGAGACGTCCGGCTTGCCCGTCAAGCTCAAGGCTGCGGCGGTGAACAACGGGGTCTCGAAGGCGGCAATAACCGTCGTGCTCTGCCACGATTCGGCCGCCGCCGGGGGACGGGTCCCACGAAAGGCAACGGGCGTTCGCACGTTCGCCCCACATGAACGATCCAACCATAAACGATTGATCGACCGCGTCCACCACCACGGTGTTGTGCGCCCGGGTGCTGCGGAAGTAAGCGCGCCATTCGGGAAAGCTGAAGTAGTCGTAAGTCCCGGGGTCGACGAAGACGTCTTTACCATTGATTCTCAGGCTGAAGCTCAGGGCGTCGGCATGCCCATGCGCTGCAATCGACGTATAGCCCAGTTCGCCGCAGTCGACAAGCACGCTCATGGCGGGTGCGCCGCCCGCATCGGCACCGCACTGCAGGAGGTAATATCCGGAGTCCGCGAACGCCCGTGATACCACGACCGGAACGGGTGGGGATGGAAGCTCATCGAAGGCCTGTCGGCTCTCAAGGCCGAGCAACCACAGCGCCGGCTCGGGGTACTCCCGGCAAAGTGTCTTGAAGTCGGATCGGTGGAACACCACGGCGGCCGCCCCCAGCCATCCCCTGAACCCCGCCGCGCGGCCGCCGAGATCGAGCACGTACCCATCGTCGGCATCGCCGAACATGGGCGCACGTTCGCCGCCCTCCAGCATAGCCGCCGCAAACGCGAACATCTTTTCCAGCCGCTGCCAGTACGCCTGTGGGAAATCCCGCCCCGTCCGGCGACCCACCAACCCGGCGACCAGGTAAAACTGCAGCACGAAGAGGTGGTATCCGAACGCCTGTTCCCGGGTGCACCCGTCGTCGTAAGACTGGGCCATGATTTCCCGGCAAAGCAGATCGCGGCTTTCATCCCGCCATTTGTCCGCATTCGGCAGCATCCGGAAAAACGAGCTCGCCACGAAAACGCCCGCGGCTTCGCCGATCAGGTGGTTGTTAGCCGATGAGCCTCTCGAGTACTTGCGCGTGATCTCCCGCAGGTGCAGATAGACGCTGTGCAGCAGCCGATCCCGGAACTCGCCGGAGACCAGTCCCGATTCGCGGATCAGCTCGACCGTCCATACCCAGTTAATCAGTCGGATGCCGAGTTCCAGCGGGCTGCGCCAGTTCATGCCCCTTCCGAACGGGCACTGATCCATCCAGCTCCGAAGTTGCGCTACCGCCTCCGCTGCGAACCGTTTTTCTCCCGTGGAGCGATAGGCGCGCCCCAGCACCACGAGATGCAGGTGCCGGTTCGGCTCCCAAACCAGTTTGCAGTCCCCGGTGACTCTAAAATCGCGGTAGTCGATAGAGGGCGAATACGCCAGGGGCGCCGGGGTATCGTGCCCGTGGTCACGGTTCCAGTCGATGGGGTCGCCTATGAACACGTTCTCCAGGTCGAAAAAGCAGAGCCGGTGAGCGCTGATGCGTTCCGCCTGATGCACCAACGCCTGCAGCGCCGGAGCCGACAGCAACGGCCCGGTGCCGGGTTCCGGCAGGTAAAGCTGGAAACCGTACCGGGTTTCGGCAGAGGCGACTCGGGTAACTTGGGGAATGGATGGGTATTGGTGAAGGGCGACCCGACACCAATCGATGATGTCCCGGATCTCGGACCTCGCCCGCCAGAGGATCTCCTCCGCAGACATGGTCGACAGCCGTTTAGTGTACCAGTTCAAGGATTGCATACGGAACTTTCTCTGGGAATGCGGCGGGGCGCAACGATGCCCCGCCCGGGGAAAACGTAGAAGGCATGGCCTTTCCGCCAGATACGCCTCGGGGGAACGGACTCGCGAATTCGCGTCGACTCCCGTGACTTACCACCGTCATGGCGAATTACCGCGGGCAGACTCAAACGCCCCTATACTCCGCGGAGGCCGTGGGCTCAGCTCCTTTTCGGTGGCATCTTTCCGTATGTCCACGCCATAGCGCGTCCGGTAGTCTTCAAACACGCTTTCCTCTACCGGGTTCGCGGCATCTGCGCAAACGCTGTTTGGAGCCAGCGAAAAGTCAATAGGAGGGTTTACTAACCCCAGGGGGCCCACCTTTCGGTGCCGCTCTTGGTCTTGACCAAGAGCAAACTGATCCACAGAGGCATACTTAATTGCTCCGGAGCAGGATGAACCTCCGCAGAATCCGAAAGTGAACTGAGGTGAGCTATACGCGTTGTAATCCATCGATGGATATGTCTGAGCATTGATGTTCGGGCAAGATGTAACCTTGGGACTGGAAAATATGTTGTTTCTAACGGGAAAGGCAACATTCGGCACAATCGAAAGGTAAATGTTCGAATCGTGAATTGTATTGAAAAAGGCATACAGCCCGCCCTGGTTGCGATAGCCTATTGCACCCCCGTCATATGCGTTACAATCGCCGGTTTCTATGTCATAGATGATGTTCCCGATGACATACCAGGGCCCGCCTCCGCCGTCAGAAGGGCCAGATATATATATGCCACTATTGGAACTATACACCTTATTCGATAGGAACCACACCCGCTTGGGGTCATACTGCCCTCCGAGCCCGACGCCAAGACCGCCTTGGCCACCACCTTTAATGCCCCAAATAGTATTTTGAGAAAAAACTACATCGCTGGCATTTTTCGTCCAGAACCCAGTTTGAAGATTCTCATAGGAAATATTCCGCCCGATATAAATGCGATTGATAGCGTCGGAACGGATCCTGGCGTCTCCAACCTGTATTCCGTCGCCTTGGCAATGATAAAATTGAGAGTCCACGATCCATTGGTCTGACCCGGCGAAGACCTTTATGCCGTGTCGGTCAATATCGGGGCCATTGTACTTCCAGTTTCCCTGATCAAATACGGTGATTCGATAAAATATCAGATTCGTTCCGCCGGCCCCTATACCTGCTCCATTGCTGCCACCGTATGTGTTTCTAAACGAGCAGTCTCTGTATAGGTTAGAGTCGCCTGCATCAACCAGATTCGCTCCATTAAAATTTGAAGCATTAAAATCAAGATTGTCGAAAATCAAGTGATGCCCGGAAACCCCACACTCGTTCGAAAATACAGGGCGCTTCGATGGGTTGTATCCCATGATCCAAATCGGAGACTGCGCTGTTCCACCAAATCTAATTGAAACCGTCTGAGTAATTTGGCCATTGATGACTACAAGGGAGCCCGGCTGAGGAGAAGCCGGCAGGTTCCCCCTCGGATTATCTGGGTATCCATTACTGGAATTCATTCCCCCAGGCTCCACAAAATAAAGCCCTGCGCGGTTTGTGTTCCAAGGAACTGGTAAGTCCGGACGCTTCTGGTCAAGATCAGAGGGCCAGGCGGGGGCCGGTATGCCCAATGGTGGCGTCCACGACCAGGCGACTTCAGCGGGCAATGGCACCATAAGCAACGATAGAACTGCAATCCCGAGAAAAGATAATGGCCGCATCCTGCAGTCTCCTCCCGTGTTATGGCAATTCAGAGGCCATGTGGGGCACTTGGGGTTGGATCGAAGGCGGTTGATGATCGGGGAACACGAACAGCTCGGAAACCGAGCGGCAGAAAACGACTCCGGCACATACGCGTAACCGGAGCGCCCCTGGTCCGTTAGCAAGTAGAGGGGATGGATTTACGTCTTTAACCTCTTTCCGACTTTCGCGGGGCAGCGCCCTTCCCGACATACTCGGCAGCCTCGTAATGCTATGGAACTATCCTCAGATTTTGAGGAGCTGCAGGTCTTTCCGTTGCAGTCGACCCATATTCGTACGCGCCGATGTCCCACGTGTTGATAGGCCGGGCGGCTCCGTTGAAATCGTACTGTATGCTGCGCCCATATCGCGTACTGAATGATGTATACGCCGCTTCGACGGCTTGATAGGCGTTTCCGACAGCCGGACTCGAGGACTGCGGGGAAAGGTCGGACGGCGCGCCGTTGAACAGAGGGTTCCCGGTCCTCCGGTGGGCTTCCTGGCCCGTCGCTGAAGAAAACCCGCTGATGCTGCCGTAAGTGGAGCCGTTGTATTCGACGCCCCAGCCGTCGCTGCTGTATAGGTTGTAGTCCATCGTGGGCGCTTCGCCGCCCGCATTGATCGCCGGGCATGAGCCCGATTTCTTTGATGCGAAAATATTGTCTTTGACGACGACGACGCCCCCGGACGGCGGAAGGGTCAGAAAACTGTCCACGTCGTATACCGTGTTGTGAAATGCGTAAAATCCGCCTTCGTTTCGATATCCAAGGGCGCCGTAGTCATATTCGTTGCAGGTATCGCTCTGGACATTGTAGATGAGGTTACCGACGGCGTACCAGGGTCCACCGCCGCCGCTCGAGGAGCTGGCGATGTGGATACCGGCCTTGGTGTTGTAAATTTCGTTGAACAGAAACCACACATAAGAGGGATCGTATTGACCGCCCATGCCTTGCCCGACGCCGCCATTCGAATAGTTGATATTGTAGCACGTGTTCTGCGAGAAAATGACGTCTGTCGCATTCTTGGTCCATAGGCAGGATTGGAGGTTTTCGAAGACTGCATTCCGTGCCACATACACCCGGTTGATCGCACCGGGGGCGTTCGTCTGGTCCCCCACCTGGACCCCATCTCCCTGGCAATGATACAATGCCGAATCCACAATCCATATATCCGAACCGGCATATACTTTGATTCCGTGTCGGTCGACATCGGTGGTTAGCTGCCAATTACCCTGCTGAGAGACTATGTTACTGTAGAAGACGACGTTTGTGCCTCCAATGGCGACACCCGTGCCGTAATTCCCGGTGCAGGTATTGGAGAATGTGGACCCGCGGACCATCACGTTGGCACCGGTTATCGCAAGGTTGCCATCACAGTTTGATCCGCTGTTGAAAGCCAACGAGTCTACCATCAGGAAATTCCCAGCTACCTCCCACACTCCGGTTATTGCCGCCTTGTTGTTGGCCTTATAGGCCATGACCCAGGTCGGCGCTCCGGAAGTGCCGCTAAAGTTGATTGCCAGGTCTCCGCTGATCGTACCATCCAAAACAATCTTGGATCCCGCCGCAGGGGCGGCCGGCACCGAGCACCTTGCGGTGCCTGGATACCCATAGGTGCGGGAATCCGAACACCCGGAGGAGCTGATGAAGTACCATCCGTTTTGCTCGGATGACCAAGGCGAGGGTAACGCGGGTCTCGGCTGGTCGATGCCGCCGCCCGGCCATGAAGGCGCCGGAATACCGATGGGCGGCGTCCAGGAATGTCCGGTCCCTGGGGATAGGGCAATCAGCAGGGCCAATACCGCTGAGAAGTACGAAGCTTTGATGCATTTCATCGTTATACCCCCCTTGAACCTGCGACGTTTGGCAAAGGTCAGACGGAACCAGCTCTGAGAAACCACCTTGGAAAAACGGTTTCGCGTATCAGCCGCGACTCGTGCGGTGTGAATCCGTACGCCCACACACCAGTCAGATACATCAGCACGCTTGCCACTCCGATAACCAGCAATCGACTGTATTCCGCAGTCCCATATACGATGCTGAGTGCGGCCGGGACGAGCAAGGAGGTCGATACGACAGCTAACGTGCGCACCACCGTATTGAGGTATTCCCCATACGGCATTCCGGTTAGTCTACACACGTACATCGGCTGCACCAGGATGTTGATCCCCAGCATGGGGACCATCGTGCCGATCGCGACTCCCACAATCCCATAATGCCTCACCAGCAGCAAGCTTAAAACCAATTTTGCCACGGTCTCGCCGGCATTCGCGATGGCGTAGAACTTATGCTTTGAGGTGCTGTACAAGATGGCCTGTGAGGCGGACTGCCATAGCGCTACCGTGAAACCAACCGCCAACATGAGAAGGCACGGATACGCATCCAGATATCCGGGACCCATCCAGCGTTCAATGAACAGCTGTCCCCAGAAGATCAGCCCGAACCCTACAAAACTTGCAATGAAAACGGATATTTTAGTTGAGAGAAAGAAAACTTCCTTCAAGCGAGGGAAATCGTTTTCTGCCTCTAGGCGGCTAAAAACGGGGAGCAAGACCCCCATCACAGTTCCGATTAGGGTCATGAAGTAGGTTATCAGCTGAGTGGCAATTGCATAGTGGGTTACGGCGGCCACTCCGACGAAGGACGCAATTATCATCGAATCTACGTTGAATTTGAACATGTCTGTGATCTGAATCAACAAGGCATAGATTCCGTACCCGTAGAGCGTGCGAACCGTACCGGTCGAGAGATAACTGGAGTTGAACTGGAATGAAGGGTGGATTTTTTTTGCAAAATAAATGTATCCAATCTTTTCCGGAAACTCAGAAATTACTGTGACGATCACTAAACCGAGCAGTCCGTATCCATTACTCAAAATCACCAGGATTCCAGCAGTCCGAATCAGGAGTGTTATAAACTTCAAGGCGGACATGACGTCATACCGCAAATGCGCTGCCAGCACGCCCCCGAATACCCTTATCGGGAATTCCAAGGCGAAGTTGCCCCCCAGGATCAATATGATTATGGAAAAGATTTCCGCGTCCTTAGATGATTCGATCATCAAATTTGTAATTTTAGCGGCTACTAGGCTTGCTGCCATTACCAGTAAGGCAATACCTGAATACAGCACAAGCGCATTGCTGATGATTCGATTGCACTCCTTCTCGTCCGCGGCTCCGATGGCACCGGCGATGAACCGGCTGACGGCCGTACCTATACCGAAATCCAAAAATGCGAAGTATCCGATAATGCTCCACGCCAAAGACCAGAATCCATACATTCTGTCGCCGAGGCAGTTCACGATAAACGGCAACATTACCACTGAGACCGCAAGTTGCGCACCTAAGTTCAGGACTCTGAGCGCGGAGCCGGAAACCAGCTTTCGCGCCGATTGTTTCGAAATCATTCCTTAAAAACCTTCTGTTTGCATTGATCGAGATTTCTGCTTTGCACAATCCGGGCTTTTGCCTGGGCTCACATAGGTTGATATTATCATTCTATTTTTCAGGAAAAAGCAGCACCCGCAATTTCCAGATTATCCGTACTAATAACCCTGGTAGGTGGGCGAGAACGCGGTATTTAAAAGAAATTCCGTTTGCCTTGGCGATGTCCAAACGAGCTTCAGCTGATCTCCCCAACCTTAGCAACTCCCTAATTCTGTTATTGTATTGCCTATTAAGGACAACGCAGTACTCCTGGTGGTGCCTTTCCAGATATTTTTTATCTGCCCCCCATACACGTTCAAGGGTCTTTATTCTTGAGTTATAGTAATGGAGCGGATGCAGTTTCGTTATCTGCGGTCCCTCATGTCGATACACATAACTGGTCACGCAGTCCATGTAAGCAGCCGGTCCATTGCGAGACAGTTGTCCGACAAATTCCCAATCTTCTACTAGTTGTTAGGTCTTCAGGAAAGCGAGCGTTGATCCTTCTGAACCCGTCCCTTCTGACAACGAGCGTGTTTATTTGTACATATTCATGCGCCATTTGAATCGGGTATAAATCCCCGATATAAACCAGAAAATCGTTCCAACCTTTCGGTAAAGTTGCAGCGGATGAAAAAGGGATAACTGGTCTTGTGAAATACTTCTTAATTGTGGAGGAATCTATCCCATACAATATACTGCCGCTCTGTTCTTCTTGAGAAGAATATCGATACGCGATCTGACTAAAGCAAAACTGCACGTCACTCCTCGCAATTAGCAAATTTCGTTGAAGCGGCAGCTTCCCGCTCGCCCACTGATCATCGGAATCAAGGAACGCTATCAGACCGTTTTGGGCTGCATCCAATCCGAGGTTCCGGGCACGTCCGGCTCCGCCATGTTCAACTCGCAAATAGGTGACTCGCCCACCATAGCAGCTAAGAACATCTTGAGTGGTATCGGTTGAACCATCATCGACAATGATCACTTCGTCGCCATGGACGCATTGACTAAGAACCGAATCTATTGCACGGGTTATTCGTTCGGCACGATTGTAAGTCGGAATAATAACTGATACCAAATGTCCCCTATGGAGATCATAGTTCATTTCTGTCCCTATATTTTTTCTCAGTACTGTCCCAATGTTAATTGCACAATTGCAGTTGCTTATCAGGGTAGCAATTCTGGTTTGTGTAGTCTGTCTTCGCGAGAGCCCGTAAAATGGGCGTTTTCTCAAAAAGGGTGACGCTCAAAATCTGTAGAATTGTGTAGAGGCTGTGGTCCGGCTTCAGGTGCTTCTTGACGATGGCCACCAGCACATAGACGCTGATGGCGATCCAGATCTGGGTCTTCACGGCGTTCTCGGAGGTCCCATAGAACGCCTTGATGCGCAGGTGTTGCTTGATCCATTTGAAGAACAGCTCCACCTGCCAGCGGCACCGGTACAGCTCGGCGATCGTTAGTGCCGGCAGCGTGAAGTTGTTGGTCAGGAAGCACCAGTTGATTGCCGGTCGGGCATCGAAGTACCGTATGCGGCGAAGCTTCGAGGGTAATCCTTTCGAGGATAATGGTGGAATCGGACGATGATCTGATCGCAGCGCACCGCCGTTGATCTTGTCACTGGCTGCGAGTACAGCCAATGGAAGCGGAAGGTGTTCTTGGCTCGGGTGACGAAGAAGGCTGAGGCTTGATGGATTGAGTGCAAGCGGGCAAAGTCCAGGTAGCCGCGATCCAGGATGTAGATGGCTCCGGGCTCGATCGGCAGCTGGTCGAGGATGTTGACATCGTGGACCTTGCCCGGGGTGACGATGACCACGCTTGGGATGCTGCCGCGCAGATCCAGCAGCGTGTGCAGCTTGACTGCGGCTTTGCGTTTGCGAAAGTGGGCCCAAGGAAACAGCGACAGGCACAGATCGATGGTAGTGGAATCCAAAGCATAGACGCTGTTGGTCGAGTTCGACCGCCGAAGGGCTCGCTGGCGTAGAGGGCCCTGGCCTTGGCGATCAGCAACTGGGCGAAGTCGCCGTAGATGCGCCAGTCGCGCACTTGATTGGCATGGGCCAGCGTATTGCGGGAGACCGTTCCTCGGATGCCCATGATGATAGAGCTTGGTCTGGGCCGCTCGCAGACAGGCTTGAATGTCCCGCAGGCTCTCCCGGTAGGTCAGCTGAGCGAAGGCCATGCAGAGGAACTGGTCCCAGCAGGAGAAGCTCTTGACCTTGTAGTTGCCATCGTAGCGTTCGACGCATGAACGGAACTCGTATGGAGACAGAAAGTCCATCAGTTGGGAGAAAATGGTCTTGCCGGAGTTCATTGGCCATGCTTCTCCTGGCAAGCCGGAAAAGCTTGCCACCCTGGCCGGACCGATTTCAAATCGATAAATGCCATTTTCGACGAAATGCTCATGGATTTTGGTTGCTTGGAGCGCACCCAACATCAACGTTGGGACAGTACTGATACTAACATAAAGTTACAATCGCCTTCTTCATCTCCTTCAATGCTGCCCGGACAACTTTTCAGACTCAAGATGTTCATGCCTTGTGTTAAACAGCTTTCTAGTCTGCGAAAGGTGTCTACGCACAACCGCCCTGATGATATAGCCAAAAAGTCCTTTGCGAAATATATAACACATCCCGTGAGGTTTAACTGATTGTGTCCAGGCCTCCTTCCAATCTGAACGAAGTCCCATCAGATGGTATTCATTTATGCGATTTCGACAGCAATCCTCCAAGTTTGCCCAACATAGTAAATGGCCCAACGAATATGATCTAAGTCGTTCATCGATTCCCAGCTTCATTCCAAAGTGCCTGTTCTTATATCTAAATCCCATACTAACGGCGACTATTTTCCCATGCAATTGCAAAGCGTGCATTGAAAGATAGCCGTATTTTTCAGCTGCATGTGCAATTTTGTTCCAAAAGATTATTTCTCTTTCATTTGACATAACCGCACTTTTTTGCTGGCCTTTCCATCCGCCCGCCTCAAGCGCATACAATTGTTGGAGTATCCCAGCATCAGCCTTGTCAAAATGAAAAACCTTTAGTCCACCTTCTCTTCTACCTTTATTGATGGCCTGTTTGATGTTTCGCCTGAGATTAGAACTGCGTGCTATTTGCAGCACATTTTCTGTTCCAGCATATTGAGAAAGGTTAATAACGGGGCTATGCATATGCTCCCAACGAACAGTCAAGTAACCCTCATTTTCAGCCGACTTCAGCACATCCTCAGCAACTCCGCCTTTTGGTATGACTGGTAATTCTATCAAATCCCATTCTTTATGGTCTCGTAAGTTACTCCATATTTGTCCGGCTATCGCCTGCCGATTCGATTCGGAGTCAATAAGGATATCCGTCGGCCACAAAAGCAGCTCGGACGGACCCCTCAACATTCTAACCGGCAGTCGAGAAAGCCTTCTTTTCTTTTGAATAAGGGGCAGCAGGCCTTTGAGTTTTCCGGCTTCTTGCACTAAGGCAATCACAAACCTTGCATTCTCTTGCTTTTGAAAATAGGCTTCAACCCACTCCGGCCTGCAAAAAGGCAGGTCGTTAGGGGGGGCATCGCATAACCGTTGCCAGTCTTGATTCAACCCTTCGATTATCTCCATTCCTCCAATGATTGTCTTGCCGACCAATTTTGCACTATAATCCCTATCAATCATTTTTGGCTTTCCGTACATGCAGATTATAGGCAAAGCAGCTTTGACGATCCAAGTGAAAGTGATTCATAAGGCTCATTCGAACATGTTTCACAACCTGCCAAACCTTCCACATGCATCTTGGAACGACGCCAGGTAACATGCTCAGCATACAGATGATCGCCGATACCCCCTCTAAATCACCGATCTCTTTTCTAGCTATACATGTATGCCCCTGGAAGATTAAAAGCCTTGCCTTATTGATCTTCAATTGTGTCAGAACCGCCCCATACTCCTTGCGTTTACTCAAAAGATATTCATGATCTGCGCCCCAGTTTTTCGCCATGATGGCAATGCGCGTGTCGATCTTGACAAGATCATTTGTGTCAGTAAGTCGCGCGCCTCTATGCCCATGGTTAATTGCCGTTGAACAGTCTAAATAGGCTGCATTCCCAATCTTCGAGAGCCGGATGAAACAATCATAGTCTTCGAAGGTCGGAAGATCTTCAGGGAAGCGCAGGTGCTCACCGGCAATATCACGACGAACTAGTGAGGTCCAAGCTGGTATATAGGATGCCCGCAGCATCAAGTGGTAAAGGCTGCCGATATGCACCTTGAAATCCTTCCTGCCTGCTGGAAGCCTTGCGAAGCGGCTATAAAGGGTCCCCTCGGCGATAATCTCGTCCCAATTCCTTTGATCTCCCGTCCAAGATACCAGCTGCATTTGACTAAGCCCCCGCTCCGGCTCGTGGTCGTGGAACACGTCAAAGTTGCTGAAAGAAAAAAGCACGTCAGACGCAGACAGAAGGGCTCGATGCAGCTCGAGGTGGTCCGGGACCCACTCGTCATCAGAATCCAGGAAGGCCACCCATTCATGCTTCGCCATTTCTACCCCAATGTTCCTGGCCGGTCCTGCTCCCCTGTTTTCTGTCTTCAGGTATCTGATCGAATCCCGGTATCGGTTCAGTGAGATCTCCGTTTCGTCCGTCGACCCGTCGTCTATAACGATTACCTCGTCGTGAGGGCGGATGGCTTTCAAGGCCGAATCGATCGCTCGAGTCACTAAATGAGCTCGGTTGTAGGTCGGGATGACTACGGATATCCCTGTGCCGTTTTTCTTCTTCATTCCATCGTACATACGCCCCCCTTGAGCCCGGGCCTTGCTTTCCACCAGCGCCTCTTCACCTTTCTTATCTTGTCAGCACCCGACAAGACCACTCGCGCGAGTGAAGTTGTACCGAATATGCCGGAGGTCAACATGCGCCTTTCTTTCCAAAGGGAATCAACGAAGGATCCGATTTCCGCCCCGCTGTCGATGTACGATAGACTACGGCAGGGCCCCTTCACGTCACGCACGAACGCCAACTCATTCATAAGACCTGGGGAGGCATCCGAATAGTCTGGGTTCCAACCGATCTTAAAGGCAAACCCGGCACCTCCCGAAACCAAGTTGCTGGTCGAAGCGATTACGGTTTGGTTCAGCAAGAGCTCGGTGAAAAATAGGCACCCTCCTTTTCGAAAATTCTCCACCATTTCCCGGAAGAAAGTTTCATGTGACTGTCGCGATCGAATTGAAGTCCCCTTTTCTGCCTTCCAACCCCGGTGTTCCAAATCAAGGAAGCTTTCTATATGTGATGCCGTGACTTCCGGTCCGTACCGCATTTTCCACTCGACGTTTCCCTTCCTTTCCAACCGGCGCCACGCCTGGCGCAACCTCTTGAGACGATGAGTACTGAGGTGCGACTGGAGGTATGTGTCTCCACCCGTCATTGGAACAAACACAGCCCGGGACGTTCGCATACGCTCATGCCAACTACAACCAAATTCCTGGGCAATCCGGAAAACCACCTCCGCCTGAGCGCCCCCTGACGGCATATCCTCGAAGTCAAGACCGTGCCACTGTGACCTGTTTCTGCCGAAGAAGTCGAACAGGGCACGCAATGCCGCTTCGCTCTCATCGCGGTCGACTAAGAAACCCGTCAGATAGGAGTGATCCGAACGGAACGATTTCAAATGAGGGAGAGGAAAGCGCAACTCTCCCCGGGCCCGCATAAAAATTCCGGCTCCGACAAAATCGCTGCCATGTAAACTATGACGTTCCACGAAGACAAACAGGGTATTCCTTTTCTGAAATTCACTGTAAATGCAGCGCAGGGCAGGAAGTATGAACCACGGAGAGAGGTAGGCATTTGGCTCCAAAGCTCTCTCCCCGAGGGAGTCCCATCTCTCGATCGTACCGGCATCCAAATCGGTAAGCTGCAAAACCCGCACCCGGAGACGCTCTTCAGCAACCATAATAGATTAGTTGTTCCAGCATCAGGAATTTGTTGTCTCAGCCTTGCGCTCAGATTGCCCTACGAGGATGCGTTTGAATCTCTTGGCAGCGATAAGCAGGAGCAAGCGGCTCCTCACACGGTAACCCGTAAGGCGAATTGTCTCCCGCTTTCCGCTTGCCCAGTATTTCTTATATTTGTTGGCCTTGTTGTCTTCCTTCAAGCCCAGCAGATCAACCTCGTGCCATTTGCCGGCAAAGGCCTTTCGAAGAACGTCCGCAAGGATAATAATTCCTGGGGAACAACTGGCATGCGCCGGAAGGTAGGCCGAATGTCTCGCATAAAGGGTATCCCCATAAGAAAATGAAATTATAGTCGCCGCATCCTCCACACCAATCTTAAGGAAGTCGAACACAACTTGGCCTTTTGCAGAAAGTTTATTAACGAGATCTTTATAAAAATTTAGATGCCGTGCATCTTTAGCAACTCCTATCTTCGATCCTGCTTTCCAACTTAATTTCTCAACAACGATAAATCGATCAATCGCTTCATTAATCCTTGATGGTTCAGAAATTTCCTCCCATCCATACCCGCCCGGAGCTTTCGACAGTCGGTTGCAAGATAGGCGCCAATTTTTTCTGGTTTTCTTTTCTAAATTCCCTAAAAATTGATCCCAAGATCCGTCAAGCGAAATGAAGTAGTCGACCACGTCCGGGGCACTTTCCCAGTGCCATCCGGAGCGTGGGAGAAAAGACCTCCCAGAACCAGTCAGCCCTTCTACCGGCTGTTCGATCAGGTCCAGTATTTCCCAATCCGTGAATTCCTTTTCGAGAGATCTGAACAACCTGCCCCATATCTCGGCCTCACTGCCTGCCTCCGCCAGAACCCGGGGCCGATCCCCTTCCCATGCCGCAATGAACCGAACCACCCGACACGGAATTCCTCGCTTTCGACTCCGGATGATGCAGAAAGGGGCGATCCCCACGACTGAGGACTCATCCGAAAACACCAGAATGAGCAGCCGGTCGGTGGGCTTGTGAAAGTGCTTCCAAGCAAGGCGTACATAATCAAAAGACGAAAAAATGGAAGCCGAGGTCCTGTCCGCCAGCCGGTTCCACTCTTCCTCCAATGCATCGAATTCCGCTTCCGTATCGACCAACCGAATGTTCATGTTAACCGGATGTCAATCAAGAGATCAAGGGTTCAACCACGGGTGTGGCCCTCTCATACCACTGAGAGGAGGGGGTACTCCAGTCATTACGCCTTGCCGGCGGCTGCTCTTTGAGATTCGCGGTACACTTCGCGGGTTTGATAGGCAACTCTATCGGGGTGAAAATGGTCTATCGCAATGGCGCGTGACCGCTCTCCCAATTTTCGTCTCAACTCGTTGTCGTTCAGCAGCAGCGCCAATCGATCGGCTATGTTTTCAGGGCGCCGCGGATCGACCAAAAAGCCGCTTTCACCATGCCGGACCATATACGGCATTCCGCATCGATTCGATGCAATTACCGGCACCCCCGCCGCCATGGCCTCTCCGATGCCCAAGGGGGCGTTTTCCTCCAAGGACGTCAACGCAAAAACAGCGCATCCGGCAAGTTCCCGACTGACCTGCTCGATGCTTATTTCTCCCAGCATATGAACCCTGTCTTTCAAGGGGCCTGTTCGAAGCCTTTCCTCCACCATCTTGCCATAGTCCGGTTCCACGATTTTTCCGGCCAAGCGCAACTGAGTATCAACCCCCTGCCGCACCAGGATCTCGAACGCATCGATCAATGCCAAGGTGTTCTTTCTCGGCGAGATGACTGCGGCGCTAAAGATGACCCCGGGTTTCTCCCGCCGGTCTATTCTAAAGAAAGATTCGGAGACCGGGTTTTCGATGTCGTGGATGGTGCCTCGTACTATGCCAGAGATCCTCTCCCGCACATAAGGGCTGATCGAAATGATATCCGGCTGGTCGGCCCACCCGGACGTTTCAGCCCATTTCCATATTCGCGATCGCAGTTTCGGAAGGTCGACGCCCGAAACCAGGGTGTCCGCATGGATGAAGCCGTGGATGGTGAAAACCCTCGGAAGGTCGAGCCCCTTCACCATCAACCCGTAGGTGTCGTGGGAATGAACCACGTCCGGCCTGAGCCTTCTTAAATAGTCGCAGACCGTACGTCGCCCAGTAGTTAGGGCGGTCATCAGCATGCTGCCTTTTGGCGCCGGAAGCCGGTGAATCGTAATCTTTTCGAAGGAGTTAACTTCATTGGCGGATGCCAGCGGGTCGCATGTCACCACGTGGATATCGAGATCTTCCAAATTCGCAAGCGCCTTCGCGAGAGTCAGACAGACCGCCTCGACGCCGCCTTGCGGTTTTGAAACGTCCCGGGGAAAACTGGTGACGATCGCCACCTTCACGGTTAAACCCGCTTCCTCTGGCTCAATGCATCGGCTAAGACGCCCTCGAATCTCGGCATGGCCTGATCCAATGCATGATACTCAAGATAGTAATTGCGGGCGTTGGCAGACATCGATTGCCGGAGCTCATGATCCTGCTTGAACCGGAGAATGGCCTGAACGGTTTGTTGCGAATTAGCGGAGTAAACCCCTAGTCCTCGTTCGGTAATCAGGTTGTCAGGGTCGACCGTCGATACGATTGGGAGGCCATAGCTCCAGGCTTCGAGAAACGTGTTCGGGAATCCCTCGTAGTACGATGTGCAGCATAGGATCGATGCAGCACGGAAATAATCGGGCATGCGATCCCTGCCGACATGCCCGTGCAGGGTGACATTCTGCATGGCCCGGGCTCTCTCGAAGAGCGGCCGAGTGTAGCTCTCGCTCGCATCCGATTGCCCGGCGACTTCAAACCGGACGTCGGGAAGCCGCTCGGCCACATCCAGAAGAACCTCAAGGCGTTTGACGGGTGCAACTCGGCCCACCCATGCGACACGGAATGGTTCGGAACCATTGTCTGGGGGAATGTTGTACTCGGTTTCGGTAGGCCCCGGGCAGGGCATCGGAAGAGGGGTGGCCTCCAGCCCGAACCCTTCTTTTAGCATGCGCTGCTGCTTACGGGTTTGAACAACAATGCGATCTGCATGCGTCAGACCGTACCGGTATAAAACGCGCTCACGAAGGGTCCTCATTTGCGGCAATCGCGGATCGCAGTCGGGATCGCTGGCAACCGAGTATACGAATCGCCGGGCGTGACGCCGGCACCACCAGGCGACCTGCCCCGTCACATACTCGCCGCAGTTCTGGTAATACACCTCGGCATCAGCCCGGTACAGCGCTTGTTCCAGGCTGGTCCAGCGAGGATGGAAAAAGCGCAGGCCCCGTAGACCTGCCTCCCGTCGGCAGACTCTCAATATGTGGACGCCGTCGATGATGAGCCCGTCTTCCTGGCCCTCGTCCCACGTCACCAGGGAGACCTCATGTCCACGCTGGGCCAGCCATCGGGCAGTGATGCTGGTCTGCCGCTCTACCCCCCCACTGTGGCCGTTGAGACCGCCATTCATGGCCCCGAAAGCGAAATGCGCTACGATGCAGATCCGTGCCATCAGTCTCCCAGTATGCACTCATCGGCTCGAGAATTGGATCGGCCCAGCCCGAACGATTTCAAGGGATGCGTCAACAGCAACGTCTGCCGGAGGATGTCATACCGTCGATCGGATGCAGGCAAACTGATCCGGCGCAACGCCATCGGGTCGTCCCCTGGCGTGTTAAATCCCTCTATCGTTGTGACAGCGGCGGCATAACCGGACTCCTGCAAAATAGCCAGCGATCTTGCACTGAAACTGCCGCTGGGGAAGCAAAAAAAACGGCATTCCTTACCTGTGTGCTTTTCAATGGCGTCCTTGGAAAACCTCGCCTGATCGCGGATTTCGCCCTCTGTCGCAAGCCCCAGGCGGGTGTGGTCCACAGTGTGGCTTCCAAATGTGACGAGTGACTGGGCGCCTGCTTCTCGTATTTCGCTCCAATCCAGGAGGCACGACCAGTCGTCGTGCTCAAAAATATCTGCCAGTCGATGCCCGCTCTCCTTTTCAAGGCGTTCCGCCAGGGATTCCATTTCCTGCGTCATCAGGCAGTCTGGACGATCGGCTCTTTTGGCGGCATCGCGCAGCTGTTTAAATGAAGCCCGAACATCGGCGCGGTCGTCGGAAGTGAACCGTATGATTTCGTTGCCGACTTTAAATTCTCGGCCGGCAAGCCGAGTATGCTGAAGCGCGTAGTCCAACCGATCAAACCAGAAGGGTTTGCGATGCTCGATGTGCCCCGTGGTCAAAAATATCGTCAATGGCGCGTTGAAATTCCGCAAGGCAGGCAGAGCGTATTTCAGTTGATTCCGATAGCCGTCATCGAACGTCCACACCAAACTGTTTGGTTTGAACGGAATCCGTCCGGTCAGCATGTCGGCCGCATCTGCCAGGCTGATGAAGTGATAGTAATCGGACAAGACCTTCAACGTCAGATTGAGGCGCCTGTGGGACAGTTGCGGCCGCAAGGGAACCCAATGAGAAGTGGCATCATCGTCCATGACACCGTGCAGCATCAATATGGCGATTGAATTTCGATGAACAAACCGGTGGAGTTGGATCAGCCCCATCCCGTGTAATAGGTTAAAAAATGGAAACCGCATAGGAGACAACAAACTGATCAGCTCTGTAATGAGGGCAGGAGAACTGGACGCAGGAAACGCCCGGTGGGCCAGACCTCTTTCGCAAACAGAATCCTGTTTTTCATATTCCGGTTCCCAATAAAGATGTGACGACCCAACCGTATATCAACCGACCATCGTCGCTTGTGTTCGGACATTTCGCCCATAAAATCATAGCCCTTCACACCGCCGGCGATGCAATCCTCTATGATTTTAGCGCGCAAGACGTTTCCGGCACCGTTGGTGTAGGCCGGGTCAAAACCTTCCTGCAACTGGTAGAAGATCCCCGCGTACACGTATCCGACCTGAACAGCTTTGAATTTCTCGCCTGCCGCAAGCCCATACAACCACAACCAACCATTTTGCAAGGCCACCGGCAAGAACTCCCGGTAAAAGGCAGCTTCGGCAGGCTTGCGTTTGAAGGATCCCTCTTCCCCGCGGCTCAACCACCGTTTGTGGTGCAGATCAAAAAGCGCGTCCAGGTAGCGGTGAAGATCTTTTTCGTCCAGGCACCGGGTGATGATGGCTTGGCCTTCGCCTAGCACGGCTCTTTGATGTCGCCGCAATTCACTGCGCCTGTTTCGGGACAACCCTTTCAGAAAGCCGTCATAGCTACTCGGCAGAACGGAATACCCGAATTCAGCGACCCGCGTGCGGCAAAAAAAACTCTGTTCCCGACATGCATTGGCGATCCGGGTACTGGCGCCGGTCCAGTCGGGAACATAAGGCATCCATATACAATCCCACTTCCCGGAAACGGCCGCCAGGCTTCTCATAATCAGCCGACAAACCTGGTTTTCCTCTCCGCTCCGAACGATCCAATCCAGGCATTCAGCGCCGGTTGCATAGTCGGCCATCGGTCTCAGGACCCGGTACCGAATGGAGCGGATTAGGCGGTATTCACTAATGTAAAACGGGGCAACCCCTGCCAGTTCGCCTTGCGAATTTCTCACAACGACTGCAATGGGCCGCACTGAAGTCCCGGCGACGGAGAGCCACGACCGGACCCATTCCCAGGTCAGGAAAACTATATCGGATTTGGAGGCACCGAGGAGGGCGTTCCATTCGCTCTCCAGCGCGAGGAAGGTGTTCCAATCCTCCACGATTTCCGCCTTGAAAGCTTTCGCCACGTGTGCTTCACCAACGCACTTGTCCGATTGCACTCGGGCACATACCGTACCGCCGGTCATCGTTATACAGTCCCCCCACGCATGTCTGCAAGCCGGTAGGCCGTCCCATCGCTGATCCCGTCCTCGATATACATGCGATACCAACCTTCCAGTGCGACAATGCTCCACAGCTGCAGCGAATAATCCCGACGGCCTCCCAGATGGTCCACGATCATGGCATGAACCGTGTCACCATCAAGCATACCGGATGTCTTCAGGTGCTCCTTCGACAAAAACGTGTACAGGAATTGGCGCAACTCGCCCTTGAACCACTGTCCGATCGGGGAATCGAATCCGACCTTTTTCCGTTCCGCTATTTGCGGCGGTATCCAAGCCTTCGCGATTTCCTTCAGGATGTGCTTGCTGCGCAATCCTTTGAGCCTGTACTCATGCGGTAGGGACGTGGTGTATTTTACGAGCTCGAAGTCGCAATAAGGGGATCGAACTTCCAGGCCGTGGGCCATGCTCATCCGATCCATGTACGCGAGCTGATATTCCGGGAGGTATCCCTCCACGTCCAACGCGGTTACCCGATCGAGCAGTGGTCTTCGGCCGTTTCCGAACAGCTTTTCCACTAGGAAGGCGTCCCCGGCTGGATGGGACACTCCTTCGCGAAGCTGCGTCGAGAACAGGGCCGAATGAATGTCGGGGTGGATTAACCTGACCCAGCTCAAGTACGCTTGGTTCGGTGGGAGATCGCTGCCGGAGATGAACCGTTTGGCCCGTTTTGCAAACCGGTTCCCCCGGGTGGATTCCGGCCATTTGGCGATGATGCGCTCCAGCAACGCTTTCCGAATCACCCCGGGTACCCGTCGGTAGTATTCGAGCATACGAATGCCGGAATGGCGTGGATAGCCGTAAAAAATTTCGTCACCTCCGGTTCCGCCGAGAGCCACTTTGACGAAACGCCGCGTGAATTCGCACAGCAGATACACGAGAATCGAAGTCGGTTCCCCGTGGGGTTCGTCGTAATGCCACAGGATCCGCGGCAGGAGGTCCACGCTGGACTGCGCATCCAGGATCAGTTCATGGTGCTCGGTCCCGATGTGGTCGGAAATGATCTTGGCGAACTTCAGTTCATTGAAACCCTGAGCCTTGTCTCTGTACCCAACCGAAAACGTCTTAATCTGTGCCGAATGGCGCTTCATGAGGGCGACCAGCACGGACGAGTCGATCCCGCCGCTCAAAAACGCGCCGACCTCGACGTCGCTCTTCAGGCAGATCCTTACTGTTTCGCTCAATCTCTCGCCCAACTCGTGGGCAGCAGATCGGAACGATATGTGGTTCCGGCTTTCAAGAGCGGGGTCCCAGTATCGCCGGACGGTAGCGTGGCCGTTCTCCCAAACAAGCATGTGACCCGGGGGCAGTTTGGATATGCCTTGGAAGAACGTCCGGTCGCCAGCCACATACCCTGCCGACAGAAAGTCGCAAGCGGCTTGAGGATCAAGCGTGCGCGAGCCGAACCCTTGAAGGATGGCCTTGATTTCTGAACCGAAATAGAGCCTTCGATTCTGGATTGCATAGAAAAGCGGTTTTTCGCCGATTCGGTCCCGGATGAGGATCAGCCTCTTGCGCCGTTCATCCCACAACCCGATCGCAAACATCCCCCGCAGGTGTTCAACAAAGTCCAGCCCGTGATCTTCATAGAGGTGAACGATGGTTTCAGTATCGGATTTGGTGGAGAGCACATGGCCGCTCTCGACAAGACGTTTGCGAATATCGTCGTAATTGTAGATCTCGCCGTTGAAGACGACCCAGACGTCCTTCCCCTCATTGGCGATGGGTTGCATCCCCGTTTCGAGATCGATGACGGCCAACCGCCTCATCGACAGACCGACGTCCGCGGTCCTATAGTATCCCGCATCGTCAGGCCCGCGATGCGCAAGGCTGCCGCACATGCGGCGAAGCAACGGCTCATCGTCGATCCCGGCGTACCCGGCTATTCCGCACATGCCTTGACCTCATGCGAATCCACTTCGCTGCCCGGTGAGGCGGGGACGGCTCCAAAGATCCGGTTCCATTTCTCGGCTGCGTTCGCAATCGAAAGCCGCTCGGCGGCTCGGCGGGCCGATCGCGAAAACCCTCGTAACTTGACCGGGTCGTCGAGCAGGCCCGCGATGCGCCCTGCGATTACCAATGGGTCGGCGTCGCGTACCAGGTACCCATTCACCCCGTCGGCCACGAGATCTCCGAGATCACCCGTTTCGGGGACGACCGCCGGCAGGCCGCAGGCCATGGCTTCCATCATCGCCAGCGAGAGGCCTTCCGAGGTGGAGGTCAGTGCAAAGACCTTCGCCTGCTTGAACCATGGCGCCATGTCCGTCTGGAAGCCCGCGAAGTGCACGTTCCCGGACAACCCCATTTTGGATGAAAGGCCCTGCAGTTCGCCGGCGAGAGGGCCGTCTCCAACGATGACCGCCGAGATACCGGGATGCGATTCTTTCAGCACGCGTACGGATTCGAGAAACAGATCGACCCGCTTGATCGGTACCAGCCTTCCGGCGAAAATGATGTCGTATTTCGCAAGCTGCGCCGCCGGCGAGAAATACGCGGTGTCAAGCCCTCCGGACAGGATCTGAACGGTTCCCCGCCCGTCTCGGTTCTTGAAGAACCGGAGGGCGCGGCTACCCATGGTGATCACGATATCGAAGGCCGATACCCACTTTGTAAGGATCCTCTCGATCGATGCGTTCGGCACTTTCAGCTTCTCGAACAACCGGTTCTCGCTCAGGATCCCGCCGTCAAGCACCTCGGCCGGGCCGCCGACGCAGAAGTACAACGACCTCGCCCCGACCATGCGCGCCACCAGGGCGGCCGCCAGCCCGTTGAGGAGCAGATGAAATCCTCCGACGAGATCAGGCCTCGTCCTCAGGGCGATCATGGCGAACCAGAGCAGACGCGCGGGGACGGCGCCCACCAGTAAGTTCAGCCACGCCGGGGGGCGGTAAATTTTGACCTTGCTCATCGGGGGGATGGGGAAACTCGTCACCACGGCCACCTCTCTGCACCGGGAAGACATGCATAGCGGGCCCAGGTGGGCGAGAATCCAGTTGGCGGAATAGAACTGGCCCGTCAGCAGGACCCGGAGGTCCTTCGAGACGGCCGGCTTGCGCAGCCCGAAAATATCGGTGAGGCGCATGAGCGCGCCGTACGCGCCCAGAACGATGCGGATTGAGATATACGTGGCAAATTCTTTTACGTCCATGACAGCCGACAGGATCGTGAAAGGACATGAGGGGGCATGGGGGCCCCTCATAGTGCGGGAAATTCCAGTTTTCCCCATGGCAACGAAACGCTCCTGCAACCGGTCCGATCGGGCGGGTTGCACTGCAGACGATCCACGGCGTGGCCGTTGATCGTCAGGACCGTTTTTTCGGGTTCGGGGGTGTAGAGGGTGAGCCCGTCCAACTCATCTGGGATGGCGGCGCGGATCCCGATACGACGGCAACCGTTCTCGAGCAAATCGAAGTCGACGGATACCTCCCGGACCGCGAGCGTATATTTCAGCAGCCGGAATGTGGTGGTGACCAATATCTTGCCCTCGGAGGAATACCGCGCAAGCGTCCTGAATGCATCAACCGTTCGAGACTCGAACGGGACCGACCGGCCTGCGATCTTCCCCAGGTGCGTGTAGAGGACGCAAATCCCTTTTCTCTCAACGAGGCGGTCCAGGATCCTCGGCACCAGGATGTCGGCGATCCCGTCTGCTGTTTCCCCGGTGCTCACGCCGCCCCAGTGGGGGTTGCTCCGAATGAACTCGTGGACGGGGCGTCCGTCCCGCAGATTGCCCCGACGAAGCAGCGCATTCCCGGCATGCATGCCATACTTTGCGCTTCCCATCCGAGCCAGTATGTGCTTGGCAAATTCCTTGGAAAGCGTCTTGAGCGACGCCAACGGGTGCGCAGGCTCCCATATCCCCTTCAGACTTGCAGGCGAATCCTGACCGACGACACTCGTCACTCTCCCGATCCAGATGAACCGGACCCCAAACTCGCAAGAGAGATCAGCATGATAGACGTCCGACCCGGGTACATCGCCGCGGCCGCGCATGATGTCCGGCCCGAAGTTGGTCGGGGCCGTGGCGTGGTCTATCCAGACCTCGAGGCGACAGCCATCCCGCGCCAAGGCATTGAGCGCCCGTTCCACGTGCCCGCGCTGTGTCGCATGGTCGCCGTACGAGTGGAGACAGTCGATGTGCCCAGAGCGGATTAGGTCTCGCACCATCGCCCGGCCGGTCTCGTCGGTGTTCCAGTACGAGAACTGCCCGCGCGGCATGTCGAAATAGATCGTATTCCCCACCTCGAGGCCGACCCCGCGGCCCATCGAGGTCATCCGGGTGGTGTTTAGGAATTTGGCCGTTTCATAGTAAACGTCCCGGTTCGGAGTTTCGTCCAAGTCACTGCAGATCGCCAGCGCAGCCTCATAGGGGTAAGGAACCCGGCGCACGCCGAAGGAAGATGCGCACTGGGCCACAGGCCCGGCCGGCAAACGGCCGCCCGGCCCGGAGGGTGGGGTTTCGAGCGGCAGGGCAGTCACCAAAGGCCGTACCCAAGGGAGGCGTTCAGCCGGCCCGCCTCCCGGTCGAAGGCGGCCAGTTGGGATTCGGTGAGGTGTGACTTCCAGCGCTCGTCCATCCGGATGCGGCTGGAGTCGTCCAGTCTCATCCCGTTGCCGATGATGTGGTGTTCTGCCGACCGGAAATCCAGGTTGACGGGCTCCGGCGCCACGCCGGCGAATTCAAAAATACGCGTCAGCGTCCGTTCCGGTTCCATGCACAGCTGCTCGTAGCGAACCTCGATCCGGCGTGAGCCATCGATGCGCTTCAGGAGGGCCTCGGCTTCTTCGTTGCTTCTGCGCCATTCGCGGGCGGCTTGTTGGATCGGGAGTTTCTCGGACTCCCTCCCGCCGCCGGTCCCTCCACCCCGCAGTTCCGCATTCTGGGCGTCGGCAAAGACTAGCCGGATCCATGTAGGTCAGGCTGACCGCGCGACCGTCCCGGACAAGCCGGATAACCTTGATCTCCAGTTCCGGGTTCCGCAGCAGGAACTTGAGGCGGATGCCGATCTTGGATGAATCGACAATCACCCGCTTCCGGGCCTGCGACAGCACCCCGCGCATGAGGGCGGCGTTTGTGGACTGGATGCGGGGCAGCCGGGCGCGCCAGCGGGGGGACACCTGCAACAGAGCGTCCCGCACGCACTCGAGCGCGCCGCCTCGGTACAGGGGTCGGAGGAGCTTTAGCACGTAAGGGCTTGCGCCCGATCGGAAATCGGTGTTGGATGCGGCGACGTCGAAATCGAAACCGGACTCCGCCATCTCGCGAACGATGGCGGTCCAGAAGGGGCACTCCCGAATCCGCCGACGGCAGGAGCACCGGTACCGGTCCGCATCCCCCAGCGCCGTGGCCTTAAGTTCCCCGACCGTGCAAATCTCGGGATGGGCGTTGAGCAGCATGGCCAGCAACGTCGACCCCGAGTGGCTGGCGGCCAGGATGTACAGGAGTCGAACCTTGCCGACAGCCGGAGGCAGGTCACGGAACGGCATGGGTCGTTCGGTTGTCATGCGGGGTTCAACGCGACATCACGCTGGGTGTGGAGCCTCAACATCAGCCCGATCATGCACCACATGCCCACGGCCCCTTCACGCGGGTAAAAGGTCTGGCTCCCCATGGAGGCCGTCAGAAGGGCGGTTACCAGCGCCAGGGTTGCCCCGCCGACTGCGACAAAAAACCGGCTTCGTGAATCCATGAACAGCGAGATACTGTACTTGAGTACGAGGGCGTAGAAGAAGAGGACGGGGATAGCACCGAACACCCCATTGTCCAGCAGCAACTCAAGATAGGCGTTGTGCGGGTGGGGGAAGCTCTCTCCGTACTCGCTCAGCAGCATCCAGGATATTCCGGTTCGGCTCATGGCCAGCCGGCCGTGTCCGAGCAGGGGGGCGGCCCCGATTTTCTCGATCACGAACGGCCACGCGACGTTTCGACCGGCCGTGATCGTGTATAGATCGGGTTCATCGTCCATGGGTGCGGCCGCTGACAGGGCGCTCCGGTCAACGGTCTCGGTCGTGAAGCCCTGGCCCATCCGCTCGTAAACGCCGGGAACGAAGTGCAGCACCAGCACGGCGGCCAGCGGGATTATCAAGAGATACCTCTTGAAACGGAACAACGCCAGGCACAGCCCGACCACCGCCCAGGTGGCGTACCCAGTCCGCCCGCCCGTGAGCGCCTGCGCATACAGGATTACCGCGCTTGCGCCGAAAATGATGATCTTCAGCCAGACCTGCCGGATGACATGCGAGGACGCCAGCACCGCCCACATCGCTCCCGCCAGGATCATGGAGAGGTTTACCCGGTGGTATCCCACCTCGTTCAGCAGGATCTTCAGGCTCCTCTCGGTTAGGTTCTCACCGCTGAGCGCGAATTCCAGCGGCATCCAGCGGATCACTTGGATGGCGATCAGGAAATAGACGCTTAAGACGGCAAAAAAGCCGAGATAAAACCGTTCGGGATTGCGGCACCCGTCGAAAAGGAGGAGCCCCGGGATGATCCACTTGTATGAGTTGATCATGTGCTCGCTGATGAGGCTCAAGGCGGTGGGGGGTTCCTCCCCCATCGCAGCCGCCATGTCGCGCAGGGAATTCATATCCGCCAGCATGCGGGCAAGTCCAATGGACATCACTGCCAGGTACGCAAGAAGTGCCACGGTCACGATGCCGGGCATGTCCCAGTTAAGCTCTTCCTGGTGTCGATTTAAGGCCCACGCCATCACCACAAACAATAGCAGGATGTTCCAGGGGTTCAACCCCTGGATTCCGAAGATGGTCTTGGGCATGTCCGGGTGTTCGATCACCGCCATCAGAAGGATCAAACCGCACAAGGACTTGTACCAGTCCTTGAACGCGTAGGCCGCCAGCCCGCCGACAAATGCCATTAAGAGTACAAGTCGTATCAAGAGAAGTCGTCCTGCTCAGGAGGATGCCGCCGGGGCTCGGTGAGCAGGTCGGGACCGCGATTTCCGGCTCATCTCTTTCAGTGTCATCAGGCAGAACTGGGTGTTCGTGACTGCGTATCGCTTGAAGAGGCGACGCGGCTCCTGCTTGAGGCGGTAGAGCCATTCCAGGCCCAGGCGCTGCCAAGTCAAGGGCGCCCGCTGGACCTTGCCGGCAAACACGTCAAAGGAGCCGCCCACCCCGTGACACACCGGAACGACGACGTGTCGGCTCCGCCGCGCCAGAAATCGTTCTTTCTTGGGCGAGCTCATCGCGATCAGCAGGATATCCGGACGGGAGTCGCGGATCTCCGATGCGATTCCCTCTTCCTCCCCGTTCGTGAAATAGCCATTCCGCCGACCGACCACCCTGACGCCCGGGTAAACACGGCCGATCCGCTCCGCGACGGCCCTCGACACTTCTTCGGTCGCCCCCAGGAGATAGACGCCGTACCCCGCCCGGCTGCCCATTTCGAGCATTCCGGTCATCAGATCGATGCCGGTCACGCGTTCCGGCAGCGGCAGGCCCAGCAGGCGGCTCGCCCAAACGACGGCGCTGCCGTCGGCCAGGATAATGTCGGAGGACATCACGTCCTCTCGCAGCAGTCGATTGCTGCGCATGCTCACCAGCTTGGCCGCGTTCACGACCCCGATCTGGAGGCGGCCCCGCTCGAGGATTGTCGTGTGAACGAGGGCCAGTACCTGTTCGCGGGTGACCGCTGCCACGGGTACCCCCAGGAGGTTGACCGTGGCCGATCCGGATACCGACTCCGATGTGTTTGATTTCATGCGTTCATCCTGCTGATTCGAGTTCCAGGCCACGCGTAGAGCAGCCATCCCATGCAATACGGCCTGCATTCGTAGTCGATTGCCAGGGGCGGGAAGAGCCCGTTGAGCAGATCGAGGCGCAGGCTCGCGTGAATGCGGCTGGCCGCGGCCTTGACGCGCCGGCAGAACTTTTTCGGGCCTGTCCGATCCACCTTGCGCCAGATGGCATCCTGGTCGCGGTCGATCAGGCTGGCGTTGATTTCGGGGGCCCTGCGCATCCATTCCAGTCCGCGGTAGACGGCCTTGGAGTAATCCGGTCCCCCGGCCGCGTGCAACTCGAACAATGCCATGGGCGCCATGCCGTACTGGTGCACGGAGTATACGGGATAACCTTCGATGATCCGTCCAGTGTCGCGATGGTAATGCCACCACCATTGCCCCGCGTCGCCCTGGAGGTCGCAGATCGTGGCGGCGCATTGGCTGGCCATCTCCAGCGCCTGCAGGTCCTTGGACCGTGCGTGGTAGGCTGCAAGCGCCTGGATGGGGTACACTTGGTCGGCAAAGCAGGCCACGTGGGACCGGAAGCTGGAGGGGTTGCCCAGCACGTGGGGGAACACCCCTGCCGTGCGGTTGAAGGACGATACCAGGCGTTCGGCCAGCCGCTCCCGCAAGTCGCCTACGTCCGCCGCTTCTGCGACGCACAGTGCTTTCAGCGCCCACGCGACTTCGACAGTCGGTTGGCCGTCTGCGAGCGGCTGCCGGGCCTGGAGGGTGGATATCATCCGCCCTCCGTCGGGCACGCCCAGCACATGCGACGCCCAGAGCATCAGGGCAAGATCCCCCAGGTTGGTCGCGGTCTGGGTGTCATCGGCCATGCGCCGGCAGACCTCCGCCGGTGTCTGCCCGCCCAGTATCCGGGCGGCATTTTGCCGGTCCTCACCGGCCAGGCCGAGGAGCGCGATGGAGGTGTACCGCCGGCTGATGCCTTCGTACGAAATACCGCCGGGTCTTTTCTTTTTCGTGAAAACAAAGAGTCCTTTTTGGAGAAGGTACATCGATTCGAGCGCACTCAACGCCGTGCTTCTCAATTGGGAGATCAGGTTCAACTGTTCCGTCGACGACATGGCTCCGCGATCAACTCCCAGCTGAAGGGTTTCGGTGGTCGGTGGATGGGACCGGACGGGATGCGACGGCTACTTTGCGCCGCTTCCCGACAAAACGGCGGGGATGGTCTTGAACAGGATTTTAAGATCTAGGAAAAAGTTCCAGTTGTCGATGTACTCGAGGTCAAGTTCCAGCCATTTGGAAAACGGCAAATTGCTTCGCCCTGAAATCTGCCACAGGCAGGTCAGCCCGGGGCGTACGCTGAACCGCTTGCGCTGGATGCTTTGGTCGAAGCGCGAGACATCGCGTAACGACATGGGCCGGGGCCCGACCAGGCTCATTTCACCCTTCAGGACATTGAAGAGCTGGGGGAGCTCGTCCAGGCTGGTCTGGCGCAGGAATTTCCCGACCGGAGTGATTCTCGGATCGTTTTGGATCTTGAAAATAGGCCCTGCAGCTTCATTGAGATGTTCAAGTTCATGAATTCGAGTGTCGCTCCCATCGAACATGGATCGGAATTTATACATGTAGAATTGACGCTTGTGAAATCCCACCCGCTCCTGGACAAAAAATACCGGCCCCCGCGAGTCGAGCTTGATCGCTATGGCGATAATGGCCATCACCGGCAACAGCAACAGAATGAGGAGGGCCGAAAAAGCAAAATCGATCACGCTCTTGAAGACCGCTTTGCTTTCGTCGATTGCAACCGGCTCCATGGTGAGAAGCGGTTGATCTCCCACCATCATCAGGCTCATCCGGGAAACCCGCATGTTGTAGAGATCCGCCATTATCCGGATCCGGATCCCCTCTTCCTCGCAAGCACGCACGATCTGCTGAACATCTTCAAACATGCTCCGGGTAATGGCCAAAATGACCTCGTCGACCACATTGTGTTTGAGAATCGCGCGAATGTCGGATGCGATGCCGGGGATGTCAGTTTTCGGCAACTGGGCATGCACTCGCATCGAGTAAGGATCCAGGAAGCCAATGATGTCTATACCCTTCTCGGCACTCCGTCGTAGCGAGCTTACGAGCTGCAGGGCGCGGTTCCCCGTACCGACGATCAACACCTTGTGAAGGTTCCTCTCGTTTTGAAACGATCGATTGATCAACCATACGAAATAGAACCTCTCTAAAAGAATCCCCAAAAACAGCAAACCTCCGAAAAAACCGAGAATGGTCCGACTGAAGAACTGGATCTTCATCGCAAACATGAGCGCGAGCAGCCCGGCAAAGGCGATCCCCAAACCACTGGCGATCGACCAGGCGATTTCCAGGGAGGTCGAATTGATCGGATTCAAGTACCCGCCGTAATACGACAGGGATAAAATCATCAGCATCAGAAAAACCGGAAGCATGGAAAAATGGGCGACGGGATCGATTTGCCGTTCGCTTCCAGGCAGCAGAACTCTCAGCCCGTAGGCCGCCGCCAGCGCCATCCCGGCGATGGCGATATCCCACAGCAGCATTTTCCACTTGAGCTCTTTTTCCTTCTCGCCGAACATCTTTGCGCCTAACCTTCTGGGTCGCGGTCAACCCACGCTCTTCTGGCCGGATGATCCCGCCTTCCACAGCAGCCCATCCACATCGACCTCCCGGTCGTCTATCCCTCCCTGCGTTGCGGTTCCGTACCCGCTGTATTTCCGGTAGCCGTAGTATTCCCGCAACGAGTGTTCGTAACAGTTGATCACGTGCCCGATGAACTTTTCCTGCCCCAACTTATCCACCACCAGTTGAGCTTCAGGAAGCCGAGTCTTCCCATATCGGGCCACTAGAAGTATGCCACTCACCATCTTGGCCAGAATGGACGGGTCCGCTGTCATGGTGGATGGCGGCGAGTCCAGAATGATTAAATATTTGCGCATTCTCACAAGATCCCGCATGAGCGACGTCATGCGCTCCGAGGCTAAAAGCTCAGAGGGATTTCTCGGCACCGCCCCGGCCGGCAGCAGATACAACCGATCTGCGCCTGTTTTTCGAAGAAACGGCTCGATCTCCAGTGCAGTACTAAGGTATTCAACCAACCCCGGCACACTCGACAAGCCGAACAGGCGATGAAGGCTCGGCTTTCGCAGATCGCAGTCGACCAGCAGCACTGGGGAATCAAGGTTTTGTGCTATGCTTATCGCGAGATTGGCAGCCACAAACGATTTCCCATCCCCAGGGCGACAACTGGTTACCAAAATAGATTGCGGCGCCTTCCCGGAAGGGGGATAGAGGATACTGCTCCTAAGCATTCTGAAGTGTTCAGCTTCGGAGGATTGAGGATCCGCCAGGCTGACCAGTGCCTTGTCCGGGGCCTTTTCTCTGTTCGCATTAACGTTCTCTGAGGTGCGCGACTCATGCACATACCTTGTGGCAGAGTCATCTTGCGGCCAGCCACCGACAGTGCTTTTTTCCTGATCGACTCTTCGATTTTCCACCGAAACCGGAGTTCTGATATGGCCCTGGGCGACAGGCGGCTTTTGGTCTATCTGACTTACCTGCGAAGGGAGTTGGAGCACGATATCCGTGTCGCCCTGCTCATGGGAATGCTTTTGAATTACTTCGAAAATTCTACCCAATGTCTACCTCACATTCATGTCTGCACATGGCTGGTCACGAGCTATCCGCCGCAACAAACGATCGTTTTCCCCAAAAAGCTTTACATAAACAATTCGATCAACCCTTTATCGCGATATATCCAAATGCAACAGACAACGCACATAAAATGAATATCGATCCGTTCGTTGCGATGTTTTTAATGGTTTTGCGGTGCGCGACTTGAGCTGTGACGCATTCCGGGATTATCCCCAGATTCACTACGCCTAAAGTCACGAGGTCATCGGTGTGGCGGACAGTATCGTTCAGAGTGTCCGATATAAAAATCAACGCGAGCCCTATCGATGGTCCCGCCATCAGCGCCAGAAGGAATACTCGTTTCAGATTTGGAGAAATGGGCTTTTCGGGCACTTTGGCATAATCGATCACTTTGAACTGTTCACCCTTTTTTTTCCGCTCCATATTGACCGCCATGTCCGCCTCGAGCTTGCGGTTAAGCAGCGATCTGTAGGTATCCTGAACGTTCTGATAATCCCGTTTCAACGCCAGCATTTCCTCCTCGCGCTTTGGCGTCTTTTCGATTCGTTGCTGATAGTCCTTTATCTGTCGATCGATCTTGTTGATATCCTCCTGCATGCTGCCTATTGAAGAGGTTATCATTGCGCGCTGGCGTACTCGTTCGGCAAGGAGTCTTGCAGAGGAACTATCGGTTGGCACGGGAGGTGGAGAACTTTCCGGTTTTTCCTTCGGCTTTTCGGGTGGCTCATTTTCCATTGCCTTAATTCTGCTTTTCATCCGGATTACGTTCGGGTGCTGGTCCGTGTACATGCTCAAGAGAGTTTTCAACTCTTCTCTCAGCTCGTCCAACTTGGTGACACTCGGGGTATCGGAATCGCGGGCGTTTAGCGCTTGTCCCGGTTTGGTCCTTTCCATGCTGATTTTCAATTGCTCGATCTCATTATCGGCAGCCACCAGCCGGTTTCGTTCGTTTCTCAAGCGTTCTTTTCGCTCTTCCAATTGGATCCGGAATGTCTCCAACATTTTCAAATTACCGTCCAGTTGCTCGGGGAGCTCACCCATATAACGCTGCCGGTAGTTTTGGAGTTCCGATTCGATGCCGCCGAGTTTCCCCCGCATGTTCTCAAGTTCATCATCCAGAAAGGAGCTCGTTCCCTCGGCCTGTTCTTCGCGAACCTGAAGGTTGCTCTCGATGAACAAACTCGATAGGGTATTGGTGACCTGCATGACCACGCCGGGGACTCCGCCCCTGTAGCTGATGGAAAATGCTTCTGCACCGCCCTGAGTTCTGGAAACTTGTACCGAAATCTGGTCGCGGAGGCTTTCGACTTTATCCTCCATGAACATCTGCCGATTTTGATGATCCGCAAATAGCTCAAACTTGTCTATCACCTTCTCCAGGTTCGACCGACTCAGGATTTGCTGGGTTATGGTTCCGATTCGGCTGCGGATATCTTGGGCGACTATGGATCTCACGTATTCACCTGGAACTCGCTGAGGTTCAACGAGAATCAATGTCCTGGCTTCATAGACTTTTGGCAACAGCAGGGCTAAAATCATTCCGATCATCAGGGAGATGATCGATGGCACTATTAAATAAAATCTCTTTTGCCAGAGAAGATTGCTCAAATATTCTATGTTGAAAGGTCGTTTACGCCGCGCAGTAGACATGTCGCCCTCGAATCAGTGCCTTTTCGGATTATTCCTGTTCTCGCAACTATTCTTTTAGGCTGACTGAAACATAGAACATTAGAATTATTTAATGACCCGGCGGGTTCTCAAAAAGCGCATCACGCCTACCTCCGCATCATATGGGACGAGTTTCCGCCGGCTAAAGCTCCGCTCTCTGGCCTACAAAATGCCTGATTTCCATGGCACCTCGGGCACCATCTCCTTCTCTGCCGAACCTTATAGAATTTTTTCCCCAGAGTGCCTATTGACAGCGACTCAGGCATTTAGGATGAGGAGCCGACCAGATACGCCCCCACACCAGCCCCCTATTAGATAGATGATTGAATTTGTTTCAAATAGCCCAATTCCAACAGCACGAACCGTTTCTTGCATCAATCGGCAATGTCAAATGCGCCCTGGCACCATCTTGATCACATTCGTTGCTCTCTCACTCGTCTCAGATTCAGGTAGCCCCTCTCTCGCACGCGGTGCCACGTTGTTCGTTAAACCGCTATCGGTCGTTTACCCAAAAAGCATGAAACCCACCGTTGACCGGACACTCGGCGCCTGGTCACTTAATTGTGTGCTGCTTGATGAAGTTTGCAATTTGCAATTTATGCGCCAACGTCTGCGAAGAAAAACATACCGCACACATTCGTGATCTGAAAAGCAGATTCTCGCTTTCTTTTTTATTTAATGGCACATCGTAAACTATCTTGCACGGCAGGTTGTGGATATGGAACGTATCGTCTACAAGGAAGATATCAACGGTGACGATCCCATCTTTCTGGCCCTTGTCGACAAGATACTCAAATGAAAGTCCGCCCGCGCTGAAATTCCTGATTTTACCGACCCTTGAAAACTCCGCGCCCAAGGCCGCATAGGCGGTTTCAACGGGGGCATAACGCCTATGCACTCTGCGCTCTGGCGGCATGCACGAGCCTCCACTTAAGGTGTGAACGTGAATTGATGGGGTCATCAATTAGTATAAAGCAGGTGAATCTAAAAGGATGGATAGTTAGGGGGAGTAATTGGGTATGTGCAATACCCGTAAGCTGAATACCATAGGAATAAAATGCCTAATATTGTGGAATTAACAGCCTACTTATGGGGCAGGAGTTGATCCTCTGGAGAACTTCAATTTTAAGTATGAAGAGAGATTCACCTTTGAATTCTGAAGCCCCAGCTTTTTACGGATGCCTCGCCGGTGAGTCTTGATGGTGTGCGGGGACATGTGCAGCAGACCGGCAATCTGCTCCGAGCTGAAGTCCTTCTTGATCATCAGGGCCACGCGCAGTTCGGTCGCGGAAAGCGCGGCTATCACCTCGTGGGCCTTTGGACCCTCAGGGGTCAGGTCTGCCAGGAGCGCGGAGATCACATCGATCTTGGCCAGGCTTTTCGCCGGCAGTTTGTCGCTGCGCAGCTCGTTCATGACCGGGATAATTTTGGCAGAGATGGCGTGGGCGATTTTCTTCTCCAACTCGTCGCGGCGGCGGTCGATGTTCCGGGCCAGCACGGACAAGGCCGTGTTGGTCTTGATCACTTCCCGGCTGGTCCGGTCCAGGTTCATCTTCTGGGCCGCCAGCTCTGCCTTTTTCAACTCGAGGGTCCGGGCCGTCTCCTGCCATTCGGCCTTGAATCCCAGCGCCCACTGTTCCAGTTCCTCCTCCTTGAGAACGTATCGCAACACGTCTCTCATCATGGTTAAGATGGCCGGGCGCCCCCGCCACACGGCCCTCGACCCCGTGACTTCGACCGGCGTGACCTGCCCATCCTTGCGCAAGAGGTTTGTTCGATAGGTCTCCTGCACCTTCTCGCCGCGCAGACGCTGTTCCATGCGTTGCTTGATGCGGGGATAGTCGTCCAACGGCACCAGTTGCGCCGGGCCGATCTGCCGCAATTCGTCGACGGAGTATCCCGTCAACTCGCTTGCACAGCGGTTGGTGTACAGGAACGGCCCATCGAACCCGGGCGCGATGAAGATGCCTTCCTGGGCGTTCTCGGCAATCGAGCGAAACCCCTCCTCGTTTTGTTGGAGCTCCACCTGCGTCGTCAGGCGGAGCGTGATGTCGGTGATGAGCGCCGCAACCTGCCCCTCCGCGTGGCTGTAGAGGATGAACTCCAGCCGCTTACCGACGCGGGGGAAAAATGTTCTGAATTTGGCCCTGAGATTGCCGGAAGCGATGCGCCCGCAGAAGTTGATCCACTCCGCGTTGCTTTCGGGCACGATGTCAGTCAGCTTCCGGCCGACCACCTCCTCGGCGGTGAGCCCCACCAGTTCTTCGAATGCCGTGTTGACCGCCTTGAATTCGCAGTCGACCGCTTCTCCGTGCGAGTCGCGAAGCACCTCCAGAATAGCGAAGCCGCAGTGCAGTCTGTAGCGCTGAGTGTCCATCGGCATTCCAACCATTTATTCCAAACGTTCGAGCGATGTCAATTCAGAACCAGTGCACATCCGGCACCCGCCGAAAAGAGTGTACTCACATTTGCCGCTCTGATATAGTTCCAAGGATCGATCACCCGCAGATGAGGAACCGGATGACCATGCCCGAACCCGCCCCTGCCGCGGCTCACGAGGAGCCGCTCGTCAGCCTGATTGTCGACGAGACCCGGGCTGCCCTGCTCAAGCAGATCGCCGCCAACCTGCCGGACATCACCCTCAGCGAACGCCACCTGTGCGACCTGGAGCTGCTCGCGACCGGAGCCTTTTCACCTCTGCAGGGATTCATGACCCGCGCCGACTACGAGCCGGTGCTCGACCGCATGCGGCTGCAGAACGGCCGGCTGTGGCCGATCCCGATCTGCCTCGACATCCCGGAAGTCAAGGCACGCACCCTCGAGGCCGGCCAGTCCGTAGGCCTGAGGGACCCTGAGGGGTTTCTCCTGGCCGTTCTGCACGTGGAGGACATCTGGCCGGTCGACCGGCGCCGCGAGGCCGAGATGGTCTACGGCACACTCGATCCCGCCCACCCCGGCACCGACTATCTCCTTCACAAGACCGGGGACGTCTACATCGGCGGCCGTCTGGAAGTGGTCAGCCTGCCCCTGCACTTCGATTTCCGGAAGATCCGCCTGTCGCCGGGCGAGATCCGTACGGCCGCCCGCAAGCTCAACTGGAAGCGCATGGTCGGGTTCATCACCGAGAACCCCATCCACCGCCCGCAGTTCGAGATGACGGTCCAGGCCATGCGCCAGACCCGTACCAACCTGCTCATCCTGCCCGTGGCCGGCATGACCAAGCCGGGCGATTTCGACCATTACACCCGGGTGCGATGCTACCGCCACGTGGTGCAGCACTACCCTCCGGACGCGTACCTGCTGAACCTGCTGCCGCTGTCCATGCGCATGTCCGGACCGCGAGAGGCCCTGCTGCACGCGATCATCGCGCGCAACTGCGGCTGCACCCATCTCATCGCCGGCCGGGACCACGCCGGCCCCGGCTGCGATCCGAGCGGCAAACCCTATTACGGCAGCGACGACGCCTGCCGCTTCGTCGAGGACCACGCCCGCGAACTCGGCATCGAAGCCATCACCTTCTCTGAGATGGTCTACCTGCCCTTCGAGGACGAGTTCCGCCGGGCCGACCAGGTGCCGGCGGGTACCCAGTCCATTTCGCTGTCGGGCAGCGACATCCGCCGCCGCATCCACGAGGGCCGCCGCATCCCCGACTGGGCGACCTTTCCGGAGGTGGTCACCGAACTGCAGAAGGCCTACCCCCCGCCCGACCGCCAGGGCTTCACGATTTTCATGACCGGGCTCTCGGGCGCGGGCAAGAGCACCATCGCCAAAATTCTCTACTCGAAGTTCCTCGAGCGCGGGGATCGCCCGGTGACGCTGCTCGACGGGGACATCGTGCGCCACAACCTCTCGAGCGAACTCTCCTTCTCGAAGGAGCACCGCGACCTAAACGTGAAGCGGATCGGGTTCGTGGCCTCCGAAATCACCAAGAACCGCGGCATCGCCATCTGCGCCCCGATCGCACCGTACGCCAAGACCCGCGCGGAAATCCGCCGCACGATCGAGAGCACCGGCGGGTTCATCGAGGTGTTCGTGGCAACCCCGCTCGAGGAGTGCGAGCGCCGCGACCGCAAGGGCATGTACGCCAAGGCCCGGGCCGGCCTGATCAAGGGCTACACCGGGATCGACGACCCGTACGAAGCCCCAGAATCCCCGGAGGTGCGCATCGACACCACCGGCATCAGCCCCGACGAAGCCGCCCAGGAGATTCTGCTGTATCTCGGTCAGAGGGGGTTCATCTGAACGGGCGCGCGAATGCGGGTCGGGATGTCCCCCGGCGCTTCAGGTTTAATGCGGTTTAGCCGATATAACCCTTCAGGACCCGTCGCGCGCCGGAGGGCGTCGGACCGCGCGGCGGGATATCGGGCCGCCCGCCCCGGGGTAGCCTTAACGCCGGCTACGGGAGTGAGCGCAGGATGCCTCCCCGCTGCCTGTAACGTCGTATGCTGCTGAGCACCCATCCATATTCGAGCCTATGAACATCCTCGTCACCGGAGGTGCCGGTTACATCGGGTCCCATTGCTGCAAGGCACTCGCGGCCGGCGGCCACCGCCCGATCGTCTTCGACAGCCTCGTCAAGGGCCACCGCGAAAACGTCCGCTGGGGAGAGTTCGTCCGCGGCGACATCAACGACCCGGAGGCGCTCGAGCGATTGCCTCGAACGGTGTCGGGTCGACGCCGTGGTGCACTTTGCCGCCTTCATCGAGGTGGGGGAGTCCGTGGCGGACCCGCTGGCCTACTACGCCAACAACGTCGGCGGGACGCTGCAGCTGCTGCGGGCCGTGCAACGCCACGGCGTCCGGAATTTCGTGTTCTCCTCCTCGGCGGCCGTCTACGGGACCCCGGAGCGGGTGCCGATCGAGGAGGACCACCCGCTCAACCCCTTGAGCCCCTACGGGTGGACCAAGCGGATGATGGAGGCCATGCTCGAAGACTTCGGGCGGGCCTACGGCCTGCGCTGGACGGCCTTGCGGTACTTCAACGCGGCGGGTGCGGACCGGTCCGCGGACATCGGGGAGGCGCACGACCCGGAGAGCCACCTCATCCCGCGGGTGCTCGATGCGGCCATCGCGGGACGGCCGGTCGACGTTTTCGGCGCAGACTACCCCACCCCGGACGGGACCTGCGTCCGCGACTATGTCCATGTGTCCGACCTGGCCGCGGCCCATGTCACGGCCATCGAGCGTTTGGCGGCGGGGGGTCCGGCAGCGGCCATCAACCTGGGCCAGGGACGCGGGTACTCCGTCATGGAGGTGATCCGCGCGGCGGAGGAGGTCACGGGGCTGCCCATCACGGTCCGAATCTCGGGGCGCCGGCCGGGGGACGCTCCGGCCCTGGTCGCCTCCAACCGGAAAGCCCGGCAGGACCTCGGGTGGGCGCCGCGGGAAAGCGGCCTGGACCACATCCTGCGCACCGCCTGGGCGTGGCACCGGAAATTGAAAGGGTTCGCGCGGCCCGGCGGGGCCGACGCTCATTAGGCAGGCGACGGTACGACGACCATGACGGACCGCATTCTCATCATCGGTGAGCTCGGCAGCGAGGTGCAGGCCTTCGCCGACGCCCTGGCTCAGGACAACGCGCTCAGCCTGGCCCCGACGGTGCTGGACGCGGGCAAGCGGCTGCAGAAGGAATCGTACGCCGCGATCATCTTCGACGTGCCCGAGGGCGGCGCGCAGACGACCGACATCCTGCGCACCCTGCAGCAGGTCGCGCCGGGAACGCCGATCCTGGTCACCTCCAAGGGCCAGGACCCGCGGATGATCGTGGAGGCCGTGCAGGCCGGGGCCTCGGACTTCGTCACCCGCCCTTTTCCCCCGGAAAAGCTGCGGCTGTCGCTGCGGCGCATCCTCGAAACCCGCAGCCTCAAAAACGAGATCGACTACCTGCGCCGCGAGCAGGACATCGTCTACGACACCGATCGCATCATCTCGGTCAGCCCGGTCATGCAAAAGGCCATGAGCAGCATACGCCGGCTGGCCCAGACCGAGTCCACCATCCTGATCACGGGCGAAACCGGGACCGGCAAGAGCTTCGTCTCGGGCAACATCCACTTCAACAGCCCGCGCCGCCACAAGCCGTTCGTCAAGGTCAACTGCGCCAACATTCCGGAGACCCTGCTCGAAAGCGAGCTGTTCGGCCACGAGCGGGGAGCGTTCACCAGCGCCGACAAGACGCGCGCCGGGCGCTTCGAACAGGCCCACGGGGGCACGCTCTTCCTGGACGAGTTCTGCGAGTTGAGCTTCGGGCTTCAGTCGAAGCTGCTGCGGGTGCTCGAGGACAAGAGCTTCGAGCGATTGGGCGGCAACAAGACCATCCAGGTCGACGTGCGCGTGATCGCGGCCACCAACCGCGACATCGAGGCGCTCGTCAGCCAGGGACGCTTCCGCGAGGATCTCTACTACCGCATCAACGTCCTGCGCATCCACCTGCCGCCCCTGCGCGAACGCCGCGAAGACATCCACCCCATGGCCAACTACCTGCTGGGCCGACTGTGCCGCTCGCTTAAAAAATCGGTGGACGGGTTCTCCCCCGAGGTGGTCGAGCTCTTCCAGTCCTATGCCTGGCCGGGCAACATCCGCCAGATGTCCAACACCATCGAACGCGCCATACTGGTGGAGGAGAGTCGGCTCATCCGCTCCGAGAGCGTCTCGCTCCCTGAAATCAAGCGGCATTCGATCGCCACCGAACCTGAAACGCCGCCGGTCGGCTTGAAGCTCACGGTCGATCAGGAGCGGGACATGATCCTGCGCGCCCTCGAGGACAACCTCTGGATCCAGAAGGACGCCGCCAACCAGCTCGGTATTTCGCCCCGCGCGCTGAACTACCGGGTCAAAAAGCTCGGCATCGCCCACCATCGCTGGCGCAAGAACAAGTAAACCCCGCCGCAAAACCGCATCTGCCGGACCCATGCCGCGTTGCCGGCCGCCTCGACCGTCTCACATGCTAACCCGCATGCTGCGCGGTCTCGGTGGCCGGGCGCCTTGCCCGTGTCCGTGATCTGCTGTTTTGTTTGACGGGGTTACTTTTCCGCCGGACAAGATCGCCCGGACCGTCACCTCATATCGTGACACGTCCGGGCGATGTCTATACGATCCGCCGCTCGCGACGGCGGTTATTTTCTGCGGACGCTGCAGCCGATCGAGGCCGCGATACCGGGCAACAGGTACAGCAGCAGGGAGCCGACCGAGGCCGGTCCGGTCGCCCCGATGAAGCACCCGCCGCCCCCGGCGGCGTCCCCGATCGACGACACCACGCCGCCGACACCGTCCACGACCCCGCCGACGATGCCCCCTCCCCCGCCGCCCGACGACTCCACCAGCACGCCGGCCGGGTCGATGATGATGCCGTTCACGACCCCATCCGCGTCCCCGGCCCCGCCGTCGGCAAGCACGAGGGTCATGGACTTGCGATCGCTGCTGAAGGTGGCGAAACGCGAGTAGTCGGACCATCGCTTGCGGATCGTGTCGTACTTGTACCACTTGCCCTTGGGCGGGACCGGCTCCGAGAAGTAGACGGTCACGACCACTTCCTCGCCCGGAGTGTCCACCAGGACCTTGAAGTTGACCAGGCCGAAGGGCAAGTCGTCGCCGATGCCGTCCACGTCGACGTCGACGATCTCGTCATCCGGATCCATGGACTCGATCGAGACGACCTGGATCCCGGATGTTGATGCTGCTCCGATGCCGACTTTAGCATCGCCCTTCTTGGTCTGGACGGTCTTGGCTCCCTCACTGCTGCCGACCACCGGCTCGGTCTCCTGGTCGTCCGGGATCCCGTTGCCGTCGCTGTCCGTGAGGCTGAAGTCGGTCGTGAACCAGGCCGCGGCCGACCACGCGGAGGCCGCCCCGCGCTGATCGTAGAAAATCGCGCGCCAGTAATACTCGGCGTTCTCGTCGAGCACGAGGCTGGGCACGGTCAGGTGGGTCAGCTCCGCGGTGCTCGCGACGTCCAGGACGATCAGGCCGTTCGAGCCCTGCACGATCTGCCAGCGGGTCTCCGCGTGGTGGTCGCCCGCATCCGGATCCGCGAAGGCCCCCGTCTGCAGGGTGGGGGTGAGCGAGACCAGCGCGCGGCCGGTCGGCGTCACCGCCGCGGGCGTCAGGGGCGGATCGTTGGGCGCAGGCACGGTCGGGTCGGACCCGGCCAGGTATTCGGCCAGGTTGCTGATCCCGTCCCCGTCGAGGTCCCCGGCGGCGTCGTTCACGAACGGGTTGAGGCCGTGGGCGATCTCCCAGGCGTCCGGCATGCCGTCGTTGTCGTTGTCGAGGTCCTGGGCGTCCGGGATCCCGTCGCCGTCCCGGTCGGGGGCGATCGTGACCGTCCGGCAGGCCGACCACCCGGACTCAAGGCCCAGCGAATCGCGGGCCTGGGCCTTGACGCAGTACTGCCCGGCGGACGCCCATTCGCGCGACTGCGCCGCCGCCGCCCAGCTCGAGAGCCCGCCGCCGCCCCAGTCATAACGGTATTGAGGCTCTGGCCTTCCGGGTCCGTGGCCGAAGTGGTGAAGGCGATGGCGCGGTTGACCACGCCGCTGGTCGTTCCGGACGGTATCGCGGGCGAGGAGGGGGCCGTGTTCGGGGCGCTGATCGCGTAGCTGACTTCGTTAGAGTAGCCGCTGAACGCACCGCTCGCGGTGTAGGCGCTGGCGGCGAAGTAGTAGGTCTGACCGTCCGAGAGGTTGAGGATGGTGCAGGTGGGGGTGCTCTTGTCGACCTCCACCGTCACGGTGTAGCAGCCGCTCGCCGTCCCGTAGTGGATGCGATATCCGGCCAGGTCGCTTTCGGTGTTTGCATCCCAGACCAGGGTGACCTGCGCGGCGCGGGCCCACACCGAGACCAGCAGCGCGCAGAGCAGCACCGAAAAGAACAGCAGGTTGCGAGCGAGATTTCGGGGCGTGGACGGACTCTGGTTCATGCAAGCACCTTCCTATGTCTGGCCGGCTGAGCGTCAGCACGGTGGAAGGTGCTGCGTTGCCCGGCAACCCCGCTGCCGTGTCCGCCCCGTGTTTCGCGCCGGGAGGATTTAGGCCGGTGGCTTTGCGTCCCACCCTTTCGGGTGGTTTGCCTTTTTCAAGCACGACGATCTGTAAGAGAACGAACTGACCTGAAATTTAGCAATAAGGGTGCCATCCATTCTGCCCCGGGAAATGCCCGCCGGCAAAGGCTCCGCGCCTGTCTCCCGACGCCCGGCCCGCCCGTTTTGAAACGCGAAGCACGGGCGTGTAATTCAGTTGGATTTTGGCCTTACGTGAGTCGAAGCCGTCTGAAAAATGAGAATAAGAACTCGGGACGGGCTGTGATCGCCGCAAAAGAGCAGAGGGTATTCAGCGTGGGGGGGGGGGCGATGACAGCCGGCTGAACAGCGCTCGGCTGCCGGAAGCCTGCAGGGGATGACTTCTAATAAACCGGGAGGCGATCGGCCGGGATGTCTGCCAGGCGCGGGAAGCGCTGGTCCTTCGGCGAGAGCAGCGGGGCGTTCACGGGCCAGGGGATCGCCAGGTCAGGGTCGCACCAGAGGACACCGCCCTCGCAGTCGGGGGCGTAGAACCGGCTGCACTTGTAGACGAACAGGGCGCTCTCGCTCGTCACGCAGAACCCGTGGGCAAAGCCCTCGGGGATGAACATCTGGTGGTGGTTGGCCTCCGAGAGCACCGCGGTCACGGACCGGCCGAAGGTGGGGGAGCCGCGCCGGATGTCGACCGCAACATCGACGACCTCCCCCTGCAGGACCTGCACCAGTTTGGCCTGCGGCTGGGGGTGCTGGTAGTGCAACCCCCTCACGGTGCCCTTGCGGGAGATGGAGACGTTGTCTTGGCAGAACTCCATGGCGATGCCGTTTTTTGCGTAGCGGCCGCGGTGGAAGGTCTCCATGAAGGTGCCGCGGTCGTCCGCGAACACCCGGGGTTCGAGGATGACCACCCCGTCGAGGTCCGTCGTCATGCAACGCATGCGTGTGCGCTCCCCGCCCCAGTCGTGGCACCGGTCTCCGGGATCAGTCGAAAATCCGCCAGGGCTGGTCCGGGGAGAGGGACAGAGTGATGTAGCCCACGTTCTGCACGTAATCGTCGGTGCTGCCGATGGCGTCCAGCTTGTTGAAGGTGTACCCGACCCGGACGGTCGCCCAGCGCGTGAGGGTGTAGCCCAGCCCGACATCCAGCGTGTAGCGATAATCCTTCTCGTCGTCCTGGCTGTTCAAAAAGTCGGAATAGCGGAAGCGCAGCGCAAGGTCGCCGAAAAACTCCCGGGTGAAATTGTAGCGGCCCATCGCCTCCGTCTGGACGTAGCGCTCGAAGCCCTGCTGGTCGCCGCTGAAGTCCTGGCTGTCTATGCCGCTCGACGCCCTCAACTGCACGCTCCAGCGCTGAAAATCCCAGAGCTTGTTGATGTCGGCCTGCGGGAAGGGACCCTTCTTGTCATCGCCGTTCTTGACCTGCTGGTAGTAGTAGCCGACGCCCAGCGAGGCCTTCATGGTCGGGTCGAACTCGTGGAAGACGCCGACCGACGGCGCGTACACCAGGTAGTCCTGCTGCAGCTGGCCGCCGTCGGTGTAGGTGTCGCTGGGGTCGTCCCACTTGCGGTAGATCTGGTGGTACTCGCCGTAAACGCCCGTTACCTGCGAGATGCGGTGGTTGAAGCGCACCCGGCCGTCGTAGTTGTCGAAATTGCTCTGGTTGTTCCCCTCGTAGAGACCGCGCGTGAAGCTCAGGTCGGAGTCGATCCCGTTCCAGGTCGAGAACCAGTAGGAGAGCCCGGCCGAGGGCGTGAACCACTGTCCGTCGCTCTCGGTCGGGTCGTCGTATTTGCTCACGCCGTATGCCATCTGGGCATAGACCTTGTTCTCGGGACCGAACTGGTGGTCCATCCGCCCGTTGGCGTAATCGGTGTAATACCGGTCGCGGTTGCGGGCTTTATCGTTGCCCTGGATGAGAACGGGGCCGGAGGGCCCCGGTGTGACCCCGGAGAAGCCGCCCCCCCCGCCGCTCACCGTGGTGGTGCCCGGGGAGGCGCCCTGGTTGACGTCCTGGGACAGCGGGTCTTTGGTGTAGACGAAGTAATTCGAAGCGGAGAACCGCGTGGACCGCGAGTATTCGTACCAGACCGCCCCCGAGGCGCGGTGCGACCAGCTGTTGAACTCGTCGTGGTCGGCGTAGAAGGAGTAGGCCGGGTCGTACGACAGGCGCAGTCCGGCCACTTGGCCGAGCCACTCCAGCGTGCCGCCGGGCGATACGGTCGTGATCCAGTCGCTCATCTTGTTGGTGCGGTCGAGGTCGATGTTGTCGTTGTACGCCTCGGTGATCGAAGCCCGCGGGGTGAACGTGAGCGGGGCTGAGTGAGCCGCCCCGACGACCACCACGCCGATGACGATGCCCGATGCGACCCATGCCAACCATTTCTTCATAGCGACCCCCATTCGGTATGTGTGCGTTAGCGGTGAAAGTCGATGCGGGTTCTCAACTGGAATATGACTCCGACAGCATGGGGCCTCGCCTGCTGCGGGGAGATATCTCCTCGGGGCATGCTTCCCGGTTGAATTGAAGAAGCAATACCACATTCACAGAAAAGGACTCAAGTGCTTTCATCACGAGAGGGGCGTCTGAATGGGGAATGCGCGCCCACGCTGCAACTCAAGCGTGGTGGGTCACCCCGCGCGGCGCTCGATACGGGATCGGGGGGGGGGGCGAGAAAGACGCGCGCCGTGTGCGCCGATCAGCCCTGCCCCGCACGGCCGGCCAGCAACTCGGTCACGTGGCGCTCGAGATCGACCAACTCGAAGGGTTTGTCCAGCACGAGGTCGGCCTCGGCCTCGGTGGCCAGCGCCCCCGGGTGTTCCCCCCAGCCGGTGATGGCGATGACCGGGGTTCCGGGGTATTTTTTCTTGATGATCGAAATGACGCCCACACCACTGATCTCGGGCATCACCAGGTCGGTGATGACGAGGTCGATCCTGTCCGCGCTGGTCTCAAACGCTTTCAAGCCGTCGAGTCCGTTGTACGCCGTCAGAACCTCGTATTTCTGGCTGAGGAAACTCTGCAGCCCCGCGACCGTCTCACGGCTGTCGTCGATCACCAGCAACCGCTGCTGCCTGTGCGTCATTGGCCACCTCGATCACATTTCGGAGATTGCGTTCTTGCGACAATCATACGCGCTCGCAGGGTCCAAGGCAAGCGCGGCCTGCACGCCCCACCCCGGGGCGTGCACCTCAGAGATTGCCCAGGAACTCCAGTTCGCGCTCCTGGCTGTTCTTGGTGCCGACGGCGAGCACCTCGACCCGGCGGTCCGCACCCCGACGGAAGTAGAGCCGACCCTTGTAGGCGAACACCACCTCGAGGACCGTCTCCCGGTTCTTCTTCCCGAACACCTTGCGTTTGACCGCGACGAGGTCCGGGTCGGAGTTCAGCTGGTGGACGATCTCTTCGGCCTTCAGCCGCAGCTCGTCGTTCAGATCGACCAGCCCTTCGATCGCGCGGTCGTTCACGGCGATGTTCTTGTAGAGCGTGGCAAAGCGCTTGCGGAGCACGGCTTCGGTCTTCTGCCGGTTCCGGTCCTCCCGGCGCTGCTCCCTTTCGTGCCCGGTCAGGTTTTCCTTGAGGGACACGATCTCCTGCTGCTGGATTTCCTGATGTCTCAGGTTCTCCTCGAGCCGCTTTTCGAGCGATTCGATTTCCGCAATGAGGTCGTCCTCGTTGCGCTCGGCTCGCGAGCGCTCGTCGTACAGCGAGGAACGCAGGGCGCCAAGCTCCTGCACCAGGGTTTCGCGGTTGCTCTGCAGCTCGGCGAGACGATCGGTGTTCGCCCGCTGCAGCTGCTGGAGCCGGTCCACTTCCCCGCGCCGCTCTGTCTCCTCGCGTCCGATCCTCCGGCCGGCGGTTCGATAGTGGAGCAACAGCACGATCAGGGCCGCCCCCACGTAAATCCCCAGAATCGCATTGGACAGCAGGCGGTTGTGCTCCAGGAGGACGTCCACCTGCACAACGAGGCCTTCGCTCAGGAGCGCGAAGTTTTCACGCGCGACGGCCGTGGGGTTGGCCGGCGACGCCACGCCCGGGTCCTCGTCGTACGGATAGGGATAGAGCACGGCCCCGCCCCGGGTCGTAACGCTGACCCGGGCCGACATCCCGTAGCGCAGCAGGGCGGAGGCCCTCAGGAAGGCGTCGATGTTGGTCCGCAAAACGTCCCGCAGGCGGACGCTGCCCTCCAGGAGGGCCTGCGGATCGCCGGTGGACACGTCTTCGATCTCGCGCGTGAACCGATCCTCGACCTGCTGCTCGAGCGCGACGACCGTCGCCAGATACAAGGCCGGCGGCAGCAGCATGCACAGCACGAGCAGGATGACGGAAAAATGGCGCATAGGTCGGTCCCGGGCGAACCCGCCTCGATCATTTCAACTCGGCCAGCAGCTTGCGCGCGTCCTCGGCGTTGTTGAAGCCGGGGTTGAGCTTCAGGGCTCGCTCGGCCTCGGTCCGCGCCTTGTCCGTTTCGCCCTTTTTAGCATAGGCCCGGGCGAGGTGGTAGAGCACGGTCGGATTGTCCGGCGCCTTGGCGAGGCTCCCCTTGAACTCCCCGATGGCAGAGTCGTAGACGCCCTTCTGGTAGTAGACCCAGCCGAGAGTGTCCATCACGCTGGGGTCCTCCGGCATCTGCTCTTTGGCGGTCTGGGCGAATTTGAGCGCGTCGTTCAGGTCGCGGTTGCCCTCCGCCAGAATGTAGGCCAGGTTGTTCGCGGCGGGCGCGAACCGCGGGTTGACCTCCAGAGCGGCCCGGTAGTGCTTCTCCGAGAGATCGAACTTCTTCTGCGAATCGTAGATGACGCCGATCATCATGTTGGGGGCCGCCTGGTGCGGGTTGACCTGGAGCAGGGACTTGAACTGGTCAACGGCCTTGTCCGCCTTCTGCTCCTTGAGATAGATTCCCGCCAGCGAGTAGTAGGGGCGCATGAGGTCGGGGTTCTTCTGGATGGCCGCCTGGAAAGACTCCTCGGCGGACCGGGTGTCCCCCTTGGCGAGGTGGAGGGCTCCCTTCAGGTCGTACACGACCCCTATCGCGGCCGGGGTGGCCTCCACCTGCTGCATCATCCGGTTGCAGCGTTCGAAGGCCTTGTCGTATTGCCTCTGCTCGGCCAGCAACTGGACGACGTTCGAGAACACGTCCAGCAGAGCCGGGTTGATCGCCAGCGCCTTGTCGTAGTTCTGAAGCGCAAGGTCGTACTGCTTGCGCAGGTGGTACACCATCCCGAGGCGATAGTACCCGGTGGGGTTCTTCGGTTCCGACTTGACGAGCCTTTCGAACACGGCCTGGGCCTCGGCGAGCTTCTGCTGCCCCATCTGGATGTTGCCCAGCATGAGCCGGGCCGGGTAGCTTTCGGGGTCGATCTTCAGGGCGGCTTCCACTTCTCGCTGGGCGCGGGCGGCGTCGCGCTCGTTCAAGGCAATCTCCGCCAGCAAGAGGTGCGCCCGCACGTTCCCGGGTTCCAGCTCGAGCGATTTGACCAGCGCGGCGTTCGCCATGCGGAGGTCGCCCTGTCCGAAATGCGCCAGCCCCTTGATGTAGTGAACCCGCGCGCTCTTGGGCTCGTCCTGGACCAGCTGGCCCAGCAGCTCGACGGCCGGCCCGAAATCCCGTTTGGCCACCAGCCACTCGGCCTTCAGCATCCGCGCGGGGAAGTAGTTGGGCCGTTTCTGGAGCATCTGGTTGATCTTCTTTTCGGCCTCCGCCAGGTCCCCCTGGGACAGCTGGAACCGGCCGGCCGCGTGCAGGATGTTCACGTTCTCCGGCTCGAGCTCGAGGGCCTTGGCGTACATGGAGAGGGTCTTGTCTTTCTGGTTGGCGGCCGCGTAATAGCCGGCCATGACCAGGTAGGGCTTCACGTTTTTCGGGTCGACATCGATCGCCTTCTGGTAGGCCGCCTCGGCCTCGCTCATCCGGCGCAAGCCCAGGTAGAAGTTGCCCATCGTGATGAGCAGATCGCTGTTGCCGGGGCTGTCGGCGACGATCTTGCGGATCTCGGCCTCGGCTTTTTCAGACTGGCGCTGGCCGACGTGGAAGCTGAAGAGCGCCAGCCGGTTCTTGACCGATTGGGGCTCGATGGCGACCGCCTGCATCAGCGCCTGCTCGGCGGCGGTCGTCTGCCCCTGCTGGGCGAGCACGCGTGCCAACCCCAGGTAGGCGCGAGTCTCGCGGCTGTTGATCTCGATCACCTTCTTGAAGCAGTTGGCGGCCTCGAAGAGGTTCTCGTCGTGGGCGTAAAGGGTGGCCAGCAGCAGCAGCGCTTCGACGTTGTTCGGCTCGCGCGCCAGGAGGTCGTCCACCCGCTTGCGCGCGTCGGGGAATTTCTGGCCGAGCAGCAGGAAAGTCGCTATCTTGAGTTGGGCCTCGGTGTTCGTGGGCTCGAGCTCGGCCACGGCCGAATAGGACCGGAAGGCGTCCTGGGCGTCCCCAAGCTTCAGGCTCGTCTCCCCGAGCATCAGGTGGGCCTGGGCGAACCGCGGGTCGATCTGGACGGCGTTCTTGAACTCGATCTTGGCGCTCTTGTATTCGCCCTTTTCGAAGTACTCCTTGCCCTTGGCGTAGTGGGACTGCTTCTTCTGCTCGTCCGACGAGCAGGCGCTGAGGGCGACGGCCGCCATCAGGAAAGCGAGAAAAAGCATTTGGACGCGTTTCATAGGACCCCCTCCTGATAATAAACTCTGCATTTGGCATGTGGGTTGGCGCTGCCCGCCACCGCAAAGCTCCCGGTCGGAAGCCTCGGCGGGCCGGGGCATCTATGGGCTGCCGAGCACCTTGGCAAGAAAACGGCTGAGCTCGGCAATGTCGGCCGGCTTGGTGAGATACCCCTTCAAAAGCTTCTTTTCCAGAAGGTCCGGCAGCTTGGGTTGAGCCGGTTCGTACCCCGAAAAGATCACGATGCGTGCGTCGGGATCAGATTCCAGGATCCGGCGGGCGCACTCCAAACCGTCCATCCCCGGCATGTTGACGTCCAACAGTACCGCGTCCGGTCGCCAGGAAGTGTAGAGCTGCAGCGCCTGTTCGCCGTTTTCGGCAAAAAGCGGGCGGTAGTTGAGCGTCCGGAGCAGCCCCTGCATCGCGCGCAGGATGTCCGCCTCGTCGTCCACGAGCAGCACACACTGGCCATTGCCGTAGATGAGGGATTCGGCCGACTCTGCTGCGGCGGGGCTGGTTACCGCCAACGGCATCTGCAGGCGGAAGACGGTCCCCTCGCCCGGCCTGGAACTCACGCTGATCATCCCGTCGTGGCTCTTGATGATGCCGTACGCGGTGGAAAGACCGAGCCCGGTCCCTTTGCCGATGGGCTTGGTGGTGAAGAAGGGGTCGAAGCACTTCTCCACCGTTTCGCGGTCCATCCCGGCGCCCGTGTCGGTCACCTGTACGAGGGCGTGCGGGGGGAGCTCCTGGCTTCGACCCGCAGGCGTCCCCCCTCGGGCATGGCATCCCGGGCGTTGGTGCAGAGGTTCATGATCACCTGGCTGATCCCGGCGGCGTCCCCCATGATCGGCAGCACCCCGGGGACATCGACCTCGATCTGAATCCTGGCGTCGAAGGAGGTTTTGACGATCTGGCAGGTCTCTTGGATGATGGCTGCCAGGTCGATGCTCTTGAACTCCTTGCCGATCTGTTTGCGGGAGAAGTGGAGCAGCCCGTCGACCAGGCGCGACCCCTTCTTGACCGACGAGTTGATGCGGCCCGTGACCTCCTGCAGCGTGGGCTGGTCCTTGAAGTTGAGTTGGACGAGTTGGCTGTTGACGAGGATCTCAGTCAAGGTGTTGCGGAAGTTGTGCGCCACCCCGGCCGCGATCGTCCCGATGGCTTCCATTTTCTGGGCGTGCTGCAGCTGGTTTTCCAGGCGGTTGCGCTCGGTGATGTCGGTGATCATCAGGATCACCGTCGACTCGTCCCCCTTGACGGGGAGCTTCCTGAGGATGACCAGCCGGTCGTTGAGCTCCAGCGGCTGGTTGCCGCCGACGTCGCTCTGCCCGTCGGATTCCGGGGCGAACAGCACGGCCACCCGCTCGCGCACCTTGCCGCTGAAGAGATCGGGCGGATACGCGGTCAGCATCTTCTGGGGCGGGATACCCAGCATCGCGACCGCGGCCGAGTTGACGTAGACGATCCGGCCCGCGTAGACTTCAAGGATGCCCTCCGCCATGCTCTCGAGAATCGTCTCCAGGTGCCGGTTGCGCGAGAGCAGCTCCTTGGTCAGCTGGCGCGCGTAGACGTGCTCCAGCCCGACCACGGGCTTCGGCACGGCCGGGGGGTGCGGCGCCTCGGCCGCCCGGATGGCGGCAAGGAAATTCTCGGCCATGGCGCTGAAGGGGCCTTTAGCAACGTAGTAGTCGGCGCCGGTTTCCTGGAAATTGAAGTCGATCTCGGCCACCGCCGCGGAGACGATCACCAGAAAACAACTCTTCAGGTGGGGCATGCTGCGGACGATCTGGATCAGCTTGTCCCCGTCGATCTTGGGCATGATCAGGTCGAAAAATATGATGTCCGGTTTGAAGGCGGACAGCACGTTGAGCGCTTCGAAGCCGTCCCCGGCCGTGATCACCTCGTGCCCACTGCGCGTGAGCAGCTTGCTGGCGAAGGTCAGGATGACCCGGTCATCGTCCACAACGAGTATTTTCTTGCCCGTGCTCATCTTTCGAATAATATCAGACATTGTTCTGAATTGATAGGCGCCCGGCGGTCGTTTCTATGTCTCTCCGCCCGCCAAGAGGGCACGCAGATTCTCTTCAACGGCCTTCAGGTCGGAGGCGAGGTCCTCGATCAGGTCGTCGGTGCCGGCCAGGTCGCCCGCCTGGCCCCGGTGTTCCAGGCGCAACGCCTTTTGTGCCGCGTCCTCGGCCTGGAAGTTCAGGAGCATCCCTTTCAGGGAGTGTGCGGAGCGCCGAAATGCCGAGGCGTCTCCTGCGCCGGCCGACCGGCGCAGGGTCGCGAGCTGCTCCGGGTAGTCGTTGAAAAAAACCTCGACCACCTCGCGCATGAACTCCCAGTCCTGATCGAAAGCCCTGAGCAGCTCCGGCAAGCGGGCGGACGCAGCGGCTGCCGGTGGCCGGGTCTTCGTCGGCGCGTCGGCTGCAGCCGTCAGCCGCACGATCGACTTCCGGAGGATCTCCACGTCGATCGGCTTGGAGACATAGTCGTCCATTCCCGCCGACAGGCACCGTTCCCGGTCGCCGGGAATGGCGTGGGCCGTCATCGCGATGATCGGCGTCCGCCGCCCCCCGCTCTCCAGGGCCCGCATGGCGGCCGCCGTTTCGAGCCCGTCCATCTCGGGCATCTGGACGTCCATCAGCACCACATCGAAGGGACTTCGGGAGAACTCGGCCAGGGCCTGCCGCCCGTCCGGAGCCAGCACCGCCGCGTGGCCCCAGCGCTCCATCAGCCGCATGACGAACCGCTGGTTGAAGGGCGTGTCTTCGGCCACGAGCACGCGCAGCGGGGCGTCTGGGTGCGGCCGGGGAACCTCGGGCTCGGTCGATGTGGGCGGCTCCGGCGGGGAGGCCGCCGAGCCGCCAGCCAGCGCCCTCATCAGCTCGCGCGCTCCGAACGGCTTCACCACGGTCGCAGTCACCCCGATCCCCGCACATTCGGATTTGCGTTTGAGGTGGGGGAAGGTCAGCATCAGGACGACGACGCCCTCGAACCCCCCCGGGCCCCGCAGCCACCGGACGAACTCGAAGCCGTCCTCCCCGGGCATGTCGGAGTCCACCAGGACCACGGCGGGCCGGGACTGTTCGATGATCTCGCGCGCGGCCGCCGCACCGGAGGCCTGCATGGCGGAACCGCCCGCACGCCGCAGGTGCTCGGCGGCGATGCCGCGCGACACGGCGTTGTCGTCTACGACCAGCGCTGTGCGGCCGCGCAGGCCGGTGGGCTCCGGGACGGCCGCGGTGGGAATGCCGGCCGGGCGCCTGAAATAGGCGCTGAAGCCGAAGGCGCTGCCCGCCCCCGGCCGGCTGCGCACGCCGATCCGGCCGCCCATCATTTGGACGAGTTGCGCCGACACGGCCAGCCCAAGGCCCGTGCCGCCGTAACGGCGCGACACCGCGGCGTTGCCCTGGTCGTAGGCCGCGAATATCCGACGCTGCTGGTTGGGCGGGATGCCGATTCCAGTGTCGGTCACGGTGAACCGCAGCCGGACCCGGTCGCTGTCCTCGGGCGTGCAACGCACGTTCAGGACGACCCCGCCGCTCTCGGTAAACTTGATGGCGTTGTCCATGAGGTTGAGGACGACCTGCCGCAGGCGGTTGGGGTCGCCGACCAGGGCGTCGGGGACGTCGGCATCCGCGCGATAGGCCAGATCCAGCCCCTTGCCGTGCGCTTTCATGGCCATGATCTTGACCGAGTCCTGCAGGAACTGCTCGAGGCTGAAGGGGATGTGCTCCAGTTCGAGCTTGCCGGCCTCGATCTTGGAGAAGTCCAAGACGTTGTTGATGATGGCGAGCAGGGCATGGGCCGAGGACTTGACCACGTCCAAGTCCTCGCGCTGGTCGGGGCGCAGGCTGCTGTTGAGCAGCAAGTCCACCAGGCCGATGATGGCGTTCAGCGGGGTGCGGATCTCGTGGCTCATGCTCGCGAGGAATTCGCTCTTGGTGCGGTTGGCGGCCTCGGCCGCGAGCTTGGCGCGCAGCAGCGCCTCCGAGCGTTTGCGCTCGGTGATGTCCCGCACGAACACGCTGAACCCGGTCGCCCGCCCGCGGCCGTCCCGCAACAGCGAAATCGACGACTCGGCGAACCGCCGGGCCTGGTCCGGGCGCACCAAGACCCAGTCGATGGACTTGGCGGTTTCACCCGTGGACCGCACCTGCTCGTAGGCCTTGCCCAGGCGGGTGCGGCTGGAGGGGTCCGACACCTCGTCCTGGCTGTGCAACGGCAGTTCGGCGGGGGGGTACCCGAGAATGTCGCAGGTCGAATCGTTGAAGAAGTTGAACCGCCCCCGCAGGTCCAGCTCGAAATACCCGACCGGCGCGTTTTCGATGATCCGCCGGAAGCGCTCCTCGCTTTCGCGCAGGGCGTTTTCGGCCACCTTCCGCTGGTTGATCGTGTACTGGGCGTGCGAGCCGAAAATCGCGAACAGGCACAGGATGGTCAGCCGGCCATAAATGGTGTTCTGGCCCACGCCGAAGAGCCGCTGCATGAAATCGACGTTGACTTGGAGGAAAATGGAAAGGACGGACTCGAAAACCGTGTAGAACAGTGCCAGACCGATGCCGATCAGCACCATCTGGTCCCAGACGCGGACACGAACTTTAGGCGTTGTGTTCATGCGCCCCCCCTCTCGACCCCGGTGCGGTTCAGGCGTTTCGTGTCGGCGTCGATGCCGCGCTCACGGCCTCGTCACACGCCGAGTCTTCGGAAACGTCCTGCGGGTTTGCTCTAACAGTCGGGAGCGTTTGTTTCAATAGCAGGATGGGGTTCGGCGACCGGGCCCGGGGACTCCTGCGGCCGCCTCGTCGCCGGGGTGCTCAGAATGTGGTGTGCGGACGAGCCCGCGCCGGTCGTCGCCCGAGCGCCGGTCGTCGACGTCGCGACGTTCCGGGATGTAAGCGGTGTAGGAAAAACGGCGACGGTCCTTCTCGGATCTTCGACCGCCGTTGTCCGACGGGGGCGTTGTGGCATTCTGGGGGCAGAGGCGATTAGCCCCGGCCTTGGTCGTAAATGGCATCGGTCTACCCGCAGCGCATGGAGTCAGGGGGGCATGCCGTAAGTGCCGCTCCTTTTTTTCTAAAGCACGGAGCATGCCACCCGGAACCGCTGCCGCGTCGGGATTCTTTGCCATGGGCTAAGCGCTTCTAAACCGGGGAGTTAACGGGCTGTTGAAGATGGATCGATCGCGCGAGTGCACCCGCGCGATGGGAAACGCGGTCCATTACCTTGGAGAAAATTTTGCCTACACATGGGACGGGCACGACATCCGACGGTCAATCGAATACGTCGGGGGGCGGCTGGATCCCCAGATCCTTGATTTTGTAAAGGAGAGTCTTGTAGCTGATCTTGAGCAGCTTGGTCGCCTTGCTGCGATTCCAGGCCGTCTTTTCGAGCACGTACGAAATGACTTCCTTCTCAACCTGGTCCATGGCCTTTTTGCGCATCTTTTTGAGGGACAGAGTGGAGAGGTCGGACAACTCCCGGATGTCGAAGAGCCGCGGGGCCTCGGCGCTCGCGGCATCCGGGCGCACGCCGGGCGCTTCCACCGGCTGAGCCGTCCCTCCGAGCATGCCGTTGATGTTTTCCTCGGCATCGCCCAGGATCATGAGCCGCTTCAGCATGTTCTGAAGCTCGCGGACGTTTCCGGGCCAACCGTAGGCGCACAGCCGGTCGATGGTCTTCTGCCGGGGCGCTTTCAAGTCCTTGGTATTGTATTCGGCCTTGTACTTGCGAATATAATAATCGATGAGGTGCGGGATGTCTTCAGTCCGGTTGCGCAGCGGCTCGACGAAAATCTTGATGGCGCTCAACCGGAAGTACAGGTCCTCCCGGAATTTTCCCGCGGTGAGATCCTTCTCAAGGTCGTGATTGGTCGCAGCGATCACCCAGGCGTCGGTCCGCACGGCTTTTTCGGACCCGAGCGGGGTGAAGTCTCCCCCCTGCAGCACGTGCAACAGCTTGGACTGCAGCGGCAGGGTCATGTCGCCGATTTCATCCAGAAACAACACCCCGCCGTTGGCCTGCTCGAACTTTCCGCGACGGCGTTTTTCCGCGCCGGTGAAGGCGCCCTGCTCGTAGCCGAACATCTCGCTCTCCAGCAGGCTGTCGGGTAGCGCAGCACAGTTCACCTTGACGAAGGGCTTCCCGACCCGGTCCGACTTCTGGTAGAGGCTCTGAACGACGAGTTCCTTGCCGACGCCGGTTTCGCCGCAGACCACGGTGTTCAAACCGGTTTCGGCCACCCGCTCGATGAGTTCCCGAATGCGGCAGACGTTCTTGCTTACGCCGACAAACTCGTTTTCCATGGGACCTCGGACTTCCTTCGCAGATGTACGCCGGGAGATGAGTATGGGAATAAAATTACATACAGTTTACCGGCCAAAGACGGTTTTGACAATAGAAATATATCGCAGACCCAAGTCGAGGGCAGACTGGCCATACGCTGGACCCCGTCGTGCCGACCGCTTCCCTTGACTTTCAAGGCTAATTATGGATTAATTATTTAAGTTAGTTGCAAAAACGAAAAGCGCCGAAGCGCCCCCCCGGGGGGCCCGCTCCGGCACCTGAGTGGACCGGGCAAATGCGGAGCCACCCCCCGGGGGGTCGCTGTTTTGCCTGGCAGCATGATCGGGAGAACGCCTTGGGCAAACCGGATGAACTGTCATCAACCGAAAGGCTGTTGGAACTGATCCGAAACGAGCAGCCGGAGGGTCCCGAACCGATCACGGCCAAGGCACCCGGCAGCCGGCTGAAGACGTTCCTGGCCGAATCTCTTCCACTCGCGCGCCAAGGCGCATCGGTGGGCGTGGACCTGGGGCACGATGATCTGAAGCTGGTCAAGGTCAACCGGGTCTCCGATCGCAAAATGGATCTGATCGATTTCTCGCGGGTCGAGCTCAACCCGGAAATTCCCCGGGATCACCCGAATTTCCCCCAATTCCTGAGGTCGACGCTGCTCAAGTTCTGCGGCACCGACAAGGTGACTGATCTCTGGGGCACCATCCCGTCCGCGCGGGTGGAAAATCGCTACCTCAAGATACCGAAGGTCCCTCAGAAACAGGTCGCCAACTCCGTCTTCTGGACCTATCAGAAACACTCAGCCTTCGACGACAAGGAAACCATCTTCGACTACGAAGTGCTCGGGGAGGCCGAGGAGGGCGGTGTCAAGAAAATCGCCGTCATGGCCTATACCGCCCCCCGCCAAGAAGTCGAGGGGCTCCGCGACCTGTTTGCGCGGGCAGGTTTCCCGCTGAAGGGCATTTCCATCGTCCCCTTCGCCTTCCAGACCCTGCTGCGCTCGGGCCGCATCCGGAGCCATGGCGCAGCCATCTCCAGCCTCTACATCGGGCGCGACTGGTCCCGCATCGACATCTTCATGAACGACAGTCTGGTGCTCTCGCGCGGCATCAAGGCCGGCATCCGCACCATGATCGAAGCGCTGCAGCGTGAGATCGAGGGGAGTTGGTTCGAACTTTCGCTCGCCAAATCGCCCACCTCCGACCAGAACCGGATCCGGGCCATAAAAATGCGGCTCAAGCAGGAACTGGAAACCGCCCAGAATCACTTCTTCGGGCCCATCCACTCCTCCGCGCCCACCGCGGACAAGGCCCTGACCGTCAAGGACGAGCGGATCTTCCAGATGATCCTCCCGGCCCTGGAGCGGCTGGTCCGGCAGATGGAGCGCACCATCCGTCACTTCGCGCTCAACTTCGACAACGCCCGCGTCGAAAAGATTTTCGTCTCCAGCGGCATTCAGCCCCACCCGCACATCCTCGACTACATCGGCGACGAGCTCGGGCTGCCGATCGAGGTGATCAACCCGTTCACTCCGGGAACCGGCTTCGAGACCCGGCTCACGACGCCCGAATCACTCGCGGAGCAGAGCGCGTACGCGCCCGCCATGGGGATGGCGCTGTCCACCAACGCCATCACCCCCAATTTTCTTTACACCCACAAGGACAAGAGCGGGGCCTCACACACGCGGCGGATCAACCGCGCGGTGTTTGCCTGTTTCATGGCCGTTCTGTGCGGCTGCGCCGGCTATGCGTTCTGGCAGGAGCAGCAGATCCGGGAAAAGGACATCCGCAAGCTCGACCTTCAGAACCAACTCGCCGCATTCGATGTCCGGGTGGACCGAAACCTTATCCTCAAGCTGGTCGACCAGATCCGGACCAAGAACCAGAGCCTGCAGGGCATGAGCAGCAGCCTGCTCGGGGTCGCGCTGCTGGGCGAAGTCGCCAACACGGTGCCGCCCAACATCCGGCTGCTGAGCGTCAACGCACGGCTGACCCCGGCCAAACCGGCGGGCGGCAAGCCCGAGCCGGCCAAAAAGGTGCTGGTCATCGACGGGGTGGTGTTCGGTGAGCGTGCCACCCTGGAAACCGAGCTGGCGGATTTTCTGATGACGCTCAGGAACTCCCCCCTGTTCAAGCAGCCGGTCATCAGCAAGAAGTCGGTCGACATGATGGACAACCGTCCCGTCATGCGCTTCACCGCCCAGATGGACGTAGGGTAGGCCTTATGAAGAAGGGCAAGCTCGGCCCCGCAGTTCCGACCCAAAGCCTGGTCCTCTTCGCCCTGTGCGGGGCCGGGGTTCTCGGGTTCCTGCTGCTGGTCATCCTCCCGGCCGATCGGGCGTCGGCCGAACTCGACCGGGACATCGCCGCGTTGACCGCCCGGGTCGAGGAGCAGAAAGTCCTCTCACCCGTTTTCAAAAACTTGTTCGAGAAAGCGCGGTCACCGGTGAAGGGCGGCGCCGTCGCGGCGGCCCGCACGAAGCTCAGCCGACCCGACATCACTGCGCTGCCCAAGCGCTTTCAGGACATGGCCGCCGCGCACCGGCTCGGGGTGCGCGAAGTCGTGCCGGACATCAACACGCTGACGGACTCGTCCGGAAGGCTGTCGATGAAGGTTAACGCGCAGGGGCAGTTCGCCGATCTGCGCGGTTTTCTGCTCGATGTCGGGGCCCTGCCGTTCTTTGACGGCATCGAGGAGCTGGACATCCGCGGGATCGAGGGCGGCGGGGAAGAGGTCACGCTAAAAGTCTGGCTGGCTCGCGAGTGACTCTCCCGACGATCGGGCGAGGCGGCACAGCGGGCATTTCACGTCGGTGTGGGGTATGACGAACCGGGAAAAGATCATCGTCGGGGCCATGGTGCTCACGGTCGGGTACGGCGCGATCGAGCTGCTGCTGCCGCGCAACAAGGTCGGCGGCACGCTGACGACCACCGCGGCCGAGGGCGTCAACGCGTTTATCGCCAAGGTGGCCGACACGATCAAGTCGGCCTCCTCCGAGTCGAATGCCCTGATCGTCCAAAAAGCCGAAGCCGCCTGGAAGCAGGACCCTTTTCTCGAAATCCGCAAGCCCCAGGCGCCGCGGCCCGAGACGACGGGCCCGAAAGACGGAGGCCGCCTGCCGGGGAACTTCGTCTACAGCGGCTTCATCGAAATCGGGGCCAGACGGATGGCCATCATCAACGGCATGGAGTACGAAGCCGGGGACACGGTAAATCCCGGTGGGTTAACGATAAAATCCGTTCTGCCGACCAAGGTGCTCATGGGATCCCCCCAACGGGACGGCGCCCAGATCGAACTGCCGCTGAAGGAAATCGAATAGGACAAGCCGGCCATGATACGACTGCCCAAATCTCCGTTCGCATGCGCTCTTGCCCTGCTGCTGGTGTCAGGATGTGCCCAGCCGCAGAAAATGGAAACGGCCGACCCGTTCATGGACAAGTGGAAGGCCAAGGCCCAGGAGTCCAAGGGCACTTCGCCGGCGCCCTCGACCGCGCCGCGGGACGTGGTGAAGGAGACCGCCGCTCGCCCGGTGGACGTTCGGCAGGACGCGGAAAAACCGCTGCCGGTCAAGCGGGTGAGCCTCAAAATGAGCAACGTCGACGTCTCGGTGCTCCTGCGTGCACTCGCCCGTGCGGCCGACGTCGAACATCATCCTCAACGAACGGGTGACCGGGCGGTCCAACATCAACATCACCCAGGCTCCGCTGGGACCAGGTGTTCCTGGGGATCCTGCGCACCCACAACCTCACCTACGCCTGGCAGGGGGACATCATCCGCATCATGACCGCCGACGACCTGGAGGAGGACCTGCGGCGCGAGACCCGCAAGCGGGAGCTCCAGGCGGCCGAAATGCCCGTCACCCGCATCGTCCCCATCAAGTTTTCCGAGGCGGCCAAGCTGCAGGAAACCGTCAAGGCGATCCTGACCACCGATAAATCCAGCAAAGCGATCGGCGCGGTGCTCGTCGACCAGCACACCAACTCGCTCGTCATCAACGCGCTGCCCAAGGACGTCAACGCGATCCTGGCGGTCATCGACAAGCTCGACAAGCCAACGCCCCAGGTCCTGATCGAGGCCTTCATCGTAGAGGCCAACAAGGATGTGGCCCGCGACCTCGGCGTACAGTGGGGCGGCGCCTACCAGATCAGCGGCGGCGACCGGCGCGGCTTCATCACGGGCCGCGACAACCGCGGCACGACGACCGGAACCGGCACGACGGCCACCAATTCGGACATCGGCGGCCGGACAGACCCGAACACGGGCAACATCATCAACCTGCCGGTCGCCGACGCGGCGGCCAGCAGCCTCGGCTTCCTCTATCAGAACGTCGGCAAGTTCCTGCTGTCCGCCCAGCTCACGGCCCTCCAGCAGGAGGGCAAGCTCAACATCCTCTCGAGCCCGTCGATCACGACCCTCGACAACCTGACTGCGATGATCGAGAGCGGCCGGGACGTGCCGTTCCAGACCGTGCAGGACGGCGAGGTCAACATCGAGTACAAGAAAGCGGTGCTCAGCCTCAAAGTCACCCCGCACGTCATCGACTTCCAAACGCTGAAGCTCGCGGTCAAGGTCAACAAGGACGAGGTCGACTTCTCCCAATCGGTCCTGGGCAATCCGACCATCATCACCAAGCAGGCCGAGACCAACGTGATCCAAGCCGACGGCCAGACCCTGGTCATCGGCGGGCTGAACAAGGAAACCACCACCGACGACCGGACCGGGACCCCCGGCCTGATGGACGTGCCCGGGTTGAACTGGCTGTTCAAGCGGGACGGCAAGAGCAGCGCCAAGGAGGACTTGCTGATCTTCATCACGCCGACGATCCTCAAGCCGCAGGGATCGCCCACGGGCGGATGATGGCGCCCGATGCCCCAACCGCGTCGCGGGATACCGCTCGGCCCTGCCGCCTCGCGCGAGTCCCCGATTCGCATCCCCCCTGTTGGGGCCGGCCGGGAACGTCGGATAGCTGTTAGGAAGCCTCCCTCATGGATTATTTCTCGATACTCAACCTGAACCGGGAGCCGTTCTCCAACTCGCCCGACCCCGATTACTTTTACCACTCCAGCCAGCACCTCGACTGCCTTCAAAAGCTCGAACTCTCGCTGCACCTGCGCCGCGGTCTGAATGTCATCATCGGCGACGTCGGCACCGGCAAGACCACGCTCTGTCGCCAGATCATCCGCCGCTTCGCCAACCGCAAGGAGATGGAGACCCACCTGGTCCTGGACCCCTTGTTCAAGGACCCGACGGATTTCCTGGCTGCGACTGCCAAGCTGCTGAGCGGCCGAAGAGCCCTGCCGGAGGGCACCACCGACTGGCAGGCCAAGGAGTTCATCAAGCACAGCCTGTTCCGCAAGGGCGTCGACCAGAAAAAAACCACCATCCTGATCATCGACGAGGGGCAGAAAATCCCGGTGTTCTGCCTCGAGCTGCTGCGGGAGTTCCTGAACTACGAGACCAACGAATACAAACTGCTGCAGATCGTGATCTTCGCCCAGAAGGAGTTCGAGGAGGTCGTCCGCAGACACCCCAACTTCGGCGACCGGATCAACCTCTACCACCACCTCAAACCCCTCAGCCTGCGCGACACCCGCCTGATGATCCAGTTCCGGCTGGAGAAATCCAGCTCGACGCCCCGGAAGCTGGACCTCTTCACCCTTCCCGGGCTCGATCGCCATCCATCGCATCACCGGCGGATACCCGCGCAAGGATCATCAACCTGTGCCACCAATGCATCCTGGCCATGATCATCCAGAACAGGTAAAAGGTGGGCTACCGGCTGGTTCAGTGCAGCGCCAAGCGGGTCTTTCCCGCCGGGAGCCGCGACGCGCTCGGCGCCCGGCAGTGGCGCTGGCTTCAGCCGTGGCGCTCGCCGGGCTCCTGATCTGGGCGACGGGCGACGGTGTCCGTCCGTCCCGGACTGGAGCGGCCTGGAGCCCCCGCGACCGTCGCCGGTGACCGCGGTGGTCGAAAAGCGCACGAGGTGCCGGCGGCCGCCCTGGAACCGCCGCCCCCGGCAACGCCGGCTCCGACGCCGTCGCAACTCCCCGTCGCGGCGTCGCCGCCCGCGGCTCCCGACCGAAACCGCGCCCACGCCGGTCGCGGCGCGTCAAGCCGGCCGTCGAAGCGCCCGCATCCGCCCGGCCGCAGCCCCGGTTGCGGACGCGCCGCTGGCGCCTGCCTTACCGGCCATCAAGGCTGCCCGGACCCCCGCCGAGATGCTCGGCGCGTGACTCTGGCGCCATGAGACGATTTCCGGACTGATCCAGCGGATCTACGGCAACTACTCGGCCCGCAACTTCCGGTCGATCATTCTCGCCAACCCGCAGGTCGACGATCCGGACCGGGTCGAGGCCGGACAGATTATCCAAATCCCCGCCATCCCCGTCGGCGTGAAACCGCCCGGTGGCCGTAATTTCTGGTGGGTACGGGTCTCAGAAAGGCATCCCTGCAGGAGGCGTTCGACTTTCTGCGCGGTTACCCCGAGTCGGCCCCCGCCGCCAGGATGGTCCCGTACTGGAGCCCGAAGTCAGGCCAGCGTTTCGCCCTGCTCCTGAAGCAGGCCTTCAGTGACGCGGAAGCCGCGCGGCTGCAGCTGAAGCTGCTCCCTCCGGCCCTGTCAGCCGGCGGCGAGGTGATGAACGCGTGGGCTGACCAGACCGTTTTTTATGCCGACCCTTGGTACGGCATCAAATAAAAAACCGTGTTAAGTGTTAAGTTTTAGGTTTTAGGTGGTAAGGGTTAAGCTTTGGGAGAAAGGCTGGTTTCTTAACACTTAAAACTGAACACTTAAAACCTTCTTGTTCGGGAGATTCGTCGTGATCGCACGCAAAAAGCTGGGCGAGATTCTGGTGGAGGGGGGGCTCCTGAGCCAGAAGCAACTCGAGCAGGCCCTCCCCTTCCAAAAGAAAAGCAACCTCAAGCTGGGGCAGTTCCTGGTGCGCGAGGGCATCGTCAGCGAGTCCCAGATCGTCGACCTGGTGTCGAACCAGCTCAAGCTCGAAAAGTACCGACCGGACAAACACACCATCGACATGGAGCTCGCCAAGCAGATTCCGGCCGACATCGCTCACAAGTACGCGCGTGGCCCCGTTAAACAAGAGCGGGATGCTCCTCACGGTCGCGATGATGGACCCCCTCGACATCAACGCCCTGGACGCGATCGAAGTCTACACGAACTGCGAGGTGGAGGCCGTCATCTGCACCGAGCAGCAGCTCAACCAGCTCCACACCACGCTTTACGGCACCTATGCCGGCATCGGCGGCGTGCTCGAGGACCTGGAAGACGTCCAGATCGACAAGACCCCGGAAAAGACCGCCAACCTGGAGGACGTCGAGGTCAGCTCGCTGCAGGGGATGGCGCAAGAGGCGCCGGTCGTGCGCCTGGTCAACTCGATTCTTTCCCAGGGGGTCCGCGAGGGGGCGAGCGACATCCACATCAGCCCCGAAAAGGACCACGTGCAGATCCGCTTCCGGGTGGACGGCAAGCTGCACGAGGTGCCGGCCCCGCCCAAGTCCATGTTCCTGCCCATCATCTCGCGGCTGAAGATCCTGGCCAACATGGACATCGCCGAGTCGCGCGTGCCGCAGGACGGCCGCTTCACCGTCAAGATGAAGGACGAAGGAGATCGACATCCGCGCCTCCACCATCCCGTCCATCCACGGGGAGAACCTGGTCCTGCGCCTGCTCGACACCAGCAGCAGCGTCTACTCGCTCGAGCTGCTCGGCATGAACGAGCGCGACCGGCAGCAAGCCTCGAGACCGATGATCCAAAAGCCCTACGGCATGATCCTGAGCACCGGCCCGACGGGCAGCGGCAAGAGCACGACGCTCTACTCGATCCTGAAGAAGGTCAACCAGCCCGACATCGAACATCGTCACCGTCGAAGACCCGGTCGAGTACCGCATCGACAAGATCAACCAGGTCCAGGTCAACCGCAAGGCCGGGATGACCTTCGCCAGCGGCCTGCGCTCCATCCTGCGGCAGGACCCGGACGTGATCATGGTCGGCGAGATCCGCGACGCCGAGACGGCCGGCATCGCCGTGCAGGCGGCGCTCACCGGGCACCTCGTGCTGAGCACGCTGCACACCAACGACGCCGCCGGGGCCATCACGCGGCTGATCGACATGGGCATCGAGCCCTTCCTGGTGGCCTCGGTCGCTGCTGGTGTCGTTCGCCCAGCGGCTGGTCCGCAAGGTCTGCCCCCACTGCCAGCACCGCGCATATCCCCTCGGAGGAGGCACGCCGTTACTGGCATCTGGACGGCGTCGACGTGAGCGGCTTCATCGTCGGGCAGGGGTGCTTCAACTGCATGCACACGGGCTACAAAGGGCGCACCGGCGTGTACGAGGTGCTCGTCATCGACGCCATGATCCAAGACATGATCCTGAAGCGCCGGTCCGCGCACGAGATCAACCGGGCCGCCATCGATGCCGGCACTTTCACGACCCTCAGGGACAACGCGCTCGAGAAGGTGGTGCAGGGGATTACGAGTCTCGAAGAAGCCGCATCCGCCGTGCTCATGTAGACGAGGAACCGCATGCCCAAGTTCAGCTACCAGGCCATCACCGAAACCGGGGCCGCCGCCAAGGGGGAGATCGAAGCCGAGTCCGTCGCGGCCGCCTCCAGCCTGCTGGCCGCGCGCGGCTACATCCCGACCCAGGTCCGGGAGAACCGCGGCCGATCGCAGTCCGGCTCAGGCGCGGGCATTTCCCTGTTTTCCGGCATCGGCACGCCCGAGCTGATCCTGTTCACCAAGCAGTTCAAGACCCTGATCCGCTCCGGGGTCCCGATGCTGACCATCCTGCAGGTGCTCGAAGACCAGACCGAGAACAAGCGGCTGCGCCCCGTGCTGGGGCGCATTCACCAGGACATCCGCGACGGCGCGAGCCTGCACGACGCGTTTCGGCGGCACCCGAACGTGTTTTCCCCGCTCTACTGCAGCATGCTCAAGGCGGGCGAATCGGCCGGGGCGCTGCCCGACATCCTCGACCGCCTGGTCTACGTCATCGAGCACGAACACAAGGTCAAGTCCGACGTGAAGTCGGCCATGACCTACCCGATCATCGTCCTCGCGTTCCTGGGGATCGCCTTCTTCATTCTGCTGATCGGTGTCGTCCCCAAGTTCGTCAACGTTTTCAAGAACGCGGGCCTGCAGCTGCCCTGGCCCACCCAGGTCTGTCTGGCCCTCTACCAGTTCATCTCGCAATACTGGTACGTGCTGGCGCTGCTGACGGTCGCCCTGGGGGTCGGGTTTTTAATCTACGGTCGCACCGAGCAGGGGCGCTTCGTGCGCGACACGCTGCTGCTCAAGCTGCCGCTGGTCGGCAAGCTCCTGCAGAAGTCGGCCCTTTCGCGCTTTGCAAGCATTTTTTCCATCCTGCAGAGCAGCGGCGTCGACATCCTGGACGCCATGGACATCCTCGCGGACACCATCGGAAACAACGCCATCTCCCGACAGTTGCAGGGGATCAAGGACCGTCTGCGGGAGGGTCGCGGCATTTCCGGACCGCTGCGCCAGGCGTCGTATTTCACTCCCATGCTGATCAACATGATCGCCGTCGGCGAGGAGTCGGGCAACCTCGACACCCTCCTGCGGGACGTCGCAACGCACTACGACACGGAGGTCGAGTACGCCACCAAGAAGCTGTCGGACGCGCTCGCCCCGGTCCTGACCATCAGCCTGGCGGCCGTGGTCGGTTTTTTCGCCTTGGCGATTTTTCTGCCCATGTGGGACTTGTCGCTCAAGGTGAAATAAGGTTTTCAGAATGCCGGAAAACAAGCATCGGGCCGTCAGCCAAGGCGCGCGACCTTTTGGAAAGCGCAGCATATGTCGGGAATATGTGAGCATTTACAAAAGGCCGCGCAACGCCGGATCACGGCCTGAGGCGCCGTTTTGCAAATGAAACAGTTCCGGTTCCACATCAGCCTCTACATCATCATCCCATTCATCTTTGCGGGGTTCAGCATATTCTCGGCGCTGCTCGCCTATCGCCTGACCAAGTACGGGATTGAAAACAAGGCCGACCCGTCCACCTGGGTGTTCTGGCTGATCATCTGTCTCAGCATCCTGGCCTTCGCCGCCGGGTTCGGCGTGGTGCGCTTCATCCTGCGTCCGGTGGAGCAGTTCGTCGAGAAGGCGAGCAAGCTGCCGGCCTTCAGCCGGGCCCCTGCCCCGAAATCGCGCAAGGACTGGTCCGTCGACAAAATGGAGCAGTTCACAAGCGTCTTCGATCAGGTCACCTCGGTCCTGAGCCGCATCGAGGCGCGCAATTTCTTCCCGGAGATGATCGGCGAGAGCATCGCCATGCGGGGATTGCAGAGCCTCATCATGAAGGTCGCGCCCACGGACTCCACCGTCCTGCTGCTCGGGGAGAGTGGGACCGGCAAAGAGCTCGTGGCGACCAGCATCTACGAGCACAGCCTGCGCAAGGAGAAGGCCTTCGTCAAGCTGAACTGCGCCGCGATCCCAGAGGAGCTTTTGGAAAGCGAGCTGTTCGGGCACGAGAAGGGGGCGTTTACAGGCGCCACGGCTTTCAAGCCCGGGAAGTTCGACATCGCGCACCAGGGCACGATCTTCATGGACGAGATCGGCGACATGCCGCTGACCCTGCAGGCCAAGATCCTCCGGGTGCTCCAGGAAAAGGAGTTCTATCGCGTCGGCGGCAGCCAGACGATCAAGGTGGACGTGCGCGTCATCGCGTCCACCAACAAGAACCTGGAAAAAATGGTGCAGGAGGGGACCTTCCGCGAGGACCTGTTCTACCGCCTGAACGTCTTCACGCTGCACCTGCCGCCGCTCCGCGAGCGCAGGGAGGACATCCCGGCACTGGTGGACGCCTTCCTGAAAGGCCTGCCCAAACCCGTTGACATCTCCTCGCTCGCCCTTCAGATGCTGATGACCTACGCCTGGCCCGGCAACATACGGGAGTTGAAGAACGTGATCGAAAGCGCGGCCGTCATCGCCGAGGGAGGGTATATCGAACCGGCTCAGCTGCCGGCCAAGATCACCGGCCTCTTCAGCCAGTGGGGGCGGACGGACATCAAACTGCCTTCGAGCCTATCCCTCGACGAGCGGCTGATGGAAGTCGAGCGCGGCTTGATCATCGAAGCCCTGTCCAAGACCGGCGGGGTGCAGTCCCGCGCCACGGAACTGCTTGGGATCAATCAGAGAAGCCTGTGGCACCGCATCAAGAAACTCGGCATCGACGTGAAGAGCCTAAAAAATAGCGAAAATTGAGGCGTCCGTTTACGAAACTCATCAAATTTTGTAGCATAACGTTGAGCGGCAAGAAGACGTGCGGTTTGCCTGAAACAGGATAACCTTTTGTAATAGATACTTATTAACACTTGCGAAATGTCGGCAACAAAAGGTGGCATGCTACCTGCTAAAGATTGAGTTCCAAACAACCAAAATGATTTGAACATCGATTAGGGAGGGGGTTATGAAAAAGCAGACTGTTTTGAAGAACCAGGAGGGTTTCACCCTGGTCGAGATAATCGCTGTACTGATCATACTCGGCATTTTGGCGGCCGTGGCGGTACCGCGGTATATCGACTTGGAAGCCAACGCCAAGTCGCGGGCCATCGACGCGGCGGTGTCGGAACTCAACGGCCGCGAAAGCCTGGTGTGGGCCGACGTCAAAATCAGCACCAGCGGCTGGAGCCTGGTCACCGATTCCGGTGTCTTCAGCCGCATGACGACCACCGGCAGCCCGAGGCAGCCCGATCTGGGCCGGGACTACAGCTTCAGCGCAATCACCGCGACGAGCGGCACGTTGTCATTCAAGCAGGGGGCTCCGATCTCCTTAAGACGGACCCCCTCGACGGATACGGCGCCAGGATCGTGGGTGAGGCAGTAACCGTTTCTTCATTGAACTGCAAAGGCAATAACAGGGGCCATGACCTCACCAATTGAAAAAGACACCCCTGGCTGCCGGCCCGGCAGAGGGGAAAAGGGGTTCACCCTGATCGAGCTGATCTCGACCCTGGTGATCATCAGTGTCTTGGCGGCCGTCCTGATCCCGCGGTACATCGATGCGGAAACGTCCTCGAAATTGCGCGGGTTGGACATGGGGATCGTCGAAATGAACGGCCGCGAGACGCTCACGTGGGCCATGGTCAAGCTGTCGGACTCCGGCTACATGAACGACACCAAGCTTTGGAATCGATTGATCGTGGACCCCACGACCGACATTGGCGCCGATTACGATTGGCCGGGATCAGGTGCAACCATCAGCGGCGGGACCTTGCGCTTCAAAAAGGAGGTTCAGACCACTCTCATCCGGACCCCTTCCAAAACCGACGCCCCAGGGAAGTGGCAGCGCTGACACAACTCAAATAAAGTTTCAGGAGGCGGCGGAAACGCCGCCTCCTTTTTTTGGCGCTTGCCCGTCTCGGCTGCAGGCGTTACTGTGTATCCCTGACGTGAAGCATCTCGCACCCAAAGGGACCTTGCCATGAAACTCGCCGTCAGCGGCAAAGGAGGCGTTGGAAAGACGACCTTCGCAGCTCTTCTGATTCGGACCCTCAGCGACCAGGGCCGGAAGGTGCTGGCCATCGACGCGGACCCGGACGCCAACCTGGCGGCCGGTCTCGGCATTGCCGGCGCGGACCGTATCGTCCCCATCGCCGAGATGAAGGAGTTGATCTTCGAGCGGACCGGGGCGCAGCCCGGGACCATCGGCGGCTATTTCAAGCTGAACCCCCAGGTCGACGACCTGCCCGACGCGCTTTCGGCCAAGCTCGACAACATCAAGCTCATGCGCCTGGGCGGCATCAAAAAGGGGGGCTCCGGCTGCATCTGCCCGGAGAGCAGCCTGCTGCGGGCGCTCGTCATGCACATCGTCCTGAGGCGGGACGAGGTGGTCGTGATGGACATGGAAGCCGGCATCGAGCACCTCGGCCGCTCGACCGCCAAGGCGGTGGACCGGCTCATCGTGGTCGTGGAACCCGGCCGCCGCAGCATCGACACGGCCGAGCACATTCGCCGGCTGGCCGGCCAGATCTCGCTCCACCATCTCGCCGTCGTCGGCAACAAGATCCGCAGTGCTGCGGACCGGGAGTTCCTCCAGGCCAACCTCCCCGACTTCGAATTCCTGGGCTTCCTGCCGCACGATGACGCCCTGATCGAGGCCGACGTGAAGGGGATTTCGCCCTACGACGTCGACTCGCCGGCCAAGGCCTGCGTGCGGGAGATGATTGAGAAGCTTAAAATGCCTAAAATGAGCTAACTTGACTAAAATGCCTAAAATTGAAAAGAAAGTTCCGAATCGATCGCCTTCCTCAATTTTAGGCATTTTAGGAAATTCCCAATTTTAGGCGTTCTCCCATGTCCCGTCCTCGCCACTACCCCTCGCGCAAGCAGACTCGACCGGCTGCGCCGGAGAAGTTCGTACCGGCGGCGGACCCGGGCCTCCGACGCGTGTTCGCGAAAATCGGCGTCCCTGAACCCCGCCCGTTCGCCCCGGACCCTTTCCAACTGGAGGCCCTCGCGGCCATCGGCCGCGCCGACTGTCTGGTCACCGCGCCGACCGGTTCCGGCAAGACGTGGATCGCCGAGCAGGCGATCGCCCGCATCCTCGCAGACGGCGGACGCGCGTGGTACGCCTGCCCCCTCAAAGCCCTGAGCAACTCCAAACACGCCGAGTTCGCCCGCCTGTTCGGCCCCGAGCAGGTCGGCATCCTCACGGGCGACCGCAAGGAGAACCCGGACGCGCCCGTGCTCGTCGGCACCACCGAGATCCTCCGCAACCAGCTCTATGACGCCATGCACTTCGGGGAGTCGCTGCGCTCCGATTTGGTCATCCTGGACGAGGCCCATTTCCTGGGGGATGCCGAGCGCGGGGTCGTCTGGGAGGAGGTCATGATCTACCTGCCCGCCCGCATCCCGCTGCTGCTGCTCTCGGCCACGATCGGCAACGCGGGCCGGATCGCGGGCTGGCTCGAGTCGATCCGCGGGCGCCCGTGCGCGGTCGTCGAGGAGACCCGTCGGCCGGTGCCGCTCTTCCCGCTTTTCCTGCGCCCGGGGGGCACCCTGCTGCCGCTGACCGAACCGGCGCGCGAGGGAACGAGTGTGCGTCCGAGCCGGAAGGTAGCTGAATTCCTCGGCCGCAACGCCCGGTCCTCCTTCCGCGGACCCAAGCTGCCGCCCTTCGGCCGCATCCTGGAACTACTCCGGGAGCACAACCTGCTGCCGGCCATTTTCTTCCTCAAATCCAGGGCGGACTGCGACGCGGCCCTGGACATCTGCCGCGGCGAGCACGCGCTCGACCCCGCCCGGGGCCGCCTGATCCGCTCGCGGCTGGACGAGGCCTCAACGCAAACGCCGCGCATGGCGCAACACCGCCAGCTCTGGCACCTCGAACATTTGGGCGTGGGCGCGCACCACGCTGGGCAGCTGCCCGCGTGGAAGATCCTGTTGGAACAGCTGATGACCGCGGGCCTGCTGGAAGCGGTGTTCGCCACCACGACCGTCGCGGCGGGAGTCAATTTCCCGGCGCGCACCATCGCCCTGCTCAACTCCGACCGGTTCAACGGAACGGCCTTCCTGCCGCTGGATGCCACTGAGTTCCACCAGGTGACCGGGCGCGCCGGACGCCGCGGGATGGACAAGATCGGCTTTGCCCTGACCATCCCCGGCCGGTACATGGACGTCCGCCACATCTGTCGCCTGCTGGGCTCGCCGGCCACGGACGTCAACAGCCAGATCCGGATCAACTTCTCGATGACGCTCAACCTCCTGCTCTCGCACGGCCCCGAGCAGGTGCGGGACCTGCTGCGGCAGTCGTTTGCGGCCTACCTGCTGCGCGCGAAGCGCGCGCAGCGCGGCCGACCGCCGTCGGAGCATGTGCACCTGTGGGACGATTTTACGCGTCACCTGGAGTTCCTGCGTCTCAAGGGGTACGTCGACGGGGACGGGCGGTTGACCGCGGAGGGAACCTGGGCGTCGCGCCTGCGGGTGGATCAGCCCGTGGTGATCGCGGAAGGATTCCGGCACGGGCTCTTCCCGATCGACCAGCCGGCGCTCCTGGCCGCCGTCATCGCCGTCTTCGTCAACGAGCGGGAGGCCGACGAACATGTCGACCGCCGGTTCCTGCCCGCCGCCCTCCTGAAAAGCTACCAGCGCGTATCGCAACACCTCATGCCCCTGCAGCAGGAGATGTCCGACTGGGGGTTCGAAGTCCGGAGGCTCTATCTGCGACCGGCAGCCGCCATCTTCGCCTGGGCGAGCGGCAACGCGTGGGAGGACGCCATCGGGATTTCCGAGGTGGAGGAAGGAGACTTCGCGATGCTGGTGCTGAGAACCGCCGACAACCTGCGTCACGTGCGGGCGCTCGCAGAGGTTTTCCCGCGGCAGGCCGCCTGCGCGGCCCGGGCGATCGAACTGCTGCTGCGGGACCCCGTGGTCTGACGGCTCAACGATCTAAAATTTCCCGCATCTTGACCGACAGCTGCTGCATGGTAAACGGCTTCTGGATGAACCCGTCACAGCCGCGCTCCATGATGTGCGAGGCCTGTCCGTTGATGCTGTATCCGCTGGAAAGCAGGACCTTGACCGCGGGGTTGATCTCCTTCAGCCGGTCGAAGGTTTCCCCGCCGCCCATGCCCGGCATGATCATGTCCATCACCACCATGGCGATCTCCGACTGCCGGGCCGTGTAAATCTCCAGGGCCTCCGGACCGCTCAGGGCCGTGACGACCGTGTACCCGAGCTCCTGCAGCAGGCCGGACCCCACCTCGAGGATCATCTCCTCGTCGTCGATCAGCAGAACGGTTTCGCTGCCACGCCGCAGGGCCTGGTCCGGGAGCGCGACCTGGTCGACGACCTCGCGCGTCGAGGCCGGCAGGTAGAAGTTGAACGTCGTGCCCTGCCCCGGCTCGCTGTACACGTTGATGTGCCCGCCGTGGCTCTTGACGATGCCGTAAACCGAAGCGAGCCCGAGCCCCGTACCGCGCCCCATCTCCTTGGTCGTGAAGAAGGGCTCGAAGATGCGCGGCAGGTCCTCCCGGGCGATCCCCGCGCCCGTGTCGGCGACGGTGACCTTCACGAACGGTCCGGCCTTGACGCTGTAAGGACGGACGTAGCTCTCGTCCAGCGTCAGATTCTCGGTCGCGAGGTAGAGCTCGCCCCCCTCCGACATCGCCTGCCAGGCGTTGATGTAGAGGTTCAACAGCGCCTGCTCGATCTGCCCGCGGTCCACCTCGACCGCCCAGGTGCCTTCGGCCAGCTGCGTCCGGACTCGGATCTCCTTGCGGGTGCGTGCGAACATGGAAGAGGTTTTGGCGATGATGTCGTTGATGTCGCTCGCCTTGACGTTGTACTTCCCGCGCCGGGCAAATCCCAGCAACTGGCGCGAGAGCTCGGTCCCGCTCTCGACGTATTTCTCGATGTTCTTGATCTTGCCGCGGCCGGGGTGGTTCGCGTCGAGCCGCATCTCCAGCAGGGAGGCGTTGCCCTGGATGCCCATGAGGATGTTGTTGAAGTCGTGGGCGATGCCGCCCGCGAGCGTCCCGATGGCCTCCATTTTCTGGGCCATTTGAAGCTGAGTTTCGAGTTTCTTTTTCTCCAGGTCCGAGTTGAGACGCTCGGTCACGTCCCGCGCCACGTACCGCAAGCCGGTCGACCGGCCGGTGATATCGGTCGTGCGCGAGACCGAGAGCTCCAGCTGCCGGCGCGAGCCGTCGCTCTGCGTCACCGTGTAGTCGTGGATGGTGGCCGACCCGCCGCTTTTTTCGATGTTCTGCAGGATCGGTTCGGCCGCGGCCTCCGATTCCGGAGTCGTGAAGTCCGCGATGCCCATCCGCCGCAGTTCCGGAGCGGGATACCCCAGGATCCGGCCGAACGGGCCGTTAAAAAAGGTCAGCTGGCGCGAAAGGTCGGACTCGAAGACGCCTTCCTCGATGCTTTCGAGAATGACGCGGTATTTCGCCTCGCTTTCACGCAGGGCCTCGTCGGCCTCGCGTTCCTTGTTGATGGTGTACTGGATGTGAGAGCCGAAGATGGCGAAGAGGCACAACACCAGCAGGCGCGTCCACGTGTTGAACATGTCGGGCCCGAGCAGGTGTTGGATGAAGTTCGCCTCCGGCGCCAGGAAAAAAAACATGAAGGACTCGCACACCCAGTAGAAGCAGGATAAGGCGATGCCGGCGATCAGGATCGATTTGAGCGTCCGGTCGTGCGAGTTCGTGCGGTCCATCGGCATTCTCTATCTACGCGGGTTCGGCCCGTCGGGGCGTTTTCACTCGCATGGTTTCGCAACCATCTCTTATTTAATGAATATTCGATATCCCAAAAAGTGTCAAACGTCTGGGCACAGCATTTGCGGGCGTTTTCGGGCAAACGATGATAAATTATGAGGGAGTGTCTGGTATTTTGTGTTTGGTGTTTGGCGGTGAGGGTCGCGGCACCCGCCGCGACACCTGCGTTCTGCGGGAGCGGCATTCGGCCGCGACAGGGTTTCGATGACCGACAGACCTTCGTATGCATTCCTGATCGTCGCCGCGGCCGCGGCTGTGACCGTTTTCGCCTACGCGGGGGCGCTCACCGGCCCTTTCGTCTTCGACGACGAACACAACATCCAGCGCAACCCGCACATCCGCATCGAGGCCCTCTCGCCGCACGCCCTGTACGCGGCGGCCTTTCAGAGCCCCATCCCGACCCGCCCGGTCGCCAACGTGAGCTTCGCCCTGAATTTTTTCTTCAACGGCTACAACGTGGTCGGCTACCGGCTGGTCAACATCGTGGTGCACATCCTGAGCGGGTTCGCGGTCTACGCCCTGGCGGCGGTCACCCTGGGGCTCATCGGGCGGGCTGCGGGACGCGCGTCAAGCGCCGTTGATCGCCGCGGCGGCCGCCGCGCTGTGGATGGTCCACCCGCTGCACACGCAGTCGGTCGCCTACATCGTCCAGCGCATGACGAGCCTCGCGACCCTTTTCTTCCTCCTGTCGCTTGTCTGCTATGCGCATGCGCGCCTCTGCCCGAGCCCCAAGCGCCGGGCGGCTCTCCTGGCCGGGTGCGCCGCGGCCGGCCTGCTGGCGCTCGGGACGAAGGAGATCGCGGCGACCCTTCCGCTGTGCATCTTCCTCTACGAGTGGTTCTTCTTCCGGGGGGCCGACTACGGGTGGCTGCGGCGGAACCTCGGCTGGCTTGCGGCCGCCGTGGTCGCGACGGCCGCCTTCGGCCTCGTGTACATGCGCACGAGCGACCCCGTGGCGTATGTCATGCAGGCGTATGCGGCTGAGGGGAGCGTCACCGCGACACAGCGCCTGCTCACCCAATTCCGCGTGGTGTGTCTCTACATCGGCCTGCTTCTCTGGCCCTCCCCGGCGCGGCTCAACCTCGACCACAGCTTCCCCTTCTCGCGCTCGCTGCTCGACCCGCCCGCGACCCTGCTCGCTCTGGTGCTGATCCTGGGGCTCCTGACGACTTCTCTGCTCCTGGCCCGGCGCGAGCGTCTGGCGGCGTTACGCGGTCCTCTGGTTCTTCGGCAACCTGGTGATCGAGTCCTCGTTCATCCGCCTCGAGACCGTCTTCGAGCACCGCACCTATCTGCCCTCGGTGATGCCGGCAATCGCCCTCGCCGGGTGGGTGCTCGGCCGGTTGCGCTTGCGGTGGGCGGCGGTCGCCCTCCCCGTCGCGCTCGCGGTCCTCTGGTCGGCCTGGACCTGGCAGCGCTGCGAAGTTTGGGGGAATGCGGTAGCGCTTTGGGAGGACTGCATCGCGAAATCGCCCGGCAAGGCCCGGCCCTACAACAACCTGGGCGGCACCTACATGCGGCTCGGCCGCCTGCCGGAGGCGATCCCGCCGCTCGAAACCGCCGTCGTTATCGCTCCCGCTTACGCGGACGCCTGGTACAACCTCGGCTACGCGCTGATGCGCGCCGGCGACCTGGATGCGGGGATCGCGGCGACCCAACGCCTGCTCGAGATCGAGCCCGAAAACGTCATGGCCTGGAACAATCTGGGAATCGCCTACCTGCTGCGAGGGGACCACGCGGGGGCGGTGCAGAGCCTCGAGAAGACCGTACGCCTCAAGCCGGACTACGAGACCGCCTGGAACAACCTGGGAGTCGCACTGAAGAACACGGGCGATCTGAATGGGGCCAGGGATAGCTTCGCCCAGGCGATCGCCATCTTCCCCGGATACGCCGAGGCCTACAACAACCTCGGCCTGACGCTGAAGGAAATGGGCGATTTGGCCGGAGCGGCCGAGCAGTTTCAGCAGGCGCTGCGAATCAGCCCCGACTACGAGGCTGCCGCCCAGAACCTCAAAGAGGTTCGAGCCCCTTCGGGCGGATGAGGCCTGCCCCTTTGCCATCCCCTCTCGAACTCATTTTCCTCTTTTTCCGAGATATCGCAAGATAGCCTGCGCCTGGCTTTCGCCGTCGAGCCCGGCCTCCTCGAGGACCTTCTCCGCCGGACCGCTGCCCAGGAAGTGCCCTGCGCGGAAGGGGTGCAGGGTGGCGGCCCGGCCGCGGCTGCGAGCAAACCCAGCGTTCCATGGTGGGCAGGGTGAAGCCGGTGATCCCCATGGCCTCGCGGGCGGCCGAGCTCCGGATAGATCTTCTCCTCTCGGCCGCGGGCAGAAGATCGAAGAGCTCGGCGCTCGCGACGTAGTAGACGTCCAGGTCGAGCCCTTCTGCTCGCAGGAGGGCAGCGCCTGCTCGACGAAGGCGTAGCCGACGTCGCTGCCCTGGAGCACGACGGTGCCCGTCGCGTTTGCCCTGCGCGCGCACGAGGGGGTAGACGCCCGTTGGCCGCGGCCGTGACCGGCGCGAGGCCCAGCGCCGGCCGGTCGATCACCTTCTCGGACGGCCGGGTGACGAAGGGTGCGATCACGGCCGGTCGCCGCGCGAGCGCGGCCGAGACCAGGGTCCAGATCTCCTGCGGGTCCCAGGGGGTGAGCGTGATCATCGTCCCCAGCGGAAAATTTCCCTGGAGCAGCTGCAGCGCCTGGGGGTCGGCGTGCGTCGGCCCGTCCTCGCCCGTTTTCACTCCGGCGTGGGCGCAGACCAGGATGAAGGGTTTGTAGGGGCCGGCCGCGATGGCCTGCCGGGCCTGGTTGCCGATCGCGTGCAGGCGCGCGGCCACGTGCCCGAGGGCAGCGATAAAGGCCCCGTAGGAGGAGCCCACCCCCACGTGATGCCCGTAGGTGGACAGCCCGGCCAGCAGGCCGCTCATCGCGTCCTCGCAGATACCGCCGGTGGCGAGCAGGCGCGAGCCCGGGTTCGTGGCCGCGTTGTACCAGCCCTCCGGGAACCCCTGGGCGATGACGTTGACGCTGGTCGACCCGTACAGGTCGGCGGACCCCGTCAGGAAGGCGCCGCCGCTCGCGTGGTTGTAATGCTTCAGCACCTTCCCAGCTCGCCGCGCAGGGTGGCGGACTGCCCGGCCTTGAGCGTCAGCTCGGGCGGCACGCGGCCGGCGGTCCGGTCGGCCAGCGCGAAGGCCGCCGCGACGTTCGGGGCCTGCGGCCGCGGCTTGCGCTGCGAGCGGTCCAGGCGCCCCTTGGCCTCGCGCAGCCGCCGCGCCATGGCCTCCACCATCGGTCGGTTGCGCTCAAGTGCCGCGCGGATCACCGTCAGCGCCTCCCAGAAGCACTCCTCCATGATCTCCGGGGCCTTGCCGGCCCGGCAGCGCTGGTCGGCGGCTTCGCAGCGCGGGAGCGCCGCGCCGGTTGTCGCCATGAACGGCTGCACGGCCTGGAAGAAGCCCTCCGCGCACAGCCCGTGCCCCGCGCCGTGGGAGGCCTTGCCCTCCACCCCGTACTGCCAGCCCTTGCGCGTGCGGTAGACGATCGCGGTCGGCTGGCCGGTTTTCAGCGTCAGCGCGAGCCGCTGGGCCGCGAGCACCTGGCCGAAATCCATGCCGTCCGGGACCAGGATCGCGTTCCAGTCGTGCAGCATACGCGTACTCGACCGGGTTCCACTGGACGTACTCGCCCGGCGCCTCCCCGTCCCGGCAGACGCGGTTGGAGTCGATCGAGGCCTGGTTCCAGTCGACGTGCAGGACGATGTTCTTCAGAGCAGGCGGTGGCGGCGAGCGCAAACGTTTCGCCGACCCGGCCCGGTGTCATGCCGCCCTCGCCCTCGACGATATGCACGCGCGGGGCCGCGCTGCCGTAATAATCCATGGCGCCCAGCGCGAGGCCGACCGAGGTCGCGACCCCCACGCCGGAGGCCCCCGTGGACAGGCGCAGGAAGGGGGTGGCCGGCGTGGGGTGGCCGTCCAGCGGCTTGACCCCGAACTTCTGAAAGAGCGGTGTGCGCGACAACGGGTTGCGGCGGAACCCGAGCAGGTCCTCCAGCCGCAGCTGCAGCTTTTCGTTCGCGGGCAGCATCTCGGGGCATCCCGACGCGCACGATCTCGTTGCGCAGGGCCCACATGGCGTACAGGCCGAGCGTCTTGTGGCCGGCCGCATAACGACACGAGGTCGGCATCCTCCCGGTCCGGGTCGGACACATCATAGTTCATGCTGTCGAAAAGGATGGCCGACAGGAACCGGCCGGAGGAGATCGAGCCGCCGGGGTGCCCGGAGGTGGGCACGTAGTTGTAAAGCATGGCGCAGAGCGAACGGTACATCAGGTCGAGCTGTTCGAAATGCCCGATGTCGGCGCCGTCGGTCCCATTCTCGCGCGAGATGTCGACGAAAATGCCCCTGCGGGGTCCAAGCTCGAAACCCATGATTCCCTCCTTTGGAAGGCGAACGGTTATCCTGTCTGAGAACCGCTGGTATTACGGCGTTGCTGAGGTACGCTGATATTACCCGGGGTTTCGGGTTTTCTCAAGATCCAAGGTAGCCCGGGCGGGCACCCGGGATCGTCGCGCGGGAAGTGATAACTCAGTCGACGGGAGGCGAAGGATGCAAGGCTCAGGGAAGCCCGATCCGCTCGCCCAGGAAACTCTTCAGTTTGGCGTAGGCGTCGGCACGCGCCGCCGGGTTCGGCGCGACGGTCACCCCCTCGCCCCGGTGCACGCCGTTGGGGACTTCCAGGCGCTGGCGCTTCGCCGCCCCCGGACCGTCGAACCCGTGGTAGGTGTCCGGGTAAACCGTGATCTCAACCGCCGGGCCCAGGAACACCGTGAGCTTGTCCGCGAGCGCGATGCAGGGTTCCGGGGCCGTCCAGTCGTCGCTGCCGCCGATAAAGAGCTCAAGCGGCGCGGCGAGCGCATACCCGCTCCTGGCCTTGAGCGATTCGCTGCAGCCGGGGTAAAACGCGGCCCCGGCGCGGAAATACGGGGCTTCCGCCCGGCGATTGGCGACCGGCGGGGCTTTGGCATTCAGGGCGGCGAGGACCGCGCTGCCGCCGTGCGACCACCCGAGGACTGCGATGCGGTCCGGCAGGACGTCCTCGCGCTGCTGCAGCCAGGCCAGCGCCCCCAGGGTGTCGGACAGGCGGTTGCGCTGGGTGATCGTGCGCCGGCGGCTCTCGATCGTGCAGATTTCCTCCACGCCGCGCGACCGGAACGAGTCCGGGAAGAGCACGATGTAGCCCTCGGCGACCAGCAGGTCGGCCATGGCCTGGTGGCGCATGGACAAGGCGTCCCGTTTCGACTTGAGGACGCTGTACATGCCCCCGCAGCCGTGCAGCGCGAGGACCGCGGGCAACCGCCGGTTTCCGGCGTCCGGCGGAGCGAAGAGCAGCCCCTGAAGGCGGACCGGCCGGCCGGTGACGGTATCGATGTCGAGCGAATCGAAGTCGACCCGTTGCCCTGCAATTGACGGGGCTTTCGGCTCCGGCGACAGGACCGGCGCCGGTTTCGCAACCACCGGGACATCGGCTTTCTGGCAGGCGCCGCCGCCCAGCAGGGCGACGCTCAGCAAAACGGCCAGGAGCAACCGCTGCAGCATGTTGCGTCTCTCCTCATTCGAAGGGGCGGGTGGCATACGCGCAATAAAACCGGTGACAACGGCCGCCGCGGCCGCCCTTCAATTTACACCCCGGCCACAGGATACCACACCTTCCGGAACTGTGGTACCGTCGGCAACCCGTGACGACCCGTGGATGCCGCGCGGGCCGGACGACGTTGAAAATCCGGCGCCGATGCGTACAGTTCGCACGCGGCCGGGGCGCCGGAACGAAGAATGGCGCCGCAGTCGGACGGTTTGAAATGCCGGCATTTTTCGACCCCACCATCTCGCAGGTGAGCCCTTATGAACCGCAGACGCTTCTTGAAAACGGCTCTGGCCGCGGCCGCCCTGTCCGCCGCTGACCGCGCAAATAGCGACGCTGCTGCCTCCGCTGCCCAACCGGACGGGGGTTCGGGGAAAATCGATTTTTACTGTCACTTCTCCGCGATGCGGGTCATCGACTATCTCGAGGCGGCCGGCGGCCCGAAGCCCCACGTCTTCCGCAGCCTTTTCGCCAACACCCCCACCCTGATCGACCCCGATCAACGACTGCGGCTGATGGACGACTTCGGCATCGCGCGCTCCGTACTGGTGCCGCTTCCCTGGCTGGAGACGGCCCCGGCCGTCCACTCCGACCCTCAAAAGTGCCTGCAGGCCGCGCGCCTGCTGAACGACGACCTGGCCGCAGTCGCCGCCCGCCGCCCGGACCGGTTCACAGCGGTAGCCGTACTGCCGACGACCACCCCGGAAGTCATGCTCCCCGAGCTGAATCGCTGCGTGAAGGAACTCCGCATGGCCGGGGGGATGTTCGTCACGGGCCCGACGGTCAAACGGCCGGACCACGCGGACTACGAGCTTCTGTACGCCGAAGCCGCCCGGCTGGACGTGCCGCTGTGGATCCACCCCTCACGGCCGCCGTTCTATCCGGACTACACGGACGAAACGGACTCGAAATTCCAGGTCTGGCAGGCGCTCTCCTGGCTGCAGGACAGCTCGACGGCCATGGTGCGCATCGTGTTCGCCGGGGTGTACGAACGCCACCCGGCGCTCAAGCTCGTCATCCACCACCACGGCGCCCTGATCCCGCTCTTCGCCCAACGCATGCAGTACGGCTGGGACTATTTCGAGCAGAACACCGGCGTCCAGCAGGCGACGTCCGTCTCGCGGCCATACATCGAACACTTCCGCAAATTCTACTGCGACACCGCCACGCAGGGCAACGAGCCGAAGCTGCTGGAGATGACGGCGGCGTTCTTCGGCCCCGACCGCGTCCTGTTCGGGTCCGACGCCCCGATGGACGCCAGCGCCGGCCGCAGCTTCACCGCCGATGCCATCGCGAGCGTCGCGGGCATGGGAATCCCGGAAGCGGACAAGGCGAAAATCTTCCGCGGCAACGCGCGGCAGCTGCTCAAGCTGGGATGACCCCGGGGGTTGCGGGCGCGGGGCCTGCAGGATGGCCGGCTAAAACACCTTGGACAACCGAAGTGCGAACTTGACCCCCTCCGGCCGGTTCTCGGCGCCGAACTCCTTATAGCTGTTCAGGTACACCATCCAGGAGTCCAGCTTGTACTTGAGCCCGGGGCCGATGCCGAAGACCCGCTCGCGCGAGTGGGCCTGGTCGTCGCCGTCCACCTTGTCGTCGGTGACCTGCTGCAGGACGTAGCCCGCGGCCCCCAGCCGCAGGTCTTTCAGGACCTCGTAGGAGACGGCCAGGTTGGCGTGCACCGCCTGGCCGGGCTGGGAATTGTCGGCTCGCAGCCGGTAGAACGGGGCGTCGTTCTCGGAGTTCCAGAGGTAGTAGATCCGGGAGCTGAGCTCCAGCCGGCTCGTCGGGACCAGGGTGAAGGCGTAGTAGGGGTTGAAGCTGTAGATGTTGCTGCCGACGTTCACCGCCGAGTGGCGGCTGTAATCGCCCGTCGGCAGCTTGAACAGCAGGTCCATGCGCTGGAAGAATGGCATGCCGAAGAGCCTGTACTCCGGCCACTGGAGGAAAAAGGGGCTGACGGATATGTCCCCGAGGCCCCCGTCCCGGTCCTTGGGCCCGAACTCGGTCTTGAAGTCGAGCTGCCCCACCGGGACCAGGATCTCGGCGCCGTACCAGCCGTCAAAGATCTTGAAGTTCGATATCCAGGCCACGTGGGTCACCGAACTCATGGCGGTGAGCTGATTGGAGCCCGGCCGCTCCCGGCCCTCGTAGTTTCTGAACTGGCTGGCATGGTAGTAGGTCACCAGCTCTTCCACGAGCCACCCCGGGAAGGCGATGGCGTCCTGGAAGTTCGTGTCCCCCAGGTTGACGGGCGGCAGCGCGAGGTCCGCCGCGAAAGCCCCGCCGGCCAACGCCGGCACCGCGAGGAGCACCAGAATCGCGGCGAAGCCCCGCACGCCCCTCCGCCTGCCCAACATGGCCGCCGCCGTCGCGAAACACCCTCTGCCGTCAGAACCCCTACGCCCCCTGGTCATCGAAAACCGACTTGCCTCCTGGCTGCAGAATCCATCGCCGACAGAGCGCGCAGCGGGGCCGGGCGCTTGCTCGCGATGAATTCCATCCTGTTTGTGTCGGAAAAGGATATGAGCCGGCCTTCCCTATAGGACGCGGCTTCGCTTGTCAAGAAACGATCTTTTTCAGTACAGCCACACCCGGCCGCCCGATGGCAGCGCCACGCCCGACTGCGGCGTGAACTGCTCCAGACCCAGCAGCCACCTGCGTTCATGGGGAAGAGAACAGAGCCATAGCCCCTCAAGGAGAGAGACGGGTTTGCCGGCCGCTGAACGGGCGTCGAGGATCTCCTGCCACGCCGCCCGCAGGGACAATCGGCGGATGTGGATAGGATCGAATCCGTACCACCCGGGATCCAACTGGAATAGTTTGATGCCGCGCGCATGCGCTAATTCGGAGAGGCCTGCGTTGACGCGCTCGGCTTTCCCCAAAAGCTGGCGCAGCGACAGACGGCAGTACGGAAAAAAGATCGAACGAAACAGGAGATAGCGCGCTGCGGACAGCCGCCGAATGCCGTCAAGCGGCAGGTCGGTGAGAGTGATGTCCCGCGTCACCCGCTGCAGCCGACCGAGCGCCTCGTCGACCCACGCCAGGATCCGCTGGGCCGGCACACCGTACATAATGTCATTTCCGACGTCGGCGACTACGGCGCGCGTCGGAAGCGCCGGCAGCGACTCCAGCGCCCGCCACAACCCCGAATCCAGGATGCCCGGGAGAGCACGGATGCCGACCCGGCTCCGGGCGCCATACGACCGGCCGTGCCCGAGCGCCGCCAGCACCTCGACCTCGGGCCCCCATGCCGCGCGAGCCGCGGACACGACAGCCCGAAACCCACGCGTCAGATTGCTTGCGCCCAGCGCGACCACCCTGGCGACGTCAGACTCCATCATTCCCCTCCCTAAAGGCACGCCTTCCTGGAGTTGCACCGATCGCGTGGATGATCTTCAATTTGCCTGTCCGATTTCGCACTCAATTGTGCCGGGGTAGCAAAAATTGTCCGTCTACTTACAAATTTTGCCTTTTCCATAGACCGAGGCGTCGTAAACGGCCTTTTACAGCTCCGCTAAAGAGCAAGATAATCCTATCGATACGATACCTCTCTCTTTACTTTTTGATTGAAGACGCCTCTGGCATATGGATTGCTTTATTGCCTCATCAAAATCCTATTGGGTGCAAAAATAACTGCTCTATGAATGAGATGGAAAGCGTTCGTATACGCCCTGAGACCTGTAACACCGATTCAACTCACATCAGAAGAGGAGAGAAGAGATGATTAAACGGAATCAGAAAAGGCTTCACTCTGATCGAGCTGATGATCGTCATCGACATCTATCGGTATTCTGGCCGCGTTCGCCATCCCGACTTCATCGAATACGGCACAAGCTATTGCAGCCGCGCGAATCGGATGCATCGCGTTTCGGCCTTGGGGACTATTTTTCCATCTCGACCCAGACGGCGCTACCTACTTGTGATGCGACCGAGGCCCCCTGAAGTCAAACTGAGCGAAGCCAACACCGGCCCTGTCGGCGGCACCGTGACCGGCATCACCATCACCGGTTGTGGACGGAGCACCCGTTGCCCGGTCAAGTACATGAATGCCATGGTCGTCGACCAGACCAATCGCCGGGATGGCTGGCTCAGCGGCTCCAACTCTCATATTAAGTACATGGTTTCTCCATAGCCCAAGCTTTCATCATGGTTGCAAGGAAGCGGGATCTTCCCGCTTCCTTGCTACGCGTTCGAAGGATCCCATTCCCGGATAGCCCACCAGCCGCTCATCAGCCTTTCAAAATCCGCAGCTCCGAAACACGCTTAGGATCAGTACGAGATCCCGTTCGATTCTTGAACGCATTACGGCGTTTGCGGCCACACCGGCATGCTGAGACGCCACCGGCCAGGACCCCGATAGGATGGTGAAGCCGGGTGAGTTCCTCACCCGGACGCCTATTTTATGCTGCCCCCAGAAGGAGCGGGCTGTGACTCGGCCAGCAGCACCGGCGGGGTGGGATTCAACGACCTGAGGGCGGCCACCAGCTCGTCCGGTACAAAATAGTCCCGCAGGGCGTTGCTGTTTCTCTCCAGGACCTTGCAGGCCTTTTCCGCCAGTTTGGCCGCCTGCCGGCTATGGCCGAACTCGAGCTTGATATAGACGCCGGCCGCACGGATCATGGCCTGCAGCAGCATCTTGCGACTGCCCTCGGCCTGATGCCAGGCATGCTCGAGGACCTCATGTACCTCGAAGAAGAGCTGCAGATCCCATAGGACAAGCCCCTGCCAGACAGGGTCCTTGCGGCTTTCCCGGATCCGGTTGAAGGCCCGGCGATAGCGCTCCATCCGGCTGGTCACATAGTCCCGGTAGCAGCGGCCGAGATCCTGGTTGAGCAGGGAGGCGGATAGGTCTTCGACCGGGATCAGGTTTCTGTCTGCCAGCGCCTGACCGAAGGCCCGGGTGAGGCCGTTGCGGATATCGCGGCTCAATCGGTCGTGGAAGGGGTCAAACGCCGGCGCCTCTATGCGGTCCGGCGGGCTTGGCGCGGTTTTCTGCGGCGGCTTTTCGGTCATGAACGGGCACCTTGTGCTGAGGCAGCATGAATGCCGAAGCTTTTTCACGATGAAACAGGGTATCGGGGCGTTTATCCGGCTGGCGAGCAGCGAGGAAGCCCCGCCGAACACCAGCGATACTATAAGCCCCCGCACAAGATTTGGCCGGGAACGAAATTTTCAATTCCCACCGCTTTCTTCAACGGAAGATGGGGATGGTATTCCCCCCATCGCCTCCCTTAAGCCTTGCCAAAAACCTCTTCTGTATTACCGTTATCCCAAGCCTCTAAGGAGGAGGCATGCTATGAAAACCAAAATATGGAAAAAATCCATTCTGACCCTTGTTCCTCTTTTTCTTGTTGCGTTGTCCTTCACCAATACCGCATGGGCCGGCAGTTCGGCTAACGACCTGGCCATCACTTCAAGAGTCCAGGAGAAACTTAACAGCGATAGCCAGTTGATGGGGTCCAGCATTATAGTTGATACCAAAGACGGGGAAGTAACGCTGAAGGGCATGGTTAATTCCAACGCAGACTTCACGCGAGCCGCCAAGCTTGCCAGTTATGTCGATGGTGTTACGCACGTTGATAACAGGCTCAAAACAATGAAGGCGTCTGCATCGAGAAACTATGGAGGATCGAGCCGAGCATCTGATTGCCCGGTCGGTGCAAATTGGGATTGTTAATGGGTTATCCCTTCCTGTAGATAGGGGCCGGAGAAAGGAATTGCCTCCGGCCCCTTTTTTTGATTCTCCTCCTGCAACAATCTTTCCCAGATGGACTGACACCAGCGAGTACGGACTTCCGCGCGACGGTCCGCGATCTTAGTAGTGGCACGGCCGGATTCTCAAGTGCGTGCGGGGTGTTGGCGATAAAAATCCCGGAGAGTTTGGCAAGATGGGAATGGGCCATCTGGTTTGCAAATTTTCCTTCTTGTAAAACCTATCGGTCTGGGCTTTGTCAGAATCGCCGGCGACCCGGTTTCGAGAAAGCGCGGTTTCGATCATGATGTGGCCAGGCCTCATTTTCCTCGCATCCTATGTCGGCGTAGCCTTGGGCCGCATACCCGGCCTGACCCTCGATCGAACGGGGATTGCCCTCCTTGGCGCCATTGCCATGATCGAGGTCGGGACCATGCCCGGGTGGATCCCGGTCACGCTTGCCTCATTCGTTGTCCTGGCGGTCTGGATCAGGGCCTGATCGCCAGGGGAGGAAAAGGGGCGTGGGAGTTGGGCCTGCCACCGACAATACGCTAGCGGGCAGCGGCGTCAGTGGTGCTTTCAAAAGAGTTGGGCATATGCCCGTCGGCCGCGAGTTGAGCGGACGCCCGCGGCAAAACGCATGCGGAGAAGTTCAGCATTGAAATGGGCGGAAAGTGGATAATTCACACCCGAGAGCCTGTCGACCCTATTCACGGGTGTAACGCCTGGCCTAATTTCCTCCGGAACCCCCACCGGCGGCCTGGGGCCCGGCCGGGGGGGACTCGTAAAAAGCCGAGAAGGGAAAGCACGGCTGCCAGGAGCGAGGCTCCCAGCGCCACCATCCGGGGCCCGTAGGCGTCGGCGATCATGCCGGAGAAAGGCATAACCCAGGTCGAGGTGTAGTGAAAGATGGTGTAGATCAGGCCAAGCGATGTCAGGCTCCAGCCCCAGGTACTCTGGATCTCGAAGGAGAACAAAAACAAGGAATACTGGTAGATGCCGGTGAGCATCATGGCGCCAACCGCTGCGGAAAGCCGTACCTACCGGGTGCGGTTCTGGGCTGCAACTGAATCCGTCATGGTCGATTCCTTCTCGCTGCAAGAGAGCTTCCGGTCATGTTCCGCAGGTCAGGCGCCCCCGATGCAGATCGGGGGCGCCGGGCGCAAAATCAAGAATCAAGGGGCTGTTGTCAAAGCACTGCCCTCATATTAAATTACCGAGTACTAACCTGTTGGGGAACGGCCGAGCCGTCCAGAGGTGCGATAACGAGCCGGCCGCTTTTGCGACTAACTGCCTGCCGATGCCCTGCGCTACGGGTCTTGAGCTGTCCTCGACCCGCCCCGAGGGCCTGGGCACCGCCCGCAGTGGCTCTTTGAGATAGCGAACCAAAACCATGACGTTCTGGATGGTGGCGGTCAGATATTCCTGGATGGCCACGCGCCACAGCCGGCGCCAGCGCGCCCGCTTGATCCCGTAGCGGGTGCCGCGGGCAAAGGAGCGCTCGATGAGGTGCTGGCGCTGCTTGCGGTCTGCTCGCCCCTGCGGGCTCTGGGATTGCAAGAGCATCTGGTCGAGAGCCTCTTGCCGCAGGTGACGCTTGAGGCTGCGTCCGGCACGGCTGCGCGTGCACTGCGGCCGCAGGCTGCAGTGGCTGCACGTCTTGGAGGCTGCCGTGTACTCCCACTGTTGGCGCTGAGCGTTGAAGCGGCGGCGAGTCAATCGCCGGCCAGCCGGACAGACGAAGCTATCGGTGCTCGCCTCATAGCGAAAGGACTCTTTGGGCAGGATCCCGGCTTGCCGGCCCGAGCCCCGCTGCCCGTGCTCCAATGAGGCAAAATGACTTTTGACCCCGCGGTCATGGCAGCTGAGGTAATTGTCCATGGTGCCGTACTTGCTGTCGGCCACACAGACTTCGGCGGCAACACCCGTGTTGCGGGCGTGCCCATCGAGCAGGCTGTCCATGCGATGGGCCTCGTGCACCGAGCCGGTGCTCACCTCGGTAGCGGTGATGACCTCGCAGTGCTCGTCCACCGCCCGGTGCACCTGGTACTTGAGCCGTGAGCCGCCCGCGCCTCGGCGCACGGTGGAGGCATCTGGATCGGTCGTGGAGACGTGGGTGCGGTTGACCGCTTCCGGCTGCGCGGGCTCATCCAGGCGCTCTTGCAGCTTGCGGTAACCTGTATCCAGCTGGGCTTTAAGCGTTTGGGTGTTCACCACCGAGGTGTTGGAGGCGTCGGCCTGCACCAAGCAACTGTCCATAAACAGCTTGCGGCCGTCTACCAGACCGGCCTCAACGCATTGCAACACGATACGCTCAAAAAAGAGTTTGAACGCCTCGGCCCCCCAGCGCGTGCGGGCCTTGGAGAGCACACTGTGGTTGGGGATCTCGCTGTCGAGGTCAAACCCCAAAAACCACAGCCAGTCCAAGCGCTCCGGGATGGTGGCCAGCAACTCACGCTCGGAGCGCACGTTATAGAGGATCAACAAGAGCATCATCTTCAGGATGACCGGCGGCGGCACGGACACATTGCCATTGCTGCCATAGCGATCCCGGACTTCCTTGTAGATGAAATCAAAATCGATGTGCGTGGCGATCTGCCTCAACACATGATCGCTGCGGATGCGCTGATCCAGGCGGATCCGCTCGTAAAACAGCTTCTGCTGCGGCTTTGGCTGGCGGCCCATCATGGCGAAGGTGCACCTCAAGTGGAAGTAAACGAAATGCTTCCTACTAGCAGATTAACCCAGCGCTTGCGAGACCTATTTGATCTATTTGGGCAACAACCCGTCAAGATGTGACCCCTATTTCGGCGGGCGCACCTCGCGGGTCAGGGACTCCATCCAGGCGCCCTTTTCGTGGTCGAAGGTCTTCACGACCACCCGGTCCGGGTGGAGGAAGAGCGAGTTCGTCCAGAGGGTCTCGTGCCGGGTGCCCTTCTTGTCCCTTTCGGACAGGTAGCTGCTGCCGTTCATGCCCGGGCAGTGGATGACGGCCACCCGCCGCTCGTAGAGGGCGAGCGGGCTGTTGAAGTTGGCGTTGGTGGGGGCGATGTGCGCGTGCCCCGCCACCCACATGAAGACCTGGGGGTTCTCGAGGAGAACCCGGCGGATCTCCCGGCTGGGCTGCGCCATGTAGTTGAACGGGTCGTTGTCGACGAGGTTCTCGCCGCCGATGGTCCCTTCCAGCGGCCCGTGGAAGAAGACGACGGTCGGGACGGCGCGGTGCCTGGCGAGCTCGGCGCCCAGCCACCCCAGTTGAGCCTCGGAGACGGCGGTGCGGTAGCTAACGTACAGGTGATCGGTGGACAGGAACACGAGCTGATAGGGGCCAACCCGCTTCGCGTAGTAGACCTCGGACAGCCCGAAGCTCTCCTTGAACCGCTGGAGCTTCGCCCGTCGCGCGCTGGCCGAGGCTGCCACCACGTGCTTCCCTTTGGGAATCTTCTCGCCGGGGGCGAACGGGTTGACGTCGTAGTAGATGTAGTCGTGATTGCCGACGACGGGGAGGACCGGCTTCTTCAGCCGGGCGAAAAACTGCTTGGCAAACGCGTATTCCTCGACGGAGCCGACGTCCTCGCAGATGTCGCCCAGTGCGACCACCATGTCCAGGTCCGGCCAGGCGTTGAGGGTTTCGACGACCCTCTCCTTTTGAGGGAGGACCCGGCCGGGCAGGTGCAGGTCGGACAGGACGGCGATGTGAACGACGTCCGCGCCGGCCTGGGCGGATCCGCCTGGAGCAACGAGCAGCATCGCGAAGCTGAGGAGCACGCACGCCAAGGTGCCCAATTGCTTTTTCATCGCTGCCTCCTTTACCCGCACAGGCGGAAGTCGACATGTCACCAGGGACGGGGCTGGACGATTGACCGCCGACACCGCCGGGCCGGTCGCTTCGGGCGACTCCCGACGAGATCGGGTTAGCGGAGCCGGAGCCGAACGGGCCATCCGGGCGCTGCGCTCAGGCCAGCGGTCCCGGCGGGAGCGGCAATTCCCCGCGCTCCAGGGCCTTGCGCGCTGCCCGCACCGGGATGCCGGCTTCGCACGGCACGCCCACCTGGCACAACCCGCAACCGTAGCCTTCGAACTGGTAGGTCCGCTTGACGTACTCCCGGGCCTGCTGCAGGTGCCGGCGGCATTTCTCCTTGTCGTGCCCCTCCTTGGAGATCGCGTGCGCGGGACACCGGTCGATGCACTTGCCGCACGTCCCATTGGCGAAGAACAGGCAATACGCGCGGTGGTCGGAGTACGGCCGCGGGGTCGGCGCGATCCGTATCCTGGCCACCACCGAGCCGACCCGCATGGCCTTGCCCTTCGCGGTGATGAGCCCGTCGCACAGGCCGAAGGTCCCCAGCCCGGCCGCGTGGGCGGCGTGGCGCTCCGACCAGGACGACGCATAGGAAAAGCGCTGGGATTTGACCCACGTCCAGTTCGGGACCAGCATCGGGGCGATGGCGGGATGGCCCGCTTGCGTGAGGCCCGACGCCAGGTGGCGGCGCAGGCCGACGTTGAACTCTTCGCCGTACACCCTGATCCGGGCCCAGCCTTCGGAAGGATATTTCCTGGCCTTGCGGTTTGACCGGCGGATGGCCTCCCGCTGCGGCAGGACCCACGAGATGACCGTCAGGTCCTCGGCGCCCGCTTTCTCCCCGGGGCAATGCTGCGCGAAGACCTCCCAGGGCGTCCAGTGAAACGGCCCGACGTACTCCTTGTACTGCTGCCAGATCTGGTCCGCGCCCGAGGCGAAGCCGACCAGGGCAGTGTCCCAGGCCGGTTCATGCGTTTGATCGTTGATGGTGTTCAGGGGTGAAGTGGCGATGAAATCATCGATCACGCCGCGGATCCAGTCCGCCGAAACATTCTGGTTCGCTTTGCGCACGGTTCACCTCGCGTTGGCGGGTTGTCGATAAAAATTTCCGGGCCGGCCTCCCGCTTCAGCGGTACACCAGCACCGGGATCTTGGAATAGGATGCGCTTGAACATCATGATCTCCTTTTCGTCTCGAATATCTTCACAACCATACGGAACTGGGAATGCACAAAACCGGGCAAAAGAGGGGGGATAATATCCCGCGTCTTGCCGCGGTTGCAATAGCAGGTTGCTGATGGATGTGTTCCTCCACCGGCTCACCGGCCAAGAGGTCTGCATCGGACGCACCGGCGAGGCTTGAGCTTTTGGCAGGCGCTGGAAACCAAAATCAGATCACCATGCGTTCAGGGCATTCAGGGGCGCCTGACCGCTGGAAACCCTGCGAATATTTTCAGCGAAAAAGAGATAGCGCTTACGATGGAATCTCAACCCATCGGGCATCCCTCCCGTGTGGGGAGTTAAGATTACGTTATCCAGAGCGCGCAACGGGCTGTCCTGCGGCAGCGGCTCGTGTTCGTAGACGTCCAGTCCCGCCCCTGCGATCCTGCCGGTTTTCAGGGCCTCAATCAATGCAGCTTCATCCACCACACCCCCGCGGGATGTGTTGACCAGAAAGGCGCAGGCCTTCATGGACGCCAACTCGCGGGATCCGATCAGGCGCCGGGTCCGGTCGTTGAGACGGCAGTGCACCGTGATCACGTCAGCGCGTTTCAGCAGCCCGGCGAAATCCGTCCTTGCGGCCCCGCGGTCCTCTCCTCCGACGGTATGCACCGGATACGGTAGAACCTCCATCCCGAGGGCGGCGGCCATGCGCGCAACCGCCCGGCCGACATGGCCCATGCCGATGATCCCGACGGTCTTGCCCGCAATCTCCGCCCCCGCATAGGCGACCGAGTATGCTCCGCGCTTCATCGCCCGGTCGAGCGGGACGAGGTTCTTGTACCAGCAGAGGACCAATGCGATCACGTGCTCCGCGACGGCCGTGGCGTTGACTCCGGCGGCATGGGCGACGACGATGCCTCTCCGGGTGCATTCCGGGATGGCGACATTGTCGAACCCGGCGCCGGTTTGAACCAGCTTCAATCTGGGGGCCCGGTCCAGCAGCAGCCCATCGACCGACGCATGTTCGGGAATGATCACCTCCGCGGCCGCCAAATCGCCGGCCACATCCTGCAGCGTCCCGATCGCGACCGTCCACTCCGAAGGGAACATTTCCCGGATGGCGTGCTTCGAGGGTCCCGGAAAATCGCCGATGATCACAACGTTCATTTTCAACTCCGTCCGCATGCGCACAGGCATGCCGGCGAGTGCGTGCCGTCCAGGCGGGCCGGCGCCAGGCCGCGCCGTGCCCCGTCCGCTCTGTTGAAAATTCGGGACGGCCGACGTAAACATGACCCCCACCATCCTGACGAAGGAAAGGACTTCGCATGCAACATGTTTCCGGACGACTCGCGGGCAAACCCTACCGGGGGGCACTCCATGTACATACCACGTGCTCAGATGGGAAACTGTCACCCGAGCAGTGCTGCCGGCGATACCGCAAACTCGGCTACGACTTCGTTTTCATAACCGACCACGATCAGTGGAACGATCACTCCGCTCTGTCCCGCGACGATTTCAAGGTCTTCAGCGCACTCGAGTTGTCCTGTCGGGGCGGCCGGGAGCACGTGGTGGCGCTGGGGGTTCACGCGTGGGACGGCCTGAAAGACACCCAGGAGGCGATCGACTGGGTCAATCGGTCCGGCGGGATCCCGATTCTTTGTCACCCCTTCTGGTCGCGCATGCCTCTGCGCCGGGCGCTGGAACTCCGGGACTACGCCCTGATCGAGGTCTGGAACACCCACGGGGGGTTGAAATACGCCCGCGAGTCGAGCCATTTCTGGGATCTCCTGCTGGAAGAGGGACGCCGCGTCTATGCTGCGGCGACCGATGACGCCCATGCGGCCCCCTCCTACGGCGGGGGATTCGTCGAGGTCTGGGCCGAGACCCTGAACGAGGACGCGATTCTGAAGGCCATCCGCCGTGGCAACTTTTACGCAAGCTGCGGTCCTCGGATCGAATCTCTGACCTGGGCGCCCGACGTCATCGCGGTGCGCACGGCCGGGCCCATCCGGGGAGCGGCGCTGGTGGCGGACGGCGGGTTCTTCAACCACAGCCTGCTCACGCCGGGCGCAAACGGACAGGGGTCTGAACACGTGCAACCCATCCCGGCGGCCATCCACACCTATGCCCGGCTTGAGATGGAGGACCGCTTTCGCAAGCGGGTGTGGCTCCAGCCGGTCTGGAAAGACGGCGCCCGCCGATAGCGACCGGGGTCCTGCAGCTCAACGCCCCGAAGGGGTCCCGACCCCTGGCCGCATCTCTGGGCCCCGCGTGCCCGCCTCGGCCGCGACGATGCGCTCCGGTGCGAGCGCCGTCGCCTCGATCGTATCCAGATGTTTCGGCTCGCCCTTGGACTCGAAGTTGATGTGCCCCCCGTAGCCGGACGCGCGCAACGCTCTGAACAGCTCGACCCACTGGATTGTGTCGCCCTCGGCGAAGGCCGGGTAGTGATCCACGCCGTCCCTGAAGCCGTGCAGATGGACGTGGCGCAGGTGCCCTCGGCACAGGGAAATAACCCGGCCCGGTCCGCCCGGAATCGTCATCGGATTGGTCCCGTCCCGGTTCCGGACGTGCCCGATGTCCAGAATCATGCCCGCCTGGGGGTGGCCGACCTCGTCCAGGAAGGCCACGCGGTCCTCGACCCAGAGGCCGTCGTCCTTGAAGTTCTCGATCAGGATGACCGCGCCGGTCCCCTCGACGTGGCGGGCCAGCTCCGAATAGCACCGGAGCAGCGTGCGGTCCGTGGCCGTCGCGTGCGTGCCCCAGACGTTGCCGCCCAGCGCGAGCAGGGTGTCGATCTGCCGCTTGCACCGATCCACCCTCGCCTGCCGTTTGGCCTCGCCGTCCAGATCCGAGAAATGCGTCATGTGGGCGTGATAGGCGACGATGCGGATGCCGAACGCGCGGCAGGTGTCGTCGACGTAGCGCATCGACCGGAGGTCCGTCAGGTCGAACTGCTCCGGGCTCTCGAGCAGCTCGATCCGCTGGATGCCGTGGCGCGCCAGCGCGGACAGGGTCGCTTCCCCGATGGGCCGGTATTTCCAGAAGACGACCGTGGACATCGAGAGCCGGCTGCGGATCTCGCCGACCGTGTAAAAGTCGTGCGGGGCGTTCACGCGGTGATCCTCCTCGAGTGACGGAATCGCGGGGTTACGAGTGCCGGATGCACGCGACGGCATGGCCCGACCCGACGTCCTTGAGCTCCGGGACGACCGCCGCGCAGTCCGGGATGGCCTCGGGGCAGCGGGTGCGGAACACGCATCCGCTCGGCGGGTGGATCGGGCTGGGGATGTCGCCCTCCAGCAGCTTGAACGGCTTGCGCGTCCGGGGATCGGGCATGGGGATGGCTTCCATCAGCGCAAGGGTGTAGGGGTGGCGAGGGGCGTTAAAAAACTCCCGGGTGCCGGCCAGCTCCATGATGTGCCCCAGGTACATGACCGCGACGCGGTCGGCGATGTGCTGAACCACCGCCAGGTCGTGGGAGATGAACAGCAGGGTCAGGCCCAGGCGCTGCTTCAGGTCGCTCAGCAGGTTGATGACCTGCGCCTTGACCGAGACGTCCAACGCCGAGACGGGTTCGTCCCCGACCAGAAAGGTCGGCCCCGGGGCCAGGGCGCGCGCGACGCCGATCCGCTGCCGCTGGCCGCCGGAGAACTCGTGCGGGTAGCGGGCGGCGTACCCCGGCTCTAGGTCGACCAGCCGCAGCAGCTCGGCCACGCGCTGACGCTGCTCGTCCCGGGACCCGATGCCGTGGATCTGCAGCCCCTCGGCGACGATCTCCCCGACCGACATCCGCGGGTCCAGGGACCCGCCCGGGTCCTGGAAGATAATCTGCATCTCGCGCCGCAGGCTGCGCATCGCGGAGGCCTTCATCCCCGTCACCGGCCGCCCCCTGAACGTCACGGTGCCCGAGGTGGGCTCGACCAGCCGGAGGATGGAGCGCCCCAGGGTCGTTTTACCGGACCCGGATTCCCCCACCAGCCCGAGCACTTCGCCGTTGCGGATGGACAGGGTCACACCGTCCACCGCCTTGACGGTTTCCTTGCTCGAGGCGCGCATCAGGCCGGCCTTGACAGCAAACCAGGTCCGCAGGTTGTCGACCTCCACAAGAGGCTCGGGCGTCATGGGTGCGGGGCCTCCGGTCTCTTCCAGTGCCAGCAGCGGATCGAACGACCCTCTCCCAGCAGCTCGGTTTTCGGGTCCTCCCGCCGGCAGCGGCCGTCCGTCCCGGCGCGGGTGCAGCGCGGGTGAAACGCGCAGCCGGACGGCAGGGCGGCCGGGTTGGGCACGGTTCCCGGTATCGGCTCCAGACGCTCGGGGGTGTCGCCGGAACGCCACGGCTTGGGAACCGACCTGAGCAGGCTCTGCGTGTATGGGTGCAGCGCCCCGTGATAAATGTCGTCGACCGTCCCGGTCTCCACGGCGCGCCCCGCGTACATGACCACCACCCGGTCGGCCAGTTGGGCGACCACCCCCAGGTCGTGCGTGATGAACAGCACCGAGGTCTGGATTTCGCGCTGCAGCCGCTGGAGGATGTCCAGGATCTGCGCCTGGATGGTTACGTCCAGCGCGGTGGTGGGCTCGTCGGCGATCAGCAGCGCGGGGCGGCAGGCGAGCGCCATCGCGATCATCACCCGCTGGCGCATCCCCCCCGAAAGCTGGTGCGGCAGCGACTTCAGCCGGGCGGTCGCCTCCGGGATCCGCACCAGTTCCATCATCTCGGCCGCGATCCTCAAAGCCTCGCGCCGGGCCAGGCCCTGGTGGCGCACGATGACCTCGGCGATCTGGTCCCCGACCGTGAAGACCGGGTTCAACGAGGTCATCGGTTCCTGGAAGATCATTGAAATCAAGCGGCCCCGGATGGAACGGATCTCGGAGGGCGACAGGCACAGCAGATCGTATTCCGTCCCGGCGTCGGGCCGAAAGACGATGCGCCCCGTGATCCGGGCCGTTTCGGAGATCCCCCCCGCGCCCACCAGGCGCAGCAGGGAGAGCGCCGTGACCGATTTGCCGGAGCCCGTCTCGCCGACCACGGCGAGCGTCTCCCCGCGCTCGATGCGGAAGCTAACCCCGTCCACCGCCTTGATGGTGCCCGAGGCGGTGTGGAAGTGGACTTTCAGGTTTTCGATGTCGATCAGCGGGGCATCCATCGCGCTCGTTCTCATGTCAACCGCACGTCGATGACGTCGCGCAGCCAGTCCCCGATCAGCTGCATGCACAGCGTGACCACGACGATGAACGCGGCCGGCGACATGACGAGCCACCAGGCGCTCATCATGTAGTCGCGCCCTTCCCCCACCATGCGCCCCAGCGACGCCGTCGGCGGCTGGACCCCGATCCCGAGAAAGGACAGCGAGGACTCCAGCAGGAGGATGGACGGGAAGTTCAGCGTGACGAGGACAATGATGGGGGAAGCGATGTTGGGCAGGATGTGCCGGCGGGCGATCCGCAGGGTCGTGGCCCCGAGCGCCACCGCCGCCTCGACGAACTGAAACTCGCGCACGGTGAGCACCTGGCCGCGCGTCAGCCGCGCATAGGTTTCCCAGTGCGCCGTGCCGACCAGCACGATCAGCACCGCCATGCTGGTCCCGAAGACCGCGATCCCCACCAGCACGATCAGCAGGAACGGGATCGAGAGCTGGAAGTCGACGATCATCATGATGATCCGGTCGGTCCAGCCCCCGAGCAGGCCGCTCAGCACGCCCGTCAGAACGCCGATCGCACACCCGATGGCGACCCCGAGCAGCGCGATCCCGACACTGACCCGCAAGGCGTAAATACAGCGGCTCAGGACATCGCGGCCGAGCTGGTCCGTGCCGAGCAGGTACCCCGATTTGCCCCCCATCCACGACGGGGGCTCGTTGCGCTGCAGGACGTTGGTCCGGTTGGGGTCGAAGGGGGCGACCCACGGGGCGGCCACGGCTGCGATCGCCATGAGCAGCATCACGGCCAGGCAGACGTGGATGCTGGGCGGAGCGGACCTGACCCGGTCGAAGAACCGCCCCCCCCGGACCGCCGCGCCGGGCGGGAGGTTGGACGGGCCGAGCGCGACCTCCTCGATCTCCGGGGTGCAGGTCGCTTCGGCCGGTGACTCTGGGGATGACGGGATCGTTTTCATGCGTCCGTTCGAATGCGCGGGTCGATGACGACGTAGAAGATGTCCACTAGAAAATTCACCAGAACGACGATGGCGGCGAAGCACAGGACGCCGAACTGCAGGACCGGGAAATCGCGCTTGAGGACCGCGCCCACGAACAGCCGGCCGATCCCGGGCCAGGCGAACACCGTCTCGATGATAATCGACCCGTTAATCAGGCCCGCGACCTGCAGGCCCAGAATGGTGATGACCGGGATGAGCGAGTTGCGCAGCGCGTGCTTGAAGATGACCACACGCTCCTCGAGGCCTTTGGCCCGCGCGGTCCGCATGAAGTCCTGGGAAAGCACGTCCAGAAGCGAGCTGCGGGTGTGCCGGGCGATCGAGGCGAACCGGTGCGCCGCCAGGGTGACGGTCGGCAGCACATAGTGCCAGACCGTGGCGTTTCCGGTACTCGGGAGCCAGTGGAGGTAGAACGCGAAGACCAGAATAAGGCCGAGCGCAATGATGAAGTGCGGCACGGCATAGCCCAGGAAGGCAATGGACATGACGAACCGGCCGGTGCCGCTGCGGCGCTTGAGCGCACCGACCATGCCGATGGGAATGCCGAAGACAACGCTCACCAGGAAGGCCAGCCCGGCCAGCTTCAAGGTGGCGCCTATGTCCTCGGCGAACATCTCGGCCACCGGCCGCTTCTCCCGCAGGCTGACGCCGAAGTTGCCCTGTGAGAGCCCGCGCACGTAGTTCAGGAACTGCACCGGGATGGGCTTGTCCAGCCCGTACTCGGCCAGCAGCCGTTCCTCCTGGTCCGGCGGCAGGCCCTCCGGGTACATCATCTCCAGCGGGTTGCCGGTCAGCCGGGCCGCCAGGAACACGGCGACGGTGACGGCCAGCACCGTCAGCACGGCGCGCCCGAAACGCCACGCAATGAACTTGAGCATGAGGGCCTTCGGTCCGGGTCGCGGTTAGCGGGTTGACGTCGACCTGGCCCGCCCGGAACGTCAGCACGTAGGGCCGCATGTTGGTCGGGACCTTCCACTCGACATTGCTGCGCATGGCAAACGACTCGTAGGGCTGGTAGAGCAGGATGTAACCCGATTCGTCCTGCCCGATGCGCAGCAGCTCGGCATACGCCTGCTTGCGCTCTTCGGGGTCCGTGGAGAACCGGGCTTTCTCATAGAGCCCGTTCCAGCGCGGGTCTTCCGGCTTGAAGAAATTGCGGCGATACGGCCAGCCGGCGTTCGACCAGTGCGTGTCGAAGGCGCCCATCGGGTCCGGGTAGTACATCGGGTTGGACCAGATCCGGATCATGGTGTCCTTCAGGTCGCTCGGGTAGCTGTCGATGCTTTGCAGCTGCACGTCGATCCCGGCCTTCTGCCACATTTCGGCGATGGCCTGGGCGGCCAGGCTACCGTAGGTGTAATAGTGGGGGAGGAAGGTCAGCAGGACGGGCGTGCCATCGTAGCCGGACTCCTTGACGAGTTTGCGCGCCTGCTCGAGGTCGTATTTCACCGTGACCAGGTCCGGCATGTACAGGGGCGGCCCGTACTCCTTGAACTGGTGGGCCCTGGGGACGAGGCCCTTCCCCTGCCAGAGCCCTTTGACCAGCAGCTCGCGGTCGATCGACAGGTTCATAGCCTGGCGCAGCTTCTTGTTGCCGGTCACCGGATGGGTCATGTTCACCGCGTAGACGTGGAACATCGGCCAGACGACGCCGAGCAGCTTGACGTCCTTGCGGTTCTGCAGCGGCGCTTCCTGGTCGGGTGGGATGTTGCCGATGAAATCGACTTCGCCGTTGATCAGCGCCGTGATGCGGGAGGAGATCTCCGGGATGTGGGTGAAGGTGATCCGGTCCAGGGGCGCCTTCGCGCCGTAGTAGTCGTCGAACCGTTCCAGGACCAGCTGGTGGCGGGCTTTGAACGACACCACCTTGTAGGGCCCGGCCCCCACGGGGGCGAGTTCGGCCTTTTCGGGCCCGTTTTTCTCAAAATAGGACTTCGACACGATCCCGGCGCACCGGTCCGACAGCAGGACCTCGAAGAGCGGCTCCGGGCGCTTGGTGTGGATCAGGACCGTGTGAGCGTCGACCACTTCAACGCGGTCGAAATTGTAGAAGAAACGGCCGTTGGCGACATCGTACTCCGGCCGGGTGCGCTGCCAGATGCGGTTCAGCGAAAAGGCGACGTCATCGGCCGTCAGAGGGGACCCGTCGTGGAACTTGACCCCCTTGCGCAGCTTCATCTCCACCACGGTCGGCGCCACCGTCTTCCAGCTCTCGGCCAGCGCCGGCTGGAATTTCAGGGGTTGAGAATACGGTTCGCGCTCGATCAGGCACTCGTGAATGGCGTTCAGCATCTGCGCCTGGGCGTTGGTGGTGTGGTAGCTGTCCAGGCCGGGCGTCCCGTCGTCGAAGGATTGCAGCCCGACCCGCAGCTCCTTGGCCCCGGCCGGCGCCACCCCCGCGGCGGCGATGAGCGCCAGAACCACCAGCAGGCCGATCACACTCCACACCCGGCCGCTTGCCTCCTGCCGGTACATCCGTTCAGTCGCCATGACTCTCCCCTTTCGTCGCATGGATTGACTCGCATGATGTTTCTTGGCCCCGCGGGCATCCGCCGCAAGGGCCCGCTTGCTACCTGGACTGCGGCGGCGACGGGACCCGCCCGGCTACCATGAAATCGGCGTGCCGACCCACCCCTCGGGGGCTTGGAGCCCAAGCAGGCGCACGACCGTCGGGGCGATATCCATGATCCCGACCGACCCGTTGATCTCGCGTCCCGGCGGGATCCCGGGCCCGCGGAGGAAGAACGGGATGGTCATGTCTTCCTCGAGATCGCTGTGATGGGTGTTCTCGTGCCCGCCATGGTCGCTGGTGACGATCACCGCCGTGTCCTCCGGCAGGACCTGGCAGACCTGCCGGATGCAGCGGTCGGCATTGCCGATGGCCGCGATGTATGCATCCGACATCCAGCCGAAGCGGTGTCCGTTCTTGTCGGTGTTGTGCATGTAGACGAACGCAAAGGACCACTCGTGGGCCTGCAGCCACGCGCCGGCCAGCGCCGCGAGGTCGCGGTCGGTCTGGCCGCCGTCGTCCGGGATGTCCTTGAGATAGAAGGAGGCCGCGAGCGAGCCCGGCCGCGAGATGTCGCGGAGCTCCTCCCAGTTGTAGAAGGCTGCTGCGGTCAAGCCGTTCTGATGAATGACGTCGGCCAGTCCGGGGACCGGCTCCGGCAGCGGCTGCCAGGTGTTCCCGCGGACCCCGTGGACCTCGGGCGGGATGCTGTGGAACAGCGAGACGTGGCACGGCAGGGTCGTCGTCGGGAAGACGGACCGCGCCCGGTACGTGTAGACCCCGCGGGATTTCATCTCGTCCAGGAAGGGGGTGTCGGCGCGCAGCAGCCCGTCCGGGCGCATGCCGTCCACCAGGAAAAGGACTACGTGTTTGACGGGGACCATTTCGCTAACTCACCTCCGGTCGCAGAATATGGGGTGCGGCTCTGTCTATCCCTCGCCGGCTGAGGGTTGTCAACCGTCGCGCGCCGGGAAATACGACGTGTCACGATGCCGGGCGGCATAGGACGTTGTTGATGCAGGACTCGTCGACTCGGTTTGCGCCCTTCGCCATCGGGTGCCTCTGCGGCCTGGGGCGAGTCGGGTGCGGGAGCTCTATACCTGCCGCGCGACGTGGGCGAGCAGCGCATCCACGCGCAGGCACCCGTCGAAATCGAGCGGCCCGGCCGCCTTCTTCAGCACGCCCTTCTCGCCGTCCGGGTCGCCCAGCGCGGTCAGGATGAGGTCGGCGCAGCTCAGGTCTTCGCGCTCCGTGTACCCGTTGGTCGTCGCCACGACGAACATCCCCGCCGCCTTGCCGGCGCGGACGCCGTTGGCGGAGTCCTCGACCGCGATCGCCGCCTCGGCCGGCAGCCCGGTTTTTTCCAGGGCGAGCAGGTAGATCTCGGGGTCGGGCTTTTTCCGACGGATGACGTCCCCGGCGAGGACGACCTCGAACGGGATGCCGGGCAGCATCGCCTGCCGGAGGGCCTGCACCGAGCGCTCGTTGGCGGTCGTGCAGATCCCCAGCCGCAGGCCGGCGTCCAGGGCTTCAATCATGAGACGCCGGACCCCGGGCCGCAGCGGCAGCCGGCCTTCACGGATGAGCTCGATGAAGATCTCGGTCTTGCGCTTGTGCAGCGACTGGATCAGCGGGTCCGGGACCCCTGCGGGGAAAAGCCCGCTGCGCTCGAAATACCGGCGCATGCGCTCCTTGCCGCCGGCGACCTGGAGCAGCTCGTGGTAGGTGTCGACATCCCAGGAGACATCGTAGCCGAATTCCCGGAAGGTCGCGTTGAAGGCCACCCGGTGGCCGTCGCGCTCGGTGTCGACAATCGTCCCGTCCACATCGAAGAACAGCGCCTGGACCCGTGCCATGGATGCTCCCCCTTCACGCCCTGCCCGTACTGCCGAGCAGGTCGATCCATTGCTCGATCCGCACGCGGGTCGCGGCCCGGACGGCCGCGTCGATCTTGCCGGGGTTGTACTCGCCGCGGTGGGCCGCCAGGTAGGCTTCAGTGGCGTCGATCAGGGTCATCTTGAGCTCGGTGGACACGTTGAACTTGGCGCCGCCGAGCCCCACCAGCCGCCGGACGATGTCGGGGTGCAGCCCGGTGCCGCCGTGGATCACCAGAGGCACCCGGACCCCGCGGCCGTTGAGCAGCGCCGAGATCCTCCCTAAACGGTCGAAGTCGAGCCGGGGCGTATCGGTCTTGTAGAGGCCGTGGGCGGTGCCGATCGCGGGCGCGAAGATGTCCACCCCCGAGCGCTCCACGAACTGCTGGGCGCGCTCGGGGTCGCACAGGCTGACCTCGTTTTCGGCGACCGATAGGTGGTCCTCCACGCCCAGAACGGTGCCCAGTTCGCCTTCCACCGTGATGTCGCCCGAGCGGCGGCAGCCGTCGACCACCTGCCGGGTCCGGCGGATGTTGGTGTCGAGGTCCTGCTTCGAGGCGTCGATCATGACGCTGGTGTAGCCGGCATCCGCGCAGGCCGTGCAGATGTCCGTGTCCTCGCAGTGGTCCAAGTGCAGGCAAACGGGAACCGGCGCGACCTCGGCCAGCGCCCGGTACGCGGCGGCCAGCACCCTGGGAGTGTAGAACTTGACGGTCGACAGCGAGGTCTGGATGATGACCGGCGCCCGCCGGCTCACGGCCGCGTCGACCACGGCCGCCATCTGCACCAGACTGGTGATGTTGAACGCCCCGACCGCGTACTTCCCCTCCGCAGCATTGATCAGTATCTCCCTGGCGTTGGCGACGGCCATGATCCCCCTCCTCCGGCAAGCTGCTGCAGGCGCGGTCGGCGCCTGCCGTCACGATTTCAGGAACTGCAACACCGTTTCCGCGATCTGCTCGCTCTGCAGGCCGTAGAGCGCCAACACGTCCTCATAGGGCCCGGGCTCGGCAAACCGGTCGTTCACACCGATCATCCTGATCCGCACCGGGTACTCGGACGACAGGAACTCAGCCACGCAGCCGCCCATGCCGCCGGCCGTGTAGCCTTCCTCCACCGTGACAATGCGCCCGGTTTCGCGCGCGGCCTTGAGGATCAGCTCGGTGTCGAGCGGCTTGATCGTGTGCAGGTTGATGAGGCGGGCGTGGATGCCCTTGTCCTTGAGCAGCTTCGCGGCGCCGGCCGCCTTGCTGAACACCGTGCCGGTCCCGATGAGGGTCACATCCCCTCCGTCCTGCAGGACGACCCCCTTGCCGATCCGGAAGGGGTAGGCCTCGTCCATGAGCACGGGCATCGGGGGGCTGCCGATCTTGATGTAGACCGGGCCGACATGTTCGGCCGCCGCGTGAACGGCCTTGACGATGTCCACCGGGTCCCCGGGGTTGAGGATCGTGACGCCCGGGATGGTCCGGATGATGGCCACGTCGTCCAGGGACTGGTGCGTTGCGCCGAGGTCCGAATACGTGAGCCCGGCGCAGCGGCCGACCACCTTGACGTTCTGGCGCATGTAGCCGAGATCGTTGCGGAACATCTCGAAGGGGCGCGCCGTCACGAAGGGGGCGATCGCCACCACGAAGGGGATCTTGCCGGTGGTGGCCAGCCCGGCCGCGAACCCCATGATGCCCTGCTCCATGATCCCGAATTCGAGGTGCCGCTCGGGGAAACGCTTCTGAAAAGGCGTGAGGCCGGAACCGCTCGAGCTGTCGGCCGACAACGCCACGATGCGGGGGTTTTGTTCTGCCGCGGCAACCAGCGCCTCACCAAACGTTTTCCTGGGGTCTTTGAGCATGTTTGTCACCCGATCCGCTCCTCGGCTTCTTTCAGTTCGCGCTCCGCGATTGCCAGGCCCTCGTCCGTGGCCTTCCAGTAATGGAACTCGACCTTGTTTTCCGCAAACGAGACCCCTTTGGCCTTGACCGTGTTGGCGATGACCACCGAGGGTTTGCCTTTCTCGAAGGGGACGTTCGTGGCATGGGCGACGATCTGGTCCATGTCGTGGCCGTTGATCGTCCGGACCTCCCAGCCGAAAGCTTCCCAGCGCTTGTCCAGGGGCTCGTAGCTCATGACGTTCACCGTCGGCCCGCCGATCTGCAGCCGGTTGCGGTCCACGAACACCAGCAGGTTGTCCAGCCGATGGTGGCTGGCTGCGGCCGCCGCCTCCCAGTTCGATCCCTCGGCGAGCTCCCCGTCGCCCATGACGACGTAGACCTTGGCGTCGACGCCGTCCATCTTCAGGCCCATCGCCATGCCGCCCGCAATGGCCAGCCCGTGGCCGAGCGCCCCGGTGTTGGTCTCGATGCCCGGGATCTTGTGCATGTCGGGGTGCCCGCCCAACTTGGTGCAGTGCGCACCGTAGGTGTCCAGGACGCACTCGTCCAGGAACCCTCTTTCGGCGAGCGTCGCGTAGAGGGCCAGGCACTTGTGGCCGGCCGAGAGCACAAACCGGTCGCGCTCCGGCCAGTCCGGGCGCCGCGGGTCGATCCGCATGACCTTGAAGTAAAGAGCGCTAAGAATGTCGGTGCACGACAAGGCACCGCCGATGTGGCCTGAGCGGCCGGGCTTGAGCATCCTCAAGATGGCGCGCCGCACCCGGATGGCGGCTCGTTCCAACTCGCGTTTTTCGGCTGCGCTGATCAGTTCCACGTTCTTCCCCGTTATTTCTGGTGGGTGCCGGCGTATGCGACGATCCGCTGAACCTTGGCTTCCGAGCGGCCGCCGGGGACGTACTCCGATTGCATCCAGATGGTGACCAGGGTTTTGGCGAGCTCCGGCCCCACCACCTGGGCTCCCAGGGTCATGATGTTGGCATTGTTGCTCTTGCGCGCACGCTCGGTCGAATAGGCGTCCGAACACAGCGCGGCGTAAGCCCCCGGGACCTTGTTGGCGGCGATGCAAACCCCAATCCCCGTGCCGCACAGCAGAATGCCCCGGTCGTGCTTCCCGGCCGCCACGGCTTCGGCCACGGCGAAAGCCACGTTGGCGTAAATAGGGTCGTCGCTGCCGTAATCCTCCGTCGTGTATCCCATTGCTTCCAGGTGCTGTTTCAGCACCTGTTTGAGTCCGGCGGCATTGGGATCACTGCCGATGGCCACTTTCTTCATGTAACTGCCCCCAAAGAGTCTGATGTCGGTGCCGGCGATTCAACCCCGCATTGCGCGTCGTCGAGGTTAGGTTCCCACTCGCTTCAGCACCAGGTTGCTGCAGGAGCCTGAGCCCGTCAAGCAGCCGTTAAGATACCCTCAGCCCGGAGCCCCGTCAAACCATCCGGAGCGCCGTGGAGCGGAGCGCTGCGCCGGCATAGGTTCCCTGGACAGAGCGCTTCGGCATGGCCATCACCCGCCGCAGTGCTTCGCCCTGAACGGCTCTCGATGGAGGGATTGAGAACGGTGGAGGGCGATCACGGCGTCACCGCCACCCGGATCGCCTGGCCCGACTGCGCCAGTTTCAGCGCCTCGTTGATCCGCTCGAGCGGGAACGTGTGGGTGACCATCTTCTCGAACGGGTACTTCGATTGGGTCTGATCGAGAAAATCGATGGCCGACTGCAGGTGCCGGGTGTCGTAGTTGTGCACGCCCGTTATGGTCAGGTACCGGAAAACGATATCCGAGAAGTCGTAGGTGACGTTTGCGTTCGGGAAGGTGCACCCGTGCTCCACGTAGCGACCGCCGATCCTCAGGCTCCTCAGCCCCGCGGGGATGACCAGCGGGGTCCCGGCGCACTCCATGGCGACGTCGGCCCCGAAACCGTCGGTGAGGTCGCGAACCGCCTTAACCATGTCGTCGTCCGTCATGCCCTGTGTGTTGATGACATCGGTCGCGCCGAAGGATTGGATCGCCTCCAGCCGATGATCCAGGATGTCGGTCACGATCACGCGGCGGCAGCCGTAGTGGCTGGCCAGGGCGGCGGCGTAAAAGCCGAGCGCGCCGGCGCCCTGGATCAGGACGTTTTCGAACGCCCTCAGATGCACGGCTTCCCAGCCCGCGACGACGGTCGCGAGCGCACAGTTGGCCGGGGTGGCCACCCGGTCGGAGAGCGTGTCCGGCACCCGGACTACGCAGGTCCCCGGGGTAATGTAGCAATACTCGGCGAACCCGCCGTTGAAATGCGGGGCGGCGGCGCAGCTGTCGTGCCCGTATTTCATCAGCTCGCGGCATTTCATCATGAGCCCCTTCTCGCGGCAGTAGTAGCACTTGCCGCAGCTGCTCATGATGGTCCACGTCACACGGTCCCCGATCTTGAGGGGACGGTTTCCGGAATCGCAGGCGACCCCTTCGCCCAGCTCCACGATCTTCCCGACGATCTCGTGCCCCAGGATCATCGGGATGTGGGATTTCTTCTTGCCCGCCCAGGCGAGGACATCCGAGCCGCAGATGGTGCAGCAGGTGATCCGGACCAGGATCCCCCCCTTCTCGGGCGTGGGCAGGGGATATGTTCTGATCTCGAGGTCGCCATTGATCTCGGTCATTACGGCAGCTTTTCCGGTTTTCACAAAGCCATCCTCCAGGATTCAGTAGTAGCGGGGGATTCTGGATGGATCCAATCCGACAGGCATGACGCCTCCAGGCGGTGCTTCTTTGGGGCGGAGGCCGGGCCCCCGCCCCGTGTCGGCTATCTCAGGAACTCTGACTCAATCAGCTGCGGCAGGTCGGCCACGCTCTGGATGACGTGGGTGTGCCAGTATTTGCCCCAGTCGGTCACCGGCCGCGGGCCGCTGAGCACGCCGACGACGCCGCGCACGCCCGCGTTGCGGCCCGAGAGCATGTCGGCCGGGGTGTCGCCGACCTTGATGACCTCGTGGACGCTCTGAACGTTGAAGTGCGTCATGGCGTGGAAAAGCATGAAGGGCGCCGGCCGCCCGATCTCCCCGGGGATGTCCTCCACGTCGACCGCGAGGTCGACCAGGCCGCGCTTCACCCAGCCGAGACTCTCCATGATGGCGTCGGTGATCAGGCTGTGGAAACCGGTGTCCGTGGCTACCTTGATGCCGTGATCGTGGCACCACCGGAAGGTGTCCTCGGCGCCGGGGATCGGCTTGCACTGGGTGCGATAGTGGTCGAGCATGATCTGCTGGTACCGGTCGAACACTTTCTTGGCCGGTTCGTAGGTCTCGGGGTCCTTGATCTTCTCGAAGTCTTCGATGTCGATCTTTTTGCCCATCTGGCGCGCGATGAGGAACTGGTAGAGGTGGATTTTGTTGGTGCCCATGTTGAACATGATCTCATCGGGCGTGGTCTTGATCTTGAACTCCACTGCGGCCTTGTAAAGGCTGTCCCGGACCCCCGTATCGTCGTAGACCGTCGTGCCGGAAAGATCGAACATCACCATGCTGATTTTGCCCATGCGCTTGACCTCCTTTGAGTAGTGGTAGGTGATACGGCTGCGAGTGATGGATTGAAGAGTGGCTTGACTATATTCGGCTGCCGTGATTAAAATCAAATTAATAATAATGAAGAAATGATTAAAATTTTCTTATCAATCCCATCGGGCCGGAAAGGGGGTCCCGGGATGGACCTCAGCCAGTTGCGAGTCTTCTATCACGTGGCCAAGTTCAAGAGCTTCGCTGCGGCGGCGGATGCACTGTTCGTTACCCCACCGGCCGTCAGCATCAAAATCAAGCAGTTGGAAGGCCACTACGACCTCAAACTTTTCGAGCGGTCCGGTCGCAAGGTCGAGCTGACCGATCCGGGGGAGGCCCTGCTCGGCTATGCCGAGCGGGTCTTCAACCTCGTGAAAGAGGCCGACGACCACATGGACGATTTGAAAGGCGGCATGACGGGCAACCTCAAGATCAGCACGGGGCTGACCGTGGGGACCTATCATCTGGCGCCGCTCATCAACGTGTTCAGCAAGCAGTTCCCGGGCGTCGACATTCACATGAAGGTCAAGAACAAGAAGGGGGTCATCGACGACATCCTGATGTTGAACGACGACCTCGGATTTATCGGCAACGTCCCGGTTAACCCCAGCCTGGTGGTGACCCCGTTGTGGAAGGAGGAGCTGGTGGTCATCACGAGTAAGTCCCGCTCGTTCGGCCAGAAGCCGTCGATCCTGCCGGCAGAGCTGAGTCACCAGCCGCTCATCGTACGCGAAAAAGGGTCCGGGACTCGCGAGTACATCGAGGAGAGGCTGCGGCGGCAGGGGATCGCCACCAAAACGGTGATGGAGATCGGCAGCGACGAGGCGATCAAACGCGCGGTCGCCGTCGGCCTCGGCATGTCGATCGTTCCCATCGGGGTGGTGGAGAAAGAAGTCAAACGGGGGATAATCAAGCAGTACCGCGTCAAGACGGAAAGTCTTTATCTAGTAATATTTTATGGTTCACCACAAAGACAAATACATCTCCAATCTGATCAGAGCCTTCATGGACATGACCCTCAAACACTTCAGAAGCCAGCGGTATGCAAGAACGCTCGCCTTCTCAGAACCGGCTCAGGCTCGCGTGAATCCAAGGCCATGACCATGCGTCTGCTGTTTGTCGGCAACAGCCACACGTACCTCAACTACATGCCTCAGATGGTGAAGCGGCTGATCGAGGCTTCCGCGCCTCGCACGCCGGTGGAGGTCGACCAGTCCGTCAGCGATTCGGTCAGCCTGGAGTGGCACTGGGACAACGCCCGCACCCGCGAGCTCATTGTCGGCGGGGGTTGGGATTTTGTCGTGCTCCAAGACAGCAGCAGAGGCCCGCTGAATAACCGGGTCTCCTTCGAGCGGCACGCGCGTCTGCTCGATGCCGAAATCCGCGGCGGCGGCGCGAGGACCGTCTTGTACATGACATGGGCGCACCGATTGCACCCGCAGACGCAGGCCGACATCGCTGACGCGTATACGTCCGTGGCCGAGGAGACGGATGCCTTACTCGCCCCGGCCGGGTTGGCCTGGCAGCGCGCTCTCCATCTCGACCCGGCGCTCGAGCTCCACCACGCCGACGGGCGGCACGCCAGCGCCGCCGGCTCCTACCTGTCCGCCTGCGTGCTGTACGCCGTGCTGACCGGCGCGAGCCCGGTCGGCCTGCCGGCCGGCTTCATGATAGAAGGTAAACAGCGCCCGGAGCTGCCGCCTGAAACCGCCAACCTCCTGCAGCGGGTGGCGGCCGAGGTGGCGCTGGGTTCAGCCGGGTGCGGCCGCCTGGGCGGGGGGCCCTGATGGCGGTTCTGGTCGAAGCGATTTCGGTGATCGTTCGGAGAAGCGCGGTGGACGCGAAGTTCCCCGGCGGGTGGCCGGCGTTCGCCTCCGCCGCGCCGAACTTCACGTTCTGCGCCGACGGCGAGATCGCCCGCGTGGGGTTCATGTCGCCGGCCGACGTCGAGGGCTATGTCCGATCGCTGGACCGGGTGGGGCTGACCTACCTCGACGGCGGGAAGGCGATCGACCTTGTCGTGGTCGATCAGATGGGCGGCCCGGCATCCCCATCCGGGTGGCTGGAGTTCGGGCACGTGGATCTGACCGGCGCCGGCGCCAAGGTGGCTGCGTGCCGCCTCGTCGGCAGCCGGGTCGCGTCGATCATGCTGCCGGAAGGCTGGGAGTATGAAGGCTCTCTAAGCCAGACCTACGGGTTCATCCCCGCCGGGGAATTGGACAAAAGCCTGGAATTCCTGCGCCGCGAAAACGGGATGGATGTGTTCCTCAACCGGCTCACCGGCGAAGAGGTCTATATCGGACGCACCGGCGAGGCGTGAAGGTCCCAAGGTTATAGAAGCTCGCCGCCCAGGATATCCTTCAGGTGATGCTTCAGGTGCCGAAGGTAATCCGTGACGACGAATTCCAGGGCCACCGGTTCGGGCGTGCCGATGTTGCACGGGGAGGGCTTTGCCGCATCAGGGATGCACGCGATCACGTGAGAGAGGTGATCGTTGTAAGCCGACCATAGGGAGACCAGAGCCGCCCACGGACGTTCGTTGCACCGCTGGAGTCTGACCCATTCGTTCTGAGCGTAGGGCGGGAATTCCAGCCCGGCACCGGCAACCGCCCTGACGAAACGCTGGTGGTTGTTCGCGGCCGAGTCGATCAGGTGGCCGAGGATTTCCTTCTTCGACCACTCGCCCGGGGCGGTCTGTATTGCCACATCACCGCTGTCGATCCGGGACAGCTCGGGCCCCACGATGGCGACGACGGCGCGCAGTTGCTCGGCGATCTCTTGCATATCCAGACACCTCCGCGATTCGTTTTTTCCCCCGCCCATCAGGATGATAGGGTCTACACGTTTACGCAGCCGCACTTTATCCGGTTGCAGGACATCGATGCAAGTTCGTCACCGGGATTGTGGTTCGGCTGAAGCGGTGCACCGCATTTCCTTCCCGCGGCCCAATGGTATATGATGCACATGGCCAAAGGCTTATGAGGTGGTGAGATTTCGCTCCCGAGCCGGTTCGCGTCGATCGGTTGAGGCGTGGCAATGCAGGGAAGTGTCTGAGGAGACGAGGAGCTCGGCATGAAGGCCGTGATCAAAATCGACTTGCAGGCCGCCTCCGCTGAGGCAGCCCAACGGGTTCTGTTCGGCCTCTGCGAGGAGATGAAGCGCAGAGGGCTGGCCGGCGCCTGCGCCTTCGAGATCGAAACCCCCGATGGGCCGGTCACGGACCGCTGCGTCTTCTCAGGGGGGAAGGTCGTCGCTTGAACGCCCTGACCCTGTCGGGACGGCAGGGAAGAGGAAGCCCATGAGTTCGACCGCATTCCAGGATCTGATCCCCGACAACCTCTGCTACGGCTGCGGCCCTTCCAACCTTCACGGACTGCGGATCAAAAGCGTCTGGGAGGGGGATGAAGGGGTCTGCGTTTACCAGCCCGAAAGCCACCAGTCGGCGGGCCCGCCTCAATTCCTCAACGGCGGCATCATCGCCACTCTGATCGACTGCCACAGCGTCTGCACCGCCATCGCTCATGCTTACCAGGCGGAGGGTCGCCCCATCGGTTCCGCCCCCCACATCTGGTGCGTCACCGCCAACCTCAACGTGACCTACCTGCGCCCCACGCCGCTCGAGCTGCCGGTGATTTTGCGCGCCCGCATCGCCGAGGCCGGCCCCCGAAAGACGCTCGTGCGCTGCAGCCTCTATTCGGACTCGGGCGAGTGCGCCCGCGGGGAAGTAATGGCGGTGAGGGTGCGGGACAGCTGGCGGGCGTCCCAGGGGACCCCGTCCCCAAAAGGCGCCTGAGGGCCCGATATGGGGTTTCGACAACCGGCATGAAAACGATCAGGGTTGATTGATCAGGATCTGAACGCTGTTGGACCCGCGGTCGGCTGTCGCCAGATCGAGGCTCCCGTCGGCGTTGAAGTCGCCGGCCGCCAGGCCGCTGACTCCCACCAGACCGGCAACGGTTCCCAGGGAAGAAAAGCTTCCGCTGCCGGTGTTGGTCAAAACCGTCAGGCTGTCGGAGCCGAAATTGGCCGCAGCCAGATCCAGGTCGCCGTCGGCGTCCCAGTCCCCCGAGATCAGCGCCGCGACGTTGGTCTGACCGGTGATGGTCTGCACGAGCGTGAAGACGCCCAGGCCGTTGTTCTTCAGGATCGCAACCGCGTTGGACCCGGAATTGCCGACCGCGAGATCCAGGGCCCCGTCCCCGTCCCAATCCCCCGCGCTGAGCGCCCGGGCGTTCGTCATGCCCGCCACGGTCGTGGAGATCGAGAAAACGCCGCTGCCGTCGTTGATGAGAACGGCCACCGTGTTGCTCCCGAAATTCGCCGCAGCGAGATCCAGGTCGCCGTCCCCGTCCCAATCCCCGGAGGCCAGCGCGCTGACCCCGTCCAGGCCGTTCACCGCTCCGGCGAGCGCGAACGACCCCGTGCCGTCGTTCCGCAGGATGGCGACGCTGTTGGAGCTGAAATCGGCCACCGCCAGATCCAGGTCACCGTCCCCGTCCCAGTCCCCGACCGCCAGGGCCTGGGCCCCCTGCCGGCCGGCGACGGTGCCGGTCAGCGTGAAATTGCCGCTGCCGTCGTTCTTCAGAATGGCGACGCTGTTGGAGCCGAAATCGGCCGCCGCCAGGTCCAGGTCGCCGTCCCCGTCCCAGTCCCCGACCGCGAGGGCCGTGACGCCCACCTGGCCGGTCAGCGTGGCCGCTACGGGAAAAACCCCGGCGCCGTTGTTGGCGAGGATGGTGATGCGGTCGGCTCCGAAATCGGCCACGGCCAGGTCCACGTCGCCGTCCCCGTCCCAGTCCCCGGCCACGACGGCCACCGCGTTCGTCCGGCCGGCTATGGTTTGAGTGCCGACGAATCCCCCCGTGCCGCCCCCGGTCTCGACCACGAACCGGAAGACATAAGGCTGGTCGAGCGAGAGGCCGCCGGTCGAGGCGAGGCCCTGAGTCAGAGTCACCTCCACGAGTTCGCCAGCCTTGAAGTTGCCGGAGGGGCCGAAGCTCAGGGTAGCGGTGCCCCCCCCGGAGAAGGTCCCCGAGCGCTTCCCGGTCAGGGAGCCGTAGACCACGAAGCTTGCGGCGGACGCGGCGCCCATGTTCGCGTCGAACGTAGCGGACACCTCGGCGGCCGCGCCGACGGCGCTGTCGTCAGGCAGAGGAGAGACGCTGGCCACCGCCGGCTGCGGGGTGGAGCTCGATGACGTGTCTCCTCCGGCGCCGCCGCATGCCAGAACAGCGGCCACACACACGATGGTCGTCAAGCGTCCCCAGTGGTTTCGTTTCAAAGGGTACCTCCTTTGCGGGGTTGAACCGTTCGATAATACATTCTACCACACCCTTCTCAAATTTTCAGGCGTGCCGCAGTCATCACCGACTCTTGGGGCCCATCGCCCTCCCCTTGACGCTCCATCGGCACGGTGTTAAGCAACGGCCTCTTCAAACTCGATTCGCGCGGTGGCATTTTCTTCCGGGAGGGCAGCATGTCCGACGCAACTCGCGAGCGCCGCCACACGGAGTCTGCACATGCTTCAGGTTCTGCCCCCGCCGATCGTCGGCACGATTGCGCTGTCACTGCTCACCGTTAACACCGTCTTCCGGGTCACCCTCGACTTCCCCTTCATGCCGCGCTATTCGCGCGCGTTTAGCCAAGCACCCGCCTGCCGGACCGCCTCCAGGGGCCAGTCGGGTCATGGCCGCGTTGAATTAGGATCCTCAACAGCGATCTCGACGCGGACAAGGCTCCGCTTAAAAATGTGGCGCACGGTGCGGGGTGCTTTCAGGACGAGGCGAGCGTCCTGGTCGTGGCCGCCCGAGGGCTCTTGCGTGAAGAGTGCACGCAGCGGGCACAGGCGTTGAAATCAAGAATAATATATATAGTCTAAGGTGCACCTTCGCCATGATGGGCCGCCAGCCAAAGCCGCAGCAGAAGCTGTTTTACGAGCGGATCCGCCTGGATCAGCGCATCCGCAGCGATCATGTGTTGAGGCAGATCGCCACGCACATCGATTTTGATTTCATCTACAAGGAAGTCCGGGATCGCTATGGGAGCAATGGCAATGTGTCCGTGCCGCCGCCGGTCATCCTGAAGATGATGCTCTTGTTGATCCTCTATAACGTGCGCTCCGAGCGTGAGTTGCTGGCCACCATCCCGGAGCGCTTGGACTGGCTGTGGTTTTTGGGGTTTGACCTCGACAGCGAGATCCCAACCACAGTGTGCTCTCTAAGGCCCGCACGCGCTGGGGGGCCGAGGCGTTCAAACTCTTTTTTGAGCGTATCGTGTTGCAATGCGTTGAGGCCGGTCTGGTAGACGGCCGCAAGCTGTTTATGGACAGTTGCTTGGTGCAGGCCGACGCCTCCAACACCTCGGTGGTGAACACCCAAACGCTTAAAGCCCAGCTGGATACAGGTTACCGCAAGCTGCAAGAGCGCCTGGATGAGCCGGCGCAGCCGGAAGCGGTCAACCGCACCGACGTCTCCACGACCGATCCGGATGCCTCCACCGTGCGCCGAGGCGTGGGCGGCTCACGGCTCAAGTACCAGGTGCACCGGGCGGTGGACGAGCACTGCGAGGTCATCACCGCTACCGAGGTGAGCACCGGCTCGGTGCACGAGGCCCATCGCATGGACAGCCTGCTGGATGGGCACGCCCGCAACACGGGTGTTGCCGCCGAAGTCTGTGTGGCCGACAGCAAGTACGGCACCATGGACAATTACCTCAGCTGCCATGACCGCGGGGTCAAAAGTCATTTTGCCTCTTTGGAGCACGGGCAGCGGGGCTCGGGCCGGCAAGCCGGGATCCTGCCAAAAGAGTCCTTTCGCTATGAGGCGAGCACCGATAGCTTCATCTGTCCGGCTGGTCGGCGATTGACTCGCCGCCGCTTCAACGCTCAGCGCCAACAGTGGGAGTACACGGCAGCGTCCAAGACGTGCAGCCACTGCAGCATGCGGCCGCAGTGCACGCGCAGCCGTGCCGGACGCAGCCTCAAGCGTCACCTGCGGCAAGAGGCTCTGGACCGGATGCTCTTGCAATCCCAGAGCCTGCAGGGGCGAGCGGACCGCAAGCAGCGCCAGCACCTCATGGAGCGCTCCTTTGCCCGCGGCACCCGCTACGGGATCAAGCGGGCGCGCTGGCGCTGGCTGTGGCGCGTGGCCATCCAGGAATATGTGACCGCCACCATCCAGAACGTCATGGTTTTGGTTCGCTATCTCAAAGAGCCATTGCGGGCGGTGCCCAGGCGCTTGGGGCGGGTCGAGGACAGCTCAAGACCCGTAGCGCAGGGCATCGGCAGGCAGTTAGTCGTAAAAGCGGCAGGCTGGTTATCGCACCTCTGGACGGCTCGGCCGTTCCCGAACAGGTTAGTGTCGCCAATTAAAGAGGGATCAAGATGTGACCCCCAATATCGCTTCCTCCGCGGCAGTGCTTAGTGTAGGATAAGCAAAATCAGCAAAAACAACCAGGCGAAGGGAACGCAGAATGAACCCGAACGGTGAATTTGAGTTTTCCGTCGACGAGTCCTACGAAAACGAAAAGGGACAGTTCAAAGTCGTCTCCATCGACGGCGATACCATGGTGATCCGGTGGAAAAACGGCGAGGAGGTTCAGACGTCCGCAGAGTTCCAGGGCCGCATCCAGGGGCGCCGCCAGTGGGAGAAGAAGCGGCAGGAGGATCTCGCCGCCGCCGCAAAACCGGCTCCGCCCAAGCCCAAGAGCGCCGCCAAGAAGAAAGCCAAAACTCCGGAGGAATGAGCCGGCGAGCAGCAGGACGATGTGACTCCACCCGGGTTGCTCCGCTGAGCGAAGCTGTCGGGTGAATCGGGGAGATGCGGCAGGAACGACGGGTCCTGCGGGAAGAACCCGTCGGCAGCGCGCGGGCGGACGTCAGCTCGTCAATAGCCGGACGAACGGTTGCCGGGGGTTTGGTCATAGGCGGGCGGCCGCTCTTCGGCGCCGGGCCAGGTCGGCACGGCCTCGTCCGAGACGGCCCAGTCGCCGAACACCAGGACCATGGCGGTGAGCAGGAGCGCGAGCGAAATCGTCAAGCGTTTGAGCATCTCAAAAAAACCTCCGTTCTGATACAACCAGTATAATGCACTCCGCTCCGATTCTCAAGCGCTCGCCGCGTCCGGACGGCTTCGGACCGGCGGGCGTTGAACCGGACGCGCGGACGCGCTATACCGTCGCGCATGATGGCATGGCGCCTGCTCGACACCCCGCCCATGACGGCGGCCGAAAACATGGCCCTCGACGATGTGCTGCTCGAGCTCAAGGGCGAGGGCCGCACGCCCGACACCATCCGTTTCCTGCGGTTCAAGCCCCGCGCGGTGCTCGTGGGCTACCACCAGTCCGTGGCCGAGGAGGTGCGGGTCGACTACTGCCGCGCCCAGGGCATCGACGTCAACCGCCGCAACACGGGCGGCGGCGCGATCTTCTTCGACGAGAACCAGCTGGGGTGGGAGGTCATCTGCCGCAAGGCCGTCTTCGACGTCGGGGTACCCAACCCGCGGCTCTTCCGGACCCTGTGCCTGCCGGTGGTGGACGCGCTCGCGATTCTGGGGGTCTCCGCCGACTTCCGGCCGCGCAACGACATCGAGGTCGACGGACGCAAGATCTCCGGTACGGGAGGCACGGAGTCCGGGGAGGCCTTCCTCTTCCAGGGCACGATGCTGGTGGATTTCGACGTCGACACCATGCTGCGCGCGCTGCGGGTCCCGGTCGAAAAGCTCAAGGCCCGGGAGATCGACTCGATCAAGGAGCGCGTGACCTGCCTGCGCTGGGTGCTCGGGCGTACCCCGCCGCTCGCCGAGATCAAGGACGCCGTGCGCCGCGGCTTCGAGCGCGGTTTGGGCATCCGGCTCGTCCCGTCCGGCCTGACGGCTGAGGAAACCGCGCGCTTCCAGGCCCGGCTGCCATACTACCGCTCCGCGGAGTGGGTCGACCCGGTGCGACCGACCGCCCGGCCGCGCGGGAGCCTGCAGGGGGCCGCCAAATTCGAGGCCGGCCTGGTGCGTTTCACCTTGTCGCCCGATCTGCGACGCAACCGCGTGCATGACCTCTTCATCACCGGGGACTTTCTCGCCTTTCCCCACCGGGCGCTGTACGACCTCGAGGCCGCGCTCCGCGGCGCGGACCTCGATCCCGCTGCCCTGCGCCGGACCATCCAGGACTTCTTCGATGACGGGGCGCTGCGGATCCCGGGCTTGAGCGCCGCGGAGTTCGCCCGGCCGCTCGACCCGCTCTTCCAAAAGCTCGCCATCGCCCGCACGGGCCTCCCGCTCGCCGACTGCGACCGCATCAGCCCGACCAACGGGTCCTTTGCGGAGGTCATCGGCTGCCGGCCCTCGGTCCTGCTGCTGCCCTACTGCGCAAAGCCCGCCGACTGCGACCTGCGCCATGACAAGTCCTGCCGCGTGTGCGGTCGGGACGACTGCACGGTCGGCCACGCGTGGCGGGCCGGGACGGACCGGGGCATGCGGGTGGCGACCGTCGTCAGCTTCGAGGACCTCTGGGGAGAGCTGGTGCGCATGCGGGCCGACGGTGAGGCGGCCTTCGTCGGCTGCTGCTGCCGGCCCTTTTTCACCAAGCACGCCGGGGATTTCGAGCGAGCCGGGGTCCCCGGCATCCTGCTCGATATCGACCACACGACCTGCTACGACCTGGGCCAGGCCCGCGACGCCTACGCCGGGGGCTTCGACCGACAGACCGATCTCGTCGTCGACCTGCTCGACCGCGTGCTGGGCGGGATCGCGTGACCCGCGCCGGCTGCGACATCCTCGTGGTCGGCGCCGGTCCGGCCGGCACCGCGGCGGCGCTCGCAGCCGCGCAGGCGGGTGCCCGGGTGACGGTGGTCGAACGGCGCCGGACGATCGGGGTGCCCGTGCAGTGTGCCGAGTACATCCCGGCCATGCTGCTGCGGGACGTGCCCGCCTGCGGCCCGGCGGTCGTGCAGGCCGTAAGGGCGATGCGCACTTTCGTGCGCGACGAGCCGGCGGGCGAGCTCGACGCGCCCGGCTACGTCATCGAACGCGACCGCTTCGACCAGCTGCTTGCGGCCGCGGCCGAGCGGGCGGGAGCGAGCCTGCTCACGGGGACGGCGGCCCGGCGCCTGGAGGGGGACGCGGTCGTCCTCGAACGCCGGGGCGGCACGACGCTCGTGCTGCGGCCGCGGGTCATCGTCGGCGCAGACGGCCCGCTCTCGACCGTCGGCCGCTGGGCGGGGCTCGTCCACCGCCGTTTGGTGCCCGCGATCCAGGCCCGGGTGCGCCTCGTGCAACCGATAGACGTCACGGAAGTCTATCTGCACCCGGACTACCACGCCGGCTACGCCTGGCTCTTCCCGAGGCTGGAGCAGGCCAATGCCGGTGTCGGGTTCGCCCCGGTGCCCGGAGGGCCCCGTCCGAGCGCGGCGCTCGCGGCCTTCCTCGTGACGCTCGAACGCCGCGGCCGGATCGCGGGCCCGGTCGCCTCCTACCAGGCGGGCTGGATCCCGGTCGCCCCGCTCGCCGACTCGGTCCGCGGCAACCTCCTGCTGGTCGGCGACGCCGCCGGCCAGACGCACCCGGTCACGAGCGCCGGCATCTTCAGCGCGGTCACCTGCGGGGCCATGGCCGGGAGGTGGGCCGCCCGCGCCGCGGTCGAGGACGATGTGAGGCTGCTGCGGTGCTACGACGAGGAGTGGCGCGATGTGCTCGGAGGGACGCTCGCGCGTGCGGCGGCCCGGCGCCGCCGCATGGAAACGGACTGGGGGCGGTTCGACGACATCATCCGCTCCTGCTGGGTCGCGTTCGAGGAGTACCACCGGCCGTCCCTCCCCCCCGGGGTGGGAGAGGGCCAGGGTGAGGGGGCGGGAGGACGGCATGCGTGATGGGGCGCCATCCTTATCCGAGGCCCGGCGGATCAGCTGGGAGCGCAAGGGCCGCAGCATCACTTTCTTCCTTCCGGGGATGTTCGTCCTGGACGGTGTCCCGGGCCGGTACCCGGCGCTCTCGCTCACCGGCGGCCGCTGCGAGCTGATGTGCGACCACTGCCGCGGCAGCCTGCTCGCGCCCATGCTCGCGGCCGATAGCCCCGAGCTCCTGGTTGCGCGCTGCCGGGAGATCGAACGCGAGGGGCACCCGGGCGTTCTTATCAGCGGGGGCTGCGACGCCGACGGCTGCCTGCCGTGGGAGCGCTTCCTGCCGGCGATCCGCCGGGTGAAGGCCACGACCCGGCTGCACGTCTCGGTGCACGCGGGGTTCATCCACGTGCGGGACGCCCTTGGCCTGAAGGCGGCCGGGGTCGACCAGGCGCTCGTGGACCTCGTCGGGGACGACGACACGCTGCGCCGCGTCTGCCACGTCCCCTTCGGGGTCGAGCGGGTCGCGGCCGCGCTTGAGGCGCTTCAGGCGGCGGGCCTCCCGGTCGTGCCGCACATCGTCTGCGGGCTCGACGGCGGCCGGATGGTGAGCGAGGAGCGCGCCCTCGATCTCGTCGCCCGCTTCCGGCTCGAGCAGTTGGTCGTCGTCGCCTTCATGGGCCTGCCGGGCACCCCGCTGCACCGGGCCGCACCGCCGCCCCCCGAGGCGGTGGCCGGGCTGATTGCACGCGCCCGGCTGCGCATGCCCGATCTCACGATCAGCCTCGGCTGCGCGCGGCCGCGCGGCGCGAGCCGCCTCGACGTCCTCGCCGTCGACGCCGGCGTGAACCGCATGGCGCTGCCCTCGGAGGAGGCGGTCGCGCGCGCCCGCCACCACGGCCTCGCGATCCGCTACCAGCGCTCCTGCTGCTCCGTGCCGGAGCGCTGGGCGGGCGACAGCTGGATCACCGGGCCGACTATCCCGGCCGGAAAGCCGCTCCCACAGGGATCGGGCCCGAGGTGGACCAAAGAATGAGTGACTCCATGACCGTTACCGACACCCTCCCGTCCAGCCCCGGCCACCTGCGCATGAGCCTCGCGGCCGCCATGACCCTGGGCTGGGCGCCCGGGCTGTTCTACCGCGACGCCCGCCTTTACTGCATCAACCTGCTGCTGACCTACCCCGAGGGCTGCCGCGCGCGCTGCGCCTACTGCGGACTCGCGGCCGGGCGGCCGGAACCCGCGGACGGCGGGCGCAGCTTCATCCGCGTGCAGTGGCCGGCCTTCCCGCTCGGGGACATCGTCCGACGCATCGTTGAGCGGCGCGAGCGCATCCGCCGCGTGTGCATCTCCATGGTGACGCGACGCCGCGCGGTCGCGGACACGGCCGCCGTCTGCCGGCGGCTGCGCGCCGCCGTCGACCGGCCGGTGTCGCTCCTGATCACCCCCACCGTCCTGCGGCCGGGCGACCTCGAAGAGCTGAGGGCGGCCGGGGCCGACAAGGTCGGGGTCGCAGTCGACCTGGCCACCTCGACGCTCTTCGACCGCTACCGCGGCGGCGGGGTCGGGGGACCGCACCGGTGGGAGGTCTACTGGGAGTGCTACGGCCGGGCGATCGAGGTCTTCGGCCGCGGCCAGGCCGGGGTCCACCTCATCGTCGGGATGGGCGAAACCGAGCAGGAGATGTGCGCCGCCGTTCAGCGCGCGCGCGACATGGGCGGGGGCACGCACCTCTTCTCTTTCTTCCCGGAGCCGGGCTCCCCGATGCAGGGCCACCCGCGGCCGGCCATGAGCCGCTACCGCCGCGTCCAGCTCGCGCGCTACCTGATCGACCGCGGCATCGCCCGCACGGAGGGGTTCGCCTTCGGCCCGGGCGGCCGGATCACCGCCTTCGGTGTCCCGCCCGCGGAACTGGAGGCGGTCGTGAACTCGGGTGAGCCGTTCCGGACCTCCGGGTGCACGGGGGGGGACGGCGAGGTCGCCTGCAACCGGCCCTTCGCCAACTCGCGCCCCGGGCCGCACCTGCGCAACTACCCCTTCCCGCCGACAGCCGAAGACCTGCGGCGCATCCGGCTGCAGCTCGCGCCCCCCGGCGGCCGGCCCGGAAAAAAATTCTTGACACCGTCGGGGAAACGCGTAATTTAGCGGCCAAGGAAAAAGGGATCGATGACCGTTATCGACACAACTCTCAAGCGCTGTTCATGGTGGTGGCGGGCCGACTCTGCGGAGTAGCCTGCGCGACCGGCATTATCCGAAACACCCAGGATCGTAGGCGGCTCCAACAGCCCCACGATCCTTTTTTTATTTCTCCCAAAGGGCCGTGGGGCAACCCCCGCGGCCCTTTGCGTTTCGGAGACCGCGAACGGACGATGGCCCAACCCCGAGCAAGGAGGAATCATGATCCTGAACCGCTTCCCGGACAAGAACCAGTACCTGCGCCTGGCCGAGAAATACCGCGTGGTCCCGGTCTGCACCCAGGTCCTCGCGGACACCCTGACCCCGGTGTCGCTGCTCGGCCGCTTCTACGAGGGTCGCGGCCCGATCTTCCTCTTCGAGAGCGTCGAGGGCGGCGAGCGCTGGGCGCGCTACAGCTTCCTCGGCTTCTCGGCCCACATGCTCGTGCGGGTCTTCGCCGACGCGGTCGAAATCGAGCAGGCCGGGGCCGTGCGCCGGGTGCCGCACGCGGGCAACCCCTTCCAGGTGCTGCGCGAGCTGCTGGCGCCCTACCGGCCGGCCGACGTCTTCGGCCTGCCGCGCTTCTGGGGGGGCCTCGTGGGGCACCTCAACTACGAGATGGTCTCCTTCATCGAGGAGATCCCGCACGCCTGGCCGGCCGACAAACCGCTCGCCTGCTTCATGGTTCCGGAAACCGTCCTGATCTTCGACAACTCGCGCCACACCCTGCTGGTGGTGGCGCTGACCTTCCCGAACGGCGAGCCGGAGCGCGACTGGGCCGAGGCCGAAACTCGCCTCGAGCGCGTGCTGGACACGATCGCCGCGCCGATGCCGCGCCCGGCGGTCGCCGCCAACGGCCAGCCCGACCTCGCGGCGACCGTGCCGGACGAGGAGTTCCGCTCCCAGGTGCGCGCGGTCAAGGAGCACATCCGTGCGGGCGACGTCATCCAGGCGGTGCTCTCGCAGCCGTTCGAGAGCGCGTCCGCACCCGAGCCCTGGCGGCTTTACCGCGCCATGCGCTACGTCAACCCGTCCCCCTACCTTTTCTTCCTGCACCTGGACGACACCGTGCTCGTCGGCTCCTCGCCCGAGACCATGGTGCGGCTGGAGAACGGCATCGCCACCCTGCGCCCGATCGCCGGCACCCGGCCGCGCGGCAAGACCGAACAGGAGGACCGCACGCTCGCCGACGAGCTCCTGCAGGACGAGAAGGAGCGGGCCGAGCACCTGATGCTGGTGGACCTCGGGCGCAACGACCTCGGGCGGGTCGCGGAGATCGGCTCGGTGCAGGTGACCGACCTCATGGTGGTCGAGCGCTACTCCCACGTCATGCACCTGGTGTCCAACATCAAGAGCGACCTGCGCTCCGGGCTCGACGCCTGGGACCTCTTTGCAGCCACGTTCCCGGCCGGCACGCTCTCGGGCGCCCCCAAGGTCCGGGCGATGGAGATCATCGGCCAGCTCGAAGGGCGGCCGCGCGGGCCCTACGGCGGCGCGGTCGGCTACCTCTCCTTCAGCGGCAATATGGACATGGCGATCACGATCCGGACCGCCTGCATCATGGACGGCCGGCTCACGGTGCGGGCGGGTGCGGGCATCGTGGCCGACTCCGACCCCGAACGCGAGCGGCAGGAAACCGTGAACAAGGCCAAGGCCTTCCAGAAGGCACTGGAGCTGACCGCGCAGACGAGGTTTTAGAAGAAAAGGGTGTTTGGGTCTTTCGGTATTTGGGTGTTTGGGTGTCTGGGCGACGGCTTTACCATCCGACAATTTTAGGCAGTTTAGCTCATTTTAGGCAGTTTAGGCATTTTTGACATTTTAGACATCTGCCCGGGAGGCTACCATGCTGGTCATGATCGACAACTTCGACTCGTTCACCTACAACCTCTACCAGTACCTGATGCAGATGGGCGCCGAGGTGCGCGTCCTGCGCAACAACCGCCTGACCGTGGACGAGCTCGAGGCGCTCGAGCCCCGCGGCCTGGTCATCTCGCCCGGGCCCGGGCGGCCGGAGGATGCGGGCATCACCGTGCCGGCCATCCAGCGCTTCTCCGGGCGCGTCCCGATCCTGGGGGTCTGCCTCGGCCACCAGGCGATCGGGCAGGCCTTCGGCGCGCGGGTGGTCCCGGCCGCGCGGCTGATGCACGGCAAGACCTCGGCGGTGACCGCCGACGGCCGCGCCCTCTTCCAGGGCATCCAGAACCCCTTCGCCGCCATGCGCTATCACTCGCTGGCCGTGGAGCGCCGGTCGCTGCCCGACTGCCTCGAGGTCACGGCCGAGTCCGAGGACGGCGAGGTCATGGGCCTGCGCCATCGCAGCCACCCCACCGAGGGCGTGCAGTTCCACCCCGAATCCATCATGACGACCGTGGGCAAGCGGCTGCTGCGCAACTTTCTCAAGATGACCCACCAGACCCTGTATGCGTAGGGCCGTCCAGAGGCCGATGGGCGGCGGGAGTTCAACCTGCTGTGGGAGCGGCTTTCCAGCCGCGACGATCGAGGCGGAGCGCCTCTCCCGCATGCGTGACCACCGATAGAACGGATACCAAGGAGAGACGACTCATGTTTCGCGACGGCTTGCGCAAGATTGTCCAGCGACGGAACCTGACCGAGGAGGAAACCTCGGAGCTGATGGCCGAGATCTTCTCGGGCACCCTCTCGGACACGCTGATCGGCGCCTTCATGGCGGCGCTCGCCACCAAGGGCGAGACGTTCGAGGAGCTGGCCGGCGCGGCCAAGGCCATGCGCCGCAAGGCCGCGCGCATCCAGGCGGGCGGCGGCCTGGTCGTCGACACCTGCGGCACGGGCGGCGACGGGGCCGGCACCTTCAACATCTCCACCGTGACGGCCTTCGTCGTGGCCGGCTGCGGGGTCACGGTCGCCAAGCACGGCAACCGCTCGGTCTCGAGCCGCTGCGGCAGCGCCGACCTGATCGAAGCGCTCGGGGTCGATCTCGCCGCCTCGCCCGACCTCGTCGAGGAGGCCGTGCGCGAGATCGGCATCGGCTTCCTCTTCGCGCCCCTGTACCACGGCGCGATGCGGCACGCGGCCGGGGCGCGCAAGGAGCTGGGGCTGCGCAGCATCTTCAACATGCTCGGCCCGCTCACCAACCCGGCCGGCGCCGGCGCCCAGCTGCTCGGGGTCTACGCGCCCCAGCTGACCGAAATGTTCGCCGAGGCGCTGCGGCTGCTGGGCTCCAGGCGCGCCTTCATCGTGCACGGCCACGACGGCCTGGACGAAATTTCGGCCTGCGCGCCCACGCGCGTGACCGAGCTCCGCGACGGACTCATCCGCACCTACGACATCGCGCCCGAGCAGCTGCTCGGCCACCGCGCGGACCCGGCCGAGATGGCGGGCGGCGACCCGCCGCACAATGCCGCGCTCGCGCGGCGCATCCTGGCGGGCGAGCCGGGCGGCTGCGCGCGAGGTGGTGCTGCTGAACGCGGCCGCCGCGCTGGCCGCGGCCGGCAAGGCCGAGCGCCTGGAGGACGGTCTGCGACTCGCGGCCCATTCGATCGACAGCGGCGCGGCGCGGCAGAAGCTCGAGCGGCTGGTCGAATTCACCCGCGGCACCCATTGACGACCGGCGGCCCGTCGGGCCCGCCGGCCGAGATCGGACAGGTCATGGCCACTGACATCCTGGATCGCATCGTCGCCGCCAAGCAGGACGAGGTCGCGACCGCCGCACGCGCGGTCCCGCTCGCGCGCCTGCGCGTCGCGGCCGAGTCCCGGACCGACGTCCGGCCCTTCGCCGCGGCCCTCGCCCCGCCCGGCTCCGGGGGAGTCAACGTCATCGCCGAGGTCAAGCGCGCCTCCCCGTCGAAGGGGGTGATCCGCGGCGATCTCGACCCCGCGGGCCTTGCCCGGGCCTATGCCGCGGGCGGGGCCGCGGCCCTCTCGGTTCTGACCGAAACCCGCTTCTTCCTCGGCTCGGCCGACGACCTGCGACGGGCGCGGGCGGCCTGCGCGCCTGCCGGTGCTGCGCAAGGATTTCCTCTTCTGCGACTACCAGCTCTACGAATCGGCCGCCATGGGCGCGGACGCCGTGCTGCTGATCGTGCGCATCCTGACCGAACCCTTGCTCGCCGAGCTGCTCCGCACCGCCGGCGCGCTCGGCCTCGCCGCGCTGGTGGAGGTCTACAGCGCCGCCGAGGCCGAAACCGCGGCCCGGGCCGGCGCGCGCCTGATCGGGATCAACAACCGCGACCTGAGCTCGTTTCACACCGACCTCGACCACACGCTGAAGGTGCTGCCCGCGCTCGCCCCCGGCCAGACGGCCGTCGCAGCCAGCGGCATCCGCGACCGCGCGGACATCCTGCGCTACCGAGGGACGCCGGTCTTCAACTTCCTGGTCGGCGAAAGCCTGGTGCGTTCAGAAAACCCTTCCGGTTTTCTGAAAATGCTTAGAGGGGAAACCGATCATGTCGGGTCATGCACTGACCTCTGAGACGCAACGGCCGATGGACTCCCCGACCGTTCAGGTCAAGATCTGCGGGCTGACGCGGGCCGACGAGGCCGCGGCCTGCGCCGCGGCCGGGGCCCACGCCATCGGGCTGGTGTTCTACCCGCGCAGCCGCCGCTACATCAGCGCGGAGACCGCGCGGGGGATCCGCCGGGCGCTCCCGCCCGCCGTCGCCTGCGTCGGCGTCTTCGTGGACGCCCCGCCGGAGACCGTCCTGCGGGTCGCCCGCACGGCCGGGCTCGGCGCGGTCCAGCTCCACGGCAGCGAACCGCCGGAGGTGGTCGAGCGGCTGCGCCGCGAGGGGCTTTTCGTCATCAAGGCGCTCTTCGCCGAGCGCGCGCCCGCGTTCGAAGACGCGCCGCGCTATTCGGCTTCGGCGTTCCTGGTGGAATGCGGCCAAGGCGCGCTCCCGGGCGGCAACGCGCTCGCCTGGGACTGGAGCGCAGCGTCCGGCATCGGCCGGGAGCACCCCCTGATTCTCGCGGGGGGGCTGACCCCTCTAAATGCCGCGCAGGCGATCTGCGCGGCATCCCCGGACGCGGTCGACATCAGCTCCGGCGTCGAGACCGCCCCCGGCCGCAAGGACATCTGCAAAGTTCAGGCATTCATCCGGGCCGCGACCGCGGCCCCCTGCAAAAGGAGGGTATTCGCATGAACGCACCCCAGTCCCCCGCGCCGGGAGCCGCCGTCCCGGACGCCGCCGGGCACTTCGGGCCCTACGGCGGGCGCTACGTCGCCGAGACGCTGATGCCGGCCGTGCTCGAGCTCGAGGCCGCCTACCGGCGGATATCCCCGGACCCGCGCTTTCGCTCCGAGCTCGCGCGCCTGCTGCGCGATTTCGCCGGCCGGCCGACGCCCCTCTTCCTGGCCGAGCGGCTGACGGCGCAGCTCGGCGGGGCCGCGGTCTACCTCAAGCGCGAGGACCTCGCCCACACCGGCGCCCACAAGATCAACAACACGGTCGGCCAGGGGCTGCTCGCACGCTGGATGGGCAAGCGCAAGATCATCGCCGAAACCGGCGCCGGACAGCACGGGGTCGCCACCGCCACGACTGCCGCGCTCTTCGGGATGGAGTGCCGGATCTTCATGGGGGTGGAGGACATCCGCCGCCAGGCGCCCAACGTCCAGCGTATGCGCCTGCTGGGCGCGCGCGTGGTGCCGGTCGCCTCGGGCACGGGGACGCTCAAGGACGCCATGAACGAGGCGCTGCGCTACTGGGTCGAGGCCGTAGAGGACACCTTCTACGTCATCGGCTCGGTCGCCGGGCCGCACCCCTACCCCATGATGGTGCGCGACTTCCAGCAGGTCATCGGGCTGGAGGTGAAGGCGCAGATGCCCGACCGCCGGCCGGACGCCCTGATCGCCTGCGTCGGCGGGGGCAGCAACGCCATGGGGCTCTTTTACCCGTTCGTGGACGACGCCGCGGTGGAACTCATCGGGGTTGAGGCGGCCGGCAGCGGCATCGCGACCGGCAAGCACGCCGCCGCCCTCGGGGCGGGCTCGGTCGGGGTGCTCCACGGCTCCAAGTCCTTCCTCCTCCAGGACGCGAACGGCCAGGTGCTTGAGGCGCACTCGATCTCGGCCGGGCTGGACTACCCCGGAGTGGGGCCCGAGCACGCCTGGCTCAAGGACATCGGCCGCGCGCGCTACGTCTCGGTCACCGACGACGAGGCGCTGCACGCCTTCCAGACCCTCTGCCGCCTGGAGGGGATCATCCCCGCCCTGGAGAGCTCGCACGCCCTCGCCTGGGTCATGCAGGAGGCGCCGCGGCGCCCCAGGGAGGACCGGCTGGTGGTCAACCTCTCGGGCCGCGGGGACAAGGACCTGGGCATCGTGGCCCCGCGCCTGATCGATCCGCAGGTGGAAAAGGAGGAGGGCCGATGAACCGCATCGCAACGACCTTCGCACAGCTCGCTCAGAAGGGGGAAAAGGCGCTCGTGGGGTTCGTCACGGCCGGCGACCCGGATGCCGACCGGTCGCTCGCGATCGTGCGCGCCATGTGCGCGGCCGGCTTGGACGTGCTCGAACTCGGGGTGCCCTTCTCCGACCCGACCGCGGACGGCCCGGTCATCCAGCGCGCTTCGGCCCGCGCGCTCGCCGCCGGCGCTACCCTGCGCCGCACGCTGGACATGGTGGCGGCGCTGCGGCGGGAGACCGAGATCCCGACGATCGTCTTCAGCTACTACAACCCGGTCCTCGCCTACGGCGCTCAGCGCTTTCACCGGGATGCCGTCGCCGCCGGGGCGGACGGGCTGCTGCTCGTGGACCTGCCGCCCGAGGAGTCGAACGAGCTGACGGGCGGCTGGCCGCCGAACGGGCTGGCGCTCATCCGGCTGACGACCCCGACCACCCCGATAGAGCGCATGCGCCGGATCGCGGCGTCCGCGTCGGGCTTCATCTACCACGTCTCCAAGCTCGGGGTCACCGGCAGCGACGGACTCCAGGTCGACACGGTCGCCGCGAAGGTGCGCGAGCTGCGCACGGTCACGCGCCTGCCGGTCTGCGCCGGATTCGGCATCTCGACCCCCGCGGACGTCGCCGCCGTGGCCGCGGTCTGCGACGGGGTCGTCGTGGGCAGCGCCTTCGAGCGCCTGATCGAGGAGAACCTCGACCGGCCGCGGCTCGCGGAGACTCTCGCCGCCCGCGTCGCCGAGCTGAAAGCGGCCACCCGGGGCGCCCCCTCTTGATCGCCCCTTCCTCCTGACTTAGAGTCTCGCCCAGCCATCGCCCCGGATGTAGAGTTGGCAACGCACGGACAGGCTGAGAGGAACGGGGAGAGAGAGATGGATGACCCGGGATGGGTCGAGATGGCGGTCGCGCTGGCGGCGGTGCTGACGGCTGCGGTCATTCGCGGCTACAGCGGCTTCGGCTTCGCCATGGTCGGCGTCACGGGCATGTCGCTCGTCATGCCGCCGACCCTGGTGGTCCCGGCGGTGCTGCTGCTGGAGGTGGCGGCGAGCGTCCAGCTCCTGCCCAGGGTCTGGAAGGACGTGAGCTGGGTCTCGCTGCGCTGCCTGTTCATCGGGTCGGTCGCGGCCGTGCCGCTCGGCGTGTTCCTGCTGGCCCACGTGCCCGCCACCCCCATGCGCGTGGCCATCTCGCTCCTGGTGCTGGGGACGGCCATGTTGCTCGGCCGCGGCTTCGCGCTGAAGCGCATGCCCGGGTGCAGCTTCACCCTGTGGGTCGGCGTGCTCTGCGGCGTCTTCAACGGCGCAGCCGCGATCGGCGGGCCGCCTGCCATTCTCCTCTACCTGTCCTCGCCGGCGGCCGTGGCGGTCTCGCGCGCGTCGATCATCGCCTATTTCTTCGGGATCAACCTCGTCACGATCGGGGTGGCCGCCTACCGCGGGCTCCTGACCTCCCAGACCTTCACCCTCGCGACCTTCTGCCTGGTCCCGCTCGTCGCCGGCCTCACCCTCGGCAGCCGCATCTTCCAGCGCATCGACCCGGCCTCCTTCCGCCGCAACGTGCTCCTGCTGTTGGCGGCACTGGCGATCGCGGGGCTGCTGCGGAGTGTGGTCGGGGATTAGTTGATGGGGGATTGGGGGGTGGGGCTGAGTGTTTGGTGTTAAGTTTTCAGCGTTCGGTGTTACGTCTTAAGCGTATTGACTGCCTGTGGGAGCGGCTTTCCAGCCGCGATGATCACGGCTGAACGCCTCCACCCGTCGTTGCCGAGAGGGGGGCGCGAAGCGCGACAACCCGATGATCCCCCAGAAAAAGGATCCGCCGCCGGGGAACCCGGCGGCGGCATTGTTTTTCGGCGTACGATCGATTCCGGGCTTTCAGTCTTCCTGGGCCCCCCGGATCCGCCCGTGCCACGAGCAGCGGTTACAGAAGCTCTCAGCGGCGGCCGCCCACCACCGGGGCGGCCGCCGGGTCGACGCAGACCGCCCGACCATCGACCAGGGTGAACTCGTAGCTCTCGAACTCGTCCGCGGGGTCCTTGACGAAAAAATTCAGGCTGCCGCAGACCGGACACTTGGGGTCGGCCGCCATCAGTCGACCTTGCTGAACGCCTTCTTCTTGGCCTTGCAGACCGGGCATTCTTCCGGGGCCTCGGCCTCGACGGTGTAGCCGCAGACCGAGCAGACGTAGTAGGCCGCGTCGGACTGGGGCTTGCCGAGCGCGTCGATCGCCTTCTGGTAGAGCGCGGCGTGCACCTTCTCGACCTCGTTGGCGAAGGTGAACGTGCGCACCGCGGCTTCGTTGCCCTCGGCCTTGGCTTCAGCGATCATCGGGGGGTACATGGACTTGAACTCGTAGGTTTCGCCGCTCAGGGCTTCCTTCAGGTTCTCGATGGTGCTCTTGACGCCTTTCAGGGTGCGCAGGTGGGTATGCGCGTGCACGGTCTCGGCCGCGGCCGCGGCCCGGAACAGCCGCGCCACCTGGGCGTGACCCTCGGTGTCGGCCTTCTGCGCGAAGGCGAGGTACTTGCGGTTGGCCTGGGATTCGCCGGCAAAGGCATCCTTGAGGTTCTTCTCGGTCTTGCTCATGGTCATTCCTCCTTTAAAGGTGAGTGGTTCGGGTTCGGAACGCCGTCGTGTCGATCGAAAGATAACCAGTAAACCAAAAGGCGTGCCAACTGCAAGCGCCGCAGCGCAAAAGGTGAAATCAGCGCCATTTCAACCGGTTGGCCGGAGCTCCCGTGGCCGCCGGTGCGTCGCGGCTGCCCGCAACCTGAGACACCCGGGCACGTGGCGGCGCAGAGCCGGCCGCGCGGCCCGTCCGCCCCAGGCGCTCGGGGCCTCCCGGCCGGTGTTTCATCCCCGTCCGAGGCACTTGTGTCTCGCGGCACACCCGCGCCTCAGGCCGGCGCCGCGCTCGCCTGGGTGGACTCCAGGCGCTCCCGGATGGCGGCGTGGGCCGCGGCCAGGCGCGCGATCGGGACCCGGAAGGGCGAGCAGGACACGTAGTCCAGCCCGAGCGTGTGACAGAGCGCGATCGAATCGGGGTCCCCGCCGTGCTCGCCGCAGATGCCGCAATCCAGGTCCGGGCTTGACCTTCCGCGCCCGCTCCACGGCGATCTGCATCAGCTCGCCCACGCCCTCGCGGTCGATCGTGGCGAACGGGTTGTCCGGCAGGATCCCGGCTCGAGATGTAGTGCGACGAGGAAACTCGACTCGGCGTCGTCGCGCGAGATCCCGAAGGTCGTCTGGGTCAGGTCGTTGGTCCCGAACGAGAAGAACTGGGCTCTCGGCGATCTTGTCGGCGGTGAGCGCCGCGCGCGGGATCTCGATCATGGTCCCGAACTTGTAGTCCACCTTCACGCCGCTGCTCCTCCATGACCTTGCGGGCCTCGGCCTCGAGCGCCTCGCGCTGGCGCTTGAGTTCGTGCACGTGGCTGGTGAGCGGGATCATGATCTCCGGGTGGACGTCCACGCCCCTCGGTCGCCACTGGCAGGCCGCCTCGAAAACGGCCCGCACCTGCATACTGCGTCAGCTCCGGGATCATGATCCCCAGGCGCACCCCGCGCATGCCCAGCATGGGGTTGGCCTCGTCGAGCGCCTTGGCCCGCTTGAGCACGGCGCTCCTTGAGACGGATCTGCTCGAGCAGGCTGTCGACCTCGGCCAGGCTGGCGGCGTGCTGCAGGCGGATCTTGAGGTCGGCCAGCGCGTGCATGAGTTCGTGGATGTCGGGCAGGAACTCGTGCAGCGGCGGGTCGATCAGCCGGATGATGACCGGCAGGCCGTCCATGATGCGGAAGAGCCCGGCAAAGTCCTCGCGCTGGAACGGCAGCAGCACCTCCAGCGCCTCGCGCCGCTCGCTCGGCAGGTCGGTCATGATCATCTTCTGGACAATGCGGCAGGCGCTCGGGCTCGAAGAACATGTGCTCGGTGCGGCACAACCCGATGCCCTCGGCCCCGTACTCGCGCGCGCGCTGCGCGTCGCGCGGGTAGTCGGCGTTGGCCCAGCACGCCCAGCCGGCGGAACTCGTCGGCCCAGCCCAGCAGCTTGATCAGCCAGGGGTCCTTGATGTCCGGCACCATGGCTTTGAGCTTGCCCAGGTAGACCTCGCCGGTGGTGCCGTCGATCGAGATCCAGTCGCCTTCCTTGACGATCTTGTCGCCCACTTTCATGATCCGGTCGTTCAGGTCGATCTCGAGGGCCGTCACGCCCGACCACGGCCGGCTTGCCGAACTGCCGCGCGACCAGCGCGGCGTGGCTCGTGCGCCCGCCACGGCTGGTGAGGATGCCCTGGGCGGCGAGCATGCCGTGCACGTCGTCGGGCTTGGTTTCAGGCCGCACCATGATGACCGCCTTCTTCTCCTCCTTGCCCCAGCTCTCGGCCAGGTCCGCGTCGAAGGCCACCATGCCGACGGCGGCCCCCGGGCGAGACGTTCAGCCCCGTGGCCAGGAGCGCGCCGGCGGCCTTGGCCTCCTGCTTGGTCAGGTGGTCGAACTGCGGGTGCAGGAAGAAGTCCACCTGCTCGGGGGTGACCCGCAGCACGGCCTCCTCGCGCGTGATCAGCTTCTCCGTCGGCCATGTCCACCGCGATGCGCACGGCGGCCTGCGCCGATGCGCTTGGCGTTGCGGGTCTGCAGCATCCAGAGCTTGCCGCGCTCGATGGTGAACTCGACGTCCTGCATGTCGCGGTAGTGCTTCTCCAGGCGCTTGGCGATGCTGAGCAACTCGCGCGTAGGCCTCGGGCATCTCCTTGATCAGCAGGTCGATCTCCCGGGTCATGCGGATGCCGGCGACGACATCCTCGCCCTGGGCGTTGGTGAGGTAGTCGCCCTCGACGTCCTTCTCGCCGGTGGTGCCGTTGCGGGTCATGGCGACGCCGGTGGCGCTGTCGTCGCCCATGTTGCCGAAGACCATGGTCACGATGTTGACGGCCGTGCCCAGGTCGTGGGCGATGCCGGCGGCGTTGCGGTAGTCGATCGCCCGCTTGCCGTTCCAGCTCTTGAAGACGGCCTCGGTGGCCATGCGCAGCTGCTCGTAGGGGTCGGCGGGGAAATCGCGATTGGACAGGCGCCGGAAGATCTTCTTGAACTCCGCGATGACGTCCTGCAGTCTGTTCGGCGTTGAGCTCGGCGTCGGCCTTGACGTTGGCCTTGCGGCGGGCGCTGGACAGCACATCCTCGAAGGGCTCGTCCGGGATCTGCCCATAACCACGCTGCCGAACATCTGGATCAGGCGGCGATAGGAATCGTACACGAAGCGGGGGTTGCCGGTGAGGCGCGATCATGCCCTGGGTGGTCTCGTCGTTCAGCCCGATGTTGAGCACGGTGTCCATCATGCCGGGCATCGAGAACTTGGCGCCCGAACGGCAGGAGACCAGCAGCGGGTTCTGGGCGTCCCCGAAGCGCTTGCCGGTGACGGATTCCACCCGCTCGAGCGCCTCGATCGCCTGGTCCCACATGCTCTCGGGGAAGGCGCCGCCGTGCGCCAGGTACGCGTTGCAGGCCTCGGTGGTGATCGTGAACCCCGGCGGCACGGGCACGCCGATGCGGGCCATCTCCGCCAGGTTCGCGCCCTTGCCGCCCGAGCAGGCCGCGCACCGCGTCCCACGACCCGCCGACGTAGCCTTCCACCTCCTCCAGTTGATCGAAGCGATACACCCATTTCCGCGCCATGGATGCCCTCCTTTCTCGATCGAGCAGACGTCTGTTTGAAGACGGATAATCCGGGCTGTCCCGCGCGAACCGGCAGGCGGAAGGAATCGGGTGGGGAGCGGGCGGGACGGAATGCTCCGGTTCTATCGAAGGCCGTGGAGCAAGTCAAACGCTACGTTGGCCGCCGGCCGGCCGCACCGTCGCCGGCTTGCGCTCCGGACCGAGAGTGCGCACTGTGCGTCCGGCACCCACCCCCCCCGTCTGAAAGGAGGAACCATGGAACGCCCCTGGGAAAAAGACCTCGCCTGCGCGGCCGCATGCGGCCGGTGCGGACGGCCGTTCGACGGCAACGACGCGCGGATCCTGTCTGTCTACGACCACCGCCCCGTCTGCCTGGACTGCAAGCGGGAGGAGGAGCGGCGGACGGACTACGAGGACCGCTCCCGGCAGATGATCGCCGGGTGCATCGGGGAGACCGGCAAACCCTACGGAGACCCGGCCGGGTTCTGTTTCCACCATTTCTGCCCGTTCCGGTGCGGCCGATAGCGCCGCACCCCGTCCTTCCGTCCGATCGGCCGATCGCGCCGCATGCCGGGCCGCGAGCGGGGCGCCCGCCGAATGCCCCGTCACCGGCACTCCGGTCCTGCCCCCGCCCGCCTTGACACCCCTGGATGCTTCCCATAAAATTCAAGCGGTAGCTTGGCCCGGCTGGCTATGCGGCTTTCCCGGGATTCACGCATGCCCACTCACCGTAAAAGGAGACGGAAATGAAAGAGGTCGTGATCGCGTCGGCTTGCAGAACCGCCATCGGAACGTTCGGGGGCGCCCTCAAGGACATGCACGCCTCCAGGATCGCCGCCGTCACCATGCGCGCGGCCGTCGAGCGTGCCGGGATCGACCCGGCCCTGATCGACGACGTGCGCTACGGCTGCTGCCTCGAACCCGAGGACACCCTCAATGTCACCCGCATCGGCGCGCTGATGGCCGGCATCCCGGACACGGTGACCGCCGCCACCATCAACCGCGTGTGCATCTCCGGCATGGAGGCCACGGTGTCCGGCATGGCCATGATCCAGGCCGGGATGGCCGACGTCGTGCTCGCGGGCGGGGTGGAGCACATGTCGGGTGCGGCCTACTCGGTGCCCAACGCGCGCTGGGGCTGCCGCCTGCAGGACCAGGAGTTCGTGGACAACGTCATGCGGGCGCTTTACTGCGGCTCGCACCTGCTCCCCCACCCGGAGGCCGGCCCGGTGGACGCCTCGAAGCCGCCGCTCAGCCTCTTCAAGGGCAAGCCCTACATCATGGGCGCGACGGCCGAGTTCGTCGCGCAGCACCTCGGCATCGGCCGCGAGGAGATGGACGTCGTCGCCCAGCGCAGCCACGCCAACGCCGAACGTGCAACCCGCGACGGGGACTTCAAGGACGAGATCGTGCCGGTGCGCATCCCGCAGCGCAAGGGCGACCCGCTCGTATTTGACAAGGACGAGCACTTCCGCCCCGGGATCACGCTGGACCAGCTCAAGAAGCTGCCGCCCGCCTTCGTGCCCGAGGGCGGGAAAGTGACGGCGGGCAACTCGAGCGGCCTCAACGACGGGTCGGCGGCGATCCTGATCATGTCGGCCGAGCGGGCCAAGGAGCTCGGGGTGAAGCCGCTGGCGCGCATCCGGGCCGTCGGCCGCGGCGGCTGCCACCCGTCGGTCATGGGTCTGTCGCCGATCCCGGCGGTCAAAGACCTCCTCGCGCGCAGCGGCCTGAAGCTCGCCGACTTCGAGTTGATCGAGGTGAACGAGGCCTTCGCCGCGCAGTATATCGGGGTCGAGCGCGAACTCGGACTGAAGCGCGAGATCACCAACGTCAACGGGTCGGGCATCGCGCTCGGCCACCCCATCGGGGCGACCGGCGCCCGCATCATGATCACTCTGCTCCACGCCCTGCGCAAGCGCGGCAAACGGCTCGGGCTGGCGACCCTGTGCGGGGGCGGCGGGGTGTCGATGGCGACGGCGATCGAGATAATATGAGGAAATGGGGGCAGGGTTCGGGGTTCAGGATTCAGGGAGGTCAAACCCCAGGGGACAGACGTTGTTCTTTTGCCTGAACCCTGAACACTGAACCCTAATCTGAGACCTCCCCGATGTTGGCACCAATGAAACGGCCCGCCGCCATCTCAGGCAGCGGGCCGTTTGTCTTCGTCGCACGCGGCGGCTACGTCTGTTCGGGCGCGTCTGTCGGCGGCGGGGCCTCGTTCGCAGGCTCGGCCGCGGCGGTTGCGCCCTCGGACGGCCGCGCGGGCTTCTCCTTCTTCTTGCGGGGCTGGCCCTGCTGGCTGACGGTCACCCGTTCGGCCGTCGGCTTGCGGTATTCAAGCGTATGGTAGAGGCTCTTGGCCGGGCAGATGTCGACGCACACCCCGCAGTAGACGCAGACGAACGGGTCGTAGTGCCACTGGTAGGCCTGCTTGTCCACCTCGATGCAGCGCGAGGGGCACTTCACCTGGCACGACCCGCAGAAGATGCAGCGGTCGATGTCGTTCACGAGCTCGCCGCGCACCTTGGCGAACGGCTCCCGCACATCATAGGGATAGCGCCGGGTCGACTTCTTGACCACCAGGTTGCGCAGTATGTTGCCCGTCATCTTGAACACTAGCAGCCTCCGCTTTACAGGGTGTTATCCGGTTCTTCTCGCACGCCGCAACGCCGAACCCAGGCCTCTTTTGATCCATCGCCATCGATGACGTCGCCCGAGGTCCAAGATCAAGGCGCGTGGCGCTCCCGCCTAGCGCGGCGTACCCCCTGTACGCCAAGCGAGCGCGGGACGGCGCGCAACGCAGAGATTGGGCCTCCGGCGACGTCAGCGCTCGGTGCAGCTGATGCACGGGTCGATGGACAAGGTCACCACCGGCACGTCCGAGAGATACATCCCCGGCAGCATGACCAGCAGGGGAGGGATGTTGGCGAAGGTGGGGGTGCGAATGCGCACCCGGTCCAGGGTCTTCTCGCCTTTGCCCTTCAGGTAGTACAGAAGCTCGCCGCGCGGCTGCTCGACCCGGTATCACGGTTTCCCCGACCGGGTTCTCCTTGCCCTTGAGCTTGGTGCGGACCTCGCCGTCCGGCAGTCGGTTGATCGCCCGGCGGATCAGGTCGATGCTGGCCAGGGTCTCGCGGAAGCGGACCTTGCTGCGCGCGTAGCAGTCGCCGTCGGTCTCGACCACCGGTTCGAAGTAGAGCTCCCCATAGGCGGCGTACCCGGTCTGGCGCACGTCCTGGGCCACCCCGCTCCCGCGCAGCGTCGGCCCGGCGGCGCCGAGCTCGTAGGCCTGCGCCTTGGACAGCACGCCCTTGCCCACGGTGCGCTTCTTGACCGTGTAGTCCTCCAGCATGGTGGTTTCGAGGCGGCGGAACTCCTCCTCCACCCAGTCGAGCTGGTTGAGCACCCAGCGCAGCTGCTCGGCGTCCGGGTTGCGGCGCACCCCGCCGATGACGTTCACGGAGACGATCACCCGGTTGCCGGTGGTCGCCTCGCTGATGTCCATGATGCGCTCGCGGATGCGCCAGAACTGCATGAAGACGCTCTCGAAGCCGAAGCTGTCGGCGAAGAGCCCCATCCACAGTAGATGGCTCTGGATCCGGTGCAGCTCGGACCACATGACCCGCAAATACTTCGCCCGGGGGGGCACCTCGATGCCCATGATCTCCTCGACCCCCTGGCAATAGCAGTCGCGTGAATCATGGAGCAGATGCCGCAGACGCGCTCGACCACCTGGATCATCTGGTGGAAATCGCGCACGTCGGCCAGCCGCTCCAACCCGCGGTGGACGTAGCCGAGCGCCGGGACGGCCTCGACGATGCGCTCGTCCTCGATCGTCAGCTTCAGGTGGATGGGCTCGGGCAGCACCGGGTGCTGGGGGCCGAAGGGAATAACGGTCTTTCGCATCGGAATGTCTCCGCCTCTCTAATCCGTCATCATCATCGCGGCTGGAAGGCCGCTGCCCGCCGAGTTCGGCACCGTTGCGTTGCCGGGCACGGCGGCTCGAGTCATGGATCTTCGCTTCCTTGCCATCTTCCCCCGCCCCGGCGGCGTCTTGCTGACCACCTGCCGGCACGATTGGATCCGCCGGATCTCCCTTCTTGCCCTGCGGGCGTCGCAGACGCCCGCAGGCTGAACCGGCAGTAGGGCATCTTGATGGCCTCCTCCTCGAGGTAGAGCATCCCCTTGAAATCCACGACCAGCCCCTCGAAGGTCAGGCCGAAGAAGTCCTGGATCTCGTTTTCCACGAGCAGGGCCGCGAAGTACACGGGCGAGATGCTCGGGACGGGCTCCCCTTTGCGCGCCGTCAAGCGCAGGTGCTTCAGCACGAGATCCTTGTCGAAGTGGTAGAGGATGTCGATCGAGGTCTCGTCGAGTTCCGTGCAGGAGAGCGTCACGAGACGGTAGCCCTGCACCTTCAGCTTCGCGGCCTCGCCCACCAGGGCCTCGGCCGGGACCGGGATGATCGCTTCGCGCATCGCCTATGCCCCTCTTCGCCTCGTCGAGGCCTTGCAGTTTCTGGAGCCCCAGCACCACGCCGTCGATGATGGCCTCGGGCTTGGGCGGGCAGCCCGGGACGTAGACGTCCACCGGGATCACCTTGTCGATGCCGCCCACCACGTTGTAGCGTCCCGGAAGATCCCGCCGCGACAGGCCGCAGGCGCCGATGGCGACCACCGACCTTCGGGCTCGGCATCTGGGCGTAGAGGTTGCGTCAGGACCTCTTGTTGCGGTGGTTGACCGTGCCCGGTCAACATGAGCAGTCGGCGTGCAACGGGGTGCCGACGTTCACGATCCCGAACCGCTCCACGTCGTACACGCGGGGTCAGGCAGGCCAGGATCTCGATGTCGCACCCGTTGCAGCTGCCGCAGTCGAAGTGCAGCAGCCAGGGGGACTTGGCCCGCAGGCCGTTGACGAATCGCTTGAGCGCTTCGCATAGGCGCCTTATCCCTGGTGAAGCCAGATGAGATTCACGAGCGAAGGGTCAGCCCGACGCCCCAGACGTAGCTCAGCATCCAGCGCCAGTTCATGCCGCGAGGTGACGTTGTCGATCCAGCACCTCCAGGAAATAGGTCGACACGAGCAGGACCAGCATCCCGACCAGCTCGTCGCCCAGAACAGCGTGCAGAGGCCGAGCAGCAGGACGACTTCGAACCAGTGGGCCATCTCGGTGAGCGCCAGGAAGGGGCCGGAGTAGTCCGTGAGCAGGCCCTTGACCAGCTCCTGGTGCGCGTGATGGCAGGTGGAGAGGTCGAAGGGCGACTTGCGCAGCTTGATGGTCAGGATGTAGCCGAGCACCACGAAGAGAAAGCGGCAGCTTCAGCAGCAGCGGCTGCGGCCAGGCCTGGATGTCCGTCGAGCTTGAAGCTGCCGGTCTCGAGGTAGATCCCGACCACGACCAGCACCAGCAGCGGCTCGTAGGACAGGATCTGCAGCAGCTCGCGGTGGGCGCCGATCTGGCTGTAGGGCGAGGTCGAGCGACAACGCGCCCACGACCAGGAAGACCGCCCCGACCGCCTGCACGAAGAAAATCAGCAGCAGGTCGGACTGCAGGAAGAAGAGCACCACGGAAATGGAGGCCGCCGCGATGTAGCAGTAGGCGCAGAAGGCCTGCCAGACGTTGACCACCACCGGTTCCTTGGCCAAGCAGCTTCACGACGTCGTAGAACGGCTGCAGCACCGGAGGGCCGATGCGCGACTGCATGCGGGCGGTCAGGATGCGGTCCAGGCCGCTGACCAGGCCGCCGAGGAGGGGACCGACAATCAGCCCGCAGGCGATCAGCAGGGCGGTCCTCGTCACAGTGCACCTCCTAAAATCAGGGTCAGCAGAATCCCGCCCCCGAGATTGACCCAGCGGGTCAGCCGGGCTTCCCCGAAGATGGTGTCCATGTAATAGTTTTTGGCTTCGGCCTTGACGGGCAGGTTCATCGGCCCGCGGAACATCGAGGGCTCGCCGGTCTGGATGCCGCTCATGTAGGCCGGGGCGATGCGCGCGCTGAAGGCGCGCTTGAGGGCCAGCCCCGCGACCACGAGCCCGAAGACCGCGACCACGCTGAGCGGGAGGACCGCGAACGTGCCGTAGGCGTTCTCCAGGCCGCCCGACTTGAGGGTGTAGGCCGGGCTGTAGGGCACGGTCATCATGGGCTCGACCATGCGCGTGTAGAGCCAGGGGGCGAGGACGCTCAGCGCGCCCGCGCCGACGCAGAGCGGGCCCAGCGCGAGCCAGGTGAGCAGCGGCTGCTGCTCCGGCCGGAACCGCCCGGCGAACGGGTCGCTCATCAGGGTGCCGGCCCAACGCGCCCAGTAGATCACGGTCAGCGCGCTGCCGAGCGCGATCATGATGATCACGTAGAGGTTGCTGCGGCGGCCGCCTCCATGGCCATCCACTTGCTGAGCAGCACGCCGAAGGGCGGCATGATCATCATGAGGACCCCGGCCACCGTGATCAGGGCGGTCAGCGGCATCACCGCGTAGAGCCCGCGCATGTCCTCGATGTCGCGGCTGGCGATGTGCTGCTCGATCGCGCCGACGCTCAGGAAGAGCAGGGCCTTGACGACCGCGTGGAAGATCAGGAGCAGCATCGCGGCGGTCATGGCCTCGGCCGTGTTGATGCCGGCGCAGGCGAAGATCAGCCCGAGGTTGCTGATGGTCGAATAGGCCAGCACCTTCTTGCCGTTGCTCTGGCCGACCGCCAGGGCCGCGCCCGCCAGGAAGCTGAAGGCCCCGAACACGGCGACGCTGTCGGCTGAGCAGCGTGCCCGTGAAGCCGGGCGCCAGCCGCAGGACGAGGTAGACGCCGACCTTGACCATGGTGCTGGAGTGCAGCAGGGCCGAGACCGGGGTCGGGGCCACCATGGCGCCCAGCAGCCAGCTCTGGAAGGGGAACTGGGCCGACTTGACGAAGGCGGCCAGGCACAGCAGCGCCAGCGCCAGGAGGTAGACCCCCGAGCCGCCCGCGCCCGCGGACAGGATGCTCTGCAGCTGCAGGCTGCCCGGTTTCCCGGTACGCGGCGATGATCCCGAGCACGAAGGCCGGCCCGCCGATGCTGTTCATCCACAGCGCCCGCAGCGCGTTCTGGGTCGCGATCGTCGTGCGGTCGTGGCCGATCAGCAGGAACGAGCAGAGCGTGGTAATCTCGAAGAAGAAGTAGATGAAGGTCAAATCGTTGAAGAGCACCAGCCCGTTCATCGCCCCCGAGGAAGAGCAGCATGACGAAGAAAAAGCGCGGCTGGCGGGTTGTTCGGCGGTGTGATAGTGGTGCTCGTGATTGTGCATGTAGGGGATCGCCTGAAAGCAGATGATCGACCCGACAATCGAGATGATCAGCACCATCAACAGCGACAGGTGATCGCACAGGATGCGCTCGGTCGGCAGCGGGCCTTTGACCATGAAGAACTCGAGCCAGCTGACGAGCGCGAGCTGCGCGAGGGCCAGGCCGACGATCAGCAGGCGCTTGTGCTTCAGCCCGTAGTACAGGATGATCAGCAGCAGCAGCGCGTCGGCCGCCTGCACGACCCGGTGCAGGTTCAGGCCGAAGAGCGAGTCCGCCGACAGCCGGAACGGGACCGCCGGCGCCAGCGCCACGGCGCTCAGGATCAGGACGGCGCCGGTCGTCAGCACGATGGCCGACCGCAGCGCGCGCTGCGCGCCCAGCACGGCGCACATCACGGCGCCTCCGAACGGTGCCAGCACCAGGACGGCAACTAAAACGGCTCGGATGTCCATACGCAGGACCCTTTCGATAAATCCAATTCGGAACCGGGTACGGTGGGCCGCGATTCGGCGGCTGAAAACCGGCATCCGCTGCCGGTTTCCGCGGGCTTATATCACAGCAATGGACTACGGATCAATCGCGGATCCTTGGCTGCCCGAACCAACCAGCAAGACTTATGCCATCAAACCGGCGCGCCGCACGCCCGGGACCCGCGGAAATACGAGCACCGGCGTGGTCAGGCGCCGCCGTTGCGCCGGGCGGGTCGCGGGGGTGTCAGCATTTCTTCCAGGCTGCAAAGGCGGCCAGCATCGACTCAAGATCCCCCGGCCAGGAACGCGGTTGCCAGCCGCAGGACCTCGTCGACCCGGCCCGGGTCCAGCCACGCGATCCCGGGGTCCGCACGGAACCAGGTCATCTGGCGCTTGGCGAACCGGCGCGTGTCGCGCTTGAGCGCGCGCAGGCACTCCGCGCGGTCGACCGTACCGGCGATGAGAGCCGCCATGTGGCTGTAGCCGATCGACTGCATCGACTTGAGCCCGGGGCCGTAGCCGCGCGCCATCAGGCCCCGAACCTCCGCCTCCAGGCCGTCGGCGACCATGATGTCCACCCGGCGGTCGATGCGCTCATAGAGCGCACCGCGCTCGAGTGTGAGCCCGATCTTGAGCGCCGCGAAGGGGGCATCCCGGAACCGGTGCTCCCGCTGGAACGCCGACAGCGGACGGCCGGTGGACGCGTGGACCTCGAGCGCGCGCAGGATGCGCACCCGGTCGTTCGGGTGCAGCCGGACGGCCGTCTCGGGATCGACCTCTCCCAGGCGCGCGTGCAGGGCCGGAACCCCGGCCGCCTGCGCCTCGGCCGCCAACCGCCGCCGCAGCTCCGGGTCGATCGGCGCCGCGGCGAACAGGCCGCTGAGCAGCGCCTTGATATAGAGCCCGGTGCCGCCTGCGACGACCGGCACCTTTCCCGCGGCGTGCAGTGCGACGACCAGGGGCCGCGCGAGCCGGGTGAAGCGCGCGGCATCGAAGGGCTCGTCCGGGTCCACGACGTCGACCAGGTGGTGCGGCACGGCCGCCCGCTCGGCCGCGGTCGGCTTGGCCGTGCCGATGTCCATGCCCCGGTAGACCTGCATCGAGTCGGCGCTGATCACCTCCCCGTTCAGAGCGCCGGCCACCGCGATCCCCACGCCGGTCTTGCCGACGGCTGTCGGTCCGCAGATCACGACGAGCCGAGGGCGCGCGTTCTGCGCCGCGTTGCTCGGAGTCACTGTCGGTTTCGAATGCAATCTCCGATTCCCGGTTTCATGGGGTTCATGGTGGAGTTCACAGGGTTCAGGGTTCAGGTTGAAAAAATAATGTAAAGGATAGCGCGCCCGGTTGATTTATTCTCCTGGTCTCTGAACCCTGAACGCTGAACCCTTTTGTTACCCCCGGCCCTCGATGCCTATGAAGAAGCCCTCTGTTTCTTGCAACGCGGGATGATGATGCCGAACCGCGTGCCACGACCGGGAGCGGAGTCGACCGTGATGGTGCCGCCGTGCTGCCGGACGATCTTGTCGGTGATGAAGAGCCCCAGCCCGGTCCCTTTGCTGCCCTTGGTCGAGAAGAACAGCGTGAAGAGGCTCTTGAGCTGGTCCGGGGTCATGCCGATGCCGTTGTCCGCGATCAGGATTCCGACCGTCTCGGCGTTCGCCTCCACGTGGAAGTCCACCCGGTGGGACTTGAACGGTCCCTCCACGGCGCAGGCGTCGGCGGCGTTCTCGAGCAGGTTGACGAGGGCCGAGCGCAGCATCGCGGCGTCCACCTCGAAGGTCGCCCATGCGCTCCTCGAACGCGCAGCAGAGCTCCACGCCCTTGCCCCGAGGTAGGGGCCCACGGCGCCGGCCATCTCGTCGGCAAACGCGCGGATGTCGACGGATTCGAGCTGCAGCTCGCGCTCCTTGGCGCAGAAGAGGATGTCCATCACCATCTTGCGGATGCGCTCGGCGATGCTGCGCACGATCTCGAGACCGCTCTGCACCTGCGGGTCGTCCCGCGTGAGGATGCCCTTTTTCAGGAGGTAGACGCCGGCATCCAGCCCCGTCAGCACCCCCTTGATGCTGTGCGAGATCGAACCGATCATCAGCCCCAGGGAGGCGAGATTGCTCTGGAGCTCGCGGATCGGGGTGATGTCGAGCAGGATCAGCATCACCTGGACGAGCTTGCCGGCGGCGGTCGCCATGGGCGCGGTCCAGGCGAGCATGTGATAGCGCCGCCCGCCGGGCACGGTCAGCACCATCTCGCCATGGTGCGAGGCGCCGTCCTTCAGGGTCAGGCTGACGGGCGACTCCTCGAAGAGGTCGTCCTCGACCAGGAAGAGGTCGCGGAAGGCCACGCCCGCCCGGTCGCCGAACTCGCGGGTGAACTGGTGGTTGCCGGTCGCCACGCGCAAGTCGCGGTCGAGGACCGCGACGCAGCAGGGCACGGCGTCGAACAACAGCTGGTATCGCTGCTGGGTCGTCTGCAGCTCGAATTTCATCTGGTCCACGTCGCGCGTGCCCGCCGAGACCTCCAGGACCAGCTCGATCTCGCCTTCGTCGTTGTAGATGGGCGCGGTGTGGACGATCACCGGCACCCGGGCCCCGCTGCGGTAGCAGAGGGTTTCGAGGCCGGTCTGGGCGGCGGCCGTGCGGATGGTCCGACCGACCGGGCAGCCCTCGGGGGTGGCGGACGAGCCGTCGTAGACACACCAGCTCGGGTCGCCGCCCCGGCGGCCGAGCAGGGTGCGGTAGACCCGGTTGGCCGTCAGGACCCGGCCCTGGCGGTCGTGGATGGCCACGAAGTAAGGCATCTCGTTGACGTAGCGGACGCCGCCCTCGACGTCGCGCGCGATGCGCCCGATGAAGGTGGACAGCTTGTCTACGATCTGCTTGACGGTGATGAAGCGTTCGGTCTCGAGCCGCTGCGCCCAGCGTTGCTCGACGCGCCGGGTGATCTCCCGGGGCAGCTCCCGCAACCGGCGCCGCTGCGTCCGCCGCTCGAAGGCGCGGTCGAGAGCGACCTCCACGAGGTCGTCGTCGAGCGGGGACTGGATGAACCCCGCCGCCAGGTGCTTGAGCTCGGGGACGACCCACGGCTCTTCGGCCCACACCAGCAGCTCCACGTCCCTGAACCGCCGCCGGATCTCGCGCACCAGCGCGTCGATCTCCATGCCCGCCACGCATCCCCCGACCAGCACGACTCCCGGCTCGGCCGAGGCGACGAGGCTGAGGGCGTCGTGGCCGCTCGCGGTTTCCAACGCCCGGTAGCCGGCCGAGGTCGCCACGCGGTTCAGCCGCTCGCGGCGGGAGGTGCTGTCGTCGACGATCAGAACGCACGGCATCGAGGCCTCCTCGAGAGCGGGCGGCGGTCCTGCGGCGGTTGTCCCCTGCCGACCGTTGGACGCTCTCGATGAACCCGGACCCGGGCGCGCGCCGGCGGATCCGGAACTTTCTCAGGAATACTCCGTGCAATCGCTTGCTCGAATGCAACGGAACCGAATGCCAGAAGGCGCTTGAACTTTTTCCTAAACTGTTGAATAAGTCAAGCGAGTCCCTGCGGAGCAGCCTTTCCTGCCGATCGCTCCACCCCTCACTGGAGGCTCGCCATGAACATCGCCATCATCGGGTCCGGAACCGAGTGCGTCCGGATCATCACCTTTTTCAAGACCCACGCCTACACGCAGATACAGCCGGTCATCGTGGGCTTGGCCGACCCGGAGGGGACCCGGCCTGCTTGGCCGAAATCCGGTGCGCCGGGATCCCGTTCGAGAAGGACTACCGGACCTTTTTCGAACGGGACGACGTCAACCTCATCATGGATCTCACCGACGACCCCGAAATGTATGCGGAGGTCCTCGCCCGCAAGAAAACGAACGTCCGCTCCATGGACTACCAGACCAGCCGCCTCTTTCTGGACATGTACCGCATCTACGACGACGAAGAGGAAGGGGGAGACGACGATCGGGGGTTCCTGCAGGCCAACTCCATATACAAGATCATCATGAACGACGTCGTCAACGAAGACGTTCTCGTCATCGCCCCCAACTACCAGATCCTGGATGCCAACGACGCGTTGCTCAAGAAAGTGGGGCTCCGCCGGGAGGAAATCGTCGGGCGCAACTGTTTCGAGGTCACCCACCGCTACGGAACCCCCTGCTCCGAGGGAGCTGCCCGTGCCCGCTGAAGGAGACGCTCGCCAGCCTCAAACCGTTCAGCACCACGCACGTGCACTTTGACAAGGACCATAATGAACGGCTGGTCTCGATCTCATGCTACCCGATGGTGGGGCCCAAGGGCATCATCGGGGCGGTCGAAATCGCGAAAGACATCACCCGGGACGTCCAGATGCAGCGTTCCATGATGCAGCAGGAAAAACTCGCCTCCATCGGGCGGCTGTCGGCGGGTGTCGCCCACGAGATCAACAACCCGCTGACGACGGTCCTGACCACGGCCATGCTCCTGCAGGAGGAGGCGGACCCGGAAGCCCCCCTCTTCCAGGAGCTCGAAACCATCGTCAAGGAGACCATCCGCTGCCGGAGCATCGTGACCGCCCTGCTCGATTTCGCGCGCCAGAAACCGCCCCAGATGAAGAAGTCGTCCATCAACGACATCGTGTCCGGCACGCTCAAGCTGACGCGCAAGCAGTCCGCTTTTAAAGACATCGAGCTGAGCGTGCGTCTCGATCCGGCCGTCCCGGACATCTGGCTGGACCCCCACCAGATCACCCAGGCGCTCATCAACCTCGTCGTCAACGCGATCGAGTCGACGGAAGCGGGGGGAAGCATCACCATATCGACCGCGCTCGAGCCGGGCGGCCGGAACGCCCGGATCGACGTCCGGGACACCGGCACCGGCATCCCGCCGGAACGACTGCGACAGGTGTTCGAACCGTTCTTCACGACCAAGGAGTCCGGGACCGGGCTGGGGCTATCGATCGCCCACGGCATCATCGTCCAACACAGCGGCCGCATCGACGTGGCCAGCCAGCCCCAGCAGGGGACCACCTTCACCATCACCCTCCCCGTCGGCAACGGACACCCATGAAACCCGGCGCAGCGCCCGCGATACTGGTGGTGGATGACGAGATCAACATCTGCCGCTTAGTGGAAAGAATACTCGCAAAGATCGGCATCCGCGTGCGCTCGGCGCTGAACGGCGAGGAGGCGCTCGCCCTGCTGGCATCCGAACCGTTCGATGCCGTGCTGACGGACCTCAAGATGAGCCGGCTGGGCGGGATGGAGGTGCTGCGGCGGGCGAAAGAGTTGCACCCCGGCATTCCCGTGATCGTGATGACGGGCTTCGCCAGCGTGTCCTCGGCCGTGGAAGTGATGAAGCTCGGCGCGATCGATTACCTGCCCAAGCCGTTCACCCCGGACGAGATCCGGGCCGTTGTCCGGCAGGCCCTCGAGTCCGGCGCGCGTGAGGTCCCGGACCCCGTCGGCGCGGCCCCGCAGGTGACAGGCCACCAGTTGATCGGCTCCAGCCCGGGTATCCTCCAGGTGATCTCCATGGTCTCCAAGGTGGCGCCCACCGACGCCAACGTTCTGATCGGCGGGGAGAGCGGCACCGGAAAAGAGCTGATCGCGCGGGCCATCCACGCCAACAGCCTGCGGCGGGACAAGGTCTTCTTCGCCGTCGACTGCGCCACCTTGAACAGCAGCCTGCTGGAAAGCGAGCTTTTCGGGCATACACGCGGCGCGTTCACGGGGGCCGAACGGGACAAGGACGGCATCTTTCAACTGGCGAACCACGGGACCGTCTTCCTGGATGAGATCGGCAACATCGGCATGGACGTCCAGGGCAAGCTGTTGCGCTTTCTGGAGACCCGCGAGTTCTGGCCGATCGGCGCGAGCGCCCCCCGCGCCGTCGATGTCCGCCTGATCTTCGCCACCAATCGGACCCTGTCGGACCTGGTGGCCGCCGGGGCGTTCCGGGAGGACTTTTACTACCGGATCCTCGTGTACCCGATTCTGCTGCCCCCCCTGAGAGAGCGCCCGTCAGACATCCTGCCGATCGCCGAGCATTTCATCAGACAGTATTGCCAGAAGATGAAGCGACCGGTGAAAGGCCTCGAGCGCGAGGCCGCGCTCCGGCTGACCGGATACGACTGGCCGGGCAATGTGCGCGAGCTGCGCAACGCCATCGAGCGGGCCGTCATTCTCAGCGAAGGCGACCGGCTGACGGTCGAGGACCTCGGGCTGTCCGGAACGGCGGACGAGTGCCGGCCGACGGAGGACACCGGCATCCCGTGCACCCGGGACGGTCTGAAACTGGCCAAAAAGGCGATTCGCCGCAACTCCGTGGAGGAGGTGGAGAAGCACTTCCTGCTGCGCGCCCTCGAGCAAAACGACTGGAACGTGACCCGGGCCGCGCGGGCAACGGGTTTGCAGCGAACCAATTTTCAGAACATGATGAAAAAGCACGGCATCACCGCCAGACAGGCATAGGGGGCGGTACCCGCATCCCCCGTATAAAAATCCGATACCCTGCAGCGCCTCCGTCGCGACCCTTCGATTTGCCCCCCCCCGCGCACTCCTTTTCGCTTGCAAACAAAGGCTCTGCCGCTCCCGCAGCCATGTGCCGCCCCCGCCTGAGTCGCGGCCGTTCCGTATCGGGAAGTTATACACCTCCTATAGCCGCAAGAATGCAGCTGCATGTCAACGTTTTGAAATAAATGTCATTTATTGATTTTGCAACGGGTGGCATGACTTCTGCTATCAGGGTCTCTAAACAAAGAGAAACACCCACTTGCGACGAGGAGACCGACATGGAAAAAAAACCGATCAAAATCCTGGTGGTCGACGACGAAAGCCGCATCTGCGAAAACGTGAAAAAAATCCTGGCGAAGAACCACTACGAGGTCACCTTCGCGTTGAACGCTCAGAGCGCACTGGACCGGTTGGCGCAGGAATCCTTTGCACTCCTGATCTCCGACATCGTCATGCCGGGCAGGAACGGGCTGGAGTTGCTCAAGCTCGCCAGACAGCAGTGGCCGCTCACCAAGGCCGTGATCATGACCGCCTACGCCTCCACCGACACCGCCATGAAAGCCATCCGGTTGGGGGCTTCTGACTACATTCCGAAGCCGTTCACGCCCGATGAGTTGCGCACCAAGGTCGACCAGGTTCTGGCCGGCCGGGTCGAGGAGGTGCGGGCCAGCAGCGCCGAAGTGGAGACGATCGATGTGATCGACATCGACGCCCCGTTCGAAGCCCGGGAAGTCGGCAAGGCGACCGGGGAAGACTACGTCAAGATGCTGGGCCGTTCCGACATGCCGGTGGTGGAGGTGAAGCTGCCGGCGGCCCTGCCCAACTACTGCGAAGTCGGGTCGATGGTCTGCGACATCTTCAAGAAGCTGGGCGCCACGTGCAAGGTCGGCACGAAAAGCGGCGAGTGCCCGCAGAAAAAGGGCAAGAAGGCCGTCGCCAAGGACACGAGCGGCGATGTCCGCAAGCTGGTCGGCATCGACCAGCCTTTTTTCTACGACGAGGTCATTGCGACCACCGGGCCGGAATATGTCCGCCAGCTGGGACGCGACGGGGCGGCCTATCTGCCCTACGAGCAGCTCAAGCAGGAGGTCGCCGCCCGGCTGAAGCCGCATGCGGCCGGTATCGACGCCGACATCCCCTTCGATCTCGAGGAGGTCGAGGCCGCGGCGGGTCCGAACTACGCGGTCAGCCTTTCCCGGTCGGACGTGACCGTGGTGGAAGTCAAGGTCCCCGAGGCCCTGCCGAACTACTGCGAAGTCGGGTCGATGGTCTGCGACATCTTCAAGAAGCTGGGTGCGACATGCAAGGCCGGCACAAAGAGCGGCGAGTGCCCCCAGCTCAAAGCGAAGAAAAAACAGGTCGCGGCGGGTGCCCCGGCCGTGAGCGACGCCCGGTGGATAGGGCCCGACCTGCCGTTTGACGCGGAAGCGGTTGCGGCTGCCGCCGGCCCTGCCTACCTGAACCACCTTTTCGGCGAGGGCCAGGTGGTGATGCCCTACGAGGAGCTCAAGAGGAGCATGGCGGCATACGTCGGCCGGGATGGCGCGGACAAGGCAGCGGCCGCGCGCAAAGCCGACCAACTGCGGGTCCTCGTCATCGACGACGAGGTGGCGGTCAACAACAACATCCGGAAGATCCTGGTCAAAAAGGGCTACGCGATCGAACAGGCCACCAGCAAGGCCGAAGCGCTGGACAAGATGCGCGTGGGCACCTATGCGCTCGTGATCCTGGACCTCAAGATGCCGGGCGTGAAAGGCTTGGAGCTCCTGGCCGCAGCGAGGGAATTCCAGCCGGCCGCGAAGGTGATCATCGTCACCGGCTTCGCCAGCATTGAAACGGCCGTCGAGGGCGCCCGCATGGGGGCGGTCGGCTACGTCCCCAAACCGTTCACCCCGGCCGAGCTGCGCACCGCCGCGGAAAAGGCGGTCCGCCTGGCGGCCTGAACTCTGAGTTGCGTGAAAGCGCGCCGCATTCATCTCCCGGGGGCCCCCGCCGCCCTCGGGAGTTTTTTTGAATGATCGCCGAATCGTCCTCGAGCCTCGTCCGGCCGAAAGCCTCCAGTTCGCACGGCCGTTCCGGCATCTTTTTAACCCTCCGAAATAATGCCACATCCCTGTCGCGCCCGTCGGGGACGAAAATCGATGCAATTAGCCGAATCAACTTGACAATCGAATTCGATGCGGGTAGTGTGCGGACTGCTCGTGAGCCACGGAAGCGTGGCATCACATGCATCCCTCATAAATCTCAGATGTTAATTCGACTGACGCACGCGAGGAGGTCCGCCGCATGACTCAAGGCGTAACTGGATCGGTGATGGTGGTCGGAGGCGGGATCGCCGGAATGCAGGCGGCCCTGGATCTTGCCAACTCCGGCTACTACGTCTACCTGCTTGAAAAATCGCCCTCGATCGGGGGGGTGATGTCCCAGTTGGACAAGACCTTTCCTACCAACGACTGCGCCATGTGAATCATCTCACCCAAACTGGTCGAGGTCGGCCGGCACATGAACATCGAGTTGATCACCTACGCAGATCTGGAGTCCGTCTCGGGCTCGCCCGGGAACTTCAAGGTCAAGGTCAAGAAACGCGCCCGAAGCATCATCCAGGACCGGTGCACAGGCTGCGGCGCCTGTGTTGAAAACTGCCCGGTCAGATTAGAGGCTCACACGTCCTGAATGATGCTGCCCATCGGACACACGCTCGTCATATGTCGATGCGGGGTCGCTGCAGGCGGCCCCGCCGTGCCCCCGCCGCCCCCGATGCCTTCACGCTTTCACCCTGAGCTGTTGCCGGATTCGGTCAAAACTCCGTCAAAGGAAGCGCACGCATGCCACCGAAACTAGAAATCGACTGGAAACAAATCGACGACATCATCAGCCGCTACGGCAGTGAAAAGGAAGCCCTGCTGATGATCATGCAGGACATCAGCGACCTCTATCATTTCGTCCCGCCGGAAGTCGTCCCGGTGCTGGCGGAGAAGCTGGACCTCCGCAAGAGCCAGATCTTCAGCGTGGCCACCTTTTACAAGACCATCAGCCTGGTGCCCCGCGGCAAATACATCGTCCACGTCTGCACCGGCACCGCCTGCCACGTGCGGGGCGCCGAAAAAGTGATGGATGCGTTGAAGACCGGGCTGAAGACGCAGGAGGGCGCCACGACCGCCGACGGCCTTTTCACGCTGGAGGGGGTGCGGTGCATCGGGTGCTGCGCGTCGGGGCCCGTCATGACGGTCAACAAGGAAACCCACGGCGGCCTGGACCGTTCGTCCGCCCTGAAGATCATCGAAGACTACAGGAACCTTTCGTCCTGAGGTGTTCGGGCACGGAGCACGGAGGTTACTCTCGGCCATGGCAAAGCTAAAGAACAGGCAAGCGCTGGAAAAGCTCAGAGATTCGCTGCAGGCGGAAAGCCAAAAAAGCCCCAAGCTCATTTCGCTCTGCGCGGGGTCGGGCTGCGGCGCATATGGAACCGCCAAAGTCCACAGCGTACTGCAGGACGAGTTGGCCAAACACAACCTGCAGGACCAGGTGAAGGTGAAGCTCACCGGGTGCCACGGCTTCTGCGAAAAGGGGCCGATCATGGTCATCCACCCGGAGGGCATCTTCTACCCCCAGGTGACCCCCGAGAAGGTCCCGGACATCGTTAAGACCACCATAGTCGGCCGGGAGTTGGTCGACAAGCTGGTCTACAAGGACCCCGTCACCAAAAAGAAGATCAGCCACGAGCACGAGATCCCCTTCTACAAGCTCCAGCAACGCATCATCTTCGGCAACAACGGGCTGATCGAGCCGACCAGCATCGAGGACTACATCTCCGTCGGCGGGTATGCGGCGCTGGCCAAGGCCCTCCTCGACATGACGCCCCAGGACATCATCGGCGAGATCAAAAAATCGGGGCTGCGCGGTCGCGGGGGCGGGGGATTCCCGACCGGCATCAAGTGGGAGACCTGCCGCCGGCATGAGGGCCGCCGCTACGTCATCTGCAACGCTGACGAGGGCGACCCCGGCGCCTACATGGACCGCAGCCTGCTGGAGGGCAACCCCCACAGCGTCATCGAGGGCATGATCATCGGTGCGATCGCCATCGGGTCCAGCGACGGATTCGTGTACGTGCGGCACGAGTACCCCCTGGCGGTCACCAACCTGACGATCGCGCTCGACAGCGCCCGCAGCCTGGGCCTGCTCGGGAAAAACATTCTCGGCAGCGGATTTGACTACGACATCCACATCAGCCGCGGCGGCGGCGCCTTCGTGTGCGGGGAGTCCACCGCTCTGATGGCCTCGCTGGAGGGCAAACCCGGCCGGCCGAGGGCCAAATACGTGCACACGGTCGAGAAGGGCTTCCACGAAGGCCCGTCCAACCTGAACAACGTGGAAACCTGGGCCAACGTCCCCGTCATCATCAACCGGGGGTCGGCCTGGTACGCGGCCATCGGCACGGAGAAAAGCAAGGGCACCAAGATCTTCTCGCTGGTCGGCAAGGTGGTGAACACCGGCCTGGTCGAGGTCCCGATGGGGACGACCCTGCGCCGGATCATCTTCGACATCGGCGGCGGCATCCCGAAGAAGAAGGCGTTCAAGGCCGTTCAGACCGGCGGGCCCTCTGGCGGCTGCATCCCGGAACAGTTCCTCGACCTGCCCGTGGACTTCGACGAGCTGTCGAAAGTGGGCTCGATCATGGGCTCCGGCGGAATGATCGTCATGGACGAGGACACCTGCATGGTGGACGTCGCCCGCTATTTCGTAGATTTCCTGAAAGACGAGTCCTGCGGCCAGTGCAACCCATGCCGCGAGGGGCTCAAGAACATGCTCGACATCCTGACCGACATCTGCCAGGGCCGCGGGCGGGAAGGCGATATCGAACGGCTGGAAGAGCTGGGCATGATGATGCAGAAGTTCTCGCTCTGCGGCCTGGGGACATCCGCCCCCAACCCGGTGCTGACCAACATCCTTTATTTCCGCAACGAGTACGAAGCCCATATCCGGGACAAGAAGTGCCCGGCGGGCATCTGCAAGCCGCTGTTCCACTACGAAATCGACGCCGACGCCTGCACGGGCTGCCACGTGTGTTTCGTGAAGTGCCCGCAGCAGGCGGTGGCCGGCGACAAGAAAAAGCCGCACACCATCCACCAGGACGCGTGCATCAAGTGCGGCATCTGCTACGACGGTTGCAAGTTTGACGCGATCAAAATCCGCTGATCCAAGCGAGGGAAAGACATCATGATCACCTTCAAGCTCAACGGTCAGACGGTCCAAGGCGAAAAGGGCCAGTACATCCTGCAGGTGGCCGAAAAATACGGGGTGGACATCCCGACCCTCTGCCACCACAAGGCCCTGGACCCCGCCGGCATGTGCCGGATGTGCACGGTGGAAGTCTTCGACGGCCGCCGCACCCGCTACGTCACCTCCTGCAACTACCCGATCTGGGAGGGGATGGAGGTCAAGACCGACACGGAGATCGTCCGCGAGGGACGCAAGCTGATCGCCGAAATGCTCCTGGCCCGCTGCCCCGAATCGGCCGCGGTCCAGGCGCTGGCGAAGAGCCACGGGGTCGAAAAACCGCGCTTCCAGACCGGCGACGACACCTGCATCCTCTGCGGCCTGTGCACGCGCATGTGTGAGCGCATCGGGGCCAACGCCATCACGCTGACCCAGCGCGGCCTGGACATGAAGGTCGACACCCCGTTCAGCATCAACACCGAGGCCTGCATCGGCTGCGGCGCCTGCGCGTTCGTCTGCCCCACCGGCCACATCACCTACGACACGATCCGGGAAAAGGTCACGCTGCAGCCGGCCCAGCCGATCCGCTCCGAATACGACATGGGCCTCAAGGGCCGCAAACCCGTCTACGTCCCCTACGCCCAGGCCGTCCCCAGTACCCCGGCGATCGACCGCACCACGTGCGTGCACTTCAAGACCGGCGGCTGCAAGGTCTGCGTCGAGTTCTGCGGCGTGAACGCCATCGATCACAGCATGCAGGACGAAACCGTCGAGATCGATGTCGGCTCGATCATCCTGGCGCCGGGGTTCGAGCCGTTCGACCCCTCCAAGTTCGACACCTACAACTACGCCAAGCACCCCAACGTGATCACCGCCATGGAGATGGAGCGCCTGCTGTCGGCCTCCGGCCCCACCGGGGGTCATCTCGTGCGCATGTCCGACCACAAGGAGCCGAAGAAGATCGCCTGGTTCCAGTGCGTCGGCTCAAGGGACATGAACCGCTGCGACAACTCCTACTGCTCCTCGGTGTGCTGCATGTACGCCATCAAGGAGGCGGTGATCGCCAAGGAGCACGCCGGCGCCGGTCTGGACTGCGCCGTGTTCTACATGGACATCCGCACCCACGGGAAGGATTTCGAGCGCTTCTACAACACCGCCAAAGACAAGCACGGCGTGCGCTTCATCTGCAGCCGCGTGCACTCGATCACCCCGGTGGGGGGCGGCGACGACCTGGAGGTCCGCTACGTCACTCACGACGGCAGCCTGCTGGTCGAGACCTTCGATATGGTCGTGCTGTCCATCGGGATGCAGATCTCCCCGGCCGTGACGGAAATGGCCACGCGCATGGGCATCGAACTCACCGAGGGGCGCTTCTGCAAGACGGACTCCTTCAACCCGGTGGCCACGTCAAAGCCGGGGGTGTTCGTGTGCGGGGCGTTCCAGGGCCCGAAGGACATCCCGCAGTCGGTGGTCGACTCCAGCGCGGCGGCGACCGCGGCGGGCGAGATCCTCGCCACCGCCCGTAACACCCTGACCAAGGTCAGGGAGGCCATCCCCGAAACCAACGTCACCAACGCGCGCCCGCGCATCGGCGTCTTCGTCTGCCGCTGCGGCGTCAACATCGCCGGGGTCGTGGACGTCCCGTCGGTGGCCGAGTACGCCAAGAGCCTGCCGTATGTGGAATTCGCCACCGACAACCTGTACTCCTGCTCCCAAGACACCCAGGAGACGATCAGCCAGATCGTCAAGCAGAAGAACCTCAACCGGGTCGTGGTGGCGGCCTGCACGCCCAAGACCCACGAGCCGCTCTTCCAGGAGACGCTGATCAACGCCGGCCTGAACAAGTACCTGTTCGAGATGGCCAACATCCGCAATCACGACTCCTGGGTGCACCGCAACAACCCGGAACTGGCGACCCGGAAGGCCAAGGACCTGGTGCGCATGGCCGTCTCCAAGGCGGCCCTCATACAGCCGCTCAAGGAGGCCGAGTTGGACATCAACCCGGCCGCGCTGGTCATCGGCGGCGGACTTTCCGGCATGGCGGCCGCGCGCTCGCTCGCCCGCCAGGGGTACGAGACCCACATCGTGGAGCGCGGCGAGCGCCTCGGCGGGCAGGCCCTGAACCTCTTCCGAACGGCCAAGGGCGAGGACGTCCAGCAGAAGCTCGGCCAGATGATCGCCGAAATCGAGGCCGACCCGAAGATCCGGGTGCACCTCAACACCCGCCTCAGCAAGGTGGACGGGTTTGTCGGCAGCTTCAAAAGCACGCTGACGGCGGACGGCGCCGACCAGGTGCTGGAGCACGGCGTGGCCGTCCTGGCCACGGGCGGGTCCCCCTACACCCCCCAGGAATACGGCTACGGCACCGACCCGCGCATCGTCACCAGCCTCGAGCTGGACCGGCGCATGATAGCCGGGGACGCGGCGCTGAAGAACCTGTCGAGCGCGGTCTTCATCCAGTGCGTGGGCTCGCGCGAGCCCGAGCGGCCCTACTGCTCGCGCGTGTGCTGCACCCACTCGGTGGACAACGCCATCCATCTCAAGGAAATGAATCCGGAGATGAACGTTTTCGTCCTCTACCGCGACCTGCGCACCTACGGCGAGCGGGAGGCGCTTTACAAGAAGGCGCGCGGCATGGGCGTCATCTTCATCCGCTTCGAGCTGGACGGCAAGCCCCAGGTCCGGGTCGAGGGCGGCCGGCTCGTGGTGAGCGTCGTCGACCACATCCTCGGTCGTCCGCTCGAGCTCGAGACCGACCTGCTCTCGCTCGCTACGGCGGTCCTACCGAACCGCGACGAAAAAATGGCGAACTTCTTCAAGGTCCCGCTGAACGCCGACGGCTTCTTCGTCGAACGGCACGCCAAGCTCGGCCCGTCCGAGTTCGCCACCGACGGCGTCTTCCTCTGCGGCCTGGCGCACTACCCCAAGCCGATCGACGAGGCCATCGCCCAGGGCCAGGCCGCGGCCTCCCGCGCGGTGACCCTGCTCGCGCGCAAGAAAATCTACACGAGCGGCACGGTGGCCGAGGTGGACCCGCGCATGTGCAGCCAGTGCGGCGTCTGCGTTTCGATCTGCCCCTACTCGGCCCCGTCGTGGGTCGAAAAGGGCATGTTCGCGGGCAAGGCCCAGGTCAACCCCGTGCTGTGCAAGGGCTGCGGCCTGTGTGTCGCGTCCTGCCGCTCGGGCGCTATCCACCTGAAAGGCTTCGACAACGACCAGATCTTCGCCCAGATTTTCAGTCTGAGCGAAGCGGTGTAACGAACCGCGATGCCAGATACTCGATCCTGGATGCTGTGATCCCGAGAGACGGCTTTGATAATCGCGGAAGCGGCTGAATTTCGGATGACAACGGCTTCGATCAACGCCCGGATTCAAGGCGCGCGAATCCCGCGGTGCGAGGCGTACGTGAACGTACGCCGCAGCGCCTGCGGGATGGAGCGCAACGCAGAAGTCGGGCGTTCAGCGAAGCCGCTCACTTGAGGAGAAAAAGATGACTGAGTGGGAACCGAAGATTGCCGCCTTCCTGTGCAACTGGTGCAGCTACGGGGCCGCGGACCTGGCGGGGGTCGGCCGCATGGAATATCCGCCCAACATCCGGGTGATCCGCATCCCCTGCACCGGCCGCATGAGTCCCAATTTCTTCCTGTCGGCACTGCGGGAGGGGGCCGACGGCGTCTGGGTCTCCGGGTGACATCCCGGCGAATGCCATTACCTGGAAGGTAATTACTACGCCCGTCGCAAGTTCGCACTGTTCAAGAATCTCATGGAGCACATGGGGATCGAGCCCGGCCGCCTGCAGTTCTCTTGGATCTCGTCGGCCGAGTCCACCAAGTTCGTCGACGTGGTCACGCAGGTGACCGCCGCGATCAAGGCCCTGGGCCCGAACTCCGCTTTCACCAAGAAACTGGCTGAGGTCGCCTGACATGCAGAGCACTGCCGAAAAAATCAGGGAGATCGCCGGACGCCTGCTGCAGTCCGGCGCCGTGGACATGGTGATCGGCTTCCGCCAGGGGACGGTCCCGATGATGAACGAGCCGCACGTCGCCAAAACTCCGGCGGAGGTTTCGCGTCTGGTGTGGGACAGCCACTGCGGCATCAACCTGGCCAACTACCTGACCGACCGCAAGGAAAAGATCGGGATCGTGGCCAAGGGCTGCGACTCGCGCAACATCGTCACCCACGTGATCGAGAACAAGATCAAGCGCGAGCAGCTGGTCGTGATCGGGGTGCCCTGCCGCGGCATGGCCGACAAACGCAAGATTGCGATGAAATGCCCGGGCGAGATCACCGAGGTCGTCGAGACCGAGACCGAACTGATCGTCACGGGCAACGGGTTCAGCCAGAGCTTCGCGAAGAAGGACGTGCTGCAGCACAACTGCACGCTCTGCATCCACCGCAACCCGGTGATCCACGACGAACTCGCGGGCGACCCGGTCCCGGAGCAGACGGGGATCGACCGCTACGCGGACGTGCGCGCGGTCGAGGCCATGACCCCCGAGCAGCGCTGGAAGTACTTCGAGGACCTGATCGCCCCCTGCGTTCGCTGCTACGCCTGCCGCAACGCCTGCCCGCTCTGCTACTGCCCGACCTGCTTCGTCGACGAGTCGCGACCGCAGTGGGTGGGCAAGGGCCAGGAGCCGAGCGACGTCCGCACGTTCCACTTCCTGCGGGCCTACCACTGCGCCGGACGCTGCACGGACTGCGGCGCCTGCGAGCGCGCCTGCCCGGTCGGCATCAACATGCGGATGTTCACCAAGAAGCTCGAGAAGGACTGCCTGGACCTCTTCGGCTGGGAAGCCGGCCTGACCCTGGAGGTGCGCCCGCCGCTGGACGTCTACCGGCCGGGCGACCCCAACGACTTCATCAAGTGACGAACCCTTACTGACGCAAGCTCGAGGCAAATCGGCGATGAAACTCATCAAGATCGAAAAAAGCCAGTGGGCGGCCGGCCTGGACCGGGCGGCCAAGGCCTACCGGATGATCGGACCGGTGAAGGAAAAGGAGTTCCACAGCTTCAAGCCGCTCCCCGCGGGCGTTCAGCCCGACCTGGGGTACGTGAACACCCGGCTCTCACCGAAGGCGCTGGTCTACCCCCAGTCCGAGGTCATGTTCACCTACTCGCTGGACGAGTCCCGCCCGGACCACCACCAGTTGCAGGAGGCTCCCAAGGACTATGCCCCGCGGGCGGTGGTCGGCATCCGGCCCTGCGACGCCAAGGCCTTCGCCCTGGTGCGCCTGAACTTCGACACCCCCGACTACCAGGACCCCTACTGGCTGCGGGCCTACGAGGCGACCACCTTCATCGGTCTGGGCTGCGCCCGCCCGTGCAGCGCCTGTTTCTGCACCACGGCCGGCTGCGGGCCCTACCACGAGGAAGGGCTCGACGTGCTGCTGGGGGACGCCGGCGACCACTACCTCGCCAAGGTGCTCACCGCCAAGGGCACCGCCTTCCTGAGGGCCGCCGGCTGGGAACGGGACGCCGGCGCCAAGGCCGGGGAGCAACTGGCCGCGCTGCGCCAGGAGTCCGAGGGGCGCATCACCTCGCGCGTGCAGACCGAGAACCTGCGCGCCATCCCCAGCAATGACCTCTACGGCGCAAGTTTCTGGGAGGAGGTGTCCTTCGCCTGCATCAACTGCGGCACCTGCACCTACTCCTGCCCGACCTGCTGGTGCTTCGACATCCAGGACGAGACCCGCGGCACCGGCGGCGTGCGGACGAAGAACTGGGACAGTTGCATGTTCCCGCTCTTCACCCTGCACGGGACCGGCCACAACCCCCGCGGCACCAAGATGCACCGGGTGCGGCAGCGCTTCATGCACAAGCTCAAATATTTCGTGGACAAGTACGACCGCGGGATCCAATGCGTGGGCTGCGGCCGCTGCGTGCGGCTGTGCCCGGTCAATATCGACATCCGCCGGGTGGCCACCATGATGAATGGTTTCGCCGCCTCCGGCGAGGCATGCGCGATCGAGTAACGACCGCCCGCAAAGCGGGCGGCTTGGATTTTCGGCCAGCGGCCGAAACGACGAGAAGCACGCCAGTGCTTCCAACGTTGCACCTGCTGCCGCGTGCTGGGCACGCGGTAGCCAAGCAGGTAATGAACGAGAAAGGGACTTAGCCGTGCGAAACCCGTACCTGCCGTATCCGGTCCGCATCGACGACATCACGGTTGAAACCGAGGACAAGAACCTCAAGACCTTCAAGTTCCGCTTCCTGAACCCCGCGGACGAGCAGGCCTTCAGCTACAAGGCCGGGCAGTTCGCCGAGCTGTCGGTCACCGGCAAGGGCGAGATCCCGATCGGGATCGCCTCCTCGCCGACCGAAAAGGGGTTCGTGATGTTCACGGTCAACAAGGTCGGCCTGGTGTCTTCCTTCCTGCACTCCATGAAGGTCGGAGACGTCATGGGCATCCGCGGGCCGATGGGCAACTGGTACCCGTGGGAGCGCATGGAGGGCAAGAATGTCGTCATCATCGGCGGCGGGTTCGCCTTCACCACCCTGCGCTCGTCTATCGTCTACATGCTCGACCCGGCCAACCGCGGCCGGTTCAAGGACATCCACGTGATCTACGGGGCGCGCGCACCGGGCATGCTGCTCTACCGCGAGGAGCTGGCCGCCTGGGAGCGGCGCGACGACATCCACATGCACATCACGGTCGACGGGACCACCGACCCGAGCTGGAAATACAACGTGGGCTTCGTCCCGGCGATCACCGAAAAAAAGGCCCCCCCGGCGGGTGCCGACACCTACGCCATCATCTGCGGGCCGCCGATCATGATCAAGTTCACCCAGCCGGTGCTGGACAAACTCGGCTATCCCCACGACAAAATCATCATGTCGCTCGAAAACCGCATGAAGTGCGGCATCGGCATGTGCGGCCGCTGCAACATCGGCAAGGAGTTCGTCTGCAAGGACGGGCCGGTCTTCACCCTGGAGCAGCTCAACCAGACCCCGCGCGAATATTGAAAAAGCGTGGGGCGGGGCCCAATAACGGGCCGAACCATGGGCCGAATTTCGTGTTGACATACGACACGGCTTCCACTAAGAATTGATCTTCAAAAAGAGGAAGCAGGCTGAGGGTCTAACCATACCCAAATCAAGAGAAGGAGGGCTATATTCATGCCGACAGTCGAGTACATGGGAAAAACGTTCAACGTGGACGAGGACGGGTTCATCGACTCCTACACCAACTGGGGCCCGGAGTGGGTGCAGTGGGTGAAGCATCAGGAGGGGATCGATGAGCTGAACGAGGAGCACAAGAAGCTGATCGAAGTGCTGCGCGACTACTACGAGAAGAACGGCATCGCCCCGATGGTCCGGATTCTCTCGAAGGTCACCGGCTTCAAGCTGAAGCACATCTACGAGCTCTTCCCCTCGGGGCCGGGCAAGGGAGCCTGCAAAATGGCCGGCCTGCCGAAGCCGACCGGTTGCGTCTAATCCCGATTTAGAGTTCGGTTTGCCTTGGGCCCTGCTTTCCGGCAGGGCCCTTTTTTTTGAATTGACGGGTTATTGGGTGTTTGGTGTTTGGTGTTTGGTGTGTTTAGCGGGGCAAGACGCCCGGCGTCACGTTATCCGCCAGTAAGTTTTGTTTTGTAGGAGAGGCTTTCAGCCTCGATCGTCGCGGCTGGAAAGCCGCTCCCACAGGAAAAATTTCAATCGACTTGAAAGCCGGTTTGAGTGGTGGGATGACGCTATGGCGACTGCCCGAGACGCCGGGTTGCATGCATCTTGAGGTGGGGGCATGGAATTTTCGATAGAGACCCGCAGCCGCAACGAGATGGTGGACATCACTGCGGCGGTCGAGCGGCAGGTGCGGGCGAGCGGGGTGCGGGCGGGGCTCTGCCTGGTGTTCGTGCCGCACACCACGGCCGGGGTGACGATCAACGAGAGCGCCGACCCGGACGTCCGCACCGACCTGCTCAAGGCGCTGGGGGCGATGGTCCCGGCCGACGCCGGGTACCGGCACGCGGAGGGCAACTCGGCCGCCCACGTGAAGGCGAGCCTGATGGGCTCGTCGCAGACAGTGGCGATCGTGAACGGCGCCCCGGTCCTGGGAACCTGGCAGGGCATTTTCCTGTGCGAGTTCGACGGCCCCCGGAGGCGGCGGGTGCAGCTCCGCATCCTGGACACCCCCTTCAAGGAGACGTGATGGACGCGCCGGACACGCCCCTGGACGACACCGACCGGGCCATCCTGAACCGGGTCCAGTCGGGTTTTCCGATCACCGCGCGGCCCTACCTCGCCATCGCCGAGGAATTGGGCCTGACCGAGGACGACGTGATCGCGCGCGTGCGCCGGCTGCGGCAGGCCGAGATCATCCGGCGCATCGGCGGCAACTTCGTACCCGGCAAGCTCGGCTACGTCAGCACGCTCTGCGCGGCCCGGGTGCCACCCGAAAAGGTGGCGCACTTCGCAGAGGTGGTCAACCGCAACCCCGGGGTGACGCACAACTACCTCCGCGTGAACGAGTTCAACGTCTGGTTCACCTTCATCGCGCCGTCCATGGACGAGATCGAGGATCGGCTCAAGGAGATCGTCCAGGAGACCGGCGTCACCGAGATCCTCAACCTGCCGGCGACCGCGGTGTACAAGATCAAGGCGCAGTTCGAGGTGTGACGTGTTAAGCGAACCTGATCCCACAAAAACCGGCTGGAGCGGGGGTTCGGGATTCAGGTTGCGCCTGCAGGGAATCAGGGTTCAGCGTTCAGGGTTCAGGGAAAAAACGGTCATTCGCGCACGCCGTTTCCCCCGCTGCTCCTGAACCCCGAACCCTTGGCCCATCCCTTTCGCCATCAGGAGCTCTTCGTGCAATCCGTCCGAATCGCCGCCGCCGTCGTGAATTGCCCCTGCGACCGGGTTCCGGACAACCTGGCGCGCATGGAGCATTGGGTTGCGGCCGCGGCGTCACAGGGGGCGCGGATCGTCTGCTTCCCCGAGCTGAACATCACGGGCTACCGGGTGGGCCCCGGAGCTGCGGCCGCGGCCGAGCCGCTGCCGGGTCCCGGCAGCGAGCGGGTTCAGTCGATGGCCGCCCGGCACGGGGTGATCGTGATGGCGGGGCTCATCGAACGCGCCGGAGACGGGGCCTGCTTTGCAAGCCACCTCGTCGCCGCCCCTGAAGGGCTTCTCGGCGCCTACCGCAAGCTGCACATCGCGCCCCCGGAACGCGGGGTGTTCGCGGCCGGCGACACGGTGCCCGTCTTCGAGGCCGCGGGGGTCCGCTTCGGCATCCAGCTCTGCTACGACGCCCACTTTCCCGGCTTGTCCACCCGCATGGCGCTCGACGGGGTCGACGTGATCTTCATGCCGCACGCCTCCCCGCGCGGCAGCGCCGACGAGAAACGCCGCTCGTGGATGCGCCACCTGCCGGCGCGCGCCTTCGACAACGGCGTGTTCGTCGTGGCCTGCAATCCGGTCGGCGACAACGCGGCCGGCCTGGACTTCCCCGGGGTGGCCCTCGTCATCGGGCCGGACGGCCGGGTCGCGGCCGAGCGCTGCGCCGACGACGAAGGCCTCCTCATGGCCGACCTCGACGCGCACGCGCTCGCGGCCGTCCGCCGCCACCCGATGCGCTACTTCCTGCCCAACCGGCGGGACCGGCTCTACGATTCCAAGGCCTGACCTTCCTCGTTCACTCGGCTCCATCCCAGGTTGCCGACATCGCGCCGTGCCCATACCTAAGCCGTACACTTAGGGTGTGGACAGAACCCTTCAAATAGGGCTAAGATGCCCGTAAACAGGCTATTTGGAGGGTTTTACGTTGGTAAATAAATTTTTAGCAACGAAAAGCCCCTAAAACGACGCGGCCGTTTCGCCCCCCCATCCTGCAACGGCGTCCAGGTTAACCACTGCAAGGATAGGCGGAATCGATCGGTAAGTGCATCCAGCCTGCGGCTGAGGTGTTTTCAGTGGCGAAACCTACATTCAAAGGCGAAGAATGCGAAAATTTCATGGGCTCTTAATTTTCTTCACTATCTTCCTGCTGAGTTCGTGTACTCTCAATTCGCAGTCGGTACCCAAAAAAGCGGCTTCAGAAAACTATATTTCTGCGCTAAACGAAAAGGCTCCCGAAAAGACTACTCGCAGGGAGCCGATCCCCATCGTAAACCCCTCTGAGCCTTGGACTGGTAAATGGAATGTAGAAGGCTCTGCGTGGACCGGAGGGATCTGGGCTTTTAAACAGACTGGCGATACAGCGCGTTCCACCGAAGAGAGTTACTTTACCGCGTTCGGAACTGTAACGAATGACAAACTTGAAGGAACCTATATCGCCGATCATAATGGAAATTGCCCCTATATTTTCTTTATTTCTCCTGATGGCATGTCTTTCACAGGGTACGCTACATGGAGAGGCTTAAGTAAACCAGTGAAGGGAATACGTTTGCAGTGATTCAGAACTGAGGGGGAAGTATGTCAGGAACAACCTGAGGAGCATGCCTCAACTCCTTGGTTCCACAACCTATCTATCAGCGCAATTTCCGATCACCCAGAAGCTGCCATTGTCAAAGCCGATCAGGCCACCCGTGTGGTCGAGATCAGCGGTCACCCCGACGATCTCCAAGAAATCACGCGTCGGAGAACGAGCTATCCGCATTATGGCCGCAGACGACGGCCTGACCTATCAGTAGGTCCTGAAATTCCGTTGCAGTTGATAGCAGCCGGTGCCGTCGAGAGCACAGCTCCTCAGGCGTATATACGCAATCTCTAAGTAGTACTGGATTCACAATTTGGCACAAAGTGGCAACTGGCACGGCTTTATAAAGAAGCCCACACCCTAAGTGTACGGCTTACGCCCATACCAGCCCCCCGTTTAGACGGGCATCCCGAAGTCTGGCACGGGCCGACGGGCTATCCCAAGGCACGTCGATAGGATCGCACGGAATCAATCGAATAGATGGCAAGAGCCGCCCAGATCAGGGCGAAGGTGAGGAGCTGGGGTACCGTGAACGGTTCCCCGTAGAGCAGCACGGCCATGAGGAACATGCAGCTGGGAGCGATGTACTGCAGCAGGCCGACGGTGGACAGGTTGATCCGCCGCGCGCCGAGGTTGAAGAAGAGCAGCGGCACGGCCGTGAACACCCCCGTGCCGAGCAACAAGAGCTCCAGGATCGCCCCGGAGTGGAAGAGCGCAGCCGCCCCCTGGATTTCGAAATAAACCAGGCCGGCCGCAGCTATCGGAGTCAGCAGCATCGTCTCGACCGTCAGCCCGACGAGGGAGCCGACTGGGGCCACCTTGCGAATCAGACCGTAGACGCCGAAGCTGACGCCGAGGGTCAGCGCAATCCAGGGGAACTGGCCGAACGAGAAGGTCCGGTAGGCTACGGCCGCCAGTGCCAGGAAGACCGCGATGGCCTGGGGCCTGCGCAGCCGCTCCTTCAGGAAGAGCACCCCGAGCAGGACATTGACCAGCGGATTGATATAATAGCCGAGGCTGGCCTGCAGCAGGTATCCGGCATTGACGGCCCAGATGTAGAGCAGCCAGTTGCCGCTCACCAGCAGGGTCGTGACGGACAGGGTGAGCAGGGTGCGCGGCGACCCGAGGGCGGAGACGAATTCGGCCCACCGGTGCTGGACCAGCGTGAGGGCCAGCAGAAACACGAACGACCACACCACCCGGTGCGACACGATCTCGATCGCGGGAACCGCCTGCATGGCCTTCCAGTAGGCGGGGCTCAGCCCCCAGATCAGGAATGCCGCCGCGGAGTAAAAAATGCCGGCGAGAGGCCCCCGGGCCTCGTGGGTCTGCAAGGTCATTGCGGGTCCTTCGGAAACCGCGGTTGCGAGCGGCGGTGGCACGGCCGGGGGGAGGCGGCGTTCATGGGCCGGCGGCGGCCCTGCCGCTCAGCACCGCAGCACGCGGTCGGACAAGGCCGGGAACTCCTCGCGCGCCTGTACAACCACGGAGGGGTCGATCTCCGCCGTCACGACCTCGCCCCCCTGCCCGCCCTCGGCCAGCACCCGGCCCCAGGGGTCCACGATCATGCTGTGCCCGCCGTAGCGCTTGCCGGCGTTCTGCCCGGCGCAGTTGCAGGAAATCAGGAAGGCCAGGTTCTCATGCGCCCGGGCGCGGTTGAACAGCCGCCAGGCCTCGATGCGCGCCAGCGGCCAGGCCGAGGCGACCAGGAAGACCTCCGCGCCCTGGTCCACCATGCGCCGGAAGAGTTCGGGAAAGCGCAAATCATAGCAGGTGGAAAAGCCGGTCCGGCCCCAGGGGGTATCGACCACCGCGATCTCGCTGCCGGGGGCGAGCAGCCGGGCCTCGTCCGACTGGTAGCCGAAGAGGTGGATCTTGCGGTAGGTGGCCAGGATGTCGCCGTCCGGGCCGATGAAAACGCTGGTGTTGTAGCGCTTGCCGTCGCAGCGCTCCACGAGGCTGCCCATGAGCAGGTGGCAGCGCCGCTCGCGGGCCTTGGCCCGGAAGGCCTGCACGGTCGGCCCGTCCAGAGGCTCCGCGTCCGCAGCATACCGGTCGAAGCAGAAAAAGCCGGACGGCCAGATCTCCGGCATCAGGAGGAGATCGGCCGCCGGAACGCGGTCGATGGTCGCCATCGCATGGGCGATCGTATCGTCCTTGGGCCGATCAACCATTTCGAGCTGAACGCTGGCAACGCGCATGCGGGACCTCCAAAGGTGAGCGACCATAACCCATGCAGGTGCAGGCGTCAATCGCCCGCGCCGGGCGCGCAATCCGGCGCAAAGCATGGTATACCGCTGCCCGTGAAACCCCGCGCAGCGGAGAAAATGATGGGAACGGAATCCGACCTTCTGCACCTGATTCGCGATATGCGCCTCGAGGAGGCCGTCGCGGAGTTGAGGGCGAAACCTGGCGCGATGGACCGCATCGCCGTCGAGACCATGGCCCGGGAGTGGGAGCGGGAAGCGCATTCCTTGCGCGCACGCGGGGAAACGGGCAAGGCCCGCTGCCGCGCGCGCCGGGCGCTGGCGCTGCACAGGCTGCTCGCGCACGGGCCGGACCCGGGGCGCATGGTGGCCGAGGTGGACCTCCCCGAGGGCTACCGGGGCAAGATCGTGCTGGTGCTGGTCAAGGGCGGGGGCTTCGAGGGCACGGTGTGCCTGCGCTCGGGAGACGACTGGCACCGGGAAATTGTGCGCAACGTGCAGGCGGAGCTGCAGGACCTGGGGTTTCCCTCCGCCCGGGCCTACGCCCTGGGCGGTGCCTACGCCGGGTTTGATGGCGAGGGCATCACGATCTGGGGGACGAGCGACGAATTCGGCTGCTGCGACAAGGAACTTGCGGCCGAAATGATCGGCCGGGCGTATCCGGGGCGGAGGGTGGTCGTCGAAGACTAAATGCCCCCTCCCCTGCCCCTCCCACAAGGGAGGGGAAAGATATCGTAACGATCCCTCGGCCCTCGAACTCTGCTTTTCTTGTTTGTTTCCTTGCACCCTGAGCCCCTTGAGCCCAGTCAGTATCCTATTCCGCGTTCCACCTCGTCGATCGCCTCTTCGATCACCCCCAGGGCGCGGTCCATCTCCTCTTGCGTGATCACGAGAGCCGGCCTCAGCGTCAGGACGTTGCCGTCGATCGTCTTGAGGGAAACCCCGCGCTCAAGGCATTTGAACATGACGGCTTCGGCCTCCTCCACGGCTCGCGCCTTGGTTTCCCGGTCGGTGACCAGGTCGATGCCGAGATGCAGCCCCAGGCCGGCCACATGCCCGATCAGCCGGTGGCGCGCCTTCATCTCATTCAGGCGCTGCAGCGTGTAGGCCCCCAGGCGGGCGCTGTGCGCAACCAGCCCGTTGCGCTCGATGACCTCGATCTCGGCCAACGCTGCCGCCGCGCAAAGCGCATTCTTCTCGTGGGTGTAGTGGCCGATCGAGCGGTGCTGGAGGGAGTTGTACTTCTCGTGGGTAACGATCCCGGCAAACGGCAGCAGCCCGCCGCCCAGCGACTTGCCCAGCACCAGCACATCGGGCGTTACGTAGTGCTCGCTGGCGAACATCCGGCCGGTCCGGCCGAAGCCCTCGATGATCTCGTCGAAGATGAGCAGCGCGCCGAAGCGGTCGCACAGCCCCCTCACCCCTTCCCAGTAGCGCCGGGAGGGGATCACGGGCGTGGCCGATATGGGCTCGCCGATGACGGCCGACATCTCGGGCTCCCGCCGGAGCACGTGCTCGATCTGCCGCAGGCACTCGGCATCCACGTCTTCCTCGCGGGTGAAGCCCCATGGGTTGCGGTAGTAGTTGGGGAACTCCACGTGAAAGCCGCCGGGCATCAGGGGCCCGATGCCGCCGTGGAAGTGTTCCTCGCCTCCCACGCCGGCGGCCCCGAAGCCCGCCCCATGGAAGGAATCCCAGAAGGAGATGGTCTTAAACCGGCCGGTGACCTGGCGCGCAAGCGTGAGCGCCATCTCGATGGCCTCCGACCCGCCCGGGCAGAAAAGACTGCGGCAGAGACCGTCCGGGGTAACCTCCGCCAGTTTGCGCGCCAACTGAACGGACGGGATGTTGGTATATCGGCGCGGGCAAAACGTCAGGCCCTCGTCCAGCTGACGCCGGACAGCCGCCAGCACCTCCGGGTGGTTGAACCCCGCATTGTGGACCCCGTTGCCGTGCATGTCGAGGTACTGTTTACCCTCGAGATCGACCAGGTACGGACCCTTCGCGCCGGACAGCACGTTCAGGACGGGAGTGGACAGGCTCTGGTGGAGGAACCAGCGGCAGTCCTCCTCAAACCACCGCCGCGCCTCGGCGGACAGGTTGCGCTCCCAATAGGTGCGGCGGTTGGGGGTCGTGTTCACGTCCCCCTGCTCTCGCTGCATGCGAAGGTCGGTCGGGTGCTCTCCGGGCATTTCGATGCTCCTTTCGTGGTGGTGGGGATGGGCGCCCCTGCGAGTCCGGGCGACCCGAACTGTATTCAGCCGTGCGCGCACGGGCAAGCGAAAAATTGTAATCGGCGGGATAACCGCAGGTCATCACTCGTATGATAAAGATTCTTTTGACATTCCAGTGCGGGTCACTATAACGGGAGCGCAACGCAACCGACCCCCAAGTTCAGGAGCACGTCACGCATGGACACCCTCCACCGATCCGAAGGCGACGTCAACATCTCTCCGCGACGCGAGCAGTGGCAGAGAGACCACCTGGATGCGGACAGCCGCGCTCTCCTGGACGAGGACGCGCGCTATTTCCTGCGCCAGTCCCTCTCCACGCCATGCCTGAACGTCATGCGCGCCTGCGATGGGACCGGCATCGAAGATGCGCAGGGCCGCCGCTATCTGGATTTCCACGGCAACAACGTCCACCAGGTGGGTTTCGGGAACCCCCACGTGATCGCCGCCATCAAGCGCCAGCTCGACGAGCTTCCTTTCTGCACGCGCCGCTACACCAATCGGGTGGCGGTGGACCTGGCCCGGAAGCTGGCCGAGATCGCCCCCGGGCGGCTGAAGAAATCCCTCTTCTGCCCCGGCGGGGCCGAGGCCATCGGGATCGCGGTCAAGCTGGCGCGACTCGCGACCGGACGCCACAAGACAATCTCCATGTGGGATGCCTTTCACGGCGCGACGCTGGACACCATCTCCATCGGCGGGGAGGCGATCTTCCGCCAGGGCATGGGCCCGCTCCTGCCGGGCACCGAGCACGTGCCGCCCGCAGACGAGTACCGCTGCGTCTTCGGCTGCGCGGACCGGGGTGGGTGCGATCTCGTCTGCGCGCGATACGTGGAGTACATTCTCGAAAAGGAGGGCGACATCGCGGCGGTGATCGCCGAACCGATCCGCAGCACGCCTTACATCCCAAAGCCCGAATACTGGCAGACCATCCGCCGGGCCTGCGACCGTCACGGGGCGCTGCTCATCTTCGATGAGATCCCCCACGCTCTCGGCCGCACGGGTCGGATGTTCACCTTCGAGAACTTCGGGGTGGTCCCCGACATGGTCGTCATCGGCAAAGGGCTGGGCGGCGGCATCCTGCCGCTGGCGGCGGTGATCGCCCGCGAGGACCTGGATGTCGCGGCGGACAGGGCCCTCGGCCACTACACGCACGAGAAGAACCCGGTCCTCTGTGCGGCGGCGCTGGCCGCAATCGATTTCATCGAGACCCAGGGCCTGGTCGAGCACGCGCGGGAACTCGGCCGCACCACGCTCGAGCGCCTGAGAGAGATGAAGGAGCGCCACCCGCTGATCGGCGACGTGCGCGGCCTGGGCCTCTTCCTCGGCATCGAGCTGGTCAGGGACAGGCGGACGCGCGAGCGCGCCATCGACGAGGCCGAAACCGTCATGTACGCCGCGCTCACGCGCGGCCTGAGCTTCAAGACCACCATGGGCAACATCCTGACACTCACTCCCGCGCTCACCATCACCCGGGAAGAGATGGACCGGGCCCTGGCAATCCTCGAGGCCTGCATCGACGAGGTCGAACAGACGCTCTGAACGACCGCACACGGGCGACCATGCCGTCTCACGGGAGGCATTTTGCTTCCCTGCCCCTTCCGAGTGTGCTATAGCCCACGTCCGATGAGGGGCCGATGAATCTCAACCAGCTCAAGATCTTCTACTTTGCGGTCAAAGCCAAAAACCTGAGTTCGGCGGCCGATCAGCTCGGCGTCACCCAGCCGGCCGTGACCAAGGGCATCCAGCGCCTGCAGGAACACTATGAGCTGAAGCTGATCGACTACGTCGGGAAAAAGCTCGCGCTGACTGACGCCGGCGAGGTGCTCTTCAAGATCGCGGAAAAGATCTTCGACCTGGAAACGCATGCCGAGGAAAGCATCCGCGATTTCCTGCAGCGCAAGCGCGGGCGCATCCGCATTCTCTCCAGCGAGAGCTTCGGAGACTACTACCTGCCCGACGTCATGATCCCCTTCTGCAAGGCCTACCCCCTGGTGCAACTGTCCATGAACATCCTCCCGACCGAACAAGTCGTCGAGAGAACGGCCGGCCTGAACTGCGATATCGGATTCATCTCATACCCGGTGGAGCACGAGAAGTTGACCGTGAAGGAGGTTCTGGAGGACGAACTGGTCATCATCACCCCCCGGCGGCACCCGCTCAGGAGCCGGCACACGCTGCAGCCGCGCGAACTGGAGGGCCAGCCTTTCATCATGCACGAGGAAGGATCCGCCCCGCGCCGGGCGATCGAGGACTTCCTGCAACGCCACGGCGTCACGGTGCAGGTCCCGATGGAACTGTCCAGCAACCGGGCGATCAACCGGGCGGTTCAGCACGGGATCGGTATCGCCCTGGTGTCGCGCAAGGTGGCCGAGGAGGAGATCGAACAGCGGCGGCTGGCCGCCATCTCGCTCGACGACCCCTTGATGAAACGCAAGTTCTACCTGATTCACCACCGCGAGAAATACATCTCCGAGACCCTGCAGCGCTTCATGGACATGGTCGCCCAGTGGGCGTCGGTCCACGATTGACCGCTTCCGCCTTCCCCGCTGCGCCCGAAAGTGGTCGCACGCCTGAGATCCGGCTCGACACCCGTTTGCCGTCTATCCGCCCGACGGGCGCCGCAGGTGGAACCAGACGCGCTGCAGCGACAGGATCGTCAGGGCATCCGTGATCTCCCCGTCGACAATCATGTTCATCAGCTGCTCCAACGGATAGCCGCGCGTGCGGATGATCTCATCGGGGTCCAGGCGGGCTTCGGCCGGCACAAGCCCTCGCGCGAGAAAGAGGTGGATCACCTCGTCCGAATAGGCCGGCAGGATGTGAGTCCGCCCGAAGGCGATGAGGTCGGAGGCGGCATAGCCGGTTTCCTCCTCCAGCTCGCGTCGGGCGCATTCCAGCGGCGATTCACCGGCTTCCAGGGTCCCGGCCGGGATTTCCAACAGGAAGGCGCGCACGCAGTGCCGGTACTGGTGCTCCATCAGGATGCGGCCGTCTTCAAGGACCGGGACGACGGCGACCGATCCCGGGTGGCGCACCATGGCCATCTCGGTTCGGCGCCCGTTCGGGAGCGTGACGTCCTCGGTCACGAAGCCGATGTAGCGCCCGCGGTACAGCTCGTTCGTCGAGTGAACCCGGGCGCTCCTGCGATCGGCAGACATGGCGGATCCGCCCTCCCTTCGGTTAAATCTTCAGCACGTCGAGGTCGAAGAGCTGGTCCAGTCGCGTGATCACGGGAACATCCGGCGTGACGTCCGGCCAGTGACGCTGCACCTGTTCGTGCTTCAGCCAAATCGGAATCAGCCCCGCCGACCGGGCACCCTCCACGTCGATGCGCCAGTCGTCCCCGACGTAGACCGCCTCGGCCGGGGCGAGCGCCAGCGCCTCGAGGCACCGCCGGAAGGGCTCGGGATCCGGCTTGGGCGGGATCCCGTCCTCGCCGGCGACAATAATCGTTTCGAAGAGGGGTTCGAGCTGCGGGAACTGGCTGATGCGATGCGCCCTGGACCGAGGCTGCCCTTGGGTGTTCGTGATCAGCGCCAGGCGAAAGCGGCGTCCCAACCCCTCGAGGACTGCCGCGGCCTCGGGGAAGAGCGTGGAGTGGGCCTTCACGGTCTCCCAATACTCGGCTTCCCAGGCGGTCAGCTGCAGATCGTCCGCCGCAAGGCAATAGTAATGGTAGAGCTCCTGCCACATGGCCCGCCGCGAAAACTGCGACCGCTCGTGGAACTGGCTGCGGATGCGGCGGTAGTTCTCAAGGAACGGGTTCTGCAACGAGAGCGCCAGGGCCTTGAAGAGCTTTTCCTGGGCTTCCTTTTCCGCCCGCCGGAACCCGTCGGCCGAATCCACCAGGGTCTGGCCGAAGTCGAAGACGACGGCTTGGATCGCTATGCTCATGCACACCCCCTACCCTGTGTTTATCGCAACTGGAAGCAACCCCAGCGAAAGGGAGCAGATTTGGGTTCAAAGGTTCAGAATGAAGTGCACAGGATTCCGGATTCAGGGTTCAGGAAAACCGGCGGCCTCGATCGCATTTTCTTTTTTTGCCTGAACCCCGAACCCTGAACCCTCCGGCCGGACAGACGAAAACCGGAGAACCGGCACTGGGCAAGGTTCTCCGGTCGTCGGCATCGTTGGTCTATTGCAGGTTATTGAAAAACAAGCATCGGGCCGTCAGCCAAGGCGCGCGGCGTTCTGGAAAGCGCAGCATACGAATAGTATGTGAGCATTTTCAGAATGCCGCGCAACGCCGGATCACGACCTGAGGCGCCGTTTTTCAATCGCGGCCCCACTTCTTCAGGTACGCCCCAAAGAGTTCCTCGTCATTTTTCGGAGCGAAGTCCTTGATGGGCATCGACATCAGCGTGTAGATCAGGAAATGCTTCCAGTTGACATTCTCGCCGCTGATGTTCCCGGCCCAGGTGCCGCAGCCGAGCGTATCGGTGAACGCAGCTGGAGGTCCAGCCGCCGCTGTTGGCTGCGGTGTGGCCCATGTTGCAGACGACGCGGCTCGATGTTCGCCCGCAGGCCGACTTTACATCGCGCTCGTCGATCTCGGTGTGGATGAGGCCGAGTGCCCCTCCCCGAGAAGTCGAGGATCTTCTCCATGCGGTCGAGCATCTCGTCGAAGTCCGTCCACTTCCAGACGGTCAGCACGGGCGAGAGCTTCTCGCCGGAGAACCGGTCCTCGCGGCCGATCTTCTCGCCCATGACCATCAGAACTTGGTGTTCTCCGGCACCTTCAGCCCTGCCAGGTCGGCGATGAACTTGGCATTGCTTAGCCACCACTCGCGGTTCAGGGTATGGCCGTCCGGCCACATGCACTTGCGGAGGATCTCGCGCTCCTCGGTGCTGCAGAGATAGCCGCCCTTCTTCCTTGAGGCCCGCGATCATCTTGTCGAAGATGACGCTCCTCGATCGCGACCGCGTTCTCGGAGGAGCAGGATGCGGCGTTGTTGGCGGTCTTGGATTCCAGGATCTGCGGGCCGTCGCCTGCAGGTCGTGGACGGTCGCGTCGATGATGGAGATCGACGTTTCCGGCGCCGACGGTCTGCGCCGGCATGCCCGCCTTGTAGACGACTTTCACCAGCGCCGCGCCGCCGGTGGCCACGGCATAATCGCAGTTCGCCATCAACTCCTGCGTCTTTTCGTTGCTCGTGTTCTCGGATGCACTGCAGCAGGTCCACCGGGGCGCCGATCTTCTCAGCGCCTTGCGGCTGTATGGTCACCGTCAGCATAGGTAGCCATCTCCGTGCGCGGATGGGGGAAACGATGATGGCATTGCGGGTCTTGAGGGTGCAAAGCCCGATGCAGCAGACCGTCGACTCCGGGTTCGTGCAGGGGACGACGTTCGCGATGACGCCGATCGGCTTGGCGTACTTGCGCATGCCGTGGGCCTTATCCTCTTCGACCAGGCCGCAGGTCTTGACGCCGCATCTGGTCCCACAGCGTCCCGCGGACGTCTTCGTGCCGATCTTGTGCAACTTGTCCTCGTAGACGCCGATCCCGGACTCCTCCACGGCCAGACGGGCCAGGACCTTCGGACCTCTCTCCTTCTGCAGATCCCAGCCCACGGCCTGGACCATCTCGTCGACCTTCTCCTGCGGCCAGTACTGGAATTCCTTGAATGCCTTCTTGGCTTTCTCGTACATTTCCTTGATATTGTCAGACATAGTTCTCTTTCGAACCTCCCGTCCTGTGGATGTTGCGTGAGCCCGACCAGCCTCGCATGACCGCCGGGTCGTCGCCTTATTTTTTTATGGGCAGGGTGTAGCCCATGCTCCGGAACGCTTCCTTGGCAACCACGAAGAAATCGTCGATGTCCTTGTGAGTGATGACGCCCAGGTTGCACACCCGGAAGGTCTCCAGCCCGAACATCTTGCCCGGGTAGATGGTGAACCCGCGCTCGTAGCAATGGTCGTGCAGCTTGAAAAAATCAAACTTCCCGTCCTGCGGCGCGCGGATGGTGACCACCAGCCGCCCCTGGATCTTTTTGTCGATCACGCAGGCGAGCCCGATCTCCTCCAGACCCTTGTGGACGGCTTCCCAGCACTTCGTGATCCGTTCGTAGCGGGCCGTCTCACCCTCCTGCCAGTACTCCTTGATGGCCTGGCGAAGGGAGTAGACGGTCTGCACCGGCGGGGTGAAGTGCATCTCGCCCACCCGCTCGAAGAAGTCGTACTGCATGAACAGGTTGCAGTAGTAGGAGCGCGTGGGGTAGTCCTTGGACTTGACGATCTCGTCGATCCGGCCGACGGCCCAGGAGACTCCCGTCATGGCCGCGAGGCCCTTCTGCGCCGATGACATGCAGAAATCGATGTTCTCCTTCTCCATGTCGATCGGCAGCAGGCCGTAGGTCGAGATCGTGTCGGCGATGAAGATGCAGCCGTGATCGTGGGCCATTTTGCCCGATCTCGCGCACCGGGTTGAGCACACCGGTGCCGGTCTCGTGGTGCGTCGTGGCGACCACGGCGATGTCCCGGTCTCCCGCCAGAGTTTCCTTGACCACCTTGAGGTCCGGCAGGCCCGTGGCCGGAAACTTCAGGTCCACGCATGGGATGTGGTAGTACTTGGCGATCTCCACCATGCGCGCGGAGTAGGCGCCGTTGTTGACCACCAGGATCTTCTTCCCGGCGGGCACCAGCGAGTTGACGAGCACGTCCTGGATGACGGTGCCCGACCCGGTGAAGAGCACGGAGGTGTACTTCTTGGGGTCGGCGTGGACCACCTTGGTCAGCTCGGCCCGCACCTCGTTCATGATGTCGACGAATTCCTTCTCGCGCGGGCAAATATCCGGTATCACCTGAGCGTACTTGACCGTGTCGGTGGTCGTGGCCGGCCCCGGGTTGAGGAGGACGTTGCGTTTGACGGGCTTGACGACTTCCATGTTTTTTCCTCTCCTTTGTCGATTTGCTGAAAAGATGCTTCCCGGGAACCGGGCTGCGAATTGTCGCAACGATTCCCGACCCCCGGGAAGATTGCTTTACAGCTTTGCCCTCGTGCCTGCTCCCCGGCTCCCTGATTTACCCCACGAAGCCGGGCCCGCCTCACGAGACCAGGGGCGGAAGAAACCCCCCGATCAGATCTTCCGTTTGGGGTCGTCGATCTCCTCGACGATAGCCCAGCCGGACCCCTTGATCTTCTGCCGTTCGAGGAAGGTCTGTTTCCACTCCTCGGGCGTCTGGGCCTCCATCGGCCTTGGCCACCTTCTTGCGCTCCTCGAGCGTCGGCACCGGCCGGTCTTCCGGCCCGTCGTACCACTCCTTCGGCGTCAGGGTCTGGCCGAGCCGCACCGGCTCCTCCCGCTCGATCTCCTCGCAGTAGTGGGCTCCCGTGGCAAAGGCGCGCGTCACCGAAAGGATTCCCCAGGTCGCCTCGGGGGTAAAGCCGATGTCGAACATCACCGCGGCGGTCGCGCCCAGAAGATCGATATCGACCGGCTCTTTGCTCAGCTTCTGCGCCGCCTTCACCATCTCCTTCATCAGCGAAACATACTTGCCCGCAACCCCCAGCTTCTCGGCCCGCGCGATCATCCGCTTGGCCATCGGGTCCTTCAGCATCAGCCCGGAGATACCCAGAGCGGGTCGTTCAGATTCGTCTTGACCACCGCCTCGACCACCTCGGCCAGCGGTTTGCCCTCTTTCGCCTGGCGGGCCAGGATGCCGTCCATCAGCTTCCCGATCTCCTGGTAGGCGCCGTAGGCGTGGCCGAAGGCCAGGATCGAGGAGCCGGCGGCCTGGGTCAGGATGGTCTTGCCGCTCGCGACGATCCGCGCGAAATGTGGCGGGCGACGAGAGGCCGTCCTCCAGCATGCAGACCATGACGTAGTTGAGCATCTTGTCTTCTTCGACCAGCGGAATCCGCGCCTGGAAATCGATGAAGAGGACGTCCGTCAGGCCGTACCCCTGCTCCACCAGCTCCGTCGTGTCGTATCCCCGGGTACGATGCGGTGAACGTTCTTGTAAGCGACTTCGGAGACCCACTGGAACCGGTCGCGCTCTGTGTCCATCGGAACCGTGCCGCGCTCCCTGGTCTGGTAATTGAAGTTGAGTCTCGGATCGTCTAGATTATCCATTTCTTGTATTCTCCTTCCTCTTTCTGCTTCCGGGCGTATTCCTGCCTGTCGGCCTGGCTGGGCACCGGCCGGTCATCGGGACCGACATACTTGATCATGGAGAGATCCAGCATCTGGACCATGGGCTCGCGCTTCGAGGCCGCCCAGGCGCGCCCCTTCTTCATCGTGTAGGTCGCATGCGCCGCACAGCTGAAGCCGCGGCAGACGCACCCGATGCACCAGGCCGCGTTGGGGGAGAACCCCAGCTCGGCCAGCGCCGTGTTGCCGGCGCCGATCATGTTGACCGCCACAGGACGCCTTGCCTTCCTTCTTCCGGCGCGCGTTGAAATGATCTCTCGATCGAGCGCTGCAGCTCCAGATAGACCCCGCTGCAGAGCTGCTCGTGCTTGATGTGCGTCGGTTCGGCCCGCGGGATCCCCGTCCAGGTGCTGCGGCTGGCCCATCCCCATGACGGCCAGACCCGCATCCATGTACTCGTCCACCAGGATCTTGCCCATCTCTTCGAGCTCTTCCCCTCCACCCGGGCCCGCTCGATGTACTTGTGCATCATGTAGCCGTGCGCCGCCCCGGGACCGTGCGCCGACCCGAAGGTCATGACACGCCGCCGCGACTGCTGCCGGCAGGTTGGGCCGGCCGCCCATGACCGCGATGGCCGACGCCGCCGACGGTGACATGGAGTGCTCCAGGAACTCGCCCGTCTCGTACCGCAGCATGTCTTCATCTCGTTCTCGCAGGGATGCGGTTCTGGAAGAGGATGAAGAGCGCATCATAAAACGTGTAGCCCGCTTCCGCCAGATCGCTCACGTTGTAGCCCCGCACGACGGTCTTTTCCTCCGTCTTGTACGAAATGGCCGTTTTCCTGCGAAAAAAAGGTTGTCTGTTCATTCTCTTGCCTCCAGCGTGTAGTGTTGATGAATTCCCAGCGATGCCTGTCGATCATTTTCCGGTGCAGACCCGACAAGCGGGGCCCTGGTATCCCCGGGCAATTTATGGAGATAAACTATAAATTGCCCCACGATTATAAGTCAAAATAATTAAAATCATATTGTGAATAAAATCCAGTCATAATGTAAGCGCCTTCACCATCTCCGTGCCGCGCTTCCGACTCGGCCAACTCGGTGGGAAACGCATCCCCTGCCAATTCATCCGGTTCATACATTCCCTGCTCGTACATGCAATCCGTCCCCCTTTCTTGCGCTGAATTCCCGGACCGATCCTGCAAGAAAGTATAGAATGGACGCAAACTATAAGTCAAAATAATTATAATTATGTTTTTAATAACTTCAGGTAATCGAATTGGGGATTTCAGCCGGCCGTTTTGTCTGCGGGGAATTGAAAGAGGCGCCCCTCGAAGGTGCAATGGCCTTGCATCGCCACTCTTACACGCACCATCCGCGAAACGCCCCCGGCCGTACCGTAATTCAAATAGAACCGTTGCGGGTCACAGCTTGATGGCCACCCGGATGGCCTTCCCGGAGTGGGCCATTTCCATCGCTTCATTGATCTCTTCAAGCGGGAACCGGTGGGTCACGATTTCATCGAACGGGAACTGATGTTGGTTCCTTCGCAGGAAATCCACTCCCCATTCGAGGTGTTTCGTGTCGTAGTTGTGAACGCCCTTGATGGTCAGCCAGCGGAAAATGATGTCGGAGGCATCGTAGGAGAACGTTGCCCCCGGGAACACGTTGCCCTGCTCTATGTACTGGCCGCCCTTACGCAAACACTTGAGCCCGACCGGCACGATCTCCGGCCGGCCGGCCACCTCCATGGCCACGTCGACCCCGAACCCGCGCGTCATGCCCTGGATCACCTTCACGAGTTCCTCGTCCGGCACGCCTTTGACGTTGAGGACATCCGTCGCGCCGAAGCGCCGGATGAACTCCAGCCGGCTTTCCATCACGTCGGTCACGATGATGCGGTTGCAGCCAAACGTTTTGGCCAGGGCCGCGGCATAAATCCCCAGCGTCCCGGCTCCCTGGATCAGGACGTTGTCGCCCGGCTGCAGGCGTGCGGAATCCCATCCCGCAACCACGGTCGCCAGGGCGCAGTTCGCGGAGGCCGCCACCTCGTCGGAGAGCTCGTCCGGGATCTTGATGATGCAGGTCCCGGGCATGACGTAGCAGTACTCGGCGAAGCCGCCGAGGAAGTGCGGGGGTTCGGCGCAGCTGTCGTGCCCGTACTTTTTCAGGTCCAGGCACTTCATCATCAGGCCCTTCTCGCGGCAGTAGTAGCACTTGCCGCAGTTGTCCATGATGGTCCAGGTGATGCGGTCGCCCACCGCGAGGGGACGCCCGCCCGAGTCCCGCTGCAGGCCCGCCCCCATGGCCACGATCTTGCCCGTGATCTCGTGCCCGAGGATGATGGGGGTGGGGCCGGGCCGGGTCCCGAGCCAGGTGTGCAGGTCGGACCCGCAGATCGTGCAGCACGTGATCCGCACGAGGGCCCACCCCTTTTCGACCTCGGCCAGGGGGTATTCCCGGATTTCGAGGGGCGCCTTGGCCCGCGTCATCACGGCCGCTCTGCCGGTCTGCTGCATGGGTGGCATCTCCTTCCGAAACGAAATGATCGCTGTAAGCGGGTCGAAACGGGGCCGGGGTTCACCCCCGACCCCTTGACGATTCCTATTTCCCGAAAAGAAGGGTCGGCAACCACAAGGTGATCTGTGGGAAGAAATAGACCAGGGCCACGCCTATACACTGGAGAGCCATGAAGGGCATCATCCCCCGGTAGATGTCTATCAACTCCCACGAGGGCTCCACCCCTTTTAAATAATACGCCGACAGGGCGACCGGCGGGGACAGCCAGCAGGTCTGGAGACAGACGGCCAGCAGGATGCCGAACCAGATCATGTTGGTGTGCAGGTCGACCAGGATCGGCAGGAACACCGGCACGATCACGACCACGATGGGGACCCACTCCAGCGGCCAGCCGAGGACGAAGCAGACGATCAGGATGCCGACGATGAACACCCAGGAGGGCAGGTTCAATGCAAGCAATGAGCTCGCAATGAACTTGGGCGTGCCCATGGACGAGAAGACCGCCCCCATGAACGTCGAGGCGGCCAGCAGGATCATGACCATGCTCGTCGTCTCGACCGTGCGGTAGGCCGAATCCTTGATGATCCTGAAGTTCAGCTTCCGGTTGAATGCCGTGACGATGAAGGATCCGAGGCAGCCGAGCGCGGCACCCTCGGTCGGCGTGGCAAGACCGGACATGATGCTCCCCAGCGTCGCCAGGATCAATGACGCCACCGGCACCAGCCCCACCAAGAACTCGCGGATCATGTAGGACTTGGGGACGTCCAACTCCTTGTCGGACAGGGGCGGGCCCAATTCGGGCCGCAGCCAGACCCGGATGGACGTGTAGGCGATGTACAGCCCGGCCAGCAGGAGCCCGGGCAGGATAGCGGCCGCGTAGAGCCGCGCCACCGAGACGTTGAAGACCGGCCCCATGACGACCAGCATGACGCTCGGCGGGATCAGGATGCCGAGCGTCCCGCCCGCACAGATCGTCCCCGCGGAGAGGCCGGTGTCGTACCCGCTGCGCTTCATGACCGGGGCCGCCATCAGGCCGATGATCGTGACGGAAGCGCCCACGATGCCGGTCGCGGCTGCGAAAAGCGTCGCCGTGAAGATCGTCGCCATGTACATGGAGCCCCGCATGCGGCCCGAGAGAAGCTGGACCGCGTGGAAGAGGCGCTCCATCAACCCGGCGCTCTCGAGCAGATACCCCATGAAGGTGAAGAGGGCGACCGCCGCCAGAACCGTGTCCATCATGGTCCCGAAAAACGAGTAGGTCATCAGGTGAAAGACCCTCTCACCGAGACCGATGTAGCCGAAGATCACCCCGAGGGTGATCAGGGTAAAGGATATGGGGAACCCGATGCAAATGGCGAAAAAGAGGAGCCCCAAGAGGATCAGACCGTAGATTTCCAGACTCACTTCCACCTCCCGCGCACAGCCGTTTCATGGATTCATGTCAGGTTGCGACCCCCGGCACCACACTGCCTGCCGCAGGGGGCTACGTTATTTCGGTCGGGCCCGCGACGATTCGTTCGTCCTTGCCTGTGAGGATCAGCTTGACCGACTTGTAGATTTCGGAGAACCCCTGCAGCAGGAGAAGGAACGCGCTCACGGGGATCACCAGCTTGTAAATGTAGGCGGGAGGCCGCCAGGTCGTCATCAGCTTTTCCTTGAGGTCCCAGGACTCGGCGAAGAAATCCCAGCTCAGCCAAACGAACATCACCATCCCGGGCAGGAAGAGGAGGAGGTAGCAGATCACGTCCACCCAGGCCTGCGTCTTCGGGGACCACTTCCCGTAGAAGAAATCGGTCCGGATATGCTTCCCCATGCAGAGCGTCAGGGCGCCTGCGATGAAAAAATGGGTCCCGTACAACATGGTCGCAATATCCACCGCCCAAAGTGTGGGCTTGTAGGTGTAACGGACAAACACCTCCCACACCAGGACGCCGATCATCGGGAGGATGAGCCAGGATACGGCCCTGCCCGACCAGATGCTGATCTGGTCGACCACCTTGAAGATCCGATCAAAAAAGTTCATTTTTTTCTCCACCACTCGAGGGATCGGCATCCTGCGAGTCACGCCGATACCCCCTCATCCGCGTGAATCGACCGGCCGCTCCGTTCCTTGCGTCGCGGAATCGGCCGGTCGAGGCACTGTTCAACCGACATGTGAACCAGGTCAGGATCCTTATTTATCTTCCAGGGCTCCCGCGGTGAGCTGGGTCAGCTTGGCCGTCTCACGCGTGAAGGGGACCACCTGCTGGGCGAACTTGCGCTGGGATTCGAGGACCTTCTTGAAGAAGGGATCCTCCGCTTCGAATTTGCTGAGCACCCGCTTGGAAGACTTGATGAAGGCCTCCGCGTAACCGGTCGGGGCGTCGAACACCTTGACGCCCTTTTCCTTGATCAGGATGTTGAGCGCCTTGGAGTTCTCGTCGACGAAGTACATGATGCTCTCGAGAATCGTCGCCGTGGTCGCGACTTCGACGATCTTCTGGATGTCGGGGGGCAGCTCGCGCCACTTCTTCCCGTTGATGATGATATCCATGATGTCGATCGCCTGGTGGAGCCCCTGGAGCGAGTAGTTCTTGAAGACGTCGTAGAGACCGAGCTTCAGGTCGCTGGCCGTGTTGATCCACTCCACGCCGTCGATCAGCCCCCGCTCGGCGGCGGGGATGATTTCCTGCCCGGCCATGTTGACCGGGATTCCGCCCATGTCCTTCAACACGTCCGAGGGCAGGCCGGAGGACATCCGCACCCGCATCTTCAGGTACTCGGCCAGGGTCTTGGGCGGGGTCTTGTACCATCCGAAGGCCTCCGGTCCGTCCGGCGCGATCAGGAAGGGCATGACGTCCGTCTTGAGGATCTTCTGATAATATTCCACGTAGAGGGCTCGGCCCTCGCCCCGCAGGTACCACGACAGATGGTTGAACATGTCCAAACCGCTGCCGGCGCCGCCGAGCGGCGCGCTGAACAGCCCGCCGGCCGGGTTTTTGCCCGTGGCGTAATGGGTCCACCACTGCGCGGCGTCGACGACACCCTTGTTCACCGCATCCAGGCTTTCAAAGGGGTTGACGATCGCTCCGCTCGGGAGCACCTCGATCTTCAGCCGGCCGCCCGACATCTGGTCGACGGTGGCGGCAAACTTGTTCAAGATCTCGATGTGCGGAGTACCCGCGGGGTTTGCACTCTGCAGCTTCCACTTGAACTGCTGCTGGGCTTCCGCCGCCCCGAAGACGCATACCAAAAACGCTGTCACCATCAGTCCAACGATTACCTTTTTCATAGCCTATCTCCTTTTGTCATTCACTTCATCGGATGGCGTTGAGATGAACCCGGGCTCAACCAGCTATGCGGACGTGCGCGGAGCACCTCCCTTTCTATCTCCCGCCGGAGATGGGATGGAGTTTGAAAAAAGAAAGGCGGCGCATGGACCCCACCTCTATGGGCTGCATAGCGGCTGCGTAGAAAAGCAAACGCGATCTTCTTCCCAAACCGGGGCCGATGTCAAATAACATTATCTCATCGCAATTATGACAACCCATCAAAATGCCTTGATGACGATGGCGCCCAGGGTGACCACCCCGATCGACACGTACCGCAGCGGGCTGATCTTCTCCTTCAAAATGAACACGGCCATGAGGGCGCTGAAGACGATCGAGGTCTCGCGCAGCGCCGCGACCGGGGCAATCGGTGCCCGGGTCATGGCCCAGAGCGCCAGCCCGTAGGCCCCGATGGTGCAGACGCCGCCGAGCAGCGCCTTTTTGAGGTGCCGCCTAAAACCGGCGGTGATCCGAACGCTGCGACCCGGGAGCGCGAGGGCGGAAAATAGGATGCAGGCAGTGGTCAGCATCCAGGTGGTGTACCCTAACGCGTGGCCGGAACGGCGCGCACCGGTGCCGTCCACGAGCGAGTAGGCCACGATCACCCCGGCATTCAGCAACGCGAACAGGAGGGGCTTGAACCTGCCGCCGGATCGGGGACGCGGGGCGTCGGCGGCGAGGAGCAGAACGCCCGTCGACACCATCAGTACCCCGGCCCACCCGCCCCAGGTCGGGTGTTCGCCCAGGATCAGCGCCGCCATTACGGCGGTGATCGCGGGGGCCGAGCCCCGCATGACCGGGTACATCAGGCTCAGGTCGCCCTCGCGGTAGGCGAGGACCAGCAGCCCGTAATAGACCAGGTGCAGGACGACGGAGGCGATCAGAAAGGGCCAACTGGCGGACGCCGGTGCCGGCATGAACCCGATCCCGGCCACACCGACGACCGCAACCCCAAGGGTGACGATGACGGTGTCGAGCAGGGGATCATCGCCCGATTTGACGAGTGCGTTCCAGCCGGCGTGCAGGGCCGCGGACAGGAGGACGACGAGCATGACATCGAAGGGCAAAGTCAAGCCTCCGCTTCAGCAACTGGGGGCGCACACGTTGTCCCGGCTGTTGGAAATCCTCAATGGGGCACGTACTGCAGGTGGAGGGCGTAGTACACGCACATGGCGATGAAGCAGGCCACCGGCGGGGTGAGGAACCAGCCGGTCAGGATGCCGTAGAGGGTCTTGCGCTTGATCGTACTGGCGCCCTTGACGATGCCGACCCCAAGCACCGCACCGATGACCGCCTGGGAGGTCGAGACCGGCACGCCGAGAAGGGTATAGAAGTGCACCGTCAGCCCCTCGGCCAGCACGACGATCAGGGCCGAGAACGGGTCCAGGCGCACCAGTTTGCTGCCCACGGTCTCCATAACGCCGCGGCTGTAGGTCATGACCCCGAAGGCGATGCTCAGCCCGCCGATCAGCGCCGCCATGAACACCGTCAGCAACCCGGCCCCGACGTAAACCCCGGTCACATTGGCCACGTTGTTGGCGCCGAGGGTGTACGAGGCGTAGAAGCCGGCGAAGATCAGCGACGCCCGGAGGAGTCGGTCGCTGTCGACCATCCCGAGCGGCAGCCGGTTGTAGACGCCCGCCAGGAGCTTGTAGAGCAGGAAAGCGACCAGGACGGCGCCGGTCGGGGTCCCGACCCAGCAGGCCACGACCTTGCCCAACTCACCGGCATTGATTTCCTGGTTGAAGAAGCCGATCCCGAGGATGGCGCCGACCGCGGCCTGGGAGGTGGACACCGGCAGGCCGAGGACGGTCATGATCGTGACCGTGATCGCGGCCGCGACGGTGATCACCACGGCCTGCTCGAGATCGAGAATGGTCAGGCTGCTGAGGGTCTCGATGCCGGCCTGCCCCTCCAGCAGCGCGCCCAGGGTGACCGCGATCGAGCACAACACGGCCGCCGTCCAGTAGCGCACCATGCGCGAGGCCACGGCCGAGCCGAAGCAGTTGGCGGCGTCGTTCGCGCCCAGCGACCACCCCAGGAAGACACCTCCCAGCAGCGGCAGCATCAGACCCGCCTCTTCAACGTCATGATGTTCACGCGTTTGGAAACCCGGTCCGCCTGGTCCGAAATCTCGCCCATGGCGATGATGAGCTCCTTGAGCTGGAGCTTGGCGCAGGTCTCCAGGTCGGAGTCGAACACCTTGATCATCAGCGAGCGTTCGATGTGGTCGCAGTGGCTCTCGTTGTGGTCGATGGTGGCGAGCAGGACGCGGATGCCCTCCTTGTTCTTGAGCATCAGCTCAACCTGCTTGATCATGAGCTCGCAGCTCTCGACCGAGATCCGGATGAGGTCCTTGGTCTCGGCCTCGATGAACTGCGGGATCTTGAGTTTCTGGGTGCGGATGAGGTGCAGGATGAGCTCGAAGATGCGCGGGATGACATCCATGTGCTCGAGCAGGTTCATGATGTCCTCGCGCGACTCGGGGATGAGCGCGCGACTGTACATGAGCAGGTTGACCTCCTCGCGGATCTCGTCGGCCTTGCTCTCGAATTTGTGGGTCTGGTCGATGAGGAAGGAGAACTGGCCGCAGATGCCCTCGTCCAGGCAGGTGTCCATGGCCTTGACGAAGTGCTCCTGGGTGCGGGTCAGGTTCTCGAGGTACTGCAGGATCAGGGTGTCGAGCAGGTTTTCTTTCTTGAAGAGAAAGTCGAACATGGCTGGCTCCGCGATAGGGATGGGGCTCTCTCCGGCAACGCTCGGGCTGCCCGGACCGGCCCGTCACATCATTGATCCCCAGCGGCATCGTATGGAACGGGCCTGCAAGTCAAATTAATTAAACTCATTGCGGGGATAACATTTATTTATGATAGAAAAGCGGTGGTTGGGTATTTGGTATTTGGTGTTTGGGTGTTGGGGGTTGGCGGGGCCCCCGCGGCAACAGATGTGCGCGAAGCTGCAGCCGAAGAGACTGGTTGAGTGCTCGCAGGGGTGGCGCATGGCGGCGTTTGGACTCGTCGGGGTTCAACTACACACCAAACACCAAACACCAAAACACCGTATTACTTCTTCTTCCCCGCCATCACCTTCGCGAGCGGGGTGTGCTTCAGCCCGAAGGCCTCGGCCACGCCGGCGTAGGTCACCTTGCCGGCGATGATGTTGATCCCCTCGGCGATCTCCGGGTTTTCCCGGGCCGCGCGCACGACGCCCTTGTCGGCGATTTCGAGCGCGTAGGGCAGGGTCGCGTTGGTCAGGGCGATCGTCGAGGTCATGGAGACCGCGCCCGGCATGTTGGCGACGCAGTAGTGGATGATCCCGTCGACCTCGAAGATGGGGTCGTCGTGGGTCGTGGGGTGGGCGGTCTCGATGCAGCCCCCCTGGTCGATGGCGACATCCACGATGACGGTGCCCTTCTTCATGAGTTTGAGCATGTCCCGCGTGACGAGCCGCGGGGCCGTCGCGCCCGGGATCAGGACCGCCCCGACCACCAGGTCGGCTTCCTGGAGATAGCGACGGATGTTGGCGGGGCTCGAGACCACCGGGAAGCAGTTGGGCGGCATGACGTCGCTGAGGTAGCGCAGCCGCTCGAGGTTGGTGTCCAGCAGATAGACCCTGGCGCCCAGGCCGCAGGCGATCTTGGCGGCGTTCACGCCGACCACCCCGCCGCCCAGGATCAGGACCGTGCCCACGTCCACCCCCGGCACCCCGCCGAGCAGCTTGCCTTTCCCGCCGTAGGTCTTCTCGAGGTACTTGGCGCCCTCGTGCACGGCCATCTTGCCGGCCACCTCGCTCATGGGGGTCAGCAGCGGCAGCGAGCCGTTCGCCTTGCGCACGGTTTCGTAGGCCACCGCCGTGCAGCCCGACGCGATCACGGCCCGGGTGAGCGCCTCCGAGGCGGCGAAGTGAAAGTAGGTGAACATCACCTGCCCCTTGCGCATCAGCCGGTACTCGGACTCGAGCGGCTCCTTGACCTTCATGATCATGGCGCACTTGGCGTAGATCTCGCGAGGCGTTTCCAGGATGGCCGCCCCGGCCTTTTCGTACTGCGGGTCGCCGAACCCCGACCCATCCCCGGCGCGGGTTTCCACGCACACGGTGTGGCCGTGGCCGACCAGCACCTCAACCCCGGCGGGGGTCATGGCGACCCGGCTCTCCTTGGTCTTGATCTCCTTCAGCACCCCGATGATCATCGTCTGCCTCTCCTCCAGAGGGTTTCAATCGAACAGGTTCAGGTTGCGTTCATCAAGGTTCGCGCCTGATACATCGCTACAGGATGCTCGATCTGCGCACGGATACTCGATACAGGATTCATGGTACAAGGGTTCGATAAAAAGGGGCGCTTTCAAGCTTTCATTCGATGTACCTGAGACCCCGCATCGAGCATCGAGCATCTATCTCTCGTCCAGCGCCACGTACGGCCTCTCCGTCGGCCCCACGTACACCTGACGCGGGCGGCAGAGCTTCCAGTCCGGGTCGTCCAGGCTTTCCTTCCACTGCGCGATCCAGCCCGGCAGGCGGCCGATCGCGAACATCACCGTGAACATGTTCAGCGGGATGCCGATCGCCCGCAGGACGATACCGCTGTAGAAATCGACGTTCGGGTACAGGTGGTGCTCGATGAAGTAGTCGTCCTTCAGGGCGATCTGCTCGAGCTCGCGCGCGACGTCCAGCAGCGGGTCCGAGATCTTGAGTTTCTCCAGCAGCCGGTGCGCGGTCCGGCGCATGATCGCGGCGCGCGGGTCGTAGGTCTTGTACACGCGGTGCCCGAAGCCCATCAGGCGGAAAGAATCGGCGCGGTCCTTGGCGCGGGCGACCACCTGCGGCAGGTTGCGGCTGCGCGCGATGTCGTCGAGCATCTCGATCACGGCCTGGTTGGCGCCGCCGTGCAGCGGGCCCCACAAGGCGGCGATCCCCGCCGAGATCGCGGCATACAGGTTGACGCGCGCACTGCCGACCACGCGCACGGCGGCCGTCGAGCAGTTCTGCTCGTGGTCGGCGTGCAGGATCAGGAACACGTTCAAGGCCTTGACCACGTCCGGGTCCAGCGCGTAAGGCTTGACCGGGGAGTCGAACATCATGTTGAGGAAATTGGCGCAGTAGGTGAGGTCGGGCCGCGGGTAGACCACCGTGTGCCCTCGGGAAATCTTGTAGGACATGGCGGCCATGGTGCGCACCTTGGACAGCAGGCGCGTCACGGTGACGGTCGTCTCCTCCTCCAGGTCCTGCAGCTCGGGGTAGAAGCTGCGCAGCGCGTTCACCATGGCGGAAAGGATGCCCATGGGGTGCGAGGAGCGCGGAAAGCTCTGGTAGAAGGCCTTCATATCCTCGTGGACGAGGGAGTGGTCGTTCAGCAGGACCGAAAAGCGCGTGAGCTCCCGGCGGTTCGGCAGGGCGCCGTTGATCAGCAGATAGGCGGTTTCCTTGAAGGTGGACTGCTCGGCCAGCTGCTCGACCGGGATCCCGCGGTAGCGCAGGATCCCGCGCTCGCCGTCCACGAAGGTGATGGCGCTGCGGCAGCTGCCGGTGTTGCCGAAGCCCGGATCGAGCGTGATCAGCCCGGCCTGCCGCCGCAGGCTCGAGATGTCCATGGCCCGCTCCCCCTCCGAGCCCTTGACCACGGGCAGCCGGTAGTCGCGGCCTTGATACGTCAGGGTGGCATAGTCGGTCATGCGGACGGTCCTCCGATAGAGGTCCTGTCGACCGATACCACCGCGGCGCGACGGCGGTCAACCGCGCCGAACGCGGCGGCGGGCCGTCAAATTTACTTCTCACAGCGGTTGTGCTACACAAAAAGCCTTCCCAGGAGGATACCATGGCCTTCAAGGACAACCTGCTCCAGAAGATCCGGATCGATGCGCTCGCGGCGCGGGTGCTGGCCAGCATCGGGGCCCGACGGCAGCGAATCCAAGCTCGACCGCGCGGCCATGCGCGAGCTCTTATCGCTCAGCCCGTTCACCCCGCAGCGCGAGCGCGACCTCGACCTCTACGTGAGCCTCGCGGACGCATCGGCCCCCAGGGTGCTCGTCCTGGACAACGAGCTGCCGATCTACCGCACCAGCGTGCAGGACGTCGCCATGCGCAAGAGCCCCAGGTCCGCGAGATGGTGAGCATCGGCAACATCATCAAGATCCTGAAGGACTCGGACGTCAAGATCAGCCGCAAGGCCGACTCGCTCAAGACCGTCCATGAAGAGAGCATCGCCCGCCTGAACCTCCACTTCGACGCCGAGGACATCCACGCGATCCGGCGCGACGGCATCGCCTCGATCGAGAGCCGCTACGCGGACGGGGTGAACGAGTCGCTCGCGCTCTTCGCCGAGCTGCTGGGCTACCGTGTGCCGCCCAGGCCCTTTGTCGGTGCCGCACTGCACCGTCTACGCCGCCCTCTACCGGCGGGACAGCGGAGAGACCGTGGTGGGCCCCGCGGTCGCTTTCGATCTCCGGCACAACCGACGTCAGAGCTGACCGAAGAGCCGTTCGGCGCATCCGACCCGGAAAACATGGAGCGCTTCCACCGGATCGCGACCGGGACGGCCCGGCCGCCGTCGAGGGCGGCGGCGGTGTTCGAACGCCTCCAGGCCATGGTCCTGAGCTCGCGCATCCAAGGGGAACTGACGGGGGACGCTGTCACGCCCCGACCCGGCGAAACTGCGTCGCAGGGACCAACCGCCACAGGTTGATACCGTAGCAGGCGCCATGATCCCATTCAACCTCCGCCAGCGCGTCCTTCTCATCCTCTCCGGGTTCGTCGCCATCACGGCGTTCCTGGGTCTGATGCTCGTGTGGTACACCTTCCGCATGGAGGGCTTGCTGGCCTCCATGACCCGGGAGGACCTGGCGGCCGCGCAGCGGGTGGAGTCCCTCGAGACCGCGCTGCTGCGGCAGAAGGGGCTGGTCGCCTACCACCTCCTCGACGGCAGCCCCGACTGGCTCCGGGAGCAGGCGGCGCTCCAGACCGCCTTCCTGGACCTCCTGCGGCAGACCCGCGACCAGACGCCCGAGCCCGCCCAGCGGCTCCTCCTGGACGGGCTCGCCCGGGGATACGACCGCTACGCGGCCGACAAAGCGCAGGTCGTGTCCCTGCACGCCTCCGGGGACCGGTCCGCGGGGGCGGCGCTGCACCTGGAGGTCCACCGGCAGTTCGACGGCCTGATCGACCGCATCGCGCGGCTGAAGCAGGTGCACACCGACCGCATGCTGGCCTCCGAGGAGGACAGTCACCGGCAGGCGTGGCAGCTGCGGATTTTCGCGGCCGCGGCCATGCTCAGCCTGACGGGGCTGACCCTGCTCCTGGCCTTCGTCTTCGTCTATCAGATCATGGAGCCGCTGCGCCGCATCACCCAGGAAGCGACCGGCGCACCGTACCCCGCGCGCTCGGGCAACGAGGTCAAGACCCTCAGCCGCGGGATCCGGGTTCTGCTCCACAACGTCGACCACACCCAGACCGAACTCGACCGCAGCCGGGAGTCGCTCGCGCACGCCGAGAAGATGGCGCTCGTGGGGAAGCTCGCCGCCGGCATGGCGCACAGCATCCGCAACCCCTTCACGTCGGTCAAGATGCGACTCTTTTCGCTCTCCCGCTCACTCGAGCTGGACGAACCGCAACAGGACGACCTGGAGGTGATCGCAGGCGAAATCCGCCACATCGACACGATCGTGCAGAACTTCCTCGAATTCTCCCGCCCGCCGCGCTTGAGGATGCAGCCGCTCAGCCCGTCGACCGTGGTGGACTCCGCGCTGCGGCTGCTCGACCAGCGCCTGAAATCCTATGGGGTGGCGGCCCGGCGGGACCGGCCGGCCCCGCTGCCCGCGGTCGAGGCCGACCCGGAGCAGCTCAAGGAAGTCCTGGTCAACCTCGTGGTGAATGCCTGCGAGGCGATGCCCCGCGGCGGGGACGTCACCATCGAGGAACGGGCCGACCGCACGCCCGAGGGCCGGCTGCAGGCCGTGATCCGCGTGCGCGACAGCGGCCCCGGGATCCCCCCCCACATCGGCGAGAAGATCTTCGACCCCTTCTTCTCGACCAAGGAGCACGGCACCGGGCTCGGGCTAAGCATCGCACGGCGCATCATCACCGAACACGGGGGGCGACTGGAGGCCGCGTCCGCCCCCGCCGGGGGCGGAGTCTTCACCATCACCCTGCCGGTCAAGGAGCCGCAGACATGAGCACCATCCTGATCGTGGACGACGACGACCAGCTGCGCCGGAGCTTCCACAAGCTGCTCGTCGAGGAAGGCTACGCCGTGGAGAGCGCAGCCTCGGGCGAGGACGGGCTGCAGAAGATCCGGCAGAGCCTGCCCGACCTGGTCATCCTGGACATGCGCCTGCCCGGCATGAACGGGCTGGAGACCTTCCGCGCCGTTCACCGTCTGGACCCCAAGCTGCCGGTCGTCATCATGACGGCCTTCGGCACGACCGAGCACGCGATCGAGGCCACCAAGCTGGGCGCTTTCGACTACGTGCTCAAGCCCTTCGACATCCCGGGCATGCTCGGCATCATCCGCCAGGCCCTGGAGGCCGGGCGCTTCATGCGCACGCCCGTGGACATGGACGGCTCGCCCGGCCTCACCAGTCGCGACGCCCTCGTCGGGCGCAGCCGCCCGATGCAGGAGGTCTACAAGGCGATCGGCCGGGTCTCCTCGACCGAGGCCACCGTGCTCATCCGCGGCGAGTCGGGCACGGGCAAGGAACTGGTCGCCCGCGCGGTCTACTCCCACAGCCTGCGCGCGGACAAGCCCTTCCAGGTCATCAACTGTGTCGCCATCCCGGAGAACCTGCTGGAAAGCGAGCTCTTCGGGTTCGAGAAGGGGGCGTTCACCGGGGCGGCCCACCGCCGGGTGGGCAAGATCGAACAGGCGCACGGCGGAACGGTCTTCCTCGACGAGATCGGCGACATGCCCTTCGGCATCCAGTCCAAGATCCTGCGGCTGCTGCAGGAGCGCAGCATCGAACGGCTGGGCGGCCGCGAGACGATCCCGGTCGACGTGCGCATCATCGCCGCGACCAATCGCGACCTCGAAAGCGCGCTGCAGAGCGGGCGCTTCCGCGAGGACCTCTACTACCGCCTGAAGGTGGTGACCATCCTCCTGCCGCCGCTGCGCGAGCGCCTGGAGGACATCCCGCTGCTGGCCGACTACTTCCTCGCCCGCTACTCGGCCGAGCTCGACATGGACAACCCCGGCATCACGCGCGAGGCCGCCGCCATGCTCAAGACCCACGCCTGGCCCGGCAACGTGCGCGAGATCGCCAACGCCGTTCAGAAGGCGCTGATTTTCAACCGGGGCGCGCCGATCCAGTCCCATGAGATCCTGCAGGCCGTGGGGGCGGGCGGGGGGCACGGCCGCGCGGGCGGCGAGGACCTGGACGACCTGCTGCGCCAGTGGGTGCGCGAGACGATCGCCGCCCGCGAGGCGGCCAACACGTTCGACGCCATCATGGACCACGTCGCGCGCCTGCTGGTCGGCGAGGCGCTGAGCATCACCCAAGGCAACCGCTCCCAGGCCGCGCGCCTGCTCGGGCTCTCCCGGCCGACGCTGCACGCCAAGATCGACAAATTCGGCATCAAGCTCACGACCTCGGTGCAGGGCCGGGCGGAGGCGGAAGAGAAACCCTGAGGGCCGGCGCCCCGCTCCCGTCCGGCAGGACATCGCCGAACTGCGGGAGTGGACTTGGGGGTGCCGGAACACCTCTGTAAAATAGGCTGGACAGCCGCGCACCCATTCGAATATAGGATCAGACAAGAACGACCCCGGCGGCCGCGCCGCCCACCCTTCCAGAGGAGGTGACCGCATGCTGGTCAGAAATTGGATGAGCAAAACCGTCGTCACGGTCGAGGAGGAGTCGTCCATGCAGGAGGCGATGAAGCTCATGAAGCAGCACGCGATCCGCATGCTGCCCGTGGTCCGGGAAGGCCGGCTGATCGGGGTCGTGACCGACCGCGATTTGAAGCGGGCCTCGGCCTCGGACGCCACCACCCTGGACGTCCACGAGTTGCTCTATCTGGTCTCCAAGATCAAGGTGAAGAGCATCATGTCCAAAAACCCCATCTCGGTTTCACCGGACATGACGATGGAGGAAACCGCCGAGGTCCTGCTCCGGCACAAGATCTCGGGGGCGCCGGTGGTCGAGAAGGACACGGTGGTCGGCACCATTACGCAGACCGATATCTTCCGCGTGCTGATCGCGTTGACCGGCGTGGGGCAACGCGGCATCCAGTTCGCCTTCCAGATCGAGGACCGACCGGGGTCCATCAAGGAGTTGGCCGACCCCATCCGCAGGCACGGCGGCCGCATGGTCAGCATCCTGACCTCGTACGACAACGTGCCCGAGGGGGACCGCAAGGTGTACATCCGCATGTTCGGGGTCGAGCGCAAGGACCTCGAGAGCCTCAAGCAGGAGTTCGCGCAGGTGCGCCGGTGCAAGCTGCTCTACATCGTCGATCACCGCGAGAACCAGCGCGAGATTTTCTGCTAGTCGTCCGGGGCGCCGTGTCCAGCCGGCGCCCCTAACCACTCAACACCAAACCCAATCCTCTCTCTCCCTTTTCCATTCTGTAAAAATAGCCGACATCCACTAAAGTCCCCGGCCTGCCGGTTTCCCGCCATTTGACTTTCAACTCAACTGCTTGCCGCCTGCGGCCGTGTTTCGCCCGGTGGCACAGCAGTTGCTGTGTTCATAGCCAGACTGGGAATTGTCCCGAATCAGGGCCGGGGCGAACCCGAGGCCCCGTCCTGGCGCAGAGTCTGCGGCCGACCACCTCCGCCGCGCCGGCATCATCGACGGGCACGCCGTTCCCCCTTGCTCGACCGCTCCGCCCGTCCGCTACTCGCTGCCAGGCCGCCCGCGCCGATCCTTCCAACCGCCCGACGTGTGCGACCGTTGCGCGAAGGCACCGCGTTTCCATCACGGCCGCAGAGGGGCAAGGGTCCGTCGGGCCGGTCGTTGACGACCGCGCCCGCCCGCACCCACAACCCTGGAAAAGGAGGGACCCGATGAGCGAATTCAAGAAAATCCTGTTTCCGGTGGATCTCTCGTCCTCGTCCGCCGCGATCGTGCCGTTCGTGAAGAGCCTCGCCAACCGCTACGGCGCGCGCGCGCACCTGCTGTTCGTGGCCCGCGTCTTCGACTACTTCACCAGCATGTACGTTCCGCACCCGTCGGTCAGCCAGTTCGAAAAAGAGGTGATCGAAGGCGCCGAAAAGAAGCTCTACGAGTTCGCCGACGAGCACTTCAAGGACCTCCCGGGAACGCGGACGAAGGTGGCGGCCGGGGACCCCTCCGAGGAGATCCTGGCCTATATCGACGAGCATGTGATCGACGTGGTGGTGATGGGGACCCACGGCCGCAAGGGGCTGGACAAGGTGATCTTCGGGTCGGTGGCCGAGCGGGTGGTCAAGGCCTCGCCGGTTCCCGTGATGGTCGTGAACCCGTTCCGGGTCAGAGGGGCGGAGCCCATCGCCGAGTGAACACCGGTCGGCAGGGCGGCGCGCGACGACTGGCGGCAGCGATAGAGCCGGACCGCAGGAGGAGGCACACCGTCATGAATTCCAAAGGGTTTGTTCTCGTGGTCGACGACGATCCGGACATCGTGGCGACGTCCCGGATCATCCTGGAAAGCAACGGGTACGAGGTCCAGACCGCCTCCAACGGCAAGGAGGCCCTGGAGATCCTCGCGCGGGTCAAGCCGGACGTCATGCTGCTCGACGTGATGATGGCCTCGGACACCGAGGGGTTCGACCTCGCGTTCAAGCTGCGCCAGGACCCGGAGTTCAAGGACCTGCCCATCATCATGCTGACCGCTTTCCTGGACAAGGTGCGCACGGAGGGCCCCGGCCCGTTCGAGTTCATCCTGGGCGAGCAGTGGCCGGTGGAGTGGCTGTTCGAGAAACCGCTCGACACCAAAAAGCTCCTGGCCAAGATCGATGCGATTCTCAAAGCCAGGCAGGGGTCCCAGGTCGGCTGAACCGGCGGGGGCCGCCTTCGGGCCGGGTCTCCCGCCGGTCTCCCGCCGGACGGAGGGGCGATGAGCACGGTAGACCATAACTCCGCACGCCCGAATGCCTGGGAGGAGTGGGTTGACCTCTCGGCCTGGCCCATCCGCCTGCGCTGGTGGGCGGCGCCCGGGCTGGCGCTCCTCGCGCTGACCGCACACGCCGCGGGGGTGGTGCTGCCGCTCGCGGCCTTCCTGCTGGTCGCTGCCCTCGTGCTCGCGGCCAACGCCTGGGCCTGCCGCAGCGTCTCGCGCCAACGCGACCTGCTGCTCGCCTCCCCGGCCGCCCACGACCGGCTCGTGCTCCGGCAGGTCGGGATCGACTGCGCCGCGCTCTGGGCGCTCACCTACCTGGGCGGCGGCGTGACGAGCCCGCTCGTGGCGGCTTTCCTCCTGCCCATGTTCGGCGCAGCGGTGCTGCTGCCCCGGCGGTCGGCCATCGGCCTGGCGGCCGCCGTGCTGACCGGGCTGGCCCTGATGGTGCTGGCCGAGGCCACCGGGTTCCTGCCGCACCAATCCATCCGCGTCGGCGGGGAAGACCTGGTCCCGCCCCCCCGCCTCGCGCACGCCTTCCTGGCCGTGATCTTCATCGGGGTCTGCCTCTTCACGACCGCGACGCTCGCCGCGTCGGTCGTGCGCACCTTCCGCGGCCAGGTGCGGGAGTTGGAGCGCCTGCGGACCAAGGAGGCGCTGTTGGCCCGCCGCCTCCAGAGCATTTTCTCCATCCTCGAAACGATCGGCTCGGTGCGCGACCTGAGACAGGTGCTGGAGACGGCCGTCTCGGAAGTCGCCCTGGTCATGCAGGTCAAAGGTGCTTCGGTCAAGCTGCTGAGCGAGGACGGCCGATTCCTGCGCTACGCGGCCGCCTTCGGCCTGCCCGAGTCCATGACCCGGGAGAAAGCGGTCGAGGTGGAGCGCAGCCCCCTCAACAAGCGCATCATCGAGGGGGAGCCCTACATCACCGGCCGGGTCACCGATCCGGACCTCTTCCAGTTCGGCGAGACCCTGAGCGAAGCCGACATCCAGTCGGTCCTGTTCGTTCCGCTCCACCTGGAGGGCCGCGTGATCGGCATCCTCGGCGCCTACTGTCAGAAGGCCGACCGGTTCAGCGAGGAGGAGGTTGGGTTCTTTCGCCTCACCGCCGGGCTGGTGGCCATCGCCCTCGAGAACGCGCGCGCCTACGAAGCCGTCACCCTGCTGAGCCGGGAGCGCACCTGGTTCATGACCAAGGTCGCCCACAACCTGCGGGCTCCGCTGGCGGGCATGCTGAGCATCCTGGAGGTGGTCCGGGACGGCTACCTCGGCTCGATCAACGAGGAACAGGCCGAGTACCTGCGGCGGCTCGACCGCCGTGCCCGCACCATGCTGACGATGGTGAACGCCCTCATGACGCTCTCCCGCAACCGCCAGCTGCGCGAGGCTGACGCAGAGTCCTCCGCCGACCCGTCCGTGCTCGCCGGCCGCGTGCAGCGGACCTTCCAGGACCGGGCGGCGGAAAAACGCATCGCGTTCCGGGTGAGCGTGCCGCCCGGGCTACCGCCGGTCCGGGGGCGCCTCGAGACCCTTGAGCAGGTGCTCGAGAACCTGGTGTCCAACGCCATCAAGTACACACCCGCCGAGGGCACGGTGGAGGTCCGCTTCGCGCAGACCGACGGGACGGTCCGCGTCGAGGTGAGCGACACCGGCGTCGGCGTCCCCGAGGCCGACCGCGCGAAGCTGTTCACCGAGTTCTTCCGGGCCGAGAACGCCAAGGCCGTGGAGGAGTCCGGCACCGGCCTGGGTCTCGTTATCGTCAAAGAGATCCTGGACGGCCTGGGGGGGCGCATCTTCATGGCGAGCGAGGAGAAGGTCGGCTCCATTTTCGTGGTTCACCTGCCGGTCGCCCCGGCCACAAGGAGGCAAGCGCATGAACGAGACCAGGGTCACAGCCGATGAAGCGCCGGATCTCGGGTTGCTGGAGCCGCTGCTGAGCGAGTACCGCGGCCGCAAGGGTGCGATCATCCCGGTCCTGCAGAAGGCCCAGAAGCTCTACGGCTACCTGCCGCCCGACGTGCTGCGGCGCATCAGCGCCGGGATGTGCGTGCCGCTCAGCAGGATCTACGGGGTGGCGACCTTCTACTCCCAGTTCTACCTGACCCGGCGCGGGCGGAACATCGTGCGCCAGTGCGACGGCACGGCCTGCCACGTACGCGGGGCCGCCAAGATCGTCGAGCGCATGGAGCAGGAACTCGGCATCCAGGCCGGCGGGACCACCCCCGACTACCGCGTCACCTGCGAGGTGGTCTACTGCCTCGGCTCCTGCGGCCTCGCGCCGGTTGCCGTCGTGAACGAGCAGACGATCGGCAAGCTCGCGCCCGAAAAGATGAGCGCGATTTTGAAAGGGCTGGACTAGCGGGAACCGATGAGAGGGTCAAAGAATGAGGAGGGACCAGGGTTCGGGGTTCAGGGTTCAGGGTTCAGAGAAACCCTGGCTCAGTTTCGGAATTTCTTCCTGAACTCTGAACCCTGACCCCTGACCCCTTAAACACCCCGGATCAGCGCATCCGCACCCGGGCTGACGCATACGGGAGAGAGAGGAGCGGATCATGCCCAAGCTCATGAGCATCGAGGATTTCAAGCAACTGCAGGAGGAGTCGCGCCGCTCGATCCGGGTGCGGACCCAGACCAACACCCGGATCATCATCGGGCTGGGGACCTGCGGCATCGCCGCCGGCGCCCGCGAGACGATGCAGGCGGTGCTGGGCGAGCTGAAGCGGCGCGAGATCGACGCCCAGGTGACGACCGTCGGCTGCATCGGCATGTGTGCCTACGAGCCGCTGGTCGACATCGAGCAGGCCGAGGGGACCCGGATCACCTACGGGCCGATCAAGCCGGACATGGTCCCGCGCCTGATCGAGGAGCACCTGATCAATGGCCGTGTGGTGCAGGACTGGGTGGTGGGCCGTCTGACGAAGTCTTCGTGACCGGCCGACGCGACCCCCCGGGGCCCACACCCGGGCGACCGGACTTTTCCGCGACGCCGCCTGAGGCGGCACCGCGCAACGTGAAGGGAGGCGGGCGATGGCAGAGGCCGTGACGCGATCCAACGTGATGATCTGTGAGGGAACGGGCTGTGCAGCGTCCCAGGCGCGGGAGCTCCTGGCCGCCTTGAAGGGCGAAATCGCGCGCCACGGCCTGGACGGCGAGGTCCGCATCGTCCAGACCGGCTGCCGCGGCTTCTGCGCCATGGGCCCGGTCGATGATGGTCTACCCCGAAGGCATCCTCTACTGCCAGGTGCAAGCCCGAGGACGTGCCGCGAGCTGGTCGAGGAGACGCTGGTCAAGGGCCGCGTCGTCGAGCGCCTGAGCTACAAGGAGCCCGCTCGAGCACCAGGCCATCCCCTTCTACAGCGACATCCCGTTCTACGGCAAGCAGATGCGCATCGCTCTGCGCAACTGCGGCATGATCGACCCGGAGAACATCGACGAGTACATCGCCCGCGACGGCTACGCGGCCCTGGGCAAGGCGCTCGAGCGAGATGACGCCCGGAGGAGGTCATCGACGAGATGAAGGCCTCGGGCCTGCGCGGCCGCGGCGGCGCCGGCTTCCCGACCGGCCTGAAGTGGGAGTTCTGCCGCCAAGCGCCCAGGGCGAGCCCGAAGTACGTGATCTGCAACGCCGACGAAGGCGACCCCGGCGCCTTCATGGACCGCTCGATCCTCGAAGGCGACCCGCACGCCTGGTCGAAGGCATGATCGATCGCCGGCTACGCCATCGGCGCGCGACGAAGGCTACATCTACTGCCGCGCCGAATACCCGCTGGCGATCCAGCGCCTGCGAGATGGCCATCGCCCAGGCGCACGAGCTACGGCCTGCTCGGCGAGAACATCCTGGGCATCGGATTTCAGCTTCGACATCGCACGTCAAGGAAGGCGCCGGCGCCTTCGTCTGCGGCGAGGAGACCGCGCTGATGGCCTCCATCGAGGGCCGGCGCGGCGAGCCCCGGCCTCGCCCGCCCTTCCCGGCGGTCTCCGGCCTGTGGGGCAAGCCGACCAACGTCAACAACGTCAAGAGCTACGCCATGACGCCGCAGATCATCCTGCAACGGCGCCGAGTGGTTCGCGGGCATCGGGCACCGAAGGCAGCCCGGGCACGGCCATCTTCGCCCTGACCGGCAAGGTCAGCAACACCGGCCTGATCGAAGTGCCGATGGGCATCACCCTGGGCGAGATCATCTACGACATCGGCGGCGGCATCCCCGAGCGGCAAGCAGTTCAAGGCCGTGCAGACCGGCGGCCCGCTGGGCGGCTGCCTGCCCGGCCCAGCTCCTGAACACGCCGGTCGACTTCGACTCGCTGCGGCGGCCGGCGCGACCATGGGCTCGGGCGGCATGATCGTCGTCGACGAAGACACCTGCATGGTCGAGTTCGCCAAGTACTTCCTGACCTTCGCCTACGGCCGAAAGCTGCGGCAAGTGCGTGCCCTGCCGCGTGGGCGGCACAGCGCATGCTCGAGATCCTGACCCGCATCACCGAGGGCAAGGGCGAGCACGGAGGACCTCGACACGCATCCGCGAGATCTGGCCGAGGGCATGCGAGACGGCCTCGCTGTGCGCGCTCGGGCAGCTCACGCCCGGCCCGGTGCATGGCGGCGCTGCGCTACTTCGAGGACGAGTTCCTGACCCACATCGAAGAGCACCGCTGCCCGGCCGGCCAGTGCAAGATGCTGGTGCGCGGCGCGCTGCATCAACGCCTGCCCGGCCGGCGTCGACGTCCCGGCCTACCTGGCGCTGGTCGCCCAGGGCCGCTACGCCGAGGCGCTGGCGGTCCATCGCGAGCGCAACCCGTTCGCCCTGATCTGCGGCCGCGTCTGCCCGGCCTTCTGCGAGCAGCGCTGCCGCCGCGGCGACATCGACGAGCCGATCGCCATCCGCCACGGTCAAGCGCTTCATGGCCGACCACGAGATCGAGCACGCCCTGGCACCCGACCCAGGCTCGCGCGCGGCCAAGGCCGAGAAGGTGGCGGTGGTCGGCGCCGGGCCGGCCGGCCTGACGGCCGCGCTGCGCCTGGCGCAGCGCGGCTACCAGGTGACCGTCTTCGAGAGCTGCCGGTGCCCGGCGGCATGATGACCGTGGGCATCCCCGATTACCGCCTGCCGCGCGACAGCGCTGTTTGCCGAGATCGACAACATCCGGCGCGCCGGCGTCGAGATCCGCTGCAACAGGCGCTGGGCAGGGACTTCACCATCGACGAGCTGATGGACCGGAGGGCTATCGGGCGGTCGTCCTGGCGATCGGCGCGCACCGCAGCCGCGGCCTGGGCATCCCGGGCGAGGACAGCGGGCGTCTGTCACGGCATCGACTTCCTGCGCGATATCGCCTCGGCCGAGCCGCCCGAGTCCGCCGGCAAGCGCGTGGCGGTGGTCGGCGGCGGCGACGTCGCCATGGACGCGGCCCGCACGGCCTGGCGCCTGGGCGCCGCCGAGGTGCACATCGTCTACCGCCGCAAGCGGGCCGACATGCCGGCCTACCCCGAGGAGATCGAGGCCGCGGCCGACGAAGGCATCGAGTTCCACTTCCTGACCACGCCGGTGCGGGTGCTCGGCCCGGCCAAGGTCACCGCCCTCGAGGTCCAGCACCAGCGGCTGAGCTGAGTTCGACCACAGCGGGCGCCGACGCCCCGTCCCCATCGAGGGGGCGGTGCGGGCCCTGGCCGTCGACGTGGTGATCCCGGCGATCGGCCAGGAGACGGACAAGCGCTGCCTGCTTGAGGCCGGGCTCGAGACCAACCGCGACTCGACCCTCAAGGTCGGCCCCTCGTCGCGACCACACGGGAGGGCGTCTTCGCGGCCGGGGACGCCGTGAGCGGGCCGGCCACGGTGATCGAGGCCGTCGCCCAGGGCAACCGCGTCGCACGCGAGGTGGCCCACTTCCTGGAGACCGGCGAGCGCGTACGCGCCGAGATACCCCTCGAGGCGCACCTGCCGCCGCTCACCTGGAACATGGAAGCGCACAGCGAGACGCCGCGCCTGAAGCCGGCGGCGATCCCGGTGGAGGTGCGCGCGGGCAGCTTCCGCGAGGTGGACCTGCCTGCCGAGGAGGCCGCGGTCCGCACCGAGTGCCGGCGCTGCCTGCGCTGCGACCTCGAGTGGGGCCAGCACATGCAGGCCCACCCGGCGGAGCGGCCGGCCGAGCCCGCGGCCGCCCCGCATTGACGCGCACGACATCGCATGCAGAACGCCACCCTCACCCGGCTCTCCCCCTGACGGGGAGGGCCCGGATGGGGGGGAAACCGGAGGTCAGACGATGAGTGCTGTGACGATCACGATCAACGGACAGAAAGTATCGGCCCGCTCCGGCCAGACCATTCTCCGGGCCGCACAGGCGGCCGGCATCGACATCCCCACCCTCTGCCACCACCCGGCGCTCGCCCCGATCGGCGCATGCCGGGTGTGCCTGGTCGAGGTGACCGGGCAGCGAACGCTCCAGCCGGCCTGCACCTTCCCGGTGGCCGACCGCATGGAGATCCAGACCGAGTCCGAAAAGGTGGTCCACGCACGGCGATTCGTGCTGGAGTTGCTCTTCTCCGAGCGCAACCACTTCTGCATGGCCTGCGAGATGAGCGGCGGCTGCGAGCTGCAGGACCTGGGCTACCGCTACAAGCTCGACCACTGGATGTACCCGACCTACACCCAGCGCTTCCCGGTCGACGCCTCACCGCCGCACCACCTCATGGACCACAACCGCTGCGTCCTGTGCCGGCGCTGCGTACGCGCCTGCAGCGAGCTGGCAGCCAACCACACCCTGGACCTGCGCCAGCGCGGCGCTCACACGATGCTCTGCGCCGACATGGACGTGCCGCTCGGCGAGTCCACCTGCACGGGCTGCGGCACCTGCGTCAACGTCTGCCCGACGGGGGCGCTGATCGACAAGCGCAGCGCCTTCATGGCCCACCCCGCGACGGTCGACCGGGTGGCGACCATCTGCACCCAGTGCAGCCTGGGCTGCGGCCTCGACGTGGTCCTTCACCGCGGCCACGTGCTGCGGCTGGAAAGCCACTGGGACTCGCCGGTCAGCGGCGGGTTGCTCTGCCGGCGCGGCCGCTTCGAGGCGCTCGAGGACCTCCGGCCCCGGGTGCTCGCCCCGCGGATCCTGGAAAAGGGTCGCCCGACCGCGATCAACTGGGACCGGGCGCTCTCCGAGGCGGCCAAGCGTTTGGGCGGAGCGCGGGACCTCGGGATCCTGAGCTCGACCCGGCTGACCAATGAGGCGCTGGCATTGCTGAACCAGGTGTTCGTGCAGCATCTCGGGGCCGGGCAACACGGCATCCCGGAGGAGCCGCTCGCACCCGTGCCGCTCGGCGCCTGCGGCCGACTCGCCGACGTACCGGCGAGCGAGCTCGTGGTCGTTGCGGGCGCGGACCCCGCCGAGAACCAGCCGGTCGCCTCCTTCCTCGTCAAGCGCGCTCTCGACCGCGGGGCGCGACTGATCACGATCGAGGACGCCCCGACCGACCTGAGCCCGTTCGCCGAGGCGTGCCTCCCGTTCGCCGAGGCCGAGCGCGCCGTGGAGCTGGCCGGAGCGGCCGCCCGCGTGAGCGTCCTCTACGGCCCGGCGCTGCCACCCGCCGCGCTCGACTCCCTGCAGGCGCTGCAGTCGAAGGCGGCGTTCATCCCCCTCCAACCCGGGGTGAACACCGCCACGGCGGCCGCGCTCGGGATGAACGGCACCCTGAATCCGGAGGCCTGCCGCACCCTCTTCGTGGCGGCCGCCGACGAAGACGGCAGCCTGGACCGGCTGGCGGCCCGCATCGATCCGAAGGCGTACGTGATCGTCATGGCGGTCTGCGAATCGCCGCTCACCGCCCGCGCCGACCTGGTCCTGCCGATGGCGGCCTGGCTCGAGCGCTCGGGAACCTACACCAACACCGAGGGGACGCTCTTGCGCGCCCACGCCGCCCTCCCGCCCTCCGGCCAGGCACGGCCCGACTGGGACATCATGGGCCGGCTGGCCGAGAAGCTCGGGGTGGGCGTGGCCGCTGCGAAGGCCGGGCAGCCGTCCCGGGGCTTCTAACTGCAGGGCAACTGAAGGAGAACCCGTCATGCCGAAGGTACTGATCGCAACCGACTGGCTGGCCGCCTGCGCCGGCTGCCACATGTCGCTCCTCGACCTGGACGAGCGCCTGGTGGAGCTGCTGCACCACGTGACGATCACCTCCTCCCCGGTGACCGACCTCAAGGTGCCGCCGGAAAGCGGCGTCACGGTCGGGATCCTGACCGGCGCCATCAGCAACACGCACAACGTGGAGGTCGCCCGCCGCATGCGCAGCCGCTGCCAGTTCCTGGTCGCGGTGGGAGACTGCGCCACCTTCGGGGGCATCGTCGCGGCCCGCAATCTGGTGGGGACCGAGGCCGCCCTCCAACGCGCCTACCTGGAGACCGAGAGCACCGTCGACGGACGCATCCCGGACTCGCCCGAGCTGGGGCGCCCGCTGCCGATGGTCACGGGGGTGTCGGAGGTGGTGGCGGTCGACGTGTTCCTGCCCGGCTGCCCGCCCCGGCCGGACGACTTCTATTTCGTGTTCTCGGAGCTCCTGGCCGGCCGGGTCCCCGTGGTCCTGCCGCCGGAGCATTTCCGGTATGACTGAAATGGATCCAGGGTTCAGGGTTCAGGAAAAGAGAACCGACCTGCCCGGCTTTTCTTCCGTCCCTTACTGAACCCTGAACCCTGATACCCTTAGACCTGCTGCTCCTTCAGGAGGCAACGCCATGGCAACGCAAAAAATCACGATCGAACCCGTGACCCGCATCGAAGGCCACGCCCGCATCACCCTCCACCTCAACGAGGGTGGCGAGGTCGAGCGCTCCTACCTCCACGTCGACGAGTTCCGGGGGCTGGAAAAGTTCAGCGAGGGGCGACCCTACTTCGAGATGACCCAGCTCACGCAGCGCATCTGCGGGATCTGCCCGGTGAGCCACCACCTGGCCTCGGCCAAGACCTGCGACGGGATCGCGGGGGTCGCGATCCCGCGCCCCGCCGCGCTCCTGCGCGAGCTGCTGCACATGGCGCAGTTCGTCCAGTCGCACAGCATGCACTTCTTCTACCTGGCCGGGCCGGACCTGGTGCTGGGCTTCGACGCCGACCCGGCCGTGCGCAACGTTTTCGGCATCATCCAGGCCAACCCCCAGCTGGCCTTCAAGGCCGTGGGGCAGCGTCGCTTCGGCCAGCAGATCATCGAGCGGCTGGGCGGCAAGCGCGTGCACCCCAACTTCGCGGTGCCGGGCGGGGTGAACGCGCCGCTCGCCGCCCGCGACCGCGATGCCATCGCCACCGAGATCGACGCCCAGATCGGGGTGGCCCTCGAGGGCGTGTCGCTGCTCGCGGACTGGGTCGAGAAGAACCGCAGCCTCGCGATGAGCTTCGCCTCCTTCCCTTCGAGCTACATGGGTCTGGTCGACCCCCAGGGCGGATTGCAGCTCTACGACGGCAAGATCCGCATCTGCGGCCCCGACGGCCGGCGCATCGACCAGTTCGACGCCGAGGACTACCTGCTGCACGTGGCCGAGCACGTCGAGCCCTGGTCCTTCCTGAAGTTCCCGTACTACCGCAAGCAGGGCTGGCCCCAGGGCGCCTACCGCGTGGGGCCGCTCGGGCGCCTGAACGTGGTCGACCACATCGGGACCCCGCTCGCGCAGGAGGAGTTCAAGCGCTTCCGGCAGCTCGGCAACGGCCGGCCGGTGGAGGGTTCGCTGTTCTACCACTACGCGCGGCTGATCGAGCTGATCTACGCGCTCGAACGCATCGGGCAGCTGCTTGCGGAGCCCGACATCCTGTCGACCGACATCCGCACCTACGGGCCGGCGACCCCGCGCGAGCGCGCGGTGGGCGTCCTCGAAGCACCGCGCGGGACGCTCGTCCACGACTACACGGTCGACAAGGACGGGCTGATCCGGCGCGCCAACCTGATCGTCGCGACCGGGCACAACAACTGGGCCATGAACCAGGCGGTCGAGAGCGTCGCCAAGGCCTTTGTGCGCGGTCCGTCGGTCCCCGAGGGCGTGCTCAACCGGGTCGAGGCGGCCGTGCGCTGCTACGACCCGTGCTTCTCCTGCTCGACGCACGCACTGGGCCGCATGCCGATTGAAATTGTCCTGATCGGACCGGACGGGGCTGTGGCCGGCCGAACCGTCAGACAGGATTAAAATTCGAAGCACGAAATTCGAAATCCGAAACGAGGTTGGCGATCAGATTTTGAATCGATAGAATTGACCCTTCATCCGCGTTTCGGATTTCGATATTCGGATTTCGTGCTTTTTCCTCGTTTCGGCTTTCGACATTCTAATTTCGGATTTTCCCCTGGGAGGGTGTCTACGGTGGCTCGGGCGCTCGTCATCGGCTACGGCAACCTTGAACGCGGGGACGACGGCGCGGCCTTGCACGTCGTCGACCGGCTGCGCGCCGCACTCGGCCGGCCGCCGCTCGCGGAGGACGACACCGGGCTGGAGAGCCTCGGGGCCGAGGTCGATGCCGTCTTCGTCCGGCAGCTGGCGCCCGAGCTGGCGGCGGACGCGGTGGCCTACGACCGGCTGGTCTTCTGCGACGCGCACGTGTACGAGGATGGCGAAGCCTTGCAGGCCCGACCGGTCCGGCCCGAGCGCCGAATTTCGGGGTTCGGCCACGTGATGCACCCCGAAGCCTTTCTCTGGCTGGTCCACGGGCTGTCGGCCCGCAGACCGGACGGTTACATGGTGGCCTTGCGGGGCTTCCGATTCGAGCTGACCCGACGACTGTCCGACGGCACCTCACGGCTGGTGGATCAGGCGGTCGCGCTGATCTCCCGGCACCTCGCGGAGGCTGTGTCCGATCCACTCCCACACGACCAAGGAGGTGGCCTATGACCCCGATCAGCCCCACGGGTTACGTGCCCGGCACGTACGCCAAGAAGCGGCCCGAGAGCGCCCAACTCGCCACGCGCTATGTGCGCGAGTGGGAGGGCCGCCGGCAGAAGCTGCTCAAGACGCACGGCGCCGCGACGGAGGTCCGACCCTGCATCTGCTTCTCGCGCAAGATCGGCGTGGGGGCGCTCGAAGTGGCCGACCTGCTCGCGCGCAAGATCCACCTGCGCGTGGCCGACCGCGAGATCCTCGAGCACATGGCGCGGGACTCGAGTTTAGGGCGGGAGACGATCGCGTTCTTCGACGAGATGTACCCCGGCCGCGCGGTCGAGATGTCCGCCCTGCTCTTCGCCGAGAAATCCTTCGTGATGGGCGACTACCTGCGCAGCCTGGTCAACGCGGTCTACGCGCTCGCCGCGACCGCCTCGACGATCTTCGTCGGCCGCGGCGCGCACCTGCTGCTGCCGCGCGAGCGCATCCTGGCCGTGCGCTTCATCTGTTCCGACCCCTTCCGCGTCAAGCGTCTCGCCTCCCTGCTGAGCGTGGATACCCGCGAGGCCGAACGCACGCTCGCCAAGATCGACAAGGAGCAGCGCGCCTTCTTCAAGAAGGCCTACGGCCGCAAGGACGCACCCGCCTCCGAGTTCGACCTCGTGATCAACTGCGACCACTTCAGCGACCCGCGCTGGTGCGCGGACCTCGTCGCGCGCGCGTTCCGCAAGAAATTCCCGGAGGCGGCGGCCGATTGACCCCCCAGGCGGCGCGCATCGTGCACCGCCCTTCTCCCCGCGTTGTTCCTCGCTCCTCGAGCCCCCCGGCAGGGGGGCCCTTGCCTTGCGCTTTTCACAAAAACCGCTATGATGGCGGTCTGTTCAAAAACACGTATCGGGCCGTCAGCCAAGGCGTGCGGCCTTTTGCACAGCGCCGCATACCGTTCGAGTAGTGGGCATTTCCAAAAACCGCGCAACACAGGATAACGGCCCGACCCGCCGTTTTCTGACAACCTGAGAATACCGCATAAACCATAGCATCTGCATGCAGCTATCCAAAGACACATCGGCCGGGCGGGCGCTCACGGCCATCGTGGTCGCCGCCGTCATGGCGCTGGTGGCCGGGGCCCTCCTCATGGGTGTCTTGACGGCCCGCGAGATCAGCGCCGTGGTGACCGAGCAGTTCAACGCCCAGCAGATGGTGATCGCGCAGGCGCTGCGGGCCCGCATCGAGCGCGAGCTCAACGAGGTCCGGCACGAGCTCCGGGTCACCACGCGACTCCTCGGCGCCGACGCGCGCGCGCCGGTCGCGGAGCTGCTGCGACAGAACCTCGCCCGCACCGAGGGGCTGTCTGCGTCGCAAGCGGAGCTGATCGACCGTGCCGCGGGGCGCGCGACCGCCTGCACACCGGCGGGCGCGTGCGCCGACCAGGCCGTCCCCGCCGGGATCCCGTACGAGCGGCTGCGGTTCCAGCCCGGCGAAAACCCGCCCACCTGGGTGTCGGACGTGGAGGTCGCGGCGGGCGTGGCCTCGCTGCGCCTGGCGGGCGCGGCCGACCCGGACGCCGCCCGCGTGGTCGTCGTCACGCTGAACCTCACCACCCTGCTGCCCGGGCTGATGCGCAACGTCACCTCCGGCAAAACCGGCTACGCCTGGGTGATCGACGACCGGGGAATCTTCCTCTACCACCCCAACCCGGACTTCGTCGGCCACAACGCCTTCACCATCCGCGAGGAGCGCTTCCCCGAGGTGCCCGCCCAGCGGATCAACTTCATCCAGCAGGAGAAGATGCTGCGGGGCGAGCAGGGGACCGGGTGGTACTACGGCGCCTGGCACCGCGGGACGGTCGGGCAGAACCGCAAGCTCATCGCCTACTGCCCGGTGCGGGTCGGGAGCGACCCCCCGACGCTGTGGTCGGTCGCCGTGGTGGCGCTCGAATCCGAGGTCGAAGACGTGCTGCACAGCGGCTCGGTCCGTCTTCTGGTCCTGGTCGGGATCGTGATCCTGGCGCTGATCCTGGGCGGGTCCGCCATCTACTGGATCGAGAACCGCTGGGGCAAGATGCTCGAGGCGATGGTCGTTGCCAAGACCGACGCGCTCGCCAAGTCCGAGGAGAACTACCGCTCGCTCGTCGAAAGCGCGGAGGACCTCATCTTCACGGTCGACCGCGACGGCCGCTTCCAATCCATGAACACCTTCACGGCGCACTTCTTCGGCGGGCACCCGGAGCAGTTCATCGGGCGCCACCTGTCGGCGGCCTTCCCGGAACCCGGGGCGGAGCGCCAGCTCGACCTCGTCCGGCGCGTGCACGCCTCGGGCAAGAGCCTGCGCGAGGAATTCGAGCTGCCGCTCGAGGGCGGCGCGGTGTGGATCAGCGCCAACTTCATGCCGGTCAAGAGCACGGCCGGCGAGGTCGGCACCATCCTGTGCATCGCGCGCGACGTGACCGAGACCAAGAACCTGCAGCGGCAGCTCGTAAACGCCGAGAAGCTCGCCAGCCTCGGGACGCTCGCCGCGGGGGTCGCCCACGAGATCAACAACCCGCTCGGGGTCATCCTCGGCTTCTGCGAGCTGCTCCTGCGAAAGACCGACCCGTCCTCCCAGCAGTACGAGGACCTGCGGACGATCGAGCGCCAGGGGCTGCTCTGCAAGGAGACGGTCGAAAACCTGCTCTCCTTCGCGCGCACGGAAAAGCAGCGCCGCGGCGAGAGCTGCGACCTGAACGGCTGCGTCGGGGAGATCGCCAAGATCGTGCGCCACCTGCTCGGCAAGAGCGGGATCGAACTCGTGCTCCAGCTCGACCCGCAGCTGCCGCCGGTGCGTGGCGACGCGCGCCAGCTGCAGCAGGTGTTCCTGAACCTCATCACCAACGCCCTGGCGGCCATGGAGGACGGCGGCACGCTCGAGGTCCGCAGCTTCTTCGAGCGCGCGACGCGGCGGGTGGTGGTGCAGTTCCAGGACACCGGGGCCGGCATCCGGCCCGACCACATGGACCGCATCTTCGAGCCGTTCTTCACCACCAAGCCCGACGGCCAGGGCACCGGCCTGGGGCTCTTCGTGAGCTACGGGATCATCACCGGCTACGGCGGGGTGATCGAGTGCGAAAGCCTGCCGGCCACGGCCACGGGCAAACGGCACGGGACCACGTTTACCATCAAGCTGCTGACCGGCTCGGCAGAGATCCCGGAAAAACGAGAGGAAAAGACAGCGCAATGAGGTCAACTGATCAGGCAGCGCGGATGCAAGGGTTCAGCAAACGGGATGAGCATCCAGGGTTCGGGGTTCAGGGTTCAGGCCAGAAAGACGCCGGATGGTGTTTTTTCCTCCTGAACACTGAACCCCGAACCCTGGTGCCCCTGTCAGTCGAATAGGTGGAGGAACGATGCCCGGACGCATCCTGATTGTCGACGACGAGAAGGACATGCTGGCGCTGCTGCGGCGCATGATCACCGAGGAGCGCGACTACCAGGTCACGACCGAGAGCGACCCCCGCCGCGCGCTCGAGCGCTTCCGGCAGGACCCGACCGACCTGGTCATCACCGACCTCAAGATGCCCGAGATGGACGGGATCGCGCTCTTGACCGCCGTCAAGGCCAGCCACCCCAAGACGGCCGTGATCGTCCTGACCGCCTTCGCCACGATCGAGACCGCGGTCGAGGCCACCCGCAAGGGCGCCTTCGACTACGTCACCAAGCCCTTCCGCCAGGAGCGCATCCTGGTGACGGTGGACAAGGCCATGAAGTGGCTGGACATGGTGCGCGAGAACCTAGCGCTGCGACAGGTGCTTGCGGAGCGCGAGGGCTTCGCCTCGCTCGTGGGCGACTCGCCGCAGATGCGCACCATCTTCGAGCGCATCCGCCAGGTGGCCCCGACCATGGGCACGGTGCTCATCACCGGCCCGAGCGGGACGGGCAAGGAGCTGGTCGCGCGCGCCATCCACCAGCACAGCCAGCGCCGCGACAAGAAGATGGTGACCGTGAACTGCACGGCCATCCCCCAGGAGGTGCTCGAGAGCGAGCTCTTCGGGCACGTCAAGGGCGCCTTCACCGGCGCCTGGCGGGAGAAGAAGGGCCTGGTCGAGGAAGCCCACGAAGGGACGCTCTTCCTGGACGAGATCGGCGACCTGAGCCCGCACCTGCAGACCAAGCTGCTGCGCCTGCTGCAGGAGGGCGAGTACAAGCCGGTGGGCAGCGTCGTCACGAGCAAGGCGGACCTGCGCATCATCTCCGCCACCAACCACGACCTGAAGACGGCCATCCGCGAGAAGTGCTTCCGCGAGGACCTCTACTACCGCCTGAACGTCATCCACTTCGAACTGCCGCCGCTCAAGGGCCGCCGCAAGGACATCGCGCTGCTGAGCACCCACTTCCTGTCCAAGTACGCCGCCATCAACCAGAAGGCGGTGACCGACATCGACCCGGCCGCGATGCAGCTGCTGATGGCCTACGACTATCCCGGCAACGTCCGCGAGCTCGAGAACATCATCGAGCGCGGCGTGATCTTCTGCCGCGGCGAGTCCCTCACGGTCGCAGACCTGCAGCTCGAGGATGACGGCGGGATGCCGCCGATCGAGGTCCAGCTCTCCGACCTGCCCTTCCGCGAAGCCAAGGACCGCGCCATCGGCTACTTCCACCAGCAGTACATCCGCCGCCTGCTCGAACAGCACGGCGGCAACATCAGCCGCGCGGCCGAGACGGCCGGCATCCAGCGCCAGTACCTCCACCGGCTCATGCGCGAGGCCGGCATCGAGGCGGTCGAGTTCAAGGGCCAGGGCGACACGCCGGAGAAGGAATAACCACGCAAAACGCCCAACCACCTTCAGCGCGAGTGGTCTTTCCCCTGTGGGAGCGGCTTTCCAGCCGCGATGGTCGCGGCTGAACACCTCTCCCGCAAAGAACCAAAAATTTCTTGCCGCCAACGTGGCGCCGAGCGCCCCGGCCCGCTGAACACCCAAACACCCAAACACCAAACACAAAACACTGCCCCTCTCCAAAAAAAGGCCCCGTCCACCACGAGGTGAACGGGGCCTTCGCATGCAGCGTCCTTCGAGGGCCTTCAACTCCGCGCAGGCATCTCCAGTCCGATCTCCTGAAAGGCGTCCTCCAGCCGAATCATCCCGATAGCGTGACGGTTCCGGACCACCGCGATGCGATTCAGGTTGTGACTGACCATCAGCTCGATCGCCCGGGTGATCTTCTCCCCGGTCGCGACACAGGGCTCCAGCGGCAGATCTGCCGAGAGGGGCAGCAGAATGGTGTCAACGCGGCTGGATTTCATCTCCGGTATCTCTCTGGCTCCGTCCGTCGGCCGTCCCAGTTGCAGTCACACATGTAGGTCAGAGGTTAAGCAAACCGGGTGCCAGCGTCGCGCCCCCGGCGCAGTCTCCGCGTAAAGGCCCGCCCGCCTACGTTTGGGCCGCAGGCGACCGGCGGCTCCTCCGCCGGCGGGCGCTCGAGTTGTCGCCTGTCGGTTGCGGCGGCCGGCCGGGACTGTAACCTGACCGGTTACAAACGGGGGTCGATGCCTCCCGCTGCAGGCGTTCGGCCGCGCCGGCCTTGGGCTCTGACGCAGTTTGCCCCTAAGAGCTGCCGCTCCCGGGGCGGCGAAAGGCGGCCGAACCCCGAAAACCGCCCCCACGCCCGCCCGGGGTGGGGCCGAATTCGACCCTCCGCCGGGCGCCCACCGGCCGGTTGTCACCGGGCAGGTTACAGCCGCGCGCCCCCGGCAGGCTCCACGCGCGAATTCCGCCCTTACCCCAAAATAATTATTTCATATCATTCCAGCGGACTATCGCGAATGCCCCCCATACCCCGGCGCGTGGCATATATCTTGAAAAGCTACGAACGACGTAGAATTTCCCCACGCTGTCGTTTGCGCGAACCCATCTACAATCCAAAACGGAAGGAGGTGCGGCCGACCCAGAAAGCAAACTGCAATGGAGAGCTGCAAAGCTCCTGGAACAAGAGCGGCTCCACAAGGCAATCCATCATGACAGGGAAGGAGGCTGGGCATTAATGAAAACCAAGGGAGCGATCAAATTCGTCGTCTGGACAGCCGTCGCGATCGCGTTGTGCGTTTATGCGCTTTACGCGCACGAGACCGGCAAGATCGACCAGATGTACTACTACTCGACCAAGTTGGACGGCTACGCCGTGAACACCAACGGGTTCTTCGAGGCCAGCAAGGAAAAACCGGCGCTGCTGCAGATCGGCAAGGCCGACGAAATCAAGGGGCTCATGGCCGTCCCGGTGAAAAAGGGCGACCGGCTGCCCAAAGGCGCCAACGGCGTGATCGACAAGAAGGTCGCGGACGAGGGCAAGCGGGCCAAGGTGGAAGGGGACAAGCTCGTGGTGACGGTGCCCTGGCAGATCAAGGAGACCAAGGGCTTCAAGTACAAGGACACCTTCATCCACAAGGGCGTGGTCACCGACCCGTGGTCGGGCGTGTGGAACGTCGCCATGACCATCGGGATCGGACTCGCCCTGGGCTTCATGGCCGAGGGGTTGACCGACATGCTCGGCTGGAAGATCAAAAAGATTGAACACTTTGGCCATTAATTAGGAGGGACCCATGTTCGATTTCACCGTAGCAGGCCACGTCGTTCCAATATTCCTGCTCTGCCTGACCGGGTTCACCGTGGGGGTCGTCGGCGGCTTCATCGGCGTCGGCGGCGGCTACATGGTCACCCCGGCGCTGATCGTTTTCGGTTTCCCGGGCTACATGGCCTCGGGCACGGACGCCTGCCACATCGCGGGCAAGGCCGTCATCTCGTCCATCCGCCACCGACAACTGGGCAACATCGACTGGACCCTCGCCCTCGGCATGGTGGGCGGCACCATGCTGGGTGTCGAGCTCGGCGTCCGGCTGCTGGTCTACACCAAGAACATCGGCCTCTCCGGCGTGGTGCTGCTGGCCGCCTCGGTCGCCGTCATGTTCGGCCTCTTCATCTACACCCAGATCGAAACCCAGGCGTCCCACAAGAAGATGGAAGCCGACCAGAAGGCCGGCAAGGAAGTCGGCCGCGAAGTGAAGGTCAGCAAGCTGCCCCTCTACTTCCAGAGCATCCCCCTGATGCCCATCATCAAATGCGCCAAGGCTCGCCTGGTCATCTCGATGTGGGTCGTCGTGATCGTCGGCATGTTCACCGGCATCCTGGCGGGCTTCCTCGGCGTGGGCGGCGGCTTCATCCGCGTCCCGGCCATGGTCTACGTCATCGGCACGACCAGCCACCTGGCGGTCGGCACCGATCTGGTCGAGATCGTGGTCTCGGGCGGCTACGGCGCGCTGCGCCAGTCCATGGAAGGCAACGTCGACTTCATGGCGGTGTTCTTCATGATCATCGGCGCCATGATCGGCGCGCAGTTCGGCAGCCTCGCGACCTCGTTCGTGCGCGGCCCGGCCATCCGCTACATCCTCAGCTACTCGCTGGTCCTGGCCACCGCCGGCGCCTGCATGCGGCTGGTCTACGTCCTGACCGGCGGCACGGCCGAGTGGCTGGCCTTCATCGCCGTGGTCTTCACGCTGGGCGAGATGGTGTTCCTGTGCCTGTTCATCTGCCTGCTCGTCTGGTTCGCGGTGCGCTACCAGGGCGGCAAGTCTGTCCCGGCCTGGGTGCCTTCGCTGGTGGTGCAGGCCTCCTGACGCCTGCCCGACCCCAAACGCTTCGAAGGGAGGTAATCCGCAATGAGATGGTTCATCGACACACTGGTTGGTTTCTGGGTGCTCTTGCTGGCCATATCCTTAGGCCTCTCGGCGATCTGCTACGAGGTCTTCCTCAAGAATCTGATGAGATGAGGTGAGACATGCAAATCCTAATCAACGTCGTCTTCTACGCGTTCCTGGCGTGGCTGTTCTACGACGCCACCGTGGTCGAGCACGACCCCTGGTTTGCCTTCGTGATCGGCTTCGTGATACTGGTCGCCGGTATCGTGCAGTTCATGCCGGGGCTGCACGCCAGCAAGGTATCGCCCGGCCAGTTCCCCTATGACACGATCGGCGACTGACCCGAATGACTGAAGGCACCACCGGACCGGAGACGCTTTCCTCTTCTGAGCTCCGGGAGAAACTGCAGCAGCTGTATGCACGGCACGCCGCGAAAGACCTCCCCGAGAGGCCTTTCCGGCGTGCCCTCACCGAGTTCAGTTACCGGCTCTACACGGCCGTCGCCCGCGACCAGCTGAAACCGGGCGAAACGATCGTGCACGAGCACAACATCATCCGGGCCCACGGGTGGTGGACGCGGTCCATCCTGCAGGACCCCGACCAGGAGATCTCCAGCCTGTACCTCACGGACCGGCGCATCGTCCGCATCCGTTCCGTGCAGATCCCCGGGCGGCCGATCTCCTGCGACGCGGCGGACCAGACCACGGTGGACTCGCTCTTCTTCGACCGCATCGAGGGGCTCAAGGTGCACCGCGAGATCCGTTGGGGGGAGATCGCCATGGGGCTGGGCATCACGGCGGTCGCGCTGCTCTTCTACGACTGGCTCGAAATATCCGGCCCCGTGCTGCTCGGCGTGGGCGGCCTGGGGGCGCTGCACGGGATCCTGTGGCACAGCCGTTGGGTGGAGATCCGCTCGCGCTCGACCCCGGAGGGCGGCCCGCTGGTCGTCTACGCCACGCGGCGCAAGAGCGGCCGCAAGTTTCTCAAGCTCCTTCAGGAGCGGATCCGCCCAGCGCCGGCCCGGTAAACCGAACGCCTGCGGACGTGACGCCACCCGGCCGGTGACCTCTGCGTCCGGGCCGGCCCGTGACCGACAGAAAGACCTGCTCATGGACGATCCGTCCCCGGACAGCGACGCCCGCGCGGGACACCCGGCCTGGCGCAAGGCGTGGCGCGGGTTCCTCACCTTTCTCGAGATCATCGGCCTCAAGGACGAAAGCCGCGAGGTGGATCAGGCCGCCCATCTGGCGCGCTTCAAGCTCTACCACACCGAGTTCCGCAAACTGCTCACCGCCAACAACAGCTTTCTCGAGACTCTGGCCGAGATGGACGAGCGCCGCACCGGGCGCGGCTTCGTCGACCAGGCCTACGTGCAGCGCAAGGTCGTGCGCGCCGTGGCGGACGCCCACGCGATGGTGGACGGCCTGCAGGTGGTCTCGGGCGGGCGCTACCCGGCGCTGCGCGACGCGCTCGGCCGCATCACGGCCGAGCTGGACGCGCTCTGCCAGGGGGACGCCTGCGGCGGCCCGGCCGCGCTGGTGCTGGACGCGGGCGACATCCGCGCGAGCCACGCCGACCTGGTCGGCGGCAAGATGTCCAACCTGGGCGAGCTGAGCAATGCGCTCGGGCTGCCGACTCCCGACGGGTTCGCGGTGACCACCGAGGCCTACCGCCTCCTGGTCGAGCAGGGCGGCCTGCGCTCCTGGATCCAGGCCGAGCACATGGCGCTCGACTCCGCCGACGCGATCGAAGGCGTCAGCGCGGAGCTCTTAGAAGGGATCCGGGCGACCGCGCTGCCCGAGCCGCTGCAGGCCGCGCTCGACCAGGCTCTGGCCCGGCTGACCGGGCGCATGGGCGGCCCCGTGCACCTCGCGGTGCGCTCGAGTGCGCTCGGCGAGGACAGCGCGCTGTCCTTTGCGGGCCAGTTCAAGTCATTGTTGAACGTGGCGCCCGCGGAGCTGCCGGAGGCCTACCGCGAGGTGGCCGCGAGCCTCTACACGCCCGAGGCCATCCACTACCGCATGCTGCACGGTGTCGCGGGCGACTCGGCCGAAATGGCGGTGGGGGTCATCGCCATGCAGGACGCCACCGCGAGCGGGGTCGTGTTCTCGCGCGACCCGAGCGCGCCCGATTCGGGCGAGGTGCTCATCCAGTCCGTGCACGGGCTGGGGGTGAGCCTCGTGGACGGGCGCACCTCGCCCGAGGTGATCCGGGTGGCCCGGGAGGGTGACCCCCCGCGGCTGACCCGCACGGCCTCGCGCCAGGCCAGCCGGTTCGTGGCCCTGCCCGGCTCCGGCATCAAGGAGGACGCGCTCGACCCGGCGGCGGCGGCCATCCCCTGCATCACCGACGAGGAGGCGCAGCAGCTCGCGCGCTGGGCGCTCGAGCTCGAGACGCACTTCGGCTGCCCGCAGGACATCGAGTGGTCGGTGACCCCGGACCGCCGGCTCGTGCTGCTGCAGTCCCGGCCCCTGCGGGTGCTGCGCCAGGCCGCGCGCCAGGCGCCCGAGCCGGGTTTCCCGCTGCTCTTCGAGGGCGGCGAGACCGCCTGCCCGGGGGTGGGCTGCGGCCCGGCGGTGCACCTGGACGGGGACGGGGAGATCGAGAGCTTCCCGGAAGGCGGGGTGCTGATCGCGCGGCGCTCGTCGCCCAACCTCGTGCGCGTGATGTCCAAGGCGCGCGCAATCGTGACCGACGCGGGCAGCACGACCGGGCACATGGCCTCGCTCGCGCGCGAGCTGCGCATCCCGACGCTGCTCAACACGGGCGCGGCCACGCGGGCCATCTCGGCCGACACCGTGGTCACCGTCGACGCGGGCAACCGGCATGTCTACGCGGGCGAGGTGCGGCCGCTCATCGAGCGGCAAAGCGCGGTCGCGGAGGTCGAGACCGGGCACAGCGAGCGGCGCCGCACGCCGGAAATCCTGTTCCTGGAGCGGGCGCTCGAGCAGATCGCGCCGCTCAACCTGAGCGACCCCCTGGCGCCGACCTTCACGGCCGAGAACTGCCGCACCCTGCACGACCTGGCGCGCTTCATCCACGAGAAGTCCTACGCCGAGATGTTCGGCCTCGGCACGGAGATGGGCGACCTGCGCACCGCCAGCTACCAGCTGGACGTCTTCCTGCCGATCGACCTCTTCATCATCGACCTGGGCGGCGGGGTCAAGGCCCCGCCCAAGGGGCGCATGGTGAAACCCGCGCGCGTGGTCTCGGTGCCCATGGCGGCCGTGCTGGCGGGCATGCTCGACACGCGCATCCCGCGCTTCGGCCCGCGGCCGATCGATGCCCGCGGCCTGCTGTCCGTGATGATGCGCCACGCCACGACCTCCCCCGAGGCGGGGGAGTCCTTCCAGGCCCCCTGCTACGCCCTGGTGTCGGACTGCTACGTGAACTACTCAGCGCGCGTGGGCTACCACTTCAGCGTGCTGGACGCCTACTGCTCCCCCACGCGGAACAAGAACTACATCAACCTCCTCTTCCGCGGCGGGGCGGCCGACCAGCAGCGCCGCGGCCGCCGCACGCGCGCCATCGCCCACATCCTGAAGCACCACGGGTTCGCGACCCAGCTCAACGCGGACATCGTCATCGGCCGGCTGAACAAGGGCACGCTCGAGGAGACCCGCACGCAGCTCGAGATGATCGGCCGCCTGCTGCAGTTCTTCCGGCAGATGGACGCGGCCATGGCCTCGGACGACCACATGCGCATGATCCAGGAGGCGTTTCTCGCGGGAGACTACGGCATGACGGGCACGGCCGGGCCCGATGCGGCGCCGGCCGCCGCGACATAGGACCCCGGGGAAAGAGGGCGGGTCAGGCGGGTTTGCGGTCCGCGACCTCTTTGTCGATCAGCTTGCGTTCGTAAGCGTTTTCGATGGCGGTGGTGAGGGTGTCGATCGGGCAGGGTTTGAGCAGGACCTCGACCGCGCCGTCGCACAAGGCGAGCGAGCAGTTGTCGACGTCCATGTTGCCGCTCAGCATGATGACCGGCAGCGCGGGCCTGAGCTGGCAGATGCGCTCGAGGACGGTGATGCCGTCCATGCCGGGCATGCGCAGGTCGAGCACGACCACGTCGAACTCCGAATCGGACACCAGCTTCAGGGCCGCGGCTCCGTCCGCCGCAGTCGTGACGTCCATGTTGCGGTTCCGCAGGACCTTGGCCATGGACTTGGCAAAGCGCTCTTCGTCGTCGGTCAGCAGCACACGGATGGGGTGCGTCATGCGTCCGTCCTTTCCGTTGAATCCCGAGCCGATTCGATGCGGCCCACTTCTAACCACACGCACACGCGAATGTCAATTCAGCCTGCGGCGGCAACCGGCCCAACCCGGGCCTGACCTAAACAGATGACCAACTGGCTCTACGCAACCGGGATCTTCGTCGGCAGCTTCCTGCTCTTCCAGATCCAACCGATGATGGCGAAGATGATCCTGCCGTGGTTCGGTGGCTCCGCCGCGGTGTGGATCACCTGCATGCTCTTTTTCCAGTGCGCGCTGCTGCTCGGCTACCTCTACGCGCACCTCCTGGCGCAGCGCCTGGGCGTGCGGTCCCAGGCGCTCGTCCACGTCCTGCTCGCCGCGGGCGGTCTGCTCCTCCTGCCGGTCGGCCCGGCCTCCTCCTGGAAGCCGCTCGGCCCCGAGGACCCCATCCTCCACATCCTGGGGCTGCTGGGGGTTTCGATCGGCCTGCCCTACCTGGTCCTGTCGGCCACGAGCCCGCTCTTCCAGGCCTGGTACGCCCGCCGCAACGCGGCCGGCCTCCCCTACCGCCTCTTCGCGCTCTCCAACCTGGCCTCGCTCCTGGGGCTGGTCGCCTACCCCTTTCTGGTCGAGCCGAACCTGACGCTGGGTGCACAGTCGCGGCTGTGGTCGGCCGGCTACGCGCTCTTCGTCCTGCTCACGCTCGGCGCCGCGGCCGCGGGATTGCGCCGGAGGGCCGCGGCGCCGTTGCCCGTGCCGGAAGGGCCGGTCGCGGGGCCGGAGCCTACGGCCGCGGACCGGGCGCTGTGGCTTGCGTGGTCCGGCTGCGGGGTCGTGCTGCTCCTGTCCGTCACCAACCACCTGACCCAGAACGTCGCCCCGGTGCCGTTTCTCTGGATCCTGCCGCTCAGCCTCTACCTGTTGAGCTTCATCCTCTGCTTCAACCTCGAGCAGGCCTACATCCGCTCGATCTACCTCGGCCCGATCGCGATCGTGCTGGTCGGGATGAGCTTCGCGATCCTGCGCTACAACTCGACCACGCCCCTGGGGCTGGTGCTCGGGGTCTTCTCCGCCTGCCTCTTCGGCGGCTGCATGTTCTGCCACGGGGAGTTGTCGCGCCTCAAGCCCTCCCCCCGCCACCTGACGGGCTACTACCTGATGATCGCGCTCGGCGGCGCGCTCGGCGGGGTGCTCGTGGGGGTGGCGGCGCCGCTGCTCTTCCGCGGCACCCTCGAGCTGCCGCTGGCGGTCGCGGCCTGCGCCGCGCTGCTGGTCTTCGCCCACCGCCGCGAGGGTCGCGCGAACCTGGCGCTCGCGGCCGCGACCGGCCTAGCGGTCGCGACGGTGATGGTCTGGCACGTTTACGACTACGGCAGCGACGCGGTCGCGATGGACCGCAACTTCTACGGCAGCCTGCGGGTCAAGCTCAGCAATGCCGGGACCGACTACGAAAGCCGCGTCCTGGTGCACGGGACGGTCGCCCACGGAGTGCAGTTCACGGACCCGTCCCTGCGCGCGGTCACCACCGCCTACTACGGGCCGCGGTCCGGCGCCGCGCTGGCGCTGAAATCCCTGGGCGAGCGCCCGCTGCGGGTCGGGCTGGTGGGGCTCGGGGTGGGGACGCTCGCGGCCTACTCGCGGCCGGGGGACGTCTACCGCTTCTACGAGATCAACCCCATGGTCGAAACGTTCGCGCGCAGCGAGTTCACCTTCCTCGCCGACGCGGCCGCAACGGTCGCAGTCGTGCCCGGGGACGCGCGCCTGGCGCTCGAGCGCGAGGCCGACCAGCGCTATGACGTGCTGATCGTGGACGCGTTTTCAGGCGACGCCGTGCCCGCGCACCTGCTCACGATCGAGGCCATGCGCCTCTACTTCCGGCACCTCGCGCCCGAGGGGGTGCTGGCGCTGCACCTGTCCAACAACCACCTCGACCTCATCCCGGTGGCCGACGCCCTGGTGCGGGCCCTCGGCAAGCACGCCCTGCTCGTCGACAGCGAGCCGGAGCAGGAGGAGGTCTTCGGCGCCAAGTGGGTCCTCGTGGCTTCCGCCCCGCTGCAGGCCCCCGAGATCGTCGCGGCCGCGGAAGCGCTCTGGAGCCGCCCCGGGCTGCGCGTCTGGACGGACGACTACAGCAACCTCTTCGAGATCCTGAAGCCCCGCATGTGACCGGAAGGGTATCCGGGCCGCGATGTCTTCCATAAATTTCAGTTTCAAGCCCTCGTGTCACTCGACAGGTTACACCCTGCGGACGGCTGTCCTCGGCGCCGGCCGCAGCCGACGCCCCAGGGCCCGCCAAATCAAGAGACCGGACGATTCGCCGCACCTCGCGTTCTCACCAAAGCATACGGCACGATTGTTGAATTGTCTCCGGGGCAGCCATGCGACGCTCAACCGTTGCACGCGCGATTCACAAGGAGGAACCCCCGTTCTCTGCCTGCTGACCTCCTTGCGAAGGGGACCCCGGTGACGGGGTCCCCGCCCCCTCCCCACCCTGCTCGCCAGTCTGTCGGCCTGCGCCCGCTGATTTCAGAATGCTTCGGCCCGGATCGATCCGGGGCTGAACCGGTCTGAGGTCGCGGGCGCGGGTGCCTGCCCCCGTGGCACGCTTCTTGTTTGTTATCCGGACAGATCGTCATGCTGCCGCGCACCGCAACCGATGGCAGGTCCCATGCTCTCGAGGAAACCCAAAACCGCACCCCGCGCCTCCGTCCCCGCGCCCGACCTCAACGGCGCCCGCCGCGCGGCCTACCGGCACCTCTTCCGCAAGTTCGTCCTGCTGACCCTGCTGTGTTCGGCCGTCCCGCTGTTCCTGGTGGGCTGGGGGATCAACATCTACTACACCGACTTCGGCCGGGAGCGCATGCTCGCGGACTTCGAAACCGAGGTCGAGTACCACCGCAAGCTCATCGAGGGGTTCCTGAACGAGCACAGCTCCAAGCTGCAACTGGTGGCCGGGGCCCACACGATGGAGTTCCTCATCCAGGCCGCCAACCTGCGGATGGTCTTCGACCTGATCAACCACGGGCAGGGCACGATCAGCGACCTGAGCGTCATGGACGCCCAGGGCAACCACCGCGCCTACGTCGGCCCCTACGACCTGCTGACCAAGAACTACGCCCAGGAGTTCTGGTTCAAGCAGGTGCGCGAAAAGGGGGTCTACATCAGCGACATGTTCCTGGGGTTCCGCAAGGAGCCGCATTTCATCATCGCGGTCGCGCAGAACGGCCCGGACGGGCGGTGGATCCTGCGGGCCACCATCAACACCGAGGCCTTCCGCGCCCTGGTCGAAAACGTGCAGATCGGCCGCACGGGCGAAGCCTACCTGCTGAACGAGGAGGGGGTGTTCCAGACCAGCCCGCGCTTCAGCGGCGAGATCATGGGACGCTCCGCCTACCCGATCGAGCCCTGGCAGGAGGGCATCCAGCAGCGCACCCTCGAAAACGTGCAGGGCCCGCGGGGCAAGCGGCTGCCCAAGGTGATCGCCTGCCAGACCTGGCTGAAGAACCCGCGCTGGCTGCTCGTCGTCCAGCAGGAGTACGCCGAAGCCCTGGCCGACGTCACGCACGCCAACACCTGGAGCCTGGTCTTCCTGTTCGTGAGCACCCTCAGCATCCTGGGGGCGGCGGTCCTGATCACGCGGCACATGATCACGATCGTCAAGCGCCGCGACGCCGAGGCCGACCAGCTGAACCAGCAGCTGCTCCAGACCGGGAAGCTCGCCTCGATCGGCGAGCTCTCGGCCGGCGTGGCCCACGAGATCAACAACCCGCTCGCCATCATCCTGACCGAACGCCAGCTGCTGCTGGACGCCGCCCAGCACGCGCCCATCGCGGACCCGGAGCTCAAGGAACAGTTCGACGACTCGATGAGCCAGATCGACATCCAGATCCAGCGCTGCAAGCGCATCACCCAGAACCTGCTGCGCTTCTCGCGCCGCACCGAGTCCCTGATCGACACGGTCGACCTCAACGCCTTCGTGCGCGAGGTAGTCGACCTCATGGACCGCGAGGCGCGCTCGGGCGGCATCAAGTTCTTCACCGAGCTGGACCCCGCGCTGCCGCCGCTCTTGTCCGACCCGTCCCAGCTCCAGCAGGTCTTCTTGAACCTGATCACCAACGCCATCGACGCCCACGACGGGAAGCCCTACGGCACCATTCGCGTCAGCACCCAGGCCGAGCCCGACGCCCAGCAGGTCCGGCTGAGCATCGCCGACACGGGCTCCGGGATCTCCCCCGAGCACCTGAGCCGGATCTTCGACCCCTTCTTCACCACCAAGCCGGTCGGCAAGGGCACGGGACTGGGGCTGTCGATCTGCTACAGCATCATCCGGCGCCTGGGGGGGACGATCGAGGTCGAGAGCGAAAAAGGCAAGGGAACGACATTCACCATCGTGCTGCCCTTCACGCCGCCGAAAGAGCTCCGGCAGGAGCTCGCCGGCGACGCGCCGGACCAGCGCGCGAGCTGAGACAGGAGGTTCCGATGCCGGGGTTCCGAGTTCTGCTGGTGGACGACGAGACCGTCTTCACCAAGAACATGTCCAAGCTGCTGAAGAACCGCGGCTACCAGGTGACGGCCGTGAACAGCGGCGACGCCGCCATCCGCGAACTCGAGCAGAACCGCTTCGACGTGATGGTGCTCGACCTCAAGATGCCGGGCATGGACGGGATCACGACCCTGAAGGAGAGCGTCAAGCTCGGGCTGTTCACGGAGACCCTGATCCTGACCGGGCACGGGTCGATCGACTCGGCCCTGGAGGCCATGAAGCTCGGCGCCTACGACTATCTCACCAAGCCCTGCGAGATCGACGAACTCGTCGCCAAGATCGAGGCGGCGTGGGAGAAAAAAGAGGGGAAAAACTGACGGCTTCGTAATAAGCCCACCTTCGGCGTTGCGCTTCATCTCGGTGTCACTGCGGCGTACTGGTCGTACGCCTCGTTCCCCAAGATTCGCGCGCCTTGAATCCGGCCTTATTACGAAGCCGTCCGAGTCGCGGCCCGGTGCGAGGGCATTGAACCCGCCCGAGGCCGACCTTTTTACAGCCTGTAAAACCCTCCGACAGACACGCCCGCGCTCCCGCGCCTTGACTGCCACGCCCCATACCGGGCAACCCCGGAAATCTCAACGCAATCCGCATGGAGTCCCCGCGCCGCGGCCGCCTGGCACGTGTGTTGCTCGGCTCTGCGGCGTGTCTCCCCGATTCACCATCCTCATCGCGGACCGCAACCCCAACGTGCGCGGGTTTCTCCTGCGCGAGATGAGCCGGGAGGGGTACGCGGTCCGGCCTGCCGAAAGCGCGGACGAGCTGGTGCGGCTCGCCCGAGGCACCGGGCCGGTGCACCTGGTCATCCTGGACCCGGACCTGCCCGGTGCCTTCCCGCCGGCCCTGTTGGAGGAGCTTCAGGAGCGCCTGCCGCGAGTGCCGATCGTCCTGCACACGCACGACCCCCAGGCCGCCTACGCCGCGGCCCCGCGCTCCCCGGACCCCACCCTGGTCGTCGAAAAGTCCGGCAGCAGCATCGTGCGCCTGAAGCAGGTCGCCGCGGTTCTCGCCGCCGGCCGACCCGTGCCGGTCCCCTCCCCGAAAAACAGTTGAAAGCCCCTATTTTTGCTACTATAACGAGGCATCCCGAATTCCCCGGAACCCCGACGGCTGCATCTGCGGGGGCCATTTCACGCGAGGTCGGTCCCATGGGCGTCCTACGTGTTCTGTTCGTCGACGACGAGGCGGATTTCCGCGAGACCCTCATCAAGCGCATGCAGAAGCGCCGCATCGACGCCGTCGGCCTCGGCAGCGGCGAAGAGGCCCTGAGCTGGCTCGCGCATGACACGGCCGACGTGGTCGTGCTGGACGTGCGCATGCAGGGCATGGACGGCATCCAGACGCTGCGTGCCATCAAGCAGTCCCGCCCGCTGGTCGAGGTCATCATGCTGACCGGCCACGCCAGCCTGGAAATCGCCCGCGAGGGCATGCAGCTCGGCGCCTTCGACTACCTGATGAAACCCGTCGATCTGGACGAGCTCCTCTACAAAATCGAAGACGCCCACAAAAAGGCGTCCATTCAGCAGCACAAGATCCGGAGCATCGAGGAGGTGATCGAGGCCCAGAAGCCGGTTTGACGAAAACAGTCCGCAGCCAGACTGGATTCACGCGACCAAATCATCAGAGAAGGAGAACGGGGGACGATGAAATTCTTCAGGCTATTGGGGCAGGGGATGATGGTCAGGCGCCCGCGCCCAGGCGCAGTGGGAGATAGATGTCTCCAACCGGGTGTTCAGGGACCGCAAACGGCTGATCGTGCTGATGCTGCTCATGGTGCCGGCGGTGGTGGGCGGGATCGCATTCGCCGACCAGACAAGCGACTTCTGCCGGGGATGATCGGCGGCAAATCGGCCTACAGCCCGTCCTTCTACTCCACGCGATCTTCGTGGCCTCGATCGGGATCGGGGTCATGGCCGGCCTGATCACCGGCTGCATCGGGGCAGGCGGCGGGTTCATCATCGCCCCGGCGCTGATGAGCGCGGGGATCAAGGGCATCCTCGCGGTGGGGACCGACCTGTTCCACATCTTCGCCAAGGCCATCATGGGCAGCGTGCATCCACCGCAAGCTCGGCAACATCTCGGTGCCCCTGGCCATGGTGTTTCTGATCGGCGCCATCGTCGGCGCGACGCTGGGCGGCGTGATCAACCGGAGCTCTACGAGCTCAACCCCGTGCTCAGCGACGCGTTCATCACCACCGTCTACGTCGCTCATGCTGGGCTTCCTGGGCTTCTATGCCCTGTTCGATTTCCTCAAGGCCCGCGGGGGCGCGCAAGAAGTCCGACGCCCCCAGGGGACACCGCCCACCACGGCGGCAAGGCCGAGGGCACCGAGATGGGCGGTCTGCCCGCCGGCTGCAGGCGGTCAAGATCCCGCCCATGGTCACACTTCGACCACGACCTGGTCCCCGGCGGCCGCAGCATCTCCTGGGTGTTCCTGGTGGCGAGCGGCGCGCTGGTGGGCCTGGCGGCGGGCATCATGGGTGTCGGCGGCGGGTTCCTCACCTTCCCGATCTTCGTCTACACCCTCGGCGTCTCGTCGATGACGACCGTGGGCACCGACATCTTCCAGATCATCTTCACGGCCGGCTACGCGCGCCATCACCCAGTACGCGATCTACGGCTTCATCTTCTACACGCTCGCCATGGGCATGCTGCTCGGTTCGCTGATCGGCATCCAGATCGGCGCCATGGCCACCAAGGTGGTCCCGGGCATCACCATCCGGGGTTTCTACGCCATGGCGGTCCTGGCCGGGTTCGTGAACCGGGTCTTCGCCCTGCCCTCGAAGCTCGCCGACGTCGGGGTCCTCCCGCTGTCCAAGGAGGCCGGGGCCGTGCTGGAGTCGATCGGGGTCTACGCCTTCTTCATCGTGATCACGATCTTTTCGGTGTGGGTGATCGGAGCCTTCGTCAAGAGCATCCCGACGCTACGCGGAAAGGGGGTGCACCAATGATCGCGCGCAAGAAGGAACTCGCCTTCGGGGCCGGACTGCTCGTGTCGTTCTTCGTGGTGCTGTTCATCTTCTTCTCGCCCGTGTTCAACGGCCAGAACGGGCTGGACTTCCTGGACAGCCTCTACAACTCCATCTCGAAGGGCTCGGTGTACTACATCCCCAAGATGAAGGACGAGGCTAAGCTTTTGAACGGGACCCCGGTCGACGTCTCCTTCCGGATGGCCAGCCCGGCGCAGGCGCAGCAGACGGTCGCGCTCTTCATGAAAGCCGGCGCCATGGTGAACGTTTCGGACGCCACCGTCAAGGTCTCCGGAGACCTGGGGAAGATCCTCGACAGCGCCCTGGTCGACGCCGACGCCATGTACTTCAACGACGGCAAGCAGGTGGCCGACCGCTACGGGTACAATGAGCGGCAGGCGCTCTACAACTGGTGGCAGGCTTTCAAAGGGATGGAGCGCGACCTCCTGAACCAGAAGAAGTTCCAGGAGGCCAAGACCATCGCCAACATCAGCAAGAAGGCAGTGGAGACGAGCTACAACTACTACGGGATCCAGGCTCAGAAGATCATGGAGCGTCTCGGGCTGGTGATCTTCTCGCTGGTGTTCTACGTGGTGTACACCATGTGGTACGGCTTCGGCATCCTGTTCATATTCGAGGGCTGCGGTCTGCAGATCGACCATTGACGCCCCGACACGGGTGAGCCCGTTCACAGCCGGGCCGAAAGCAGCCGCCGGGAAGCGGTATGGCTGCTTTCGGCCTGCGCGCGTTTGCCTCTTCCGACGCGGGCACGGCGCCGCCCCGGCGCGGAAATCCCGCTCACGGGATTGAACCCATCGCAATCGAGTGCTTCGATGGCCATTGCCAGCTTCATCCAGCGTCTCCTCTCCCGCAAACCGACGGAAGACCCGGCCGACATCGACGCCCTGCGCATCGAGTTCAAGGGCCGCTACCACAGCTTTAAGCTGCTCCTGGGAGCTAATCACAAAGCCCTCGAGATCATGGCCGAGATCGAGGAAGCCCTGCGCGCGTCCAAGCCCTTCGGGATGACCTTCGTGCGCGCCGCCTGCACCTCGGTCGCGGTGAACGTCTTTTCGATGGTCCGCAACATTGAGAATCTCGCGCCGGGAAAATACGCCGGCCTCTTCGAGCGGTTCGACCGCATCCAGGAGTCCATCGACGAGGTCCTGACCCGCCGCACACCCGTCGCCGATGAGCGCCTGGTGATCCCCCTGGGCGCCGTGACCAAGGACATGGCGGATGTCGTCGGCAGCAAAATGGCCAACCTGGGCGAGATCAAGAACCGCCTGAAGCTCCGGGTGCCGCCGGGGTTCGCCATCACCGCGCGTGCCTACCAGCGCTTCCTCGAGCACAACGACCTGCAGGCCGAAATCGACCGCCGCATGCAGGCCGCCGAGAGCGACCGGGTCGACGCGCTCTACTCCCTGAGCGCCGAAATCCAGCAGATGATCATCCGCGCCGAGGTGCCCGCCGACCTCGTCGCGGCCATCCGGGCGGCCTGGTCCGTCATGGAATCCGAGGCCGGCCGCGCGGTCACGGTCGCACTGCGCAGCAGCGCGCTGGGCGAGGACGCCGCCGGCAGCTCGTTTGCCGGCCAGTACCGCTCCGAGCTGAACGTCAGCGCCGAGACCCTGCTCGACGCCTACCGCGGGGTGCTGGCCAGCACGTACAGTCTGCAGGCCATCACCTACCGTCTGACCCGGGGCTTCCGCGACGAGGATGTGGCCATGTGCGTGGGCTGCCTCGCCATGGTGGACGCCGCCGCCGGGGGCGTAACCTACAGCCGCAACCCGGTGGACACCCACGACGACCGGGTCTTCACCAACGCGGCCTGGGGGCTGCCCAAGGCCGTGGTGGACGGCAGCGCCGCCTGCGACCTGGTCGTCGTCGCGCGCACCGACCCCATGGCCGTCGTCGCCGAGGACATCCGGCCGAAGGACCGCAAGTTCGTCTGCTACCCCGAGGAGGGCGTCTGCCGCCTGGATGTGACCGGCGACGAGCGGCAGCTGCCGTCCATCACGCACGCGCAGGCGGTCGAGCTGGCCCGCACGGCCGTCCTGCTGGAACGCCACTACGGCACGGCCCAGGACGTCGAATGGGCCATCGACCCCCGAGGCGTCATCACCCTCCTGCAGTGCCGGCCGCTGCAGCAGAAGCCCGTGGCGACGGCGCACCCCGACGCCTCCGCGGCGCCCGCTGCGGACGACGCCTCCGCGGTCTTCCGCGGCGGGGTCACCGCCAGCCCCGGAGCGGCCTGCGGACCGGTCTTCATCGCCGAGAAGGACGCGGACATCCTGGCGTTTCCGGAAGGCGCGATCCTGATGGTGCGGCAGGCGGAGCCGCGCTGGGCCTCGCTGCTCAACCGCGCAGCCGCGGTCGTGGCCGAGGAGGGCGGCTTCGCCGGACACCTGGCCAACGTGGCCCGCGAGTTCGGCGTGCCGGCGCTCTTCGCCGTCCCGGCGGCGACCCGCCTGCTTCCGGCCGGCGAGCTCGCGACGGTGGACGCCACGGGGCAGACGATTCATCGCGGCCGCATCGAGGCGCTGCTCGACCAGGCCCCGCCGCGCCCCTCCCTGATGCAGGGCAGCCCGGTTTACGAGATCCTGCGCGAGGCCAGCCGGATGATCGTGCCGCTCGGGCTCCTGGAGCCGGAGTCGTCGGACTTCGCCCCGGCCAACTGCCGCACCCTGCACGACATCACCCGTTTCATCCACGAGAAGTCCGTGCACGAGATGTTCAATTTCGGCCGGGACCACGACTTCTCCGAGCGCTCGAGCAAACAGCTCCACTACAAGGTCCCCATGCAGTGGTGGGTGCTGAACCTGGACGACGGTTTCACCGAGGAGATCGGCGGCAAGTACGTCCGGCTCGAGCAGATCGCCTGCGTCCCCATGCTCGCCTTCTGGAAGGGGTTCACCGCCATCCCCTGGGAGGGACCACCGGCCATGGACGGCCGGGGCATGCTGTCGGTCATGTTCCGCGCGACGACCAACCAGGCCCTCACCGTCGGGGTGAAATCCAAGTACGCCGAACGCAACTATTTCATGATCTCGCGCAACTACTGCAGCCTCAGCCAGCGCCTCGGGTTCCACTTTTCGACCCTGGAGGCGCTCGTGAGCGAGCGCACGCCGGAAAACTACGTGAGCTACCAGTTCAAAGGCGGCGCGGCCGACTTCGAGCGTCGGATCGCGCGCGTACACTTCATCGCCGAGGTCCTGGAGCCGATCGGCTTCCGCGTGGAAATCCGCGAAGACCACCTGCTCGCGCGCGTCGAGGGCCGGGATGCGGACTACATGCTCAAACAGGTCGCGATTCTCGGCTACCTGGCGCTGCACACCCGCCAGATGGACATGGTCATGAGCAACCCGGCCTACGTCGACCACTACCGGGCGAAGTACCGCAGGGACATCGAAGGGCTCATCGCCTCCCAAGAGCCGGAACGGAGCTGACATGCTCACCAACATCTACACGCGGCTGCAGTGGAAGATCATCCTGCTCACGATGCTCGTCACCTTCACCCCGCTCTTCCTGCTCGGGATCATCATGTACCGGCAGTTCGCGGGCCTCTACACCGAGAAGGTGCGCGAGCAGATCCAGGTGCGCGCGATCGCGCAGGCCGAAGCGCTGGACCTCTTCCTGAAGGAACGCACGGCGATCCTCGGGACGATCGCCGAGACCCACACCTTCCAGTCGGTCGTCACCGAGGAAAACCTCGCCCGCAAGCTCGCGGTCATGAACCTCTGGGCGGGGGCCTTCGTGGACCTGGGGGTGATCGACGCAACCGGCCAGCAGCTCGCCTACGTCGGCCCTTACGACCTCCGCGGCCGCAATTACGGCGAGCAGCCCTGGTTCGCCGAGGTGATGAGCAAGGGGGTGTACATCAGCGACGTCTACCCCGGCTTCCGCAAGGTCCCGCACTTCATCATCGCGGTCCGCCGCCAGGAAAACCAGCGCACCTACATCCTGCGCGCGACGATCGACTCCGAGATCTTCGGCCGGATCGTCCAGGGTGCGATGATCGGCAAGACCGGGGACGCCTTCCTCGTGAACGAGGAGGGCGTGGTGCAAACCCGGCCGCGCTTCGGCGCGGGCATCCTCGAAAAAGCCCCGGTGACCATCTCTTCCTTCGGCAAGCAAACCACGACGTTCGAAGAAATGAGCACCAGCAACCGCAACCTCCTTGTGGCCGGGACCTGGCTTAAGAACAAGAACTGGCTGCTGGCGATCACGGTCGACATCGACAACGAGATGGCGGGCCTCTTCGCCACCCGCACGATCCAGATCACGATCATCGCGGCCGGCGCGCTCGCGATCCTGCTGACGACGGTCTTCACCACCCGCCTCATGGTGGGGCAGCTCCTGCGCTCCGAGACGCGCGTCAAGGAGATGAACGCCCAGCTCATGCAGTCCGACAAGCTCGCGGCGCTCGGCAAGATGGCCGCCGGGGTGGCGCACGAGATCAACAACCCGCTTGCCGTGATCCTCCAGAAGACCGGCTGGATCCAGGACCTGCTCGACGAGGACGACCTCAAGGGGAGCGCCAACTACCAGGAGTTCCGCGCCTCGGTCGCCAAGATCGAGGAGCACGTCGAACGCGCGCGCAAGGTGGTCCACAACATGCTCGGCTACGCCCGGCGCATGGAACCGCGCATGGAGGACGTGCGCATCAACGAGACCATCAACCAGACGATCGACATCCTCGAGAACTTCGCGCGCAACAACACGATCGATATCCAGACCGACCTGGCCGAAGATATTCCCGTGGTCGGCGGCGACCAGGCCCAGGTGCAGCAGGTCATCCTCAACCTGGTGACCAACGCGATCGACGCGATCGGCAAGGACGGGACCGTGACGGTCCGCAGCCAGCGGACCAAAAACGAAATCCGGGTGACGGTCGCCGACACCGGCCCGGGCATCCCGGAAAACGTGCAGCGCATGATCTTCGACCCGTTCTACACGACCAAGAGCGCGGGCAAGGGCACCGGCCTCGGGTTGTGGATCAGTTACAACATCATCGAGAAGATGGGGGGCCGGATCACGGTCAAAAGCCGGGAGGGCGAAGGCGCCGCGTTCACCATCCAGCTGCCGATCGTCCCCCCCGGCATGAAATAGACAGAAGGGAGCCCACATGCAGAACGCCAACATCCTCGTGGTCGACGACGAGGGCGATTTCCGTGAAACCCTGATGAACCGGCTCAGGCGACGCAACATCGCGGCCGTCGGGTGCGGCAGCGGGGAAGAGGCCCTGCGCCTGTTCCAGGAGGGCCGCCGGTTCGACGTCGTCGTGCTGGACATCAAAATGCCGGGCGGGATGGACGGCATCGCCACCCTGCGCCAGATCAAGGCCATCCACCCGGGAGTGGACGTCATCCTGCTGACCGGACACGCCTCGCTGGAAACGAGCCTCGAGGGCATGCAGGAAGGGGCCTGCGACTACCTCCTGAAACCGATCAAGCTCGAGGACCTCCTGGAGAAACTCGCCACGGTGCTGGACCGCAAGGGGACCGCCGCCCACCGCGCCCAGAGCGAAGAGATCCGCCAGATGCTCGCGAAGCGCTGACCCGACATCGCTCCGTCACCCCCGGGGTTACACCGCGACCGCTCGGGTCAGGCCCTCGGGGGCGGCCGGCATCGGAACTTTCGTTGTCTCCCTGAAAAATCGGCATACCTTATTACATAAATCGCGTAAGGCCCGACGCCTGGCATGCACTTTGCTGGAACATCTGGCCTTGTTTTCACTTCACGAAAGGACCTGAATACCCATGTCGTCTTCATTCCCGATCCTCACGGCCGAGGAGGCCATCCACGAAATCCACCACGGGGACACCGTGGCCTTCAGCGGGTTCACCCCCGCCGGCGCCGCCAAGGCCGTCCCGCGCGCGCTCGCCGCGCGGGCGCGCGCGGCCGCGCTCCAGGGCGCCCCGTTCAAGCTGCGCGTCCTCACGGGCGCCTCGAGCGGCCAGGCCATCGACGAGGAACTCGCCGCGGCCGGCGCCATCATGTGGCGCGCGCCCTACCAGACCGGATCCGCGCTGCGCAAGCAGATCAACGCCGGGGACGTCGAGTACGTCGACATGCACCTCTCCCACGTGCCGCAGACCGTCGGGTTCGGCTTCTTCGGCCCGATCGACGTGGCCGTGGTCGAGGCGACCGAGGTGACCCCGGACGGTCGGGTCTACCTCAGCACCTCGATCGGCGCCTCCCCGACCTATCTCAGCTGCGCCCGCAAGGTGATCGTCGAGGTCAACCGCCGCCAGTCGCCGCGGCTGCGGGAGATCGCCGACATCTTCATCATGCCGCCTCCCCCGCACCGCAACGCGATCCCCGTCTTCCACCCGCTGACCCGCATCGGCTGGCCCTACGCCATGGTCGACCCGCAGAAGGTCGTGGCCGTGGTCGAAACCGACGAGGCCGACCAGGTAGCCCCTTTCGCGGACGCCGACGAGGACAGCCGCCGCATCGCCGCCCACGTGGTCGAGTTCCTGATCGACGAGATGCGGGCCGGCCGCATCCCCACGGAGTTCCTGCCGCTCCAGGCCGGGGTCGGCAACGTGGCCAACGCGGTGTTGAGCGCTTTGGGCGAGCACCCGGACATCCCGCCCTTCTACATGTACTCGGAAGTCTTCCAGAACTCGATGGCCGACCTCATGGTCTCCGGGAAGCTGAAGGGCGCGAGCGCCACCTCCCTCACCATCACCGCTGACAAGCTCCAGCACCTGATCGAGAACATGGACCAGTTCAGCCGGCGCATCGTGCTGCGGCCCCAGGAGATCTCCAACCACCCCGGCGTCATCCGGCGGCTCGGGGTCATGGGCATGAACACGGCCGTCGAGGTGGACATCTACGGCAACGTCAACTCCTCCCACCTGCTCGGCATGGATGTCATCAACGGCATCGGCGGCAGCGGCGAGTTCACGCGCAACAGCTACCTTTCGGTCTTCATGACGCCCTCGATCGGCAAGGGCGGCCGGATCTCCAAGGTCGTCCCGATGTGCCCGCACGTGGACAACAACGAGCACTCGGTGCAGATCATCGTGACCGAGCAGGGGCTGGCCGACCTGCGCGGCCTCGGCCCCATGCAGCGCGCGCGACGTGATCATCGAGAAGTGCGCCCACCCGCTCTACCGCGACTACCTCCGGCGCTACGTGCGCGATGCGCGGCCGGGTCATATCCGGCACGACCTGCTGCGCTGCTTCGAGCTGCACCGCAACCTGATGGAGCACGGCTCGATGCTGCCCGGCCAGGTGTGACCTCTTCCGGAGGGCCGTCCACGTGAGTTGGTCTTTTCCCTGTGGGAGCGGCTTTCCAGCCGCGACGATCGAGGCTGAAAGCCTCTCCCACAAAAAAACAAAGTTGCCTGCGTGTAAACCCGCGCGGGCGGGGTGTGGCGCTGAATCCCAAAAGCGCCACTTCCCCGCCGAATGGCGCCACCGGTGAAAACAATGGCCCCGCAGGAGCGCGGCAGAGCGCTCGTCTGCGGGGCGCCGGGTGTCGGGCGGCAGGGTTACGGAAGATCGGCCGCGCTGTCGAAGTAACAGCGGTCCTCGGGACAGAAGATCTTGAGCCAGACCCCCTTGTCCTTCTTGCTGGAGGCCACGGTTGCCGGCAGACAGATGTGCCCCCCGCCGACGGTGCAGCTGTCGTCCGGGCAGGCGACTTCGATCCAGAGGCCCTCGCCCCCGGCCGGTTCCTTGTCCTTGACCGGCAGCGCCTGAACCTCATCGATGGTCAGCCGGCGTGCCTTGGGGATGAAAACCCGGATGAGGGTCGACGTATTCTTGGAGTCCGATTTAGCACTCATGGTGTTTTTCCTTTCCGATCACCCCCTGGATCTCGCGATGGTAGCAGCCCCGGGGTGGCTTGGTTTTTACCGTACCTGACGTTGGTCGCCAGGATCTCCTCGAAACGCTCCTCAGCCTTGGGCTCGGTCCGCACCATGCCGTCCGTGATGATGTCCACCAGGCGGTCGGCATAAATGATGATCCGTTCCTCAAGGGTGTGGAGCGTGTAATCCGGATAGATATCGGTAGCCGGCACGGATCGGATCCTCCTCTGCGCTCAGCCGCGACGGCCGGCATTTTTAAGTGTGCGGTTGAAGAATGCGTAAAGATGGTCGAACAGGGCGCACCCGGCCGCGAGCCGATCCTCATCCGAGGTGTACGCCGACGCCACCCCCGCCAGCAGGCTGCCGAAGCCGACGGTTTCCGGCAGGCCGAATCGGGCATCCTTCAGGTCGAGGTCGTGCACGATCTTGCCGATCTCGGCCAGCGCCCGTTCTTTCGGAAAAACTCGATCTAAAAAGACCTCGAACGAACACCGGTCGCCCTCGTGGGTGAACTCGCCTTCGAACATGTCAAACCGCACTTCTTTGGATCCGGGTTTGTGATGCTTGCCGGCGACGAAGCGGAAGGCCGCGGCCGGATCGATGAAGCGCCGAATGAGCCATGCGCAGGCGATACGGTCGACAAAGACCGCCTTGCGGGTTACCCATGTCCGCCCCTTGAAATCGGAGACGTCGAGCGCAGTCCCCTGCCCCGTCCGGGCCGGCTGCGTCTTGGGCGGAACCAGACGAGATTGGAGTTGGAGCATGGCGGCCTCGGCCACGCTGCGTCCGGGTGCGTTGAAAAAATCGATGGCCGTCACTGCCGCCAGGCGCTTCTGAAGGCGGTTGAAATCCGTTTGGAGGCCGGGGCGCACTTCGCCTCGCGTCTTTCCGGAGCGGCCGGTGGCGGAGCCCAACAGACCTTCGGCCTCGTCCGCCAGCTGACGGTAGTCCGCATCCCGCGCCGCGTGGAAGAGCGCCTCGACCTGTTCGTCCGACAGGCCTTCGATGAAACCGGCCGCGCAGATCGCGGCTTCGCCGCCGTCCTTCGCGATTTCGCGCGCCACCCACTGGAAATCCTCCGTCGTGCCTTCGGCCTTGGGCATGACGTAGACCGAGTTCTTGATGGCGACCGCGCCCAGGCTCTGCAGGCGCCGCCAGACCTTAACGCGCAGGTAGGCCGGCTTCGGCGGAAGCTGGTGGATCATCAGAAGCCATCGTCCCTCGCGGCACCCGGTCATGCGCCCATCCGTGATACTGTTGACACAATTATGGTACATCCGTATCATATGTCAACCGGTCGGCGCGATGCGGGGACTGACCCGTCAACCACCCGGAATCATCCCGGAGCATTGGAGCAGACGAACATGCCCGAAATCACCAAAGCAACCCATTCTGAAGAAGGCCGGGGCGATGACTGTGCCGGGCCGCCCGTGGCGGCCGTGTCGTTCCGCGAGGCCTTCTGGCTCTGGGTAAGCGTGGCGCTGAACAGCTTTGGCGGGCCGGCCGGGCAGATTGCGGTCATGCACCGGTATCTGGTGGAGGAGAAACGCTGGATCAGCGAGAGCCGCTTCCTGCACGCCCTCAACTACTGCATGCTCCTCCCCGGGCCGGAGGCTCAGCAACTGGCGACCTACATCGGCTGGCTGCTGCACCGCACCCGGGGCGGCATCGTGGCGGGAACCCTCTTCGTGCTGCCGGGCGCACTCGCCATCTGGGCGCTGAGCGTGCTCTACGCGGGCTATCAAGAGGTGCGTTTGGTGCAGTGGATCTTCTTTGGGCTTAAGGCGGCCGTGCTCGCGGTGGTGGTCGAGGCCGTCATCCGCATCGGCAAGCGGGCGCTAAAAAACCGGGCCATGGTAGCGCTGGCGGCGTTGGCGTTCGTCGGGATCTTCCTGTTCGACGTCCCCTTCCCCGCCATCGTGCTGGCGGCGGCCATCGTCGGCTACGTGGGCGGACGGGTCCGCCCCGACCTATTTTCCGGCAGCCCGGGGCGCGGCGGGAAAAAGGCCGACCCCTGCGACGAACCGGCGGTCGACCGCATGCTGGCAGCCGGCGGGATGGAGCACACCCGGCCTTCGGTTGGTCGCGCCGTACGCGTGGCCGTGGTCTGGCTGCTGGTCTGGTCGGCGCCCTTCGCCCTCATCCTCTGGCTCCAGGGCACGGACGGCGTCTATTTTCAGATCGCCGCTTTCTTCAGCAAGGCCGCGGTCGTCACCTTCGGCGGGGCGTACGCGGTGCTGGCCTATGCGGCCCAGCAGGCGGTGGACACGTTCGGGTGGATGCAGCCGCACGAGATGCTGGACGGCCTGGGCATGGCCGAGACCACTCCCGGCCCGCTCATCATGGTGCTGCAGTTCGTGGGCTACCTGGCCGCCTTCCGCAACCCGGGCGCGCTCGACCCGCTGTGGGCCGGCACCCTCGGCGCCGCCGTCACCACCTGGGTGACCTTCGCCCCCTGCTTCCTGTGGATCTTCCTGGGGGCACCCTACATCGAAGCGCTGCGGGGCAACCGCAACCTCTCGGCCGCGCTTTCGGCCATCACGGCAGCCGTGGTGGGAGTCGTGCTGAACCTATCGGTGTGGTTCACCGTCAACACGGTTTTCGGCAAGGTCGACGACGTCTATGCGCTCGGAATGCACCTGCTTGTGCCGGTGTGGGGCACGCTGAGCCTGCCGTCTCTGGCCGTCGCCGCATTCGCCGCGCTCGCCATCTTCCGCTGGAAGATCTCCATGCTCAAGACCATCGCGGCGAGCGCCGCCCTCGGGGTCGCGTACCACGTGGTTCGCCAGGCGACCGCCTGAGAAGGGATAAAAAGCGATGGCCCGTCCGTTTCAGGAGACGCACTGTCGACCGGGCTCAGTGTTTCTCCTCCTCCCGAGATCGGGGTTAAAGCGACTGTCAGAAACAGGTTCCGTTTAGAGCGGAGCAACCTGGGTCCGGGCCAGCGGGTTCAGATGTGGGAGAGGCGTCCCGCCTCGATCGTGATGGGGGCAAGGTGGCGCTCCCCCACGGGAATCCCGATCGCAAGCGGAACGCCATTCTGACACTTGCTCTAATGGTTGCACCCGCCCGTGTGCCCGGCGCAGGCGTGCATGGCCATGAGCTCGCGCAGCTGGCCCGACTTGAGGAGGTCGAGGTTTTCGGCAACCGTGGCGGCCGCCGAGCCGAATACGCGAATGCCCATGGCGTTCAGCTTGGACATGGCGCCCGCGCCGATCCCGCCGACGACCACCGCATCCACCTTCCGGCCGTCGATGGCCTTGATCGGGTTGCAGGCTCCGTGCACATGGTGCATGTCCTGATTGTTGACGCTCGTGACCTCGCCCGTGGCGGCATCCGCGATCACGAACACCGGCGCCGAGCCGAAATGGTTGAACACCTTGCTCTTGATCCCTTCGTCCGCCTGCACTGCAAATGCCACTTTCATGATGTGATCTCCGTTTAGAGTGAATGTTTACCGCTGACCCTGCCCCTGCCACACCCCGGTGCACTTCTGTCTGCCCGGATGTCGCCGCTGTTGCAGGAAGGGCATTTCATACTCTCGTCGCGGTCGTCCGCCGGCTCCCACGCATGCCGACAGCGGCCGCAGCTGAACGTTTTCGCTTCGGCAAGCTCGACGAAGCCCCCCTCGATCTTCAGCGCCTTGCCCCTCACCAGCGCCTCGGCCACCTTCTGGTGCGCCGCTGCGATGATGCGCCCGAACGTCTGACGGGAAACGCTCATCTTCCCCGCCGCCAGTTCCTGGTACAGCCCTTTGAGGTCGGCCAGCCGGATGGCCTCGAACTCGTCCACGCTGAGGACGACTTCGTCCAACTCCGAAAGGGGGATCCCCCTGGGCTTGAAGTAGCTGCTCCCGGGAGTGGCGCCGATGCGCCTGCAACGCTTGGGCCTTGGCATCACCGATCGCCTCCAATCAAGGCTATTATGAGCATATGCTCATTACATGTCAAGCCCTAAATTCAGGCCTGAAGCCGGAGGGGTTCGCTCGCGCGACGTGCAGGGGTTAGGATTGGGGCGAGTGACGCGGAGAGGATGCCTGCCCCTCACTTGCCGAACAAGCGTTCGAAAATGCTCTTCTTCGCGGGTTCGGGCTGGGGGAGGCCCATGTGCCGCCGGATGGCCGCCGCGACGCTGCTCTCGTCGATGCCGGAGCCTTCGACCACGATCTCGTCGCCGACCATGACGGCTGGGGCTACCGGCAGGTCGAGCTCGAAATAGCTGTCCGTCTGGTAGTCTGCGACGGGCTTGGACGTCACCTCGATCTCGATCGGGAATGTGCTGCCCAGCCTGGGCATCATGCGCTTGAAGCCCTTTCAGGGCTTGCCGTTGGGCTCGTTCAGAAAAAAGCGTACCTTGAGCATACTGGGTTCCTTTCTTCAGCCACAGTCTTGTTGCAGCCGGCTCATGCGGTCGAGCATTTGGTCAGGAGGTAGGAAATCCAACAGACGAAGATCTCGGCACTCTCGGCCGCCAGCGGTCAAAAAAACAACCGTCGGGACTCCCTTGATACCGTATTCCCGCAACAGTCTCGCGTGTATGGGGTTGCCGCCCTGGGTGACGTCCACCTTGATCATCACCAAGCCGCTCGCGTGTTTGACCACGGCGGGGTCATGAAAAGTGGCTTCGTCGAGCTCCCGGCAAGGCGCGCACCAGGCCGCATAGAAATCGATCACTACCGGCCGCTTCAAGCGGGCAGCCTCTTCAAGCACGTCGTCCGAATAAGGCGTCCATGCGACCCCGGACCCGCGCATGAGCATGGATGTTATGATAAACGCGGTCAGCGCGAAAGACACGGCCCCGGTCGCCGTCTTCATAAAAGGGAAGGCTCTGGACGCCGCCGTGTTCCGATCAAGCCATGTCAGATGAACGCCCGCTGCCAGCAGGACCGCTGAAAGGGCGACCGTCGCCGCCGGTTCCCGCAGGATCGGCTTGAGGAGATAGGCGGCCATCCCGACCAGCACCCAGCCCATGAGTTTGCGGACCCAAATCATCCAACCGCCCGAACGCGGCAGGCGCTGGAGCTGTCCTGAAAAAATGGCCAGGGCGAAAAGGGGCAGTCCGAGACCGATGCTCAGGGTGAAAAACACGATGAAGCCCAGCCAGGGGCTGCCCATCCCGGCCACCCAGGTGAGGAGGCCAAGCACGAACGGACCGATGCAGGGTGCCGCGACGGCGCCGAGGGTGAGCCCCATGAAAAGGCTGCCGAAATATCCGCTGTAGGACTTGGCCGCCGCCTGGGTCAGGCCGCTGGGAAGGCGCAGCTCCCACAGGCCGAACAGGCTGGTGGCGAAAGCGACGAGGACGGCCGCCACCACCACCAGAACGGCCGGGTGCTGCAGCACGGCGCCCATGAGGCTGCCGGTCAGCGCGGCGATCATGCCGAGGGCCGAGTTGGTGAAGGCCAGACCCAGAAGGTAGCAGAGGCCGTGGATCACGATGCGGCTCTTCCCTCGGGAGGTATCGGAGGCAGCCCGTCCCCCGAAATAAGAGACGGTGATGGGGATCATCGGATAAACGCAGGGAGTGAGATTGAGCGCGACACCGCCGGCGAAGATTCCCAGCAGCGTCCAGATCATCGCCCATCCGTGCAAGGGGCCGATTGCACTGGGCTCTTGCGCTCCCTCGGCCAGGCCCGCGGGCCGGCTTTCAGTCGGGAGCCCCAGCTTCCGCCACTCGGGTAATCCCAGGGGCTCGCGATAGACGTTTCTATATCCAAGCTGAACGGCCACCCGGGCCGCCGAGTCGCTGCGGACTCAGCTCAGACCTCCTCAGTAGAATACAACCTTCCGGTTCTGATCCGGGCCGAGCAGCTCTTTCAGTGCATCCGCCTTGCGCCAACGCGACCACCAGGTCGGCTCCATCGGGAAATTGGTGGCACCGCTGATGTGTCCGCTGCGGTATTCCCACTCCTGGCGGGTATCCACCAGGAGGAACTCGTTGGGGGTCTTCGAATGTGCCAAGCCGAGATCCTGCGTCGCGATGATGCGGTAGCCGCCGGCCTTGGCATCGGCCAAAACGTCGTCCCAGCTCGCCTCCTTCGGCGCCACGGCACCGTTGTTGAGCCACAGGGCGCCCAACACGGCTATCACCACCGACAACGCCATGACGGGTGTGCGGCTCATGGTTCCGGGTGCTCCTTGGATTTGAAAGCCCGGGGCGTCCGCTTTAGGCGCAATCGGTGTCCACGCGGCGGATCATGTACCGGACAGGATTGAATAGGCGCGGCGCCCGTTCGGGGACTTCAGTCCTCCCAGGGAGTCAGGCTCTCGCAGCCGGTCTCGGTGACGAGCACGGTCTGCTCGAACTGGGCCGAGAGGGAGCCGTCGCGGGTGACCGCGGTCCAGTCGTCGCCCAGGATGCGCAGCTCCTTGCGTCCGAGGTTGATCATGGGCTCGATGGTGAAGACCATGCCCGGGATCAGGGCGATGCCGGTGCCCTGCTGGCCGAAATGCGGGATCTGCGGCGACTCGTGGAAGTCCAGCCCGACCCCATGCCCGACGAACTCGCGCACTACCGAGCACCCCTGCGCCTCGGCGTAGGACTGGATGGCCCAGCCGATGTCGCCGACGGTGTTGCCCGGTTTCACCACGGCCATCCCCCGGCGCAGGCACTCGCGCGCCACCTCCACAATCTTGCGCGCGTCGGGCCCGGGGCTGCCCACGAAATAGGTCTTGTTCGCGTCGGCGTAATACCCGTCGAGGATCGAGGTGACGTCGACGTTGACGATGTCGCCGTCCTGCAGCACGCGGCTGCCGGGGATCCCATGGCAGATGACCTCGTTGACCGAGACGCAGACGCTCTTGGGGAAACCGCGGTAGTTGAGCGGGGCGGGGACCGCACCATTCTGCAGCGTGAACTCGTGCACCCAGGTGTTGATCTCGTCGGTCGTGAGGCCGGGTTGCAGGCGCGGTGCCACCAGCTCCAGGGTGGCCACCACCAGGCGGCCGGCGCGGCGGATGGCCTCGATGTCCGCCGGGGTTTTGACGCGGATACGGTGTTTGCGGGCGTAGACCTCCGCCAGGTCGGACGGCGGGGCCGCTTCGGCCTTTTCCGCACAGCACTTCTTGAATTTCAGGCCGCTGCCGCAAGGGCAGGGGTCGTTGCGTCCGACTTTTGAGTGCTTCAGGTTCATCCGTATCGGTTTGATGGAGGCCTCCGTGGGCTATGAACTCTCCGAGAATGAGCCTTCCATCTAATACATTCGCTGGCCCAATTCAACTCCGGTCACCCCGGCGGGCGCGTCCGATCAGTCCGCCTGCAGGACCACGGTGAAGGCGTTGAACGCCATCCGGACCGGATCTCCGGGCCGGAGTCCGAGAGTCTTGCGGCTCTGCTCGGTGACGACCGCGCAGATCTCGGTTCCGTCGGCGATGCGGGCCACGATCTCCGATGCGACTTTGCCGCGCACGATGCGCTCGACCGTTGCAGCCAGCACGTTGTCCGCCGAAGACCCCGGGTCGTCGGCGCCGCGGTGGACGGTCACCCAGGGCGCCTTGACTTCGGCCGCGACGAGACCGCCTTGCTTCAGCCCCAGTCGCTCCAGACTGCCGTTGGTGATGACGGCGCTGATGCGACAGCCGCCCGGCGTCGCGATCTCCACCCGGGCCTGCACGTCGCCCTTGACGAGGGTTTCGATCTTCCCGAAGAAGGCGTTGCGCGCGCTGGTCTTGCGCCGGCTCTCCCGCTCGACGAAGAAGGCCTCGACCCGCCGCATGTCCTCCTCGGAAAAGTTCACGTAGGCCGCGGCCAGGCTGGGGGTCGAGTGCCCGAGGATCCTCTGGACGACCGGCAGCGGGACGTTGCCCTGCAGCAGCTCGACGGCCCGGGAGCGGCGGATGACCTCGGGCGCGCCCATTTCACGCGGCAGGCCGCAGGCTGCGGCGCACGCGTAGAATTTGCGGCGCACGTGGGCCGGGTCCAACCTGAGAGCCCGCGCTCCCGTGCGGCTCAGGGATAGGAATCCCAGAGCCTCTTGAACCTCGGTCGCCACCCCATCCGGCAGCTGGACGTTGCGGCCGGTACGATCGCTCGCGCCCGCCCCTTTGCGGAACCGGACCCTGTGGCTGTCCCCGTCGAAGTCCGTCTGGAAATCGAGATCGAGCACCTCGTTGAGGCGCGCGCCGGTGTAGCGGATCAGGAGAAAAATCAGGAGAACCCTGCGACGGGAGGTCACGAGATCCGCCCGGCGGGGGGAATCCGCCCATGCGCGCAGCGCCTGCTCGAGCCGGTTGAGCTGGATGGGGTCCAGGCAGCGGCCCGGGCCCTGGCCGGACAGGATGCGGGCATGATCCGGTGCGGGGGGGCGTCGGTTTCGGGTCGTCGTCATGGGCGGCCGTGGGTCCTTTCCGGTCGGGTGTACGGCGCGGTGCTCGAAGGGCCTTCGCGGGAAAAGTCTTGACGCATCGTAGGCAGCGCGCTATAACTGACACGAATATTATATTTTACGTGTCTATTGTGCAAGCATTCTTTTTAGGAGGTGTGCGATGGACCACCCGGCTGCCGCAAATCCGACCCCCGCAACCCCGCCCCCGCCCGACGACCGCGCGCTTAAATTCGACCGGGTCGAGCTGGCCGGCGCCTTCGGGGACTTAGGGACCCTGCTGCCCATCGTCGTCGGCATGATCCTGATCAACACGCTCAGCCCATCGACGGTGTTCCTGGCCTTCGGCCTGTTTTACCTCGCCACGGGGTATTATTTCCGGTTGCCGGTGCCGGTGCAGCCCTTGAAGGCCGTGGGCGCCATCGCCATCGCCTACCCGACGATGATCACCGAGCCGGTGATCGGCGCCGCGGGCATCATTTTCGGGGCATTGCTGCTGGTGTTCGCGCTGACCGGGATCGTCGACACGCTCGCCAAGCTTTTCACCCAACCCGTCGTGCGCGGCATTCAGCTTTCGTTAGGGCTCGTTTTTCTCAGGAAGGGCATCGAGCTCATCGTCTCCCCGCAGGTGTTCCTCAACGGACACCCGGGCCGGTTCGCCGAATACCAGATCAATCTCATCATCGGGATTATCGTCTTCGCCCTGGTGCTGGGGCTTCTGGACAACAAGAAGTTCCCGGCGGCCCTGGTGGCCCTGGCAGCCGGGGTCCTATCGGGCTTTGCGCTGGGCGGCTTCAACACCGGGGCGCTCACCATCGGTCCCACGCCCATGAAGCTGGTCCTGCCGTCCCTGCAGGACTTCTGGACAGCCGCCATCATGCTGATCCTGCCGCAGATCCCGCTCACCATCGGCAACGCCTGCGTCGGCACGGCCGACACCTGTTGCGCCCTGTTCCCGCAGAGCTCGTCCCTGCTCAAGAGCACGGCGGGGCGCTTCGCCCTCACCATGGGGATCGCCAACTTCCCGGCGGGCTTCTTCGGCGCGGTGCCTATGTGCCACGGCACGGGCGGCCTGGCCGCGCACTACCGCTTCGGCGCGCGCACCGGCGGGGCTCCGGTCATGATCGGCGCCATTTTCGTGGTCATGGCGCTGGCCTTCGGCGAGTTCGGCTTTGCGCTGCTGGCGATGATCCCCAACTCGGTGCTGGGCGTGCTGCTGGTGTTCGCGGGGCTGGAGCTCTGCCCGCTGGTGAGGAGCCTCAAGGGCAACGAGGAGTACTTCGTGGCGCTGCTGATCACCGGCATCGCGCTGGCCGTGCCCAACATGGCCTGGGCGTTCGGCATCGGGATCGCAGTGGATCTTTTTATCCGCAAGATGCGGATAAAAATCTGAAACGGGAAAAGTTTCGCTGCTGGCGCGGTGGGCTCACCGCGCCAGCAGCGAAACTTCAGCGGTCGTATTTTTGCGCGTAGGCGGCGTCGTTGTAGATGCCTTCGCCGTAAAGATCTTTGCCGTAGGTTCGGATGATCGTCTGGCCTTCTTTGGAGTTCACGAAGTCGATGAACCGCGCGGCGTATTTCTGGCCGGGGGTCGAGCCGGCCGGCTGGCAGAGGGTGTGGTAGGTGTTCACGAGAAAGACATCGCCCTGGAAGAGGATCTTCAGGCTCTTGATCTCCTTGCGGGCGCTCACCCAGGTGCTGCTGTCGGTCATGAAGTAGCCCTTTTCGGCGTCGGCCCGCTTGAGGGTGGCCAGCATGAAATCCTTGGTCACCACGTACCAGTCGCCGGAAGGCTTGATGCCGGCCTTCTCCCAGGCATCCATTTCCTTTTTGTGCGTGCCGGAGTTGTCGCCGCGGGAGAAGAATTTCGCCTGGCTCTTGGCGATCAGCGCATAGGCCTCGGCCGCCGTCTTGGCTGTCTTGATCCCGGCGGGGTCAGTGGGCGGCCCGACGATGTAGAACTCGTTCGACCCGATCAGCTCGCGCTTGATCGCCCAGCCGTCCGCCACGGCCTTCTTCTCGGCCGCCGGCGCGTGCACCATGATCATGTCCACCTTTTTGTCCTTGAGCAGCTGCATGGACTCGCCGGTGCCGGCCTTGACCCAGCACAGAGTCGTCTTTTCCTTCTTGGCGAACGCGTCGCCCAGCGCCTTCAGCAGCCCAAGTTCCCCCGGACTGCCGGTGGCCAGGCTGAACCTGTTGGGGCCGCCGCCGTAGGACTCGGTGCAGGGGGGCGTCTGCGCATGGACGGTGAATGTGGCAATAAGGGTTAGCATCAGACCAAGGACCAAACCCGCGGGTTTACATGCCATAGCGATCTCATCCTTTGAAGGTTGATTGGTTTTGCTTCAAGCAGGGAGGTCTCTAAGTCAGCGAGGCCTCTGGAGTCAATCGGATTTCCGGTTTAGCCTATTCTTACCCATAATAACCATATCCGACAGTCTCCCACGTGCCGGCGGGGCTTCGGCCGCTGCATTCCCATCATTTTCGTTCGTTCAGGGGGGAAGCCCGCTGGCTCTTCTTGACAAGCCAAAAACATCGCCGGTATAGAGTTTATCATCACCCCTCAAACGGAAAGGGACCCCATGCCGAAGCTGGTCAGGGAAAAGGGCAAAACGGGCAGGCTGCATGTCGAATCGCACTTGATGGGCGAGTCGCTCGTGAGCAAGAAGCTGCTGGCGCGCACCGAGGCCAAGGAGTACTTCCGCATGCACCCCGACATCAACATCATCAAGATCGGGGGCCAGAGCATCATGGACCGGGGGGCGAAGGCGCTCTTCCCGATCCTGGACGTTCTCGTCGAGGCCAAAAATAAGCACAAGATCCTGCTGATGACGGGAGGCGGTAGCCGCGCGCGGCATGTCTACAGCATCGGGGTCGACCTGGGGATGCCCCCGGGGGTCCTGTCGAAGCTCGGGGACAAGGTGTCCTGGCAGAACGCCGAGATGCTGGCCGTGCTGCTGTCCAAAAAGGGCGGGGTGAAGATCGGGCACGGCGACAACCTGGAGCAGCTCACCATGTTCTGCCAGCTGGGATACCTGCCGATCACCTACGGCATCCCGCCGTACGGCCTTTTCGAGCACCCGCCGGAAATCGGCTCGATCCCGCCGCACCGCACGGACTGCGGCGCCTTCCTGCTGGCCGAGAACATCGGGGCCCGCAGCCTGATCTACCTCAAGGACGAGAAAGGGCTCTACGACCAGGACCCCAAAAAGGTGCCCGCATCGAAGCGCAATACCCTTAAATTCTTCGACCGGATTTCGGCCACTGCACTGCTCAAGCTGGACCTTGACGATTTGATCGTGGAGCGGCCGGTCTTGACGTTCCTGCAGCGTGCCAAGTGCTTGAAGGAGTTTCAGATCATCGACGCGCTACGCCATCCCGAGCACATTTTGGATGCCTTGGCCGGGAAACACGTCGGGACGATCATTCACCAGTGAGACGAGCGCATTACGAGCGGCCGCCGGGCGGAATGCGCCGCTCTTGAAGTCGCGCATCCCGTGGTCATCGCGGCGTGAGCCGCGGGTGAAAGCCCCGCTGAGCCTGCTCCCGGCTGCAGTCGTCGGTTATTGCGCTTCGGGTTCGGCGTCGCCCTTGCCTTCACCCTTGCCGGCCTCCAGCCAGACGATCGTGGCGCCGGTTTCCAGAGCGATCTGATCGAGCTCCTTTTTGCGGAAGTGGTCTGCGTAGATTTTCAGCTCCCCGCCGCTCACACCGACCACTCGATAGCGCGGTTTCTTTTCTCCTTTTTCCACCTTGCGCCGTTCGCGGACAAAAATTTTCGTTGCCATTGCCGGGCCTCCGGATGTGGGGTAGAATCATTGAAACGAATAGATCCTGGTTTTATGTATATCCTTGGAGGATATATGTCAAGCAAGCATCCCCCCGCCCGTGAGAAGCGCCGCACTGGGTCCGGCAAGTCCGAGCGCTACATCCAGCCCTCCATCCTCATGGGCCTGCGGCGAAGGGCCTCCTACGGCTACGAGATCATCCAGACGATCCAAGAGTTCGGATTCGTGGAGGGCCCCGCCCCGCCGGGCATGATCTATCGCCACTTGCGGGACATAGAAGCGGCCGGGCTGGTGGTGTCTTCGTGGAAAACAGAAGGCCGCGGCCCGGCCAAGCGGGTCTATGAGCTGACGCCGGAGGGAGAAGAGGCGTTGGCGCTGTGGGCCCGGTACATGGAGGACCAGGCGCTGAAGCTGACGAACTTCATCAAGGCCTACCGCAAGGCCGGAAAGCGATAAGCGCACGGGGCAGCGCCCTGGGCGTCGTCACATCGGGGGTTCGGTCGCCTTGCGGCCGCGGCGCCCGCCCATGACGTCCCAGACGCCCGGGCCATTCTGAACCACCGTCAGAACCGGCTGGCCCGCCATCAAACGCGGCCGGGCCCATCCCCGGGTCCGGATCAGCTCCGCGGGACGAGGCACGAAGGCGTCCCGGTCCATGGACATGACGCGCAGGCCGGCCGCCTCCGCGTCTGCCACGCTCAGCTCCGCGGGCATCCGCCGCAGGTCGCCGAATTCGATGAAGCGGCCGTACCAGCCGGCGGCGGTCAGGCCGACCGCGGCCGCGGCGCCGATCACCCCGCCGTTGGACCCCCCGTGCCCGGACAGGTGAACCCCCGCGCTCGCCCGCCGGGCATCCGCCTGCGCCACGACCTCGCGCGTGCATGCCAACCCGAACGACTCCAGCGCGCGCATCCCCGGGTGGCCTGCGGCCGCAACGCACACACCGGGATCGCTGCCCGCGGCCGCGTGGCGCACCACGTGGGCCACGGCGCGCGCGATCAATTCCTGAACGACACTGCCGTTGCGCGACGTCTCGATGACGACGCAGGCCGCGCTGTTGTGCGAGGTGTAAGGGATGGCGTCGTCGACCAGAAGCTGCTGGCGCACGACCCCCCACGCCCGGCAGCCTTCCGGCAGCTCATTGGCGAACCAGCGGGCCACCTTGCCGGTGCCGAAGTCGGACTCGAGGCTGTCGGTGTCGTCGAACCCCACGAATAGTTTCATCGGCTCACACCCATTTCACGGAATCCAGGTTGTAGCGCAGAGCGACCGTCCGCCCGGGGTAAAGCCCGTTCTCGCGGACCTGCTCCTCGGTAAGCGCCGCGGTGAACGGCAGGTTGGCGATCAGCACCGAAGCGACGATGGCCCCCGAGGCCTTCTCCAGCGCCAGCCGGGTGATCAGCCCGGAGAGGGTCACCTGCCCCGCGCCGTCCCCGCCGGATCCGTGCGGCAGGACGATGGCGGCATGCTCGATGACGGCTGCCGCCGAAGGCTCGGGAGGTTGGGGCACCAGCAGCACCTGGCCGTCCGTCAGGCGCCTTCCCCACCGCCCCGCCTCCATGGCATCCCACGGGCCGAAGAGCGCGTTCTCGCGGCCGGTCCCCAGAACGCGCCCCTTCAGCAGGTGAAACACCGTGTCGCAGATCCCATAAAGCCATTGCCAGTCGTGGCTGGCGATGACCAGCGTCGTCCCCCACTCGCTGCGGGCCTTCAGGACGGCGTCCTTGATGAGCTGGGCGCTCAGGGCATCGATGCTGGAGGTGGGCTCGTCCAGCAGCAGAACATCGGGCTTGAGGATGAGGCGCGCCGCCAGGGCCACGCGCTGGGCTTCCCCGCCCGAAAGCGCGTAGGCGGGCCGATGGGCGAATTCCCGGCCGTCGAGCCCGACGTACGACAACGCCTTTGCCACCCGTTCGCCCAGATTCGCGCGCACCTTGCGGATCTGCATACCGTAAGCGACGTTGTTCAGCACGGTGCGCTTCATCAGGAAGGGCTCCTGGGGCAGCAGCGCCACCCGGTTGCGAACCTCGGGCGCGAAGGGGCCGGCCGGCCGGCCGTCGAACCGCACCTCGCCGCTCGTCGGGGATTCCACGAAACCGGCCAGCCTCAACAACGTGCTCTTGCCGCTGCCGTTCGGGCCGATCACGCCCACGATACCGCCGCGCGGCAGCTCCAGCCGGTCGATGCTCAGCACCGTCTGGCCGCGATACACGTGCCGGATGTCGTGAAAATCGTAAAGCGGTGCGTTCATGTCAATAGCGCTTCCGCAGGAAGGAGACGGACAGGTTGACGCCGAAGGCGATCAGCAAGAGCACCAGGCCCAGCGCGATTCCCATCGCGAATTCGCCTTTGTTGGTCTCGAGCGCGATCGCCGTCGTGATCGTCCGGGTCTGCCATTTGATGTTGCCGCCGACCATCATGGCGATCCCGACCTCGGTCATGACCCGGCCGTACGCGGTCAGAACCGCAGCAATGACCCCGTGACGCGCCTCCCAGAGGGTGCTGAGGAAAAGCTGCCGCCGGTTGGCACCGAGCGAAATCAGCGTCACGCGCAGTTGGCGGTCCATGCCCTCCACGGCCGTGGCGCTCAGGGCGACCACGACCGGCAACGCCAGGATGGTCAGGCCGACGGCGATGCCCGGCAGCGTGAACAGCAAGCCCAAGTTGCCGAGCGGGCCGCGGCTCGTGAAAAACGCGTACACGAGCAATCCGATGAAGACCGTGGGGAGCGACAGCAAGGTGTCCACGACGACCCGGATCTGCCGCTTGGTCCTGAAGTCGAAATATCCCAGGCAAAAACCGAGCGGAAGGCCGAGCGCCAGGGTGACGATCAGAGATTGCGACGAAACCAGAAGGGTTGCGTAAACGGCCGAAAAGGTTTCGGCGTCGACCGTGCGCAGGAGCTCGATGGCCGTGAGCAGGCCTTGGAGCAGGAAGTCCATGGATGTTGTGAATAACCGATTATAGGTTAATGCCCGCGAAGAAAGCCCAAGGTCAAGGCGCGCGAGTCTCGCGGGGCGAGGCGTACCTTGAGTACGCCGCAGCGACTGCGAGACGATGCGCAACGCCGAGATTGGGCTTTATGCGCGGGCATTTCTACTTCGCATTCGGGGTGAACAATGGCTTCCCCATCACCTTGAAATCCCGGATGACCTTCTGCCCTTCGGCTCCGGCGATCCACGCGCTGAAGGCCTGCGCCAGGTCGAGCTTCGCCTTGGGGCACTTGGCCGGGTTCACGGCGATCACCGCGTACTGGTTCAACAGGGTCTGGTCGCCCTCGACCAGGATCTTGAGCGGCGGGTTCCCGCCCAGGTTGTTCTCGTACTTGATGTAGGTGCCGCGGTCGGCGAGCGTGTATCCGTTCTTCTCGGCCGCGATGGTGATGGTGGCCATCATGCCCTGGCCGGCCTGGGCGTACCAGGGCTCCTTTTCCGGCACCGCGAGCCCGGCCGCCTTCCAGAGGTCCAGCTCCATCATGTGCGTGCCGGACTTGTCCCCGCGGCTGACGAAACCGGCCTTTTTGGCGGCAACGGCCTCCAGCGCCTGCTTCACGCTGCGGCCCTTGACGCCGGCCGGGTCGGCCGCCGGGCCGATGATGACGAAGTCGTTGTACATGATCTCCCTGCGACCGAGGCCGAAACCGTCGGCCACGAACTTCTTCTCAGCGTCGGGGGCGTGGACCATGAGCACGTCCACGTCGCAGTTCTCCCCCAGCTTCAGCGCCTTGCCGGTGCCGGTGGCCGTCCAGCGCAGCTCGATGCCGCTCGCCTTCTTGAACTCCGGCGCCAGGACGTTGAGCAGCCCCGTGTCCTCCGTGCTGGTCGTGGTCGCCATCAGCAGCACTTTGTCTTGGGCGGCAGCGGCGCCCGCCAACAGCAGCAGGGTTGCCAACAGGCTCATCAACTGGATGAATCTGACGTTCATACGGCCTCCTTCACGATCGGTTGGTCAGCGACTGGTTTGGGGGGGAACACCATCTTGCCGGTCATGCTCAGATCGTAGCCCTCGAGCCCGTCGGTCACCATGCGGCGAAACCGCGCGTCGTGCAGCAGTCCCAGGAAGCGCTGCACCGCTTCGTCGAAGAAGCGGTCCTTGGCGACCATCAGGTCGAAGCGCTCCCAGCGCAGCGGGAGAAACCCCAGGTTGAGCAGCGCCGCAACCGGCCGGATCCCCGGGCCGACGTCGGCCCGGCCGGCCAGGACTTCCAGCCCGACGTCGAGATGCCGCTGCACTTCGTTGACGTAGCCGTCGAGCCGCTCGCCCTTGATCCCGGCCTTGGTCAGTTCGCGGTCCAGCAGCAGGCGGGTCCCGGTCCCCAGCTGGCGGTTGACGATGCGCAGGCCGGGCCGTCCGAGGTCCGCGACCTTCGCGATCTTCTTGGGGTTCCCCTTGGGGACGATCAAGCCCTGCTCGCGCCGGCAGAAGTTGACCATGGCCGGCATGTCATCGAGCTCGGAGGAGGCGTACGCGAAGTTGTACTCGCTCTCGTCCTCCTGCAGCAGGTGGCTGCCGGCGATGTGGCAGAGGCCGTGGCGCAGCGCCCGCAATCCGCCCATGCTCCCCAGGTTGCCGAAGACCGCCAGGTGCTGGGAATCCAGCGTGTTGAACAGCGAGAGCAGGCGGTCGAGGAGCAGGTCGTTGCTGCCGGCGACGATGAGCAAACCCTTGTAGGCGGCCCCGGCGGCGGCCGGCTTCGGGAAGTTCAGCGTGTGGGTCTCGACCCACTGCTCCACGAGGTGCTGCGGGAAGAGCCACTTGCCGGTGATCTTGCTGGCGGGCAGACCTTTCTCCGACACCAGCGTGTAGACCATCTTCTCGTTCACGTTCAGGAACTTGGAGACTTCGCGCGTGGACATCAGCTTCGACATGGCACCCTCGCCTGTTCAGAAAGGCAAATTTTTAGGATCTAACGTGTTTATAGTCAAACAGAATCGACGCAACAGACTGAAAATAACCTTAAGATACTAAAACGAACAACTTGGATCGAGCCGGTAGCGGGATGCGGCGTTCAGCGGGCCTGGTCGGGGTACGGTGGTCAGTATGTGAGCAATCACAAAAGGCCGGACAACGCCGGATCACGGCCTGAGACTCCATTTTTCATGACTCAGCGGGTCTTGTCGGGGTACGGGCAGAGGTCGTTGACGGGGCAGGACGGGCACTTCGGCTTGCGCGCGGCGCATGTCTCGCGGCCGAAAAAGATGAGACGCAGCGAAAAGGCGCTCCACTCCTTGCGGGGGATGACGGCCATCAGGTCGGTTTCGATTTTTTCCGGGTCCGAGTGGGCCGTCAGCTCGAGCCGCGCCGAGATGCGTGCCACGTGCGTGTCGACCACGATCCCCGGGACGCCGAAAGCCGCCCCCAGGACGACGTTGGCCGTCTTGCGGCCGACACCCGGCAGCCGGACGAGCGCATCCATGTCAGCGGGCACCTGCGCGCCGTGCCGCTCGACCAGGGCCTGGCTGCAGGCCTTGATGTTGCGCGCCTTATTCTTGTAGAAGCCGGTCGAATGAACCAGGCCCTCGATCTCCTCCAGATCGGCCGCCGCAAAGGCGATCGGCGATGCGAAGCGCTCAAACAGGGCGGGCGTCACGCGGTTGACCTGCTGGTCGGTGCACTGCGCCGACAGGATGGTCGCGACCAGAAGCTCGAACGGGTTGCGGTAGAACAGCGCCGGCTCAACCTCCGGATAGCGCGCGTTCAGAACTTTGCGGATCCGATCGGCGCGCCGTTTGAGCTCGGAAGACGTCGAGGGTTTGGGGGCCATTGCAATCACCCGTTGCGGACATAGATTAGACCCCATCTGAAAAATGCATCTGACGGCCTCATGCGGCGTTGCCGGCCACCTCAACCTGCTCACATACTGGACCGTATGCTGCGCGGTCTCGGCGGCCGACGCCTTGCCTGTGGCCGTGATCTGCTATTTTTGAGATGGGTTCTATCGTCCCGTAGGACGCTTACAAGCGATAACTGAATCCGGGCGACCGGTCAAGCGCCGCGACCGCGACAGAAAGGAACATGCAATGACCGAGGCAGGTCGAAAAGGTCGGGGGTTGGGACTCTGCTCGGGCGGGCTCGACAGCACGCTGGCGGGGCTGGTCCTGCGCGCGCAGGAGGTCGAGGTCGAGTGGGTCGCCTTCGAAACCCCATTCTTCTCCGCGTCCAAGGCGCGCAAGGCCGCACGCCTGACCGGGATCCCGCTGACCGTGCTGCCGATCTTCCCCGAGTACATGGTCATGCTGCGCAACCCGCGGGCCGGCTTCGGCAAGACCATGAACCCCTGCATGGACTGCCACGCGCTGATGTTCCGCCTGGCCGGCGGACTCATGCGGGAAAAAGGGCTCGATTTCCTCTTCAGCGGCGAGGTGCTGGGCCAGCGCCCCATGTCCCAGACCCGGCCGTCCCTGCACTACGTCGAGAAGCACTCCGAGATGGCCGGCTACGTCCTGAGGCCTCTCAGCGCAAAGCTTCTGCCGGAGACGATCCCCGAGCAGCAGGGGCTCGTCGACCGCGAACGCCTGCTGGCCATCAGCGGCCGCGGCCGCAAGGATCAGATCGCACTCGCCGAAAAATTCGGTCTGACCGACTACCCGGCCCCGGCCGGCGGCTGCCTGTTGACCGACAAGGGGTTCAGCGCCCGCCTGCGGGACCTCCTCGACCACCAGCCCGGGTTCGGTGAAAACGACGTGCACCTGCTGAAGTGCGGCCGGCACCTGCGCCTGAACCCGCGCGCCAAGCTGATCGTCGGCCGCACGGAACGGGACAACGAGAACCTCCTGCAGCACCACTCGCCCGAACATGACACTGTGCTGGACGTCCGGGAATACCCCAGCCCGATCGGGGTGCTGCAGGGGACGGTGGAGGAAGAGGACATCGTGCGGGCAGCGGCGGTCTGCGTCGGCTACAGCAAGGCCCCAAAAAACGCTCCGGTAGACGTCATGGTGACGGCATCGAGCGGGGAGCGGGTCATCCGGGTCGCCGCCATCCCGCCCGAGGAGATCCGCTCTCTGATGGTTCCGCCATCAGAGTGACCGGCGTGCCCCTCGTGGTACAGCGGTTCGGTCCCTGAGCGGCAAGGCACCTCCCGCGGTCGCAATGCATTTTTTCTGGCAGGGCTGATGGCTGCATAAGAGGCCCAAGATCAAGGCGCGCAAGCCTCGCGGCGCGAGGCGTACTTTAACGTACGCCGCAGCGCCCGCGAGGCGAAGCGCAACGCGGATATTGGGTCCCTTATGCAGTCATCTCGGAACGCAGCTGGCCGCAGGCCGCGCAGATATCCTGCCCCTTGCTGTGGCGCACGATGACCGTAAAGTGTTTGGCCACCAGAGCGTCCCGGAAGACGACCACCGCGCCCTCGTCCGGGCGCTCGAAGCCGCTGTCCGGATGCGGGTTGAAGGGGATCAGGTTGACCTTGCAGCGGATGGGCCGCAGCAGCCGGGCCAGGCGGCGGGCGTCCTCGAGCGAGTCGTTCACGCCCCGGATCAGGATGTATTCGAAGGTGATGCGACGGCCCGGCGGCAGTGGGTAGCGCCGACAGGCATCCAGCAGCATGTCCAGGGGGTAGCGCCGGTTGATCGGCATCAGACGGCTGCGGGTCTCGTCGTCGGCGGCATTGAGCGACACCGCGAGGCTCACCCGCGTGTCACGGCCGAAATCGAGCATCTTCGGCACCAGCCCGGCCGTGGACACGGTCACCCGCTTGGCCGCGAAGCCCAGCCCCACGTCGCTGTCGCAGATCAGCTCAAGCGCGCCGAGCAGGTTCCCGTAGTTGGCGAGCGGCTCGCCCATGCCCATGAAGACGAGGTTGGTCAGCCGCTCGGGCTCGGTGAGGCCGTGTTTGATGTCGCGAACCTGAGCCAGGATCTCGCCCTGCGTGAGGTTGCGGTGCAGCCCGTCCTTGGCCGTCAGGCAGAAACCGCAATTCTGGGCGCATCCCACCTGGCTGGACACGCACAGGGTGAAGTGGTCGCGCTCCGGGATGAGGACGGTTTCGATGCGCTCGCCGTCGCTCAGTCCGAAAAGGTACTTGCGGGTCCCATCGGCCGAGGTCCGGACATCCCTGACCGCCAGGCGCGGGATGCGGAAGCTCCGGGCCAACAGTTCCCGGATCGGTTTGGCGATGTTGGTCATGTCCTCGAAGCGGTCCTTCTGGTGGCGGTAGACCCACTTCAGGATCTGCCCGGCCCGGTATGCGGCGACGTCACGCTCCTCGAGCCAGGCCGAAATATCGGCCGGGCGAATGCTCAGAATGTCTTGAAAAGTGTCGTCCGGTTCCATTATATTAGAGCCATATTTGTTCCTTTATTTTCTTGACTTATCACTATTGCCACTGTAATTTCAAGAATTTGTAAATTCAGGATAGAAGCGCATGTTTGAATCCCTGAGCGAAAAACTCGATTCCGCCTTCAAGAAGCTGCGCGGGCACGGCCGGCTCGACCGAGGGCAACATCGATGAGGGCCTGAAGGAAGTCCGCATGGCCCTGCTCGAGGCCGATGTCCACTATCGGGTGGTCAAGGGCTTCATCGAGGAGGTGCGCTCGCGCTCGCTCGGCCAGGAGGTGATGGGCAGTCTCACTCCCGGCCAGCAGGTTGTCAAGATCGTTTACGAGAAGCTGACCGAGTTGATGGGGTCGCGCCACGAAGGGTTGAACCTCGGCGGCGCGCCGCCGGCGGCCATCATGCTCGTGGGCCTCCAGGGCTCGGGCAAGACGACCACCGCGGGCAAGCTTGCGATCCAGCTGCGCAAATCGGGGCGCCGGCCCTTCCTGGTCCCGGCCGACGTCTATCGTCCGGCCGCCATCGACCAGCTGAAAACGATCGCCGACCAGGTGGACGTCCCGGTCTTCGCGTCAACCACGGACCAGGACCCGGTGCAGATCTGCCTGGAGGCGAAGACCGACGCGTTCCAGAAGGGGTGCGACACCCTGATCATCGACACGGCCGGGCGGCTCCACATCGACGAGGAGCTCATGGCCGAGCTCGCCCGGATCAAGGAGACCATCCGGCCGGCTGACATCCTGCTGGTGGCCGACAGCATGACCGGCCAGGACGCGGTCAACATCGCCAAGTCCTTCAACGACCGGCTGGACATCAGCGGCGTGGTTCTGACCAAGATGGACGGCGATGCCCGCGGCGGCGCCGCGCTCTCCATCCGGTCGATCACGGGCAAGCCGATCAAGTTCGTGGGCGTGGGGGAAAAGCTCAGCGCGCTCGAGCCGTTCCACCCCGACCGCATGGCCTCGACCATCCTCGGTATGGGGGATGTCCTCAGCCTGATCGAAAAGGCGCAGGAGACGGTCGACCAGAAAAAGGCGCTCGAGCTCCAGAAGAAGCTGCGCAAGAGCCAGTTCACGCTCGAGGACTTCCGGGATCAGCTGGTCCAGGTACGCAAGATGGGCTCGCTGTCCGATATTCTCAAGATGATCCCGGGCATGGGCAAGGTCAAGGAGATGAAGAACCTCGAGATCGACGACAGCGAGTTCGTCCGGATCGAGGCGATCATCAACTCCATGACACCCCAGGAACGGCGGCAGCACGGCATCATCAACGGCAGCCGCCGGCGCCGTATCGCGACCGGCAGCGGCACGCGCGTGCAGGACGTCAACGGACTGCTGAAGAATTACACTCAGATGCTGAAGATGCTCAAAAAATTCAACCAAGGCGGCATCCGTCGCGGGATGCTGCCGTTCTGACGCTGGAGGAGAAATAGAAAGATGGCAGTGAAGATCAGATTGGCGCGGCACGGCGCCACCAAGAGGCCGTTCTACCGGATTGTGGTCGCCGACGGCGAGAACAAGCGCGACGGCCGCTACCTGGAGAACGTGGGCACCTACGACCCCAAGGGCAACCCGGCCAAGGTGACCCTCAAACCCGAGCGGGTCCAGTACTGGATCAGCAAGGGCGCCACCCCCACGGACACGGTCCGCAACCTTCTGAAAAAAGAAGGGCTCATCGGCAAGAAGGCCTGACCGCCGCCCCGCGCCTCATCCGACCTGCCACGCCTGCATCCCGACGCGATCGTGCCGCATCCGCGCGCATGAATCATGTTGTCGTGTTCGCAACGGCTCACCGGAGGGGACGCCCATGAAAGATCTGGTCACTCGCATCGCACAGGCGCTGGTGGATCACCCCGAGCAGGTCAGCGTCACCGAATTGGAAGGGAACCAGATCACCGTGTTGGAGCTCAAGGTCGCCAAGGAAGACCTGGGCAAAGTGATCGGGAAAGAAGGTCGCAACGCCCGGGCCATGCGCACGATCCTGGGGGCGGCAGCCGCCAAAATCAAGAAACGCACGGTTTTGGAAATCATCGAGTAGCTCGTGATGGACGATGGGCACATCCTGATCGGCCGCGTGGTCGGCGTGCACGGCATCCGGGGGGGACTCAAGCTGGTTTCTTACGCCGAGTCGCTCGCGGTCTTCGCCCCTGGATGCCGCCTGCTGGCGGTTTCCCCCGGGGGTGTGGAGAGCACCGTGGAGATCCTCGAGGCCCGGCCCCAGGGTCGGGCCGCCGTCCTGTTCGTTCAGGGGGTGACCGACCGGGGCCGCGCCGAGATGCTGGTCGGCTACGACTTATTCATCGAGCGGCGGGAGCTGCCCGCTCTGCCCGACGGGACCTACTACTGGGCGGACCTGACCGGCCTGGAGGTTTACGACGACGACGGGAAACACCTCGGGGCCATCCGGTCGATTTTCGCGACCGGCAGCAACGACGTGTACGTGGTCGCGCTCGGCGACCGGGAAATCCTCCTTCCGGCCACCCGCGCGGTGGTTCGCAAGGTGGACCTTGGGGTGCGACGCATGGACGTGACGGTGCCCGAAGGCCTCGAGCCGGAGTGAGACGTGCGGGTTCTCGTGCTCACGATTTTCCCGGAACTGGTGGCTGCGCTGTGGTCGCACGGCATGGTACGCCGCGCCGTCGAGCAGCGGACAATATCCGCGCAGGCCCTCAACATCCGCGACTTCGCTCCGGACCGGCACCACGTGACCGACGACCGACCCTATGGGGGCGGCTGCGGGATGGTGATGAAGCCGGAGCCGCTGGCCGCCGCCCTGCGCCACGCGCAGGAGGCCGCGCCCGGGGCCCGCACGATTCTGATGTCCCCCCAGGGCCGGCGGTTCGACCAGGCGATCGCGCGCGAGCTGTCCCGGCTGCCGGGCTTGATTCTCGTCTGCGGGCGTTACGAGGGGGTGGACGACCGGCTGATCGGGGGTCTGATCGATGAGGAGCTCTCGATCGGGGACTACGTCTTGACCGGCGGCGAGCTCGCCGCCATGGCGGTCGTCGACGCGGTGGCACGGCTGATCCCGGGCGTCCTCGGCGGCGAGGATTCGGCCGAACGCGACTCGTTTTCAGACGGGCTGCTCGAGCACGGGCACTACACGCGGCCGCCGGTGTTCGAGGGCGACGCGGTGCCCGAGGTCCTGCTGAGCGGTCACCATGCGCGCATCGAACGCTGGCGACTGGAATCCTCGCTCATGCGCACCTTCGTCAACCGCCCCGACCTGTTGCAGGATCGGCCCATGAGCCCGGAGGAAATGGCAATCCTATCGGGCTGGCAAGCGGGCCTGCGCCGCCTGCTGGGGGGCGCCGCCGCGGAAGAGGCTCCGCCGCCGGGGGCACGGAAGTCCCGGCGCGAACGCGGCTGAGTGCATGCACCCGGTCTACGCGGCGCTCGTGCACTATCCCGTGGTCGACCGCACCGGCCAGGTGATTGCCGCGGCGGTGACGAACCTGGACCTGCATGACCTCGCCCGGCTCGCGCGCACCTATGGGATGGGCGGCGTTTACGTGGTCACGCCGCTTGAGGACCAGCAGGAGTTCGCGCGGCGGATTGTGAGCCATTGGACCACCGGCCCCGGGGCCGAGCACATCCCGGACCGGCGGACGGCCATGCAGCTCGTGCGGGTCGTCGGAACGATCGCGGATGCCGTCGCGGACGTCGAAGCCCGCGACGGGCGACGCCCGCGGGTGACGGCCAGCGGCGCGCGCGAGCTCCCGGGCGCAGTCCGCCATGCCGACTGGTGCGACCTCCGACAGGCAGCGCCGCAGCTGATGCTCTTCGGCACGGCCTGGGGCCTCGCACCGGAGGTCTTCGCCGCGGCCGACTGTGTGCTGCGACCGATCGCGGGAACGGGTGCGTACAACCACCTGTCGGTGCGCTCCGCGGCGGCGATCCTGATCGACCGCCTGCTCGGGGGCCCGTTATCGGGTCGGGCCTATTGAACATTTAGGTTTAAAAGGCTATAGAAGATTCTTTTATAAAAGATCGAAGAGGAGAGAGACCGATGAACACCGTTGAGCTGATCGAACGCGAACAGATGCGGATGGACCTGCCCGACTTCATCCCGGGCGACACCGTAAAGGTCCACGTCAAAATAAAAGAGGGTGAAAAAGAGCGCATTCAGGCCTTCCAGGGAGTGGTGATCAGCCGCCGCAAGGGCAACACCGGCGCTACGTTCACCGTCCGCAAGGTGTCCTACGGCGTCGGCGTGGAACGCATCTTCCCGCTCCACTCCCCGATCATCGACCGCGTCGAGATCATCACGCGCGGCCGGGTGCGCCGCGGCAAGCTCTACTACCTGCGCAACCTCAGGGGCAAGGCGGCACGCATCCGCGAAAAACGCGTGTCCTGATCCCGTCCAACGATGTCCAGCGCAGGCCGGGCGGCCGCCCCCTGGGGGCCGGCCGCCCGGCCTGCGAATCTTCGGTTTGACCGATGCACCTGTGCGCCCACGAAGACGAGGCCGAGCGTTGCGGGTACCGGCTCGTCGCGGGCATCGATGAGGCCGGCCGCGCACCGCTGGCCGGCCCCGTCGTCGCGGCCGCGGTGGTGCTGCCGCGCGGCTTCACGCACGAACGGATCAACGACTCGAAGCAGATCCGGCCGGCCCTGCGCGAACGGCTCTACGCGGAGATCTACGCCGTTGCGATCACGGTGGGCATCGGGATCGTGGATGCCGTCGAAATCGACCGGATCAACATCCTGAGGGCTTCGCTGCGCGCCATGGCCATTGCGGTCGAGAACCTCAGCCCGCGCCCGGACTACCTCCTCATCGACGGGCCCTACCCCACCCCGCTGGACCTGCCCCAGAAACCCATCATCGACGGCGATGCCCTGAGTGTCTCCATCGCGGCCGCATCGATTGTGGCCAAGGTCACCCGCGACCGCCTCATGGACGGTTACGACGCGTACTATCCCGTTTTCGGGTTCGCCCGCCACAAGGGATACCCGACCCAATTCCACCGCGAGGCCATCCGGGCCTTCGGCTGCTGCCCGATCCACCGGCGCACATTCCGAGGGGTCCGCGAACACCTGCCCGCATCGCTGGGAGCCCTGTTCGATGCTAAACCGACGGCAGCAATACGGTGAGGCCGGGGAGGCACTCGCGGCCCGCCTGCTGCGCCGGCAGGGGTACCGCATCCTCGAAACCAACTACCGGACGCCGATCGGCGAAATCGACATCATCGCCCGGGAACGCGACACGATCGTGTTCGTGGAGGTCAAAGCGCGACGCTCGCTGCATTTCGGTCACCCCAAGACGGCGGTGACCGCCCACAAGCAGCGCAAGCTCTCGATGCTGGCGCTCTACTACCTGAAAACCACCGGTCAGAGCGGGGCCAAGGCCCGCTTCGACGTCGTGGCGATCTCGGCTGCGCCCGAACGGCCGGAGGTGGAAATCGTCCGGAATGCCTTCGATCTCGTCTATGGATAAGCACGACAGCGCGGCCGTCCCCGGCACGCTCTACGTGGTCGCCACCCCGATCGGCAACCTCGAGGACATCACGTTGAGGGCTCTGTCGGTGCTGCGCGCGGTGGATCTCGTGGCGGCCGAGGACACGCGCAAGACGGCGCAGCTGCTGCGCCACTTCGGCATCTCCGTCCCGCTGCTCTCCTACTACGACCACAACGAGACGGTGCGCGCCCCGGAACTGGTAGAGCGCTTGCGGAATGGTGCGGCCATCGCGCTGGTGACGACGGCCGGGACGCCCTGCATTTCGGACCCCGGCTACCGCGTGGTGGCGGCCGCGGCCGCGGCCGGGCTCCCGTCGTTCCCGTACCGGGACCGTCGGCGGCGGCCGCGGCGCTGTCGGCCTCCGGCCTCCCGACCGACGCGTTCGTCTTCGAGGGGTTTCTGCCCAAGAAGCCGGGCAAGCGGGCCTCCCGGCTCAAGGCGCTTGCCACCGACCCCCGAACTCTCATACTATACGAATCGCCGCAACGCATCCTCGCGCTGGTCGAGAGCATGCTGCCGGTGTTCGGCAACCGCCCCGCGGTGCTGGCGCGGGAGCTGACCAAGCGCTACGAGGAGTTCGTCCGGGGGGGGCTGAGCGACATCCTCGAAACCCTGAGGCGGCGCGGCGATATCAAAGGCGAATGCACCCTTCTCGTCGCCGGCAGAGCGGAAGAGGAGGCGGTGTCCTGGGCGGACGCCCGGGAGGCGATCCGCAAGGGGCTGGCCACACGATCCAAGGGGCTATCGGAGTTGGCCAGGGAGGTGGCGCACGCGCACGGACTGCCGCGCCAGGCGGTCTACGAGGAAGCACTCGCAATCAAGTCGGAACGGACCGGATTCGACCCCGAGTCGGACAATTGCCATAATGATTGAACCCCAAAGGAGGAGTATGGAAAAAGATTCAGTTCTGGAGCCGCTGGATGCGATCATGTGTCCGCAGTCGGTGGCGGTGATCGGTGCGTCGACCACCCCCGGCAAGGTGGGCCACGACATCTTCGTGAACATTTTGAAGGGGGGGTTCACCGGGACGCTGTACCCGGTCAACCCCAGCGCGCGTTCGATCGCCAGTGTGCGGGCCTACCCCTCGATCAAGGACATCCCCGACCCGCTGGATCTCGGCATCGTGATCCTGCCCGCCCAAGGCGGCACTCCAGTCGGTGCAGGACGCGGTCGCCCGCGGGGTGAAGGGCATCGTCATCGTCTCGGCGGGCTTCCGCGAGGTCGGCCCCGAGGGCCGCGCCATCGAGGACCGCATGGTGGCCATCTGCCGCGAGGCGGGGGTGCGCATGATCGGCCCCAACTGCCTGGGGGTGATCAACCCCCTGCCCAACGTGCGCCTGAACGCCAGCTTCTCCACGCGCATGCCGCGGCCCGGCAACATCTCCTTCATCTCGCAAAGCGGCGCCCTGTGCACGGCGGTCCTGGACTTCGCGGCCGACCGCAACTTCGGCTTCTCCAAGTTCATCTCCATCGGCAACAAGGCCGACGTGGACGAGCTGGACCTCTTGCGCTACCTGCACAAGGACCACGACACCGAGGTGATCCTGCTCTACATCGAGGAGCTGCGGCGCGGGCCCGAGTTCATCGAGGCGGTCAAGGAGATCACCTGCGGGGACTACCGGCCCAAGCCGGTCCTGGTGATCAAGAGCGGGCGCACCAGCGCCGGCGCCCAGGCCGCGGCCTCTCACACCGGTTCGCTGTCGGGCACCGAGGGGGTCTACAACGCGATCTTCCAGCAATCGGGCATCATCCGGGTGGAGTCGATCGACGAGCTGTTCGACTTCGCCACCGCGTTTGCCTACAAAAACGAGAGCGAGCTGGGCAAGATGCGCCGCAAGGTGCCCTCGGGCAACCGCGTGGCGATCGTGACCAACGCGGGCGGGCCCGGGATCGTCGCCACCGACATGACGATGTTCTCGGGGCTGGAGCTGGCCAAGTTCAAGGACGAGACGGTGGAGACGCTGGCCAGCCACCTGCCCAGCACGGCCAACCTGCACAACCCGGTGGACGTGATCGGCGACGCCACCACGGAGCGCTACGAGAACGCGCTCGGCGCGGTGATCCGCGACGAGGGGGTGGACGGGGCGCTGGTGATCCTCACCCCGCAGTCGATGACCGATGTCCTCGGCACCGCCGAGGCGATCGCGCGCATCGCGCGCAAGAGCTTCAAGCCGATTCTGTGCTGCTTCATGGGGGTGATCGACGTCTCGGCCGGGGTGCGCTACCTGCAGGACCACGGCATCCCGGTCTACAAGTTCCCGGAAAACGCCGCCAAGGCCTTCGGGGCGCTGTACCGCTACTCCAACTGGCTCAACCGCCAGCACCTGGCGCAGTACCCGCTCAAGTTCGACCGCGAGCGGGCGGCCAAGATCATCCAGGAGTGCCTGGCGCGCGGCAAGACGCGGCTGGGCGAGCTCGACGGCATCGGGGTGCTCGAGTCCTACGGGTTCAAGGTGCTGCCCACCCAGCTGGCCACCTCCGGCGAAGAGGCCGCCGCAATCGCGGCCAAGATGGGCTTCCCGGTGGTGATGAAGATCGTCTCCGAGCAGATCCTGCACAAGTCCGACGCGGGCGGGGTGATCGTGGGAGTGGCAAACGCCGAGGAGGCCCGGAAGGCCTACGAGACCATCGTCACCCGGGCGGCCGCCTACAAGCCCGATGCGGTCATCGAAGGGGTGCTGGTGCAGAAGATGGCCGCCTCCGGCACCGAGGTGATCCTGGGGCTCAACCGCTACCCGGTGTTCGGGCCGCTGCTGATGTACGGCATGGGGGGCATCTTCGTCGAGGTCTTCCAGGACGTGACCTTCCGGCTGGCGCCGATCGGCCGCAACGAGGCCCGGCGCATGGTGCGCCAGATCAAGGGCTACAAGCTCTTGCAGGGGTTCCGCGGCCGGCCCAAGGGCGACATCGAGCAGATCGAAAAGTGCCTGGTGGGGCTGTCCAACCTCGCCATCAACCACCCGGAGATCGTCGAGCTCGACATCAACCCGCTCTTGGTCCACGCCGAGGGCCAGGGCGCCACCGCCGCCGACTGCCGCATGATCCTAAAGGCACCGGCGGAAAGCCCCAAGCCGAAGGCGTAGAATGCGATGAAGTGAACGGGGATCGTGGGTCGCGGGGCGGCCGTGATCCCCGTCTTTTTGAGCAGGGGAACCTTACGAACGACTCACCTGCCATTTACCCCGTCATCCTGACGGTCCCGGCTGCCTGCCGCGAGCTGCCCGCCCGCGAGCGGGTACGCGAGCTCAGCCGCCGCGCGCGCGAGGCGCTGCGGCTCTCGGCCGAGCGGGTGGGGGTTGCGCTTGGGCCGCTGGACAAGGACTCCCGGGGGGCGCCCCTGCCCTTCGGGGGGTGGTTCTGGTCTTTGACCCACAAGCCACGCTACGTCGCGGGCGTGGTGTCCCCGGATGCGGTCGGGGTGGACCTGGAGCAGGTGCGCGCCTGCTCGCCCGGCTTGTATCGCAAGACGGCCGCGCCCGAGGAATGGGCCCTGGAGGGCACCACGGACCGGCAGACGGTTTTTTTCCGCTTTTGGACCGCCAAGGAAGCCGTCCTGAAAACCGGCGGCGAGGGCATCAAAGACCTGTCCCGCTGCCGGATCGCCCGCATCGAGAGCATCGGTCGGCTGCTGGTGGACTACGCCGGCCGGAAGTGGACGGTCGAGCAGGTGATGTTCGACGGTCACGTGGCCGCGGTCGCGACCGGGGGCCGGCCGGTGCACTGGGTCCTGCCTGAACCCCAGGCCGCCGTGGTGGCGCCGAACGCCCGTACCCCTTGACTTCCCGGTTCGGATGCCCGATAATTGGTCATCTTTATATGACAATACTGGAATGATGACCAATGGGCCGATTGGACCAGATCTCCGAGGGTGCGCTGCTGCTCTTTCCGCTCTTGAAGCGGCTCCTCCAGGGGGACCCCGACGACCCTGCGCGCGTGCCGTTCCGGAACCAGAGCTACCAGGTTCTCAAGATGCTGGAGCGGCACGGGCCCCTGCCCATGTCGGCCATGGGCAAGCAGCTGGCGATCGCCAAGCAGAACATGACCACGCTGATCGACAAGCTCATGCGCGAGAGCCTGGTCGAACGCCGCAAGGACGAAGCCGACCGGCGGGTGGTCCGGATCGCGATCACGCAGTGCGGGACCCGGTTCCTGGTGCAAAGCCGGACGGCCCTGAAACGGATCATCCGCATAAATCTCTCGGAACTCAGCGACGAGGACATCCGATCTCTGGACACCGCGTTCCAAACCATACGGGCCGTCGTGTCCAAACTGGAGCAGAATGAGCGCACCCCCTTGAATTGAAATGGGGGCGTGCACGGGATGGAGTTTGGAAGATATATGAAACGACCGGTCAAACGCATCCTGCTGGGGAGCATCGTGCTCATCGCGGCCGCCGCCGCTGCAATCACCTGGGGCGTTCTGCGCGGCAACGGGCAGGCGGTCGCCTATCGCACCGCGGCCGTTAAGCACGGGGACCTGGTCGTCACAATCAGCGCCACCGGCACGGTGGAACCCCAGGAGGTGATGGACGTCGGCGCTCAGGTCGCCGGGCAGATACTGTCGTTCGGCAAGGACACCAACGGCAGCCCGTGGACTACGGCTCGGCGGTGGACCAGGGCACGGTGCTGGCCCGGATCGACGACTCGGTCTACGCGGCGGATGCCGCCAAGGCGGAGGCCCAGGTGCAATCGGCGCTGCGGGCCTGCAGCGCGCCAAGGCGAACCTGGGACAGATGAAGGCCAAGCTCCACCAGGCCGAGCGCGACTGGGAGCGCGCGCGGAAGCTGGGCCCCTCCGAGGCGCTGGCTCAGGCCACCTTCGACGCTTACAGCTCCGCCTACGATACGGCAGTCGCTAACGTGGAGGTCGGCCGCGCGGCCATCCGGCAGGCCAAGGCCGCCATCGCCCAGGCCGAGGCCGCCCTGAGCAAGCCAGGCGTAACCTCGGCTACTGCACGATCACGTCTCCCGGTCAAGGGCGTCATCATCGACCGGCGGGTGAACATCGGCCAGACGGTCGTGTCCAGCCTCAACGCCCCCAGCCTGTTCCTGATCGCCAAGGACCTGACGCGCATGCAGGTCTGGGTTGCCGTCAACGAGGCGGACATCGGCAGGATCCAGCCCGGCCAGCCGGTCAGCTTCACCGTGGACGCGTTCCCCGATGAGGTCTTCCAGGGCGAGGTCGGCAAGGTGCGCCTGAACGCCTCCATGACGCAGAACGTCGTGACCTACACGGTCGAGGTGATCACCGACAACTCCACCGGGCGGCTGATGCCCTACCTGACGGCCAACGTGCAGTTCGAGGTGGACCGCCGCAACGGCGTCCTGATGGTGCCGAACACCGCGCTGCGCTGGACGCCGACCCTCGAGCAGGTCGCCCCGGACGCACGCGAGGCCTTCGCGGCAGCCTCCGCCGGGCGGCGGGATAAGGGCAAATCCGGCGCAGCGGCCGTCGGAAACGGCACGCGAGGCCGGCACCCGAAGCGACGTGTGGGTGCTCGAGGCGACTGGGTGCGGCCCATCCCGGTCAGAACCGGGCTCACCGACGGTACGATGACCGAGGTCGAAGGGCCAACCTGACCGAGGGGATGGAGATCGTGGTCGGGGTGCAACCCGCGGGCACCGCGGCCGCACAGGAAACCCGCAACCCCTTCGTGCCGTCGTTCCGGCCCCGGGGCCTGGGCGGCGGGGGGCGCTGAACCGGGGACCGACCCGAGATCTGCCAAAGGGCCATCGCACATGGAACTGATCGAGCTGCACGACATCGTCAAGACCTATCACATGGGCGACATGGACGTGCCCGTCCTCAAGGGGGTGTCCGTCACGATCGGAGGCGGGGAGATGGTCGCCCTCATGGGCGCCTCCGGCTCGGGCAAGAGCACGCTGATGAACATTCTGGGCTGCCTGGACCGGCCGACCTCGGGCGAGTATCTGGCTGGACGGGCAGGATGTCGCCGGCTCTCGCCCGGACGAGCGCGCCCTCATCCGCAACCGCAAGATCGGGCTTCGTCTTCCAGAACTTCAACCTGCTGCCTCGCACCAGCGCGCTGGACAACGTGGCCATGCCGCTGGCCTACGCGGCCGCGCCCCTGTCCGACCGCGAGGCCCGCCGGCGGGCGCGCGAGATGCTGACCCGCGTCGGCCTGGAGGACCGCCTGCACCACGAGCCCTCGCAGCTCTCCGGCGGCCAGCAGCAGCGGGTGGCCATCGCGCGTGCCTCGTCAACCACCCCTCGATCCTCTTCGCCGACGAACCGACCGGCAACCTCGACTCGAACACGAGCGTCGAGGTCCTGGGCATGTTCCAGAAGCTCAACCGCGAAGGCGGCATCACGGTCATCCTGGTCACCCACGACCCCGAGCGTCGCCCGGCACGCGCGACGGATCATCCACATCCACGACGGGATGATCGTCGGTGACGCTCCCGTGGCGGAGCCCTTGGCCGAATCCGTCTCCGCGTCCCCGCACCTCGAACCGAAGGGGGTCCCCGGATGAAGCTCTACCGCGTGCTGCGCACGGCCCTGATCGCGCTCATGCGCAACCCCATGCGTGCGCTGCTGACCACGCTCGGGATCGTCATCGGCGTCGGGGCGGTCATCGCCATGATGGAGATCGGGGCAGGCTCGTCGGCCGCCATCCGCAACAGCATCGCCAGGATGGGCGCCAACGTGCTGCTGGTCATGCCCGGCACGGCCGCCAGCGGCGGCATCAGCTTCGGCTCCGGGACGGTCTTGACCACTGACGCCCGAGGACTGCGAGGCCATGCTGCGCGACGCCCCGGCCCTGCGCAACGCCGCGCCGGTCGTGCGCGCCCGCACCCAGGTCGTCTACGGCAACCGCAACTGGGTGCCCAGCTCCATGTTCGGCACGACCATGGCGTTTCTGGAAGTGCGCGACTGGGCACTGGCCGAGGGCGAGCCCTTCACCGAGCGCGACGTCCTCAACGCCAACAGGGTCTGCCTGCTCGGGCAAACCCTCGTGCGCGAGCTCTTCCAGGGCGAATCCCCCGTCGGCAAGGAGATGCGCGTCAAGAACGTGTCCTTCCGCGTCGTCGGCGTGCTCGCCCCCAAGGGCGCCAACATGATGGGCATGGATCAGGACGACATCCTGCTCGCGCCCTGGACCACCATCAAGTACCGGGTCACGCGCTCCTCGCTCGCAACGACAAACCAGAGCGCGGCCTCCACCACCAGCAGCAGCGTGAACACGCTGAGCAAGCTGTATGCCTCCGACGCCGCCGGCCCTCTACCCCAAGCCCTCGGACAGCCAGGCGGCCGACAACCCCATGCCCGTGCGTTTCACCAACATCGACCAGATCCTGACCGCCGCCTGGAGCCCCGATGAGATCCCGGCCGCGATCGAGCAGATCACCGAGATCCTGCGCGAGCGCCACCGCATCCGGCCGGGGGAGCCGGACGATTTCACCATCCGCGACATGACCGAGATGACCAACACCCTGACCTCGACCACCCGGTTGATGACCAACCTGCTGCTGTGCGTGGCCATGATCTCGCTCGTCGTCGGCGGCGTGGGGATCATGAACATCATGCTGGTCTCGGTTACCGAGCGCACGCGCGAGATCGGGCTGCGGATGGCCGTCGGCGCCCGGGCGCGCGACATCCTGCGCCAGTTTCTGGTGGAGGCCGTGGTGCTGTGCCTCGCCGGCGGAGCCATGGGCATTCTGGTCGGGCACGGTGGGTCGCAGCTGGTGCGGGTCGTCATGCGCTGGCCGGTCGAGACCTCGCCCGCCGCGATTGCAGCGGCCGTTCTCGTCTCGGCCAGCGTTGGGATCGCCTTCGGGTTCTACCCAGCCTGGAAAGCCTCGCGCTTGGACCCCATCGACGCCTTGAGGTACGAGTGAAACCGTTACCCCTCGCGCCTGAGCATCCCCGCGGCCTTCGTCCCCGCCAGGCACGCCGCACGCCGGCCGCCTTGACCATCGCATTGGCCGCGCTCTGCCTGGCCGGCTGCATGGTGGGCCCCGATTATCGCCGACCCGCCGTCGACACCCCGCCCGGGTGGGTCGGCTCCGTTCCGCCGCCGGTCCCGCCCGCGGTCGACCCGGCCCTCGCATCGCTCGCCCGCTGGTGGGCCCTGTTCGACGACCCGGCGCTCGTCGCGCTCGTCGAGCGCTCCGTGCAGTCGAACCTGGATGTCAAGGTGGCGGAGGCCCGCGTGCGCCAGGCACGTGCGGCCGTCCAGGGCGCCGCGTCGTTCCTGTGGCCGACGATCGGCTCCAGCGGGTCCGCCCAGCGCAGCCGGACGCCCGGTTTCCAGGGCAACCGCGGCAACATCACCGTTCTGTACCAGGCCGGGTTCGACGCCAGCTGGGAGCTGGACATCTTCGGCGGGGTGCGCCGCAACATCGAGGCCGCCCAGGCAGACCTCGCGGCTGCGGACGAGGCCCGGCAGGATGTGCTCGTCACACTCACGGGCGAAGTCGCCCAGACGTACATCGACCTGCGCTCGTTTCAGCAGCGGATCGCCATCGCCCGCCAGAATCTGGAGATCCAGACGCGCAGCGCCAGGATCACCCGGCAGCGCTTCCAGGCGGGGTTCGTGAGCGGGCTGGACGTGGCCAACGCGGAAGCCCAGGCCGCAACCACCGCCGCCGCAATCCCGCTGCTGGAGTCCGCCGCCCAGCAGTCCATCTACCGCCTGAGCATTTTGCTGGGCCTGAACCCGGCCGACCTGCTGCCCGAGCTTTCGAGCCCGAGGCCGATACCGCTGCAGCCCCCGGTTGTCCCGCTGGGGGTACCGTCCGAGCTGCTCCAGCGCCGGCCCGACATCCGTCAGGCCGAGGCCCAGCTGCATGCGGCCACCGCGCGCATCGGGGTCGTCACGGCCGAGCTCTTTCCGCGCTTCACGATCGGCGGATCCGCCGGGGTGACGTCTTCGGACCTCGGATCGATCGGCCCGGCCAACCGCTTCTGGTCGATCGGCCCGACGGTCAGCTGGAACGTCTTCGACGCCGGCCGGACCCGCGCGGCCATCGAACAGCAGGAGGCGATCGGAGACGAGACGCTGCTCGTGTACCGGCAGGCGGTCCTGAACGCGCTGCAGGAGGTCGAAAACGCGCTCGTCGCCTCCACGAAGGAGCAGGAGCACCGCGACGAGCTCGTGAAGGCCGTCGCCAGCAACCGCAAGGCGCTCGATCTCTCCATGCGGCTCTACACCCAGGGGCAGACCGACTTCCTGAACGTGATCGACGCGCAACGCGCCCTCACCCTGACCGAGGATGCGCTCGCCACCAGCACGGGGACCGTGCTGACCGACCTCGTCGCTCTCTACAAGGCGCTCGGCGGGGGGTGGGAGGAACTACCGGAGGCCCGGGACAACGCCCGTTAGCGGGAGCATCCAGGCCAGGACCCGTACGGCCGCAGCCAACCACCGCAGCACGACGACCACGGCGGCAACACTCCCGCCGGCTCGCTCAAAGACCTCCCGGGCTACAGGTTCTGGTATTGCGTGCCGTCCTCGCCTTCGGAATCGGCCTCGTCCGAGAAGACGCCGGCCTCGGTGAGCTCGAGGATGATCTGTCGCCCGAAGAGCCGGGCCAGGGCGACCGACCCGCCGTCCCCGATATCGATGTGGATGGCGGTCAGGGCAGCGGTGCGCTGTTCGACCACCAGGCGAAACTGCTCAGCCTTGCTGTCGCGGTAGCGGAAGGCGGCGCTGTCGGAGCCGACCTCCCGCTCCGTCACGATCAATGCCAGGGCTTCGGCCGCGCTCTCGGTGGCCTTGACCACCTGGTCGAAGCGCGCCAGCCAGAAGCTTTCGATCTTCCGGCTGGTCAGAAAGTTGAAGGCCACCGGCGAGGAGGTCTCGAACGACCCCACGTTCGGGCTCACGGTGCATCCGGCCAGCAGCACGACGGCTGCCACCGTCATCGCCGCATGCCTCAAACGATTGTCCATGGTAATCACGTTCCCCCTCTTCCGATTTCTCCGGCAATGGCACAGGGCACGCCCCGCCGGAACTCTCCAGGCGGGATCGGACTGCCCGGCGGCTGGGTCACGGCATTTCGAGGATGACCTTGCCGATGTTGCGGTTCTCTTTCACATAGGCGTGAGCGGCCTCGGCCGCGCTGATCGGGAACACGCGGTCGACGACCGGGCGGAGCCGGCCGGCCGCAAGCAGCGGCAGGCAGCGCTCCGTGAAGCGACGGACGAGGTCCACCTTCTCCGCCAGCCGCCGCGGCCTCAGCCGCGAGCCGATCAGGCGCAGGCTCTTGCCCAGGAGCACCCCCAGGTCGAGCTCCGCCCGGGTGCCGCCCATCAGCCCGATGGTGACCAGCCGCCCCCCGGCCGCCAGGACTTCGAGGTTGCGCGCGACGTAGGGAGCGCCGACCGGGTCCAGCACCAGGTCGACCCCTAGCCCGCCCGTGGCGGCCTTGATCTCCGCCACGAAGTCCCCGGTCTTGTAGTCGACCGCGGCAGCGGCCCCCAGCGCCCGGCAGGCCTCCAGCTTGGCCGCGGACCCGGCGGTCGCGAACACGCTCGCCCCCGCCTCCCGCGCGAGCTGGATGGCGGCCGTGCCGACCCCGCTGGCGCCGGCGTGTACCAGGACCCGTTGCCCCCGCTGCAGCCGTCCCTCCAGGAACAGGTTCAGGAAGGCGGTGAGCCACACTTCGGGCACGGCCGCACCCTGCGGAAAGGACCAGCCGTCCGGGAGCCGCATCAGCAGGCCGCCGTGGACCGCGACCGACTCGGCATAGCCGCCGCCCGCCAGCAGCCCCATCACGCGGTCGCCCGGGACCCACCCGCGCGCGTCGGGCCCGAGCGCCCGCACGATGCCGCTCATCTCCAGGCCCATGACGTCCGTCACCCCCGGCGGCGGCGGATAAAGCCCGCGAGCCTGCAGCAGGTCCGCGCGGTTCACGGCCGTGGCCTTCACCTCCACCAGAACCTCGCCGGGGCCGAGCGCCGGGGCCGCCACCGTTTCCCAGGACAGACGCGGCGCCGGGTCGCCGGGTTTCACGACGATCGCCTTCATGGGCCCTCCGTCAGGCCGACAGATCACGGGGTGCAGCCGCAGGGGCAATCACCGCCGGCTCGGCCGCGCCACCCTCGCGCCGCATCAGGCGCGCCACCAGGGACATCGGCCTCCCCAGCAGGAAATCCAGCATGTCCGCCTCCAAGCCGCCGCGGGCGACCATCAGGCGACGCAGCTCGTCGTCGTAGCGGACGATCTCGGACAGCTCACGCTCGGCATCGACCTGCCCCGGCGCGAGCAGACGGCGCGCGCGATCGCAGTCGCACCGCCGGTCGTGGTCGCGTATCAGATCCCAGAGGCCCTCCACCCCCGCCAGCAGGTCTGCGCGGCTCAAGCGCTCTCCGCCGTAAACGGCTGCCAGGCGGGAGGGGTCCCGGCAGTCCAGCAGGCGGCACTCCAACGGCCGTTCGGCGTAGATCCGGCAGCCGTTGCCCTCCGGGTCGAAAAATCGGCAGGTCCACGTGCCCTCGCAGCCTTTGATCTTTATGATGTCCCCCGCGGCGCGGACGAGGCCGTCTCGAACCGGGTCGCGTGCCGTTTCCCCGGGGCGGATCGTGAAGAGATGCCGGGTGTGGATGACCCCGTCCGTCACGAGCCGGCGGTCCTCCAAGTGCAGGGCCGGCCCGCCTTCGCGACAGCAGGCGCCGCAGCGCTCACAGGATGGGGAAACGATCGATGGCATGGCAATCCTTGTGCACGGGAAAGCGTCTGCGCCCGGACGGCCGATCCCGCAGCCCGCCGGCAGCGGTGGTCTCGCCTCGGCATTACGCAAGACCACTATACCGCATACCCTCCATGCGGCAAACAATACTTTGTTTTCCGGCCTGCTTTTGCTATGCTGCCGAATTAAGAGCCTTTTTATGCGCATCCACATCGACCAGCTCAAGGAATCCCGCCTCACGCTCGAGTTCTCGAAACCGGCCGATCGCTTTTCCGCGCTCCGCAGGGTCAACGCCACCGGCGACGGCAGCTTCACCGGGCCGGTGCGCACGTCCGTCACGGCCGAGCGGGTCGGCGAGCTGGTCGAGATCCGGGGGGTGGTGCGGGCGGCCGCCCGCCAAAGCTGCGGCCGCTGCCTGGCCGAGTTCGACTCCCTCGTGGAGACGGAATTCGAGCTGACCTACGCCCGACGGGGCGAAGGGCCGAGCAGTACGGCCGACCTCCCGCGTTCGGACCCTGCGCCGGACGACGGGTTGATCTATTTCCACGGAGACGAGATCGACCTGACCGCAGGAGTCCAGGAGCACCTCATCCTATCCCTGCCCCTCAAGCCGCTCTGCCGCGAGGACTGCAAAGGCCTTTGCGTGCGCTGCGGTGGCGATCTCAACCTGGGGCCATGCGCCTGTACGGGGGCCCCGGACGACGGCCCCTTCGAAACCCTGAGACGGCTGAAGCTGCCAAAAAACCTGAGGGGTTCAGGATCGTGACCATAACAGGCGCAGCCCGCCCCGGCGGGAAGACGGCTCCCGCCGTTTGAGACGTCTACGGGCAGCGCTCGACGTCGGGTGCCGCCGCAGCAACCACATTCTATCCGGACTGTACTGACCCCATGACCCAGGACCCTTCGCCCGAACTCGCACCGATCAACATCGCCTCCCGGACGTGGCAATTCACCCTGCACGTGCTCCGGGATTTCCATCGCCGCCGGGGGCTGCTGCTGGCCGGCGCGGTCGCGTACTACACGCTGCTGTCCATCGTGCCGCTCCTGGCGCTCGTCCTCGTCGGCCTCTCGCATTTCGTCAACCAGGAGCAGCTCATCCACACCATCACGCTCAACCTCGAGCTCCTGATCCCGGGATACGCCGAGAGCCTGGCCGCCCAAGTGAGGATCTTCCTCGTCAACCGGCACCTGGTCGGGGCGGTGGGGTTTCTCATCATGCTTTTTTTCAGCTCGATGGCCTTCTCGGTTCTCGAGAGCACCATGGCGGTGATCTTCTCGCACCACAAGCAGTCCATGCGCCGGCCGTTTCTCATCTCGGCCATCATCCCATATGTCTACATCCTGCTCATCGGCCTCGGGGTCTTTCTCGTCACGATCATCACCGGCGCGCTCGACGCTTTGGAAAAACAGCAGGTGCTGCTGCTCGGTTACACGCTGAGTCTGAGGGGGACCTCCCGGTTCCTGCTCTACCTGCTGAGCATGGGAGGGATGATCCTGATGCTGACCTCGTTCTACCTCGTCATGCCGGTTGGACGCATTTCGTTCCGCCACGCCTTGAGCGGGGCGGTCACCGCGGCCGTCCTCTGGGAGATCATCCGCCGCGTCCTCGTGTGGTATTATTCAAAGCTCTCGCTGGTCAACATCATCTACGGGTCGCTCGCCACGACGGTGGTCGCCCTGCTCAGCATCGAGGTGGCTGTCCTCATCCTCCTGCTGGGCGCCCAGGTCATTTCGGAGTTCGACCGCCGCCGCACCGAGGCTGAGAAGAACGCGGCTTGAGGCCTCCGCTCGCCCGCAACCCGGCGGAAAAACCGCTTGCCACGGCTTACCGGCTGGACTATGAGAGCAGTAAACGAGCTGCCCGCTGTCCGGGCAGACGACCATCGGAAACGGAGACGATCCATGGCGCTCAGCGTAACCACTGCACTGAAGAAACCGGGCGTATTCGTGGTGGCGCCGGCCGGCTCCATCGACACGACCACCCACCGGATTCTGGAGGAGAAGGTCGACGCGGTGCTCGCGCAGCAGCCCGAACTCGTCATCTTCGACTTGGAGCGCACGGACTACATCAACAGCATGGGGATCCGGGTGCTGGTGAAGACGAAAAAAGCCCTGCAGGCGCGCAACGCCAAGCTGGTGTTCATCAACCTTCAGCCCCCGATCCGCAAGGTGTTCGACATCCTGAACGCGCTGCCCTCCCTGCAGGTGTTCGCCAGCATCGCGGAGTTGGACGCCTACCTGGACGCGATGCAGGCGGCCGCGGGCGGTGCCCCGAAAGCGGACGCGTAATGCCGACCCTGCGCCGAATCGTCCTCGTTCTGATGGCCGCCGCGATGATCGGCGCCTGCGCGCACGGGAGCACGCCGGGCCTGCCGACCGCCCCGGAGGCCGGCGGCGGCCAGGTGACCATCGTCCGCAACAACAACCTCTTCGGCTGGGGGTTTTCGGTGGCGGCCGTGTTCGACGACGTCCCGATCGCCCACCTGCGCGCGGGCGAACACGTCACCTTTCGGACAGTGCCCGGACTGCACACCGTCGGGGTCTTCGGCCGCGGCATCAGCTTCGCGGTCGAGCCGAACCGCAAGTACTTCTTCCTCATCAGCGCGGACGACTCGCAGGCAGGCTTCGACATCGAGCGGCTGGACCCGACCCGCGGCGAGGAGTGGGCCGCCAAGACGAAGTCCTCCCGCTGAGCGCAGCGCCGGGCCGGCAGGCGGGCCCGCGGTGAAACGGCAGCCCTTCGGCGCCACCGGATGACCACCGGTCCAACCGAGTGTTCAAAATGGTGAGGCCGCCCTTTTTCGGGGCGGCCTCATCGTTTTCCGCGGCGGGGGGACTACTTGGTGGCGCGTTCCCGCAGCATCTTCAGCACCTCCTCCGGGGAGTCCTTCGCCAGAATGTCCCGGAACTGGTCGCGGTAGTTCTTCACGAGGCTGATGCCCTCGATGATCACGTCGTACACCCTCCAGGTGCCGTCCTTGCGGATCAGCCGGTAGTCGAGCGGGATCTTCTTGCCGTCGCCGGTCACGATGTTGCTGCTGACCTCGGCCTGATCTTCCCGCAGGGCCGATTCCTTCTCGAAGACGACCTTCTCGTTCGAGTAGGAGAGCAGCCGATCGGCATAGGTCTTCTCGAGCAGGTCGCCGAAGAGCTTCACGAACTCGGTCTGCTGCTGGGGGTTGAACTTGGCCCACTCCCGGCCGAGCGTCCGCTTCGACAGCTCGGTGTAGTCGAAGATCTCGTTCACGATGGAGCGGATCTTCTGGATCTTGGCGTCCCGCGGCTGGTCCTTGAAGCTGGGCTCGGCCAGCGCCTTGAGCACCTGGTTGACCTGGACTTCGACTGTTTCCTTGGCCCCCGCCGCCATCACCTGCAGCGGCGCCAGCGCCAGCACGAGCGCCAGCACAGCAGTGATTACACCCACACGTTTGACCATGCGATCCTCCATACTTGAGTAAAAGGTGCCAATTGCCTGAACAGGTGCCGCGGCAGAGTGACGCCGAACGGCCGCGCACAATGCCTCCGTGCGCGCCGGGCATTCCGCCGCCTATTTTTTGACGTCGCCGAACGCGTATTTGCTTATCAAGTCCATCAGGTCGGCCGGCGCCTCCGTCTCGATGATGGCGTCGCCGCCCTTCAGCAGCGTCCCCCCCCCCGCCGGGGTCGACGCTCACATAGCGGTCGCCGATGATGCCCTCGGTCTTGATCGAGGCGATGGCGTCGTCGTAGATCTTGATCCCCTTCTGAATGCGCAGCTCCGCAACGGCCTGCTGCTTCTCCTGATCGATGGTCAGCTTGCCGACACGCCCGATTTCGAGCCCCAGCATGTTGACGATGCTGCCGTTGCGCAGCCCCGTCACCTTGCTGAAGCGCGCGGTCAGGGGGTAAGTGTCGTCCTGGAAGAGACTCACGTCCCCGAGCTTCACCGTCATGTAGCCGATGCAGGCCAGCCCCACCAGGACGAAAATGCCGACGAGGGTTTCCTTGGAATATTTCTGCATGCCGAATCACCTCCGCGTGTCACACGTGAACTGGGCAATGGGTTTCTTGTCGAAGCGCGCAAACTCCATGACCGACTCGATTTCGACCTGGGGCTTGCCCTGGGCCATGCCGACCGAAATCACGAAGTCGAAGCACTGGTCCGAAGGGACCTCCTTGCGGAAGGTCTCCTCCAGCTCGCGCATGCCGTGCTCCCGGAAATCGGCCGTGAACTTGTCCAGGATGCGCTGGGCCTCGTCCAGGTCCGAAAACGGCAGGATCGTGGCGAACTCGTTGATGGACTGGCGCGTGGAGAAGCCGCCGACGGCCCCGAAGTGCTTGCGGATGTAATTGCCGAGCGAGCGCAGCGTCTGCTGCGCGGCGTCGTGGCCGAGGCCGGAGCTGACCTCCTCCATGTTGTCGAAACTGAACATCAGCACGGCGTAGGACTCGTCCGCCCCGCGGCGGGCCAGTTCCGTCTGGTAGCGGATCTTGAAGTGCCGACTCGAGACCAGCCCGGTGATGTCTTCCTGCAGATTCTCGAGGCTCTGCACGATCTCGGTGCGGAAGGGGTGGTCGAGGCTGTCCAGCTCATCGGGCGGGCCCTCGAAGACGATCTTCTTCTGGTAAAGGGCCAGGATGCGGTTGGAGATGAAAAAGACGTCCGGGATCTCGTGGCTGATGAGGACCGCGGTGAACCCGAAGCGCTTCTTGTACTCGGCAATCATGCCCAGGATCGCGTTCTTGCGGATCGGGTCCTGGCCGGTCGTCGGCTCGTCGAAGAGCACGATCTGCGGGTCGGTCACGAGCGCCCGCGCAAGTGCGGCGCGCTTCTGCATGCCCCCCGAGATCTCGGACGGGTATTTGTGCGCGACCTCGGTCAGCTCGGTCTGCTGGATGCGCGTCATGACCTTCTGGTCGATCTCCCGGCGGCTCAGGCGCGTGGTGTGCTTCAACGGCAGGGCGACGTTCTCGAAGACCGTCATCGCGTCGAACAGGGCGTTGTTCTGGAACATGTAGCTGATGCGGCCGATGTAGGCGTCCCAGTCCTGGCGGTTCATGCGCTGAATGGGGTTCCCCTGGTAGAGGATCTCGCCCGCGTCGGGCTTGAGCAGCCCGATGATGTGCTTGAGGAGTGACGCTCTTGCCCGTGCCGCTCAGGCCGATGATGGTCGTGACCTCACCCTCGTAGATCTTGAAGTTGACCCCTTCCAGGATGGTCCTCTCCCCGAACCGTTTCGTGACGTTGCGAAACTCGATCAGCGGTTGCCGTTCCATGCCGTCCTCTGCCTACAGGAGAAAGGAGGTGACCACGTAGTCGGAGACCAGAATCATGACGCAGGAGATCACGACGGCCGAGGTGGTCGAGAGGCTGACGCTCTTGGACCCGTAGCTGTCCCGGCGCATGTGGGTGAAATAGCCTTGAAAGCAGCAGATGGTGATGACCAGGACCGCGAACACAATGGACTTGATGAAGCCGCCCCGGACGTCCAGCCAGTCGACGCTCGCGTCGATGCGGTAGACGTAAGACCCGGGGTTGGCGCCCATGAGGACGACCCCGCTCAGGTACCCCCCGAGGATGCCGACCAGGTCGAACACGGCCGTCAGGATCGGAAAGCTGATCAGCGCCGCCGCGATCCGGGGGCTGATCAGGTAGCCGAGCGCGTCCACCCGCATGGTGTAGAGGGCGTCGATCTGTTCGGAGATGCGCTGGATCCCGATCTCGGCCGTCATGGCCGACCCGGCCCGGGCGGTGATCATGATGGCGGTCAGCACCGGGCCGAGCTCGCGGATGAGCGACAGCGCCACGGCCGTGCCCAGAAACCCCACGGCACCGAACTTGTTCATGACGTAGTAGAGCTGCAGCCCGAGCACCATGCCCGTGAAGAACCCCACCAGCGCCACGATGCTCGCCGACTTGGCGCCGATAAAGTACACTTGGTTGATGATCTCGGGAATCTGCTTGTAGTGGAAAATCTGCACGACGGCGCGGGCCAGGAAGATCGCCATGGCCCCCAGCGTGTTGTTAAGCTGGATGCCGAAACGGCCGAAAGGGTTCAGGATGGCCGGCAGGATAGGGCTCCCCCGGCGCTCGGGCGTTGCAGGATCGGTGTCGGGCTGTCGGTCGGCTGCCATACCGGTTCTCCGTTGCGCTGCAGGATGGGGCGTCGCCCTTCACTTCAGGGCGGGCAGGACTGCGTTGACAATAGCCTCCAGTATTGGATAATACCTAACAGGGTGTTGAAAAGCGGCGTCTCGGGCCGTGATCCGGCGTTGCGCGGCTCGGGTGAATGCTCACATACCGACCCGTATGCTGCGCTTCCCCCATCGCCGCGCGCCTTGGCTGACGGCCCGATACTGGTTATTCAACAGCCTGCTGCGTATCGGGCTATTTTAGGCCAAATCCGAGTTGAAGACAAGGGCTGCCGCCGCCGGGCCGCCGGGCCCGGGCACAAACGCCGCACCACCCTGCTTCGGGAGGAGATGCACAGATGAAAAAGCTGGTGTTGCTTCGCCACGGTGAAAGCCAGTGGAACCGCGAAAACCGTTTCACCGGCTGGACGGACGTGGGGCTCACGGACAAAGGCGTGAGCGAGGCCGTCGAAGCCGGACGCGTGCTCAAGCAGGAAGGCTACGCGTTCGACGTGGCGTTCACCTCGGTCCTGAGCCGCGCCATCAAAACCCTGTGGCTCGCGCTGGAGCAGCTGGACCGCATGTGGGTCCCGGTCCATCACAGCTGGCGGTTGAACGAGCGCCACTACGGCGCGCTGCAGGGCCTGGACAAGGCCGAGACCGCCGAGCGTCACGGGATGGAGCAGGTGCTGCTGTGGCGCCGCAGCTACGACATCCGTCCGCCGGCGCTCACCCCGGACGACCCGCGCTTCCCGGGCGGCGATCCCCGCTACGCCGGACTCACGACCGCCGAGCTGCCGCTGACCGAGTGCCTCAAGGACACGGTCGCCCGCTTCCTGCCCTACTGGCACGACACCATCGCACCGGCGGTCGCCGCCGGGCAGCGCGTCGTCATCGCCGCCCACGGCAACAGCCTGAGAGCGCTGGTGAAATACCTGGACGCAGTTTCGGACCAGGACATCCTCGAGCTCAACATCCCGACCGGCATCCCGCTCGTCTACGAGCTCGACGACGCGCTCAGGCCGCTGCGCCACTACTACCTCGGCGACCCCGAGGCCGCGAAAAAGGCCGCGGAGGCCGTAGCCAACCAGCTGAAACGGAAGTAGCCCGCCCGGCGGGACTTCAACACGACAGGACGTGCGCGAGGGCACTCCCCCGCGACGGCGGAGAGAGGACGACATGAATGTGATGGAACGGGCGCGGGACGGCATTGCCCGGCTGGATGTCTCGGAGAAAGTCAAATCGGCCGCCCTCGAGGCCATCGGTACCTGGCTGAACGACCCGGCCTTCGCCGATTACGTCCCGCAGATCGAGTCCCTCGTCGAAACCGGCAAGTGGGACGTGCTGGTCGACTCGTTTTACCAGGTGATCCCCTTCGGGACCGGGGGGCGGCGCGGCCTGGTCGGCATCGGACCGAACCGCATCAATCCCTGGACGATCCAGGCCTCGGCCCAGGGCCACTCCCAGTACCTGCTCAAGAACTACGGACCGCAGGCCGCCACGCGCGGGGTTGTCATGGCCTTCGACGTCCGGCGCTACACCCAGGCCGGGGTCTACGACGACGGGCGCCCCAACCCGGTCCGGGGTCTCGACGGCCGCCGGCTCGCCGAGGCCGCGGCCGAGGTTTACGCCGCCAACGGCATCACGAGCCACCTCTTCGAAACCGCGCGCAGCACGCCCGAGCTGTCCTTCGCCATCCGCCACTTGAAGGCCATCTCGGGCGACATGTTCAGCGCCAGCCACAACCTCCCCACCGACAACGGCAAGAAGGTCTACGACGAGTTCGGCGGCCAGCTCATCCCGCCCCACGACCAGGCCCTTGTGGACGAGGTCACCCGCAACGTCCAGACCATCCGCCGCATGCCCTTCGCGGAGGCCTGCCGCGCGGGGCGGGTGGTCTTCGTGGGCGAGGAGATCGACCACGCCTACCACGCGGCCGTGCGCTCCGTGTCGCTGTCGACCGCGCGCGACCTGTCCATCGTCTTCTCGCCGCTGCACGGGACGGGGCTGACGACCGTGGCCCCCGTCCTCGAGCAGCTGGGCTTCAGGATCGCCCTCTGCCCGCGGACATCCAACCCGAGCGGCGCCTTCGAGAACGTGACCTTCAACATCCCCAACCCCGAGGTGGTGCAGTCGTTCGAAGCGAGTCTGCCGTTCGCGCGCCGGACCGGGGCCGACCTGCTGGTCAGCACCGACCCGGACGCGGACCGCGTCGGCGCGATGGTCGCCCACCGCGGCGAGTGGGTTTTCCTGACCGGCAACGAGATCGCGATCCTGCTCGCCGGGTACGCGATCGGCAAGCTGCGCGCGGCCGGACGCCTGACCCCGCAGCGGGTGATCGTCAAGACCGACGTCACCTCGGCCCTGATCGACACCATGGCGCGCGCCAACGGCATCGCGTGCACCGGGGACCTGCTCGTCGGCTTCAAGTACGTGGGCGAGGAGATGAACACGCTCGAGCGCGCCGGGCGGATCGGAGACTTCATCTTCGGCGCGGAGGAGAGCCACGGCTACCTCACCGGCGCCTACGCTCGCGACAAGGACGCGGCCAGCGCGGTCGTGTGGCTGGCCGAGCACGCGGCCGAGCTCAAGCAGCGGGGCCGGACCCTGGTCGACGCACTCGACGAGAGCTACGCCGCCTACGGGTACTGCCACAACTACCTGACCGAAATCCGGCTGCTCGGGGCCAAGGGCATGGAGCAAATCGGCGCCATGATGGACCACTTCCGCGGCCAGAAGATCGAACACATCGGGGCGGTTGCCGTGCGCGAGAAGGTGGACCGCTGGCAAGGCCCGCCCCAGCCCCATCTCTCCGAGACCGACACCGCCGCCCGCAACGTCATCATCCTGCGGCTGGACAACGTGCCGGAAACGACCCACCTGCGCATCACCGTGCGCCCCTCCGGCACCGAACCGAAGATCAAGATGTACTTCGAGCTGGTGGGCAAACCCTGCCCTATCGGCGCGCTCCCGGCCGCCAAACAGCGCCTGTCCGAGGTCTGCCACCAGATCGAGAAGGCCTTCATGACCTACTGCTACGGCCTGATCGGCGTGGACTTCCCGGAACGGGGGTTTCTGCTCTTCTGGCAGCTGCCGCTCAAGGACAAGCTACGGTACTTCGAGGTCGAGGACGAGATCGCCGGGTTGAAAGGCCTCCCGGACCCCGCCCGCCGGGCCGAAGAGCTCGCCTCCCGGCTCAAGTTCTTGGGCGCCAACCCGGTCCAGAAGATCGACCGCGCGTTCGCCGCGCGCTTCGGCCAGGGCGTCCGGGCGTACCTCGGATTGTCCGAGGGGGCATAGCCCACGACCCGAACCTCTGCAATCGCAGCGGAGAATCGAAAAACAAGTATCGGTCCGTCAGCCAAGGCGTGCGGCCTTGCGGGAAGCGCAGCATGCCGGGCAGGTATGTGAGGCATTCACGAAAGGCCGCGCAACGCAGGATCACGGCCTGAGACGCCGTTTTTCGCAGGAGGATCCCATGGCGCTACCCGCCAACAAGACCAAGATCGTCGCCACCATCGGGCCGGCGTCCGACTCGCCGGAGGTTCTGCGCCGTTTGATGGCCGCCGGCATGAACATCGTCCGGCTGAATTTTTCCCACGGCGACTTCTCGGGGCACGCCGACACCATTGCCCGGGTGCGGGAGGCGGCCGCCGCAACCGGGCGCCGGGTCGCGATCATGGCCGACCTGCCCGGCCCCAAGATGCGGATCGGACGGTTCGAAGCCGAGCCGGTCCGGCTGACCCCCGGCGGGGTGTTCACGCTGACGACCGACGAGACCGCGGTCGGGACCGCCGAGCGGGTTTCCGTGAGCTTCCCGGGATTGCCCGCCTCGGTCCACCCCGGCGACCGGCTGTTCCTGAACGACGGCTACATCGAGGTCGAAGTCGTGCGCGTGGAGGGGGCCGAGGTCGTCTGCCGGGTGATGGTCGGGGGCGAGCTGCGCTCGCGCAAGGGGCTGAACCTGCCCGGGATCGACCTGGGGATCAGCGCGTTCACCCCGCACGACCGCGACTGCCTGGAGTTCGCCCTGCGGCACGGAGTGGACGCGGTCAGCCAGTCCTTTGTCGACCGCGCCGCGGACATCGCAGCCGTGCGGGCGGCCGCGGCCGAGCTCGGCCATACGCCCTTCGTCATCGCCAAGATCGAACGCGCGGGAGCGCTGGAACGCATCCACGAAATCCTCGCGGCGGCGGACGGGATCATGGTGGCGCGCGGCGACCTGGGGGTGGAGATCCCGATCGAGGAAATGGCCGTTGCCCAGAAGCGGCTCATGCAGCTGGCGAACCGGGCGTGCAAGCCCGTCATCACGGCCACCCAGATGCTCGAGTCCATGATCGCCAACCGGCTGCCGACGCGCGCCGAGGCGACCGATGTCGCCAACGCGATCCTGGACGGGACGGACTGCGTGATGCTGTCGGGCGAGTCCGCCGTCGGGCAGTTCCCGGTGGAGGCGGTCGCGATGCTGGCGAAGATCGCGGCCGCAACCGAGATCCATCGCACGCGCTTCGGCCCGGCGCGGGCCGAGGACGCCTGCGCCGGCGAGACCGCCGCGATCCACCCCGAAGAGCTCGTCGCCGCCAGCGTGGAGACGACCATCCGTCGCATCACGCCGGCGACCGTCATCACCCCCACGCACAGCGGCGCCACCGCGCGCGGCATCGCCCGCTTCCGCCTGCCGGTCTGGGTCACGGCCGTCAGCTCCCAGGACACGACCTGCCAGAACCTGCAGTTCTCGTATGGGGTCTTCCCGGTCTGCGAACGGGACCACCCGGACCACTGGCGGGCGTGGGGGCGCAACTGGCGCGACACGCAGGGTCTGACCGGCCGCTACATCGTGCTGACCGAAGGACCGTCGCGTAAGCACCCCGAGCGCAACCACCGCATGGAGATCATGGATCTGAATGCCTGAAGAGAAGGGATGTGTTTAGTGTTTCGTGTTTAGTGTCTGGTGTTTAGTGTTTGGGGTTCGGATCGCCGGGATCAAGGCGTTTGAACCATCAGGCCACCCAAGCACCAGCTGCCAAACACCAAACACTATACACCAACAACTAAGCCCTCCCGGGAGCCCCCATGAAAATCCTGACCGCCCCGCACATGGAGCGCTGCATCGGCTGCCACTCGTGTTCGCTCGCCTGCGCGCGCCTGGTGCACAAGAATCTCTCCTGGAACACGGCCGGGATCCGCATCGCTTCGTCCGGCGGCTTGTCCACGGGCTTCGAGGCCCGCACCTGCCTGGCCTGCGACCCGGCCCCGTGCGCGGCCGCCTGCCCCACCGGCGCGTTCACGCAGCGCGCCGGCGGGGGGGTCGTGGTGCGCAAGAAGCAGTGCATCCGCTGCGGCGAGTGCGCGCGGGCCTGCCCGGTCGACGCCGTGTACCTGACGGCCGACAGCGATCCGCACGTGTGCCTTCACTGCGGGCGCTGCGTCGGCTTCTGCCCCCACGACTGCCTGGAAATGACGCGAGGTGCCCGGCGCCCCGGCCGAGGCGGCCGCGGCGGGAGGTGAGTCATGATCCGCGACCATTTTCGCGTGCTGCACGTGGAGCTGGGAACCGGGCGGGGTGAGATCGTTCAGGTGGACGGGCGCGACCGGTGCGCCGGCGGCAGCGGGCTGGCCGCCCGGCTGTTCTCGACACTACGGCCTGCCCGGCGATCCTTGGGACGACCCCCGCCAGCCGCTCATCTTCGCGATCGGCCCTCTGACCGGTCTCTTCCCGCTGATGAGCAAGACGGTCTGCGCCTTCAAGTCCCCCTACCATGACCAGTACGCCGAAAGCCACGCCGGCGGCCGCTCGGCCCTCTCGCTGCGGTTCGCGGACCTGGACGCCCTGGTCGTGACCGGCAGGGCGCCGACGCTCGAGCTGCCTGTGCGTCGGATCGCGGCAGCATCGAGCTCAAAGACGTGCACTTCATGCGCGGGTTCGACATCCACCGCACGGGCAAGCTCTTCCGCCGCATGTTCCCGGGGGCCGGCCACCGCAGCATCCTGCGCATCGGACCGGCGGGCGAGAGCCTGTCGGCCATGGCCTGCATCATCGTGGACACCTACCGGCATTTCGGGCGGCTGGGCGCCGGCGCGGCGATGGGGGCGAAGAACCTGAAGGGGATCGCGATCCAGGGGGACGCGTCCTTCCCGCTGCCGCCGGGCCAGGACTATCCCAAGCTCTTCCAGGAGGTCTACCGGCTGCTGACCGCCACCGAGATGATGAACAAGTACCACAATCTCGGGACGGCCGAGAACGTGATCGTGCTGAACGAGATCAAGGCGCTGCCCTTCCGCAATCTCCAGTGCACGAGCGACCCCGCCGCCGCCGCGATCAGCGGCGAGGCGTTCGCCGCGAAGACCCTCCTGCGCAACGCCGCCTGTGCCGGGTGCCCGGTGGGCTGCATCCACCTCGGGTTCGTGCGCGAGAAGTTCATGGACGCCCAACCAGTACCTCTACCGGCAGGTGTCCTACGATCACGAGCCGGTTTTCGCGGTGGGCTGCATGCTGGCGGTCACCGAACCGTTCGCCGCGCTCAGCCTGATGGAGGAGGCCGACGGGGCCGGGCTGGACGTGATGTCGGCCGGGGTGGCGCTCGCCTGGGCGACCGAGGCGACCGAAAAGGGCATGATCGGCACGGCCGAAACCCTCGTGCCGCTGCGCTTCGGCGACGCGGCCGCCTACCAGAAAGCCATGCGGCACCTCGCCCGGCGCGAAAACGAGTTTTACGCGCTGCTGGGCGCCGGGACGCTGACGGCGGCCCGACGCTACGGCGGGGAGGACTTCGCCTGCGTGCTCGGCCAGGAGATGGCGGGGTACGCCACGGGCGAGGTCTTCTTCGTCTCCCAGGCCCTCGGGCTGCGCCACTCCCACCTGGATGCGGGCGGGTACGCCTTCGACCAGAAGCAGAAGGAGAAAGACGTCGTCAAAGCGGTGGACTTCCTCATCGCGGACGAGAGCAGCCGCTGTCTGCTGACCTCGATGGTGGCCTGTCTGTTCGCACGCGGCGTCTACACCGAGACACGCATCGCGGAGGCCCTCGCCTCCGTGGGCTACACGGGGCTCGCCGCGGCGGTCGGACCGGTGTCCGCGCACATTCAGCGCGAGCGCTGGCGGGTGCGGATCGCGACCGGATACCGCCCGGAGGAAATCTCGATCCCGAAGCGGTTCCGCGAGGTTGTCACCTGGAAGGGGCCGATCGATGCGGACTATCTGGAACGCCTCCAGGGCGAGTACAGCCGCCGCATCCGCGGAATGGCCGAGGAGGCACCCTTGCCGCAGAGCCCTGCATCCACGCCCTGAAGCGCTTCGGCCGCCCGCGACCCGCATCGTCGCATAGCGCCGTCGGAGAAATTTTAACAGGTGCTTGACAGAGCCCGCGGAGAACATGTATCTTCCGCCCGAAAGTGTTCCCGGTTGAAACTGAAGCATGGTGAGCCCCGGAATGACTCCGGGGCTTTTTTTATGGGTACACGGAAAAGAGGTTTAGTGGATTTCACATCGTTCAAGTTTCACCCCTCGGTCGCGTCCGGAATCGAGGCTGCCGGTTACACCGAGCCGACGCCCATCCAGGCGCAGGCGCTCGGGCCGGTTATGCAGGGCCTGGATGTTCTGGGCCTGGCCCAGACCGGCACCGGCAAGACGGCCGCCTTCGTGCTGCCGCTGCTGAATCGTCTGGTCAAGAGCGCACCCGGCCGGGTGCGCGCCCTGGTCATTGCCCCCACCCGGGAGCTCGTCGAGCAGATTCATGCGGATGTGGGCCGGCTGGCGCGTTTCACGCGGGTGCACAGCGCCACGGTCTACGGCGGGGTCGGCATCGAGCCGCAGACCAAGCAGCTGCGCGGCAGGGCCGACATCATCGTCGCTTGCCCCGGCCGCCTGCTCGACCACATTCGCCGCGGCAACACGGATTTTCGGTCCATCGAGACGCTGGTGATCGACGAGGCCGACCAGATGTTCGACATGGGGTTTCTGCCGGACATCCGGGACATCCTGCGCCACATCCCCGCCCGGCGACAAACGCTGCTGTTTTCGGCCACCATGCCGCCGCCTATCCGCCGCCTGGCCGACGAGGTCCTGCGCGACCCGGTGACGGTCCAGGTCGGGCAAACAGCCCCGGCCGAGAGCGTGCAACACACGATCTTCCCGGTGCCGCAGACGCTGAAAACCGCCCTGTTGCTGGAGCTGCTCGGCCAGACCCCGGTCCAATCGGTGCTGGTCTTCACGCGCACCAAGCACCGCACGAAGAGCCTGAGCGACAAGCTGTGCAAGGCCGGTTACCGCTCGGCCTGCCTGCAGGGGAACCTGTCCCAGAACCGGCGCCGGGCTGCGCTGGACGGCTTCCGGTCCGGGAAGTACCAGATCCTGGTGGCGACTGACATCGCTGCGCGCGGTATCGACGTCTCCCTGATCTCGCACGTGGTGAACTACGACATGCCCGACACCCCGGAAGCCTACATCCACCGCACCGGCCGGACCGGCCGCATGATGCGCAAGGGGGATGCCTTCACCCTGACGACCGGCGAAGATGCGGCCATGGTGAACGCCATCCGTCGCCTCGTCGCGAAGGGCGTCCAGAGCCGTACGCTGCAAGGGTTCGACTACACCGCACGGCCGGATTCACGACTTCCCGAACCGGGCACGCGCCCGCGCACATTTCGGGATAGACGGCCCGATCAGCGCCCGCTGCGCCGGGCCTGAAGACATTCGGAAGGGCGAACGCACAACGATCTTGCGTTCGCAGGGGAGTAAGCGCTATGATACGCTCAATCATAAAGGTCTGCTCGCTGCAGCGGACCGGTTTCGTTCTGAAGGCAGGTTCACGTTCCATTTGTTCCATCGACAGCCTCCAGGCGGTGACCGTGAGAACTCTTTAGAAAGGAGAATGCCACATGGCGAATGGAACTGTGAAGTGGTTCAACAATGACAAGGGCTATGGCTTCATCGCGCAGGAAAATGGGCCCGATGTGTTTGTCCATCATTCGGGTATCAACGCCACCGGGTTCAAAAGCCTGAAAGAAGGCGACAAGGTCACCTTCGACATTCAGCAGGGCCCCAAAGGCCCCTCGGCCGTAAACGTAAAAGTGGACTGATGTCCGGGTGGAAAGGGCATGCCCCTGTCGGGGGATGCCCTTTCTCTCTATCCTGCAACTGCGTATCCACCGGGGGAGGGAATGGCCAGAACGAACTACGGCTTCGCCAAGCGCCAGAAGGAAATCGAGCGAAAGAAAAAACAGGAAGAGAAGCGGCTGCGCCGGCAGAGTAAAGGCCAGGACGATGAGGAGGCCACCGCGGGCCAGACCGGCGACCCTCAAGGCGCCGCCGGCACGCCGCCGGCCGAGAAACCCTCCGAACCCTGAGCCGCGGCTCACCCGCCTTTAGAGATAGAGACACCGGCCGGTCCCGTCCCCGGCGTGCGCCGCCATATCGCCCGGCCTCCTATGCCATGTCGGGGAGGCGGCCCCCGGCCAGTTACATCCTTGGGGCCAGACCCGAGCCTCACACCAGCAGTGTTGCAGCCGCCCTTGATCAGGGGCGCATCTTTCCGGAAATCTCCTCCACATCCAGCCTCAGCACGGTGGTCTGGGCGACCATCTTATCGCCGAACCGGTGCGTTCCCGGGGCGTAGTGGTCCATGATCGCCGCCAATCCCGCCTCCTTCTCGGCCGGGTCGGTGACGAACGCCATGCGGCCGCTGCCGACGACGCTGCGGTAACGCATGCTGTACCCGCAGCTCGTGCCCTTCTCGGACTGGAAGACCTCGCGGCCGACATCGACCCCGAAGCACGCCCGGTTGTTGCGCTTGAGCATTTCGATCTTGCGGCCTTCGTGAGCGCAGTGAAGGTACAGCGCCAGCGGTTCGCCCGGCCGGATGCCGAAGTTCATGGTCACGAGATAGGGGGTGTCGTTGCCCGCCAGCGCCAGGTGGAGGGCGTCCGCCTGTTCCAGGATGGCCCGGATGTCCGCGGGGTCCCGCAGCTCACGATCGGTTCTGCGCATCGTCGTTCTCCTTCTGTTGGAAAAGGATGGGGGGTTCAACGAAAGAACAGCGCACAGGGTTCGGGGTTCAGGGAACGCAACAAAATCGACGCCGAGGCCTCTATATTCCTGAACCCTGAACACTGAACCCTGTCGCCCGGTGCTTCTCTCCAAAAAAGAGGCCACCCAGAAGGGTGGCCTCTTTTTCCGGGTCTTTGGGTGCCGAGCCTTACTCCGCCTTCTCTTCGGCCGGGGCAGCGCCGGCCCCCGCGATGCGCGCGAAGTGCTCGTAGCGAGTGTTCACCCATTCGTCGAGCGTCGCGTGCAGCCGCTCGGCCTCCTGCGGGAAGGTCTTCTTGAGCGAGGCGTAGCGGATCTCGCCCTCGAGGAACTGCCGCAGGCTGCCGTCCGGCTTCTTCGAATCCAGGACCAGGGGGTTCTTGCCCTCCCGCACCAGCTGCGGATTGTAGCGGTAGAGCGGCCAGTAACCGGACTTTACCGCGAGGTCCTCCTCGAGCTGGGTCTTGCCCATTCCGACCAGGATGCCCTGGTTGATGCAGGGGGAGTAGGCCAGAATCAAGGAGGGTCCCGGGTAGGCCTCGGCCTCGGTGATCGCCTTCATCATCTGGTTCTTGTTGGCGCCCATCGCCACGCTGGCGACGTAGACGTAGCCGTAGGACATCATCATCTGACCCATGTCCTTCTTGGGCGTCTTCTTGCCCGAGGCCGCGAACTTGGCGACCGACCCGGTCGGGGTGGCCTTGGACGACTGCCCGCCCGTGTTGGAGTAGACCTCGGTGTCGAACACGAAGACGTTGATGTCCTCGCCGGCCGCCATGATGTGGTCGACCCCGCCGAAGCCGATGTCGTAGGCCGCCCCGTCACCGAGGAAGACCCAGAAGGACTTCTTGGTGAAGAGCTTGGCCGCGCGGTGGATCTCGGCGAGCAGCGGGTGCCCGGTGTGTTTGGGCAGGAGCTCCTTCAACTGGTCGCCGAAGGTGCGCGAGGCGGCCGGGTCCTGCATGTTCTCGAACCAGCCCTGCAGCGGCGCCTTCACCGCGGCCGGAACGTCGGAGGCCTCGAGCGCCTTGCGCGCGGTCTCGGCCAGCTGGCGGCGCTGCTGGAATACCCCCAGGAACATTCCATAGGTGAACTCGGCCGAGTCCTCGAAGAGCGAGTTGCCCCAGGTCGGGCCGTGGCCCTTGGGGTTGGTGCAGTAGGGGATCGAGGGGGCCGAGCCGCCCCAGATCGAGCTGCAGCCCGTGGCGTTGCCGATGATCATGCGGTCGCCGTAGAGCTGGGTGACGAGCTTGGCGTAGGGCGTCTCGCCGCAGCCGGCGCAGGCGCCGGAGAACTCGAGCAGGGGCTGGCAGAACTGGCTGCCCTTCACCGTGAAGCGCCCGACCAGGCTGTCGCGCACCGGCAGCTGCTCGGCGTAGTCCCAGAGCGGGACCTGGGCCTTGGTCTGGGTCTCGAGCGGCTGCATCACCAGCGCCTTCTTCTTGGCCGGGCAGATGTCCGCGCAGTTGCCGCAGCCCATGCAGTCCAGCGGTGTCGACCTGGATGCGGAAGCTGTAGTCCTTGAGCTCCTTGCCGACCGCCTTCTTGGCCTCGAACCCGGCGGGCGCCTTCTTGAGCTCCTCCTCGGTCACGAGGAAGGGCCGGATCGAGGCGTGCGGGCAGACCATGGCGCACTGGTTGCACTGGATGCAGTTGTCCATCACCCACTCGGGCACGTTGATGGCAACCCCGCGCTTCTCGTAGCGCGTGGTGGCCGATGGGGAAGATCCCGTCCGGGGCGAACTTGCTGACCGGCAGCTTGTCGCCCTGCTGCGCCAGGATCGGCCGCATCACGGTCCGGACGCAGTCCGGATCCCTGCTGGCGGCCCCGGTCGACTCGTCGGCCTGGGCCCACGCGGCCGGGTATTTGACCTCGACCAGGTTGGCGACGGTCGCATCCACCGCGGCGTGGTTCATGGTGACGAGCTTCTCGCTCTTCTTGCCGAACGACTTCTTGATCGCGTCCTTCAGGCGGAGAATCGCCTGGTCCACCGGCAGCACGTTGGCCAGCTTGAAGAAGGCGGTCTGCATGATCATGTTGATGCGCCCGCCCAGGCCGACCTCGGTGGCGATCTTGACGGCGTCGATGTTGTAGAATTTGAGCTTCTTCTTCGCGATCGTCCGGCGCAGCGCGGCCGGGAGCTTCTCCGCCATCTCCTGCAGCGTCCACGGGGAGTTGAGCACGAAGGTGCCGCCCTCCTTGATGCCCTCGAGCAGGTCGTAGCTGTCGACGTAGCTCTGCTTGTGGCAGGCGATGTAGTCGGCCGCGTCGATCAGGTAGGTGGACTGGATCGGCTTCTTGCCGAAGCGCAGGTGCGAGATCGTGATGCCGCCGGACTTCTTGGAGTCGTACGCGAAGTAGGCCTGTGCGTACATGTCCGTGTGGTCGCCGATGATCTTGATGGCGTTCTTGTTGGCGCCCACCGTGCCGTCGGCGCCGAGGCCCCAGAATTTGCACTGCACCGTGCCCTTCGGGCGTGGTGTCGAGGGTCGGCCCGACCTCGAGCGAAGTGTGGGTCACGTCGTCGACGATGCCCGACCGTGAAGTGGTTCTTGGGGGCGGCGGCCTGCATGTTGTCGTAGACGGCCTTGACCATGGCCGGGGTGAACTCCTTGGAGCCCAGGCCGTAGCGGCCGCCGACAACATCGGCGCGGGGCCGCCCTTCTCGCATGAAGGCGGTGCAGACGTCCACGTAGAGCGGGCTCGCCGAGTGGCGCCGGGCTCCTTGGTGCGGTCGAGCACGGCGATGCGTCTTACGGCCCGCCGGCAGCGCCGCGAAGAAGTGCTCCGGGCACGAAAGGCCGGTAGAGGCGTACCTTCACCAGCCCGACCTTCTCGCCCTTGCCGACAGGTAGTTCGACCGTCTCCTCGATCGTCTCGCAGGCGGAGCCCATGGCGATGACGACGCGCTCGGCCTCGGGTGCGCCGACGTAGTCGAAGAGGCCGGTAGTCGCGTGCCGGTCAGATCGCCGACCTGCTTCATGGTCTCTTCCACGATCCCGGGGACGCTTCGGTAGAAGTTGTTGGCCGCCTCGCGGCCCTGGAAGAAGATGTCCGGGTTCTGGGCCGTGCCGCGCATGTCCGGCTGCTCGGGGTTAGCGCGCGCGTGCCTGGAAGCGCGGCCACCGCATCGCGATTGACCAGCTTGGCCATGTCTTCATACGTCGATGACCTCGATCTTCTGGATCTCGTGCGAGGTGCGGAAGCCGTCGAAGAAATGCAGGAACGGCACGCTCGACTCGATGGCCGCCAGATGGGCGACCAGCGCGAGGTCCATGACCTCCTGGACGGAGGCTGGAGGCGAGCATTGCGAACCCGGTCTGCCGGCAGGCCATCACGTCCTGGTGGTCGCCGAAAATGCGAGAGCGCGTGGGCGGCGATGGCGCGCGCGGTCACATGGAAGACGCCCGGCAGCAGCTCGCCCGCGATCTTGTACATGTTGGGGATCATCAGCAGCAGGCCCTGGGACGCGGTGAAGGTCGTGGTCAGGCGACCCGGCCGCGAGCGCCCCGTGCACGAGCGCCGGCCGCGCCGGCCTCGGACTGCATCTCGGCGGACGTCATGGTCTGGCCGAAGACGTTCTTGCGGCCGTGCGGCCGCCCACTCGTCGGCAATCTCGGCCATCGGCGACGACGGGGTGATCGGATAGATGGTCGCCACATCGCTCATGGCATAGGCCACGTGCGCGGCGGCGGTGTTGCCGTCCATGGTTTTCATTTTCTTCTTGGCCATACGGGTCTCCTTGCGAAGGGTGTACGGTAGTGAGGCCGGGTGATGAGAAGCGGGTTCAAGGGGTCGAGGGCGAGCCCTCACGTCACAATCGTTTCAAAAAAATCGTTCCCCTTGTCGTCGACGATGATGAAGGCCGGGAAGTCCTTGACCGTGATCATGTAGATGGCCTCCATGCCCAGATCCGGGTACTCCAGCACCTCCATGCGGGTGATGCATTCCTTGCCGAAACGGGCCGCCGTGCCGCCGATCGACCCGAGGTAGAAGCCGCCATGGGTTTTGCAGGACTCGGTCACCACCCGGGTGCGGTTGCCCTTGGCCAGCATCACGAGCGAGGCGCCCTGGGCCTGGAAGGCCGGCACGTAGGCGTCCATGCGGCCGGCGGTCGTAGGGCCGAAGGACCCCGCGGCGAAGCCCTTGGGGGTCTTGGCCGGACCGGCGTAGTAGACGATGTGGTTTTTGAAGTCAGTCGGGCAGGCCCTCGCCCCGCTCCAGCCGCTCGTTGAGCTTGGCGTGGGCGATGTCCCGGCGCGACCACGATCCGGCCCGAGAGCAGCAGCGGGGTCGCGACCGGGTAGCGGCTGAGCTGGGCGCGGATCTCGGCCATAGGCCGGTCGAGATTTACGGGCACGGCCGCGGCCGTTTCCGGCACGACCGCCGGCAGGTAGCGCGCGGGGTCGGTTTCCAACTGCTCGAGGAAAATTCCCTGGCGCGTGATCTTGGCCTTCACGTTGCGGTCCGCGCTGCAGCTGACCCCCAGCCCGATCGGGCAGGAGGCGCCGTGCCGCGGCAGACGGATCACGCGCGTCTCGAGGCAGAACCACTTGCCCCCGAACTGGGCCCCCAGCCCGATGCCGCGCGCGGCCTTCATCAGCGCGGCCTCGAGCTCGAGGTCCCGGAAGGCATGCCCGGCGGCCGAGCCGCTGGTGGGCAGGCCGTCCAGGTAGCCGGCCGAGGCCAGCTTGACGGTCTTCAGGGTCAGCTCGGCCGAGGTCCCGCCGACGACCACCGCGAGGTGATAGGGGGGGCAGGGGGCGGTGCCCAGCGTCTTCATCTTGCCCGTCAGGTAGTCGACCAGGGTCTTGGGGTTGAGGACGGCCTTGGTTTCCTGGAACAGGAGGGTCTTGTTGGCCGACCCGCCGCCCTTGGCGATGAAGAGGAAGCGGTACTCGTCGCCGGCGACCGCGTAGAGCTCCATCTGGGCGGGCAGGTTGCAGCGGGTGTTGCTCTCCTCGTACATGGTGAGCGCTGCGTTCTGCGAGTAGCGCAGGTTGCCGCCGGTATAGGCGTCGAAGACCCCGCGGGTGAGAGCCTCCTCGTCGCGGTCGCCGCTGAAGACCCGCTGGCCCTTTTTGCCGATCACGATGGCCGTGCCCGTGTCCTGGCACATCGGGAAGACCATCTCGGCCGCGATCACCGCGTTCTTCATGAGTTCGAGCGCGACGTAGCGGTCGTTGGCGGAGCTCTCCGGGTCCTCGAAAATGCGGGCGAGCAGTTTGAGGTGCGAGGGCCGGTACAGGTGCGCGACGTCCGTGAACGCCTGCCGCGAGAGCAGCGTCAACGCTTCGGGCTCCACCTTGAGGATCTCCGTCCCCTCGAGCGTGACCGTGGACACGTGCTGCCCGGTCAACCGGCGGTAGTCGGTGTGATCCGCCGTGAGCGGGAACATCTCCTGGAATTCGAACTCGTCCATGCGCTCATCCTAACCGTGTCATCGTTATCCTGACAAAAGGTTATATTCTTACCCGCACGCCCCATGTCTGTCAAGGCATTTTCCAATAAACAAGGACGCTTGCATTTTTCCCGACGCGAGCGTATGGCTGTAATCACTGCGACCGTTTTCTGCCCTCTTCCCCCGACAGGATGCTTCCGAAAACGAGACCGTTACGGGCCAGAGCCACCCGGATGGCCGCAGACCGTTAACCCCCTCTCTCTTTACAGGAGCCTGCCATGAGCGTTCCGGGCGACAGGGACTGGTCCTCTTCCGTGAAAGACAC
>CAWBSC010000004.1:0-161117 GCA_963791285.1 uncultured delta proteobacterium
GCAGATATACGTAACAAACGGCGTTTTTTCTATTGATGGTGGTTAGTTACCCTGCTTTTAAATTTCTTCTTTTAACCTGTCAAGATGCATCTTGGCCTTCAGAGCGCGCGATGATGCGCTCCATCGCCTGGTAGTAATCCCGTTGAACCTTCACGTTGGAGACCTTGCAGTAGCGCTGGGTGGTCATGATCCAGTTATGCCCCAGAAGGTCCTGGATGGTCACCAGCGCTGCATCGGCGTTGAGCATCTGGGTGGCCATCGTGTGACGCAGTTGATGGCAGCTCACCTGTAGCTTTCCCTTGCGCGCGTAGTACTCGATGCGCTTCTGGATGCCGCGCACCGACAGCGGCTCGCCGCGACACGGACCTTTCTCGACCACAAACACGCTGCGAGATCTTATTGAACAGCGGGTGCGAAGGTACCGGCGCAGCTCAGTCTCCGCATCGTTGCTGATGTAGACGATTCGGTCCTTACGGCCTTTGCCGCTCTCAACCCGGATGCGGCGCTGGCCCAGATCTACCGCGCCCAAAGTGAGCCGCGCCACTTCCTCCACCCGCAGCCCGCAGCGAAGCATCAGCATGAACATCGCACGATCCCGAGGCCGCTTGATAACCGCGAACAGCCGCTCCAGTTGATCCTCCCGCAGATAGCGCGGCAGCGGATGGGAGACTCTTACCCCGCAGCCTCTCTTTACGGGGTTGGCTATCCGAAGCAGCCCCTCATCGTTGAGGTAATCAAAGAAGCCCCGGATGCTGGCCAGGTGGCAGTTGATGGTCACCGGCGCTCGATGTCGGTTCATCAACCGTTCGATGTACTGCTTAACCTGCTCATAGCTCGTCTGTTCCAGCGGCACCGGCAGCCAGACCACAAAATGCTTGAGTCGGTTTATCGTGTTCTTCACCGTGTGAGCGGAGTAGTTCTTGCGCTTCAGGAACCGTCGGTAGTCAAGGATGGCGTCGGTCAGGTCCATTACAGCCTCCTCCTTCGATGATCGCCATGGCCTTGAAGTACTCATCCTCGCGCGTCTTGTCGGTCAGCCGCGCGTAGATCCGTGTGACCTCCAGCTTGCTGTGCCCCAGGAGCTGCTGCAAGCACTCGATACGCATCCCGGCATTGAGCAGTTCGGTGGCACAGGTGTGCCGCAGACAATGCAGGGTGTACCCCTTATCTGCGAGCCCTGCCTGCTGGAGATGCTTTCGGAACCTCATCCGCGCCGAGTTGTAACTGAGGCCGCTGCGGCCTCGGCCGTAAAACAACCGCGGCTGGTGAGGCTGACGCTCTCTGATCCAGTCGGCCAATGCCTTCCGGGCGTCTTCACTCAGGTACACAACCCGCCCCACGCAGTTCTTCTCCCCCTCATAAATCTTCACCGTCCGGCTGCTCAGATCCACATCGCTCACCACCAGGTTCAAGACCTCTCCGATCCGCATGCCCGTACGCAAAAGAAGCAGGATGATCGCGCGGTCCCGCACCCGGTCTATAACCGACAATAGCTTCACCACATCCTCTGAGGCGATCGCCCGCGGCAACCCCTGCGGCAGCTTGAGATGGATCTTGCGCAGCAGCAGCTCCGGTACGACTCGATCCTCCCGGCCAAGATACCGCACGAACGCATACACGTTTTGCAGCCTGTGGCGCACCGAGCTGATCTTCAAGCCACGATCCTGCTCATGCTCTATAAATGCACCGATGTGCGCCCTACGGATATCCTCCAGCCTGACGATGGAGCACTGCTTCAAAAGCCTCAAAAAGGACCAGATCGCCACGGCCGCCGATCGGATGGTAATCGCCTTGCAGTTGCGCCGATACAGCTCGTGGAGATATCCGACGAGGTGCTCGCCACCCAGCACGGGAGCGGCCTCGAGGTGTTGAACGGCACGATCGAGGGCTTTGCGGCTGAGAGGAGACGGGAGTCGGTCGAGCGAGTTGCGGTGGGTAATAGGCTCCTGCCTATGATACTCAGGTAATTGGCCGGTTGGCAGGACGCAAGGATGGGGGATGACGGGGATGTTCTCGGCTTGGGTCATGATAGCCTCCGTTCTTCTATATCAATAGAAAAAACAGAGACATATTGACCCTCTGCCTATCAGCGGTCAATCGTCCATTTTGTTACGTATATATGGCAGATATACACTCCGAGGTCCTCTGAGATTACACCCCAGCGATTGATTCGTTTAGCAGACAAAATCTGTCATTATCTGGAAGATTGGATATATCGCCGAAGTCAAAAACCTCAGCTTTAGCGCCTGCCAAAGATCGGGGGTGCGATTATTGAGTTCGTAGAGAGTATCTGCAGGATTGTTGTTATCCATCTTTTTTCTTTAGAAAATTGGCCACCACCTGGTGGACGTCAGCCAAACATCAGCGCCCTTTTGGATTCTTCCGAGCGCAATCACATCCACCAGTTTTCTTTTCAAGTGTAATCTTTTCGAGAATAATTGATCGGCCATTATCCGTGTAATCTTTTTCAATTTGTTGTCTCGTGTACTGAAAGCAATAACAGACCAAATCATTTTCTTTAAATTCATTTTTTTCTTGGGTAATGCGACTAAGGCTAATCATACTTTTCCTCTTGATGAGCTTTTCGGTTTATCTGTCCTTTGGTTTTCTTGTCCAGTGTACCATCACCATAGGTCGCATCAAAGAAGCCTTGGTATAACCCAAACACATCCTGCATACTGTCCTCCTCACTTGCCGCATCGATGGGCCCGGCTTTCTTTAAAAACACTGTGAACAAGTCGCGGGGAAGGCTGCCCTCCTCCAAACGTCCAATATTTAGGACTTCAAAGCCTTGGGCAAGCTTTCGGATCATCTCCTCACTGAAAAAGTGAACCACGAAGCCGCCGATCTTGTAAATCTGCTCGCCTAAATACGTGGCCTCGCTATGCCCGTAATTTTTGTCAAAGACGCTTCGCACAGAGTATACGGCAAACCCGTCAGAGCGGAGCACTCGATGGATTTCCCGAAGCGCAAACGCTATGTCCCTCTTGCTCAGGTGCATGCACAGCAACATATGCGAGTAGCATGCGTCGAGGCTGCCATCAGGAAACGGAAGGGGTTGGCGTACGTCATGGGGCTGGATCTTGACCTTTGAAGAGAGCGATCGCGCCTGGGCCTTGGCGTTCAATTCTGCGATCGATTGGTCCGAGTAGTCCAGACCCACAACTTCAAGGGAGTTTTCGGCAAAAAACATAGTGTCTCGACCTTGACCGGGGCCAAGCTCCAGCAGTTCAGTCACACCATTTTCGCGAAATAGGTCAAGAGCCTGCTTTGCAAAGACGCTCGGTTCTTCCCCGAAGAACTCCTGGTTTTTGCTGTAAACCTCTTCCCAATGCCGTTTTTGATCTTTCACCATTGCCTTACAATCCGTGTTTAAGGGTTGTGGCATGTGCCTGTAGCATGATTTTCCCAAAACGCAACCGTTGCCTCAACTTCTCGACCTGGCATGTTCTGAACAATCTTCGTCTGCGAGACCCTGCGCTTTGTCCTGTACATATTTCAATTCGCCAGAGAGCATAAGTTCAGCTTTAGCAAGCTCTCGACCAACGTAAGCGGCATGATCAAGCTGAGAAATTAGTTTCATCTCGACAATGGTGGCGCAGATGCTGGCAGCATCCGTTCCCTCAATCACATTTCGAAGCAAACCATCATTGGTGTAGTGCTCAACTAACAGGGGCTGCTCCCTTCCTTTCATAACCAGAATCACGAAATACCCTGATCGGTCCAAATTCAATCGCCTTGCGGGTTCGGCTTTCTTTGCCTCAACCAAATCGATCCTCAACCCAGAATCGTAGGGCGGGAGAGCAAGTTGATTCAGATTCATCAAATGCGTGTCGAGCAGGGATCGATCGGTCTTCCCCAATAAATCACTGACGCAGATTTGAGATCTGAAATGGTCAGCCTCTGCCTTGGTCAGGTTCTTCAAGACAGGTCGTGCGCCCAGTGCCCCTATAATCCGGTTTTTCGAATCAACGCCGTTCTCTAAAAATTTGAGGAGTGCATCACCAGGAAGATGCCCTTGGATTTCGCTACCAAACAGGACCAAATAGCGAATGTAGGGGTTTGCGATGACATTCTTGACGAGGTGTTCAATACCCAGGTTTTCGGTCGTGATGCTGCCAACAATGGCGACGCCTGTTAGATCGATTGCGCTTAGATGCTTGAAAGATGCCCCTTGCAGCAGAGTTATTGCAATGGAGTTTGTTCGGCCGAAAACACGGTAGTCTCCGGGTTGCACGGGCCAGCTTTTCGATAGGAATTCGCTCGGCGTGACCCTTTCTGTCTTGAAGGGGATAATCGACTCGACCCCGATGGAATTGAGGCTATCGAACAGTTTGTTGAACTCGTTGAATGCCGGAACCGGCAGACATGGTTTGCACCCCAGTCAGCCGTGAGCCTTCAAGAGATCAGCATCCTTCGTCCAGCGCTCAAAATCCGCCTCGATATCGTCGAGACGATGTTCAGGTTGGGTTTTGTTGAAGCGCTTCAAGGTATCCTGAACTTTAGCAAGGACATCATCGTGGAAGCACGTACAAGTACGGCACTTGTCTTGCTTAATGATGTCTTTGAGCGTGCTGTGAATCTGCCTGAAAGCGAGTATCTTTTGTTCAGCGGCTTGCATTCATCTTCTCCTTGCTGATTTACATAGTGTCAGTCACCAGCAGGTGCTATTTCCTCAAGATTCTCGCTGAGTTCACCACTGCTGCAAGAGACACTCCCATGTCAGCAAATACTGCCTCCCACATTGAGGCCATTCCCATCGTACCTAGTGTAACGAAAATCATCTTGATTGAGATCGCCATGAAGATGTTCTGCCAAACGATCATTCTTGTTCGGCGTGCAATCTGGATAGCCTCGACAATCTTCAAGGGAGAATCCGTCATCAAAACCACATCCGCCGTTTCGATGGCCGCGTCAGAACCAAGCGCTCCCATGGCAACTCCGACATCTGCCCTTGCGATCACAGGAGCGTCATTGATCCCATCCCCGACGAATGCCAGCTTTCCGCCATTGGAGTCAGCTTGTAGCTCCTCCAAGCAACGCACCTTGTCTTCCGGCAGGAGTTCCGATTGAAACGAATCGATTCCTAAGCTCTTTGCCACTGACTCGGCGACGAACCGGTGGTCGCCCGTCAGCATTACAATCTTTTTGACCCCGATTTTGCGAAGCTCGGTTATGGCCTGCTTTGCTTCTTTTTTAACCGAGTCTCCAATCAGGATGTACCCGGCATAAACGTCATCTATGACCACATGCGCGGAAGTGCCTTGAAACTCACAAACGTCATGGGCAATCCCGTGGTCGTGTAGCAGACCATCGCTGCCAATGAGCACCTTTCGGCCGTTTGCAACTGCTTGAATCCCCCTTCCGGGAAGGTTGACATGTTCGGACACGGCATTGCTATTCAACAGTATTCCAACCTCAGCCGCCTTTTGAACAATCGATTTGGCTATCGGATGTGTTGAGTGCATCTCTGCGAGTGCAGCATACTTGAGCATCTCATCTTTCTGGTAACCATCCCTGGATACAACGTCACCTACTTCAAAAGTGCCGCGTGTGAGTGTCCCAGTCTTGTCGAACACAACCGTGCTGACTTTTGACAGGGCATCCAAAAAGTTTGAACCTTTAATCAGGATGCCACGATTCGATGCACGTCCAATGCCTCCGAAGTAACCCAAAGGGATACTGATAACCAGAGCACACGGACAGGAGACCACCAGCACTACCAAAGCTCTATAGATCCAGGTTCTGAAGTCCTCTCCAGTAATCAGCAATGGCGGGCCTATAGCGATGCTAACAGATACAGCGACAACGAAAGGGGTATACCAACGAGCAAAGCTCGTGATGAACTTTTCCGTTTTGGCCTTCTTGGCCATGGCCGTCTCCACAAGGTGGAGAACCTTGGCAATTGAGGACTCACTGAAGGGCTTGCTCACTCGAACGCGTAGCGATCCAGTCAGGTTGATCATCCCCGCCATCGTGGTGCTGCCTGGTCGGGCATTCACGGGGACGGGCTCCCCCGTTAAGGCTGATGTGTCTAAGCTTGAGTTTCCAGATATGACTTCTCCGTCGAGTGGCACCTTCTCGCCAGGCCGGATTAAAATAGTGTCGCCAATATTTACCTGCTCGGGAGCGAGCTGTAGTATTCCGCCATCAACCACTACATTCGCCTTCCCCGGTTTGGCTGCAAGCAGTGAGCGTATGGACCTGCGCGAGCGATCAACTGCCATGTTTTGAAGAAGCTCGCCAACTTTGAAAAACAACATCACACTTACGGCCTCGGACAGCGCATGAATAGCGATTGCGCCTGTAGTGGCGATCACCATTAAGACATTCTCATCAAAAAAGTCGCCTTTGCGAATTGTCCTCAGAGCGTTGATGTAGATGTTGCTGCCAGCAAGGAAGTATGCGGCAAATGCAATACCGTATTCCAGGACCACCAAACCATGCTTGTGAAACGAATCTTCGAATGCGTAGTGCACCACAAACAGAACCAAGGCGGAGAGCAGAAACCAAAGTTCGCGCTTTAGGTCGAACGATGCTTCACTTGGGGTAGCTTTGACGACGCCATTTTGAGGGGCTATGATTTTGACCGATGGTTCAATTCTCTCAATTTCCCGCAGAACGGTGGACGGATCGGCGGCATCAAGGAAGAGGCGCATGCTGGCGAAGTCCACCGCTGCGTCTTGGACTCCTGGAAGCTTCTTGATTGCGTTCTCGATCTTTATTCCACATGAGGCGCAATCGAGGCCTGTGATATTGTACGATAGGGTCATGGTAGGTCTCGCTATTGCAGTTCAGGATTCCTTGATGTGTTCAAGGCCAAGATTTAGGACTGCGTGAATGTGCTCATCATCAAGAGTGTAAAAAATCACTTTTCCCTCCCTGCGGGTCCGGACAACACGCATTTGCCGAAGGCTCTTCAGGTGCTGAGATATCGCTGGCTGTTTCATTTTCAGCAACATCCTCAGATCGCAAACGCACATTTCGCTGATGCTCAATGCCCAAAGGATACCGACACGGGTCTTATCTGAGAACAGCCTGAAAAATTCCGCAAGGCCGCCTAAGCTGGCCTCGGGCGGCAACTGCTTGGTAACCCTTCTTACCGTAATCGGATGGAGGATGTTGCAGATGTGCGCTTCCTTAGATGGTTGAGTCTGTTCAGCCGCTTTCATTGAAAATATCCATAAAGTTTATATATGCGCATACAATCATACGTTAACCCTATGGGTCAAGGACCGAGCCCGAATTAAATACCTGATTTTCGTGTAAACAGGTCATACGGAAAAGTTTTCCCATTTGCCATTGGTTAAAACCCTCCCTGGTTCCATGCGAGTCGATGTCCGTCTGCACTCACAAGTGGAACTGTATAGGTCGTACACACATAGTGGGCTAAACCCGAAATATATCGTGCCCCATAATTCAGTGGACTGCGTGCCCGCATCGAATCTTCAGAGGGTAGCCGTAAATAGGGAGTTTAGCGTAGGAAAGGTGCGGTTTTGGGAGTGGATAACTGTCAAGTCTTTGGCTCCGGCATTCCCAAGTTCGGCTATGACCGAATCGACCCATGTGGAGCTAAATCTCATTCAGGGTGACGTTTGTTCCGGTCCGGGGCGCTTATATTTGGGTTCGAAACCACTCGGACAATCTTGCGTGACAGTCCGAATGTTAAAGGAAACAAGAGATGCATTTGCGCCACCGGCAGCACCGAAATCGACATTCCAGGAACACGCAGGTTTATGTCTGTGTAGGCCCAACGCGAGGTTGCCAGCGCCCAACTTTCGACGAGAAAACTCAGCGCCAATGCCGCGACAAGAAGCAGCACCCACTGCCGAAAGCGCCAAGGTCCAAGCAGCCACAGCCAGCGCTTCGAAACGGCCGCGACCAGACCTTGCGCAATCCACGTCATGGCGACGTCGCCGAGTGTGGATTACGATTGAGAATCTATTTACTTGTCAAAGTGTGGACTTCGTGCCTCTGATGCGAAACTTACTGGAGGGTTTGCAACCGTGAGGTTAGCTGCAGGAATATGCAAGTTGAAGGAAGGTTAGCCCGCATATTTCATGAAATTTTTCCAGCATCGACGGGATTGATAAAGATCAAACCCTGTTGAGCCCACGGGCGGAATGCGTGGCGGCGGGCAGTTTGCCGCCGTGAGGTCGGCAGTTCTCAGTCCCGGCGATGCTGAAACGTTTTCACCCTGCGGGCGAGCCGCGCTGACGGCATCCGCTGCGTTGCGGGCCATCCGCCGTACTTACCTTACAGCCTCATGGCCCGAGGCCCTGCGGCTGCAGCCCGCTCGACTCGTGAAATGCCCGGGTTGTATATCGCCCGGCAGTCAAACCACTTGCCTGTCTACCAGGTTCTTGTAGGGACCGCTCAGTCGTTCAGTTTCGAGCTGTCCCATCCGACGCCCCGTTCTCCCTCGCTCCAGCTGCAGAGTCGGGCCTGCCCCGAGCGAGTTCCTTGCCAGGTCGCGAGGGATCAATGGCCAGGCTTGAACGCGGGCCAGCGATTGTAGCCGATGGCGGGATCGTTGGCGTGGTACTTCCGAATGAACTCAGTCTGACGCCTGCTCACTTCGGAACTTTGGGCGGTAGCGTCCTCCCACAGGGTCTCTTTGCGTACGTTGAAGTCAAGGATCTGATCCGTGGTGTCGGCCTGAATCGGGGTAATCATGTCCCTGCCGACGTAAATTTTCCCATTCGGATAGGTGAATTTATGGATAGCTGGCATATCGATACCCTTTCACGTTCAAACTGATGATTCACTGAACTCTTACGGCCTCCGCCAAGCGCACAACCTGCCTCTCGTTCTGCACGGCGGATGGAGAAACCTAAGCATTGCAACCCCAGGATTCCAGGCGTGTGATCGCACAGGGCTCACCGAGCCATGCACTCCATCAACTCGCGAACTCCAAACCGTTGCTTATCGGATCTGCATGGCGCTGCATGCACGTGCTGCGCTTCTCGAACCCTCGCCCGCCATTTTCTCTCCTGCCTTTTCTGCCGTTGCGACGACCTATCCGCTGTGAGCTTTTGCGGGCGTCGTGCATTGGGCCTTCCGGGTATCCGGCAGAAACACCGTCAGCAAGCCCAGCAGGGGGAGATAGGCGCAGATCTGATAGACGTACTCGATGCCGTGCAGGTCCGCCAGCTTTCCGAGCACCGCCGCGCCGATGCCGCCCATTCCGAAGGCGAACCCGTAAAACAGCCCGGAGACCATTCCCACCTTCCCCGGCAAAAGCTCCTGGGCAAAAACGATGACAGCCGGGAAAGCCGATGCCATGATGAACCCGATGACGAAGATGAGGGGTCCGGTCCACGCGAGGTCCGTGTACGGCAGCATGAGCGCAAAGGGTGCGGCGCCCAAAATGGACACCCAGATCACCTGCCTGCGGCCGATCCGGTCGCCGATGTGCCCGCCGAGCAGCGTCCCCACGACCACCGCGGACAAGAACCCGAAGAGGTGCAGCTGGGCCGATTGCACGGACACGTGGAATTTAGTGATGAGGTAAAACATGTAATAGCTGGTGATGCTGGCCGTGTAGAAATTCTTCGAAAACAGCAGCACCAGCAAGACGAAGACCGATCTGAGCAGGGTGCGGCGGGGGAGCGCTTGCCCGGCGGATCGCCGCCTCCTGCGGCCGGGTCCCCCGTGGCTGGCGGGAGCTGTACCAGTCGCCCACCTTCCAGAGCACACCCATGGCGAGAAGCGCAACGAACGCGAACCACGCGATGCTGTGCTGCCCGTGGGGGATGACGATCAACGCCGCCAGCAGCGGCCCCAACGCGCTGCCGGCATTCCCGCCGACTTGGAAGATGGACTGCGCCAGGCCATATCGTCCGCCGGAGGCCATTCGGGCCACCCGTGACGATTCGGGGTGGAAGACGGAAGAGCCCGTTCCGACCAGCGCGGCGGCCGTCAGGAGCATCCCGTAGCTCGGTGCGAAGGCGAGAACCAACAGCCCGATCAGGGTGCAGCCGATGCCGATGGACAGCGAGTAGGGCTGCGGGTGACGATCGGTGTAAAGACCCACCACGGGTTGCAGCAACGACGCCGTAACCTGGAACGCCAAGCGTGATCAGGCCGATCTGTGCGAAGCTGAGAGACAGGGAATCCTTCAATAAAGGGTAAAGCGCCGGGATCAAGGACTGGATCAGGTCGTTCAGGAGGTGGGAAAAGCCAATCGCCACCAGGACATTGAAAGCGGTGCGTCCTCTTTCAGGATCATGGCCCGGCGACACGGCACCGGCCGCCATCGTTTCGTTGCTCAAATGACTTCCTCTCTGCTGATGCGGAGTGAAGGCACGTCATTCTCCACCGCCCCCCAGCACCGCATAAAGCCTGACCTGATTGGACAGCTGGATCAGGTGGGTCAGAATCAGCCCCTGTTGGGCGATATAGAGGCCCCGTTGCGCGTCGAGCACATTGAGGTAGATGTCGATCCCTTTTTCATAACGCGCCGTCGAAAGCCGAAACGCCGCCCGGGTGGCATCCACCAGCGATTGCTGGGCCTGCACCTGGTCCCCGATGGTCCCGTACCGCGCCAGCGCATCCGCCACATCCCGGAAGGCCGCCTGGATCGCCCCCTCGTAGCCGGTGACGGCCAGTTCCTGGTCTACCTCGGTCGCTTTCAAAGCCGCCCACGTGCGCGCGTCGAAAATGGGCATCGTGATCTGGGGGTTGAATTTCCAGGCGAACGACCCCGGCTGGAAGAGATCGGACAGATCGCCGCTCGCGGTGCCGACCGCACCCGTGAGCGTTATCCGTGGGAAGAAGGCGGCCCGTGCGGCCCCGATGTTGGCGTTGGCGGCCTTCAGCAGGCTTTCGGCCTGCAGGACATCGGGGCGGCGCAGCAGCACCTCGGAGGGCATCCCGGGGGCCAGCTCCGGCAGCGGCGTGACGGCGCCCAGACCCTCGGGCAGCAGCGCGGCATCGGCCGGCGAGCCGACCAGCAGGTTCAACGCGTTTTCGTCCCGTGCCACCTGCTCCGTGAACCGGATGACGTCGACGCGGGCGCTTTCCACGCGGGTCTGGCTCTGGCGCAGGTCCAGCGCGGACACGATCCCGACCTCGAAACGTCGCCGGATCAGGTTGAAAGCGGCCAGCTGGGTCTCGAGAGTGGACTGGGACAGTCTCAGGCTGTCCCGGTCCGCCGCCAGCGCCAGGTACGCGTTCGCGATTTCCGAGATCAGCAGGATCTGCGCCCCGCGGCGCGCCTGTTCGGTAGCGAAGTACTGTTCCAGCGCGCTCTGCGTGAGGCTGCGGATGCGCCCGAAGAAGTCGATCTCCCAGGAGGTGACGCCGACCTCGGCGCGATACTGTTTCACCGTGTACGATCGGCCGTCCCCGTTGATCGAGCCGGGCACACGCTCGTCGAGCAGCCGGCCGGATGCCTCGATCACCGGCAGGATCTCGGCCTGCTGAATGCGATACAGCGCGCGCGCCCGTTCGACGTTCAAGGTCGCTGCGCGCAGGTCGCGGTTGTTCCGGAGGCCGGTTTCGATCAGGGCCTGCAGCCGCGGGTCGGTGAAGTAATCGCGCCACCCCAGGTCGGCCGCGAGCGGGGCCTCCGCCGGTGTTTCCGGCTGGCGGTAGGCGGGGCCGGACGGCCATTGGGCGGAAACCGGCGGTTCCGGCCTAGAGTACTCGGGGATCAGGGTGCACCCGGAGACCCATAGCGCAGCGAGAACCAGCAGCGATGCGGTTTTCCGGATCATGTCAGTGCGCCTCCGAAGGGCTCTCGGCGACCACGCCCGGTTCATCCGGCTGCGCGGGCCTCTTGCGCGCAAACAGCTGGACCACCGCCACATAGAAGAGCGGGATGAAGGGGGTGGCGAGGAACGTGGCGGCCACCATCCCGCCCAGGACCCCGGTGCCGATGGCGGTCTGTGCGCCTGCACCCGCACCGTTGGCAATCGCCAGCGGCAGGACGCCGAACCCGAACGCGAGCGAGGTCATGACGATCGGGCGGACTCTCAGCTTCGCGCCTTCGAGGGTCGCCTCGACCAGGTCCCCGCCGGCCTTCACTTTGGCCATGGCAAACTGGACGATCAAAATGGCGTTTTTCGTGGTCAGCCCCAACACCGTGAGCAGCCCGATCTGGAAGTAGACGTCGTTGGGGAAGCCCCTGAGCGTCGAGGCCACGACGCCCCCGATCACGCCGAGCGGCAGCGTGAGCAGGACGGAGATGGGCACGGTCCAGCTCTCGTACAGCGCGGCCAGGCAGAGGAAGATCACTATGATCGAGAACGTGTACAGCAGCGGGGCCTGGGACTTGGCCATGCGCTCCTGATACGAGAGGCCGGTCCAGTCGAAACCGAAACCCCGCGGCAGCTGCGAGGAGATCTCCTCCATCGCCTGCATCGCCTCCCCGGAGCTTCTCCCCGGCGGCGGACCGCCCCAGATGTTCAGCGCCGGGAAGCTGTTGAACCGCTCGAGCCGCGGCGAGCCCTGGAACCAGTGCCCGGTGGCGAAGGCGGAAAACGGGGTCATCGTCCCACGATCGTTCCGCACGTATAGCCGATCGAGGTCCTGGGGGAACATCCGGTACGGGGCGTCGGCCTGGACGTACACCCGCTTGACCCGCCCGCCCTGGATGAAGTCGTTCACGTAGGCACCGCCAAACGCGGCCGAAATGGTCGTGTGGATGGAGTCGATCGGGACCCCCAGCGCCCCGGCCTTCTCCCAGTCCACGTCGACCCGGTACTGGGACACGTCTTCCAGGCCGTTGGGGCGCACGCGGATCAGCCGCGGGTCCTGCGCCGCCTTTGCGAGCAGCTGGTTGCGGGCGGTCATCAGGGCCTCGTGCCCGACGCCGGCGCGGTCCTGCAGCTGGAAGTCGAAGCCGCCCGACTGCCCGAGCTCCATGACGGCCGGGGGCGGGAACGCGAACACCCGCGCATTGCGCAGCTTCGAGAACTTCGCCAGGGCGCGCTTCAGCAAGGCGTCGACTTTCAGGTCCGCCGACCCTCGCAGGCCCCAGTCCTTGAGCTTGACGAACGAGAGCCCGACATTCTGCCCGGTTCCCGAAAAGCTCCGGCCGGACAGAGTGAAGCAGGTCTCCACCGCTTGCTTCTCGTCCTCCTGGAAATGAACGCGCACCTCCTCCATGACCTCCGCGGTCTGCTCCAGGGTCGACCCCGCCGGGAGCGTCACCTGGACAAACAGCATCCCCTGGTCCTCATTGGGGAGATAGGCGGTCGGCATGCGCTGGAAGAGGTACCCCATGGCCGCGACCAACAGCACATAGATGAACAGGTAGCGGAGCTTCCTGGAAATGACCTGCCCCGCCACGGCCACGTACTGCCTCCGGGCGCGTCGGAAGGTCCGGTCGAACCATCGGAAGAAGGGCCGGAACAGGGTGAAGCCGCCCTCGGCGGCCTCGTGCCCCTTCGCCACCGGCTTGAGCAGCGAGGCGCACAGGACCGGAGTCAGGATCAGGGCGACCACGACGGACAGGAGCATGGCGGCGATGACCGTCACGGAGAACTGCCGGTAGATGACGCCGGTCGAGCCGCTGAAGAACGCCATCGGGCCGAACACGGCCGAGAGCACGAGCCCGATCCCGATCAAGGCGCTGGTGATCTCCTCCATGGACTTGCGCGTGGCCTCCCGGGGCGAGAGCCCCTCCTCGGACATGACGCGCTCGACGTTCTCGACCACCACGATCGCATCGTCCACCAGCAGGCCGATCGCCAGCACCATCGCGAACATGGTCAGCATGTTGATGGAGAACCCGAACAACCCCAGGACCGCAAACGTCCCCAGGATGACGACCGGCACGGCCAGGGTGGGAATCAGGGTCGCCCGGATGTTCCCGAGGAAGAGGTACATCACCAGGAACACCAGCACAACCGCCTCGAACAGGGTCTTGACGACTTCCTTGATGGCCTCCTTCACGAAGGGGGTGGTGTCGTTGGGGTAGATGGCCTTCATCCCGGGCGGGAAGTACTTGGACATCTCCTCCATTTTCGCCTTGATGGCATCGGCGGTGGCGAGGGCGTTGGCCCCTGGGGCCTGGCGGACCGCGAGCGCGGCCGAGGGCTTGCCGTTGGTCTGCATGCGGCTCCCGTATCGCTCGGTGCCGAGTTCCGTCCGACCGACGTCGCGAATGCGAACGATCGACCCGTCCGGGTTGGTCCGCAGCGGGATCGCGGCGAACTCCTCGGGGGTCTTGAGCAGGTTCTGGACGATGATCGAGGCGTTCAGCCGCTGCCCGTCGACGGCCGGCGCGCCGCCGAACTGCCCGGCCGAGATCTCCACGTTGTAGGCTTTCAACCGGCCGATGACGTCCACAACCGTCATGCGGTAGTCGGCCAGCCGGTTGGGGTTCAACCAGACCCGCATGGAGTACTGGGTCGCGAACACCTCGACCTCGCCCACGCCCGGCACGCGGGCCAGCACCTGCTGAATGCTCGACTGGGCATAGTCCCCCAGGTCGTAGTCGTCCATGCTCCCGTCTTCCGAGACCAGCCCGACGATGATGAGCCAGTTGCGGGTCGACTTGCTGACCTTGACCCCCTGGCTCTGGACCACCTCCGGCAGGCTCGCCATCGCGAGCTGGAGCTTGTTCTGCACCTGGGCCCAGGCGAGGTCCGGGTCGGTCCCGGGCGCGAAGGTGAGCTCGATGCGTCCGGCGCCGGAGGCGTCGCTCGTGGCCGACATGTACAAAAGCTTGTCGAACCCGGTCATTTTCTGCTCGATGATCTGGACGACGCTGTTCTCGACCGTCTCGGCCGACGCGCCCGGGTAGAAGGCGTCTATGGCGATCGATGGCGGTGCGATGGGCGGGTACTGGGAGACGGGCAGGTTGTAAATGGCCAGGCCGCCGGCCAGCATCATGATGATGGCGATGACCCACGCGAACACCGGGCGGTCCAGAAAAAACTTCGACAGCATCGTCTTACTCCCCGATCAGTTCACTGGCGGCTGCGCGGCGGCCGTCTCTTTGGTTGCGCTCAGGGGCACCGCCTTCACGACCGTGCCGGGCCGCACGTTCAGCATCCCCTCGACAATCACGCGGTCCCCGGCTGCGAGCCCGGACGAAATGAGCCAGGCATTGCCGATGGTGCGATTGAGCGTGAGCGGCCGTTGTTGAACCTTCCCGGACTCATCCACGATCCATGCGACGGGTTCCCCTTTGGGAGTTCGGATGACCCCTTGCTGGGGGGCCAGGATGGCCTGCTCCATCACGCCCTCTTGCACGACGGCGCGCAGGAACATCCCGGGCAGCAGCAGGTTGCGCGGATTCGGGACCACGACGCGCAGGGTGAACGACCCGGTCGTCGGGTCCACGGTGACGTCCCGGAATTGCAGGGTGCCTTCCTGGGGATACGGCGTCCCGTCCTCGAGGAGCAAGCTGACCCTCCGGCTGGTTTCGCCGTCGGCGCTCAGGCGCCCGCTCTCCAGGTTGCGCCGGAGCCGCAGCAGCTCGGCCGATGACTGGGTCACGTCCACGTAGATGGGGTCGAGCTGCTGGATGACGGCGAGCGAGGCCGGCTGGTAGGCCGTGACCAGCGCCCCGTCGGTGATGCTGGATTTGCCGATGCGGCCGGAGATCGGCGCCGCGACGCGCGTGTAGCCGAGATTGATCCGGGCGGCCTCGACCGCCGCCTTCCAGTACTCGACCTCCGCCCGCGACTGCTCCACGCTGGCGGCGGCGTCGTCGTAGTCCTGGCGGCTGACCGCATTTTCCGCCAGCAGTTCCTGGTACCGCTCGGCCTTCAGTTTGAGCGTCGGCAGGTTGGCCTGCGCCTTGGCGAGCGACGCCTTGGCGGACTCGTGGGCCACCTGGAACGGAGCCGGATCGATCTGGTACAGCAGCTGGCCGGCCTTCACATCTGAGCCTTCCTGGAACAGGCGCTTCTGGACGATCCCGCTCACTTGCGGCCGGATCTCGGCCACGCGAAAGGCCGAGGTGCGCCCCGGCAGCTCGGTCGCCAGTTCGACCCGCTGCGGCTCGATGACGACCACCGCCACCTCCGGGAGCTGCGCGGCCTGCTGGGCTTCCGTGTGCCGGTCGCAGCCTGCGAGCCAGAATGCGCCGAGCGCCGCTGCCCCCAAGACGAAGTGCCTCGGGAGCCTGGAACCGATCATGTGTTTCAGCATCGAAATGTGTTCCTCGGGATACATGTCGTTAATGGGAGCCGCGTGCAGCCGGCCGGACTTCAGGCGGCGACCAACCCCTTGAACAGGATGTCCAGCAGGGTGTCCGGCTTTTCCGGAAAGGGGTGCCCGTGCGGGTCTTCCAGCCACAGGAAAAGGAATGCGTTGGCGATGCTGTCGAGGGCGACCGCGAGGTGAAACGGCGAAGCGACCCGGCGGAAGCGTTTCCGCTTCATCCCGCGTTCGAAGATCGAGCCGAGCGACAGAAGCGTGGTCCGGTGGCGGCTGCGGATCTCCTTCTCGACGCCGGCCATCACATTGAATTTCACCCCACGGGTCTCGGCGAAGTACAGCCGGATCGCGGCCGCGTTGTTGCGAAAGAGCTCCCCCTTCACCCGCACGTATTCCCGCAGCGTCTCGACCTCCTCGGCGTCCGCCCCGATGACGGCCTTGAGCGCGCCGTGGAACCGGTCGCTCAGCTGCAGCATGAGCGCCTGGTAGAGATCCTCCTTGTTGCGGAAGAACTTGTAGAGCGTCCCGATGGCGAACTCCGCCTCCTTGGCGATCTCGTGCATCGATGCATTGTGATACCCCTTTTCGGAAAAAAGCCGCAGGGCGACATCCAGCACGTCCTGCCGCTGCCGCAGCTTTTCCCGCTCGCGCCGGGATGGCTTGCCGGTTTCCATCGGACACCTTCTATCGCATATCATTATATTTCATGAATATACCGTCATATTTTATACGATCCGTTCGAGCTGTCAACCCGAAATCCCCGGAAGCCCTGCGGGCCGGGTCGAAGCCGGCACGTTCTGCCCGGCGGGTGGGGTGCCGGGCGACCATCCGCGGGCGGGTTCTGCCGACCCGGGCATTGTGGTATAGTGAGCGGGCACAGCACCCGGATGGCGTGCTGATTAGAGAAGTGGACATGACGGGGTCGATGAAATCCGGCCAGGCAGACAGCGGATCTCGATTCGAGGATACCCGACCGCCGGAGGGGGTTGCCCTTCCGGTTGCGCTCACGCTGCTCGCCCAGGCGGCCGTATCCTCCAGCGTGGTCGCCATTCCGATTCTCATGGCCGTCGCCACCGGGGAATTGAATGTCCCGGCCGGTCATGTCGGCATCTTCATGGCCATGATCTACTTGGGCTCTACGGTGGTCGCCCCGGTCAGCGGACATTTCATCGACCGGTTCGGGCCCATCCGGGTCTGCCAAGTCTGCATGGGGCTGTGTGCGCTTGGGCTCGCGGCCGTTTCGATTTCAGCTATCCCCCTGATGTTCCTTGGCGCATTCATCATGGGGACTGGCCACGGCCCGGTCACACCGGCCAGTTCCCACTTGCTGGCTCGCACCACCCCGCTCTCGATCATGTCCCTCGTTTTTTCGATCAAGCAGACCGGGGTCCCCATCGGCGGAGCGCTGGCGGGAGCGATTGTCCCCTCGCTCGTTCTTTTCTTCGGATGGAAGATCTCCGCCCTCTGGGTGGCCGGGTCGATCACCCTCCTCGCCCTTTTCCTCTCTCCATTCCGGAGGCGGTTCGACACGACGCTCTCCGCCGGGAGCCGGCTGTCCTGGAGGAGCCTGGCCGAGCCGCTTAAGATGAACTGGCGGCACCCGGATCTGCGGCGAATCGCAATCGCGTCGTTCTTCTACTCCGCCATGCAGCTCTGCCTGGTTTCGTTTCTGGTGACCTATCTGATCGGGAACATCCGGATGACGCTGATCCAGGCCGGATTTCTTCTTTCTGCGGCGCAGGCAGGCGGTTTTGTCGGAAGAATCTTATGGGGAGCGTTCGCCGATCGTTACGTGAAGCCGTCCATCATGTTGGGGGTTCTGGGGATCGCCATGACCGTCGGCGCTCTGACAGCGGCCGCCTTTACACCGCAGTGGCCCTATCCCGCCCTCCTGGCCGCCTGTGTCCTTTTCGGGTCCGCGGCCATCGGCTGGAATGGAGTTTATCTGGCGGAGATCGCCCGCATCGCCAAGCCCGGACTGGCCGGGGTCGCGACCGGCGGGAGCGTCTTCTTCAATTTCCTGGGCATCCTGCTCGGTCTCCCGGTTTTTTCACTGATGGTTGAAAGCACCGGGAGCTACGCCTTCAGCTTCACCATGGTGGCCGTCACCACGTTAATCTGTGGGATGGTCCTGCTGCGTTCCAGCAAGTCGCGCTGAGGGAAACGCCCACTGGGCTTTCGACTCTCGTTCCCGGTCCTCGAGCCGGCCAACACGGATCGATGGGTCGTTCATCGCCTTGCGCTCTACACTCCTTCGCTGCCCTGAATCACAATTTCCCTCTTGCCCGGGACCGCCCATGCCCGGGGCCGCACCTTGACCCCGCGCCGCCCGGATGGTATTCCCCATCGACCCGCCACCGGAGCGGAACTCCGATGTTCCGGACGCCCTGCGGGAGCGGCGTCCCGCCGCGGCGACGACACCCCGGGCGGCGGTATTCGATCCCGAACCCTGTGACCGGCTGACCTCGAGGAAACCATGTCGAATCCCACTCAGACCGGCATCATCCCGGTCACGCCGGTCGCCGGCAGCCGGCTGGCAGACCGCCCCCGTCGCCTACTGCCGCCTGTCGACGCGCATCTGATCAAACGGAATTCAACCCGAGACCCTATTCCATCGAGAAGACACCCAGGAGCGAGCCCATGGAACCCGTCGTCAAGAAGCTGGACCCCACCTCCAACCTGATTCTGCACCGCACCCCTCAAAAGGAGATCCGGGACGGCATCACCGTCATCGTACGCGGCGAGGGCGCCTGGGTCTACGACCAGGACGGCAAGCGCTACCTCGACCTGGACGCCGGGGTGACCCGGCCGGTCCACGTCGGGCACGGCTGCACGGAACTGGCCCAGGCGGCCTACGACCAGATGTGCCGCCTGGCCTACTTCACGCCCATGAGCTTCGCCAACGTGCCCGCCATGACGCTCGCCGAACGGCTGGCGGCCGTGGCGCCGGGCGACGTCCGGCGCTTCACCTTCGAGTGCGACGGCTCGGAGGCGGTCGAGTCCGCCATGAAGCTCGCGCGGCACTACCACTACTACCGGGGGGACAAGGCCCGCTTCAAGATCCTCTCGCGCCGCGGGGCCTACCACGGGGTCAACGGGATCGGCATCCGCGCGCTCGGGACCGTCATGCCCATGCGCCAGATGATGGAGCCTCTCGCCCCCGGGGCCGCCTTTATCGAGTCGCCCTACTGCTACCGCTGCCCGCACCACATGACCTACCCGGCCTGCGACCTCGCCTGCGCGCGCGAGATGACGCGCATCCTCGAGTTTGAAGGCCCCGAGCAGTTCTCGGTCTTCATCGGCGAGCCCATCCAGCAGGCTTTCGGCGCGCTGCCGCCGCCGCCCGAGTACTGGCCGATCGTGCGCGAGATCTGCGACCGCTACGGCATCCTGCTCATCATCGACGAGGTCATCTGCGGGTTCGGCCGCACCGGCCGGATGTTCGCCACCGAGCATTTCGACGTCAAGCCCGACCTGCTCACCATGGCCAAGGGGATCACCAGCGGCTACGTGCCGCTCGGCGCGGTCGGGTGCACCGACGCGGTGCTGGCGCCGATCGAGGTCTTCAACCACCTGCACACCTACGGCAACCACCCGGTCCCCTGTGCGGTCGCCGTCAAGAACCTCGAGATCCTGCAGCGCGACCGCCTGGTCGAACGCAGCGCGGCCATGGGTGCGTATTTCCTGGATGCGCTGAGGCAGATGCAGGACCGCCCCTCGATCGGCGAGGTGCGCGGCACCGGGCTGTGGCTCGCAATCGACTTCACGAGCGATAAAAAAACGCGGGCCCCCTACCCCACAGCCAACCTGATGGCCATCCTGGCACGCGCCAAGGAGAAGGGGGTCATCACCAAGACCATGGGGCACGCCCTCGAGTTCGCCCCGCCCCTGACCATCGCGAAGGAGGAGATCGACTTCGCGCTGAAGGTCGTCGGCGAGTGCATCGCGGAGCAGGAGAAGGCCCTCGGGCTCTAAGACCCCCATGGAGTCCCGCTCACCCACCGCAGCCGCCCGGGAGGCCCCGGCGCCGGCCCGCGCCGGCGCCGTCCTCCCGGTGACGCTCACCCTGGCGATCCAGGTGCTGGCGTCGATGAACACCGTGGCGGTCGCGGTCCTGATGCCGGTCGCCTCGGGCGACATCGGCGTGCCGCCGAGCTATGTCGGCATCTTCGTGTCGCTGATCTACCTGGGGGCGACGCTGTTCGCGCCCGTGAGCGGGCATGCGATCACGCGCTTCGGCCCGATCGCCGTCAGCCAGATCTGCCTCGGCCTGTGCGCCGCCGGCCTGGCCGCCTTTTCCATGCCCGCCGCGGCCATGGCCGTTCTCGGTTCCCTGGCCCTCGGAGTCGGGTTGGGGCCGGTGACGCCGGCGAGCTCGCACATCCTGGTCCGGACCACCCCGGCCGCGAAGCTCTCCATGGTGTTCTCGATCAAGCAGACCGGCGTCCCGTTGGGCGGCGCCCTGGCCGGAGCCATCGTCCCGCTGCTGGTGGTCGCCTGCGGGTGGCGGACGGCTGCGCTCCTGGCCGGCACGTCGAGCCTGGTCCTGGTGGCCCTGCTCCACCCCTTTCGCGGGCGCTACGACCGGGAGCGGTCCCGCCCGCCGCGACTCACGCGGCAGAGCGCATTGGCGCCGCTGAAAATGGTGATGGCGCACCCGGAGCTGCGCCGGATCGCCATGGCCTCGTTCGTCTACTCGATCATGCAGCTGTCGCTGACCTCGTACCTGGTCACCTACCTGATCCAGAGCCTGGGCCTGAGCCTGATCGACGCGGGTCTTCTGCTCGCGGCGGCCCAGGTCAGCGGCGTCGCAGGACGAATCCTGTGGGGCGCGCTGACGGATCGCTACGGGAACCCGCGGCGGGTGCTCGGGCTGTTGGGGTTCGGGATGACGGGAGGGGCGCTGCTCGCGGCGGGTTTTTCGCCCGGGTGGCCGTTCGCGGCCATCCTCGGGGTGTGCGGGGTCTTCGGGGCGGCGGCGCTGGGCTGGAACGGGGTTTTTCTGGCGGAGGTCGCGCGCATCGCAACCCCCGCGCACGCCGGGGTCGCAACCGGCGGCAGCCTCTTTTTCACCTTCCTCGGGATCCTGCTCGGCCTGCCGGCCTTCGCCGGGATCGTGGAGCTGACCGGCAGCTACGCCGCCGCCTTTGTCTGCGCGGCGGCGATCACGTTCGCCTGCGCAGCGGCCCTCTGCTTCACGCGCGCTCCGCGCTGAGAGCCCCTTAGTCCGGTCGTTCGCGGCCGGCCAGTCCGACGGGCATCAGGCGAACTCGGAGGTCACCTGAGGGAAGAGCCGCTGGTAGGCTTCCCCGTAGGTCACATTTCGATCCGAGTTGCGAGACGCCTGCGCCCCCCGCTGCAGGGCCACGCGCATGTAATACTCCCACAGGTGTTCCTGCGCCGCCATGCATTCGAAGGCCTTGCGCTTGAGGTCCCACACCTCGGTGATGTCGAGCAGCACGTTCGGGTCCCAGTGGCACTGTTCCGGCTGGTGGGGCTCGAACAGGAACGCAGGCGGCGCCCCGATCACCTTCTGACCGGGATGCCCGTGCGCCTGCGCGATGATGCGGGCCTCCTGCGCCAGCCGGGACGTTTCCGGGTGGTCGAAGTTGTAGGGGTCCTGCAGCGGGTGGGTGAGCATGAACTCCGGCCGCAGGTCGCGGTAGAGCGCCACCAGGCGCTCGAGCAGGTCATTCGTCGGACGCAGGGGGTAGTCGCCGGCGTTGAAAAACATGGGCTCCGCCCCGAGAACGGCGGCCGCTTTTTCGGCCTCCTGCTGCCGCACGGCCTTGACCCGCTCCAGGGTCATGCCCGGCTCCTTCCACAGTTTGGCCGACTCCCCGCGCTCTCCGAACGTGAGGCAGGCAATGCAGACGCGGTAGCCCCGCCTGCCGTATAGCGCGATCGCCCCGCCCGCCCGCCACACGAAGTCGGCCGAGTGCGCGCTGATCACCAGCACCGTTTTCTTCTGCGGTTCAGCCATCTGATCCATCCCTCCGTTGTCTTGACTCCCTCACTCGGGTGTCGATTTCTTCGGTTTCGTTTTCATCCGTCCGCGCAGGACCCACGCCAACGAGCCGATCGATAGAACCAGGAGACCGGCCGAAATCGGGCGGGTGAAAAAAATGCCCGGATCCCCTCTCGAGATGATCAACGACTGCCGCAAGGCCTGCTCGAACATCGGCCCCAGCACCAGGGCGAGGATGAACGGGGCCAGCTCGTAGCGGAGCTTCCTCAGACAGTAGCCCAGAATCCCGAAGCCGATCATGACCCAGACGTCGAATATGTTGGAGTTGGACGTGTACGACCCGATGGCGCACATCAGAAAAATGAGCGGGAAGAGGATCCGGTAGGGAATCTTGAGGAACTGCACCCAGATCCCGACGAGCGGCAGGTTCAGAACCAGCAGCATGACGTTCCCGACGTACATGCTCGCGATCACGCCCCAGAAGATGTCCGGGTTCTGCGTCATCAGAAGCGGCCCGGGCTGCACCCCGTGAATGATGAGGGCTCCCAGCAGGATAGCGGTCACCGCGTTGACCGGAATTCCCAGGGAGAGAAGGGGGATGAGAGATCCGGCGACGGCCGCATTGTTCGCAGCTTCCGGGCCGGCCACCCCTTCGATCATCCCGGTGCCGAAGGCTTCCGGCTGTTTGGACAGCTTGCGTTCGATCGCGTACGACATGAACGAGGATGTCACGGGTCCGCCGCCCGGCAGCACCCCGAGGAAGAAGCCCAAGGCACTGCCGCGCGCGATCGGCCAGGCCGAACGGGCCCAGTCATCCCGACTGGGCATCAGTCCCTTAATCTTCTGCGCGAAGATGCCCCGCGCCGATTCTTCCTCCATGGACAACAGGATCTCCGACAGCCCGAACATCCCCATGATCACCGCCACCAGGTCGAACCCGTTGGTCAGGTTGACATACCCGAAGGTAAACCGCTCGGCCCCGTTGACGATGTCCATCCCGACGGAGGAAACCAGGAGGCCCAGCCCGATCATCACCAGCGCCTTGGACATCGACCCGCCCACCATGAAGAGGCACACCATGAACCCCAGGGTCATGACGGAAAAGTACTCGGGCGGGCCGAACTTCAGCGCCACATCCACCAGCACCGGCGAAAGCAGGTTCAGGCCGATGTTGCTGAACGTGCCTGCGATGAACGAGGCGAAGGCCGCCATGCCCAGGGCCGCACCCGCCCTGCCCTTGCGCGCCATCTGGTAACCGTCCAGGCAGGTGACGACGGAGGCGGCTTCCCCGGGGATGTTGACCAGGATGGACGTGGTCGACCCACCGTACATGGCCCCGTAGAATATGCCGCAGAGCATGATGATGGATGCCACCGAGGGTATGCTGAAGGTGATCGGGAGCAGCAGGGACAGGGCCGCCAGGGGCCCGATCCCGGGCAGCACCCCCACCAGGGTGCCGACCAGGCATCCGAGGAAACAATAGAAGAGGTTCTCGGGGCTCAGGACGACCCCGAACCCGATCGCCAGATTATGGAAAATATCCATTCTCGCCCCTCAAAACCCCAGAACGCCGCGCGGCAGGTTTACCCGGAGCAGGACAACGAAGAGTCCGTAAACCAGCAGGCAAGTGGCGCCGGCCGTGCCCAGGATTTTAATCGGGTGCTGGGGTTCGATCACGTACAGGAGAAACGAGGTGACGAGGATCGCCGCGGCGAGAAACCCCAGCTTCGGCATGCAGAAGGCCATGGCCATGAACCCAACCAGGACGAGCAGCGTGCGGTTGCGGATAGCGGCCGTCGCCCAGAACGGTGCCGTCTTTCCTCCGTCGGCGTTCCGGAGGAGGCCGCCCGCCAAACGCACCAAGCCCACGATCCCGATTATGGCACCGGCCAGAAAGGGCACCAGGCCGCTGCCGGGCTTGGACCGCGCCCAGAGCCCCAGCCCGACCGAGTAGGCGCAGGAAGCCGACCCCAGCAGAACCCACACCAGGTTCAGGGCGTGCTCATGACGATTCATCACGACCCCGTTCACTGCAGCCGCTTGGTCTTGATGAAGAACTCGCGGTAGTTCTTGTAAATCGACTCCAGCTCCGCATCGGTTTTCCGGCCGTCCATGTACTTGACCCCGACCTTGATCCCGGCCTTGTCGTAGTCCTCGATGCACTCGGGGTCGTGCAGCGCGGCATCGATGGCGGCGGAGATGTAACGAATACGCTCCTCCGGGGTGCCCTTGGGGACGGCCGCGTACCGCAGGACCGACCAGCGGACGTCGTCGAGTTTCAGGACCTCCCCGAAGGTGGGGACCTCCGGAAGGTAGGGCGAGCGCTCCGAGCCGGTCTGCGCGATGACCTTGACCTTTCCGGCCTCGAGCAGCCCCTTGTACTCGGGCAGGTAGCCGGTCGCGAAGTCGACGTGCCCGCCGAGCATGGCCGTGATCCCCGGCTGCCCGCCCTGGTACGGGACGATGATGAACCGGCCGCCGGTGTACATTTCTACGGTTTCGGCAAGCCACTGGAACGATATGTCCGGGATAACGGCGACCTTGAGCGTGTCCGGTTTCTGCGTGGCGCCGTCGATCACGTCCTTGACGGAGGCGTTCTTCAGCGGGCCCGCGGTGGACACGATCCACGTCACCGGCTCCTCGGTGATGAAAGCCAGGGCCTGCAGGTTCTTGTACGACCAGGCGCCCTTCGCCTTCAGCAGGTCGTCGCTCAGGATGCCCGTGGAGGGGATCCCGACCGTGTACCCGTCGTTGGCCGCCTGAGTCGCGAGGTACGTGTTGCCGATGAGCCCGCCGCCGCCGGGCTTGTTCACCACGATGATTCGACTGTCGATGTATTTCTCGACGTGTTTGGCCAGGATCCGCGCGGTAAAGTCCATACCCCCGCCGGCCGGAAACGCCACGACGAACTCGATCGGCTGGGTGGGGTAATCCTTGGGCTTCAGGGCCGCCACCTTGGCCTTCGCCTCACCGACCTGCGCAAACGCCAGACCCGGCAAAATGCTGAGCATGACCAACGAACATAAGAATGCATGTAGCTTCTTCATAAGAAAACCTCCTTGAGAAGGGTACATTGAAAAAGAGGATTCGCGATCGCCTTATCCGGCAGACGGTTTCCGCCGACCTAAAGGCCGGCGGTTAGGCCGGTATCCTGCGATGAACCTCCGACCTATTTGACTTCGCTAAGTGCCGCCTTCAGACGAGCCATCCCCTCCTCCAGCGTCTCCATGGACTTGCAGAAGGCGATGCGGAAGTGCCCCTGCCCGCCGGCACCGAACTCGGTGCCGCTGCGCACGAGGATCCCCTTGCTGAAGAGATGGTCGGTCATCTGCGGGCTCGTCAGCCGGTGCGCGAAGCGCGGGAAGACGTAGAAGGCGCCGTCGCAGGGCGGGGTGACGAGACCCGGGATGTCGGCCAGGCGCGCCTCCACCAGGACCTTGCGCCGCTCGTACTCCTGCCGCATGGCCTCGACGCAGTCCTGGGGCCCGGCGGCCGCAGCCGCGCAGGCCAGCTGGGCCGGCACGTTGGGGCAGATCGTGATCGCCTTGTGGAAGGTGACCATGTCCTTGACGAGTGCCGCGTCCGCCACCATGTAGCCCACGCGCCAGCCGGTCATGGCGTAGGTCTTCGAGAAGCTGTTCAGCAGGATGGCGCGGCTGCGCACCTCCTCCACCTGGCAGACCGAGAGGAAGTCGACCCCGCCGTAGACGAGGCGGTGGTAGGCCTCGTCGAGGACGAGCAGGAAGTCGTGCCTCACGGCCAGCTCCGCCAGGCGCCGGATCTCGTCCGCCCGCAGTACCCGCCCGGTCGGGTTGCCCGGGCTGGAGACGAACATCAGGCGTGTGCGTTTGGAGATGCGCTTTTCCAATAGATCGAAGTCGAAGTGAAAATCAGGGGTCAGCGGCACGAACACCGGCGTCCCGCCGAAGAGTGCGACCGAGTCGGCATAGGCCGAGTACTCCGGATCGGGGATCAGCGCCTCGTCCCCGGGGTTGAGGTAGCTCGCGCTGACGACGTGGATGGCCTCGATGCCGCCGGAGGTGATCAGGACGTTCTCCGGACTGCGCTCCACCCCGTAGTCGCGCTTCAGGCTGGCGCAGACGGCCTCGCGCAGGGCCGGCTCGCCGTAGGCGCTGCCGTAGTGCGTGCGGTTGTCGCGCATGGCCTTGAGGGCCGCCTCCTGGATGTGCACGGGCGTCGGGAAATCGGGCTCCCCCATGTCCAGGCGCACGGCGCCCTTGGGGATGCTAAGCGGCCGCTGGGAACGCTCCGAGCCGGCCAGGCGTTTGACGCGATCGGATGGGGTGGGCATGGGGGTCTCCGTGAAATAGGGTTCAGGGGTATCTGGGTATTTGGGTGTTTAGGTGTTTAGGGGTTTGGGTGTTGTGGGATTTGGGTATTTGGTGACCTTGGGACCAAACACCTGAACACCCAAACACCTAACTTCCCAAACACCCCACTACCGTTTCACCACCTCAACATCGGCACCGGCATCTGAATCTTCAGGACCACCTGAAACAGGTAGTATGACGCCGCCGCGGTCGCCACGGCGAAGATCAAACTACGCGTCCAGCTCGCGTTCTCGAGGAAGCGGCTCAGCGCGAAGATGAAGAGCGCCGTCGACGGGGCGAACCCGACCACCGGGATAAGGTAGCGGTAGGCGACGAGCGCGGCCACACCGAACGCGATCCGGCGCAGCGCCTTTGAGCCGGGGCCCGTTTCCTCGGCCGCCCCGGCGGGCCGGCGGCGCACGAAGCTCTGGAACGTGAAGACGGCCGAAAGCCCCACCAGCAACGCCGCGGCCAGCAGAGGGAAAAAGCCGCCTCCCGGCTTCTGCAAGGTGCCGACGGGGTAGTTCAGCGAGGCGATCAGCACGGCCGCCCCGATGAGGATGAACACGATTCCGCTGATCCGATCCGGCTTCACCGATCATTCCCTCCGGGATGAATGTCCGCCCGCGAGCAGGCCCTCGTCCAGCAGCGCGTCGAGCGCGCGGCCGAAGGCGGCGACGGTCCGGTCCAGCTCTTCTTCGGTGTGGACCGCCGAGACGAAGAGGTCGTAACCCCGCGTCGGGGTCTTCACCCCGTTCAGCGCGAGGTTCATGAAGAGCGCCTCGCCCACGGCCGCGTCCCGAGTCTTCTCGGCGTTCAGGCAGACCGTGCGGCCGCAGGCCCCTCGCCGCGCACACGGCCCGAAGTAAATGTGCACCGCCGAGAAGCCGGCGTCCCAGGCGCACCCCGCGATCCCGCGCCCGTCCATGCACGCCTGGAACCCGTCGCGCAGCCGGCGTGCGCTATGGCTGGCCGCTGCGGTGGGCACGCCGGTCGCGATGAGGTTCAGGTAGGCCAGGCCGGCCGCGGCGCAGAGCGGGTTGGCGTTGAAGGTGCCGGAGTGGGCGACCCGGCCGTAGCGGTTCCAGCGCTCGTCCTTGAGCAGGAGGAGGTCCATCACCGCCTCGCGGCCGACGATCGCGCCCGCGCCCGGGACGACGCCGGAGACTCCCTTGCCGAGCGCGGTCAGGTCCGGCGTCACCCCGACCGCGGCCTGCACGCCGCCCGGCGCGTAGCGGAAGCCGGTCACAACCTCGTCGAAAAATAGCAGCGTCCCGTAACGCGCCGTCATCTCCCGCAGCACCGCGTAGAACGGCGGGTCGATCCCGACCACCCCGGAGCTGCTCCCGGCCGCCTCCAGGACCACCACGGCCGCATCCCGGTCTTTCAGTGCGTTTTCCAAGGCCGCCGCGTCGTTCATGGGGATGACGACGGTGTCCCGCACCGCGCCGGGCAGGATGCCCGTGCTCACCGGCACGTCGAAGGGTTTCTTATTCCCCACCGCCACGGCGTCGTAGGCGCCGCCGAAGTGGAACTGGAAGCGGACCACCTTGGGGCGGCCGGTGAAGGCGCGCGCCAGGCGGATCCCGAACATGACCGCCTCGGTCCCGGAGTTGACGAACTCGACCCGCTCGGCCGAGGGCACGAGCCGCTGGATGCGCTCGGCCCAGTCGACCGCCAGGTCGCAGGCGGCGCCGAACTGCGTCCCTTTCTCGATCTGGGCCTGCACGGCCGCGACCACGGCGGGGTGCGCGTGGCCGAGCACCTTGCCGCCGTGCCCGCCGTAGTAGTCGATGTAGGCGTTGCCGTCCACGTCCCAGACGCGCGCGCCTTCGGCGCGGGTCATGTAGAGCGGGAACGGACGGGCGTGCCACTGGTCGTGTGAAACTCCCCGCGGCAGGACCCGGCGCGCCCGCTCGTAGAGCGCCTGGGACTTGGGGAATCGCTCTGCATACCTGTCGATGGTGCTGGTCCTGCTCATAATATTCCCGCTGAATGCCGGCATGGCGACAGGTGGTTGAAAACCAAGTGTCAGGCCGTCAGCCAAGGCGCGTGGCTTTTGGACAGCGCAGCATACGGACCCGTATGTGAGCATGGCCAAAAGCCGCGCAACGCCGGATCACGGCCTGAGACGCCGGTTTTCAACAACCTGTCAAGGCATGAGGCCGCCTTCCTTGATGAGCTTCCCCCACTTCACGTCCTCCTTCTTGTAGTACTCCGCCAGCTCGTCGGGCGATTTGAAGGACGGCGTGACGCCCTGCATGTCGTAGAACTCCTGGACTTCCTTGGTTTCGGTCGCCTTCTTGAAGGCGCTGAACAGCAGGTTCAGGCGGTCCTTGGGCGTCCCCTTGGGCGCGAGGTAGGACCAGTAGGTCGAGAATTCGATGTCATACCCCAGCTCCTTGAAGGTCACGGCGTCCGGGGCGAACTTGTTGCGCTCGGGGGCCGCGAGCCCGAGAACCTTCAGGCTGCCGCCCTTGACCATGTGCAGCGTGTCGGCGATCGTCGAGACGATGATGTCGACGTGCCCGCCCATCACGGCCGGGACCGCCGGGGCCGCGCCCTTGAACGGGATGTGGGTGAACTTCACCCCGGTCGCCTGCTCGATTCCGACCGCCCCCATGTGGAAGTTGCCGCCGTGCCCGGCGTTGCCGCACTTGATCTTCTCGGGGTTGGCCCTGGCGTAGTCGAGCAGTTCCTTCAGGGTGTTCCAGGGCGCGTCCACGCGGGTGAAGACCCCCTGAGGGGTGTAGCCCACGTAGGCGACCGGCTCGAACTGATCATACGTCACGTTCGATTCGGGCATCGTGTACTTGATGATGCTGAGGGTCGGCGAAACCGTCAACAGGGTGTAGCCGGTCGGCGCCGCGGCCTTGACCAGGTTGCAGGCGATGGTCGAGCCGCCGCCCGGCTTGTTGTCGACGATGACCGGTGCGCCCAGGATTTTCTCGAGCTGCGGCTGCAGCGCACGGGCGACGAGGTCGTGGCTCCCGCCCGCGGCGTAGGGCACCACGATCGTGATCGGGTCCTTGGGGAACTTCTCCTGCGCGAAGGCCGGGCCGATGACCGCCACCCCGGCGACGAACACGCACACCCACAGCAACACGGCCTTTTTCATGGCACTGCTCCTTTCAAGTAGGCTCGACGTCGAGCCGGTTGGGACGAATCAGTCATCGGCGCTGCCGATCTGCTCGAGCAGCCGGCTGCGCCGGCGGGCGAAGATCACGGAGGAGGCGACGAACAGAACGGTCAGGAAAATGAACACCGCCGGGAACGGCCGGGTGACGAAGATGGTCAGGTCCCCCCGCGACATGAGCAGGGACTGGCGGAAGGCCTCTTCCCATATCGGCGACAGGATGTAGGCGAAGACCAGCGGGGCGCACTCGAAACCGACCTTGCGCGCGATGTAGCCGACGACGCCGAAAAAGATCATCGAGGTGACGTCGAGCAGGCTGCCCTGGTTGGAGTAGACCCCGATCACGCAGAAGACCAGGATCAACGGGAAGAGGATGCCGTAGGGGACCTTCAGGAGCCGCACCCATAGCCCGATCAGCGGCAGGTTGAGCACCAGGAGCATGATGTTGCCGATGTACATGCTCACGATGACCCCCCAGAAGACGTCCGGGTGGTTGCGGATGAGCAGGGGGCCGGGGGTGATGCCGTGGATCAGCAACGCCCCCAGGATCAGCGCCATGGTGGCGGTCGTGGGGATCCCGAAGGTCAGGAGCGGCACGAAGGTGCCGGAGGAGGCGGCGTTGTTGGCGGCCTCGGGCCCGGCGACGCCCTCGATCGCCCCGTGCCCGAAGCGCTCGGGCGTCTTGGAGACGCGCTTCTCGACGATGTAGGAGACGAAGGTCGATATCAGCGTCCCGGAGGCCGGGAGGATCCCGAGGAAGAACCCCAGGAAGGTGCCGCGCATGATCGGCCCGAAGGAGGCCTTCCAGTCCTCCCGGTCCGGGAGCAGGCCTTTGATCGAGACCTGGAAGACGTCGCGCCGCAGCGTCTCTTCCAGGTTCACGAGGATCTCGCCGATCCCGTAGATCCCCATGATGACCGGCAGGATCCCCACCCCCTCGTAGAACTCGGTGACGCCGAAGGTGAAGCGCTGGACCCCGGAGACGGTGTCGATCCCCTGCGTCCCGAGAATCATCCCAAGCGCGACCATCATGAAGGACTTGATCATCGGCCCGGAGGAGAGGTAGGCCGAGAGCGTCAGGCCGAAGAGAATCAGCGCGAAGAGCTCGGGGGGCCCGATCTTGACCGCGTAGCGGGCCACCACAGGTGCCACCAGCATGAGCATGCAGACGCTGAGGGTCCCGGCGATGAAGGACCCGATGGCCGAGATCCCGAGCGCCCTCCCGGCCCGGCCTTGGCGCGCCATCTGGTAGCCGTCGATGCAGGTGACCACGGAGGAGCTCTCGCCGGGGATGTTCACGAGGATGGAGGTGGTCGAACCGCCGTACATGGCGCCGTACCAGATGCCGGCCAGCAGGATGATGGCCGTTGCGGGCGGCAGGCCGAAGGTGAACGGCAGCAGGACGGCGACGCTTCCGGCCGTGCCGATGCCGGGCAGGACCCCGACCAGCGTGCCGATCAGGCACCCGACGAAGCAGTAGAACAGGTTCATCGGGGTGGAGACGACGGAGAATCCCAGCATCAGACTCTGGAGCGTGTCCATCGAGCGCCTCTTCTCTGGCGGAATGAACCACACTTACGCGTCGGATTCAACCGGCCATTGCCCGCGACACGGCCGGGGAGGCCGGACGAACCCGGCGGCGGCTCATCCGGCCGCGTTTTGCTACTTGATGCCCTTCTGCGCCAGCATCTCGTCGATGCCGGGGCGGATGACCTGCCCGGCCTCGATCTCCTTCAGGCGTTTGTCCTCGCGCTGGATGATCTTGTGCACCTCCTCGATGACCGACGGTGCGATCTCCTGGCGCATGACCACCACCCCGTCGTCGTCCGCGACGATGAAATCGCCAGGGCGCACGACCTGACCGCCGCAGCTGATCGGGTAGTTGATCTCGCCGGGGCCTTCCTTGAACGGCCCGTTGGGGGACAGCCCGGCGGCGAACACCGGGAAGCCGGACTTGCGGATCTCCTGCGCGTCACGCACGCAGCCGTCGGCCACGATGCCGGCGACCCCGAGCTTGCGGGCCGTGCTCACCATGAGCCAGCCCAGGAGCGCCCAGGAGTGGTTGCCGCCGCCCTCGATCACCAGCACGTCGCCCGGCTTGATCAGGGTCAAGGCCTTGTGGATCATGAGGTTGTCGGTCGGCGGGACCCGCACCGTGAGCGCCGGGCCGACGAGCTTCATGCCCGGGGCCAGGCTCCGCACGCGCGCGTCCATGGCGGCGCAGCGGCCGATGCAGTCCCCCACGTTGCCGGTCAGGCAGCCGGTCTCGTTCATCAGGCTGCGGTAGAGCTCGACCACCTTGGCGGGCGGCCGTTCGAAGTCGGTCTTGAAGCGAAACCCGGGTTTGCCGATTTCCTGGATACTCATGCGATGGATCCCTTTCTGTTGGAGGCGACGGTTGTCACATGACGTCGGGTTCGTTCATTGCAAACGGGTCCTTGTCCTTTCGCTTGGCCCGCCAGTACGGAATGATCAGTGCGAACAGGGTCAGGCCGATGAGGATCAGGCTGACCGGCCGCTGCAGGATGAACCAGGCCGTGTTCTGGCCGTAGGAGATGGCGAGCGTCCCGTTCAGCCCCTTCTCGGCCATGGGCCCGAGGATCAGACCGAGCACCACCGGCACGACGTCGAACCCGTGCGACTTCAAGAGGTAGCCGATGATCCCGAAGGCCAGCATGACGTAGACGTCGGTCATGCTCTCGCGCACCGCGAAGGCGCCGACGGTCGTGAGCAGTATAATCGAGATGGCCAGGATGTGCTTGGGCGTCCGGGTCGCCCAGGAAAACCACGGGGCGCAGTAAAGGCCGAAGAGGAGCATCAGGACGTTGGCGAGGTAGAGCGAGAAGATGAAGGTCCAGGTCACGTCGGCGTAGGTCGTGAAGAGCTCGGGGCCGGGCTGCAGCCCGTGCACCATGAGGGCCCCCATCATGATGGCCGCGACCGAGTCGCCCGGCACGCCGAGGGTCAGCATGGGAATGAAGGCGCCGGCGCAGATCGAGTTGTTGGCGGCCTCGGAGGCGGCCACACCCTCGATCATGCCGGTGCCGAACTTCTCGGGTGTTTTCGAGGCGCGCTTCTCCTCGTTGTAGGCCATGAAGCTCGCGATGCTGGCACCGGCGCCGGGCAGGATGCCCACGATGATGCCGATGATCGACGAGCGCAGGTAGGTCGGAATCATGTGCCGCGTGTGCGCCCAGGTCGGGAAGCCGATCTTGACGTTCTTGAGGCTCGGGATCATTTCCTCCCGGCTGCCGTGCATCTGGATGATCTCCATCACCTCCGGGATCGAGAAGAGCCCGATCAGGGCCGGCACCAGCATGACCCCGTCGATCAGACCGGTGATGCCGAGCGTGAAGCGCGGCACGCCGAGCAGCGGGTCCATGCCGATGGTGCCGATGAGCATGCCCAGGAACCCGGAGATGTACCCCTTGATGATCATCTTTTCGCTCAGCGAGGCGATGATGGTCATCCCGAAGATGGCGAGCACGAAGTACTCCGGCGGGCCGAACATCAGGGACACCCGGGCGAGCGGCGGGGCGAAGAGCTGCAGCACGATCACCCCCAGGATGCCGCCCACGAACGACGAGACGACCGACTCGCGCAGCGCGTCGGCCGCCCGCCCCTGCTTGGCCATGGGGTAGCCGTCCAGGACGGTGGCGGCCGCCCCGGGGGTCCCGGGGGTGTTGATGAGGATGGCGGACACGGAGCCGCCCCACATGGCCCCCGCGAAGAGCGCCCCCATCATGATCAGTCCCGCCTCGGGGGTCATGGAGAAGGTGATCGGCATGAGGATCGCGATCCCCATCGCGGCCGTGAACCCGGGCAGGGCGCCGAAGATGATCCCGATGACCACGCCGAAGGTGGCCATGAGGAGGTTAAACGGCAGAAACACGTTTTTGAGGATGTGCAGGTAGAAGTCGAAATCCATATCGGTCCGTCTCTTCGCCTTGAGGTTACATCAGCAACCCTTCGGGGAACCAAATGTACAGAAGGGTCTGGAACGCCACATACAGCAGGACGACCCACCCCAGCGCCACCAGGAACGCCTTCAACCGGGCGGATCGCTCGAACACCAGGATGTAGCCGAACACCGTCAAAAACGTGGTCACGAAGAACCCGAGCTCCGGGAAGACCGCCACGTAGACGACCATGAAGACGGCGGTGATCACCTTCGGGGGGGTTAAAAAGGCGGTGACCTTGATCTTGCCCAGGTCCCCCGGCTTCACGAAGAGCAGCGCGCACATGAGCGCGAGCACGACCAGGATGAACCGCGGAAACGCGACGATCTCCGCGGGGTACTGGAACGAGTAGACGAAAAACAGGCCGAACACGGCCAGCAGCACCAGCGAAACCTTGCGGTTGATGCACATCATGTCACCGACCTCCGAACGGGTGCGGGCTCCCTTCAGCGGGGAGCCCGTGTCGGGCGCGCGTTATTTGGAGAGCCCCAGGTCCTTCGAGAGCTCCGAATAGATCTCGTACTCTTCCTTGATGAGCTTGCCGAAATCGGCCGGGCCGAGGTACTTGGCCGGCAGGCCCATCTTGGCCATCTGCTCGAGGTACTCAGGGTCGGCCGAGGCCTTCTTGAAGGCCTCGGCCAGCTTGTCGACGACCTCCGGCGGCGTCGCCTTGGGCGCGGCGAACCCGCGGTTGGAGGAAATCACGAGGTTGATGCCGGCCTCCTTGAAGGTCGGCACATCCGGCAGCTCCTTCATGCGTTCGTCGGTCGCGACCGCGATGACCTTGACCTTGCCGTCCTTCAGCATCGTGAACACCTCGCCGTAGGTCTGGGCCAGGGCGTCGATGTGGCCGCCGAGGAAGGCCGCCTTGGATTCCCCCGCCCCGCCGAAGTGCACCGGCTTGGCCTTGATCTGGGCGACCTTGTTCATGACCAGGATGCCCAGGTGGCCGGAGGTCCCGGCGCCCGAGGTGCCGATCGTCAGCTTCTCGGGGTTGTCCCGGGCGTACTGGATGAAGTCCTTGGCCGTCTTGAAGCGCGCGTCGTCGGCCCGCACGGCGTAGAGGCGCGGGTCGGAGACCACCAGGCAGATGGGGCTGACGTCCGTCACGGGGTTGTAGGAGGCCTTGCGCATGGTGGTCAGGGTGATCGAGGCCGAGTTAAACCCGGCAACCGTGTAGCCGTCCGGCTTGGCGCGCACCATCTGCGAGACGCCCACCTCGCTGCCCCCGCCGTCGACGTTCTGCACGATGATCGGTTTGGGGAAGTATTTCTCCGCGGCCTTGACCGCGATCCGCGTCCCGATGTCGGTGCCGCCGCCCGCGGCGAACGGGACGATGAGCTGCACCGGTCGCAGCGGGTAGTCCTTCGGCGAGGCGCCCAGGAGACCGACGGCTGTCAAGGCGATTACCGCCAGTTTGACGATGGTGCGCGTAGTCATGTTCCCCTCCCCTGCGTGTTGTTTGGGTTCAAGCTTGGATCCTGAAACCGCGTATACCCGGGTTACTCTAACCGGCCGGTTTTGAATCGTTCCGCCAGCGCGTTGAGGTTGCGGGCGACCTCCTCCGCGAGCGGGACGCCCTCCTGCCTGCGCCGGGCCGCGAGGTCGAACTCGATCTCGCCCGGCATGAACACCTGGTGGCCGGCCCGCGGCGGCAGGCCCCTGATGCGCCGGATCACGGCGTCCACGTTCTGCCGGAAGAGCTCCGCGCCGATGAAGCGCCCGACATCGATCGCCCCGAAGATGTGCCCCGTCCGGGCCGGGCCGCTCACGTCGACGATGGTCCTGACCTCCCCGGTGAGGCAGGAGCCGGTCAGGACACCGCACAGAAGGTCCACGATGAGCGACAGCCCGGACCCCTTGGCGCCGCCGATCGGCTCGAGGCTGCCCTTGAGCGCCGTCTGCGCGTCCGTGGTCGGCTCGCCCGCGGCGTCCGTCGCCCACCCCAGCGGGATCTCCTGGCCGGTCAGCGCCGCAAAGCGGATCTTGCCGCGCGCCACGAACGAGGTCGACATGTCCAGCACGATCGGTTTCTCCGTCCCGGCCGGGACCGCGACTGCGATCGGGTTGGTCCCGAGCAGCGGCGTGACCGTGCCGAAGGGGTTCATGGCGGGGGAGGCGTTGGTCAGCACCACCCCGATCATGCCGGCCTCGAGCGCCGTCATGGCGTAGTAGGAGGCGATCCCAAAGTGGTTGGAGTTGCGCACGCCCACCAGGCCGATCCCGTGCGTGCCGGCTTTCTCGACCGCCCGGCGCATGGCCGTGCAGGCGGCGACCTGTCCGAATCCGTTGCCGCCGTCGAGCAGCCCGACGGCGCCCTCGTCGCGCACGAAGCGCGCCTCGGCCCGCGGGTCCATGACCCCGCTTTCCACGCGGCGCACGTACTCCGGCACCCGGATCGTTCCGTGCGACTTCACCCCGCGCAGGTCGGCCGCGACGATCGAATCCGCGAAGACTTCCGCCATCTCGGGGTCGAGGCCGACCGCCGCGATGATGTCCGCGATCACCCTGCGCAACCGTTCCACCGGGTAGCTCGTATCCATGCGCTCGTTCCTCCTTCGTCGCGCCGGCGGCTCGGGCCGGCCTCACGTCGTGATCTGGCAGATCCAGTCCGTGGCGTTGTTGCGCTTGACCTTCTTCAGGTGCAGACAGCACTTGTAGGCGCCCGCCGCGTAGATGGAGTTGACGAGCTCGACCGGCCGGCCCTTTTCCGCGTACATGATGCGCTCCATGAGCAGGGTCGGCACCCCCGGCTGGATCCCCAGGTGGACGGCCGTTTCCTCGTCGGCGAAGGAGGCTTCGATCGTCTGGTACGCCTCCAGGAAGTTGATCTTGAGGTCATCTTCCATGATCTTGACGAGCGGCTTCTGCATCAGCTGTTCTGCGCTGATCCGGCGGCCGATCTCGAGCGGCAGGTAGTTGATCGTGAAGGCCCGGAACCCTTCGGCCACCATTCGGTCGCGCGTGATCCGCACCACCTGCGTGTCGCCGGTGTTCAGCTCGAGCTTTTCGCGGACGAGCGGCGGCGGCTTGACCTCGGCCTTGGCGACGGTCAGGGTCTTGGATTTCATCAGCGGCAGGAGCAGTTCGTTGGTCAGGCTGATGTGCTTGAGGCTCATCCCCTGGATCAGGTCCTCGTTGCCGGTGACGAAGGTCCCCTCCCCGCGCCTGCGGATCAGGAGCCCCTCCTGCACGAGCGAGGACAGGGCCTGGCGCACGGTCATGCGGTTGACGTTGAACTGGTTCGCCAGCTCGTTTTCCGGCGGGATTTTCGAGTTGGGCAGATAGTGCTTGTCCAGCACCCAGTACCGGATGGCGCGACGGATCTGGTGGTAGACGGGAAGGACGGGTTCCATTTTGTTCTCGTCAAATCCGATTTAGGTTTCAGGCCGCCGGCGTTCGCTCTTTCGTTGGGGGACGGCGGTCTGGGTTCAGGGTTCAGGATTCAGAGGGACATTGCACATGCGCGCCCGCCTGTGCTGAAATATTTTCCTGAACCCTGAACCCTTGGATTTCCGAATCCTCATTCTGGAGCGCTCTTCCGCCCCACATAATTCAGGAGCCCCCCGCACAGCACGATCTCGACCTGCCGGGAGGTGAGCGTGTGCCCCACCGTGAAGCGTTCCCCGCGCGTGCGGTGGGTCACCGTCACCTCCGAGCGGCGGAGCTGATCGGCCGTGTCGGCGATCTCGAGCTCGTCGCCGGCCTGGATGCGGTCGTAATCCGCCGGGTCCTTGAAGATCAGGGGCATGATCCCGAAGTTGATCAGGTTGGCGAGGTGGATGCGCTCAATGCTCCGGGCGATCACCGCCCGCACGCCGAGGAACATCGGGCAGATCGCGGCGTGCTCGCGCGAGGACCCCTGGCCGTAGCTCTGCCCGGCGACGATGACCGACGACATCCCCTGCGCCTTGATCGCCTCGCAGCGCGCAGGGAACTCGGGATCGACGTTCCGGAAGACGAATTCGCTCGACTTGCGGATGTTGGACCGAAAGCGGCCCGCGGACCCGGCCGGGATGATGTGGTCGGTCGTGACCTTGTCGCCCAGCTTGATCGCCACGACGGCCGCGAAATCGCCCGGCATGGCGCTGTTGCTGGGGGGCGGGCCCATGTTGGGCCCGCGGAAGACCGCGGCGGTGCCCGTCGGCCGGACGAACATGTCGGCGTCCGTGAAGAAGCGCTCCGGCTGCGGCACGGACGGGCAGTCCATCCCGAGGTCGCGCGGGTCGGTAATGCAGCCGGTGAGCGCCGCGGCGACCGCGCTCTCCGGGCTGGCGAGGTAGACCTTGGCGTCCTGGGTCCCGGAGCGCCCCTCGAAGTTGCGGTTGTTGCCGCGCACCGAGACCGCGCCGCTGCGCGGCGACTGGCCGTTGCCCACGCAGAACCCGCAGACCGGCTCCAGCACCCGGGCGCCCGCGTCGACCATGTCGGTCAGGGCACCGTTGGCGCTGATCATCCGCAGAACCTGGCGCGTCCCCGGGGCGACCCCGAAGCTCACGGCCGGGTGGGCCTTGCGGCCCTTCAGCATGGCGGCCACCGTCATCAGGTCCCGGTACGAGGAGTTCGTGCAGCTGCCGATCAGGACCTGGTCGACCGGCGTCCCGGCGACCTCGCGCACGCGCCGGACGTTGTCGGGCGAGTGCGGCAGGGCGATGTTGGGCTCGATCGCGTCCAAATCCAGCTCGATCGTGCGGTCGTAAGCGGCGCCGGGGTCCGGCCGGAGCTCCGCCCACTCCGCCGCGCGTCCCTGGGCCTTGAAGAACTCGCGGGTCACCGCGTCGCTCGGAAAGACCGAGGTCGTGACCCCGAGTTCGGCCCCCATGTTGGCGATGGTCGCGCGCTCGGGCACCGTCAGCGTCTCCACTCCCGCACCGCCGTACTCCAAGACCAGGCCGACGTTGCCCTTGGTGGTCAGCCGCTTCAACAGCTCGAGGATCACGTCCTTGGCAGTCACCCAGGGGCGCAGCCGGCCCGTGCAGGTTCACCCGGACGACCTGCGGGCAGGCGAAGAAGAAGGGGCCGCCGGCCATGGCCACGGCCACGTCCAGCCCCCCGGCCCCGATCGCGAGCATGCCGACCGCGCCCGCCGTCGGCGTGTGGCTGTCGCTGCCGAGAAGCGTCCACCCCGGGCGCGTCAGGCGCTCGAGGTGCACCTGGTGGCAGATGCCGTTGCCGGGCTTCGAGAAGAGGACGCCGTAGCGGTCCGCGACGGTCATCAGGTACTGGTGGTCGTCGGAGTTCTCGAAGCCCACCTGCAGCGTCAGGTGGTCGACGTAGGAGACCGAGAGCTGGGTCCGGACCCGCTCCACCCCGATGGCCTCGAACTCGAGGAACGCCATGGTCCCGAGCGCGTCCTGCGTCAGCGTCTGGTCGATCGCGATGCTGATCTCGCCGCCGGGGACCAGGTCGCCGGAGACCCGGTGCGCGGCGATCAGCTGCTGCGTCATGTTGCGTTGCATGGGTCCGCGTCCTTCACCGTTTCGAGTCGAGCGCCGCGAAGATCTGGTGGTAATCCTTGGGCGGCACCCCCTTGAAGTGGGCCTTGAGCCCGAGCTCGGTCACCCAGTGCAGCTTGGCCTTGGTGGCCTTGGACATGATGCCGTCCACCTGCAGCGTGTCCAGGGTCGCGATCACCTCGTCCATCTCGTGCTCGCGCCGCTCGGAGTGGATGACCCCGCGCCCGACCAGGCCGTTGATGACCTCCAGCAGCGGCCCGGCCGTCAATGTCTCTTTCACGGACTCGAGCACGTCGTCCTCGACCCCGTAGCGGTGCGCGGCCGTGAGCATCTCGATCAGAAGCGTGACGAACCCCTTCATGAAGATGCTGCGGAACATCTTCGAGGCCGAGGCGCTGCCCGCCGGCGCGTCCATGTAAGTGATGGCCATGCCGTAGGGCGTCATCGTGTCGCGGAAGCGCCGGGCGCCCGGGCCCGAGACCGCGACCGGCACCTCGTGTCGGTAGGTCGGGACCGGCCCCATGACCGCGCAGTCGACGAAGAGCGCAACCGGCGAGATGATCGCGTCGACCTCCTCCTTGGTCATGGGCGAGGTGGCGTTGATGTCGACATACACCTGGTCCGCCTTGAGAAAGGGGCGGGACGCCCGGGCGAGCGGCAGGGCCATGTCGGCGCTCACGGCCGAGACGACCATCTCGCTGCGTTCGATCAGCGCCTGCTGGCTCGGGACCAGTTCGACCTGCGCCTCGGCCGCGCGCTTTCCGATCAGCTCCGCGGCGGGGGAGTCTTTCCAGTGCTTGTCGTAGGCGATGATCCCCTTCAACCCCTCGCCCCTGAGGCCGGACGCGATGTTGAAGGCCGCTTCGCCGAAGCCGATGAATCCGAGTTTGACCATGAGCAATCTCCGTTGAAAGTGTTCAGGGTTCAGGGTTCAGGGTTCAGGAAAAAAATCCGGACCGAGACGCACGGTGGCTTTTCCTGAACCCTGACCCCTGACCCCTGACCCCTTTATCCTATCTCCTCATGCGCCCAGCACCTGCTTGCGCTTGCGCTCGAGCGCGAATTTCGCGATCGCCGCGAAGCGGTAGAGCCCGTGCACGAACTTGCCGTAGGGGAAGGTGAGAAAAAGCCCCATGACGATGCCGAGGTGCACGACGAGCAGCGTCCCCATGGCCGCGCTCTGGCGCAGCACCAGCAGAAGCAGGCCGCTCGCGCTCGCGAGCAGCAGGAGCGCCAGGAAGGCCGTGTCCATCCCGGTCTGCCCTGCGTCGGTGATGTCCCGGTTGCGACGCTGCTTGAGGACCAGCAGCCCGGCCGGGCCCACGAGCAGCCCGAGCCCGCCGAGAGTGCCGAGGATCACCGGCAGGCTGCCGTAGCCGTAAGGCGCCGGCCAGCCGAACACGTAGTCGTAGATCGCCGCGACCGTGGTCGAGACGAAGCAGAGCAAAAACCCGTAGAAGGTGAAATGGTGGAGCCAGCGCCGGACCGGCGAGCTGTCCTCGCCCGGGTAGGAGCAGCCCCACCCGCCGCCGTCCAGGTACTCGAGCTGCAGGCTCTCCTTGAAGGTTACGGCCAGGTTGGAGGGGCTGAAGAGGTCTAAAGGGTTCTCTCCAATGTCGCGGCAGAAGCGCACGAAGCCGACCGCGAGCGCCGCCAGACTGAAGAGCGCGGCCAGGCCGAAGACCGTCACGAGAGCGCCGTGCGAGGCGACCTCGTAGAAGTTGCCGCCGGGCACGGCGGTCGAGAGCGCGGCCATCCCCTGCGCGATCACGACCCCGAACTGGAACAGGACGCAGGCCAGCGCCGTCACCAGCGCGGCCACCAGCCCATTCGCGCGGAAGGCGGCGGCCAGCGGGGCCGGCCAAGCGTACTGCTCGTAGGAGCGGGTCCGGATCCGCGCGAAGGTGAGCGGCGGGTTGATGCTCCACTCGTGCGGCGGCGCGTACTGGCAGGCGTAGTAGCACTCCTGGCAGTCGTGGCAGAGGTTGGCGAGGTAGTTGAGGTCCCCGGCCGGGAACTCCCGCCGGTATTCCATCGCGCGCCACACCGCGCAGAAGCCTTCGCAGTAGCGACACGCATTGCAGATTCGCAACATGTCTTTGCCCTGGGCCAACAGGTCTTTTTCCATGACGTTCATGCCTCCTAAGCCGCTTTGCTCTGGGCGGCGCCGCGCGCGAGCGCCGCTGCCTCGCCGCCGGCGATCCGGCCGAAGATGTTGCCAATGACCAGTCCAAAACCACCGATGTAGCCCTTGGGCAGGATGTTGCCCGCCATAACCTCCCCGGCGGCGAAGATGTTGCCGGCCGGCTGGCCGTCCTTCAGGATGACGGCTGCGCGCCGATCGATCCGGACGCCGTAGTAGGTGAAGGTCAACCCGGGCCGCAGCGGATACCCGTAGAAGGGGGGAGTGTCGATACGCTGCGCCCAGTGGGTTTTGGGAGGGGTGAGCCCGGCGGTCTGGCAATCGTCCTGAACGGTGTGGTCGAATGTGCCGGGTTGGACCGCCCGGTTGAATTCCTCCACCGTGGCGACCACTCGGTCGACCGGCAGCCCGAACTGTTCGGCCACCTCCGCGATCGTGCGGCCGGTGATCGGCGGGAGAAGCGAGGGCATGAAGCGGTCGAGGGTCTTGGAGTCGATGAACACGTAGGAGATCTGGTCGGGTTGCTGCGCCACCAGCCGCCCCCAGATCGCGTAGCGCATGGGCCAGAAATCCTCGCCCTCGTCATAATAGCGCTCCCCGTTCTTGTTCACGACGATCCCCAGCGTGACGCAGTCCAGACGGGTCACGATGCCACCGTCGAACTTGGGCGCACGCGCCTCGATCGGGACCATGTGGGCCTGGGTGGGGTCGCCTACCGGTTCGGCACCATGCTCGAGCAGGAGCTTGAGCAGGGTGCCCGTGTCGAAGGGGGCGCCGCGGATGAGGAAGTTGTCCGCGGCCGGGCCCCAGGCCTGCCGCAGCCATTCCAGGTTCGACTGGAAACCGCCGGCGGCCACCACCACGGCCTTGGCGGAAGCCGTCACCGTCCGCCCGCCCATGCGCACCTGGGCGCTCCGGAACCGGCCGTCCTGAACGTCGAGCCCGACCACCTCGGCCTCGTAGTGGACGTCGACCCCCAGGCGCTCGGCGCTGCGGAAGAGCGCGTTCACCATGGCCTTGCCGCCGCCCAGAAACCAGGCGTTGGTGCGGCCCAGGTGCAGCGTCCCGGCGAGCGCCGGCTGGAAGTGCACCCCGTGGGCCTGCATCCACTCGAGGATCGACGCGGAGCCGTGCACGGCCATACGCGCCAGCTCGAGGTCCGCCGTCCCTCCGGTCGCCTTCATGTAGTTCGCCCACATCTCCTCTTCCGGGTACGGGCCGGTGTAGGGCGGGTGCTGGGTTTCGTGCACCAGGCGCATGTTGCGCGTGTGGCGGCTGTTGCCGCCGCGGAAGTGCCTGGGCGCGCACTCGAGCAGGGTCACGCTGGCCCCCTTCTCGCTCGCCGTGATGGCCGCGCTCAGGGCGGCCGCCCCGCCTCCGATCACCAATACGTCCGTTTCCTTCATGCCGGTTGATGTCATTGCATTCTCCTGGTCCGTTGGTCTCATGCCGAAGGACGGACGCGCTCGTCCGCCGTGTCACTTGCCGAACCGCTCACCGGCCGCTTGCGCAGCAGGGACGTCTGCGTCATCACGAATACCGCCACGATGCTGAACCCGATCACGTCCGTCACGAGCCCGGGCACGATCAGGCCGAAGGCCCCCGCCGCGAGAACGATCCGCCAGGGCACCCCGACGTGCGCCTGGTAGTACCCCACCAGCGCAATCGAGAGAGCCCACACGCCGATGAAAGCGGTGATGGACGCGAGCAGGATCTCGTGCCAGGGGCCGAACCCCAACAGCGTGTTCTCGTAGACGAAGATGAAGGGCAGCAGGAAGCCGGAGAGGCTGATGCGGAAGGCTTCGAGCCCGGTGCGGTAGGGGTCGCAGCCGGCGATGCCGGCCGTCGTGTACGCCGCCAGCGCCACCGGGGGGGTGATCGGGGCATAGCAGCAGTAGAAGAAGACGAAGAAGTGCGCCACGAACAGCGGCACGCCCATCTGCACAAGGCAGGGCGCCACGGTGACGGCCATGATGATGTAGCAGCCGGTCGGCGGCAGGCCCATGCCGAGCACAATCGCGATGACCATGCTGAAGACCAGCGCGACCGGCAGATGCCCCCCGGAGGCGGTGATCATGATGTCGGAGAGCCGCAGGCCGAGTCCCGTCAGGCCGAGCGCACCGATGATGATCCCGGCCGTGGCGCAGGCGACCGAGACGGTCAGGACCTTGCGCGGGGTCTCGACCAGGGCCTCGTAGAGGTTTTTCAGGGGGACCCGCAGCTCCGGCTTGAGCCAGTTGTAGACGAGCGTGATACCGATCATGATGTAGGTGGAAAAGAGAGCCGCGCGCAGAGGAGAGACCCGCAGCACCGCGAGCGAGAACACCAGGACCGCGATGGGGATCATCAGTCGCAGGCTCTTCATGATCGCGTCTTTTTTGGAGGGCAGCTCCTCCGGCGGCAGGCCGCGCATGCCGGCCTTGCGCGCCTCGTTGCCGACCACGAACATCAGCCCCGCGTAGTACAAAACAGCCGGGATGATGGCGTGCACGATGATCGTGCTGTAGGGCACCCCGGTGATGTCGGCCATCACGAAGGCCGCCGCGCCCATGACCGGCGGCATGAGCGAGGCGCCCGAGGAGCCGACGGCCTCGATGCCGGCCGCGAGCGTGCGACGGTAGCCCATCTTGATCATCAGCGGGATGGTGAACGCTCCGGTCGTGGCGGCGTCCGACACCGGGCTGCCGGAGACCATGCCGACCGCCGCGGTCGAAAGGATGCCGACCTTGGCCGGGCCTCCCTGGTACTTCCCGGCGAACGCCTGGGCCAGGTTGATGAAGAGCGCGCCGACCCCGGATTTCTCCATGAACGACCCGAAGAGGATGAACAGGAAGACGTAGGTCGCCGCCACCCCGAGTGGCACGCCGAAGATGCCTTCGGAGGTCAGGTACATCTGCGAGATGACGCGCTCGAGGGAGCGGCCCGCATGGGCGAAGGGCTCGGGCAGAATGCTGCCGAACAGGGTGTAGAGCAGCGCGACCACGCCCAGAATGGTCATGGGGATCCCGACGACCCGACGCGTGGCTTCGAGCAGGCAGATCGTCGTGAGGACCCCCATGACGATGTCCAGGTCCTCGGGCTCGCCCAGGCGGTAGAGCAGGTCATCGAACGACACGTAGAGATAAAGACCGCCGGCCAGCGCGGCCAGCGCGAGCGGAACGTCGATCAGGTAGGTGGCGCGCGTGCCTTTGACCGCCGGGAAGTAGAGGAAGACGAGCACGAGCGTAAACGATAGGTGGATGCTGCGCTGCAGCACGGCGGTCATCAGGCCGTGGGTCGCCGTGAACACCTGGAAGGCGGTGAAGAGCAGCGACACGACGACGATGGCACCAGCGATCGCTTTTTGCGCGTTCATCGATCCTCCTCGCGATCATTCGAAAAACCGCCTGCGTTCGGGCGCGGCCGGAGCGCCTCCCGGCCGCGCACTCAACCTCACGGCTACCGCTCTTTGTAGGCGTTCATCTCCTTGTAGTACTTCACGGCGCCCGGGTGGATCGGCACGATCGTGGGGGTCGCGTTGGCGAGCGTGGTCTCTTTGAAGGCCATGTGGATCTGGTCCAGCTCGGCCTTGTGCTCGAACACCGTCTTCACGATCTGGTAGGCCGTGTCCTTCGGCAGGTCGGGCCGGCAGACGATGAGCGACTGCACCGAGACGGTCTGGCAATCCGTGTCCACCCCCTTGTAGGTCTTGGCGGGAATGGTCGTCCGGGTGAGGAACGGGTAGGCGTTCTGGATCTTGTCCACCTCGACATCCGAAAGGGAGATGAGCCGGATCGGGTTGGTGAGCGCCAGGCTGACGAGCGCCGGCGCCGGGAGCGCCACGCTCAGGAAGAAGGCGTCGACCGTCTTGTCCTGCAGCGCATCGGAGCCTTCCGCGAAGGACAGGAACTCGGGCTTGAAATCGCGGTTGTACTCCAGCCCCAGGACGCTCAGCATGGCCCGGGTCTTCACCTCGGTGCCCGAGCCGGGAGAGCCCACCACCACGCGCTTGCCCTTGAGGTCCGGCACGCCCTTGATGGGGCTGCCTTCCAGCACGGCGAGGTGGATCGGCTGCGTGTACATGTTGAAGAGCGCCAGGACTTCGATCTTGTTTTTGAAGTGCTTGGAATTCTTGAAATCGAACACGGCCTCGTTGACGACGTCGGCCGTCACGGTCGCCAGATCCATCTCCTTCTTGCTCATGAGCTTGAGGTTTTCCACCGAGCCGCCGGTCGCCTCGGCCGTGGCCTTCAGCGCCGGGATGTTCTTGCTGATGACGTTGGCGAGCGCCCCGCCGTAGAGGTAGTATACGCCGGTGGTCCCGGCCGTGCCGATAGCCAGGCGCGAGGTTCCGGCTGCACCGGCCGGGGCCGGGCAGAGCCCGATCAGGGCAGTCAACAGACTCAGTGCGACGATGGTTGCAAGAATGCGCGTTCTCATGTCGTCCCCCCGTTCTTGAGTTAACGTCTGGAACACACGTGCGTCTGCCGATCGGTCGCAAGCCCCGCGCATGCAACGGCTCGACTCCGTTTTGCCGGCTCCTCTCTCGCCGCCGCCGGGTCGGGCCGCGTCACCCGTGCCGGGCCGCCGCGCGGGCGGTCAAGAGCGCGGTCAGCTCGCGCACGTTGCGGCGCTCGATCGTCATGATGGTTTCGGAAATCCGCCGCGCGTGGTCCGCCGGATACCGGGTGCCCGCGTTGGCGTCGAACTTGGCCTGCATCTCGGCGTCGGTCAGCGGGAACTCCGGCTCGCCCTTGGGGTAGACGACCTCCTTCTGGCAGGAACCCGCGCGGGTGCGCACGGTCACCAGCGCGCTGCGCTTGTCCGGCAGCGCCGCGTCCCGCGCCGGATCGACCCTGACCGTGACCCGCTCGGCGATGCGCCGCACGCGCGGGTCGGCCACGTTCGCGCGCGTGAAGACGCCCGCATCGGAGCGGCCGAACACGAGGTAGAGCCCGAGGGCGATCGGGGTGCTGAACTTGGCGCCGAGCTCGGATTCGGCGCCGGCGATGTGGCCGGTCAGGCTGTGCGCGATCGAGTAGGTTTCGACGTCGATCGACTCGACGTCTTCCGGGGCGAGCGGGGTCACGGCGACCATTTCGGCCAGCGCATCCAACGCCGAGTGGATGTGGCGGCAGGCTGCGTGGCGTTTGAAGTAGACGCCCGGGATGCCGAAATCCCGCCCGAACACCCGGCCCAACGCGTCCGCGTCGACCGCCTTCCCGGAGAAGGCCTTGAAGAAGCCCTTCTCGCCCTCGAAGACGCGCTCGGGGCCGTCGGCGCCGCGCTGCGCCATGAAGGCCGCCAGGATGCCGCTCTGGGCGGCCTTGCCGACCTGGAAGGATTTCCCGCTCTCGCCGCTGGTCAGGACTTCCAGCAGGCCCGCGCTCTGCAAGGCTGCGAGTGCGAGCGCCTGTTCCGTCTGCGGGCCGGTCAGGCGCAGCAGTTTGGCGGCCGCCGCGCCCGAGGCGATGCTGCCGACGGTCGCGGTCGTGTGGAATCCGCGCTGGAGCAGATCCGGGTTGAGCGCCGAACCTAAACGGATGAAGAACTCGTAGCCGACCACCACCGCCTCGATCAACTCGCGCCCGGTGAGGTTCGCGTGCTCGGCCAGCGCAATCGCGGGCGGGATGGTGACGACCCCCGGGTGGCCGTTGGCGAAGCGGTGGCCGTCGTCCATGTCGATGGCGTGGCCCGAGACGGCGTTGAGCATGGCGGCCGCAGGCACCGAGACCCTGCGGTCGAACCCCCAGAGGGTGACATCGGACTCGCCTCCGGCGGCGCCGAGGGTCTCGTGCGCAATGGCTGCCACACGTTGGCGGCAGCCCGCCAGCGCCACCCCGATGAGGTCGAGCAGGCAGAGCTTGGTCGCGCGCACGACAGCGGCGGAAAGGTCTGCATAGGTAGTGGCCAGGATGAAATCGGAGAGTTGCTTGCGGAGGGGCGAGGCCGGGACGCGTGTTCGATCCATCGGGTCAACCATTTCGGCTAAGGGTTGAGAGATCGAAAATCGGTCTAATTGTTTATATGCCTATACAACCGGACCAATCTGGATGTCAAGAGTTGAGGGATGGGGGATGTTTGGAGCACGTCATGGCGTTAGGCGCCATGGGATCGGCCGGAATGCCTGCGGTGGTGTGGGACGAGGCTTTCAGCCTTGATCATCGCGGCTGGAAAGCCGCTCCCACAGTGAAACAGCCGTTTTCAGAAGGACTTGAGGCCCTTGGCCTGCCGCAGCATGGTCAGCATCATCTTGAATCTCTTGTCGGCGTTTACGGCATGGGGGACGTCCGCCGGCATGAGGATCATCTGCCCGCGGCCGACGCGGAAGGGTTCGCCGCCGATGACGACCTCGCCCTCCCCGTCCAGAACCTGCACGAGGGCGTCGAAGGGCGCCGTGTGCTCGCTCAGCCCCTGGCCGGCGTCGAATGCGAAGACGGTCACCGTTCCGCCGTCGGTGTTCACCAGGGTCCGGCTGACGATCGAGCTTTCGGCGTACTGGGCCAGTTCGGCCGCGTCGTAGACCTTGCGGCCGGCCATTTTCGTGGCCGGTTTGGGGGTGGACATGCGTTCGTTCCTTTCGCGTGAGGGGGTCGACACGCGCAAGATAGCATCGGGGCGGCCGGAAGCAATACGCGGCCGCGTTAATCCATAAACATGTCCTGGGTGACCGCTTCTCCGGGCGCGAGGCGCAGAAAGTCCGCCTCCGCGTAAGGGCCGTCCATCAGCTTGACGAAGTACTCGAGGCTGTCGCCCCGGATCTCCTCGTAGCGCATCCCGAAGAAGCGCGCGTTCTCCTGCGCACGGGCGCGCAGCGGCGCGATGTCGGCCACGCCCGGTGTCGATCAGCGCAATGCGCGTGTAGTGTTTCAGCTCCTCGCGCATGGCCCACTCGCCCATCTCGCGCCCGACCCGCTTGACGTAGTCGTCCTCGATGATGCCGAGGGGGTCCTTGCGCTCGGCCATCCACCCCGGGGTGAGGTAGTAGGTCCCGGGGTGGGCGTCCATTTCGCGGCGATGAGCCTCTGCCGACCCCAGAAAGAATGCAATGCAATCGTGGCAGCGCGGGATGATCACCTCCTGGCTCCGGGCCCGGACCCCCACGATCCCGTTCGAGCACAGGCCGTAGCCGAGCACGACGCGCTCGGCGCCGTCGGCCGCCTCGTCCAGCACGGCCTGCACCCGCTCCGGCATCTTCTGCGGCGTACGGTGCAGGCTCTGCTCGAGATAGCGCACCTCGACGTGCGGCCGCTCCGCTCGCAGCCGCTCCAGCTCGGGCTCCATGACCTGGCAGGCCACGAGCACCAGGCGTCCGTTGTGTGCCTCCATGCTCATCCTTTCAGCAGCCGGCGCGCGAGATCGACGCTCGAGCCCGCGTCCGCGCCGTAGCCGTCCGCGCCGATGTCGTTGGCGAACTTGGCGTTGAGGGGCGCCCCGCCCACGATGACCTTCACCCGGTCCCGCAGTCCGCGTGCGCCCAGGGTGTCGATGACCTTCTTCATCTCCGGCATGGTCGTGGTCAGCAGCGCCGACATCCCCAGGATGTCCGGCCGGTGGGACTCGACGTTCTTGACGAAATCATCCACGCTGATGTTGATCCCGAGATCCACGACCTCGAACCCGACCCCGCGCAGCATGGTGGCCACCATGTTCTTGCCGATGTCGTGCATGTCGCCGCGCACGGTTCCGAGCAGCACCTTGCCGGCGGCATCCTTCTTTTCACGGGCCAGGTGAGGCTCGAGCACGGCGAGCGCGTCGTTCATCGCGCGCGCGGACATCAGCACCTCCGGGATGAAGACCGTGCCGTCGCGGAACCGCCCACCGATCACCTCCATGGCGCTCAGCATCCCCAGGTTGAGGATGTCTTTGGCCCCCACGCCGCGGTCCAGCAGCGCCTGCACGTGCGTCTTGATCTCCTCCGAGTTGCCGGCCAGCACGTCCGCATGCACGACTCGGAAGACCTCCGCGGGGAGGGTGGCGCCGGCGGTCCGGGCCGCGGCGGTCGCGAGCTGCTCCGCGCTCATGGGCCGCAGGCTGCCGGCCTCGAGCGGCAACCGGCCTTCTTTCGCGACGCGTTCGCCCACCAGGGCCAGCCGGTCGAAGTCCGCGTTGGGCGGGGTCGTGTCCGCCACCGACAGGATGATGCGCCGCCCCGGCGCCACGGCCTTGAAGAAGTGGTCGAGGTAGGCATTGAGGTCGTCGACGGTGGCGGTCGCCGGCGACAGCAGCGACTGGATCAGGCCGCCCATGATCGTCAGCTTGTCCGAGCGGCACCAGCGGTCGTAGTACGTTTCGATCGGCAGCTTGGTCATGGGCGCGCAGCAGACCGCCTCGGCCACGTGCATCCCGGAGTCCGCGATGACGTCGATCAGCCCCTTGTTCTCGCCGTCGCAGTGGCAGATGGCGAGCTTGCCCTTCGATGCGAGATAGCCCGCGGCCTTGCGCAGGTAAGGGGTGAGCTCCTTTTCGAAGTACGGCGGGTAGGTGATCATGTCGTCGTAGTTCGCCCCCCACAGGACCACCTCGGCCGGCGAGTCGGCCGTGACCTGCAGGATCTGGTCGTAGACGTGCCCGATCGCCTCGGCCAGGCGCCGCATCTCGCGGTGGTGGTCCTTGTAGTGGAAGAAGAACTCGGTCGCGTCCAGGAAGTCGCGCTGGATGTGGTGCATCGGCGAGGCCGAGAAGACGCCCATCATGACCGCCACCCCGTCGTCGCCCACGCGCCGCTGCCAGGCGCGGTAGCGCTCGTAGTCCGGGGTGACGGTGATGTTCTCGAACACGTAGGCCCAGATCGCGTAGTCCTCCGGCCGCTTGATGCCGTGCTCCTGCACCCAGGTGATCGAGACGCCGGCGTTGCGCATCTCCTCGTTGATCACCTCCTGGGTGCTGACCACCCCGACGGGGGTGTGGTACTCGACGCGGGTCGCCACCTCGTCGCCGGCCCGGGTGCGCGTGACCTCGAGCTTCACGTTGGGGGAGAAGTTGATCTTGTACCCGTTCTCCTTGAGGCTGTAGAGCCCGATCCCGCGCGTCAGGTTCTCCTGCGGGTCCGTCACCTCGAGCAGCTCGGGGATGACCTTGTGCAGCGCCCAGCCCTCCGCCCGCGCGATCTCGTCCTGCGTGCGGCCCTGGTGGCGCTTGGGCAGCGTCCCGCGGTAGGAGTTGGAGTTGTACCAGAGGTCGAAGCGCGGGGCGTAGGGCAGCATGTCCGGGGTCTCGCCCCGCATGGCTTTCAGGATTCGTTCCTTGTGGGTCATCGCTTGGAGGTTCCTTTCCAAGAAGAGTTGCGCACTCCGCAGGATGCAGAACGCGCGTTAAATTGAACCGGTTCGAAGCACGCCCTACGGCGCCGCTAAAATTTCGGCGGCGTGATGATCAGGTAGTACCGGCACGCGGTGCGGCCGGGGTTGACCAGCCGGTGCGGGGCCGAGCTGTCGAAGTAGAGGCTGTCGCCTTCCCTGAGCTCGCGCCGGCCGGTCTGGAACTCGACCCGCACGCAGCCCTTGAGGATCACCAGGCACTCCTCCCCGTCGTGGGGCAGCGGGTCCTCGGAGGTCATGCCCCCCGGCGGGAGCGTGCCGATCATGACGGCCATTTTCTTCGAGAGCTCCGAGTGGATGATCTCGTACTCGGGCCCGCCCTGCGGGAAACTGACCCGACGGCGTTTCGACCGGGGGACGAAGCTCGCCTCTTCCGGGGCGCTCTCGGCGATGAGCGCGAACACGGGGACCCCCATGGTCAGCGCGATCTTGCGCAGGGTCGAGAGCGACGGGTCCACGCGGTTGTTCTCGATCTGGCTCACCAGGCTCGCGGACACCCCGGCGCCGGCCGCGAGCTGCTTGAGCGAGAAGCTGCGGCCGAGCCGCAGCTCCCGGATCCGGCGCCCGAGGTTGACGCCGGTCGCGTCCGGGGCGGGGGCTGTCGCTGCTTTCCGGCTCATGGTCGTCGTCCTCACGGCGTCACTTCCCCATCAGCAGATCCGGCAGGATCATGGTGATGGAGGGAAAGAAGATGATGACGATGAGCGAGAGCACCAGCGGCACGTAGAAGGGCAGAATCTCTCGCACGGCCTGGGCCAGCGGCAGCTCGGCAATGTGGGCCGTGATGTAGAGCACCATCCCGACCGGCGGGGTGAGGGTCCCGATCATGACGTTCAGCGTCATGACCACCCCGAAGTAGATCGGGTCGAAACCGAGCTTGGTGATGATCGGCACGAAGATGGGGATGGTGATGATCATGACCGAGGCCGTCTCCATGAAGCAGCCCAGGAAGAGCAGCATCAGGTTGATCAGGATCATGATCACCCACGGGTTCTGGCTGACCGAGAAGAGCGCCTCCACCATCAGGTCCGAGACCTTCTCGTTGACGACGATCCAGCCGAACACCGAGGCGGTCGCGATCACGAACATGAGGAGAGCGGTCGTCTCCACGGACTCGAGCAGGACCTTGGGCAACGAGCGGATGTTGAACTCGCGGTAGAGGAACCCGAGCAGGATCGAGTAGGCGACCGCGATCGCCCCGGCCTCGGTCGGGGTGCAGACGCCGATCACGATGCCGCCCAGGATGACCACCGGCGCGAAAAGCGCGAGCCACCCGGCCTTGAAGCTCTGCCAGATGCGCCGGGCGTTCGTCGGTTCCTCGCGCGGGAAATCGTACTTGACGGCCGTGTAGTAGACCAGCGCCATCAGGAAGAAGGCGATGACGAACCCGGGCAGGAACCCGCCCAGGAAAAGCTTGCCGACCGAGCACTCCGCGATGACGGCGTAGATCACCATCAGGATGCTGGGCGGGATGATCGGGCCCAGGACGGCCGAGGAGGCGACCACGCCGGCCGAAAACCCGCGCGGGTAGCCCTTCTGGACCATGGTGCCGATCGACACCGTCGAGAGCCCGGCAGCGTCGGCCGTGGCCGAGCCCGAGATGCCCGACAGGATGATCTCGGCCACGATGATGACGTGGCAGAGGCCTCCGCGCAGCGAGCCGACGAGGCTCAGCGCGAAGTCGAAGAGCCGCTGGGTCATGCCGGTCTGGTTCATGAGCGCGCCCGCCAGGATGAAGAAGGGGATCGCCAGGTAGGTGTAGCTCATGATGCCCGAGGAGAGCTGGTGCGCCAAAACCATCAGCGGGAAGCGGTCGGCCAGCAGGAAATAGAGCAGGCACGAGATCCCCATCGAAAACCCGATCGGGCAGCGCAGGATCATCAGGACGAGGAAGGCGATGCACAGGACGGTGAAGGCCATGGCGACTTATCCTTCGGGTCTGGGTTCGGGCGCGGCGAGCTCGATCACCCGGCGCAGGAAGGCCAGCACGAGGTAGAGGCACATCGACACGCTGCAGATCAGGACCGGCAGTGAGAAATAGTTCTTGGGGATCCCCAGCGCCACCGAGGTGTGCCGCGACTGGAAGAACTGCAGCTTGTAGGCGCCCCAGGCCGTCACGGTCAGGAACGCGAAGATGAGCACGACGTTCACGAGGCCGATGACCTGCTGGGCCCGCCGCGGCATGAGCTTGGTGAAGAAGTCGATCTCGATGTGCTGCTCCTTCTTGAGCAGCAGGCTCGCCCCGAAGAAGGTCATCCAGACCAGCAGCAGGGTGCAGAGCTCCTCGGGCCAGGTCAGGGGGTGGTTGAACCCGTACCGCGTCACCACCTGGAGGATCGTGATCAGCGCGGAAGCCGCCATCAGGGCGATGGCGAACCAGTTCTCGAACACCTGGATCGCGCGGTTCAGGGATTGCAGAGCGCGCACCATAAAAATGCTCCTTGCTCGGGTCCCCCCTCCGGCGAGGGGGGACCCCGTTTCGACGCGCCGGCCGGGGCCGGTCCGCAGCTACTTCAATTCCTGAATCTTGCCGTACAGCCCCTTGGTCCACTTGCCCTTGTCTTCGAGATCCTTTGCGAGCGGGGCCACCTTGTCCTGGAACGGCTTGAGGTCGACCGTGATGAACTTCGCGCCCTTGGACTCCATCTCCTTGCGGTCCTTGGTCATGCTCTCGATGCCGAGCTGAGTGAAGTAGTCGCCGGCTTCCCGGGCCGCGCCGACCAGGATGTCCTGCAGGTCCTTGGGCATCTTGCTGAACTTGGCGTCGTTGATCGAGACGCTGGAGGCGGAGATCAGGTGGTTGGTCATCGAGATGTTCGGCGCGGCTTCGAAGAACTTCATGGACAGCAGGGTGTCGAAGGGCCCTTCCATCGCGTCCACCAGGCCCTGCATCAGCGCGAGGTAGGTCTCGCCCCAGGCGACCTGGGTCGGCTGCGTCCCCATGGCCTTCCAGACGAGCAGGTACATCTCGATTTCGGGCACCCGCATCTTGATCCCCTGCAGCTCGCCCGGGTTGTTGACCGGCTTCTTGGACACCAGCACGCGCGGGGCCCGGTTCCAGTTCTCGGCGATGATGCGGATGCCCCGGTCCTTGCGCAGGCGCTCCTTGATCTCGGTGTTCAACGGGCTGTTGAAGAAGGCCTGGAGGTGGTTCTGGTCGCGGAAGGCGAACGCCATGGCGAGGATGTGGTAGTCCTTCTCGAACTGCGACATCCACTCGGCCGCGTCCTGGAACATGTCCTGGGTGCCCATCATGACGCCTTCGATCTGGGTGATGGCGTTGCCGAGCTGGGAGGCGGGGAAGAACTCGATCTTGAGCCGGCCGTTGCTGCGCTCCAAAGCGAGCTTGGCCATGCGCTCGCAGGCGAGCGACGCGCTCTGCCCGGGGGCCTGGATGTTGCCGAGCTTGAGCACGACCGTGTCGGCGGCGAAAACCGCCGGGGCGCTGAACATTACGACGAGTGCCAGAATGCCGATGAGCCGTAGCCGTCTGTTCATGTTCCTTCTCCTTGTGCGTAGGGTTGAGGGCCGCCCGAACCGGGCGGGGGCGTCGGACCGGGACGGCGCGAGGGGCGCCGAGGGGTCGGCTTGCGTGATGGGCCGGGCTGAGAAGGGTGCCTGCAGGGGCATGACCGCCTCTTCCCCGAGGGATGGGGAGTTCCGCGGCTCGGGCCGCAGCTTGTTTAATAATACTGAACTAATTACAGCTAAATTAATTTTTTTGTCAAGCGCGTTCATGCGATTCGGCTTGACTTGAGGCGGCAGCGCCACTAAAACGGCCTACATTCAGGTTCATCCCGACAACCGACGAATCGAGGGCCCACCGATGTAACCCCCGGGAAAGGCACCGGCGCCATGCTGAAGCAGAGCTTTAAAATCGTGGATGGACGGCTGCAGGAGTCCCCTCCCGAGGAGGCGCAGATCCTGGTTTACGTAAGGCCGGACGAAACGGAGCAGCGCCTGCTGATCGACCGGCTCAAGGTGGACGAGCACACCCTGGCCTCCTCCCTCGATCCGGACGAGCTCGCACGTCTGGAGTTCGAGCCCGAGCACGCCGTGGCCATCTTCAAGCGGCCGCGCTATTACACGGCCGCCGACCACTTCCTGTTCAAGGTCCTGTCCGTCGGCGCGTTCCTCTTCAAAAACCAGCTCATCGTGACCCTGTCCGAGGACATGGCGATCTTCGACGGGGCGAAGACCTTCGCCCGCATGCACTCGCCGCTCGACGTCTTCCTGCGGATGATCTACCGCTCCATCTACCACTTCCTGGAGCACCTGCGGATCATCCACACCCTCTCGGACGAGGTCGAACTTTCGATCAACGAGTCCAGCGACAACACGAGCCTGCTGCACCTCTTCACGCTCGAAAAGAGCCTGGTCTACTTCCTGAGCGCCATTCAGTCCAACGGCATGCTGATCGGCCGGCTCCGGAACTCTCAGGCCCGCCTCGGGATGACCGAAGAACAGCTCGAATTCGTGGATGACCTCCAGATCGAGAACAACCAGTGCTTCAGCGAGGCCAAGATCTACTCGGACATTCTCTCGGGCATGATGGACGCACGGGTCTCGATCGTGAGCAACAACCTCAACGTCCTGATGAAGCGGCTGGCGATCCTCACGGTCATCTTCGGTCTGCTCAACATCCCGGCCAGCATGGGGGGCATGAGCGAGTTCACGCGCTACGTCGTGGATGGGCTGCAGGTGCCGCCGGGCGTGGCCTACATCCTGTTCACCCTCGGGATGGGCGTCCTGGGTTGGGTCTGCTACCGGGTGCTCGACTTCTTCCAGATTTTCTCGGTCGACGCCTCGCCCACCTGGCGCGGGCGCCGCCGCAAACTGTTCCCGCCGGCCGGCGCTCAACCGCCGGGCTGAAGACCCGCGGATCAAGGGCCGGGGGCTTAGGGTTCAGGGTTCAGGGTCAAGGATGCGCCGTTCTTCTCTCGGTGTCGGAAATTCTGCGGCAGCGATTCCCCCAAATGTGAAGCCCTTCTTGAAGAAAAGGCTTGCCGCCCCACCGCATCGCGGCTGGAAAGCCGCTCCCACAGAAAACCATCTTCGCTTGCCGCGTCGTCTTTTGCAGGTGATCGAGAAACAAGTATCGAGCTGTCAGCCAAGGCGTCCCGCAGATTGAAAGCGGAGCGCGACGCGCTGTGGTGGCGCCGATTTGAGCGGACGGCGCGGCCGATGGCCGAGATCAAGGCGCCGCGAATGCCGCGGAGCGAGGCGAACTCCCAGTACGCCGCAGCGATCGCGGGATGAAGCGCAACGCCAGATCACGCCCCGTTGCAGCGTCGCCCCTCCTGAAGCCCCGGATCAGGCCCGCGGACAAGGCGTCCCGCAGGTTGAAAGCGCAGCGTACACGCCGTACGCGAGCATTTCAAACTGCGGGACAACGCAGTCCCCGGGCCTTAGACGGGGCTTCAGACGCCGTGTTCTTCGCGGGACAGGATCTCCTGCTGGATATCCCGACTCAGCAGCGTGAAATAGTCCGAATACCCCGCCACCCGGATCAGCAGGTTGCGGTGCTCCTCGGGCCGCTCCATGGCCTCCACCAGCAGGTCGCGGTCCACGATGTTGAACTGCACGTGGTGCCCGCCCTGGGCGAAGTAGCCGCGGATGAGGGCCGCGAGCTTGGGCAGGTCGCGGTCGGTCTTGACTGCCTGCGGGCTGATCTTCAGGTTCAGCAGCGTGCCGTTGGTGCGCGCGTGGTCGAGCTTGGCGACCGAGCGCGTGGCGGCGGTGGGCCCCTTGCGGTCGTGGCCCTGCACCGGGCTGACCCCTTCGGACAGCCAGGCGCCGGCCCGCCGGCCGTCGGGGGTGGCGCCCGTCACCTCGCCGAGCGCGATGTGGCTTGTCGTCGGCAGCAGGTCGACCCAGTAGCGGGCGCCCTGGATGTCGGTGTGCGACTCGACCGCCGTGCAGAAAATGTCCTGCACCGCCACAGCCAGTTCGTCCGCCCCGTCGTCGTCGTTGCCGTAGTGCGGGGTCCGGTTGACCAGGGTCTGCCGCAGGATCTCCGCACCCTCCCAGTTCCGGTCGAGCGCGTCCACGAGCGCGTCCATGCCGAGCTCGCGGCGCTCGAACACGTGGGTGCGGATGGCCGCGAGCGCGTCGGCGACGGTCCCGACCGCAACCCCGCTCATGGTGGCGATCTTGTAGTGCGACCCGCCGGCGTGCCAGTCGGTCGCCGTGGCGATGCAGTCGTCGATCACCGCTGAGGTGAACGGGACCGGGCAGTTCTGCGCGTAAATGTCTCGCACGATGTTGTCGTAACGCACTTTCATGTCCACGAAGTGCCGGACCTGGGCGCGGAAGGCGTCCATCACCGCCTCGAAGGAGTCGAACCGCCGCGGGTCGCCGGTCCGCGGCCCGAGCACCTCGCCCGTCATCCGGTCCGCCCCGTCGTTCAGCGCCAGCTCGAGCGCCTTGGCCAGGTTGAAGTAGCCGGTCGAGGCCATGCGGTCCTTGCCGTCGCAGAAGGCGGCCACACACCCGTTCAGGCTGCTCGCGCGTGCGTCGGAGAGCGTCTTGCCCCGGTTGACCATCCCGAGCACCATGACGTCCGAATTGAACATGGCCGGCATGCCGGTGCCCAGACGCAGCACCTCGCAGCAGCGCAGGAGGAACTTCGGCTGCGTGACCGAGCCGATCTGGGCCGAGAGCCCGGGCTGGGGCAGCCGGGTGTGTTCGAGGGCGTCCAGGCACATGAACGAGAGCTCGTTGACCGCGTCGCGCCCCCCGCGGGTCAGCCCGCCGATGTTCAGGTTCTGGAAGTCGGGGTAGGAGCTCGAGGTCTGGGACTCCCCGGAGTCCTTGGCGAGCGTGATCTCGTCGAACTTGACCCACATCAGGTCGAGCAGCTCCTGAGCCTGCGCGCGGGTGATCTCGCCCGCATCGACGCTGCGCCGGTAGTAGGGGTAGAGGTACTGGTCGAAGCGCCCGGGACCGAAGGCGTGGCCGCTCGTCTCGAAGTTGAGCATCAGGTGCGTGATCCAGAAGGACTGCAGCGCCTCGCGGAAGCTCGCGGCCGGCCGGGACGGGACGCGGGCGAGGACCGCGGCGATCTCCTCCAGCTCGGCCCGACGGCCGGGGTCGGGCTCCACGCGGGCCAGACGCAGGGCTTCGGCGGCGTAGCGGCCGGCGAAATGGATCCCCCCCCGACAGGCCAGGATCACGGATTCCAGGAACTGACGTTTGGCCCCGGTCTCCGGGTGCGCGGGGTCGAGCCGCACCATGGACGCCTCGGCATCGCCGATGATCCCTTCCAGGCCGCGGCCGAGCACCTTGTCGTAGGCGGCCTGGAAGTGGCCGATCGTGCGCGAGCGGAAGTAGTTGTAGATCACGCCGCGCTCGTCGGCCTTCCAGATCTCGGGCGGCACGGCCGCATCGATGCGGTCGGCGATCTGGCGGCCCTTCCAGTAGGGGAAGACCTCCGCACGCAGGATGCGCTTGGTTTCCGCGCTCACGTTGAAGGGCGTGTCCTTGCGCGTGGCGAGTCGGTCGAGGTCGCGCTCCACCCAGGTGCAGTTGATCTCCGGGTAGACGGGCGACCCGCGCGGGGTGAGCGCCTTCATGCCGACGATCAGCTCGCCCGCCTGGATCGTCACCGGCTCGTCCGCCAGGATGCGGCCGAGCATCCGGCCGCGGCGCAGCGCGAGCGGTTGCCCCTCGGTCTCCCGATAGCTGCGGGTCACGGCCACGGCGCGGTGCGGGTGGACCTCCGGCGGCGTCGTCCGGTTGCGTTCGATCCCGAGGCGGACCCGGGGGCTCGGCCCCCGGGGGTCGGTTCGCGGTCTGCGTATGCACGCCTGCGGTGGACGGGGTCATGGCTGTTCTCCTGTCACGGGGGCCGCGGTTCGTCGCGGCCGGATCTTTGATTTCGAGGCCGATGGCGGCCGGGCCGCGGACCGGCCGGCCTGTTGCATGATGTCTGTCGCGCGGCGCACGTGTTCGCGCGCGAGGCGCTCGGCCTGCTCCGCCCGCCCGCGGCAAACGGCCGCGACAATGTCGGTGAGCTCGCTCAGCGTCCGGCGGAGGGTGTCCGCGGTGCGGGGCAGGAAGGTCGTGATGTGGTAGCGGTGGAAATTGGTGTGCACCGTTTCCAGGAAAAAGTGGTGCAGGGGGTTGCCGGCCAGGCGCGCCAGCGCCAGGTGGATGTCGCGGTCGATCCGCATGAACTCCTCCCAGCGCGCAACGCCCTCCCCGGCACAGCGCCCGGCCTCGTCCAGCAGCCGGCGAACCTCTCCCGTGTCCCCCGCGCGCGCCGCCAGCGCCGCGCGCCGCGTGACCAGCCCCTCCAGGTCCTGCCGGAACTCCGAGATCTGCTCCATGGAGATGCGCTGGGACTGGACGAAGAGGCCGAGGCTTTCAGTCATGGAGTCGGCGTTCGGCTCCTTGACGAAGATCCCGCCCCGGTTGCCCTTGCGGATCTCAACCAGTCCCTTCTGCTCGAGCACCCGCAGCGACTCGCGCAGGGTGTTGCGACTGACGTCCAGCAGGCCCTGCAGCTCGCGCTCGGCGGGCAGACGGTCCCCGGCCGCATAGCGGCCCTGCAGGATGGCGCTTTCCACCTGCTGGGTGACGCTTTCAAACGCGCGGACCTGCCGGACCTTGGTGAACATCGACGCTCCGACTCCCCTCTGTTTCGCTTACCAAACACCCCAATACCCAACCACCCAAACACCGTCAATCCATCAATGGTTCAACCATACTTTAAACGACAACTGGGTGTCAAGCGCACAGGGGGGGGACTGCCGGTGGACCGGGTGACCCGCGGTCACTGGGCTTTCTTGCGAAGGATGAAGTCAATGACGTCGGTCGGGTCGGGCGCGGTGGCCGGCGGGCGTTCGGGCGCAACGGCCGCGGCCGGCAGCGCCGGTTTGGCAACGGGTGCGGCGGCCGGAGCCTGTGGGGCCGGTTGGGGCGGGAGGACGGACGGCGCCGGGGCCCGGCCGGCGGCTTCGACTCGGGCCTGGCTGGCCTTCAGCTGGTCGATGGTCTGGTTGAGCGCCTGCACCGCCGCTTCGCGCGACGAGAGCTCGGCCGCGAGCCCGCCGCGGGAGATCCGCTCCTGGTAGAGCTCCTTTTCCAGATCCTTGAGCGTCTGCTCGAGCTCGCGCGTCTTGCGCTCGCGTTCGGCGGCCGCGCCCTCGAGCTGGGCCGTGCGCTCCCCGCTCGCCTTCGCCTGCTTCAGCTCCTCGGTCAGACGCGCGTTCGCAGCGCGGAATTCTTCCTGGCTCGCCAGGACGGACTCGAACCGCTGGCGCAGCTCCGCTGCAGCGGCGTCTCGGGCGGCGATCTCGGCGTCGAGCCGGCCCTTTCCGTCTTTCTCCACGGACAGCGCCGTTTCCAGCTCCTTCAGCTTGCGGTCGAGGGCCGTCAAGTCCTGAGTGCGTGCGGCCATGCCGGTTTCGAGCTCGGCGATGCGCGCACGTGCGGCGGCCGCCTCCTGCTGCTCCTTTTCCAAGGGGTTATGCTGCTCCTCGTACCCTTTCACCCGGTCTTCCGCGTCCGCCTTCGGCCGCGCCAGGTCCGGCAGCTGACCCCACATCCGCCGCCCCTCGGCTTCCGGGGCTCCGGATGGAGTCGACACGGCCGGCGCGGGACCCGTGCGGGTTCCGCCCGTGTACCAGTAGACCCCTAAGACTCCGAGAAGCAGGGCCACAGCCGCAGGCACCCAGTAGGCGGCTCTGGACGCCGAACGCCGCGGAATGATCGGTTCCTCCGGCGGCAGCGCAACGGCCTCCGCCTCGGGCGGCTCCGCTGCGGCCTGCCCCTCCTCCCCCTGTGGGGCCACGGTGGGGATCCGGGTGCTGTCGATGCTGTCGTCGACCACCTGCGGGCCGATCGTCTCCAGCCCGGCCGAGTACCCGGAGCGCAGGGACTGGTCGCAGATGATGTTGATCAGGCGCGGGTTGCCCTTGGACCAGAGGAACACCCGGCAGACGGCCGCCTCCGTGAAGATCGGCCGCTGAGCGCCGGCCACCCGCAGCCGGTGCGCGATGTAGTGCCCGGTTTCGGCCTCGGTGAGGGGCTTGATGATGTGGGTAAAGAGGACCCGTTGGCTCAGGGCGCGGTTGCGGCCGAGGATGGGCAGGAATTCCTCCTGCCCGGCGAAAACGCAGCTGAGCCCTTTGCCGCCCCGACCGCCCAAGTTCGCCAGAACCCCGACCTCATCCAGGAGCGAGTCGGAAATTCTATGAGCCTCGTCGATCACCAGCACTGCTTTCGCAAACCGAGAGCCGGCCTCGTCGAGAAAGCGCTGGAAGTGAATCAGAAACTCCGTTTTGCTTTTGAAGGTTCGGCCCATCCTGAACCCGTCGGCGACATGGCGGAAGAAATCCATCTCGTCGATCGCCGGGTCGGAAACCCTGGCGCAGCGCACGTTGCCGCCGAAGGCCGCAGTCAGCACGTTGAGCAGCATGCTCTTCCCGGTCCCGGGCCCGCCGGTCAACACGGAGAACCCCTTGTTCGCCAGAATGCCGCGCCGCAGCACGGCGAACGCCTCTTTGTGCGTCTCGCCCAGCCAAAGGAAGCGCGGGTCGGGGGCCGCCTCGAAGGGGCTCAATACCAGGTGGTAGTGGGAGAGGTGCATAACGACCTGCCGATGCGCATGCCGCCGGTGAGAAGTCTCGGCGCGTCAGCGGTTCAGGATGTCCTTCACGGCATCCATGATGGGGTTGATCTCGCCGGCCGGTCGGGGGGCGGTCGGCGCGGCGGGCGCGCCCTTCTTCACCAGATACCGGCGCACGCAGTCGTACTGCTCCCAGCCCTTGAGCGCGACGTCGAGATCGACGGACTTCCACTTGGGGTGGCCGTTCTCGCGCAGCCAGGCGATGTTCTCGTACAGGATCTGGGCAAACCGGCCGACCTGATCGCAGTCCATGTTGCGGAAATCGTAGGACACGAGCACGGCCTTGACCGCGATGGTGCCGACATCCCCCGGCTGCCAGGCGTAGGTTTTCGCAGGGATGCGGGTCGGCTGGTAGAACTCGAGCAGCTTGGGGTTGGCGATCGGGATCAGCGCCAGCCGGTCGGCCTCGGTCACTCCGTCGCTGAAGAGCTTGACCGGGTAGCCGGCCACGTAGAACATGGCGTCGATCGTGCCCGCCTTGAGCCGGGCGAGCGCCTCGTCCGTCCCGATCGGGACCATTTCGGAGGGCTTGACGCCCGAGACCTCGAACAGCAGGCGCGCGGTGAGGTAGGTGCCGCTGCCATCCTCGCCGACCGCGACGCGCCGGCCCTGCAGCCCGTCGAAGTCGGGGATGTCGGCCTTCCCCAGCAGGTGGATTTCCTCGTTGTAGAGCGGGAAGACCATCTTGGTCTTCTGCGCGATCCGCATCAGGGTCGGGTTGCCCTGCACCTTGGAGACGAAGGCGAGCACGTCCGACTGCACGATGCCGAGCTGGGTCTTCGGACGCTTGAACACGGCGTACAGGTTCTCGATCGACCCGGTGGACGGCTGCACCCCGAGCTCGATCCCCTTGGAGTTGACCAGCTGCTGCAGGTTCAGCCCGAACTGGTAGTACGTCCCCTTCTCCCGGCCGGTCATCACGTTCATGGCGGCCGCCGACGCCGTGGCCGCCAGGCAGGCGCCGAGCAGCAGGATCAGAAACAGAACCGCGATGGATCGCTTCATGGCATCTCTCCTCCCGCAGGGGTTTGCTGCGCCGTCATCCAACCCGCCCGCCGGCTGTCTCGCCCCCCACGCCGCCCGGAGCGGCTGCCGGTGCTCGCGGGCTGGGGCGGCCGGACGGGGTCGCGTCATGATTGAGGCTTTTTCTCCGCGGCCGCCTTGAGCTTCAGCTCCTCTTCTTCCTTCTGGATCAGCGCCAAACCCGCGGCCGCGCCGGCCTGGAGAATGTTCGGGTCTGTCGACCCCGGTCCCTGCTTGGGCCCGGTCGGGACGTAGACCGTGACGTTGCGGCTGGCGAACTCGATCCCGGCGGCCCGGAACTCGGACTGGATCATCCGGTAGACTTCCTTGCGCACCTTGAACTGCTCGCCCGGCAGGGTCTTGAACTTGACCCGGACGATCATGGAGGAGTCGTCGAACTCCTTCACGCCCTGGGACTTGAGGTCGTCGAGCATGGTCCGGTTGAGCTCCTCGTCCTGGCGCAGCGCCTTGTTGATCTTCTTGACGACCTTGCGCACCTGCTCCAGGTCGGTGTCGAAGTCGACGCGGATGTCAAGCTTCGTGATCGTGTAGTCCCGGCTGAAGTTGGTGATGGACCTCAGGTTGCCGAAGGGGATGGTGTAGACCATGCCGCGCGGGTGCCGCAGCTTGATCGACCTGAGCGAAATGTGCTCGACCATCCCCTTGACCCCGGTGGACTCGACGTAGTCGCCGATCCGGAAGGAGTCGTCGAGCAGGAAGAAGACACCCGCGATGATGTCCCGCACCAGGGTCTGGGCGCCGAAACCGATCGCCAGCCCGACCACCCCCGCGCCGGCGATCAGCGGGCCGATGTTCACCCCGAGGGAGGAGAGCACGATCAGCGCGATGATGACGACCAGGACCGCCAGGACGAACTTCCGCAGCAGCGTCAGCAGGGTGCCGAGGCGCGTTCCCCCGGGCCCGCCCTCCTCCGCGTCCTCGTCCGCGGCGGGCATCTCCAGCCGCAGCCGGCTGTCGATGCGCGCCTTGACGAGCTCCCAGACGATGAACCCGAGCAGCAGGGTGACCGCGATGCTGAGCACGTGCGTGGTGAAAGATCAGCCCGACCGCCAGGTCCACCCCCCAGAGGTCCAGCATCACGAAAAACGTGAAGGCCGCGAGCGCCAGCCGGAACAGGCGCCGGATCAGCGGCACGTAGGTCTTGAAGTCCTTCCCCGCTGCGACCGGGGGGATCTCGCGCACCTCGTCCCCGCTCAGGTCGACCACCTCGGTCAGCTCGCCGGAGACCAGCCGGATGAGCCGCTGCCCCCAGATGTCGATCCCGATGGCGACCGGGATCACGAACAGGCTCAAGATGAGCTTGACCACGCGGGCGTCGCCGCCGAGCATCACGTCCGAGATCCAGAAGACCCCCATGCCGATCACGTAAGCGGAAGCCGGCCAGTGCCAGCAACGCGCCAGCGTGCCCAGCACCCCGCCGCCGACCGCCGCCGCGCTTGCGGGCAGCAGCGCCGCGGCCACCGGCTTGCGGCTGGTCCAGATGGCGCCAGCAGCGCCAGGACGAAATAGAGCCCGCTCAGGCTGTAAGACGATCAGGAAGGTGGAGCGACCTACCCCGACCTCGTCCAGCACGATGCTCGCCCCGGTCACGACCGCCGCCCCCACGACGATGGACCATGACCCAGCGGTGGACCCGGTGCGCGGCGTCCTCGGGCATCGGGAACAGCCGCAGGGCGGGCGCCGACGGCGCGAAGAGGATGCGGGCGCCGGCGGCGAAGATCAGGACGTAGTAGCTGACGACCAGATAGACCGAGACCAGCTCGTACCCGGGGTCGCCCTTCTCGAAGACGAGCACGAAGAGCACGAAGGTCACGGCCGCGAAGACCGAGAGCCCCAGGATCTGGACGATCGCGTGCGCGACCACCCGGCCGAGGAACTCCAGCCGGCCGAGCGCCGCCGCCGTCGGCATCCGGCCCGTGAGGTCCCGCTCGGCGCGGAAGAAGAGCCCCCGCGCCAGGAAACCGACGGCCAGGATCCCGGTGAGCCAGAGCAGCGTCAACGCGAAGCGCCGCACGCCGCCTCCGCCCGTCAGGCGCTCCCAGGCCGCATCCAGGTTGTCGGCGTCGGCGTCGGCCGTCGCGACCGTGGCCCCGAGCTTGTGCCTCAGAACCGAGACGCTGTCGGCCAGGCGGGAGAAGCGCAGCCCCAGGCCGACCTCCATGCCGCGCTCGACCTCGCCCGCCTGGCCTTTGCCCGCCAGCCGCTGCTTCAGCGTGCGCGACAGCGCCTTGACGGGCCTGTTCGTCGGTCAGCGACCCCATGTAGGCGTCGACCTGCTCGGCGGACTGCGGCAGGGCCGGTTCGGTCGCCGCCGCGGCAGCCGGCTTCTTGGCCTTGGTCGGCGGGAGCTTTTGGGCCCAGACCGTCCCGACGGCGAGCAGGACCATCACCAGCGATGCCACGATCAGCGCGTACCGTCCGGGGCTCCGATGCATTTGACCTCATTTCTAAGAAGAGTGGAGATGGCGTTTGGGCTGCTTCGGCGTGAAGGGGTTCGAAAATGGCGCGCACGCGGTCCGACTGAGCCGTGTTGCGATTGAAACGCTTATATCACACTCACGGACGGCTCCGCAAACCCTCCCGGTGCCCGCCCTGGGCGGCAGATAACTTTTTGATCATGTTCGCGTCATGTTCCGGTGAGGTGGCCGGATTATCATCTCCTCCGAAATCACGACGCCGGAATCCGGCGCAACCAGAATCCAAGGAGGAAGCACCATGCAACGCAGATCCAATTTCAGTCGGTTCGTTATCGCACTGGTCATGGCCGGGTTGCTGCTGGCAACCGGCCAGCAGATGGCGGGCGCCTCGAAATCCCCGTCCGCATCCCGCATGATCCCGGACAATTTCAGCGCGCTGGCCGAGCAGGTCGGCCCGGCCGTGGTGAACATCCAGGTGGAGAAGACGGCGGGCGAGACCGGCATGCGGCCGCAGTCCCACGGCAGCCCCTTCGGGGACGAGCGCTTCAAAGAGTTTTTCGGACGGGGGCAGGAGCCCGAGCAACGCAAGCAGGCCGGCCTGGGGACCGGTTTCATCATCGACAAGACCGGGTTCATCATCACCAACAACCACGTGGTCGAGGACGCCGACACAGATCAAGGTCAAGCTCAAGGACGAGCGCGAGTTCGATGCCAAGGTCGTCGGCCGCGACCCCCAGACCGACCTGGCGCTGATCAAGATCGACGCCAAGGGCGACCTGCCCGTGGCCAGCCTGGGCGACTCCGCGGAGCTTGAAGGTCGGCGAGTGGGTGCTGGCCGTCGGCAGCCCCTTCGGCTTGGAGCAGACCGTCACGGCCGGCATCGTCAGCGCCAAGGGCCGCGCCATCGGCTCCGGCCCCTACGACGACTTCATCCAGACCGACGCCTCCATCAACCCGGGCAACAGCGGCGGGCCGCTGCGTCAACATGAACGGCGAGGTGGTGGGCATCAACACGGCCATCATCGCCCAGGGCCAGGGCATCGGGTTCGCCATCCCGATCGACATGGCCACGAAAATCGTGGCCCAGCTCAAGGAGCAACGGCGAAGTCACCCGCGGCTGGCTGGGGGTGAACATCCAGGACCTCAAGGGCGAGCTGGCCGATTACTACGGCGCTCAAGGGCGGCGAGGGCGTGCTGGTGACCGAGGTCGTCCCGGGCAACCCCGCGGAGAAAGCGGGCATCAAGGCCAAGGACATCATCACCGCGGTGGACGGCGAGAAGGTCAGGACCAGCCGCGAGCTGACCGCCAAGGCGGCCACCCTGCCGGTGGGCGAGACCACAAAGATCACGGTCGTGCGCGACGGCAAGGAGCGGACGGTCGACGTCAAGGTGGCCAAGCGCCCCGTGACGGTCGCCGATGCGGGCAACCCCCCGGTGGAGAAGGAGGGCGAGTACGGCCTGCAGGTGACCAACCTGACCCCGGAGATGGCCCGGCGCCTGAAAACCAACCGTGACGCCGGGGTGGTGGTGGTCGGCGTTCGGCCGGACAGCAAGGCGGCCAAGGCCGGGCTGCAGCAGGGCGACCTGATCCTCGAGGTCGATCGTCAGAACGTGTCCTCGACCGGCGAATTGAAGCAGCTGCTGGCCAAGCACACGGGCGGCGACGGGATCGCGCTGCTCGTTCAGCGCGCCAATGCCGGCATGATGGTCCTCAAGATGGCCTGATCGGCTGCCAAGCCGGACATCGGCAAACGGTCGGGGCCGCCACAGGCGGCCCCGGCCTGATCCGCGTAGCGAGCCCCCATGGGCCCCGAGGTGCGCATGAAACCCGACAGCTGCGAACACGTCGAAATCGACACCGTCTTCTATTCGTGCGGCAAGCTGAAACGAACCGTCCTCATCACCTACCTGGCAATGTCGTCCCATTCCAGGGGCCCGGCGGAGCACTGCATCCCTGAAATGACCGCCTTCGATTGCAGCCGGAAGCACGCCTGCGGGGTGTGCGCCCCCGAGGGGCGCTGGGTGTCCTGCCGCTGGGAACACTGCGTTCACCCCGGGCTGTCGGAGCAGGAGCCCTGCACGGAGTGAGCGCCTGGACGCGCAGCGCACATGCGCTCACTGCATGCTGGCGCTCCACGTGCACTGGTACTGGGCGAGCTTCAGCTCCCCGGTCATCTGCGACCCGTCGGCGGAGAGCTGGCCCCTGATGGTCCCGAGCCCCATGTCGACCTTGCCGTCCAGCGAGTTGCCGAGCATCGTGCCGCGGAAATAGCTCACCCCGCCGCCGGCCGCGAACTGGCCCGAGAAGACCGAGTCGCCGTTGGGCGCCTGATACAGCTGCACCTGGATCGACCCATCCATCCCGCCCCAGACCAGCCCCTGGAACGTGCCGATGAGCTGCGATCCGTCCGGCACGGGCGCAAGCGAGCTGCACCCGATCAGCATCACCCCCAGGCAAAGCACCGGCAGCAGCCGACAGCCCATCTTCATGAAATCGCCTCCGTTTCAGCTGAGCGGTCGAGTTGGCGCGCGCGCCCGCGCAACCGTGTCCGCATGATCGATTTATAGTCCCGCTTTGTTCAGCGCAGCGCGCACCGACTCCGCGGCGATCGACTCGACGGCGGGGCGCAGCGCGTCGAACTGCGCGGCCCCGAGGAAGTGGATGTCCGCCGGCCACGGGAACCCGGCCATCTCCTGGTCGCTGCAGGGTGCGAAGGCGTAAGCGGCCAGGCCGACCGGCCGGGTCTGGAAGACCGCAGTCAGGATGTTGGCGTAGGCGTGAGCCTTGTTGCCGCCGACCGGCACCCATTGGTTTCCGGGCACCACGCTCATCCGCGTGAAGACGCCATAGCCCTGGGTGGGCAGGTCGGTCTTGTAGACCGCGAAACAGGAGTCCGGCGGCTGCGTGCCGGTCCGGTAGCTGCTGACGGTGACGACGAGGTCCAGCCGGTTGTCGGCCGCGGCTCGCTGCAGGAAATCCTTGAGGTCGCCCGATAGCCAGGTGTTGACCGAGCGTTGGAGGGTCGCGGCCATCGACTGTTTCCACCCGGGGTCCATGTTGGCGGCGAGCGGGACGAACGTGACGCCGCCCCGCTGCTTCAAGTCGTTCTCGATCCGGCGCGTGAGATAGCCGGGCAGGTCCCAGGCGACGGGGTAGACGTTGGTAAAGCTGTTGAACCGCAGGGCGCCCATCTCCAGGTGGGTCATCTGCGCCTCGACCAGATTCAGGACCCCGATGCGGGCGCCGGGCGGGAGCTGCACCTGCACCGGCTGCGAACCAGCGCATCCGACTGCGACCACGGTCAGGCCCACGAGGACCAGGCTCAGCCAGCCCCGCCTTCCCGTGCGATCATGCGATTTCTTCATGAGGCTGTCTCCTTCCGAATCCACCACGAGGACGGCGTCTGGCGATATGCCGGCGAGGTGCGGCCACGGCACCGTCACTGGTTCGTGACCGTCATCACCCCGTCGTCGATGACCACCGTGTCCTGCGGGCCCACGCTGACCGTCTGCCCGGTCGTCAGAATGGTCACCTGGCAGCCGAGAAAGCAGAACTCGACCTGCGCGTGCTCGACGACCCGGTAGGACGACGCGTAGGGCCGGTTCGGTTCGGCGATCATCAGCTCGTAGGCCTGGCTGTCGGTGTTCTGCAGCGAGGCCGCCAGGGCGGCGCCCCATGGCGCCCACATCGCTATCGCCAGCAAAACGGCGGTCTTCTTCATGGCGTCATCCCGTGGTCGCGGTTGCGTGCGATCGCGTCAAAAGCTCTTTTTCTCGCCCGGGTCGCCGATCCTGGCCTTTTCACCCGGGTCCCCGATGCGGGCCTTTTCACCCGGATCCCCGACCGTCGCCTGTTCCCCGGGGTCGCCGACGGTGGCCTGTTCGCCCGGGTCGCCGATCGTCGCCTGCTCGCCCGGGTCGCCGATGCCGGCCTGCTCGCCCGGGTCCCCGATCGTGGCCTGTTCGCCGGGGTCGCCGATCGTCGCCTGCTCGCCGGGGTCTCCGACGGTGGCCTGTTCACCGGGGTCCCCGACCGTCGCCTGCTCGCCGGGGTCGCCGATCGTGGCCTGTTCCCCGGGGTCCCCGACCGTCGCCTGCTCACCGGGGTCCCCGATCGTGGCTTCCTCGTCCAGGTCGGTCGTTCCGGCGGCCCGCAGCGCGCCCGGTATTCCGAGGACTGCCGTGAAAGTCGCCAGAAGCAGCATGTAGACCAACGTTCGAGAACACCGTCCATCCATGGCTGAGTTCCTGTCTTGAATGCGGTTGCGCACCGGCGGCATGTCCCGGGTGGTCCGGCCACCCGTCCCCGCCGTCTCCAACTTCAATTATACACCACAAACAGCACTCCGACATAGGCCGCGGACACGGCCAGCTGGCACGCGGCCAGCGGGAGCCCGTAGCGCATGAACGTTGCGAACCCGACCGGGCGCCCCTGCGCCGCGCAGATCCCCGCGCTGACGATGTTGGCCGAGGCGCCGATCAGAGTGGCGTTGCCGCCCAGGGTCCCGGCGAACATCATCGCGACGAAGACGGGCAGGGTCGATTCCGGCCACGCGGTGAAGGCCGACCCAGGGCCTCTTCGGGCACGAGCTGTGCCAGGACGAAATAACCCTTGAGCATGAGGATCATGGCGGCCACCAGCGGGATGTTGGCGAGCAGGCCCGAGCCCAGCCCCACCACCGCGATCACGGTGAATCCGACCAGCAGCAGCTCGACCCCGAACCAGGCGTAGAACGCCTGCGACAGAGCCTGAATCAGCCCGGTCTTGTTGAACGCCTCGACCAGGCAGAACATGCACAACAGGAAGAGCAGCGTCTTCCAATCGATATCCTTCATCACCTGGTCGACCGGCTCGACGCGTGCGCCGTAGATGACCAGCAGCCCGAGCGAGGCCGCGATAACGGCCACCCCCGGCGGCACGATGTGGGTCGGCAGGTCCTCCCCGAACATGAAGAGGGCGACCATGGCGGCCAGCACCATCAGGGCGCAAGCCGCCATGACCGGCCGAGTCAGCGGCTGCGGCTTCAGATCGGCCGGCAGCGTGCGCCGGACGCGCCAGACGTCCTTGAGCACGAACGGCATGAGCGGGATCAGCACCAGGATCGTCAGGATGCCGCCGAGCGTCACCTGGCGCAGGTAGCCGGTGAAGGTCATGCCGATCGAGCTGCCCACCAGGTAAGTCGCCGGGTCGCCGATCAGCGTGAGCAGGCCGGCCGAGTTGCTGATGATGGCGGTCACGATCATGGGCCCGACGAAGTCCACATCGAGCGCCCGGGCGATGCGGATGATGATGGGCGCCAGCAGGATGACGGTCGTGGCGTTGGGGAGGAAGGCGCAGAGCACCGCCACCAGGACGAAGACCCCGAGCAGGAACCGTCGCCCGCTGCCGCGCGTGGCGATCAGGAAGCGCGTGCCGATGTGCTCGAAGAGTCCGGTCGGCTCGAGGGTGCGGGCGACCACCATGCCCCCGAAGAGCAGCGCGAGCGGCCCCCCGGCGGATTTCGCCGCGCCGAGCGCATCCGGCTGGGAGAACGCCCCGAAGACGAGCAGCGTGCTCACCCCCAGCATGGCGGCGATGACCATGTCGCACAGGTTGAAGGCGATCGCCAGAATGACGGTGCCGAAGACGGCGACGATGAGGATGGAATTCAGGTCCACCGGGTGTCACCCCATCAACGTCAGCGGAACGGGGGGGCGTACATCAGGCCGCCTTCCGTCCACAGGCGGTTGTGCCCCCGCTCAATGTTCAGGGGGCTGTGCCGGCCGAGGTTGCGCTCAAACACCTCGCCGTAGTTGCCGACGCTCTCCACCACTCGCACCACCCAGCCCGGCGCGACGCCCAGGGCGCTGCTGTAGTCCCCGGGAGATCTCAGGAAAGCCTTCACCGCCGGGTCCGCGGTGGTGTCGCGCACGGTCCGCACGTTGGCGCGCGTGATGCCGCGCTCCTCCGCCTCGACGAGTGCGAACAGGACCCACCGCACCAGCGTCAGCCACCCCTCGTCCCCGCGGTTCACGACCGGGCCGAAGGGCTCCTTGGAGATGCGGGCCGGCAGCAGGCGGTAGGAGGAGGTGCCGTCCGGCGCACAGACTCCGCAATATCTCGAGGATCGCGCCGTCGGACGTCGCGGCAACGCACTCTCTGCGCGCAAGCTTTGAATTCGCTTGAACGATCGAATCTACTACAACAGGGGTGAACGACAGGCCGCGGGTCTGGAAATAATCCGCCAGGTTCACCTCGTGGGTAGATCCCTTGGCCACGCAGACCGGTTGCCCGTTGAGGTCCTCGGGCCGTTCGGCCTTCCCGGCAGTCGGGACCAGGAAGCCTTGGCCGTCGTAGTAGAGCGTCCCGGCGAACTCCGTCCCCAGGTTGGCTTCCCGCCCGAGCGTCCGCGTGGTGTTGCGTGCGAGCAGGTCGATCCGGCCGCTTTTCAGCGCGGGAAAGCGCCCGGCGGCCGTCAGCGGCACGAAGTCCACCTTGGTCGGGGTCGCCTATGGCTGCGGCCGCGACCGCGCGGCAGAAGTCCGCGTCCATGCCCGTCCAGCGGCCGTCGGCGCCCGGCACGGAAAACCCGGGGATGCCCTCGCTGACCCCGCACCGGACGACCTTTTGCGACTGCACCCGGTCCAGAACGGTCCCCGCCCACCCGGGCCATGCGGTCAGCAGCGCCCCGAGGCCAAGCCAGAAACAGGCGTGTCGCGTTGTCATGCGCATGGTGGCGTCAACCGTTCAGCCCCCGCCCAGCAGGGCGTCTTCCCAGTCCGCGGGGTTGCCCCAGAGCGGGTCGTTGTCCTGGGCGTCGTACCAATTGAGGCGCTGCTGGCCCCGGGCTTCCTTGTTCAGCTCGTACAGCGTTTCGTAGTTCTGGCGCGTGCCCGTGTAGAAGCAGCGGCACTCCGGGACGTCCGCCCAGACATACACCTCGCCCTTCGAGGTCGCGAAACGCACCACCTTGCGCTGGGGGAGCTGCGCCAGGCGCTCGCCCTGCGCCTGCGAGGTCACGGTCTTCAGCGTGAACCCGGCCGTTCCCAGCATCACCTCGGCCTGCAGGGTCTTGTCGACCGGCGGCCCGCCCGTGCAACCGATGAGCGCCAGCGCGAGCAGACCGCAGACCGCGACCACAGCGCACCTCATGGATCCCATACGCTTCCTTTCCTCATTGCACACATGTTGGGTTCACGGGACGGAGATCAGGTTCCCGCCCGCGCACGGCGTGGCGTCCATCAGGATTTCCAGGTCCGAAGACGCCAGCCGGTAGCTGATGGCGATGTTGCCCGTGCTGCTCGTGACGGGCGCCTGCTCCCCGAAGTTGACCCACCGGCCGCCGATCTCGCCGACCGGGTTGCCATCCGAATCGAGCTCCCGGATGAACATGTAGGTTTTTTCCATGCTGGGTGAAACATAGCAGCTGGGCCCCTGGGCCTGCGCGGGGCTGCCCGCGATCGGGCCGGCCACGGCGACGACCAGCAGCGCCACCAGGAAATGCAGGTGCGTATTCATGCGATGTCTCCTCTGCGACGGGCTCACCCCTTGTCGATCGCCTTCGCCTGCGGCTCGGCCTTCCAGACGCGGTAGCGCACCTCCGCGCCCTCGGGCGCATAGACCACGACCGGCAGGCGGCTGTTGTAGCGGATCAGGTAGGGCTCCCCGCCAAGGGTGATGAATCGGTCGACCTTCGGCGCGTTCGGGTCGACCGCCATCCGGGTGCCGGCCATGGGCCCCAGCGCGCCGACGACGTAGCGCGTGTAGCCCCAGCCCTTGATGTCTTCTTTCTGGATTCGGCCGCCGAAGAAATAGCGATTGTGTCCGTCGAGCGGCACGGTCCGGCCGACGATCAGCTCCAGTTTGAAGGCCGACTCGTCGGTCTGCTTCGGCAGCTGCAGCACGTGGCGGACCATGCCCGTGTCGGCGGACGGGAAGGCCTGCAGGGGATCCGCCGCGTGCGCCGGCAGCGCCAGGGCGAAAAGCCCCACCACGGCAATCGCAAACACGGTTTTCATCCGCTCTTCCCCCCCTTCAAGATTTCAGCCCGACTCGGCCAACGCCCGAGAGTTATAGTACTACTTATTCCCGGGTCTTCAAGTTTGCGGCGCTTCGCCTTCGCCCGGTCAGAAGCGGTAGACGAAGTTCACGTTGAACGCGTGGATGAAGTTGGTGTCGTACTCGCCTTTGAGGTCCCCTTTGAGGGGCCCGCCGGATCTGTTGACCTTGGCGGGGCCGGCGTCGATCAGGGCGTAGGCCACGCCCAGCGAGAAATCCTTGTTCCAGTCATACTGAACGCCGGCCGAATAGGTGAAGAACGCGCCCAAGGGCAGCACGGGCCCGCGATCGCTGCTGCTGGAAGTCGGCGAGGTGTCGTAGCTGAAACCGGCCATCAGCAGCCATGGCTCCGCCACGCGGTAGTAGGCCCCGATGCCCGCGTGGTAGGTGTCCTGGTAGTTGAGGTCGGCAGTGACCGTGTTGCTGTCGGCGACCGCGATCTCGGGCTCGCCGAAGCGGCTCCAGTTCTGCCAGTTGACGGTGCCGACCAGCGCCAGCTTGTCGGTGATGGCTTGGTAGACCCCTAAGGATAGCTGGGCCGGGATGTTCATGTTGATCTTCAGCTGCGCATCCAGCAGGCCGGATGCGTTCAGCGCCGCCCCCAGGATCGTGCCGTCCATGTTCTTGAAGCGCATCTCGTCTTTGAAGTCCAGGTTGACCTGCGAGACGTAGGTGACCCCCACGCGCGTCTGCGGGCTCAGCGTGAAGAGCGCCCCGAGGTTGTACCCGTAGCCCACGTCCGAGGCATCGTACTTGAGCCGCCCGTCGCCGGGCTCGAGCAGCGTGTTGACCGCCACCCGTTCGGTCAGCTTGCCCTGCACCACGCTCACGCCTCCGCCGACCGACAGCCAGTCGGCGATCTTGTAGCCGATGGTCGGGTTGACCGCCAGCGTCGTGATGCTCGCGTTCTGGACATAGTATTTGCCTGCCCATTCGTTGGAGTAATTGAGCCCCAACCCGAAATAAGACCCCACCCCCAGCCCCAGCTTCAAATCCGGGCTTACGCTGTGCACGTAATTCAGCGTCGGGACCGGGCTGAAATAGCCGGCGTTGCCGCCGCCGTTGTCGCCGTTGCTGGAGTTTTTGACATTGAACTGGGAGTCGACGTAGAGGCCCATGATGCCGGTTTCCATCTGGGAACGGTCCAGTCGCGTCATCGCGGCCGGGTTGGCGGTGGCGGTGGAGGCATCGAACCCCGTCGCCTGGCTCCCGGCGCTTCCCACCCCCATGTCCGGGGTCGGCTGCAGGGTTAACCAAAGCCCACCGGCGTGAACCGGACCGACAGCCAATAACCAAATCAGTGCGAAAAGCAACACGCCGCGATCGCATCTTCTCATGCAGGCCTCCTTGGTTTTCACGTTGAACTCGATCCTGAAAATCCTGTCGATCCTGTCGGATGCTATCTTTCCCGGCTCGGCCACAGCCGGGGAAATCGAAACACGGAATTCGAAACCATTTTTGAAATCCACGGGATCGTCACTCTTTCTGCGACGGCTCGATCCCATCGCCCGGCCGCGGGCCGTCATGCTTCCCCGCCCCTGGATCCCCCAGCACGCGCACCTCGCGCTGCGGGAACGGGAACGAGAACCCGGCCGCGACCACCGCGTCGTACACGGCGGTGGCGAGCTCGCTGCGGATAGCCCCCCAGTTGTCGAACTGGTCCGTCCAGGCCCGCAGCTCGAAGTTGATCGAGCTGTCGCCGTACCCCATGAAGAAGCACTTGGGCGGCGGGGTCTGCAGGACCCCCGGGTTGGCGCGCGCCGTCGACTCGAGCAGTTCGATCACCTGGCCCGCCGGCGCCCCGTAGTTCACGCCCACCGGCAGCTCGAAGCGCCGCATCTGGTCGCTCAGCGTCCAGTTGGTCACGTTGGCGGTGATGAACTGGGAGTTGGGCACGACGATGTCCGCGCCCTGGTAGGTGCGCACGGTGCTGGCGCGGATGCCGATGCGCCGCACCTCGCCCTGCAGCCCGCCCACCTCGACGATGTCGCCCACGTGCACCGGGCGTTCGAAGAGCAGGATCAGGCCGCAGACGAAGTTGTTGACCACGTCCTGCAGGCCGAAGCCGATGCCGACCCCGAAGGCGCCCGCGAGGACGCTCACCTTGGAGAGGTCCAGCCCCAGCACCCCCAGCGCCACCAGGAACCCGACCGCCAGGATGACGTAGTGCACCAGGCGCGAGTAGGCGTAGGACATGCCGCGCGCCACCCCCCGGCGCGGGTAGACTTCCTCCTTGAGCGCGAAGCGGACGACGGCGGAGAGCAGGAAGGAAACCCACACCGTGACCCCGAACGCCAGGATGTCCTCGATCGAGACGCTGATGGAGCCACGCTCGAACTTCGCCTCGAGAATGGCACTGCCCAACGATACCACCGGGTCGAGCAGCCCGACATATTGGAGGAAGCGCCTGGTCCAGACCAGCGCCGCCGTCCAGAAAAGCAGCCGCTGCGCCCAGCCCTCCAGCAGGTCGATGTGCTTGCCCACCATCTGCAGCCGGTCCAGCGGCCACGCCCGCAGCGCGATCGCCAGCGCCCCGCGGGCCACGCGCACGGCCGCGTACAAAATGAGGGCCAGGCCGCCCCCGTTGAGAATGGCGGGGGTGAGCATTCGTGCCAGCCGCGTGAACCCCAGGGCGGCGGTCAGGCCGCCGACCGCCAAGGCGACGCCGAGCAGCTTCAGCAGGGCCGGGCTGAAGCGCGAGCGCAGGATGGGGGGGATCTGCCCCGGGATATGCCGGAGGCGGTCGTGCTGCAGCAGCCACGCGAGGGCTGCGATCGCGGCCGCGCTTTCCAGGACCAGCAGCGCCTGCTCGACCAGGGGGGCGCCGCCGAGGGCCCGGCGCACGAGGTCGACCATGTAGAGCAGCACCATGGCGAAGAGCATGGACAGCACACGCGGGTCGACCATGCGCCGCACCAGCCGCACGACCGGCAGGAACGCCAGCGCCAACAGCAGGTCCTGGACACGGGCCGGGGCCGGGGAAGCCGGGGAGGAGGCCGCCCACAGGACGAGCATCAGCGCGGCCGAGTACGGCCAGTCGAACACGTTCACGACCGCGGACACGCCGATGCCGCTGGCTGCCCACAGCCGCTTCCTGCGCCGCGCCGCAACGGTCGCGAACGCCAATGCCAGGAACATCAGGGCGAGAACCGGCAGCCCGCGCGCGGGGTCCATGAGGAACTCCCGGATGTTGGCCCAGAACCCCCGGCTGATGGCCGACAACCGGCCCGGCAGGGTGTCCCGGGCCCTGGCCCAGAGCTCGGCGCTCCAGACCGGCGGGCTTTCCCGGCTCAGCATGCCGGCGACCGCCGATTTCTGGGCCCGGGCGATCTGCGCCAGCATGTCGTCGCAGCGGGAGAGCTCGGCGGCCAGGCTGCCCTGCAGCACCAGGATCGCGTCCTCCTGCGACTTCAGCTGGGCCTGGGCGGCCTCGATGGCCCCCAGTGTCGATATCACCTGCTGCACGATAGCCGCGGGGGCCTGCTCGGCCTGGACGGCGTCGCGGGTCTGCGTCCAGGTCCGTGCGGTGCGGGTCAGGGCGTCGTAGGCCGTTCGCAGCTCGACGGCGCGCTGGGTCAGCACCGTCAGCCAGCCGGTCACCTGCAGGTGGCGATACTGCCAGCGCGCCTGCTCGGCCTGGATGGTCGTCAGCGGGGGCTGCTCCCCCAGCGTCACCGACGTGTCGGTGAAGTCCACGTCGATCTGCCGGGTGACCTCGGACAGCGACCGCTCGATTTTCGCGATTTCGGCGCTGGGGGCGAATTTTTCGGCGAGGGTGCCCAGGAGGCTCGAGACCTCCGAGGACTTGGCGATGACCTCGGCCGCCGTTATGGTCGCCGGGGGCGCGGCGGGGGCGGCAAGGGGCGACGTGGCGGCCGGCGGCTCCGGGGTGGCCGCCGGCCCGGCCGAATGCACGGAGGGCGGCGTTAGAAAAAGGACGGCTGCCAGGCCGATTGCGTGGAGGACCTTTGCCATGCGTTCCCCTCTGCTGCCCGTTTGAAACGGCTCGCTTTCAGCAGGACGCGCGTGCGGCGGCCAGCGACAAGAGCGAGTCGTCCAGGGTCAAGACGTATATCGCGACGGCTGCGAGCATCAGGGCGAGGGCCAGCCACATCCGCCAGTCCTTGTGCAGGCCCTTGCGCGGGTGACCCGGGCCCGGGTGTTGATGATGGTGACTCGTCGTCGGCATGAATCGTCCATTTCACTCAAATCGCAAGGTCGATAGGGGTTTCAGGGGAGTCGGGGCATTACAGCCACGATTCTCGTGGGAGCGGCTTTCCAGCCGCGGTCGTCGAGGCTGAAAGCCTCCCACAGAGAACACTCGCGCTTGAAGAGCAACCCGCCGCATTTGCGCCGGCCTCCCTGGCGGCCGTGCAACGTGCGCATATGGTGTGTGCTTTCTTACACTAATTGAGGAAGACGATAAACCCTGAATCTTCGTCCTGCGACATTCGGCGCTACCCCGGCATGTGCGGGATCGGCGTCACCGCCGGCAGCTTCCAGGTGCCGTCGATGATCGCCTCCTTGGGCCAGTAGAACCGGAACATCAGGATGAACTTGCCGGCCGGGGACGGGAGCCAGTTGGACTCCTTGCCCTTGCCCGGCGAGGTGTTCTGGATGTAGAGGTCCACCGAGCCGTCCTTGTTGGTCTTGAACTTGCTGCGCGAGCTCAGCGTGTAGCGGTTCAACGGGTTCTGAACGAAGAAGTAGTCCGCGTCGTACATGGTCAGGGACCAGAAGCCGTTGACCGGGGGCATCTCGCCCTTGTTGAAGTGGATCACGTAGCGGTTGGCCCCGTCGTAGGGCTTGCCGTTGGCCGCCTCTTCCGAGGTCGGGTAGATCGCGTCCTGCGGGCGGTTGGCGCCCAGGCCGATGGCGGCGATGAGGGCGCGCTGCAGGTAGTCGGTGCCGTAGACGCCGGTTTGGGTGGAAAACACCCAGCCGTTCTCGACCCTGCCGGCACTCTTGAAATGGGCCATGATCTTCTCGACCCCGGCCTGCGGGACATTCTGCAGCCCCTGGGCCACGGCCGGGTCGAGCCTGGCGATGTCGAAATCCTGCCCCGGCACGATGCCGATCTGCGCCAGCCGCGCCAGGATCGGCGCATCCGCCTTCGCGGGCGGGTTGTCCTTCAAGAGCCGGGCGAAGAGCTTGAAGTACGCCCCCGCGTCCAGCCGGTTCACCTGTTCGCGCACGGGGGTCTTCATGTCGACGGCGGGGTCCACCTGCGCCGGCGGGGGCGTGTAGGGCTTGCCGTAGGCAGCTGAGCGGAGCCAGCTTGAACTTGTCCTGCAGCGCGTGCACGGCCTTGTAGTCCCCCGGCGTCCCGGTGCAGTAGATGCGGCCCAGGATCCAGACGATCGCCGTCGGCGACTTGTACTCCCGCAGGCCCTGGGGCAGCTTGCCCTTCCAGTTCGGGCCGGTGATGGCGTAGGTCTTGGCCTTCGTGCCGGTCGTGCGCTTGCCCGGGACCTGGAAGACCTCGGTCCAGCCGTCCAGCATGGGGAACAGCCAGTAGCGTTCGGCCGTGTCCGGGACGCCGAGCACCCAGGGCTCCTTGGACACGTCGATCCACGCCACCGTGTACAGCGTGTCGGCGTTGGGCGCGGTGACGTCCCGGAAGGAGGCGTCCGGGTAGGCGCGCATGCGCACGAACTGGCCCATCGGTGCCCGCGTTCCTTCGGGCGCGGGGACGTTGGTCATCACGCGCCGGGTCATCTCCATGGTGACCAGGGATAGCCGTAGATGTAGGCATCGACGCCGATGGCCGCGGCTTCCTCCGGCGTGACGGCGCCGGCCGGGCAAATCGACAACAGCCCGGCAGCGATGACCAGCAGCCCGGCCGTGAGCGTCCTGAATCCAGGCCGGCTCAGGCCGACCATATGATGCGACCGCATGTAGGATCTCCTTTCAATGCTATGGGGTTGGGCCTTGCCGCCCTCTTCCCGTGGGAGCGGCTTCCCAGCCGCGACCGTTTCGCGGCCGGACGCCGCCCGCACAAGGAATCACCGCCCACGCCGACAAACCGGCGTCGAGCGCCATACCTCTTTTTATTCGCTCACCTTGGTATCCCGCTGCCGTGCAGGGCTATTGCGGCCCGGGCTGCACGTGTGTCAGCGGCTTGCCGTCGAGCGCCTCGGCTTGCGCACCCTCCAGCTTCTTGATGTCCTCGGGCGACAGCTGCGGGCGGTCGACCTTGATCGTCAGCTTGTTGAGCTTGGCGGTCAGCGCGAACGGCGGCTTGTAGTCGGCGTCGTTCACGCCGGTCAGCGTGTCGGAGCCGATGTCGAAGCTCTCGTCCCACTGCAGGATCATCGGCAGCGTCTTCTCCATCCGCTTGGTCTGCGACCACCTTGCCGTCCACCTTGAGCGTGCCGGTGCCGGGCCGGCCGAGGCCGCTGAAGTTGTTGAACGCGAGCGTGCCGGCGCCGAGGCCGTCGTACTTGAAGTCGAACTCGACCGTGTGCCTGCCCGGGCGCCAGCGCCTCGGGGCCTTCCCACTTGATGCGCTTCGAGATCGACCAGGTTCCACAGGAACACCGGCTTGCCCTTGAGCAGGTAGAAGCCGTAGCCGCGCAAAGCGCCCGCCCGAGGTCAGGATCATGCCCTCGGCGCCGCCCTGCGGCACCTCGATGTCGGCGGTGATGGTGTAGGAGGTGTTCAGCAGCAACGGCGAATCGCCCTGCGGCAGGCCGACCATCGGCCGCGTGTAGACGAACTCGGTGCGCCCGGCGGTGATGTTCGGGCGCGGCGCGACGATGCGGGCCGCCACCGACGCGTCCAGCGGGAAGACCTGGTACTTCTTCGCTTCCGCGACGAACATCTCGCGCATCTCCTTGACCTTCTGCGGGTTCTTCGCGGCGATGTCGTCGGTCTGGCTGAAGTCCTTGTTCAGGTCGTAGAGCTGGAACACCTGGTTGTTCAGCGGATCCGGGATTGGCCGGGCCGAACGCCTCCCACGGCGCGCGGTTGACCTTGGTGCTCAGCAGCCAGCCGTCGTCGTACAGCGCCCACTGGCCCATCATCTCGAAGTACTGCGTCTTGTGCCGCGACGGCGCCTTGGCGTTCTCCGCGTCGAAGGTGTAGGCGAAGCTCGTGCCCTCGATCGGCGCCTGCTTGATGCCGTCGACCATCTCGCGGCGCGCGGATGCCGGCGGCCTCGAGGATCGTCGGCACGACGTCGATGACGTGGACGAACTGCTCGCGCAGGGCGCCCTTGTCCTTGATGCGCGCCGGCCACGACACCACCATGTTCTGGTTGATGCCGCCGAGCCGCGAGGCGTTCTGCTTGAACCAGTCGAACGGCGTGTCGAACGCCCACGACCAGCCGGCCGACATGTGGTTGTAGGTCTGCTCGGTGCCCCAGACGTCGTAGAACTTCATCTGCACGTCGACGGGCAGCTCGTTGAGGCCGTTGAAGAACGCGACCTCGTTCGGCGTGCCCAGCGGCCCGCCCTCGGCGCTGGTGCCGTTGTCGCCGTTGATGTAGATGATCAGCGTGTTGTCGAGCTTGCCCAGGTCCTCGAAGGCCTGGATCACGCGGCCGATCTCGTAGTCGTTGTAGGCGGCGTAGGCGGCGAAGACCTCGACCTGGCGGATGAAGAGCTTCTTCTCCTCGGCGCGTGAGCTGGTCCCACGGCTTCAGCACGTCGTTCGGCCAGGGCGTCAGCTTCGCGTCCTTGGGGATCACGCCGAGCCGCTTCTGGTTCTCGAAGATGCGCTCGCGCAGCTTTTCGTAGCCGTCGTCGAACAGGTGCATCGCGCTGATCTTGTCCACCCACTCCTTGGTCGGGTGGTGCGGCGCGTGCGTGGCGCCGGGCGCGTACTTGATGAAGATCGGCTTGGCCGGGTCGGTCTGGTGAATCCGCGTCATGTAGTCGATGGCGTCGTCGGCCATCGCGGTGACGAGGTTCCAGGTGCCGGGCGGCTTGCCCTGGAACGGATAGATCTGCGTCGTGTTGCGGAAGAGGTTCGGCTCCCACTGGTTGGCGTCGCCGCCGACGAAGCCGTAGAAGTACTCGAAGCCCATGCCGGTCGGCCACTGGTCGAACGGCCCGACCTGGCTGGCCGCGAAGGCCGGCGTGTTGTGGTCCTTGCCGAACCACGACGGTCGCGTAGCCGTTGTCGAGCAGGATGCGGCCGATCGTCGCCTTGTCCTTGCCGATGATGCTGTTGTAGCCGGGGAAGCCGGTGGACTGCTCGGAGATCACGCCGAAGCCGGCCGAGTGGTGGTTGCGCCCGGTGATCAGCGCGGCGCGCGTCGGCGAGCACAGCGCGGTCGAGAACATGCGGTTGTAGCGCAGGCCCTCCTTGCGCGATGCGGTCCATCGTCGGCGTCGGGATGACGCCGCCGAACGTGCTGGGCACGCCGAAGCCGGCGTCGTCGGTGATGATCAGCAGCACGTTGGGCGCGCCCTTGGGCGGCACGACGCGCGGCGCCCACCAGGGCTTGGACTGCAGCGCGTCATCCTTGATCACGCCGCCGAACTTCGGGTCGGGCGGCGGCAGTTGCTTGCCGCTGATGGTCGTCGTGGCGCTGGGCGAGCCCGGCGTGCCGGTGATCTGCTGGGCCATGGCCGGCAGCGCCGCCAATGCCATGGCGAGCACGATGACGGTGATCGCGGCTATCGATGACAACGCTTTCCCTTCGTTTCATGCTGCCCCTCCTGTCGTTATTTCAGCTCGATCGATCCAGGTCTCGGCTTGCCGAACCGATTCTCGCCAGCTGCTTTCATGTACCCGGCCTTCTCGAGGCCGACTGGCGGATTCTGCAGCAGGTCGCCAGGAGGGGGTGCCCCTCGACACGCCGAAGCCGATCGGCTCGTAGGTGATGGGGGCCACGACCGACGCGGGCCCGGAGCCCGGGTAACGGTAGACCGCCGCCGCGCAGATGGGGAAGTCGGCCAGCATGCCGTCCGCCTTGCCATCGAGCACCATCTGGACGCCTTCGTTCTCGCTAGCGAGAGAGAGAGAGAGAGAGACGGCGATGAGCTTCGCCTTGGGCGCGCCCGCCTTGGTTCACAGGCCTGGCTGGTGGACCCCTTCAGGGCCACGAACGTGAAGGCGGGGTTGTTGAGGTCGTCCATTTTCTTGACCTCGGCCAGCGTGCTGCGCTTGGTGAGGAGCCCCTTGCCGGAGGTGAAATAAGGCCCGACGAACGCCACCTTTCAGGTTGCGGTCCGGCGTCATGGTCATGTTCGAGATGATCATGTCGATGCGGCCGGCTCGAGGGCCGGGAGGAGCCCGGAGAACGCCATCTTCTGGACGTTCAGCTTGACCCCATGGCATCCGCGACCAGCGCGCGAGATCGGCGTCCAGGCCGATGACCTTGCCCTCCTTGGTCGTCATGTCAGAGGGCGGCATGTCGCCGGACATGCCGACCCGCAGCTCGCCGCTGGACAGGATGCGAGTCGACGACCGGGGATGCGCTGGGGGTGGGCACCCGGTTCACTTCGGCGCACCCGGACGGCAGGCTGACGATCAGGGCCAGAGACAAAGATCGCGTGCAGTTTTTTCATTCGGACCTCCTCGGTTGCGGCGCGCAGCGCCTGTTCGATTCACTGACAGCTTATCGGATGATGCGACCTCGTTCACCGCTTGCTGGCCGTCCACGTTCCCTGGTCGAAGGGCGGGTCGGTCAATTATAGGTCCCGGACATCGTTCTGCCGTCCGGGGAGAGCTCGCCCGTGACCGATCCGTACACGAAGCCGAACTGCGCCTCCATGCGCGAGCCCGTCACCTCGCCCCGGAAAACCAGGCCCCCTTGCTGGGCATCCTGCTGGAGGTTGCCGATCACCGGCCTCCCCCCCGGGCGCTTCGTACACCCGGACCTCGATCGTCCCAGAAGAACTTGCCGTCGAAGCGCCCCTGGTAGTCGCCGGTCATGAACGGACCCTGCGGCAGCCCCTGCAGGGCATGTGCAGCCCGCCAGGAGCAGGACCGCAAGCGGCTGATTCCGAACGTGGCGGCTTCGTTTTCATTTCAATCGCCTCCCACATAGCGGGCCTCGATGAGGGTGACGTCGTCCGGCATCCGGATACGCGTCGGAGAGCTTCAGCAGCCGCTCCTCCAGCGCCGGGATCGAGGGCGTGCGCGGATGGCCCAGCTCCCGCAGCAGGGCGATCAACCCGTCGACGCCCAACATCTTCACCGGACGAGTCGTGAACCTCGAAAACACCGTCGCTGAAAATCAGCATGGCGTCCCTTGTCCAGGCGCAGCCCGTGCCCGCTGTACGCCACGTCTTCCATGACACCCAGCGGCAGGCCCGCAGCGCCACCTTGTCGATTTCGCCGCTGTTGCGGACGATCAGCGGGGACGGCCCGCCGGCGGCGGTCAGCCACAGGCTCCCGTTCGCGGCATCGACCACCCCGCAGACCCCGCGGCAAAGGACACCTCGCCGCCGAAGACGTTCACGAGCTCGTTGTTGACGGCGCCAGCGAACTCCGCGGATCCGCCAGCAGGGGATGGAAGCGCTCCAGAGCAGGCTCAGGTGCATCGTGTACAGGGCCGCGGCCGCCCCGTGGCCTTCCATGTCCGCGACCATAAAGCCGAAACGGTTCTCGTCGAGGGGCCGGATGGCGTAGTAATCGCCGCCCACGATATCCTGGGGCACCATGTGGGCGATGAACGTCGACCCGGGGGTGGCGTGGAAGTGATGCCCCAGCATGTGCTGCTGGATCTTCTGGGCGCGCCGGAGATCGACCAGCATCGGCGAGGCATCCGGAAGGTCTCGACGCCGCCGATGATTTCGCCGGCGGCGCTGCAGGATCGGCGCAGTGGTCACCTGCATGGGAATGCGGCGGCCGTCCTTGGCCTGGGCATACACGATGACGGGCACCTGGGTGACCGCCCCCGTGACCATCGACCGCGTGCAGGGGGCAGTGCTCCTCCCCGCACAGCCGGCGGCCGTCCTTGTCCACGTGGCAGAGAATGTCCTCGAGGCACTTCGGCCGACCACGTCTTGCGGGCGTCCAGCCCGTGATGCGCTCGGCGGACGCGCTCCAGTAGGTGATCCGGCGGTCGACGTCGCATACGTAGACGCCGTCGCTCAGCTCTCCAGGATGCGCTCGGCGATCCCGGCCTGCCGTTCAATTCAGCACCTCCCCTTCCTGCACGGTCCGTTCGGCTCATGACCCATTCGATCGTCTCAATGCCGCCCGAATACGCGGTCGCGTCGAACCGGATCCGGCGGGTTCGGGCCGGATCGGCTCCTCAGTTGGCCGCATTCGCTTTCCGTTTGACGAATTCCCTGAGCTCGGCCCCGGCGCGGTTTTCGGGGTGTTGCGCGATCATCCGGTCGGCGACCGCCCCCGCCGCGGACAGGTTGCCGCGCCGCAGGTAATGCTGCGCCAGGGCCTGAAGATAGTCCATGTTGTTCGGTTCCAGCTCGACGGCCCGGCTCAGCGCCATTTCGGCCTGCTGGTATTTGCCCAGGTAATCATACAGCAGCCCGAGGTTGTAGTGGACCCGGGACCCATCGGGGATGCCGCGGGCCGCGAGCGCCAGGTGCCGTTCGGCCTCGACGTAATTTCTTTTCCTCGGCCAGCAGCAGCCCCAGCGAATACTGAACGTCATACAGCTCGGGATACGCCTTGACGACCTCGCGCAGCAGCGTTTCAGCTTCGGGGTTCCGGCCCAGCTGGGTGTAGAGCATGGCCAGGTTCACCTTGGCCGGGTAGGACAGGTCGTCGATTTTGATGGCCGCCTTGAAGCTGTCGATGGCTTGTTGCGGCTGGCCGAGGGCGACGTAAAGGTTGCCCAGGTTGAAACGGCCGAAGGCGAAATCCCCGGAATACTCCATGGAGGCGATATACTCTTTGAGCGTCTGCTCGAACACGCGGCGTTGGTCGTCCGCGAGCAGACGGCTCGGCGGCCCCGCCAGCCGGGCTGCGGCCTCGGTGCGCACGGCCTTGACCGGGTCATAAAGCAGCGGCGCGAGCAGACGGACGTGGCGTTGCGGGTCGGGCGGCCGGCAAATGGTTTGCGGCCGTGCGGCGGATCAGCGCTTCGCCGTCCATCAGCGCCCGCTCGAAGCGCCGCACTGCCTGCTTCGCCGGGATAGGCGGCCAGCAGCTCCAGCGCCGTGGCGCGCACGATCACCGGGTAGAGCGGGTCTTCGGCCAGGCGGATCAGGCCCGCCGCGGCGCCCGGCTGCCGGTTGCGGCCGGCCTGGATGATCTCGCCGTAATGGGCGCGGCGTCCCGGCCCGTACCACTTGGTGATGGTTTCGTCGGACCAGCGGTTGGTTTTGTCCATGTGGCAGCGGGTGCAGGCGTCGGGTACGCCGAGCTTGATGCTGAGGTCCGGCCGGGGGATCCGGATGCTGTGATCCAGCCGGTAATGGACCCCCATGTAATAGCGCCCGGGCATGTGGCATTCGATGCACTCGGCCCCGGTCCCGACCTCGAACAGCACCCGGCCGTCGGCGGACTTGATGGGGTCGCCCTTTTCGCCCTTCTGCTTGTGGAAATGATGCTGGCGGGTGTCGTAGTCGGCCGCCCGGTGGCACTGCAGGCACAGACCGTTGCCTTCCTTCGCCGCTTGATGCTGTGGACGTTGTGGCAGTCGCTGCAGCGCACATCCCGCGCGTACATCTTGCTCTGGGTGAACGAGGCGTACGCATACACCTCTTCCAGGATCTGCCCGTCGGGGAAATACAGGTCCCGGGTGAGCAGGCTCGGCAGCATGGTGTCCAGCAGGTCGGGCTCGATGTGGGTGTAATCCCCCAGGATCGCCCGGCGGGAATGGCACGGCGCGCAAAGTTCCACGGCTTCGCGCGACCTCAGCCCGGAGGTGCGCACCGGAAGCTCGAAGTTCTGCACCGTCGGCCGGGCCATGTCGGGCAGCTCGGCCCACTTCACATGCCTCGAGCCGGGGCCGTGGCAGGCCTCGCAGCCGACGTTGATGTCCGACCAGGTGGTCCGGTAGGTGTCGGTCTGGACGTTGAAGTTCTTCCTGAGGTTGGTGGAATGGCACGTCGGCGCACATCCCGTTCCAGTTCTGCGCCGCGTTGGTCCAATACAGCCAGTCCTTCGGGTCGATCGCCTGGTTCGGGTAGAGATGATACCAGCGCTTGGCTTTCACGTCCCAGGCGATGGGCAGGCACTGCATCCGGCCGCCGGGAAACGGGATCAGGTACTGCTGGAGGGGGTTCCAGCCGAAGGTGTGGGTGACCTCGAAATCCCCCATCCGGCCTTCGGGGCCCTGGGTGTGGACGAAGTATTTGCCGTCCTTGCGATAGAACCGCGAGACGACGCCGGCGTGTTCAAAGCTCGCGTCGTTGAAATCGCCGCGCACGCTCGCCTCGGTCGCGACCTCCATGGCGTGATAGTGGTTGGAGCCTTTCCAGAGCTCGTACTCGGGCTGGTGGCAGGCCTTGCACGTCTCGCTGCCGACGAAATCGGCGGCGCTGCGCGCCTGCGGGGCCGCCACGCGCGAATGAAACTTCCAGACGGCAAGCGGCATGACCAGAACGATCAGCGCGGTGGCGATGACCCCTATGAGCTTCCAACGGTGCATCAAGGTCTATAACTCAGGGCACAAGGGTTCGGGGTTCAGGAAAACCAGGAAGAGCGGCGCCATAGTCATCGCAGCCCTCCCGCACCGACGGTTGCGGCCAGCGGCGATCCGATTCCGGCAACTGCTTCTCAAGTGTGCGTTCCATGCCGTTGAGCATTCGAATGCACTCCTGATATCGAGTGCGATACTCTTCGTAAGTGGCGTGGCTTTCATATCCTTTCAAATGTGCCATATAGAGGCGAGCCGTTGAGGTTAGCGGTTGTTTCTGGGGTATTCTATGCAAAAAAATACCCGCCATGACTACGAAAAGAGCCGGGCCGCATTTTCAAAAATCTGAAAATAAGCCGCAAAAGGCCGAAAATGGCACGGTAGCGATTGGAGAGCCCGGGGGCTTGCAACGTGTGGCCTTACGCCGCCCGACCTCTCGCGACGAGCTGCTATTGTTGTGGTTCGATTTCACTTGGCCGCCATGTCTTGTTGAACCAGGGCTCAAGCGGGCCATACAGCCGCAGGATGGTGTTCCAGCCGTTGCCGGGGACAGTCTGCACCCAGTTCGACTCCTTGCCCGCCGGAGGTTGGGGCCCGAAGTACACATCCACCGATCCATCGGGGTCCCTCTGGAGTCCCTTGTTCTGACTGCTCACGCTTGGCTGCTTCTGATTGGTCTGAACCATTGACCGGGTCTGGTTCGTGTAAACGATAATCGACCAGAAGTCTTTCACGGGGACATTGGGCGGCAGGTGCAGCTTGTAACTTTTGCTGCCGTCAAGCACGTTGCCGTTCGCATCCCGGCAGGTCCAGGCGTACTGTGACCCTCGGCCGATCATTTTCACCTCCATCGCCGGGGTAACGCCAGTTGCCATGAAATAGTAGAAGATGGAACCGTCGAGGTTCAAAACGCCGGTCTGCGACTGGAACTTGTAGCCGCCGACGAACGGGAGCTGCCAGTTGCTGTCCGCATAGTAGTAGCCCTCCCGGTCGCGCCCATGAAACGAGACAGTACGGGCGGTTGCGTCCCCGACAGCCGCCGCTTCAGCTAAAATCTTCTTCATCCGGTCATCAGGATTAAACGGCTTGCCTTTCTGGATGCCGATTGCGGCAAAGTAACCCAAACGGATCTGGTCGAGCGATTCGCTCGGCTCCTGCTGGACAACCTCGTTCAGCAGCTCCCAATAGGCCGGGGAATCGGCCGGGTTGACCATGTTGAAGGGTTTGCCCGACATATCCACGAACGTGGGCTTCGATGGGTTAGCTGCCTGCGCCAGGGGATAGACCTTCGTGAGCTTTTTGACCATGTCAACGCCCGGCTTCGGGTTGCCGTCGACAAGGAAGCTGCGCCAGATGACTACATTGCCAAAAGTCTCCGGACGAACGACCGTGTAGCCCTTGGGCGGTGAGCCCTTGTAGCCAGGCGGCAGGAACAGGTACTTGCCCCCTTTGCCCTTGTCCGGTCCTGTGATCCCGAGGTCTACGACCCAGCGATACCACATGTCGTTTACCAGCCCGAGAACCTTGGGCGGCACCTCGATCACCAAGGGGCCCTTGCTCAGATCGATCCAGAACCAAGTGTACGGGGTGTTGTCATTGGCGGTCAGTTCGATCGTACGGGCATCAACGAGGCCTTCCCAAATGGGCACCGTCGCGTTTACCGGACCCATTGAGAGGATGGCTTTCCGGTTGAAGGCCTGGTTTACGGCCGGGAGCGCCAGCAAATAGGCCTGCACCGCCCGCTGAAAGTCGAGGTTGTCGTAAAGCTTTTCGGCCGTTGCCTTGTCGGGAAAGCCGTCGAAGAAGTTGAGCGTGCCCAAGCGCGTTTCCACCTTGTCTGGGGAAGCAACGCCTTTCGGCATGGGGGTGGAATACTGTTGTTGCGATGCGGGAGATCCTGACAGAGATTGAGAAACACAGATCGAAGCAAAGACTGATGCAAGCAAAGCGAACGCAAGCAGGCTATTTCTGATAACAATCACGCTCGTTCTCCTTTTCGGCCGAGGTGAGTGGTGAAATGGGGGTGCATGATAAAGCGTGCACGAATTGACCCCTTCGATCTTATTCCGAACGTGGCGGTCATCGTATTTCTCCGCGAGTTGGGCAGGAGCGCTGTTCGACGAGCGCCTTGCCTGCGAACCCAACTCGAACCTCTCATCGGCCGGCCATCGGTGCGTGAGTCCGCCTATCTCAATGTGTAACCGGCATAGCTTTTGATAAACTGCCAGATCCTCCAGCCGCCGATATGATTCCATCACGCTCTCCTGAACCCTGAACCCTTAAGCCCCCCAGACGCCGTCACAATTTCGGATTTACCCCTTGGGTGGATATATCGCCTGCCCCGCCTCGAAGCGGCTGCGTTTGGTCCTCTGGCCGGTGTCGACCTTCACGGTGTTGTTCTCGATGCTCACCCGGAAGATATCCAGCGCGCGGGCGGCCGGAGAGCTGATCACGCTGCCGGCGATGTCGAACGCCGAGGCGTGGCACGGGCAGAGGAACTTCTTCTCCTTTTCGACCCAGGGGACGGTGCATCCGAGATGGGTGCACTTGCAGGAAAGCGCCAGGACCCCGCCGTCGCTTCAGCCGCACGAGGTAGAATTCCCCCTTCTGAAACGCGGTGACCGTCCCGGGCTCGTAGGAGGTCAGCGACCCGGCGGAGACGACGCTATGGGCCTGGCTCTCGGCGCCGCCTGTTCTGGACGGCCACAGAAAGGAAACGGCCAGCCACAGGACTTCGGCCAGCGCCGCCAGACCGAGCGCCGTCCACAGGATGTTCAGAAAGCTGCGGCGCGAAACTCCCGTAGGCGTTTCGCCGGGCTTTTTGCTCTTTGGGGTCCCGGCTGTTTTCATATTAGAGGGTTTACGGTTCAGGGTTCAGGGTTCAGGGTTCAGAGTTCAGCGAAAACCAGTTGCAGGGACCTGATCGCTGCCGATTTTGATCGTTCCTGGGTTTCCTGAACCCTGGAGCCCTCGCCACCTTAGTTTAAAACGGCCACCGCAGCTTCATGCCCTGGCCCCTGAAAAACACGCAGGTGACCGTCGATATCCCCCAGCCCACGGCCAGAAAAACCAAAACGGCCTGGACCGACTCCAGGCGCGAAGCCAGAAACTTCCTCTTCATCAGAACGTACACCCCGGCAACGACCGCGGCGCAGAGCGCCGTCGGGACCACCCCGAGGCTGAAGGCCGGGGGCCAACCGGGCATCATGGCCGAAAAATCGACCACGTACTCGTCGAGGACAACGGCCAGCGGAGTCGCCACGGCGGCGGCGAGTGCGGCAACGGACGCGGTGCGACGGCCGTTGGCCGATGCGAACCAGACGCCGGCGGGGGTTTCGCGATAATTGAGGTACGGCAGATAAAAAGCGCCGGCCATCAAGGCAGCGGCGATCAACAGCGCGAAGCTCGGGTGGAAGTGCATCAGCAGTTCCTGGATGCCGGCAAAATACCAGGGGGCCTTGGTCGGGTTGGGGCTGAGCCCCGGGTTGGCCGGCTGCCCCATGGGGGCATCGAGCAGCAGCGACAGGACCAGCACGCCCGCCACGGTCGCCAGCGCCACGGCCGCCTCCCGCAGGAGGAGGTCCGGCTGGGTCGGGACCATGGTCGGCGTGTCGTCCGGCGCTTCGGCCGGGGAGCGCGGGATCACCAGCCCGCCCGCCTTGCGCACGCGCCAGAAATGAAACGCCATCAGCATGACGATCAGGATGGGGAAAACGGCGGTGTGCAGCGCGAAGAAGTTGCGCAGGGTGGCCGGGCCGATCTGCGGCCCGCCCAGGACGAGCTGCTGCAGCCGGCTGCCGGCCAGCGGGATGTACTCCAGCATGCCGACGCAGATGGTGGTGGCCCAATAGGCCAACTGGTTCCAGGGCAGCAGGTACCCGGTCAGGTTGGACGCCAGCACGAGGAGGAAAAGGCCGAGGCCGACGACCCAGTTCAACCGGCGCGGGGGGTGAAAGCCGCCGGTAAAAAAGACGCGCAGGCCGTGCAGGCAGACCACCACGACCAGGAGGTTGGCGCTCCAGAAATGGATGTTGCGGACCCAGTTGGCCGAACAGGAAGCCTTCCTGAAGGCGGACCAGAGACTCGTAGGCCTGGGTGGGGACCGGCCCGTAGGCGAACTTCAGCAGGATGCCGGTGAAGAGCTGGAGCGTCACCAGCACGGCCGCCATGCCGCCCAGGCCCCAGGTCAGGGTGTAGCGCAGGCACCGTTCAGGGACCCGGCGCGGCCGGAAATGCAACACCAGCGTGCCGAGCAGGTTGAACCTGCGCTGCGGCTGGTCGGTAGCCGGGATCATCCGCTCACTTGCCCCTGACGAAGACGACGTCGAAGTTCTGCTGCAGTGCAGCCTGGTGGTAGATCCCCTTGAGCACGTCGCTCTTCGGGTCAAAGATCAGCCGGTACGTGGAACCGGGGTAGCCGGGGGCCCGCAGCTCGACGAACACGGTGACGGCCTGACCCGACCGCGACGCCTCCGCGCGGGACACGTTGATCGGGTTCGGGTTGTAATACGCGGCCTGCATCCGGCCGCCGGCGTCGACGCTCTGGACGTCGATGACGTAGCCGCCGTCGGTTCTCACCCAGCGGCCTTTCAAAACCGCGAAATCCGGCTGGGCCTGGGCCGATGCCCAGCCGGCCGTGAGCAGCGCGCACACCAGCCCGACCGCAATCAGAATCGCCGTCCTCTGTGGGGTTTCCATGCGGGGTCATCCTCTCCATTCGAGTGTTCGCGACGTCCGCGGCGAGGAGGTATTTTTACCCCGATCGCGCACCCGTGTCCATATCCGTTTCACACCTCTCCGCCCGGGGCGCCGCTCGGATCAATTGGAAGTGAACCGCTTGGCGACGGCCTGGGCCAGTTGACGAACCGCCGGCTCCGGGTCGCTGGCGGCGGCGCTCTGCAGCGCCTGGAGCGCCGCGGCGGAATCGACGCCGACGACCTCCAGCCCCCGCACCGCCGCAAAGCGCACCTCCGCGCTGCCGTCGGAGCTCAGCGCCTGGATCAAGGCCTGAATGGGGGCGGCGTCCGGGAAGGCGGCGGAGCCTATCGCGACGGCGGCCGCGCTGCGCACGGCCGGGTTGGGGTCGCTCGACAGGACCCCGATCAACGCCTGGGCGGCCGAATCGGAGTCCCGTCCCGATACTCCCAGGTCCCGGGCCGCGCCGATACGCTCCTGCGGGCTCCTGGATGGGTCGGTCAGGATGCCGATGGCGTTTTGAACCCGAGCCTCGGATTGCGACTGTGCCACGGTGGCAGACGCGAGAACCACCGCCGCCGCGAGCAGCACCGCAACAGCCCTATTCCGGAAAATGGTCGCTTTCATACCTGCATGGCCTCTCTCAATAAGGTTGGCTTTCCATCCCCACGCTGAATCGACCGCACCCGCCCGGCGGCACGGGCTGCGCGGTTCACTGACAAAGCGAGGGTTCACCGTTCGAACGCGAAGATTCGCTTCCATGGGAAGTCCCCCCATTATTACTTCGGCAATTAAATAAGGCAAACTCCAACATCCCACAAACGGGCGGAACGGGTTGCCGACTCCGTCGTCGGCTTATTGTAGGTTGCCGTATTTAGTTGCCGGTCCAATAAAAAGGCCATAGCGGACGACCCGCGCGGGTCGCCCGCCTTGAAACTCATCAAATCCTCTCGCTTGCTTACTTGCCCATTGCCGACCTGGCGGCCTCGATCTTCGCTTTCACGGCATCGAGGTTGAAACTTGCGCCCTTCTGCATCGGCGGGAATTCGATGGCCGTCACGATGAGCTTCTCCACCTCCTGCTGGACAAACACGAAACGCCAGAACTCGTACTTGAACCACTGGAAGTATTCCTGCGACCCGCTTTTAGTCCCATTTTCCGGCCAGCCTGTGCGCTCGAAAGGATCGAGGCGCAGGTTGGTCAGGTACGGCACGTCAGCCTTGGTCTTATCGCCCAGCCAGCCGTCGGGCTGGTCGATGAAACGATACTTGAAGTCATCGATGCGCACTGCGCCGAGCGTGCTTTCGCCAAAATAGAAAATTTCGTGGCGATTCGATGGCCCTTTGCCCGTGATCAGATCCATCTGGTTGTAGCCGTCGAGGTGGACTTTGTAAGTCTTGTCACCGAGTTGTTTGCCCTTCAGCAACTCCGCGGCAATGTTGGGATTGCCGGCGGCGGCCACGAAGGTCGGGAACCAGTCCAAGCCGGAAATAATTCCGTTCTCCACCCTGCCGGCAGGGACCTTGCCGGGCCAGCGGATTATCGCCGGTGCACGGAAACCGCCTTCCATGATGGTCCCTTTGGATTGCGCGAAAGGCGTCTGCCCACCGTCGGGCCAGGTGAACACTTCGGTGCCGTTGTCGGTGGTGAAAACGACGATGGTGTTCTCGTCCACGCCCATGACTTGGAGCTTCTTCATTACATCGCCGACGACGTCGTCGATCTGGGCCATGCCCGCTTCATGTATGGTCCAGTTGTTCTCGGAGTTGCGCATTTTTTGATACTTGTCCGAGAGATGGGTGACGATGTGCATGCGCGTCGGGTTGAGCCAGACAAAGAACGGCTTGTTGTCCTTCTTGGCCTTGTCCATGAAGTCCAGGGTATACTTCAGGATTTCGTCGTCCACGGTCTCCATCCGCTTGGGACATAGCTGACCGGCATCTTCAATTCTCTGTTTGCCGATTTTGCCCCAGCGCGGCATTTCGGTCGAGTCATCCTTCTCCGCGGCCCAACTGTGGACCATGTTCCGAGGCCCGACTACATTCAGAAGCGCCTGCGGGTAGTTGGGATGGCAAGGGTCTTCCATGGCGTCGAGGTGGTAGAGGTAACCGAAAAACTCGTCGAAGCCGTGGACGGTCGGCAGGAACTCGTTCTTGTCGCCGAGATGGTTCTTGCCGAACTGACCCGTGGCATAGCCCATCGCCTTGAGCGTCGTGGCGATGGTCACCGCCTCTGCGGGCAGCCCGACGGATGCGCCCGCCTGGCCCACGGTCGTCATGCCGGTGCGGATCGGCAGCTCGCCGGTGATGAAATTCGCCCGGCCCGCCGTGCAGCTCGCCTCGGCGTAGTAATCGGTGAAGCGCATCCCCTCGGCGGCGAGCTTGTCGAGGTTCGGCGTCCTGCCGGCCATCATTCCCTGGTGGTAGGCGCCGATGTTGAACCAGCCGATGTCGTCCCCCATGATGACGACGATGTTGGGCTTCTTGTCCGTTGCCTGTGCGGCGGCAGGTCCTGCGGCCATTGCCAGCACAACGGCCACGGCAAACACTGCCGTCAATGCTTTCGTGACAGATTTCATTTTGTTTCTCCTTTCGCTGTTTCGCCGCATCCAACTCCTTGCAGCTCTTGTCCGGCCGCATCCGGGCAAGGAACGGATCAGCCCGAAGGCAACTCTACAGTACTTCCCGGTTCTGCTCAACCTGTCGACGCGCAACGGCGGATAACATTTTGATCATTTTCGGATCATCTTGCCGTGAGCTTGGAGGTGTATTGTTTGCCCGTATATTAAGTTCGCATGGTCAAACATCAAACCAGGAGGACAAAGAAAATGGGTAAACGATTTCGCGTCACACAGATCATTGCCATGCTGCTGGTGGTGGGGTTGCTCTCCGCGACCGGCCTGCAGGCAGCCAAAAACGCACCCCGGATGATCCCGGACAACTTCAGCACGCTGGCCGAGCAGGTCAGCCCCGCCGTGGTGAACATCCAAGTCGAGAAAACGGCGGGTGAGGCCGGCATGCGGCCGCAGTCCCAAGGCAACCCCTTCGGGGACGAGCGCTTCAAGGAGTTTTTCGGACGGGGGCCGGAGCCCGAGCAACGCAGGCAGGCCGGCCTGGGGACCGGTTTTATCATCGACAAGACCGGCTACATCATCACCAACAACCACGTGGTCGAGAACGCCGACAAGATCAAGGTCGTGCTCAAGGACGAGCGTGAATTCAACGCCGAAATCGTCGGCCGCGACCCGCAGACCGACCTGGCCCTGATCAAGGTGGCGGCCAAGGGCGATTTGCCCACAGTGCCGATGGGGCGATTCAGCGGACCTGAAGGTCGGCGAGTGGGTGGTTGCCATCGGCAACCCCTTCGGGCTGGAGAACACGGTCACGGCCGGCATCGTCAGCGCCAAGGGCCGTGTGATCGGGTCCGGACCCTATGACGACTATATCCAGACCGACGCCTCCATCAACCCGGGCAACAGCGGCGGGCCGCTGCTGGACATGAATGGTGAAGTGGTGGGCATCAACACCGCCATCCTGGCACAGGGTCACGGCATCGGGTTCGCCATCCCGATCGACATGGCCAACGCCATTGTCGCCCAGCTCAAGAGCAAGGGGGAGGTCACCCGCGGCTGGCTCGGGGTTACCGTACAGGACCTGAAGGGCGAATTGGCCCGATACTACGGCGTCGAGGACAAAGGCGGGGTGCTGGTCGCCGATGTGGTCGCCGGGGATCCGGCGGACAAAGCCGGAATCAAAGCCAAGGATGTCATTCTCAAAGTCAACGGGGAGAAGGTCTCCAGCAGTCGGGATCTCACCTCCAAAACCGCAGGTATCGCAGTCGGCGAGAAGGCCAAGATTACGCTGGTACGCGACGGCAAAGAGCTCACGCTCCCGGTCACCGTCGGCAAGCGGGCCTTCACGCTGGCGTCCGCCGAAGCCCCGCGGAAAGAAAAGGCCAAGGACTCCGGTTACGGCCTCCAGGTGGCGGACGTGACGCCGGAGATTGCCGGTCAGCTCAGACTCAAAGGCGAAAAGGGAGTCGTGGTCGTGGGGGTCCTGCCGGACAGCAAGGCGGAGAAAGCGGGGATGCAGCGCGGCGACCTGATCGTCGAGGTCAACCGCCGCAACGTGGACTCGGTGGGCGATTTTAAGAGCGCCATCGATCAGCAGAAGAAAAACGGCGGAGTCGATCTGCTCATCAAGCGCATGAACGCCGGGGTGATGGTCATCCACCTGGCGTAACCGGAAACAGCTCCTGCGGTTCGAGCCGGAGCATGGTACGCCCCGGCTCGAACCGTGCCTCCGCAGCGGAAGCGGTGTTGACAAAATGGATCTGAAGCGAGTCCTGTTCGCTCTTGGTGGAGTCACTCGCCCATGAAAAACACTCCGATCTCCCGGACGATGGTTGCGGCCGGCGCACTGGCGTTGCGGCTGGCGGCCGGCGTGTGCGGCGTTGCGCGGGACATGCGCTGGAGCTATCTGCCGCCGTTGATGGTGTATTTCGCGGCCGGGGTCTCCGGCTTCACGGGCATCATCGAGGCCTTCTTCGTCAAGGACAAACTCGGGCTGACGCCTGCCCTGCTCGCCAGCCTCGGCTTCTGGGCGGGCCTGCCTTGGGCGATGAAGATGCCGCTGGGTCACCTGGTGGACGTGTTCTGGCGCTGGAAGGCGCTGTTCGTCTACCTGGGAGCCGCGCTGATGGGCGCAAGCCTGCTGATCATGGTCGGCCTGACCGGGCATGCCGGCTGGATGGCGGCACTCCTGCCCCTGGACGCCTGGTACGTGATCTCGGTGCTGCTCGCCCCCATCGGGTTTGTGCTCCAGGACGTGGTGGCCGATGCGATGACCGTCGAGGCCGTGCCCGCCCTCCGGGAAGACGGCACGCCTTACGGCGAGGCCGAGCAGCGGCAGATGCACGTGACCATGCAGACCCTGGGCCGCATGGCCATCGTCGGCGGCAGCGCGGTGGTGGCCGGGGCCGGCGGGTGGCTCGCGAAAACGCTTTCGTATGAAATCATGTACTGGATGTCGCTCGCGATCCCGGTGGTCTCGGTGCTGGGGGTGCTTCTGGCGGCCGGGATGAGGCGTTGGCGCCGACACTCCGCCGCAGCGCCGGCCGAGACATCCGCGCCGGAGGCCGTTAGCCTGAACGCGAACATCCTGGGCGCCGGGGTGGCGTTCGTCGTCCTGTCCCTGCTGCTGGGCCTCGGCCGCGTTCCCATGAACGAGGAGATCATTTTTTGCGGGTCCCTGGGCCTGATCGGTTTCCTGATGCGCCAGCTCCTGGCCGACCTCGACCCCGCCCGTCGCCGCGAGATCGTCGCCATTGCCGTCATCATCTTTGTGTTCCGGGCCATGCCCGGCGCCGGGGCCGGCGCGAGCTGGTGGCAGATGGACCGGCTCGGCTTCGACGAGGCCTTCCTGGGGACCCTGCGGCAGATCGCCTCCATCCTGGCAATCGGCGGGATGCTCGCCCTGCGCGGCTGGATGGGCCGGCGACCCGTGCCGTACCTGGTGGTCTTCCTGTCCCTCTACGGCACGGTGATGGCGCTGCCGTTTCTCGGCATGTTCTACGGGCTGCACGCGTGGACCGAAGCCCATCTGGGGTTCGGCGCGCACGCCATCGCGATCGTCGACACCATGGCGGATTCGCCGCTCGGCCAGGTGGCCATGATCCCGATGCTGGCCTGGATCGCCCAGGAGGCCCCGCGCAACCGCAAGGCCACCTATTTTGCGGTGATGGCCGCCTTCACGAACCTGGCCTTGTCGGCCAGCCAGCTCGGCACCCAATACCTGAACAAACTCTTCGTGGTCGAGCGCGGCCGTTATGACGAGCTGGGCATGCTGATGATCATCACGACCATCCTGGGCCTGGTTCTGCCGATCATCACGGTGCTGGTTTTCCAGCCGCGCTGCACCGGCGACCGCCGCGGGGTCGCCGCCCGACTCGAACCGGTTGCAGCGTTTTCGAAAATCGAACGATCAGAGCATACACCTCGGTAGGAGGAGCGGATATGCGCCGAAGACTCATGCGGCATCAAGCGGTTCAGGCCCAGGCCCGGTTCGACGACATCGGGCAGGCCCTCTTGTACTGGTTCCCGGCCGGGTTCGGTTTCGTCGGGCTGATACTGCACATCTTCCCGAAAATGGCTTTCCCGTTCTGAAGAGAAAGGAGGTTGCGATGAACATGAAGAAAATGACTGCCGGGGTGGCGCTGGCCGCGTTGCTTGCACTGCCCGGACTTTCCGCGGGTGCGCCCGCGGTTCAGCCCCGCCTGATTCCCCTGGCGGATTTTTTCAGAAACCCCGAAACCACCGGTTATTCGCTCTCCCCCGACGGCGAGCACCTCGCCTACATGAAACCGTGGGAAAATCGGCTCAACGTGTTCGTCCGCAAAGTCGGCGAGCAGGTCGAGACCCGTCTGACCGACGCCCGTGAGCGCGACATCGCCGGCTGCGTCTGGGCCAGCAACGACCGCATCGTGTACATCCGGGACACCGGCGGCGACGAGAACTACCGGCTGTACGCGGTCAACATCGACGGGTCCGGTTACAAGGAGCTGACCCCCTTCGAGGGCGTGCGGGCCGGCATCGTGGACCCGCTCGAGGACAACGACGACGAGATGCTGATCAGCCTCAACCGGCGGGACCCCAGGGTGTTCGACGTCTACCGCATCAACATCCACACGGGGGCGATGGAGCTGGCGGCCGAAAACCCGGGCAACGTCTCCGAATGGCTGACCGACAACGACGGCCGGCTGCGGGTGGCCGTGACCACCGACGGGGTGCAGTCGAGCCTGCTCTACCGCGAGACCGAAAAAGACCCCTTCCGCACCGTCGTGACCACGGATTTCAAGAACACCCTCGACCCGCTGTTCTTCAGCTTCGACAACCGGCGGCTCTACGTGGCCTCCAACATCGGCCGCGACAAGACGGCCGTCTATCTATACGACGTCAAGGATGGCAGATTTCTGGATCTCATCTATGAGCACCCCGAGGTGGACGTCTCCGGGCTCTTGCGCTCCAAGGCGCGCAAGGTCATCACGGGGGTGGCCTTCACCACGGACAAGCCGCAGTATGAATTTTTCGACTCCGACCGCCGACAGCTGCAGGCGGCGCTGGAAGCGCGCCTTCCGGGACGCCGGGTGGCGGTCACCGGCATGAGCCGCGATGAGCGGCGGGTGATCGTGCGCACGTTCAGCGACAAGTCCCTGGGCGCCAGCTACCTCTACGACCATGCCGCCGGACGCCTCGAAAAACTGGCGGAATTGAGCCCCTGGCTGAACGAGTCTGAGCTGGCCGACGTGCGGCCGATCCAATTCATGTCCCGCGACGGCCTGACCATCCACGGCTACCTGACGCTGCCGAAGGGCGCGAACCCCGGCCGCCTGCCCTTTGTGGTCAACCCCCACGGCGGCCCGTGGACACGGGATGTCTGGCGGTTCAACCCCGAGGCCCAGTTCCTGGCGAACCGGGGGGTGGGGGTGCTTCAGATCAACTTCCGCGGCTCCACCGGCTACGGCAAGGCTTTCTGGGAGGCGGGGTTCAAGCAATGGGGCGGCAAGATGCAGGACGACATCACCGACGGCGTGGGGTGGCTCGTCCAGGAGGGGATCGCCGACCCGCAGCGAATCGCCATTTACGGCGCCTCCTACGGCGGCTATGCCGTCCTGGCCGGGCTGGCCTTCACCCCGGACCTGTATGCCTGCGGCATCGACTACGTCGGCGTGTCGAATATCTTCACCCTGTTGGAAACGCTGCCGCCCTACTGGGAACTGGGACGCCGGATGATGTACGAGATGGTCGGCGACCCGGTGGAAGACCAGGAACTCCTGATGCAGGCGTCGCCGGTCTTTCACGCCGCAAAGATCAAGGCCCCGCTGCTGGTGGCCCAGGGCGCCAACGACCCCCGGGTCAAGAAGGCCGAGTCGGACCAGATCGTGCAGGCGCTGCGGCAAAGGGGGGTCGATGTCGACTACATCGTGAAAGGCAACGAGGGCCATGGGTTTCACAACGAGGAGAACCGCTTCGACTTCTACCGCCGAATGGAAGGGTTCCTGGCCCGGCACCTGGGCAGCCGCGCGGAGAACCCGCCGCCGGCTTCAGGCGGCAAGGTCGGATAGGGTGCCGATCGGTCCGCTGCCCCGGTTCTGATCACTCAGGCGTGTCGGCGTCATCTATGTGGAAGCGGTGCAGCATCCGGTGGGCAACGGGCACGAGAAATATCCCCATCAGGCTCAGAAAAACCAGGCCGCTGAAAATGGCGTAGGCGGAGGCGAACAGCTTGGCCGCCGTCGAAGGCAATGCGGATACGGGCCCCATCCCGGTCAGGATCATGGAGGCGTTCAGGACCGCATCGACCAGCGTGAAATCCGCGATCCAGTAGTATCCGGCGACTCCGACGCCTAACGCCACTGCCATCAACAACAGCCATAGCAGGACGACGCCTGCCATGCGCCGGGCGAACAAATGCACCGGCAGGATTTTTTCAGTCTTCTTCTCGAACATGCCAGCCTTTCCGACATTGGGGGTTGCGTGGCGCCGGGTCGACGACCCATTCGGAACCGCTTTCGGCGCCCCGATGCCTGCGCCGCTGGGCCTCGAAAGCGGGTTTCAGCCGGGGTGATGAAAAATTCTCACGAAATGTGCGGGCTATTTCCCCACCAGAACCCGTAGCTCCTGCAGGTCGATGACCCCGTCCTGGTTTTGGTCCGCCGCATCGAAGTCGCGGTGGACGATGTACAAAAACTCGTAATGCGAGAGTTTGCCATCGCCGTCACGGTCGGCCTTCTTGAACGCCTCCGGGTCGACCGGTGTCACGGCGACCAGCTCGGCGTATGTCACATAGCCGTTCTTGTCCACGTCGGCAAAGAAGAAAACCTCCGTCATGCGCTGGTGGTATTCCTCGCGGTCGATGCGACCGTCCTTGTTCCGGTCCGTGAGCGCCATGGTGGCGCCCGCATCCATCCGGTCCGCGCACGCCGCCGGTGTCACGTACACAGCCAGTGCGCTCACGATTGCCGCTGCAGCCATCAGATACGTTTTCATATGGTGCTCCTTCCCCCTATCGCAGTGGTGAGGGTGGTCGTTCGGGTTCGCCTGCATGCCGCCCTGCGGTCTCGAGTCCGTTCAGCTCACAATTTTCCAGCTGCCGTCCGGTTGCCGGCAGGTCGTGCCGTAGGCCTGCTGCTTTTCACCCCCGACCGTGATCGTCTGCTGGTACTCGCGGCAGTACTGCCCGCTCGAAGCCTGGTAGGTGCGCATGGGCGTCAACGTCCCGCTGTTGCCGGTGTCCGGGTTGCGCCATGCCACGCTCTGACCGGAGGGGGTGGTTTCAAAAGCCCGCTGCGCGGCCTGGGCCTGCTGCTGCTTGTCGGCCGCATCCATGCGGTTTCCGATGGCGCCGCCGGCCAGCCCGCCCAGCAACGCGCCGCCGATGATCCCGGCCGGCCCGAGGTGGAACGCGGCACCGAGCAGGCCGCCGGCGGTCGCGGCCCCCAACCCGCCGATGAGCGCTTTCTCGTTGCTTGAAAGCCACTGACTCGTCTGCGATCCGGTGTCGGAGGTGCTGGCGCAGCCCGTCAGCACCAGGATCAGCACCAGCATCAGGGCGCCGGCTCTGTAGCATGCTCGCTTTTTCATCGTGATCGTCCTCTTGTGTGGATTTGGATTGAACCGGTTAAAAACCAAACGGCCGTCGTGCAACCGGGTAACGGCCTCACGTTGCCAACCTGGCGATCGCCCCGGCGACCTCCCGGCTGAAGCTCTCGGCCGCGCGGCTTTCGGCGCTCACCAGAGCTTCGATGGATTTGTCCTCGGCTTTCTCCGCGAAAACCGAATACCCGGAGTCCATGAGTTTTTTCCCGTCTCCCGTGAAAACCTGCCAATGGGCCCGGAGAACGGCCATCCCGCCCGGCATGCCGTCGAACTGTGCCACCTGAACGGTCAGCTGGTAGTCGACCGGCATCGACGACCGCCACGGGAACTGGGTGATTCGATACGTGCCCAGCAGCGCGGAGAGGTTGTCCGCGAGGACACGAGCCACCGTATCCCCCATGGGCTCCGCCCACTGGGAGTCTTCGGTGAGTTCGAACTCGTTGCGGCCGTTGCGGACGATGATGTTCCTGCGGTCCAGGTACTCCGGCAGGCGGACAGGTCCGATGCCGATCGCCACGTGCGGAAGCGTCGCCAGCGGTTGAACCGCCTTGCCGGAGGCGGCCAGCGAACTCAGCATGTAGAAACGGGTCTTGGGCTGCGGGCCGGGGTTGAGCAGGCTGCATCCGCCGGCGATCAGCACAGCCAGGACCAGGATGCACCTCAGGGCGACATGGGGTTCGGATTTCATCGTTGACCTCCGAGCGGCTGATCAACGGCCTTCCCGCGCAAGAGTGAACCGGGATGGCGGTCGAGGTAATCGGACAGGGTCCGCAGGGACCGCGCCGTCGCCGACAGTTCGGTCAAAAACATTTCGAGGTTGTAGCGCAGTTCCGAATTTTCGGCGGTCATGGCGCTGATGTGGGCGAGGGTTTTTTCCGACTGCTGCAGTGTGGCCCGCAGATCGGCCGTGGTCTTGAAAATCTCCGCTTCGACCGGTTCGATGCGTCGGTTGAGGTTCTGTGCCAGGCTGCGGGTTTCGTCGATGGCCGAGGCGATCGGCTTGATCTGCGCGTTGGCGCTGGCCACGAGCGTGCGCAGCTCTTTCAGAGTGAGGTCCACCTGTGAGGCCACGGCCGACAGCCGGGTGTCGACGCTGCGCGTCAGGCCGACCGCATCCTGCGAGACCTGTTTCAGGTTGGCAATGATGTCGGGTATCGCCGGGGAGCCGAGGATGTCCTTAATGCTGGTCAGCGTGTCGCGGGCGTCCCGGATCACTTCATCGAGAGGGATCTGCTGGATGGATTTTTCGATTTTTTGGATCGGCGTGGCGATGGTCGGTATCTCCGAGGCGTGGGAGCTGAACCCCGCTTTTGCGACACCGACCAGTGTTAAAGGGGCGTCCGGGTAAAAATCCAGCTGGATGGAAAGCTGCCCGGTGATGAGGCTCTGCATTTGCAGCTGCGCTCTCAATCCTCTGTCGATCAGGCCCTGCAACGATGTCTTCGCAGGGGTGGCGGCCATTCTCTGAATGCGATCCGGGTAGAGCTGGGCGGCCACCGGGATCCGGAATTCCCGCTTCTCCGCTTCGTAGACGATCTGGATCTTGCTGACCTCCCCGATGGCGACCCCCCGGAAGGTCACGGGGGCGCCCACCTGAAGACCGCCCACGGAACCGTCGAAGAACATCACGACTTCCTGAATATCCCGGAACAGGGCCCCGGACCCCAGGATGACGATCCCGCTGAAAGTCAGCGCCAGCGCTCCCAGCACGAAGGCGCCGATGAGGGTTTTGCTGACGGGTTTGGCCATACGTGTCGCCTCGCTGAGCAATACCTTTGATAAATACTGTTGAATGTGTCGCGTCACCCTCTCCCTGCCCTCCCCCTGAGGGGGAGGGTTAGGGTGGGGGTGTTGTGGTTCATGCCTCGCCGCGGGTCAAAAAGGTTCGTACCTTCGGATTGGACCTGTCGTCCCGCAGCGCTTTGGGGTCACCGGCGGCGATCATGGTCTTGGTGTCCGGGTCGAGGAAGACCGAGTTGGTGCCGATGGTGAAGATGCTCGCCAGCTCGTGGGTGACGACGACCACCGTGGCCCCCAGGCTTTCCCGCAGCTCGAGGATGAGCTCGTCCAGCCGCCGGGCGCTGATCGGGTCCAGGCCGGCCGACGGTTCGTCGAAAAACAGGATCTCCGGGTCCAGGGCCATGGCCCGCGCCAGCCCGGCGCGCTTCTGCATCCCGCCGCTGATTTCAGACGGGTAGTACTCCTCGAAACCGGCGAGCCCCACCAAGGCCAGCTTGAGCGCGACCAACTCGTTGATCTGTGCCGGGCTGAGGCCGGTGTACTCGCGCAGCGGCAGGGCGACGTTTTCGGCCAGCGTCATGGAGCTCCACAGCGCGCCCTTCTGGTAGAGCACCCCGATACCGCGCACGATGCGGTCCCGCTCCTGCGGCAGGGCCTGCCAGAAATCGACGTCCTCGTAAAACACGCTGCCCTTGGCCGGAGGCTTCAGGCCGATCATGTGGCGCAGCAGGGTGCTCTTGCCGCAGCCGCTGCCGCCCATGATGATGAAGACGTCCCCGCGGTTGATCGTGAACGTGAGATCCCGCTGGACGACAAAGCTGCCGTACGCCATGGTCAGGTCGCGGACGATGATGTGCGGCTTTTTGCTGTTCATGCGCTCAGATCCCGATCACATTGAATGCAAACGTGATGACGGCCGTCGCCACCACGATGGCGACGATGCAGGTGACCACGGCCGAGGTGGTCGCTGCGCCCACGGCCGAGGCGCTCCGGCCGCACTGCATTCCGCGCAGGCAGCCCGATAGGGCGATCAGCACGCCGAAAACGGCGGCATAGAACAAGCCGATCCAGAAATAGCTCAGGCTCAGGGAGGCCTTGGTCTGATTCAAGTACTCGATCGGCCCCAGGTTGAGCATGCCCACGCCGACGATCATCCCGCCGATGATCCCCATAATGTCGGCGTACACGCACAGGATCGGCATCATGACGACCAGCGCGAGCATCCGCGGCAGCACCAGGAACTCCATGGGGGAGATCCCCAGGGTTTTCAGGGCATCGATCTCTTCGTTGACCTGCATCGACCCCAGCTGGGCCGCAAAGGCCGCACCGGTCCGGCCCGGCCATGATGACCGCCGCCATGACCGCCCCCATCACCCGCACCATGGCGACCGCCACCAGGTTGGCCACGTAGATCTGCGCCCCGAACATCAGCAGCTGAATGGCGCCCACGAAGGCCAGGATCAAGCCCACCAGCAGGCTGATGAGCGTGACGATCGGCAGCGCCTTGGGGCCGCAGTCCCACATGAACCCGAGCAGGTCGGGCCTTTGGAATTGGGCTCTCCCCGCGAAAAATCGGCAAAGCGCCAGAAATGCCTCGCCGATGAAGGCCAGGACCTCGGCGGCTGCGTCCTTTACCCGCAGCGCGGCATCTGCGAGGCGGGATAGAAAAGGCTCCTTTTCCGAAGTGCGGCGCGCCCCCTCCCGCGCCGGCACGGCGGTCGCCAGCTTCAGCAGGCCCTGGATGCCGGCCGGCAGGCCCTGGGGGTCGAAGGTCAGCCCTTGCTGCGAGCAATGGGTTTGCAGCCTGAGCAGAAAGGTGATGAGCGTGCTGTCCCACGCGGCGACCTGCTGCGCATCGACCGTGATGCGGGTCAAGCCCGTCAGCGCTTGCGCCTGCTGCAGCACCTCGTCGGCGGCCGGGGTTTTCGCGTCGATCTTCCAGCGGCCGGACACGTGCAGGCGCAGCGTCGCCGCGTCCGCCTGTTCGCAGCGGACGGCAGCGCTCTCGCCGTTCGTGATGCGGTCCGATGTGTGCTTGCGCTCCGGCATATCGGTTAGCAGCTAATCAGGTCTCAGGGTTCAGGGTTCAGGGTTCAGGGTTCAGGGACCCACGAGGACTCGCGCCATAATCCTCGACCCCCTTCGGCACGTAAATCGGGCCGGCGGCAACCAGGAACCGGCGACGGCTTCTTTCCTTTCATACACCTACCAGTCGGGTGTCAATAGCTGCCGCGTGTCGCGCGGCTGAACCGCCGCAGGCTCGAGCAGCCCGCCCCAGTCGGTGCGCTTGCCCATGGCGGCGGTGATGTCGGCCGGCAGGAACGGATTCCCCTCCCGCAGTTCCCAGCCGCCCCCGAGGGCGCGGTAGACGGCAACGAGGTTTTGGGGCACGGCGCCCTGAGCGACGGCCAGGCTGTCCTGATCGGTGAGCAGGGACTGCTGGGCGGTGATCACTGTGGTGTAGTTGGTAGCGCCCGATCGATACTGGATGACGGCCAGGTTTGCCGACTGTTCGGCAGCCTCCGCGGCCTCCGCCAGCCGGATCAGGCTCTTCTGGGACTGCAGGAAACCGGTCAGCGCGTCCTCCACCTCCTGCTGCGCCCGCAGCACGGTATCCCGATAGCCGAAGATGAGCTCCTGGAACCGGGCGTCCTGCACCCGGACGTTGTTGGTGATCTGTCCGTAGTTCAGAATGTTCCAGGCGAATGAGGGGCCGAAGGAGCCGTAACGGCTGCTCCAGGCCGCGATGTCGCCGAGGCCGAACCGGCCCACATCGCTGGCCATGAAACCGAAGGACCCATTCAGTGCGAACGCAGGGTAGAGGTCCGCCTTGGCCACGCCGATGAGAGCACTTTGGGCGGCGGCCTGGAGCTCGGCGCTGCGGATGTCCGGCCGGCGACGAAGAAGGTCGGCGGGAATGCCGACGGCCACCTCCAGCGGGGCTTGCGGGATGGCCGCACGGTCGCCCAGCAGGTGATCAAGGTTGCCGGGCGGCGTGCCCAGCAGGGTGCAGAGGGCATTCTTGGCTTGCCGGAGGGAGGCCTCGAACTGGGGGACAACCGCTTCGGTGCCGCGCAGCTGGGCGATAGCCTGCTGTACGTCCAGACCGGTGCCGGACCCGGCTTCGAAACGGGCCTGGGCGATCCGCAGGCTTTCTTTCTGAATGTCCACGTTTTCCTGGGCGATCCGCAAGCGTTCTTCGATGGTCCGAATGGCCACATAGGTGCGCGCCACCTCGGCCGTGAGGCTCACGAGGGCATTGTCGTAGGCGGCAATGGAGCCGAGAAAATTCGCATCCTCGGACTCGACCGCGCGCCGGAACTTCCCCCAGAAATCGATTTCCCAGCCGGCCGCAGCCGCCACCTGGGCCTGCTTGTACTCGAACTGGTCTGCCGGCGACCGCCGCTGCGGGGCCGTTGGCGCCCGCTCGCTCTCCCGGATGTCCAGCGCCGAGCCCACGGCCTGCTGGACCTGGGGGTATTGCTCGCCGATGGCGATCCCCAGGCGGGCCCGCGCCTCGAACACCCGGGCGCCCGCCACGCGCAGCGGGATGTTCTGCGCATAGGCGATCTGGACGAAGTTGTCGAGCACGGGGTCCCTGAACGCCGTCCACCACATGCGGTAATCGGCAGGCGAGGTCCGCACCTGGGCCTCGTCCGCCTCCAGCCACTGCGGCATGATCCGCGGTTCGGGGTGAACGAAATCCGGGCCGACCTGGGTGCACCCGGCCAAAAGCATGGCGCAGGCGATAACCACCCGACAGAGCACCTGGTACTGACGGCAACCTGCTGAAATCCGCATCGTTGTACCTCGGTGACTGTTTTTACCGGGGGCCGAATCGGGCCTGATCGATTCAGGCCCCCGGTGGAACCGCACCCTTCCCAGCACGCGTATCGGCCCGTCGTTCATGGACCACCTCTCCAACGGGGCAATGCGCTGCCGTCTACTTTTTGGCGGCGCTCAGGGCGACCTGGAGCTTGGTCTCGTCGTCATGCGACAGCGAGGTCTTGAGGACCTTGCCGCCCGATCCCTGGAGCTCCGCGAGCACCTTGTCGGGCGTGGCCTTGCGCACCAGGACGAAGAGCGCCGAGCTGCCGGGGCTCATGGCGGCCGCCAGGTCCTTCATGAACTTGTCGTTGATGCCTACGTCGGTCAGGGCACCGGAAGTCGCGCCGGCCGCGGCGCCTATTGCCGCCCCGAGGAGCGGGTTCAGGAAAATCAGGCCGATCAGCGACCCCCAGAAGCCCCCGCCGACCGCCCCGGCCGCCGTCAGGTTGATCGCCTGGTGCAGTTTGACCTTGCCCTTGGTGTCCTTCACCGCCACCACCGCATCTTCCAGGTCGATGAGATATTCCTTCTGCAGCTTGCGCAGCGTCAACCGGACCTCTTCCGCCTTGAACTCATTGTCGTAGCCGATTACCACCAGTGTGCTCATGATTTTCGCCTTTCCTCTCTGATTGGAATTTACTTTTTCGGTGCACTCCAAGTGCCATGGTCAAAAGGGAAATCCGTGAAATGGTATACTCCGGTCAGCAGTTTTCCATCGGGGGACAATTCCCCCGAAATGCTGCCGTCGGCTATTGTGAATTGCCCCTGGAACCGGAGGCCCTGCATGTCGCCTCGGAAAACAATCATCGAGCCCGGTTCGGCTTCCTGCTCAAACCAGCCGACAACCGGCCGCCTGCCTCCGGGGGCCTCGTACACCTTGATCCCGGTGGACCCCCAGAAAAACTTCCCGTTGAAGGATCCTTGATATTCGCCTGTCAGCACCGCGCCCTGGGGGAGGCCCTCCAGGCTGGCGCAGCCGGACAGGGCAAGGGGTGTAAGCAGAAAAAACACTAACAGCCCTAAGTACTTGTTCATGTGACAACCCCTCCGTTTTGCAAGAAAAGTTCTATGTTCAGGGGCTGGTCACTGCACAATTTTTATCTCTTTTTAACCGTCAACCTTGAACCCCTGAACCTTCAAACCCTCAACAGCTATTTCTTCAACCCGGCCACCGCGCTGCCGAACTTGTCGAGTTCCTTCCCCAGATCTTCGAAGGCCTTGCCCACTTCGTCGGCGGCCGCGCCCGTGCCATACACCATTTTAGCGGCGACCCGGCGCGCCTCATTGACGGAGTCGGCCACCCCCTCGTGCATCTTCTGGGTCAACCACACCTGGCCGCTGTCGACGTAGTCCGCAGCGGATTGCAGCTCCCGGCCGGTTTTCTGCGCATCGCTCTTCGCACGCAACTCCACGGCCTTCAGGTAGTGGTGCCGCGCCAGCGCATGCTCCGCACGGGCAAACGCGTTCTGCAGCTCTTTCAAGTCGCCGACCGTGCCTTTCTGCACGTCGCCCGCCAGTTTCTCCAGCTCCTGAACAGAGTCCATGAGCGCTTTCTTGGCGTCCCCGGTCGCCCGGCCGGCCTCCAGCTTCAGGTAGGCGGCTGCTTTGCGGATCTCCGTTGCCGCAGTCCGCATCTGCCGGTTCAAGTAAGCGGCGACGGAGGCACGGAAGCTCTGCTTGGGTTCGTCGGCGAACGTGACGATCACGTCCTCCTCCACCAGCACGTAGCCGGGAGGGGTTGAACCGGCCGGCTGAGCCTGGGCCCAGGCCGCCGGGGTAAAGCTTGAACTCAACAGAACTACTGCAACGAACAGGCTCGCGATAACTGACTTCATGGGTTTTCCTCCTCATTCGGATTTCGGATTTCGATTCCAGCACTTCAAGCCGCCAAACCCTGTCCAGGTCATGCAAGATATTTCCGGGACAAGGCTTTAGAACAGGGTGTCTTTGAACAGCTCCGGCAGCACCGGTATTATCTTAAAACGAACGCCCCAGTGCTGGCCGAAGTCGTCGGGGTGCATCACCATATAGTCCACCTCCACCTGAACTTCACCGGCAGCGGGCCGATCATGACCAGTTTGCCGATGCCCAGGCCGATGGGCACGGTGAACCGGTTTTTCTGGTCCTCTTTCCAGTCGATGAGAATGTTCGGCGTCATGCCGATCTGCCAGTGGTCCCCGAAGAGGTACTGGATGAAGTACTGGATATTGGCCTGGCTGGTGGATTCCCGGTCCCCGTCCCCGGCAAACGACCACCACTGCTGGGCCAGGGTCCCGAATATCCAATCCTTGCCCATGTAAAGGCCCACGGCGGCCGGGCCGGCCTGATATTTGCCCTGTCCGAGCGCGTCATTGGTGGCCGTCGGGAAGATGAAGGTCGGCCCAGCCCCCCAGATAAAGCCGTCCTTCAGCTTGGCTGGCGAGAGCAGGGATACCACCGCCACGTCGCCCAGCCCGGAGGTTTCGTCCCAGCCCTTTCCCGGTTCGAAATCGGGCTGGTTGAAAACGAACGGGATCACCGGGCGGGTGATGAGGTTCCATTCGTTCGTCAGGTGGATCGGCAGTACGGGCTGGAAGTTGAGAACGTCCTGCTCGCGGGTCCTGTCCGTCGCGTCTCCCTGCAGGTAGTAGCGGTCGAACTGGAAGTTCAAGGCCCAGAGGTCCGCGACCGGGTTGTTGAGCTGCTTGGCCACTTCATCCATGGACTTTTGGCCATGCACGGCGGGTTCGGATGCCGGGGAGCCTGAGGTCTGAGCGCCTGCCCCTGTCGGAAGGATCACCGCCAGACATAGAAAGATTGGAAGCCATGGGTGCCGCCTCATCGTTCGGTCCTCCATTAGGAGTAGGGTTCGGGGTTCACATTTGTCGGCCTTGCGGTCTGAATATTTCTTGAGATAGTTCGGGGGGTCATTCAATCTCTCCCCAGAATCCTGAACGCTGAACCCTGAACCCTCCCATTAAAACGGAATCGGATACAGCCAGTTGAGCCAGGTGTAGGTGCGGATCACGATCCGCCGCAGTGCCGCGAAGCCGCCGCCGCCCGTGTAGATGGCCGCGGCACCCTGCGCCCCGATCGGGAACCTGTCCCGGTACTCGGTATCAAAATAGATCTTCACCGCGAACCGGCCCTGGAACTCCTTCGGCGGCGGGTTGAACGCGGGCAGTTGGCCACTCGGCAGCATCTGCCCCTGGCCGCTCGCCCACCAGATGGTGTCGACCTGGCCCTTGAAGATCTGCCCGGGGTGCAGGTCCAGCGCGACCTCCACGGGCTGCCCGTGCTCCACGTACTTGAGCTGCTCCTGGTAATAACGTGCCGAGCAGGTAGCGGTCGGCGTCGACGATGAATGAGGCGATTGCGCCGATGCGGAACTCTCCGGCCACCATGCCCGGGCGCACCTGCAGGTTGGTGATGAACCCGTCCTCGGGTGCGACCATGGTGGTGTTGTCCAGATAATAAAGCGCCTGATCCAGTTCGGCCTGCGCGTGGGCCACCGTCGTGTTCACGCCGTTGATCTCGGAGGAGTACTTGAGGCGGGCGCGCTCGGCCTCCGCAATCGCGGCCGTGACGGCGGCCTGGGCCATTTTCTTTTGCGCTTCCGATTTCTGCAGGTCCTCCAGGGAACTCGCACGCTGCGGCACGAGCTTCTGCTGGCGCTGGTATTCGGCCTCGGCGTATACCAGCTGGGCCTTTGCCTTGGACACATTGGCCCCGGCGGCATCCCGTTCCGCCTTGAGCACGAAGACGTTCTGCCGGGCGGCCGCCAGCGTGGCCTCCAGCTGCCGGGCCTTGTCCTCATAGGGGCGGCGGTCGAACTGGAACAGCGGCTGGCCCTTCTTGATGGGCACGTTCGGCTCCACCAGCACCGCCGTCACGAGCGTGGGCTCGGGCAGGCGCGGGGTCAGCTGGATGGTGTGCTGGATCACCTTGGCATCGGTTGTGTACGGGGCAACGAAACGCATGCCGATCAGAAAAATCAGCACCAGATGGGCAACGAAGAACAAGACGAAGAGCCCCCACCCGTAGGTGAGCCGGATCCACTTGAACTTGAAGAAGACCAGCCAGAAGAGGATACCCGCGATAGCGGTGATGAGCAGCCCGGCTACCATGTCAGGTTTTCCTTTCTATTTTCCCCTCTGTCCCCTCCTGCGACGTTGCCGGTGCAGGCTTGCCTTTGAGCCGCATGATCTCCTCGTCGATGGCCGCCTGCTCCTGGCGGGGGAAGCGCCGAATGTCGATGACGTCGGTGGGCTTGAAGGCCCAGATCAAGGCATTGATCCATGGCACGACGGCAAGGAATCCGACCCAGCCCATGAGGTTCACCGCATCGGCATCCGGGTGCTTGCGGGCGATCGCGATCTTGCCCGGAAGCCCCAGGATAAGGAGCGCGGCCCCGCCGCAGGCCGCGCCGACGATTAAGAGAGACGCGAACGTCAGGTAATCCCAGGTGTCGAGGTGCATGGGTCGCTTTCCTTATTTTTTCGCCACTGCCGGAAGAGCATTGAACCGATTCATGCGAACCCCGTGTTCCTCTCGTTCGTGCAACTGTTCGCCCGTGCTGCCGGCTATCACCGGGCTGCGTCTATCGCGGCCTCCAGCTTCTGCTCGACGTCATTTTGACTGACGCAGCCGCCCTATTCCCAGTCGGCGAGCCCGCCAGGGCCTACGGCAAAACATCGTATGTCCGGATCGGGGCAAATCACCCAATAGGTGTGCTGTTTTCCGCAGCCCTCCACGCGGATCCAATACTCGGCCCTGTAAGCGCCTTCCACCCAGGTGCCTTGCAGGGCCGGTTGGCCGACCTCGCGGGCAGTAACGGTCGGCGAAAGCTCCCGGCACCCCAGGTCCTTCTGTCCGACGGCTACAGCGGCCTGAAGCGCGATCCCTTGCTTCTCGTTGAGAAGCTGAGTGGCACATGCCCCGGTGATGGCAACGATGCCCGCCAGGAGCGCGCATGCCTTCCATCCATGCATTGTCCAGATTATTTTGGATACCCGCTTCTTCATCTTCTGTCGCTCCGAACATTTTTTCAGCACGGCCATTCCGGGTCAGTTGTGCGGCGGCGAAAGACTTTCCAGCTCCTTCAGGCGTTTCATGGCCTGCAGCGCCTGGAGGGAGTTGTAGTTGATGCCGGCGGCGTTCAGGCTGCTGCCCTGTTGGAACGGGTATTCCGGCAGCGACACCAGGAACTCCTTGAGTTTCTGCTGCACCGGTATGAACAGCCAGATGTTGTCCGCATACCAGCGGAGGTAAAGCCCGGACTCGTGCGGCGCCTTCTCGTACGGGTCGGCCCGCAGGTTGATGATGACCGGCCAGCCGGGCACGTCGCGTGTGGCGGTCGCGATATTTCCATTCAACACGGCGAAGTGGACCTTCCAGTCGTTCCAGCGAATGGCGTTCAGCTCGCCGCCCTGGCCGAAGTAAATGATCTCCTCGCGCGGCCCTTTCTTGACCTCGCCTTTGAGGAACGGCAGGAAGTTGTAGCCGTCGGCGTGGATCTTGAAGGTCTTGCCGTTGGCCGGGTAGCCCTGCTTCAGCTTCTCGACGATGTCCGGCTCGCCGGCCGCCGCCAGCAGGGTCGGCAGCCAGTCCTCCTGCGAGAAGATCTCGTTGACGATCGTACCGGGCTTGATCACGCCCGGCCAGCGGACGAGCATCGGCACCCGGAAGCCGCCCTCCCAGGTCGTGCCCTTCTCGCCGTGGAACGGAGTCGTGCCCCCGTCGGGCCATGTTCCGGTTTCCGCTCCGTTGTCGGTGCCGTAGACCACGATGGTGTTGTCGGCGATGCCGAGATCGTCGAGTTGCTTCAACACTTCGCCGACCATGTCATCGTGCTCGACCATGCCGTCGGGGTAGACGCCGATCCCCGTCCGGCCCTGGGCGGCCTTCTTCAAGTGTGTCCAGACGTGCATGCGCGTCGTGTTGAACCAGACGAAGAACGGCTTGCCGTCCTTGGCCGCCTTGTCCACGAACTTCTGTTCAGCGGCAAAGATTTCCATGTCGACCGTGGGCATCCGGGCCTGAGTCAACGGCCCGGTGTCCTCGATCTTCTGCCCGCCCTTGCCGTCCGACCAGGTGTGGAGCACGCCGCGCGGCCCGTACTTCTTCCTGAATTCAGGGTCTTTCGGATAGTAGTACGTCTCGGGCTCCTCCTCGGCATTCAGGTGGTAAAGATTGCCGAGGAACTCGTCGAACCCGTGCACGGTCGGCAGGTGCGAGTCGCGGTCGCCCAGGTGGTTCTTGCCGAATTGGCCGGTGGCGTAGCCTTGCGCCTTGAGCAGGTCGGCGATGGTGGGCGACCAGTCCGGAATGCCTTGCGGGGAGCCCGGCATCCCGATGGTGAGCAAGCCGGTGCGGAACGGGTGCTGGCCCAGGATGAACGACGCGCGGCCCGCCGTACAGCTCTGCTGGGCGTAGGCGTCGGTGAACAGCGCCCCTTCCTTCGCGATGCGGTCGATGTTCGGCGTCTTGTAGCCCATCACGCCCAGGTTGTAGGCGCTGATGTTGTGGATGCCGATGTCGTCGCCCCAGATGACGAGGATGTTGGGCTTTTTATCCGCCGCCTGCGCCGGAAGGACGGCGCACATCAGCGCCGCCACAACGGCGATCACGGCCAGGCTGTAGCGAAGGAGTTTGTTGCGGGTCATAGTCTTCTCTCCTTTGTTGCTTGAGAACTGCCCAGGTTGCAGGGTTCAGGGTTCGGGGTTCAGGAAACTCGTCAGAATCGAGGCCATGATCTACAGCCTCACCCCGAACGGACAAACCGAATCGGGCACCGAAGGCCGCGGCGACCGCTTTCCCCTGAACCCTGAACCCCGAACCCTGAGCGGTTGGGTGTGCCTGCTTTTCGCTCTACTGCTCCCAGGCGAAAATGCGCTTCCAGTCGTTCTTCATGCTGATGACCGTCCAACCCTGCTTCTTGGCCTGGTCGTACAGCGCCTGGGGGAAGGCGCCGACCTTGGTGTCGGGCAGCCCTAAGGCCGGGCCGTAGGCATACTCGCGCTTGGCATCGTCGTGCAGCACCAGCATCGCAAGCCGCATTCCCTCGCCGGCCGTGGTGTACTCCAGCATCTGCCGGTCGCCGGGCGAGTTGCCGAATGCGGCGTGCGGCCGGCGACCGATCATGAGGTGGATGCCCTCGGGCTTGCCGGCGTTGTCGTCGTCCAAAAGCAGTCTCGGCTCCTTGGTCAGGAACGGTTTGCCGCTTCGGTCGTAGCCGTATTTCGTGCCGGCCGCGGTGCCGACGACCTGCTCGGGCGGGATTCCGTACACCTGCTCGGAGTAGACGCGCACGAAGTCCTGGCCGCCGCCGGTGACGATGAAGGTTTTGTAGCCATTGGCGCGCAGGTACTTCAGCACCTCCTGCATCGGGAGGTAAGTGAGCTCGGTGTAGGGTCTTTTCCAGCGCGGGTCCCTTGCCGTTTCGAGCCATTTCTTCACGTCGGCGCTGAACGTCTCGACCGACATGCCCGTCAGAGTCGCGGCCGCTATTTTGATGAGGTCATCTTTCGATAGTCGGGCCATCGCCTCGCGGTTGCCGGACATCACCGTCTTGAAGGGCTCGACGTTCTTGAGCTCCGGCTTCGCCTTGACCACCGCAGGGACCCGTTCGAGGCAGTACGTCACCTGCGAGTACATCGGGTGCTCGACCCACAGCGTGCCGTCCTGGTCGAAGGTGGCGATGCGCTCCGCGGGCGGCACAAACTTGGGGCTGCCCTGCGTGATGGTCGCCTGCACGAACTCGACAATCGCCTGCTTGGCGGGGCCGTCGTTCCACGAAGGCAGCGGGTCGGTCTGGGCATGGGCGCGCGCGCTCAGTGAAAGGAGGGCAGCTATCGCGAAGACGCGGGCAAAGCCAAAGAAGAATGGAATGGGTTTCATGGGCGGCTCCTTCTCAAAACTGCTATAGCGGGCGACCCTCTCGGGCCGCCCGCCGCACGCATCCCTAATGGATGACTAAGCTCTGACTCGCTACGTCTCAGTCTCCACGGGTGCGAGTCCTCGCCATTTGCTGCTTTACCTCCGTGAGAACCTGGGCCAGGCTGTAGGACGCCGGAGACTGCAGCGCAGGGTACGGCCCGTAGCTTTCAAGTTCCTGCAGCCACAGCGCCTGGCCAATGGGAATGATGTTCCAGTCATAGATGTAGGCGGTCACTGGTCCGGCAAGTGCGCCGCCCTGGCCCAGGAGGGTTTTCGGTTCGAAACCGACGGAGCCCTCGAATGGATCGCGCCTGATGTTGTTGACCAAAGGCCAATGGAAGGTATGGACCCCCATCAGGCCACCGGTTGCGGCCTCGGATGCCATCGCGAAGTAGATCTTCCAGTTCTTGTAGCGCACTGCCGACGGAACCGGGCCCCCGTAGTAGAAGAACGTGTCACGCGCCGATTTCTCCGACTTGCCGGTCAGATAGTCGAGCTGATTGACCCCCTGGAGCTTGGTCTTGACGATGCCGGGATACTTGCCCTCCATGATCTGCTTGTTGAGGTCGTTGCCCTTGGCCCCGCCGGCAATCTCGACGAAGGTCGGCATCCAGTCATACGATGCGAACATGTCGTTCAGGACCGTACCCGGCTTGATGTGCCCCGGCCAGCGGATGACACACGGAGCTCTCATGCCGCCTTCCCAGGTGGTCAGCTTGCCGCCCTTGAACGGCGTGTTGCCGCCATCGGGGTAGGTGATGACCTCGGCGCCGTTGTCGGTGGTGAAGACGACGATGGTGTTGTCGAGCTGGCCCATGTCCTCCAGCTTCTTCATCACATAGCCGATGTTGTCGTCAATCTGCTTCATGCCGGCTTCGTTGACACCCCAGTCCTTGCCGCCGGGCGTTCCGACCATCGCCATGTACTTGTCCGACAGCATGGTGGTGATGTGCATGCGCGCCGGGTTGTACCAGACGAAGAACGGCTTGTTGGTCTTCTTCGGGTCGTTGCGGTCGAGGAAGTCGATGACCTGGGACGAGATTTCCTCATCCATGGTCTCCGACCGTTTGAGCGTCAGCGGCCCCTCGTCCTTGCAGGTCTGGTTCTTCTCGGTGCCGTCTGAAGACGTGCAGGCGATCACCGGCCGCGGCGGCGTCATGCACAACGCGGTCTTCGCATCCACCGCGCCCGCAGGGTCGCTGAGGCCGCGCACCGGCGTGTTCTTGCACGGCGGCACGATGGCCTGCTCGGTCGGGGTCTTGTTGATGTCGGGGAAGCTCACGCCCTGCATCGCGTCCAGGTGGTACAGGTAACCCCAGAACTCCTGGAAGCCGTGCGCCGTCGGCAGCGCCGCCGAGTGGTCGCCCAGATGGTTCTTGCCGAACTCGCCGGTGGTGTAGCCGAGGTCGAGCAGGAACCTGGCCAGCGACGGCGTGCCGGGCTGCAGGAAGGACGGGCTGCCGGGCAATTGCGGCGGGATCATGCCGGCGCGCAGCGGCGTCATGCCGGTGAAGAAGGCGGTGCGCCCGGCCGTGCAGCTTTGCTCGGCGTAGTAGGTCATGAACTTCGCACCCTCTCGGCCGATGCGATCGATGTTGGGCGTTTCGCCGACCATCAGCCCTTGGTGGTAGATGGAGGGCTGCATCCAGCCGATGTCGTCGCCCATGATGAAAACGATGTTGGGCTTCTGGGCCGGCGCCTGTGCGTCAGCCGACCCTGCGGCCATCGCCAGCACAACTGCCACGGCAAACAATACACTCAATGCTTTCAGTCCTGATTTCATTGTCCCTCTCCCTTTCGTTGTTTCGCGGCATTAAACTTCTTACGGCTCTTGTTCGACCTCAACTCGCGGGACAGCGCCGAGGACGAAATGCGGTGCGCCTCAGTTAAGCTCCTTGTCCTTGTAGTACTTGGCGGCGGTGAGGCTGACGCCGACGATGGCGCCCTCGTCATTGAGCTGGAACATCTTAACGCCTTTCACCACCGTGACGGCGCCGGCGAGCGCCCCGCCCTCGGTCTTGGTTTTGGCGTCTGCCATCGCGTTGGCCCCGAACTCCCAGCCGGAGTTCACGAAGGTGTTGAACGCATCCGACGTTTCAAAGATGAAAACGGCCCGGAACTTAGATGCTCCAAAACCCATTCCGGGCTGGAATTCCAGCATCTCCATGAAGGTGTCCTGTTTCGTGGCATTGTTCACCGCCACGCCCTTGCCGCGGGCCCCACCCAGAGTCCAGACCTTGAAGCCGAAGTCGCTGAAGACCGCGTAGCCTGCGGCTTTTGCGACTGCATCTCTTGCGGCCGGGTGTTTCGTGTAAAGCTGGGCGAGCGTTTTGTTGGCCATGTCGCGCACGGAGTCCTGCTGCTGCTCCTTGTCGGACTTCGAAATCGGGGTTGTCGAACAGGCGGCAAACACCAGGGGTACTGCCGCGAATGCCAATACGAGCAGCAGACATACAGCCTTCTTTGCGTTCATGGGTCACTCCTTTTGTCGTTTGTTTAACGCTTCCTGTGCCAATCCTATCCCGACGATCCACACTCATATGCCGCGCCGACACACTCATGATTATATCGGCGGCTGCCCTTCGAGCGCAGGTGATATGTAGGTTCCTCCCTGCATAACGGCCTTGATGGCTGGAAGCAGGTCGCTGAATGCCGTGCGTTTGAGGACAAAGCCTTTCGCCCCAGCGGCAAAGCATTCGTCCACCGCCGTCTGTTCGTCATGGATACTTAATAAGATGGCGTTGAGATCGGGTTGCAGGCTCCGAAGCAGCCTGCCTACGTTCTTCTTGGAGGATACCGGAAAGGACAAATCGGCGATGACGAGATCGAACCGGGTACCGGAAACGGCTTCGATCAGCGAGGCCTCGTCCGCCACCATGAACATCGCGCTTACCGTGTCCTTTAAAAGAAGGCGAACAAGCCCCACGAATGTCGGATGAGTCTCGGCCAGCAGTATCCGTTTGGGTTCCAGAAATCACCTCTGCCGGGTGCCGGGAAGCGCCAAATGGCATTGATGGAGTCGGACGGAAATGGTCTACGGCAGGGTACTGCAATGCGGAGAAAGGTCAACTAGGAGAAATCCTAGGTTTGCGGACTATTTTTCCTAGGCAGGGGGATGGGCCACGTCTTGCTTCATGGCATACCGGATGAGGTCGGCCGTTGTTTTAAGTCCGAGATCCTCCATCATCCGGTACTTGTGATACTCCACGGTTTTCACGGCGATACTTAATATCACCGCAATCTCTTTCACCGAACGGCCCTCTGCCAGCAGTTGCAGTACTTCACGCTGGCGCGGCGAAAGCGCCGGGGCGGAGTCAGAATCGGCATGCGTGCCGCTTTCGTAGGAATGCAGGAGCTTCCCGGCTATCAAGGGGGTTACGTAGGTTCGGCCCTTCAGCGCTTCCAGGATGGCCGTGATGAGCTCTTCAGGCGCGGAGTGCTTCAACACATAGCCGGAGGCGCCGGCCTTGAAGGCGCTGACGGCATAGGCCACATCGGGGTGCATCGTGAGAAACACGACCTTTATCCCCGGATGCGTCTTCTTGATTTGCCGCACGGCCTCTATGCCGTTGAGCATCGGCATGGAGATGTCCGCCACGATGACATCGGGGCGGAGCATTTCCGCGGCCGTCACCAGCTCCCGACCGTCCTGGACGACCCCGGCCACCTCGAAGTCCGCGCCGAGCAGCCGCTTCAACCCCTCGGCGAACATCTGGTGGTCGTCAGCTATCAGCAGCCGCGGCTTGCTCATGCCCCCCCCCCGACGGGATGAAAACCTTGATCACGGTGCCTTCTCCCGGGTTTGATTCGAACGCTATGGTGCCGTTCACCAACCGCACCCGCTCCCGCATGCTGGACAGGCCGATGCCGGCCTTCCGCTTCACCGCGTTGGGGTCGAACCCGACCCCCTTGTCCTGGATCACAAGGTGGATCCCGTCGGCAAGGCCCCGGAGCGTGATAGAGGCCTCGGCCGTCCCTGAATGTTTGAAAATGTTCTGAAGCCCCTCGCGGATGATCCGGTAGAGGCAGAGCGCCAGCGGCTGGGAGAGCGGTTCCGGGAGGTCGCCGGCCACGAAGGACAATTCGATTCCGGTTTTCTTGATAAAGGCGGCGCATTCCGCCTGGACGGCGTGAACGAGCCCCAGGTCATCGAGGATGGATGGATGAAGCTGGCGTGAGAGGTCATGGACCTCGTCGGCCACCTCGGCCAGATTGGCCCTCAGGCCCTTGAGGTCCTTGGCCGCTTGATGGTTCAAGGGGTCCAGCTGGTTTTCGATCAGCGCCGCATCCAGGGCCAGAGCCGCGAGCCGTTGCGTCAGATCGTCGTGGATTTCCCGGGAAAGCCGCCTGAGCTCTTCTTCCTGGGCGTTGATAATCCTTCCGGCGAGCTTGTGGAGGTCCTGTTCATTGCGGCGCAAGGTGTCCTCGGTGTCCTTACGCTGGCTGACGTCGACGGACACGCCCATCATATTTTTTGGCTCTCCAACCTTCGCCGGCCGCAGGCGGCCGCGAGAGGCGACCCAGCGCACACCCCCATCGTCACGCTGGACACGGTACTCGACGACAAGATCCTCTCCCGACTGCATGCTCTCCTGAACGGCCCGCTGAACCCGTTCGCGATCCTTGGGGTGGATCCGCCCGAGGAAACTCTCGAAATTCAATTCCTCGTGCGGGGGAAAACCGAACAACTCGCGGATTTCGTCGGTGGCCCAGACCTGCCCGGTAACTGTAGACATACTCCATAGGCCGGCGTTTGCGGATGCCGCTGCCAGGCTCAGGCGCTCTTCGCTCTCGCTCAGGGATCGTTCGGCCAACCGGCGCCTGCGCAGGTTTATCACAAGTCCGAGGATGAGGAAGGTTTCGATTGCCATTAAGGCGATCGCGCCGATAATGGCTTGCCAGTGCTCCTCCCAGGGTGAAGGCACCCTGAATCGGATTTCGCTGCCGGGGGGAACAGCAGATTCGGGGATGTCCCAGCGCTTGAGTTCCCGCCAGTCATAGAGATCGACGTATGCCTGCTTCCCGCCGAAGGGGATGGATGCCGGCGACTCCCCGCTCATGATGCGCAGCGCAAGCCCGGCCGCCTCCCTGCCCTGCTGCTCCCAGCTCACCAGCCGTCCGCCGACGATGCCGTAGCCCATGAACGAATCATACAGGCCGAACACCGGTGCGTTGGCGGCCCGGGAAATGTCTGAAAGTGCTTCCCGGGGAACGAAACTCTGCCCTTTGCCATCACCATGGATACCCGCATAGAGGACAATGGCGTCCGGGGGAAGCGAGCCCACCCGGACCAGGGTCTCCTCCATGGAAAGTTTGGTCAGGTCGATCATCTCAAGTTTTTCCAGGTAGGGCTCAAGGCCTTTGCGGAGAACCTGCTCGCTATAAATGTTGTTGGGGGTCGCTCCGGCCACAAGGGCGACGCGTTTGGTATCGGGCCGCGTTCGAAAGGCGAAATCCAGCACGCCGGTGGCATTGTCGCCTACGATGGTCCCGGTGATAGGACGGTTCGGAAGGGTGCGTTTCAGCTCCGCGGCGTAACTTCTGCTCACCTCATTTGCCACAATGGGCGTGTCGGGGAAAACCTCGATCGCCGCGCTCAGGAGAAAGTCCACGGCTGCCGGGTAGACGGTAATGATGGTGTCGATCTTTATCCGGGCGTATTTACGGCGCAGGTAATCGGCAAATGCCCGGGCGTTGGCGCGATCGGTGAATCGAGACCCATCCAGGTACTCGTTGTACAGCTGGACGTCGAACTGCGTATTCGAACGAAAGCCCGACCGGATCCCCTGGTCGGTCATCTCGTCGGCCGGGTGCGCTTTGTCTTCACTGTACAGGACCAGGACCCGTTTCGTCTCTTTCGGCTGTCCGGCAAACAGGGTCTGCAGGAACGGGAGGGACAGCAGCAGAACGACCAAAAGAAGCCTGGCAATTAACCGAATCACGCATCCAATCCCTGTTGAGCGGCCATAGAGGTGGGCTTTGCAACGCCGATCCGCAGCGGGTCATAACTACGTGATTCGAAATTTTTTTGCAATACCGGCTCCCATGCAAGGGGAACGCTGGCGCGGAAGCCATCACAAGAGATAAACAGGGCGAATATATCGCGTTTAATTATTTTCCCCTTCGCATCCTGATGGGAGGTTACAGGTTGGGTTTAAGGAATAAGTCCCCCCGTCATATCAGTTGACCTTCAAAGACGCGCGTCAAAATTCTTCCACACTATTGGCTCTGAAGGGGCTTGATGGAAGGTATCAAGAGCAAAGAGGCACTCTCCGGATTATGGTCTTGACAAAAGAACCGGTCGTGCAGACTGTAATCTAAATATCTGAACTCACGTAATAGGGAATATGGTATTTCGCAGTGCACCATTAGAAAAGAAGAAAGGGGTGTTTTTCATCGCTCAAAAATAGCAGACGAAACAGAGGAAAGCCAATACGCCGCGCGAAATTATTCCCACTCATAGTACCGGGTGGCGGGCGGGGGCTGATCCGACCTCAATCCGACTCTTGCCCCACCCACCTTCGCTGCCTGGCTTTCTCCTACTTCATCTGAATTGCATAGGACATACATCAATTACACGATCCTACGTTGCCTCTGAGCCAATTTGGGCCGCGGCAGGGGGCCTTTGGGGAAAACCCGAAGGAGGCGCACCATGACCGAGATTATCTTGATGGCACATGTGTTGTTCGGGATGTTGTGTATCGTGGCAGGTGTCTGGTTGTTCGTCGACGTGCTGCACGCAAATGAAGCCAACCAGAGCCGCATCAGGGCCATGAGTATGGCGGTTGCGGTTCTGATGTGGCTGGCCTATTTGGTCGGCGGCTACTGGTACCTGACATTCTACTACGCCGATAAAGCAATAATCTTAAAAGGGCCCTGGCCGTTCGCTCACACCTTTTTCATGGAGATGAAAGAACATGTGGCGATCATGCTTCTGCTCCTGGTCACCTACCTGCCGATCGCGGCTGCCGAAAATACGGCGGTCAATAAAGGGGCGCGGAAGCTTGTGCTCTGGGTAGTTGGGTTTATCGTGCTGATCGGAATTTCGATCGACGGGGCTGGGGCGATTATCGGCATCGGCGCAAAGGTCGGTCTGCTGGTGACTAAGGGATAGGAGGGGTGCCATGGAAACTATCAGCAAATATACCGTGTCGTTTGGAGCCTCGTTAGCGATCACCAGCATTTTGAGCGCGCTTCTGGTGGTGGTGAAAGAATTAAACGAGAATAGCGTTCTGGCGTGGATGAAGAGCCTCACCAGCCATCACTGGATTACCCACGGCGTGTTCATGGTGATCGCCTTTTTCGCCATCGGCTGGGGATTGGCAAAGATGAACAACGGCCAAGGGCTGAAAATAACGCCTGAACGTCTCGTCTGTGTGATCGCGAGCGGCGTTGTGATAGGCGGACTCATCATCTCGGGGTTTTATTTGGTAGATTAAGAGACATCCGAAAGAGGAATCCGGCATTCGGCTGCGCGGCACGCCTGCAGGATTTCTCCAGACGCACTCTGGTGGTCGCGCTGGAGGTGGAAGTTCAGCCAGGACGAAGTGCAATCCAGTTCCCACATCCTCGGCGGGGTGCAGTCTGCGGCCATCTCCTCCGGGTGTCCCGCAGCAGCCAATCGCTCCCAGGCCCTGAACCAGACGCACTTCCGCTCGGGGTACACCTCACAGCACCCGTTTCGACTGCCGCCGCAGGCGCCGTTGCGGATGTGTTTCGGGCATTGGGACTCGGGACAAAGAAACGCGACGTGCTGGATAGCGCAATCTCCGCAGCGCCGACATTCGAGCAGAAGGGTTTTAGCGGGGTCCTCAAGCAGTTGTAGCAGAAGCCTACCGGCGGCCCGGCGGCCGACCCGGTGAGCAATCGATCGCAGGGACGGGGCCAACGGCGCGTCGAAATTGAAAAACTGACCGTGGACGGCCTTGAGAAAGCGGAAGTGCATCTTGTCCGAAAACGATAGGGTCTCGCTGCGGGAACACACCGTTGCCCTGACCGGTTTTTCTTTTCCCCGAGGGCAGCCCCCGCTGATCTTGCCTGGGACGAAATCGTCTAAGAAATCCCGCCATTGATCCTCAATCTGCGCCATCCGGTCCAGGATCCGGCCGACGAGTCCAAAACCGCGGTGGACGCCGGCGATGTGGATGCCACGGTAGCCTATGCCTTTCAGCACGGCGCCCAGTCGGGCCGCACGTTCGACGGCCATGGCCCGGCCCTGCATCTTGTCCCGCCATTCCCGGATGACCTTATTCAGCAACTCATCGGAGACCACGGCTCCGGGAACTTGGCCGGCGTTCATGATTCGCGCCGACACCGGCGTCAAAACATAAACCGAACCCAGGATAGGCAAATCAAGCCCGAACCGGCGCTGGACGCCGAGCAGCTCTTTGAATCGGCCGGCGTCATAGCCAAGCTGAGTAATGGCGAATTGTGCGCCGGCGGCTACCTTCCGGCAGAGTTTGGCATACTGTGCGAAGGCCTCTCCCCGACGGTTTTTAAACGGCGACACGGCGCAACCCGCAAAAAACACGTCGGGATCACCCGCCTGCCGGATGCGCTTTCCCAGCATCCGAAGCATGACCAGCAACGTCACCGAATCGAGGTCGAATACAGGTGCACCCTGACCCGCAAAGCCTTTGCCGATATAATCGCCGGTCAGTGCCAAGATGTTCTTCATGCCCATCATGGCGAGTTGCAATGCCCGGCTTTCCATACCTGTCCGGTTGGCGTCTCGGCAAGTGAAGTGGACGATGACGTCCATCCCGGCCTTGAATATGTCGTGGCCGATCACATCTGGGCTGAGCGCCGGATTGCCGCCCGGGTTGTCGGTGATAGAAACGGCAGAGACCCGGCCGTCTGCAAATGCGTCCGCCGCCATCCTCTTTACGCTGTCGACCGACCTGCCTGCCGGTTCCCTTCCCGGCACGAGCTCCAGGGTGATAATGAAACGCTTCGGGTCCAGGATGTCGTTCTGGAATACGCGCAGCATCAGCAGCCATGCTCCTTTCCGGCCCGCTTGTCAGAAGTTGATTCTGATCGGCAGATCAACTCCGCGATAAGCTATCCGTTGCGATTCATCGCCGAAGTCGAATCGTTCTGTGGTGTCGTCCCGAATCTCCGGATAACCGCCTTCGCTTTAATCGACCTCCTGCAAAAAGTACCAACGTCAAAGAAAACACCATTATTCCATTGAGTCCTGAACCGTCAGCAAGCGATCGAGGCGAGAAGCCAACAGGTGTTGCTCGGCTGTTGGCAGGTCGGGCGGCATTTTTTTAACGACCGCCGATACCCGCCGCTCCCGTCCTCATGGCGCTTTTCTGGGGTTTTCGCCCGCAGGAGCCGCCCGGGGGTACTTGAGATAGGGCACGATTACGTCGTTCTTATTCCCGCCAATGCCGTCATAGGTGATCGAGACCACGGGAACGCCCGTAACCTGTTCGATGCGCAGCGCCATGGCCTCTGTGATCAGGGCCGGGCAGCAGAACGCAGGGCTCGCCTGTACGAACAGCGACACGTCTGGATGATACTTTTGGGTGTAGTGGACCTTCAGCAGGTTATCCATCGACTCGCCCGTGTGCTCCAGTCGGAGCCCGTACCGGCGGAGGATCTGCTCCGGCGGATCGTTGAAAACCGGTTCGGGTTCGTCTATCAGCGACTCCAGGGGATGCCGATAGCGCCGCTCCATGAGGGTCACGGCGGCCATGGTCGCCCCCGTCGTAAGAGCATCCAGGTATTCGCCTTCCAAGAACCACTTTCGCATATACGGCCAAGCGACCATTTTGACATAGGAACTGTAGGGCAAGGTCACCACCTCGCCCCCGTGTGCCTCGATGAAGTGAATCAGACCTTGGTTGAGCGTGTCATTGTCTCGTGAGTACAAATCCCCGAAAACAGCGACCTTCGGGCGCGGTTGCTTGCCTCGGTCCCCCACGCGCGTCGGGACCGCTGCGATGACCGCCGCAGCCTCTCGGACGGCATCTTCCTTATCGCCATCTCCGCAAAATGCGGACTCGAGGAGTTGAACCGCCTTCTCAATCGCCGCGTCGACAGCACCGGCCTCCGTTTCGAGCGGCCTGAGCTTGCACCCGATGTTTCGGATCAGACCTCCCAGCATGAAGGCCAAATAGGTGGCTACCGGCAGCCGCATAGAGAGCTCAACAAATGACAGCGAGCCTAAATATATTCCAGCCTTTTCAAACCCCTTGCCGCGCGCGGCCAGCAGGTTATGGGCGAAGTGGGGATACATTCTCAAGTTGCAGGCGAGGGAGCTGGGGATCATCCACAGCAGGCAGCGTGCCGGGTCAAGCCCGTGCGTTTCGATGTGTTCAATGAAATTCTGGACCACGATGTTTAGTGGGATGCACTGGCCGCTGTTGTGTCGCAGGCTGCGGCGGATGGTATCCGGCGAATCGTGCAACAGGCGCGCGTCGATCCCCTCCCGCCGCAGGTTGGCCGCCACCAGCCGGAGGGACAAAGGATCCCAGGCCGGGAAAAATAGTGTTTTATTTTCCAAGGTTGATGCTGAACGGGGGAACAGGTCGGGAGAGTACACGGGTCTGGGCGGCTTCCGGGAAACCGAATGATGATTCCGGAAGGATCTCACGGCCGCCTCGATGCGGGTCTCGTATCCTACGCTGGAGCCGTGCTCGTCCAACTGCAAGATCAGGTAGGGTTTGCGGTGCGCATCCATGATGTGCTTGAAGAACTCGGCCACGAAGGAGTCCGGGGAGCACCTGAATGAGGTCACCAGAACGGGGTAGGCACCGGCCCTCAGTGCCACAGTCTCCGCGGTGCGCAGAATCGTCGCCGCGTAGTGCCAGTGAACTTCCCGCAACAGCGTCTTGATCGCATCCGCCGGCGAGCGGTCCTCCGGCAGCATGTCTTGAAAAAACGCCTTGACTCCGAGCGCCCCGAAAATGTCCGGGATGCCCTTGTTCATGCGCCGCGAAAGGACGGTGTAAGGACGTCCCAGCAGGACTACGTGGATGCCTGACGTGGAGGCGGTCTCCTCGCGGTAGCGGCGCTGGAGGCGGGCGAGTGCCGCGGCTTTGAATTCGCAGGCCCGGTGGTACGCGCGGTAAACGTCTCCCAAGCCGATGCGGGTGGCCCCGATCGACTGAAGCATGCGGTAAAGCTCAAGCTGCGTGTGCAGCGAACCGTACAGGGAGCGCACCAGCGGGGTGAGAACCCGGCATGCGTCGGTGGGCGCGGCCCCGCAGGCAGAGGCTGCCAGCGACGGTACGTACTGGGTGTAGTAGCAGTACTGGCGGCGGATAGACTTGTCGCCCGTGCGGTGTTCAAGATAAAAAGGCATGAACACGTAGTCGGACCGTGACAGGAGGGATTGGACATCCGCGTGCAGGGCACTCATCGGAGCGCAGAATTCGGCGGCGGCAACTCCAGTTCCCGGCATCAGGTGCTCGGTGGTCACAACCCTGATGGAGAGCGCCCCAAAGAACACCTTCCAAAATTCCAGATCATCGGCCATGTGGAGCGTCGACGGGAGCCCCAGCCTCGGGCCGTCTAGACCGGTTTGGGTCTCGGGCGCGAGCAATGACAGCCGACGCTCTTTTAGCAGGCTGAACCCGGAACGGTTTCGGTCTACGCGAGAGGCGGCTTTGTAATCCCGGCCACAAAGAAACCCACTGGCCACGCACTCCCCTTCGATATCGGCTACGGTGATCTTGCAGTGGTTGGCGCACAGGGAGCACACCTCTACCTTCGTGGGGATGGTCGTGCGGTACAGGTCGAGGCCGCGGAAGCCGGTGGCCGCGGCTCCCGCATCGGACAGCACCAGCGCGGCGCCGATCGCGCCGGTCAAATGGCAAAACTGTGAAACATGGATGGGCTTGCCAAGCCGCTGTTCGAAAGCTGCCACGAGCGCCGTATTCCGGGCGGTGGCGCCCTGAAAGCAGATGACCCGCCCGATCTGCTTTTCAACCGCGACCTTGGCCAGGTAATTCTCCGCAATGCTGTGCAGCACGGTTGCCAGGATCTCATCACGCGAATAGCCATCGGACAAGAGGTGGTTGATGTCCCTTTCCATGAACACGGTGCATCGGTTGCTCGCCATTGGGGAGGGGGCGTTCAGGGCCCGGCGGGCGTAATCTTCCAACCGGCAGCCCAGTTTCTGCGCCTGCTCTTCGATGAAGCTCCCCGTTCCGGCTGCGCAGACCGTGTTCATGACGCAAAAATTCACCCGGCCGTCTTTCAAGGTGGTGAACTTCGAATCCTGTCCACCGATTTCGATGATGGTGTCCACATCGGGTGTGAGGGCGCAGGCCGCGCGAGCGTGGGCGGTGATTTCATCCAAGACAAGGTCTGCGCCGACCACTGCGCCCGCCAGCTTGCGACCGGCACCGGTGACCGCTGCACCGATGATCCGCAAAAGACCCACCCGCCTATTGCCGATGTCCGCAATGGCCGCAAGCAGACTTTGGACAGCCGCGATGGGCTGGCCGGCCGTGCGGGTGTAAACCCCTGCCGCGACCGCACCGGTCGGTGTCACCAAGGCCGCCTTTGTACTGGTGGATCCCACGTCGATTCCGAGCATGAAATCCAGCGGCCGCATGGCCTCCCACGCCGCATGAATCTCCACCTCCACGGGGTTTTCCCCTTTCGAGCCGGGGCGGGTGAAGCGGGCAAGGTGCATGGCGGTGACGTCTGGGGCCTTGGATTGCTTCAGTTCAAGCGGAGCGAAGGCATAGACTCTTCGACGTGCAACGGGTCGAACGATATCGCCCGGGCATTGGAGCGGCGCGCTCAACCGATGGCCTGGTTCCTCCAGCAGGCACAAGGCCGCGCCGGCGGCACCGAGTGGGCCCTCTTCGCAGATTAAATCGATTCCCAGCATGCGGTTAAGATGCGCAACCACCGCTCCATTCCGGGAAACGCCGCCGCTGAATACCACCGGCGGTTGGACGGGCTTGCCGTGGGCGAGGGCTTCGACAATGTGGCGTGCCACCCCACGGCACAGGCCGTCGCAAATCTGTGGCAGGGAAAAACCCTCCTGCTGGGCATGCGCCAAATCGGTCTTTGCAAAGACGGCACAGCGGGTAGCGATTGGGGGAGGCGGGCCGGTGCTCCGAAGGGCGATCTCGCCGAGTTCCCCGGCTCCGGACAAGTTCAGGCGTTTGGCCTGTTGATCCAGGAATCCGCCTGTTCCTGCCGCACAGGTGGTGTTCGTCCGATAGCTGGTGTAGCTCCCGTCCTCATCGAACTGAACAAGGCCGAACCTCTCACCGCCGACGTGGAGGATTGACCGCGCGCCGAGGTGATACGCACGGCACCCTGTGATCAAGGAGACAAGGCTGTCGTATCGCCCATGAGCGCGAACAGCATCAGGTGCGGAACCGGTGACCGAAACCCACACATCCCCTCGCACCTTCAGCCCTGTGAGGATCCCCCTAAGTACCCCGGCGGCATCCCCGTTATGAATCGCATGGGTCCCATCGATCCACCTTTTTCCGGGACCGACCACGGCCAGGGATACAGCTACCGATCCGACGTCGATACCGAGGGTCAGAGGGTGCATGGCAGAAGGTCTGTTAGGGTGACGTGTGAACCGGCCGGCCGGTTCACCGTTAGTGTCAGGGCGAGACGCCCGCCGAGTTGCAGCAGGGATGGGTGAAATTCAGAGAGCGTGGCCGAAACGAAGATGTGCTGCGCCGCCGGAACCACTTTGAGAAGAGTGAACCCACCGTATACCCCCTGCACGCTCGAGTCAACCGTTCAGGCCGGCGACGCGTGCGAGTGGAGCATCCACCGCCTTCTGGACAGCGGGAGAGACGGTTGCTTAAATGCGGGGCAAGAGAATTTCAATTTTTCGGGGGGAGTGCAGCGTCTCTCGAGGTCAAACCAGAAGCATCTGGAGCGGGGGTTTTCCGCCGGCCCACAATTGAGGCGTCAAGCGGTAATTAACCGACGCGGGCAGCCACCCGAAAACAAAACAAATGACATGGAGCTTCTCCTGCGGTCACCGGTACACCAGCACCGGGAATTTTAGAGTGCGTCAGCACCTTTTGGGTCTCGCTGCCGAGCAAAAGGGCACCGATCACCCCTCCGTCCGTGGGAAGCCATGATGATGAGATCGCACTCTTTCTTTACAGCAGCTTCAACTATGGCTTCATAGGGTTGAACGCTTGTTACCTTTGCGGTTTCACACTCGACGCCCGCTTCTTTGGCCGCCTTCTCGATAGCCAGGAGGTTTTTGTTCACTTCCGCTTGGACTGCGGCTTCGGCCTGCTTCTTAAATTCCGCCCCGATCTCGGCTTCGCAACCGACGTAGGGCAGCGCAGGTACCACACAAAAGCCTGTTACTTTAGCGTTGAGCGACTTTGCGAACTGAATGCCTTTCCGCATTGCGGCCTCGGATAAAGGCGAACCATCGGTCGGCAACAGAATGTGCTTGAACATGTTCACCTCCTCGCGGGGTTAACCTGATCGGAGGACAGATGCCTTCTCAATTGGCCATCTTCCAGTGGGTCTCAAAGGTGTTGTCGGGTATGGAGTAGGCCTATCCGCTCATCTTGCCGGCTTGCCCTCCTGAACGCGGCAGTAGCCATGGTAAATTGCTGGGACTCCTGGTAGCCCCTCCCCTCGGTCGTCGCCTCAATCGAGCCAGACCTCCTTTCTCGATGCACCTGTTCATGCGCCAACGTGCGGCCGCCTTTCGTTGCTTCTCCGCATTGCAGTTTAAGCGGCATTTATTCAGAGTAAAGAGGTGAGAGCGCGTGCATGCCTGCAAGGAAATCAAAAAAACAGTGTATGGGAAATACGCATAGACGTTTTGATGAGGGGGGAGTGACCCGGTAGACTTATGTTTGAATCGTGTTCGGGCCTAAATCCCCACCCCATGCGGCATTAGGGTTGGGACCGACTATAGGTAAATACCCAGTAGATTACGGCGAGAATGCAATACTTTAAAATCAATGCATGACCCATGTAAACTTATTTTGATCAATGCGGTTAGCCTCCATTTGTGCATATATTTTTCGGGCCATAGACATTTTTTTCGGCGTAAGACAATCCGTCTCAAGCGCGCAATGTCCGCATCCCGGACATTTTGGCAGTTTGGTAAATCGCTCAATAAAATATGGCTCGGCCATATCTTCAATAACCTTCTCAGCCAGCTCTCTGCCGTTTCCAGTATCATCGAGGTTTTTCAGCAGACCGAATCTGTCAGCGTCAATCGAGCCATCATTTACTTTTTCATCGAGATAACGCGCAATCAATTGATAGTATTTGTTCTCATCTTGTCTAGTCTGCAAAAATTGTTGGAAATGGTTACGAGATTTCTGATATTGACCGAGATGATAACAAAGTTGGGACAAAAAGAAAGATAGGCTTAACTGGTTCCAAGGTGAATTCGACAAGAGGTTGATATTAAATAAACTGACCAGGGGCGTTGACGGTGGAAATGTTTCCAACACTTGAATAATTCGCGCCAAATCAGATTCATGGCAGCCGTTTAAGTTGAAAAACGACGTTTCTATAGTATCCAAATCGACGCTTTGAAAATTACTCTTAGGATCGTTGACAACCGCTGTTTTTCTGCCCTGAGCCGAGACTTCGGGAACATAGACAAACACGGACGGAAATCCAAGAAAGGAAACATCACGGATATAAACATTTTTACCGCAGCCGTGGATAAACCCGATTAAGCGCTTGACTTCTTCTTCATATGTCCGTCGAGGCGCAAAAATATCCGGTTTGAACTCATAATCCGGTGTTTCAGCAAACAAACTGATCGGGAATTGTCCACTGCCATCCTTGGTGAATTGAGTGAACACTAAAAAACGAGTGTTTTTAGCATCCTGATCCTCTTGGGTGAAGTATGGGGCTTCCCTCTCCGGAATAGGCAGCATCGATTGTTCGAGTTGATCGACATCTTTTATCCCTTGAAAAATTTCTGTAAGGCATCGACTGAGGGCAACCTGGAATGATGTGTCCGACCCGACATTAAGACGATATTTGCCGGTTTTACAATTTTTTATAATGACCCCGAGGGAGGGTATCCGCATACCGGCGGAAAAATCTTTCACTATGACTTGGTATTTTCCATCTGCTTCAATATTCCGGATAATTTTGGCCTCTTCGTCGAATCGACTCAAATAGCTGATTGGCACCGTAGGGGGAGTTAAACGGCGATAAAATACTAGGGCTGCTGACCAGCGCTCCATCAGTTCACAAATTGCCTGAAAAGTGGCCTCAGCCTGGGTGTTTCCGGCGGCCATGCCATTGGATCCGACCGTTATCAACAGCAGATTTATTGGGAGAAACTGAATTTTCTTATTCATGGTGTCGAAAAACGGCAGCGATGCAACCCCAGGCATCCCGTTGTCGGACACCCGCTTGAAATATGAAGACACGTATTCTTTTCTTCCCTGTCCGGAATAGCGAATGAAGTCCGATAAAACATCGTCCGGCAGCCTGTAAAATTCATCTTGGTTCATGCAGATTTCTTCCGGGTCGTAAAAAAATCCGAACTCGGCCTTTAGCTGGTTCATCATGGTTCTGGAAAAATTGGCGAACAGAAGGTTTTGCATCCGCTCCATGTATTCGGCATAGGCGCTGGCCAGACAAAAACTCTTGGTCCGTCCTTTTCCATTCGTGCGAAAGCCGCCTTTTTCAGGCGGCAATTCAATACTCGCTGAATATATTTGCGGATATGGGTTACCATAGAAAGTCTCTGAAGGGACCAAGTCGATATTCTTCAGAATACGCCGAATGGTGTTGATTGTGCTTTTCGTTGTGTTTTCTTTGTATGGACGGCCCATAGTTGCAAACATGACAGCGTGCCTTTCTCCCTTGCCCCCGGTGCGCAGCTTTGCTTATAGTCGGCTGGCAAAGCCGGCGTACCGGAGGTTGAGGGTCTGACTATGTCTACATAATCGGGCGGCCGATATCGCCGGGTCCGTAGAAAAGTTGCTGCCTCTGTTGTAATTGTTGTTGAAGTTGCTGTTGCTGTTGCTGAAATTGTTGCTGCAACTGTTGATACTGCTGTTGCAATTGTTGCAGTTGTTGTTGTATCTGGGCTTGCGGCATTTGGGGTTGGGCCGTGGAAACAGGTCCTGCTGCCCCCATCATCGGGGATGCAGCCATCGGTTGCATACTCATCATCATCGATAGATCTTGCGGGAAAAACATCATGGTCGGCCTCCTTTCGATATTGCCCTGAAAGCGAGCGATTCAGGGCGTTGTGGGGGGGAAAGCGATTCGATGATGTTCTGCCGTCTTACTTAGCCCCGCGATGACGGCCCTCGGATGCCATCGAAGCATCGCTGACCCCTGTTGCGAAGCTAACGTGAATCAAATCCCCTTTTTGGGTTTAGTACTCTCGAGTCTCTTTAATTCTTTCTCGATCTCAGATAGAGACTTGTCGATCGATTCAGAGAGGGCTTTAACATTGGCTTTCATTAAACTCATTTGCTGGTGCTGAAATTGAAGCTGTAGCTTCTGAAATTCTTCGGGCAAAATAGCGGTTCCCATGGGATTGGCCATCATGCCACCGCCCATCGGCATCATGGCCGAGCAACAACCGGAGAAGGGTGATGCAAACGGGGACATTCCAAACATGGGCGACATTGGAAAAGATGATTGAAAGCACATGGCATACTCCTTTCTGTTAAGGTTGGGGTACAATCCAACACCATCAATTATAACAGCCTGCTGCAGTTCGAAGGAGACCCACAATGGACCCATTAAAATTCGAAATTTTCCAGTTCATAATTTCACTCAAAACGACGAAAGTCTTTCCACTTAAAATGTTTGTCGGGAAATGTAAAAAAAAGTTGCCATAGGAGTAGTAGGTTCGCTCATGCAGCCAGATCCTTCAAGAGGAGTTATTTGATCGGCAAGAATAGAGCGAAAAAACTAATTTTGACTGGCTGAGGTGACCGCTTGAGAAGGAGATGAAGGAAATTTTCGCAGATTGAGCGCCGGAAAGCGACCAAGTTGAACTTGAGGTTATGGTCCCTTTACAATAGAAGCAAAATAGATGTCAATTAAAAAATAAACATATAATACCATTTAACTATGCTACTGAGTAGTTAATGAGTCCTAAAAACACTGTTGCCTATTTGGATGTTCGGCCCCGAACACCGCCAGGCTTCGTGATCATGCACTTTTCAGGGACGGTTTGGCCCGTCTCCTTAAACGGGAAGCTGACATCCAGGTGGTTGGACCGGTCGGGTCAGGTGCAGTTTCTATCGGCGGCGGCCTACTTATCCGTGAAGAAGCTCCTCGCCTTCTCGATCCTGCCCTTGAGGTCCGGTCCTTCCATCTCTTCGGCAACCTGCTTGAGGAGCTCCGGTATAGGCAGGTGCTGGGGACACTTTTCCATGCACTCGCCGCACTCAACGCATTGTGAAGCGAACGTGGTCGGCCCGTTGGATACGAGACCAGCCATCCTCGCAGCGTAGAAGAATTTCACCCCCTCCTCGTCGCCGAACATGTGCATCTTGTTGTAGAGTTCGAAGCATCCCGGAATCAGCACATCGGACGAGCAGGGCATGCAGTACCCGCACCCGGTGCAGTTGACCTTTAGAAGCTCCTGATACTTGTCTCGAGCGCGCTCGACGGTTTTGAGTTCTTCGGGGTTCATCGAGTTGGCGTTTGCGCTCGCGGCCACCCGGATATTCTCCCGAATGTGATCTTCCTCGTTCATGCCGGAGAGCACCACGGTCACCTCGGGGTGGTTCCATACCCATCGAAGGGCCCACTCGGCCGGCGTTCGCGTGGTTCTGGACTCGTCCCATATCTTCTGGACCTCCGGCGGCGGGGTGGCAAGCCCCAGGTTTCCCCCGCGAAGCGGCTCCATGACGATTACCCCAAGGCCCATTTTGGCGGCGTGTTTAAGCCCGGCGGTTCCTGCCTGATTCTTCTCGTCCAGGTAGTTGTACTGGATCTGGCAGAAGGTCCACGGATAGCTATCGACGATCGGGGCAAAGTCCTCTGGTAACCCATGATAGGAGAACCCGGCGTTGCCGATCCGCCCGTCGGAAAGCGCCTTGTTCAAAAAATCGACCGCGCCCAGACTCACGAGCCTTTCCCACGAGGGCCCAGTCAGAGCGTGCATCAGGTAGTAGTCGATCCGCTCGACCCCGAGCTTCTCAAGCTGCTGGTTCACGTAAGCGTCCATGTCCTCCCGGGTGAACACCTTCCAGGTCGGAAGCTTGGTTGCCACTTTGACCTTTTCTCGGTAGCCGCCCTTGAGGGCTTTCCCCAGAAGCGGCTCGCTGGCCCCGCCATGGTAGGGCCACGCGGTGTCCAGGTAGTTGACGCCCTGGTCGATCGAGTATTTGATCTGGGCTATCGCCCGTTCCTCGTCGATCTTGCCCTCGCTCGTAGGAAGGCGCATGCACCCGAATCCCAGAATCGACAGCTTGTCCTCATTTTTTGGCATCGTACGATAACGCATGGATTAGTCCCCTCTTGTTGCAGTGCACTGGATACGTTGCAGCAGGCCGGCTGCTCGCAACCAGATTACCGCATTGGGCGATCTGATTTCAACCCAACGGGAGATCTTCGGCGTCGTCACGCCGATGCGCCTCTCCCAAAGGCAGGTTGAATGCGCGCGGCGCTCCAACTCGTCGATTGGGTTGGGGTCAAGGGTGCCACCGACGATCTGACCGGCCGAATTGTCGACCAGGTCCCAGTTGTTGATCGAGCTGGTGCGTGAAAGGTAAAATCGGCAAAGGGTTTTCCGGTCTTCGAGAGAGGGGAAGCGCACCCGGCAATAAGCAGGGTTGAAACCAAAATGGTAGCTACGGTTCTTCTTCGATCTTCGTACCCGTCTGAATCCAGTGGGGTCGCGGTCTATTCGTCAGCTTTCAGCGGTATCGCGTTCCGTATACCCTACTCCTTGCCTCGGTAGGGCTGTCGGCCTTTACAAGGGGCGTTGCGGCGCTGCCTTGGCTTTTCAGCCTTCTATCGTACCGAAAAGTTTTTCCCTATTTTCTCTGTCACAGGGGCTCACGAGCGCCGACCTTCACTAATTTATAAGATTGACCTTTTCGCTGCGTCTTCGTTTGAATTTCAATATCTTCCGGTTCATGCGACGGATGCGGATGAGTGGAATGATAAAAAGATAGATAACGGCCCCCAGAAGGACCACACCAAGGGCGGTCAGTATACCCATCCAATCCCGCGCCTGGACGATAGCATGGGACCTAAAGGCCGCAAACAAAAATCCTATCAGCGATATTTGAGCCACAATAACAGCAATCCCGATCCGAATGGTTTTCAGGGCCGTTCTCTTCTCCTGGAGAAAAGATTGCATTTCTTCGACTATCAGGGCGTCTTCATCTTCGCTATATTTATTATTCATGAAAGGCCTCTTAAGTCGATGCGTCGCACATCCCGGTATTTCAACGGTTCAAGATGAAAACCTGAGACCGGGGAACTACCAGGCAATCGCCAGAATCCTCAGCCCCACAACCCCCAAGGCTATCGCCAGTCCCCGAATGATCCATCTCCCACGGATTTTCTCCGATAAGCGTGCGCCGATTTGGGCTCCCAGCAATACGCCAATAGCCAAGCCGATCGTTCGATGTACTCCGTGAACGAAGGTTCCGGTTGCAATGTGAACCAAAGTGCCCGTCAGCGCCATGATAGCTAAAACGAAATGCGAGGTGGCTGTGGCGATGTGAACCGGAAAACCGAGAAAGTAGCTGAGGGCTGGAACATGAATGATACCCCCGCCGATTCCCAATAAGCTGGAGACATAGCCGACGACAAGGCTGATCGCCATTCCGAGGAAATAATTAAAGGAATATTGGTACTCCGATCCGTGGCTATCGACCAAGTGGCGAGCCACGCAGTACCGACTGAAACGCGAAGCGTTACAGCTGGTGACACCTTGACGGGGCCTGCTGGTTAGGAAAATTGCGGCCGTAATCAGCAATATGCCGAAAATGAGATCGAATAGACGTCGCGGAATATAGGACGTATTAAGGGCTCCTAGTACAGCCCCTGGTATGGTCGCGCCCGCGAACAATAATCCGGATCGATAGTCGATACGCTTCATCACCGCATACGCTTCTGAACCGGACAGCGCATTAAAAAAAACTACGGCCAACGATATGCTTGTCAGCAAGTCTGCGCTCTGGTTCGGATACAGCAGGAGCAGCACCGGCATTAATACAAAACCACCGCCGGCACCGATCAGTGTGCCATAGGCTCCGACTGCTATCCCTAATCCAATCAAACCCAGATAGTGCTCAAAACCGGGCATATTCATCAATTCTATCCTATTCTGAGTGCAAAAATAAGAGGGTCAATTAATGATGCTACATTTTGTCATCACTAAAATTTTTTTCATCGGATAAACATAAAGCTTTCATATTATTGAAACACGTTACTCTATGCGTTGGGCAGTTCGTTGATCTCCGCCCTTCAATTCAGATCGGGGGTAGCTCAACTATGGGTTGACGGCCTGTTCATCGAGCAGTTGACCTGCCATATGCCAATGTGTCGTTTAGGTTATCGTTGCCCGTCTTTTTTAACGCACTGTCCGACTCAATCTACCAATTCGTTTTTGATACCATAGTGAGTCAGCTCAGCATTGCTTTTCATGTTCATTTTCTCCAGGATGCGGGCACGATATGTGCTGACGGTTTTTTCACTGAGAGACAGCTCTGCGGCAATCTCCTTCACGGTTTTCCCCGAGGAGATCGAGCATAGGACTTGATATTCACGGTCTGAAAGATTCTCGTGTGGCAGCCCGGTAGCACCGGTTTGAAGACCAAGAGCAAGCTTTTCAGCGAGGGCTGCGCTGACATACCTACCGCCGCGGGAAACCTTTCGTATGGCCCCGATGAGTTGCTCCGGTGCGGCGGCCTTGGTGAGGTAACCTGACGCCCCCGCCTTCAGCACCCGGACCGCATACTGTTCCTCCGGGTGCATACTCAGGACCAGAATGGGGAGCTTGGGATTCTCGACGCTCATTTGTTTCAAGGCGTCGAGCCCCATGAGGCCCGGCATCGTAATGTCCAAGAGCACCACATCGACGCCCTCCTTTCGAATGAGCTTTAAAACTTCATGACCATCTCCGGCCTCGCCTACCACTTCGATGTCGGAAGCGTCGGCCAGTATTTGTTTCAATCCGGCTCGGACAACTGGATGGTCATCCGCTATTACGATCTTGATCATGCGTAGGACTCCTCTTTGTTAAGCGGAACCGTAACAACTATCGTTGTGCCATAGCCCGCTCGGCCGCTGATGACGCATTCTCCATTCAGGGCAAGGACGCGTTCACGCATGCCTATCAGGCCAAACGCCTTGGGATTCTTAATTTCGTTGTCGGTGATGCCCCGACCGTTGTCATTGACTTCTAGAACCAATCGTTCTCCTTGCGCAGCCAAACGGACTTCGACCCGAGAGGCTTTGGCATGGCGGATCACGTTCGTAAGGGTCTCCTGGAATATGCGGAAGATCGCGGTGGCATGATCTCTGCTAATTAAACCCTCCTGCAAGTTCACCCTAACTTCACACGCGATCCCGCTACGATTCTGAAATTCTTCTGCCTGCCACTCAATAGCTGCCGCCAAGCCGAGGTCGTCAAGAAGCCCAGGTCGCAACTCTCCGGACAACCTTTGGACTGTTCGGATCGTTTCATCAACGAGTCCATTCATTGAACGAGTCTTTTTCAGGGTAGCGTTCTTTTCGTCCTCCAGATGGTTACTGAGCCAGGAGATGTCCATCTTCAACGCCGTCAACGCTTGACCTAACTCATCGTGTATTTCCCTAGCGAGTCGGGTTCTTTCTTCTTCCCGGACAGACTCCAAGTGGGAGGAGAGATTCCGCAACTGCTCCCGGGAGTTTCTCAGTTCCTTCTCTGCTTGCTGGCGCTGCAATTCCCGCTGCTCCAAGGCGGTTGCCATGTCGTCGAAGGTACGTGCCAATAAATCCAGTTCTCCTGTTCCCTGGCCTAAGCCGGTCCGGGAACTTAGGTCACCCTTCCCCAGTCTGGTGGCGGCGCCTACCATTGCCCGCACCTGGCGCAGGACAAAAAGATCACCTCCAAACCATGTCGCGAGGATGGCAATAAGAGTTACCGCTCCAAGCAGTATTAGATTATGGGCAAGCAGTCGGTTGGCCGCAAGATAGATCGAATTTTCAGGAATGCCAACCAGCATGTAGACATTACGGTTCCCAAGGGCGCTGAAGATCCTTGAAAAGGCGTGTAACCGCAGTTGTCCATCCGGTCCTTCAGTCTTGACAATGCCCATTTGTTTAGAACGAACAGCATCGAACAGATGAGTGTTAGCCAATGATCGACCGACCACGGCATCCGGTTCGGGATGGTGAGCTATAACCACCCCACGGTCGTCGATTTGAGAGATCGTCGAACCATTTGGCAGGCTTCTCTCAATGCCTATTCTAGTCTGGTTCAGCCATTGGATGTCCAAGGCTGCAAACGCCACTCCCAGAAGTTTTTTATCGGAAGATATGATGGGGTAGGCGAGTACAATTACTGGGCTGCCTGTGATAAGCCCGATTTGATAGTCGCCGATGGCAAATTGTCTTGTCTCTATCGCTCGTTTGAACCAGGGCCTGTCACTGACGTTCACCGAAGTATCGTAGGCGATAGCGCTGCAGTGAAGCATCCCCTGCGCATCCACTGCTCCGAGGTTCTTGTAGCGGCGGTAATGGTTCATTAGTTCAGAAAGATAACGAGAACATTCAGGGGGGTCTGACCACTGCCGTTCCAGATAATGCGCGAAACTCGCTAATAGCTGACGGGTGCCGTCGAGCAACTGCGCTTCGTCACGCGCAGCGAACTCAGCAAAGGTGAGGACATCCCCCTCAATATCGGCTATCTCCAGCTGCCTCTGTTCGTAGGCGGTGTAAAACGCCAGTCCGGCCAGGGGGAGCACAGCAAGAAGTACCAAACCAACTAAGCGGGTTCGCAAATTACCGCTTTTGAAACGCATCAGGCAATTCTCCAATCCTATAATTTAGCGGTTACGGGTTTGATTGCGGAGATGCGATCCTACGGATTACAGAATTCTTGCACTTCGAATGAGTTGGTGTCAAGATAATCGTTGAGGTGGGTTGGTAGAATAACCTCTTCAAATAAAAATGGTGTTCCGCTTTTTCTTAGATACTGTTCTGCATAGGGTGCCTTCAACAAAAAATGGCAAACACCGCATCCATCTTGGCCTCAATTTCCTGCTGTTTTTCCTGCGACAGAGAGTTGAGAATCTCAGGCCTTCTGATAAAATCTCTGATAAACTCTTCAAGCTCAGGAGTTATTCCGGCGATTTGGTAAAACTCCGCCTTGGTTGCCGGTTCTCTTGTCATCTCGTTCCAAGCTTTATCGTATGTAGCCATTTGAATACTCCTTGGAAATTCATGTTGGCGTTCGATCATCCCTGATAGATTGGTTGGTGCCGGCAAACACTAGACGAAAAAGCCATATAGGTACATACTGTCGACACTGTATAAAGTAAGGGCCGTGACTTTTATTCGTCCGGGCGTGCTGCCAGGCACCAGCCGGTCGGTTGATTGAGGAATAGATTTACGTCTTCCAGAAGAATTCAACGGTATCAACACCGCCTGCCACCTTCAGGCGTCTCATCTCGCGATGATCGTGGAAGCTGGCGATAACACGGTAATCCCCCTGGGGCAGCTTGGCCCAAAACCAGGGCCCGTTGGAGGTGGTCTCCAGCAGCAGTTTTCCGCTGTGGTCCTCAATTTTCACTATGACGCCGGAGACATACTCCTTCGGCGCTTCGACAAACGTCAACTTGACGTTGTAGTTCTTCGCCATGACATCCATGGCCGTCCGCTCGTCCATTCCAACGCCGCCGGACGCATAGGCAATGCCATTGCTCTGGCCGTGCGCGATAAAGGACGACGTCGCGGCCGTCGAGGTCAGGGGGCTCAGAACCAGCATCAGACAACCAAACAGCAGAACACTCATTTTCGTTTTCATGTTTCCCTCCTATGGGCGTGGCTTCAAGAGGCCTCGCATGGTTGGACCCGATCCGCCCGCAGACAGTACGATTGATTTTTAACGGGCAGCGGATCCTGCTTGATGAACATGAGCGTGCATGGGAGCTTACGATGGATCTTCTCGTTGAGGCTCCCAAACAAGCTCTGTTCCAAATACCCCTCTTCATGGGCGAGCATGACGAGAAGGTCGATTTTCTTGTCCCGGACGAATTGCAGAATCTCCTTTTCCGGTGGCCCCTCGGCGATGCCGACCTGGATGGACAACCCCTTGGCCTGTTCGGCAGCGATCATTGCGTTCAGGTCCTTCCTGGCCGTGGTTCGCATGTCCTGATACTCCTTCTTTATCGACTTCAGAGATGGTAGGTCCAGTTGCCAATGGTCCAGGTTGAAGGGGTCGTGCATCAGGTGCAGGACGTGCACTTGGGCATTGTAGCTTTTGGCCAACGAGATCCCGTAATGCAGCGCCTGCCTGCAATACTTGGTCGAATTGGTGACAACCAAAATGTTCTTGAAATCTTCCATGGCATTCATCCTTGTTTAAACACGTTGGATTTGTGGAACCCAACTGTAAGTGCTTTTTCAGTTCAATGTCATCTGCACATATCCCGATTGGCCACTGCGGTGATCCAGTGCCAGCACCACCAATGGCTGTTTGGGCGGCAGCGAACTCATCAAGTCAGCAAAACCATCCATCCCTTTGACCGCCTCGCCGTTGACCTGTAGAATGAAATCCTTTGGCTCCAGGCCGGCCTGTCCGAAGGGTCCTTTGGGGCTGACGGTGGCGATGGCAACCCCTTCACCCGGGTCGATCCCGTATTTTTCATCTTCCTTAGGGGTGATCGGCCTGACACTCACACCCAGCCGGTTGTCGACGGCGGCAGACAGCAGCTTCACTGAATCCTCCATGCTGCCGATGGTGACGCGAAACTCCTGTTGCTTTTTATCGCGCCAGACGGTCAGCTTAGCCTGCTTCCCGGTTGGGGTATCGGCGACCTCGTTTCGAAGGCCCGCGGAGTCGGCAATCGGTTTGTCTTGATAGGAGAGCACCACGTCGCCGTGCTTCAAGCCCGCTTGGGCCGCAGGGCCGCCTTTGACCACGTCGGCGATCAAGGCTCCCTTTGGCGACGGCAGGCCGATGGACTTGGCGGTGTCCGGCTTCAAGTCGCTGATGCTCACCCCCATCCAGCCGCGCTCGACTTTGCCATAGGCGACCAGGGTGCTTGAAATCCGGGTAGCCATGTTGCTGGGGATGGCAAAACCGATACCCTCCGAGCCTCCCGAATCCGTGGCGATGGCCGCGTTGACACCGATCACTTCACCGTTGAGGTTAAGCAGCGGCCCGCCGCTGTTGCCGGGGTTGATCGGAGCGTCGGTCTGCAGAAAGTCTTCGTAGCTGCTGGGATCGGAAATCCCCTTGCGGTGCTTGGCGCTGATGATGCCCTGGGTCACGGTCTGGTCCAGGCCGCGCGGAGCCCCGATGGCCACCACCCACTCCCCGACCCCCAGTTTGTCCGAATCCCCGAAGGCCAGATACGGCAGCCGGTCACTGTCCTGGATCTTGAGGACCGCCAAGTCCGTTTTAGGGTCTGTGCCCACCACCTTGGCCGGGAACTGCCTGCCGTCGGCCAACGTCACTTGGATGTCGCTGGCACCGCCTGCGACGTGGTTGTTGGTCAGAATATGCCCTTGGGGATCCATGATTATGCCGCTGCCGATGCCTTTCATCTCTTGTTTGAATTTGCGTGGCATATGGGGTCCGTTGGAAAAGAATTGAAAGAACGGATTGTTCTCGAAAGGCTGCATGGGGTTGTTGACCTCACTGCGTTTGGTCACCTCGATGTGAACGACGGCGGGTATGGCCGCCTGGGCCACCTTGGCGATGGCCGTGCTCAAGTCTGAAGCTGTGGGAATAACCGCAGAATCTGACTGAGTCGCCGGCGGCGGGTTGGCTGCTGAAGCCGGCCGGCCGTAGGCCAAACCAAGGCCGACCAGCATCAGAACCACTGGAACCAATACTTGCAACTTCTTGCAGATGTGACGATACATGGGGACCTCCTCTACAAATGGAATGGACTGCGAGGGGTTTAAACGACCCCTCATCTTCGGGTTAATTTTGATGGACGACCCTTGCCAAAATCTCATTGATTTTTTCAAACTCCGTCGACTTGTTTAAAAAGTAGTCCGCACCCGCTTCGGTGCATTCTCGGCGATACTGCTCAAACGGGTAGTTGGTGAGCATGATGACCATGGGGGTGTGCTCACCCTGTTTGATTTCACGCAGGACCTGGATTCCGTTCATCCCGGGCATCCGAATGTCAAGGATCACCGCATCCGGATGCAATCGGCGGATGGCCCCGACCGCCTCTCTGGGGTCCCCGCTGGCGCCTGCAAGGGTGGTTCCCTCCACTTCCGAAATCATGCCGATGAGACGCTCACGGACCGCCTGCGAATCATCCACGATGTAAACTGTTCTCATGGTCTGTGCTCCTTGATCCCGTGCCGATACTATATGCCTGCCTAAAACGCTTCGAAATCGGTTCCTGTCTGATTCTTGTGTCGGTTTTGAACACAATTTCATGTCGGTGTTTTGACTACAGTACATGTAACGCATCCGCACCCTAAGGGTGCAGCTTTGTAGGGGCCCCCCGTAGGGAGGCATGACAATGTCCCTCAAGCGCGAACGTTTCGATACCAAGCTTTCGTGTAGCCATAGCCGCCGGCACCGATATGCTTAGAGTTAGAACGGCAGCCATCACCCACGCTTTGCACGTGGTCGGATGACGTTTCATTTTTTCTTTCCCATTTCACTATGATTGAGAATCAATCGACTTGAATTCGTGACCGTCAAGTCAGTTTCAATATAGACCCTCACCGAATGCACTTCTATCGGCGTATGTCCGATTTGCTTGTAAGGATGCAACCAATTCTTTCGTACGTAATTATCCTACATGCGTGGGAACACTCTCGCAGAAGCGGCATGACAAAAGGCTGGTTTTTGACACCTGAGGACGGGATTCAAAAAGTCGACGGTAGCTGAAGAATCGTTTCGCTGGGGAGCCGGGTTAGACTTCCCGGTCCAACCGGTAAAGGACGAACACGATCAATATCGATCCGCCCAACATCCACAGCGGGCCGAAAAGCCACAAACCCAACGGGATCGCGAGATAAAATCCTCGCATTCCCAACGTGTAATGCAATGCGCCGTGGTTCAAAATCAAGGAAACCGAATCAACACTACTCGACGGCTCAAGGTCTTGAGGCACGTTTATCAAAAAGCTGGCATGGTTGTAGTATCGAATGGACAGGGTGAAATTGAAAAACGCGTAAAAGAAAAGCGCTGAAAGGACGAACAACTTGATGATCCACAAGGTCTCGCTGGGATGCCCGAAAACATTTAGCGCATGGGTTGCGCTGGAGGTAATTTCCGTGCGGAATGCCGATGCTACCAGTCCAAGGCTGATCAGGATAGCGGTGGATGCGAGGAAGGTTGAAGCCATCACCCAGTTGCGAAAAGTCTGGACGGCCAGTATATCCTTCTTCTTATCGACAATGCTCTGCACCCAAATGCGCCTGGCATGATTGGTCAAACCGATAGCGGTTGTCAGGGGGGTGTCGCGCACCTGCCGATAGAGTCGAAAATGATAGATAAAGAGCAGTCCGAGAGAACTTAGAGCCAGACCGATTTCCGTAAACTCTGGATGTAGCAACATTGCCTGCCTCCTTCCAAAAGCCTTCTCAGGGCATGTGCAACAACATTTAACTCCCGGAACTGTCAACCCCTGGGAGTCCTTCGGCAGAGCCGGGGGTTTACCTAAATGAAATTAAAAATCCTAATTATGAATCCGTCACCACATGTTGCCTCGGAGTTAAACCATGCTTTCGTACCTGTTCCCACCTTCAGGATATTACCCTCGCAATCCCTTTTGAATACACGAGAATTTTACCCGCCCCTTGGTGGGAGGTCTACCTATACCCCATCCGAAGCATCCAGTGCAAAACCAAACGTGCTAAAGTGTAAATATCCGGCTTGATACCATTTTTCATACCCGCGCCCTTAGTCATTCAACTAAATGCCGGGCCTCCGGCCTCGGCTACTTCGCGGGCTGCGGCGGCGCGGCCAACGTCATGCCGTGACGGTGGAAGATCTCCGACATCTTGGCGCGATCGGGCGGGCCTCCTGCAGCAGCATGGATGGCTTCGGCCGCTTCCCGGAAATACGCGGGTCCCATGACTGCAGGGCTGATGACAACAAGTTGTTTCACATCCGTGTTGTTGAGGTTATCAAAGCGGTGTACCGCGCCCCGCGGGATGCAAAGCGCCTGCCCCGGCCCCACGTCGATCGGCGTACCGTCAACCGTCCAGGTTAGCACACCCTCCATGCCGTACAGGATCTCCTCGTAGGAGTTGTTCTTGTGAGGCGGCGCGGGCAGTTTCTGTCCGACGGGGACGGTAAGTTCAAACACCGACACGCTGCCGTTGGAATCACTGCTGGTGAGGAGAAACCGGATTCCGAGCGGGCCGATCTTGATGGTCTCTTCTGACGGATTCACTCTGGTCGTGTGCGTAGTCATGTTTAGTTTGGCCTCCTAATTCTTTCGCCTAACACCGGTTAGCTGGTTTGGGTATAAATCTCAAAGAGATAGAATATCACAGGTTTTGTGCTTTGGTGATATGTTCCCACTTTCAGGATATTTCCTTCGCAATCCCTTTAAAATATATGGGGATTTCAAACCCGCCCCGCCCCTTTCCTGGAGACACTGAAAGCTCGTGGCTTTTTTATTTCGGTGCGAGGAGGACGCGGTGAAAAGGCCATTCTCGAATTCTGACGAGCATCTTGACTGTTTGTTTTTGAAGCCAAGGATATATACATTATAGAGAAATCGGCCCGTATGGTTGGTCATCTGACCTCAAAGGAGGTACAATGAAGAGGATAAGGTCCGGCATTACGCTATCTTATTTGGGCACTCTTATTGCGGCATGCTCGACAGCTCCGAGCGTACCGTCGAACGTTCCACACACTCACTCTATGCCATATGTTGTCTCGCTTGGGGAGCGCCATCTACATGCGGCGATGGATTACAACCCTCAACGTGGTGAGGTTATTATAAGGTTTTTCGACGAGGATGAAATCCCTTACCAGATATTCGAGGCAGAAAAGGCAAAAGCAGCGATGACAATGCCGACTGGCGCAAAAAGAGAATTTTACCTCGTTAATCCAGAAGCAGAATTCAGTTACGTCCCAAGCGGCAGCTACCGGTACGCGGGCCATAGACTTACGAGTCATGTTGATGCAAAGGAAAATTGGTTAAAAAATTTGCAGGATTTTAGATTGGATGTATGGCTACCAGTGGGCAGTAAGGTCTATGTAGCCTCTTTTGCATATCCAAAATGATTGACGCAAGAGGGGAAAATATTTAAGCGTTAATTTTTTACAAGCTCATAAAGGTCCGGGCAGCCATTATTTTAGGATTGACATGGGCATTTGTTTTAATATCGCATGAGATGGACTTCATCGCCGATATTACCGATAGAGTATATACGATGGATTGAAGGGAAACTGATTCTGGATAGCGAAACTCAGGCACACCGACATCTTCACGCCCATCCGCTCGATTCTCGCCCACACGGTCATATGGGACCCAATGGTGTTACCAATGGCAGTCGTTTGAAGACGTAATAATTATCGAAGGTGTCTTGCCAGTGAACCGACTTCTCATCGATACAGACCAAATCGAGTGTTACGATACTTTCGGGCAGAAAGTTGCCTGCGAGGGGAGCGGGCAAGATGGCGAACGCCGTATCGTTCCGAGCTATGGCGAACGGTTTCAGGTACTATCCGATACGGTAAGCGATAATTGGACAGGTCTAACCTGGACAAGGACTGCATGCATACCAGATGGCCTATGTGATTTCGAGAGCGCGAGCCTTCTGACCGAAAAATTGTCAGCGGAGAACGCCTTCAAAAGTACTGGTTGGCGGCTTCCAACAAGACGGGAACTCTTTTCACTCATCAGCCATCAGATAATCAATCCTGCCCTTCCGCATGATCATCCGTTCACGGATGTGTCTCCGGTATATTATTGGACTGCTGATTCAAGCGCTCGGCTCCACGATGAGGCATGGTATATTCATCTTGGCGGTGGGCGAATTTACAGGGGCATGAAGCATGGCTCATACATGGTATGGCCTGCTATCGGACCGGCTCCCTGCCAAGACTCATCGCTCCCTCGCTTTTTCGCCGACCACACCCTTGTACATGATCGCCTCACCGGGTTGATCTGGTTACAGGATCTGGAAATGACCCGTGCTGTTAAATGGCATGAGGCCCTTGAGAAAGTATACGAGGCAAATCGCCGCCGCTCTGCAGGGTTTGATGACTGGCGGTTGCCAAACATAAGAGAACTTGAGTCCTTGGTCGAGATCAAGTCCCATTCCCCTGCCTTACCGCAAGGCCATCCGTTTCACTCCATCCAAGAAGGTTACTGGTCGTCCACGACAAGTGCTTATGAACCCCGATATGCTTGGGTTCTCTATTTGCGCGATGGAGCCGTAGGGGTCGGATTTAAGTCGAAACCGGATTTTTTTGTTTGGGCGGTTAGAAATCATCTGTAGATTCCGTGCCTCTATACATAACAAAATAATTCGCGCCCTTTAGTGGTATAAAGGGTCATTATCTGTCTGATTTTTCTATTAAACGTAGAGAAAGGAGGCAGACGATGACCCGTTTCAATTTCAATTTTCCTCCGGACCTTCCGTTAGAGTTGGCCATTGACGCTGTTTCAGATTAGCCCTTAAGGTGAACCATGCTGTGCAGTTGTACCAAGAGTACCACCGCTTGAACTCGAAAAAAATACGCTCAAGAACTACGAGCTCATTTTTGGCCGGTTCAAAGAGGCATACGGAGACCGGCAGCTCAACTCCATCTCCTCGGATGAGATCCTCTCCTTTCTGATCAGCATTTCAGATCACTGCAAACCTGCAACGCAACATCACCGCTATTGCAGCATAAAAGCCTTTTTCAATTTCATCGGGAACTCAACCGGCTCGGCCCTTCAAAGCCCCTGCGATACCCCGATGCTCAAGAAAATGTTTCGGGAGCGGCGTCCCCAGCCGTAATTAGGCAATCCTCAGTTTGCGATGAAAAATACAGGATTCACCTCATTGGCAGCAATAAAGTCTGACCATAGTTTGACCGGCATCGGGCTGTAGCCGCCTGCCTTCCCGTTGTAGTGACCGATGCTGCTCCCCTTGGCGGATGCACAGGTTTGAATGGCAAATACAGGCTTGACTCCATTGGCAACCTCTTAGCCCAGGCTTAAGGTCAACCCGCGCGGCAGAAGCAGAAAGAACCGAGAAGGAGCATTACCACCCATGAAGCTAAGCCACACCACTCATGTGCGTTTAAACGTCTGATCGCAGCCTGATCGAACTGAGTTTCGAGGTCGTTATCTTGAAAAACACGGTTGCAGCCGGTCACCACGAATAGGGGAAGGCGACAAGGCGGCCCTCAGTAATTTCAGCTTCCTTGCAGACACTGCTCCAGTAACGGACGAGGCTTTCAAGAAGATGATGGAATGGCGCACAAAATCAACGACCTCAGAACAGCACGTATAAGTGAAGGGAGGGAAGCGCGATGGAAAAAAGAAAGGCATGGGTTGCGAAGGCGGCGAAACAGCCGATGGTGCTCGAAACCGTTGATCTCGGACCGCTCGGGGCCGAGGACGTTGAAGTCGCTGTCGAACACTGCGGTTTGTGTCACTCCGATCTCTCCGTCTTGAACAATGACTGGGGCATTTCGCAGTACCCCGCGATTCTCGGCCACGAGGTCATCGGTCGGGTCACGGCCATAGGTCCGAATGCCAAGGGACTCAAGGTCGGACAGCGCGTCGGCGTCGGCTGGAACTCGGGTAGCTGCATGCACTGTCACCAGTGCATGTCGGGAAGCCATCACCTTTGCCCGCAAGTGCAACCGACCATCGTCGGTCATCGCGGCGGGTTCGCGACCCACATCCGCTCGCACTGGGCTTGGGCCATCCCGCTGCCGGAAAAGCTGAACTTCGCCGAAGCCGGGCCGCTCCTGTGCGGGGGCATCACCGTCTTCGCGCCGCTGGCGATGTACGCCAAGCCGACCGACCGGGTGGGCATCATCGGCATCGGCGGGTTGGGGCACATGGCGGTGAAGTTCGCCGCCGCCTACGGCTGCGACGTGACCGCGTTCACGTCGAGCGAGAGCAAGTTCGATGAAGCGAAGGGTTTCGGGGCGAATCACGTCGTGTCGAGCAAGGACTCGGCGGCGATCAAGAAACTCGGCGGCAGCTTCGACCTCCTGATCAGCACCGTCAACGTGAAGCTCGATTGGGACGCGATGATCGGCACGCTCGCGCCGAACGGCCGGCTGCACGTCGTCGGTGCCGTGCTGGAACCGATCCCGGTCGCGGCGTTCTCGCTCATCATGCAGCAGCGCAGCGTCTCAGGTTCGCCGACCGGCTCGCCGGTGGCGATCGAGACGATGCTCGACTTTGCTTCACGGCACAATGTCGCGCCGCAGACCGAGCACTTCCCGATGAGCAATATCAACGAGGCCTTCGCCCGACTTGAATCAGGCAAGGCCCGTTACCGCATCGTGCTGGATGCGGATTTCTGATCCGCTTGACCATCGACGTTGTTCTAGTGACAAGACGTTTTCGAGGTAAACAACCATGAGCGGCCCACGGAAGACAGCCATCGTGACCGGAGCTTCGCAGGGGATCGGCGCGGGAATCGTGAAAGCGTTTGTCGAACGGGGTTTCAACGTCGTTGCCAATTCCCGGAAGGTGACCCAATCCACCGAGGTCGCGGCTTCCGACCACGTCGCTCTGGTGGACGGCCACATCGGCGAGCCGGCAACTGCCGCCAAGATCGTCGAGACGGCGCTGTCTCGCTTCAAGTCGATCGACGCACTGGTCAATAACGCCGGCATCTTCTTCACCAAGCCGTTCACGGACTACACGGCCGAGGACTTCAAGTCGCTCGTCTCGACGAACCTCGAGGGCTTCCTGTACGTCACCCAACTCTCCATCAAGCAAATGTTAGCGCAGAAGACCGGCGGGAGCATCGTCACGATCACGGCGGCCCTTGCTCGCAACCCGATCCGGGGCGTCACGGCGGCGGTGCCGATGATCACCAAAGGCGGTCTTGAAACGATCACCCAGCACCTTGCGATGGAGTACGCGAAAGACGGCATCCGCGTGAACGCCGTCGCGCCGGGCGTCGTCTACACGCCGCTTCACCGGGACACTCCGAAGGACGTGATGGAGAGCCTGTCGCCGATGGGTCGGCCTTCGACGGTCAAGGACATCACGGATGCGGTCATGTACCTGACCGACGCCGCGACGGTCACTGGTCACATCCTGTACGTCGATGGCGGCGCTCATTTCGGCCGCTGGTAATTGAAAGGAGCTTTCGTCATGACCACAAACTCAACGACCGCCGAGGACCGTCTCGCCAAGCTCGGCATTCATCTGCCGGATGCGCCGACGCCTTTTGGTGCGTACGTGCCGGCCGTTCAGACGGGCAACCTCCTTTTCCTGAGCGGGATGCTCGCCACCTCGGGCCACACGGCTACGGTGGTTGGCGTCGTGGGCAAAGACCTTGACGTGAAGGCGGGCCGGGAAGCGGCGTACACGGCCGCACTTAATGTGCTTGCGCTCACGAAAAAGCAGTTAGGATCGTTTAACCGCGTGAAGCCGCGTCGTGAGGCTCGGCGTGTACGTCGCCGCGACGCCTGAGTTCACTGAGCACCCGAAGGTCGCCGATGCGGCGTCGGAGTTGCTTCGAGATGTCTTCGGCGAAGAGACCGTCTCTTCGCGTCTTGTCTTTGGGGTCGCGAGCCTTCCACTCGGTTCGCCGGTCGAACTGGAAGTCATCTTGGAATTCAAGCCCTGATTCAACCGACGACCCGGACAGAACATATAAAGGGGATTTGAACGTGATGGAAAATGGTTTGTCGCTGATACAGCGGGCGGCAATCTGCTTCAAAGCGGGGTTATAGGCGGACTGGCCGTGGTTCTTTTCAACCACGTCCTTTTTGAGTTGGGGCTTAACGCGCCATTCGGGGTATGGGCCCCTATATCTTTGAGCCCGCCGGGCATTTACACACCGCTCTACTGGGCCGGGCTGTGGGGCATCCTGTTCGGTCTTTTTACTAAGACCGCCTGGAAGTGGCTGTACCTCTTTGGTCTTTTATACTTCCGCGAGCCCCTGCTGGCGCAGTGCATAATCTTCCTGCCGATGAAAGGCGTCGGGTTTTTCGGGATTAACCAAAACGGGCCGATGTTCACATTATACATGCTGCTCCTGAATCTGCCGTATGGGATAATCACGGCGTGGTCACAAGGGCCATAATAGGGACGAAGCCGTAAGCATCCTGGAAGAAAGAGAGATGCCTCCAGGGATTCAGATCCAAACAACGTTATTCGCCGTTCAGATAGGGATCTACCATTACCCGCCGCGAATAAGGTCCCGTGCACCCCCAAAACCTACAAGCCCGGCTCCAGGCGGCGCTTCCCGAGCCTCCGTCAAAAAATCGAGATTCAAAAATGAGCACTCAGTGAATAACGGCGTTAAGTCCTCGTGGGCACACGGCCGACCCCCAAAAAGCGGGCATTGAGGAGGGACGACAAATGAAAAAAATGAAAACCGTGCAAGTACCTAACGCCGGCGCGGGCTTCGAAGTCGTAGAACGTGAAATCCCGGAGCCCGATTTGGGACACGGGAGGATTCGCGTTCAGGCATGTGGCATCTGTCACAGCGATGTGGTCACCAAGGGAGGCTCATTTCCAGGCATCTCGTACCCTCGTGTTTCGGGGCATGAAGCGGCCGGCGTGATCGACGAGGTCGGAGCCGGTGTGAAGGATCGGAAGAAGGGCGAACGGGTCGGGGTCGGCTGGCATGGCGGCCAGGACGGCACCTGTCTCGCGTGCAGGAGGGGGGATTTCATAAACTGCGCGAACGTAAAGGTTTGCGGAATTAGTTACTACGGCGATTATCGTGAATTAATGGTCGCGCCGGTAGAAGCGTTGGCCCGCATGCCCGAATCGCTCGATGCCGCCGAAGCTCGCAGCCCGGCGATTCTGTCGCCATTCAGGGAATTGGCGGCCTTGGCCATTTTGCAATTCAGTTTGCAAAGAAATTCGGCTATCGCGTCGCGGCAATAAGCCGTGGGGCGGACAACGCTGTGCTCGCAAAAAAGCTTAATGTAGCAAGCTATATATGACTATAAGGAGAACCCAATGGCAGCTCTTAAATCTGGGTTTCAAGCACCTGACTTTTCGCTTTCAGCCACCCCGGATCAAAGAGTATCCCTTTCGGACTTTCGCGGGCAGCCGGTCGTATTGGTCTTCTATCCGGCCGATTGGAGCCCCGTTTGCAAAGACCAGTTGGCGCTTTATAGCGAGTTGAAGCCCGAATTCTCCGAATTTCAAGCACAAATCATTGGCATCTCAGTGGATGGTGCTTGGTCCCATCTCGCCTTCACCAAAGACCGCAAATTGGACTTTCCGCTCCTGGCGGATTTTGAGCCGAAAGGCGCAGTATCCCGACAGTATGGCGTCTATCGGGAGAAAGAGGGCGAGGCAGAGCGTGCGCTCTTTGTCATCGATGCCGAGGGCATCATTCGGTGGAGCTATGTCTCGCCGATTAGCATCAACCCGGGCGCCGACGGCATTTTGAAAGCTCTGGTTTTGATGAACAAGGGTGCAAAATCAGACAACATCTGAAATTGTTTATCCATGGCAGGAGGTACCCAATGAGCAGACTGACGCAGTCCGTTTCAGCGCACGACCACGCTGAAGGACCTGCGGACGCAGCATTGACGTTAGTGTGGAATATGGCGACTATCAGTGCCCCTACTGCGGAGCCGCCTATCCTGTCGTAAAAGAGGTGCAGAAGATGCTGGGCAAAAAACTGCGATTTGTGTTCAGGAACTTCCCTCTGACCCAGGCACACCCCTATGCCCTGATCGCGGCCGAAGCGGCAGAAGCTGCGGCGCTCCAGGGTAAGTTTTGGGAGATGCATGATCTCCTTTTTGAGGAGCAGCATTTGCTCAAGCCGGAGATCATCCCCTCGTGGGCAAACAGAATCGGATTGAATGTCGAACAATTCTGGAACGATATCAAAAAAGACGTTGTCGAAAAGCGTATTCAGGAGGACCGCCGTAGCGGCATCCGCAGCGGGGTTAACGGCACACCGACTTTTTTTATTAACGGGTCACGCTACGACGGTCCGCCGGATTATAATTCGCTGCTGGCGGCTCTGGAGTCGGCATTGGAGCTCCATTCCGTCTGAATAGGTTTGCAGCACATCGAGAATCGAGAAGCCGCACGGCCAAAATCATTCGGCCGTGCTTTCTTCGCCGGCATGAAAAATCTCGGCCCTGCATTGCGGCTGGTGACTTACATCCAATAGGGGAAAAGACACCATGATGAAGGATTGGCCTGACAGTATTATCAACGCGCATGGGGGCATCGATCGCTGGAATGGGTACGAAAAGGTCGACGCCCCGATCGTGAGCGGAGGTAGCTTCCTTGCGCTCAAAGGCGCGCTTCAGGATTCAGACCCGCGACGCATGACCGTGTTGCATGAGGAACGCTCGTCTGTACAGCCTTACGGGGCTCCCGATCAGCGCACGGTGTTCTCGCCTGAAAGGATCGCGATCGAAAAACTCGATGGGACGCTTGTTGCGGAGCGGCACGCACCCAAGGACTCGTTTGCCGGCCATCAGATGGGCACGCCTTGGGACCCGCTGCACCGTGCCTATTTTAACGGCGAAGCGCTGTGGGCGTATCTCACCGCGCCCTTTCTCCTCACGTTGGACGGCGTCCGGGTCGAGGAAGTGGAGTCGTGGCAGGCGCGGCGCTTTATTCCGACGGTTACGAAGGGAAAGCCCGCATGGTCGACGACCAAGAACGGGGTGTACTAAATCGGAATGACTCTGCCTCCCGCGGGCGGAAACCTTTTGATTTGCTGCTCGCGCCCCCAGGAAGACACGGTAATCGACATCTATGCGCGGCCGTAGATTCGATCGTTGTAAATGTTTGTCATACTCGGCCCGTGAACGCGTACGGTAATTCAATTGAAAGGATCTTTAGTATGACCACTCCGAGGCGCACCATTCTGACCGCTAACAAAATACCCTCCCAAGGACGCCGCACTATGAATCGGACATTGCCCACCCCCTGGAAGCCCACCAAAGCCGAGCTCCTCGCCGCGCATAACAGGGTCGTCCCGGATCTTGCCTCCAAAAACCTCATCGTCCTCTTCGCCGGCATCAACCCCGGCCTCTACACCGCCGCGATCGGCCACCACTTCGGCCGCCCCGGCAACCGCTTCTGGCCCGCCCTCCACGCCGGCGGCTTCACCCCGCGCCTCTTCTCCCCCTTTGAAGAATCCCTCCTTCTCGACCTCAAATTCGGCATCACCAATATCGTCGAACGCGCCACCGCCCGCGCCGATGAACTCACAGACGACGAACTTCGCGCCGGCGGCCGGCGCCTCCAAGCCAAAGTCAAACGCTGGCGCCCCACCGTCGTCGCCTTCGTCGGCATCCGTCCCTACCGCGTCGTCTCCGGCATCAAAGACGCCCGCGTCGGCCTCCAAAAGGCCTCCTTCGGCGGCAGCCACGCATGGGTCCTCCCTAACCCCAGCGGCCTCAACTCCCACTATCTGCCGGACGCCCTCGCACAACTCTTCGGAGACCTCCGCCTCTGGGCCATTGCCCGGCACGAGCGCCGCCAAAATAAGCACCCCATTCCCCAATCGAGATAGGGGAAGCCTCACAGCCTTCGCCCTCTCCCACAGTCCGGCATACGGGACCGTACCGGACGGTTCACGTAGTCGTTACCTTCAGTTCGTACTGATCGAGGAGGAAAAGCAGCAGTCCCTTCTCGGCGAAGAAACGGTTGGACAGTGCCACCTTGACCGGCTTGGCATTGGACAGCGCCCACAGCTCCTTACGGGAGACTGCTGTCCCGCAGGCCCCTCGGGCACTGACTCCCAAGGATCTCAGCCCCTGGTACCGGGTGTGGTAATTCTTGATCCACTGCTTTATCATGCAGCAGCGCAGTCTCCGGCGAATCCAGCTGTCCAGATCCTTGATGATGGTGGGGGTTTCGATCAACTGGAAGCAACCCATCCATCCTCGCAGATAGGTGGTCAGCTCTTTGTCAATCTGAAGCAGGCTGACACCTCTTTACCGGCGTGTGATCTTCTTAACCCGGTGTTTGAGCTTCTTCAGCGCCTTGTCGGCGAGTTTAATCTTTACCAGATGGAAGTATAAGAACGCCTCTGTTTTTATGCGTTATGTCCCTCAACCATTGTAAGGTTATTGGTGGCAGTGATGGCCTCGCCCCGATAAGCCGCCCGGGTTGCGGCCGACTGGCTGATCCCAAGTAATTTCGATACGGCCACGGCCGTCATGCCTAACCGGCGGATGGCCCAATGGCATAAAAGGCTTCTGGCGTAGACGCGGGCGGGCTGTTTGCCGGGCTTCAGGATCTGCTCGCAGGGGGGGTTGGGTCTCAGTCAGGATCGTCTCCAGCCTCTTGAGAAAATCGTCGCGGTCAGAGTCCTCCCAAAAAATCCTGCGGCGCTGGATGCCACGGCACATGACATGGTGCAAGGCACCCGGGGCGCCGATGCGGGCTCTGCGAGGCATGGTTAATCAGTAGCATTCTCTTCTTACGGGTGAAACGCATATAAACATGGGCGTCCCCAATCTCTCCCCTGGAGCGTGTGCGACGTACTTGTTTGTCATGAGTTAAGTATGATCTGTAGACATACATTTTTGAAGCAAACTTAAACGGTAGATATGGCAGTAATATCATTTTGCCACCCAAAAGACCTCCAGGAGGACTAATGTAAAGCGCGCACTTCTCAGGCGTCCAAAGAGCATCAGCTGTATCATCGGGGCGAACCCCACGTGTGGGCGTGTGAGGATGAGATCCGCCCTCGTGAAAAAGTTTGATAATCCACTCCCGGATGCTATTCTCAGGTACACTCCACAGCCCAAGGCGCTATCCCCCCATGACTGGGGAGGCAGAGCCGCATTCTTCTATAGGCTTAAAGGAGGACACCATGTGCCATCATTTTAGAATGTCCTTGACCCTGGCAGTGCTGGTTTCTTTGCTGACGCTCCCCCTCATGACCGCCTTCACGACCCTCGGCTTAGTAAATGCTTTTGCGATGACTGGTGTCGCTGCCAGCGTTGGCGGCGGTAAAGCCCTATCGACGCTTGATGGCAAGCCACCGCTGCTAATAGCGCATCGCGGCGCGTCTGGCTATCTGCCGGAGCACACGCTGGAGGCCTATCAGTTGGCGATTACGCAGGGAGCCGATGTGATCGAGCCCGACCTTATCTCAACCAAGGACGGAGTGTTGATTGCACGGCACGACCCAAACCTTGTCACCAGCACCGACGTGGCCTCAAGACCCGAGTTTGCTGACCGCAAGCGTGTGGATTGGCCGGTGGACGGCGAAAAGCAGACAGGCTGGTTTGCCCACGACTTCACGTTGGCGGAGATCAAGACGCTGGGCACCATAATCACGGACCCTGAACGTCCTAAAGGGAATAATGGCAAGTTCAGGATTGCGACGCTACCGGAGATCATCGCCTTGGTCAAAGCGCAGAGTGCAAAGCTAAACCGCACTATCGTCGTCTACCCTGAGACCAAGAACCCCAGTTATCACCGCGACCTGGGTCTCCCCTTGGAGGACAAGCTGATCTTCGCGCTCAACGCGGCTGGGTGGAATAACCGGTCCGCGCCTGTGTTCGTTCAGAGCTTCGAGCCAAGCAGTCTGAAAGAGATGCGCAGAAAGGGTTTGAAGACACGCATGGTGCAACTCGTTGACGGCGATGACATCGACTTAAAGACCGGCAAGATCACCTATGCGATTCCCTTCGACCGACCCTATGACTGGTGCAAGTCCGGAGATACGCGCCTGTTTGCTGACATGATTATGCCAGCGGGCTTGGCCGAGATCAGGACCTATGCCGACGGCATCGGCGTCTGGAAGCCATATATAGTGCCGATGAAGGGCGAGGTGGATGCAGCCGGGCAACTTGTCGACGTCAACGGCGATGGTAAGGTGGACCTGCGCGACGCTGCGACCCAATCACCGACGTCATTGGTGGCCGAAGCTCACAAGCAGGGGTTATTCGTGCACGTGTTTACGTTCCGCAATGAGAAGCGGCATCTGGCTTCCAGCTACCGGGGTGATCCACAAGCTGAATACCTGCAGTTCTTCCGTTTGGGTGTGGACGGGGTGTTCAGCGAGTTTCCGGATACAGCCGTGATGGCACGTGCGGCCTTTTTGAGAGAGGGGGCGCTGAGAGGGCTGTCTATCTGATGGACCTGGCGGTGGCCAATTTTGGCGCCGATCAGGTCAGGATTCTGAAGAATGCTATGTAATGGGACGCCCCTGTTTTTATGCGTTATGTCCCTCAACCAGTGTAAGGTTATTGGCGGCAGTGATGGCCTCGCCCCGATAAGCCGCCCGGGTTGCGGCCGACTGGCTGATCCCAAGTAATTTCGATACGGCCACGGCCGTCATGCCTAACCGGCGGATGGCCCAATGGCATAAAAGGCTTCTGGCGTAGACGCGGGCGGGCTGTTTGCCGGGCTTCAGGATCTGCTCGCAGGGGGGGTTGGGTCTCAGTCAGGATCGTCTCCAGCCTCTTGAGAAAATCGTCGCGGTCGGAGTCCTCCCAAAAAATCCTGCGGCGCTGGATGCCACGGCACATGACATGGTGCAAGGCACCCGGGGCGCCGATGCGGGCTCTGCGAGGCATGGTTAATCAGTAGCATTCTCTTCTTACGGGTGAAACGCATAAAAACAGGGGCGTCCCCTTTCTCACTCCACTACCCTTTGGGGGATCCTCCTCCTGACCGCCGCACATCGAACGCGTTTTGACAATGGGATTCATGTTTCTTGCGGTCATTGCAACCCTCTTGCAAGCGAGCATTATCAGCAGGTGCGCCTAAAAAAGCCTCGCTCTCGCGCATGAGTTCAGCGACCGGCGAAGGCGGCCCACTGCAACGAAAAGTTAGGTGCCTTGTTACGGTTCATGGCTCTGGCGTTCCGGTGTCTTTAACTCCATGGCTTAACTCCGATCTTGCTGCACTGGCAAGCGCTTGATACTTGGTTCGAAATGCTTCAAGGTTCTCCTCCTCCAGTTCTTCCAGATCGAGAAGGGCGTTATGCGCGCCTTTGGTTGCGCGGATGAGTTCATCAAGTTTCACCTGGATTGCTTCAGTGTCTCGATACTGTGTATTCTGAATCAGAAAGACCATCAGAAACGTGACGATTGTGGTGCCGGTGTTGATGACCAATTGCCAAGTGTCACTGAAGCCGAATATGGGTCCGGTGACGATCCACGCTGCAATGACGCCGACGGCAAGGACGAACACTTTTGGCCGACCGCAGAAGTGCGCCGCCGCCTTCGCAAACCGGGAGTACCAAACTGTGATGCGCATGCTGGACCTCTCTTTGAGTGCCTAAAATGATTAGATTGATCCGCATAAAATGCGGAATTTGGTTTTTGAAGCCTGATAACATGCCGTTGCGGCAGCGATGCCAGAACCGACAAATATCGCAGGGTTATTTTTTAGGTGATACGTCGGATGATATCCCAACCCGCCCTTCCCCCGCAATAGCCAGTCAGTATCAATATTCGGCTGATTGTGGATTACGATGGAGAATCTTTCCTACGGGATAAGTGTGGGTTGGGACCGGTAATCTGAAAGATGGCTGATCGTTCGGGCAGGCGACGACAAGGAACGGCGCCGACACGCCCCCGCTACGGCAGGTATGGGGTGTTGATCTTAAATTTGAGGACCGGTAATGATAGACTCATGTCGGATAGCTTTCATGCAAAATCTGACTTTGTAAGCACATAAAAAAATAAGGCAGAACCCTATTAGGGCCTGCCTTATTCACCGATGTTTCTCCTGATGCCGTTATTTTACCATACATCCCACCTTGGGTAGCGTAGAAAGTCGGAAAAGAATTCACCTTAGAGAAATTGGGTACTTGTTTCGAAGCTTTGTGAACAACCCAGAGCTTATTCCATCCATCAGTCTGTAATCATTAGGGTCCATAAATCTTCTATCTGCAGGACCCACCCACCTCAATTCCGGAGATTGATTGTTAACGGCGCGACGCCCAAGCCTGCGCCTCCTGCCGTACATGGCGCGTGGCCGCATCCAGGCGCAGTTGAAACTGGCGCTTGTATTGCTGCGCGCTGGGATAGAGCCTGTGACTGTCGGGGCACGTGCTGCTGTCCACCGCCACTGCGTCGTGGTCGGGCAGGCAGCGGCGCGGTGCCAGCTGCGCCGGCGTCTGGAGCTCGTCGGGGTAGGCCGCGAACCAGCGCCACCACTGACCGCTGATGAGCCGGCCCTTCCACAGATCGGCCGCCTCCTGTGCGCTCTGGGCGCAATCCGGGATGGGCAGGTTCGAAAAATCGTAATCGACGGCGCTCAGGTCCGGTGGGGCGACCGGGTCGAAAAGCGGCAGGAGGCCGTCTGCCCCGGGGGGCACCCAGTGGGCATAGAAGGAGTGGGCGTAAAAGTCGCCGATGGCGTGCGCTGCCAGGCCGAAATCCGTGATCGAGCCGCTGGCCAGGCGCTTTTGAACCCGTTTCCAGCCCTCGGGGACGTAGGCGAAATCGAAGTGATCGCGCGGGTCGTAGTCCAACACGTTCACATCCACGATGAAGCTCTGGTGCTTCACCTGGCTGATTTCCTCGGGAGACAGTATTCCCGCCAGGGCCTGGTCGAAAATGTGCTCGTGGGCCTGAACGGCGAACGCCGGGTCAAACTTCGTCCAGAACCGGTCGATGCGGAACCCCAGGTACTCTCTGAAACCCATCGCGGCCTGCCGTTCGCAACTGCGGATGCGCCAGAGGTGGTCGCGGTTGAAGACAAAATGCGGCAAATACTCGATATCTCTCCTGGAGGAAGCCTTGGGCGTGCGCTTGCCTTTCGCCGGACCGCGAGCGAGCGTCTTGTGGCGAGCGTCCCGGGCCGCTCGGCCCGCGCGGTTCAGTGAAACCGGCTCTAAAATTTCCCAGCCGCCGTCTTCGCACTGATAGACGACCCACGTGTGATACCCCCCCTCGCCGCTGTGATGATCGATCAGCCGGCCTAACGCCACCCGGATGCAGGTTCGGGAAATGCCGCTTTCCTCTAAAAGCGCCGCGAGCAGGAACGCCAGGTCCTCGCAATCACCGCCGCCGCGCGCCAGCGTCTCCTCCGGGAAAAGCCACTCGTCAAACCCGCGCGCCGAGCGGATGTACCGGACCTCTTCGGACAGGAATTTCTGGATGGTGTGCGCCCGAAAATCGAAGCTGCCCGGCTGGCGAGCTGAAAACCGGCGGCCATCCGCTGCGGGAAGTCTGTCGATCATCTGGTGCAGCGCATGGCGCAGCACGGCATTGCTTTCGATCGAAAGAAACGCCCGAATGTCGATGGGGTAGATTCGTCGCTTGGTGTTGGGAATGCGACGGGCGGCCGGAATCACCGCGTCGTAGACGATTTCATCACCCGCCCAATGCCCCTTCTGATACGGCCTCAGACCAGTCATCTGCATGCACATGGGATCCTCCTTTGCGCCTTCGGTCTCACAGGGTGTTTTCCGATGAATAAACCATCCCCGCCCCAAGGGGCGGGGTATTCAGCATGAGGTTTGGGTCGATCTTATCGCAGCAAGCTGCGGGGAATTCGACCCATAGAGATTGAAGCCTCACCGTTCAGGGTCAAGCTTTGACCGCTCCCCCCGCCTTGGTCTTTGAGGAGACGGCCTTCTCTCCGGTAAAGCCGATTCTTTTTTTCGGCTGCGCCTCGACTTCCAGAAGCCGTTTAATGGCATCGAACACCACCTGGAAGCTCTGGTCGTATTTTTCCTCCATCTCCTCTATTTTGTTTCTCAACTCATCGTAGCCGGCCAGCATTTGGCGCAGCCGGGTGAAAGCGCGCATGATTTGGATGTTCACCTGAATAGCGCGTTTGCTGCGCAGCACGCTGGAAAGCATGGCCACGCCCTGCTCGGTGAAGGCCATGGGCAAGTGCCGTAGCCCCATCTTCTCCTCATTGGAGGTCACAAATTGTGATCTCCAATTTTGCAGCTCCTCTGCGGTGAGCTCGAACATAAAATCCGGGGGAAGCGCTCGATGTTGCGCCGGACGGCCTGCTTCAATGCCCTGGTCTCGACTTGGTAAAGGTCTGCCAAGTCCCTGTCGAGCATAACCTTCATGCTGCGGATGAGGTAGATTTTCTCTGTGATGTGCTCGACGGGGATTGCTTGGCCGGTTTTCAATTTCATCTTCGCTGCTTTCCTCCTCTCGGGGGCTTTAATGCAAAAAAGAGGCAACTGTTTCCGATATTGTCTGAGGCAGCATAAACCGTTGCTGTGACAGATGCGGTCACTGTTGCACAAAAAATTTTCGCTTGCTCAGATCGCGGCCGGATGCCGCTCCCACAGGCCATGGTGGCGTCAGTGCTCAGGACCAAACCTCCGGCTTCCACAACGGGTGCCCCTCCGGCAGGTGCCAGCAGCTCCCGCTCGAAGTCCCTAACCGCTTTTCCCGAAGCGTATTGCTTTTGAATAACGCCCTTGCAGATGGAGTGAAAAGAGGCTCTTGGCCGGGAAACGCAGGCAGGTTGGGCGACAGCCGCGAGCATGCGTGGAGGCTGGGGCGATACGGTTTCGAGCCTGTTGGGCATGGACACGTCTGCCACTCTGAGTGGGTTTGGCTGAAACGTGTTCACGGCGCTTGGAGCTGAAGCGAAACGATGGGGCAACGGAGTGCGATTGCTTCTTGAAATCACCCTACATTAGAAGCATCGGATAGGGCAACCCATTTAGAGCCGGCTGGGGAGTCGTGCTTCGGGGAAACCAGGGAGTTCGACGTCGAGGTGTGCCGGAACAAAAGCCATTTGCATCCTGAGTCCAAAAAAAATCAGGGGCTCAGAATTTCTTCTAAGCCCCTGATTTTATTTTGGCGTCCCCAAGGGGATTCGAACCCATGTTACCGACGTGAAAGGCCGGTTGAGCTTTTCCCCTTGATTTCCCACTTCGCCTCATGTATCCTAAATTTAAGCATAAAATGCATATAGTTACAAAACCGCTTTTCCCCACGTTTCCCTCGAAATAACGTGTGGAGGTGGGAAATACGGTGGGAATTTTGGCCGTTTCCCACCGGTCATAAAGCAGGGGGCACAGCATGGACACCAAGCGACAGCCGACGCCTATCCGGGGGTTTCGTATCGATTAGTGGAGCGCATCGGCGGCAAAGGATCCGAGAAGATGTTCTACATCCGGTTCAAGAAGGATGGAGAACTTTTCGAGGAGAAGGTCGGCCGATCGCTCGCAGATCAGATGACCGCCGCGAAAGCGGCCCGGATCCGCGCCGACCGCATCGAGGGCCGACGCCAGTCCCGGAAGGAAATACGGAATGCCGAGAAGGCAAGATCCGAGCGATGGACGATCGGCCGGCTTGCGGCTGCATATTTTGAAAGCCTGGAGCACAACCCGGCCAAGTCCAAGGAAGGCGATTTACGTCGACCGCAACCGATACGAGAACTTCATAAAACCCGGGTTCGCTAACAGGCTGCCGGAGCAGCTGCTGCCGCTCGACATCGAGCGCTTGCGCCGTGAACTTCAGAAGACCAAATGCACACTTCGAGGACAAAGGATGCACCGCCCCGCACGCTCTCCCCTGCAACCATCCGCGCCACGCTCACGCTGCTGAAGCGCATCATCAACTATGGCAGCAGGAACGGGCTGTTGCGCCGCGCTGGCGTTCAAGATCACCATGCCGAAGGTCTCGAACGTGATCATCGAGGATCTGAATGAAGAGGAGCTGAAGCGGCTGATGGTGCGATCGAGGCCGATGTGAATGAAGATGCGCGCGGAATCATGCTGCTGGCGCTCTATACCGGGATGCGCAGGGGCGAGATCTTCAAGTTGCAGTGGTCGCATATCGACTTTGACCGAGGATTCATTCGCATCGTCGGCCCGAAGGGTGGAACCGATCAGACCATCCCTCTGAACCAGGCTGCCCGAAAGGTTCTCGAGGCACTCCATCGGAAGTCGGCATATGTTTTCCCCGGAGAGGACGGCGGCCAGCGGGTGACCATCCAAAAAGCCTTACGGCGGATCCGCAAGGCGGCCGGGCTGCCCCCCACCTTTCGGCCATTACACGGGCTTCGCCATGCGTTCGCATCCCGCCTTGCG
>CAWBSC010000005.1:0-46390 GCA_963791285.1 uncultured delta proteobacterium
GCAACCGGAAAATCCGGTCGTATGCGTCGATCAGAAACCCTACCGTGTCGCCGGCGATCGAAAAACCGCCCTTCGACGCGGGCCCGCAGCCCGCCGCGCATCTGGTAGATGCGGGGCGCCTCTTCGCGCAGCTCCGACTCTCCTGGGATGATCAGCGCACCGTCCGGCGCGAGCCGCAGCGCTCCCGCGCCCACGTACCGCAGGCGGATACGGAACGGGTCCCCGCCGGGCGCTACGACAAACTCGGATTTCAGGTTCCGCCCGTTGGCGCCATAGACCATATCGATTCCCGGGTAAAGCCCGCGGTAAGCAATTCCACCGTACAGCGGCACGCCCAGGCGCCAGCTCTCCTTCGGCCCCATCAGAAAATTAGCCTCGCCCGAAAGCTGTTCGCTGCCTTGCACTTCGACGGAAGGTTTGGCGCCGTCGAACTGTACCCGCAGAGTCGCGCCGTGGACCTGGAAAGAGAGCCTCCCCGGCCGAGAAGTAGCCGGTTGCTCCGGAACCTCGGGCGAGAAAGCGGACTTCCGGCCTCGGCAGGAAAAGCGGGGCGGCACCCCGGCCGGAAGTGGCTGCCATGGCCGTGCAGGCCGTGGCGGCGGCGATCAACAGGCTCCGCGTCATAGCGTTACCGCTCCCATCGGCGGAACCCTGATATTTCTTTAGGAGTATTGGCTCTTCTCGAGGCCAACGCGGAAGGCGAAGCGATTATAATGTGAATTCGCCGTGCCCGGTCCTCCTGGATGATTCGCCTTTTTCGAGTTTTTGTTCCCGCCAGCACCCTTACTCTGTTGATTTCAGAGGCTCTCCTGATTGTTGGGGCCTACGTTTTTGCGGCCTATATTGTGCTGCAGGTGGATCCGACGACGTACCTGCTCTACGACGGGGGTATGGTCAGCATCCTCTCCGTTCTGATCAGCATTCTGGCCGCGCTTTATCTGCAGGACCTGTACTCGGACATTTATGTCAAATCGGGCATCGCCCTAATGCAACAGCTCTGCCTGGCGGCGGGCTCGGCCCTTCTGATTCAGGGGCTGGTGAGCTATGTGAATCGCGGAATGCGAATGCCATTGCGGATGATGCTGGTGGGCAGTTCGCTGATGCTGATCATGGTATTTCTTTGGCGCCTCTTTTTCAGCAAATTCGCGATTCGCGTCGTGGGGCGCGATCGGTTGCTACTGCTGGGGAGCAGCCCCCTTTTGGACGACATTGCCCGGCACGTGAACGATCATCCCGAACACGGCATTCGCGTGGCCGGCCGCCTCGACGACATCCACGAAGTCGGCAGTATGTGGAACGGCGGGAAGATCCTGGGCCGCCTGGAAACCCTGCAGGAAGTGGTGGAAGCCACCAATCCGAGCCGCATCGTGGTGGGGATGTCCGAACGGCGCAACCGCATTCCGGTAGACCGAACTTCTGGACTTGCGGTTCTCCGGCCACATCATCGAAGAGGCCGCGACATGCTACGAAAGGATCTGCGGGCGGGTTTCCGTGAAGGAATTACGCCCCTCGCAGCTCATCTATTCCGGCGAGCTTGGACCGCGGCGCCAGATTGTTCTGTACCAGGCGATGTGCGAACACGGTGATCGCAGTCATCGGCATCGATTGTGGCGTCTCCTTTCATGCTGTTGACCGCCCTGGCGGTGCGATTTTCGTCGCCCGGAACGGTTTTGTACCGCCAGATCCGGGTGGGATGGAACGATGCTGCCCTTCACGCTGTACAAGTTCCGCTCCATGCGCGCCGACGCGGAAGTCGCAGACCGGCGCGGTTTGGGCGCGCCAAGGACGACCCGCGCGTTACCCCCGTGGGCCGCGTGATCCGGAGGACTCCGGTTCGACGAACTGCCGCAGTTGTTCAACGTGCTGAGAGGCGAGATGGCCATTGTGGGCCCCGGCCGGAGCGGCCGGAATTCGTAAAGACGCTCTCCGAGCAGATCCCCTACTACCGGCAGCGGCATTGCGTGCGGCCCGGCATCACCGGCTGGGCGCAGATCAACTACAAGTACGGCGACACCCTGGAAGACACGATCACCAAGCTGGAATACGACCTGTACTACATCAAGAACATGTCGCTCAGCATGGATACCTACATCATTTTCAACACGGTTAAAGCCATGCTGCTGTCACGCGGAGCGCAGTAGGTGAGGCACTACGCATCCTAGGACAACCCGCGCAGGCCGACAATGCTCCGTCACAACTACAGCTATACTGCTGACTCAGGGAGCACAGCCGCTGTATTTCAGACCGGGAGGAAACTGCGGACTGGGGTAAAAATGGTTTGTGCGAACTGGACCGCGGTGGCCTCGGCGGCGTCCTCGGTAGTCAGGACCGGGACCACGATCCGGACCAGCGATGTATCGCTCCGATGATAGCGGACACCGTCGATGATGGTGTAGAACTTGGCGACAAACTCGTTGGCTATCACCCTCTTAGGAGTCTGATACCAATAGAGCACGAGGCTTTTTTCGTCGCCCCGGGCAACCACATACCGGTTTACCCGGATGGATTCGCTCCTCCCCGGGATGGCTACCAACATGGGAAGATTCCATGGGCATCCACCCGGACCCGGGCAGGCAGACCTTGGGGGAGTGTGGCGCGGCGCCGGCACGCTGTGTCTTAAAAAAAGCCACGAAGAGATCGGCGATCTGACGGTTGGAGGTGTTGACGTAGCTGCGGGAGAGCGTGTCGTCGGCCTTGAGCAGCGCTTCCGTCTCCGCGTCCACAACGCCTTCCTGGAGGATCGTCCAACTGCCGATCGCGGTGGGGATATCGTGCAGGGGGCGGCTTTCCGCCGCTTTTTCCGGCGGTGTGAGCACCGGGGCCAATCCCGCCAGGCACAGCAAAATCACGCTGAGGACGAGTGCATGCGGCTGGCGCAAGAAAGAGAAATCCGGCTTAACCATGCTGTGCTCGCCTCGCCTGAATGAAAGAGTAAGCCTTATTCAACACGCCATGGAGACTGATGAGGATGACGAGATCCACCATGAAGATCACCCAGCCCTCGAAACTGTGGTAGGCGCCGGTGGCGAATTCCTTTTTGATTTCGCTCAAAATGCCCGTGATGACGATACGTCCGGAGTTGGCGACGATGGCGATTGGGACCGAGGCCACCAGCAGGGTCCATCGCATCCACACCTTCCGGTCGAAAAACCGGCCGTAAACCAGTGCCAGGAACGAAAGTGAAATCAGGGAGCGGATGCCGCTGCATGCCTCCACGACATCGAGTTTCTGGCTGGCCAGTTCCAGCACGTTTCCTTCGCGCAGCACCGGAATCCCTATGAGGGAGAGCCCGAAGGCCGCCAGCTTACTGGCGAGCAACTGCAGGGGGAAAGTGATCCGGCTGTAGATAAACAGCGGGATACGAATGGTAAACAGAAGGAGAAATAGGGGGAACGCGAGCCGGCGCAGCATATCGAAACCGGCCATCGTCCAGATGACCCCGATGAGCGCGATAAAGAAGCCCATGCGGGTAAGGAAATAGTCCGCACCCACAGTTCCTAGAACCGACTGCAGAAAGCCCCAGACCACCACGGGAACGCCCCACCAGCTATGGCGCAGCGGGGGTGCGAAAACTTCCCTGCGGTTGATCCAGATCACATACCCCGCGACGAAAGGAACAAAGATACCGTGGCCCATCTCTTCCACGGTCAGCCAGTCATGCACCATCCCCGCAATGACTGTGACAAAGGGAAGAAAGAGCAGGACGGCGAACCAGACCAGCGAGGTCCAGGGGATTGGTACTTCTGCGGGCGGCTCAGCTTGGTCGGCGACTTTGGTTGATGCGGAGGAAGCCATGCAGGTTTTAAAAATGTCGCACGGGCATTCGCACGAGTCGCATTTTCGAATGGCGCATTTGGGCGGGAGAGCAACCTGTCAAGCTGGCAACGCGCTGTGGGAACCGGCGGCACAGGCCGATCGCGATTTCCGGGAAGTCCAACGAATCACGCAACGCGGGCCCACCCGACCGGAACTAGTTGGCATCAGTGGACTGTGAACGCGAAGGGAAGCTGTGGCGCGGCTAGCCAGTTCCGGATGAAAGTCCACGCCAAAAAGATTCGGAGGTACCGGCCACCAGCCGTGCACGGGAAGGTAATGATCCCTCGTCCTGGTGGCAGGTCAGGCGAATTTAGGAAGTACCGATTGCGACGGTTCAGCTCGCCAACGGCTAGGTAGCCTGTCTGCTGCGGTATTTCTACACGTCCGCGGGCTTCGCTGGATCAACTGCGTCGAGCAAAAGCCCGCCCGCATTAATTTCCATCTGTGGGAGGTCGATCCGCAGCAACCGTGGCTGACCTCGGGTGCAATCGCGCCCCTGCGAGCCATTTTTCGTGGTGTACGCAGCGTCACCGATCATCATCGCAAGTATCGCGATCGGTAGTCGGCTTCATAGCGATCTGAACGGAATGCGCGAGAAACTGGAACGCCTCCCTTCCGGTTTCGGTTTTTCGAAATCGACTGCGGTCCACCCTACTGCCCGCATCTCCCGATTCCACGGACGGCTCGGTCCCGCGCGATCTTCTAGTCTGCTGTTCCGCAAATGCTTCCCGGTCGACGGGCCCGCTGTCCTGCGTGCGCACATTCCCGAACCGGCTTCACAGCGCCACGCCATCCAGCAGCGGCTCCACCGGCCCCCGCACCGGCCGGCTCCCCGGCCCTGCTTTCGAGGCGCGATCGAAGACATAACCGGCCACGCGACCAGGCGAAGTACTCGGGTTTCCTCTCTACACGCGCGGGCGAACGGCAGCCAGCAGGACTGCTGCTAAAAGCCGGTATTTGCGGATATCGTGATCCGGCCACAGCAAGCTCTGATGGCGGCTAATACGTAGTTCAGCACAGGCCCACCGCTCTCCCAGGCAGAAACGGCGGCGAAAGTGTAAACCGTACACCACAGACGCCTGCGACACAGCCAGCGGGCCGGGCCCTTCAACCCGTTTAAGAGTGTCTCCACCAGACACTGCGCATGTTCGGCTTCGGCCAGCGCACGGGCATCGACAGCCCGTCCGAAACCCCGGGGCTGCTGATGCCGCCGAAGCGCTGGGCCGACATCGACACGGCCGCCATCTCCTTCGGCCACGGCATTTCGGTCTCGGCCGTCCAGCTGATCGCAGCCGTGTCCGCGATCGCCAACGACGGGGTCCTGATGCGACCGCGCCTCGTGCAGGCGGTGACCGACCGGCAGGGGCAGATCGTGCAGCAGTTCCCGCCCGAGGAGGTCCACCGTGCGGTCTCGGTGCAGACCGCGCGCACGGTGCGCGACATCATGCAGACCGTGATGCTCCCCGGGGGGACGGGAGTCAGCGCGTCGCTCGAGGGCTATACCGCCTGCGGCAAGACCGGAACGGCGCGCAAGGTCGACGAATCCGGCCAGTACACCAACGACCGCCACGTCGCCTCGTTCGTCGGCTTCGCGCCGTATGAAAAGCCTCAGATCGCGGTGCTGGTCGTGATCGACGAGCCCAAGGGGCAGATCTACGGCGGCGCCGTGGCGGCCCCGGTCTTCCGCAAGATCGCCCAGGCCACTCTGAACTACTTGAACGTACCGCCGCGCACCGGCACCGAGAAGCTGCGGGTGTCCATGGACGGGGGGGGGCGCGGATGACGCGGCTGGCCACACTGCTGAGCGCGACGGGCACGACGGCCGTGTCGGGGGTCGACGGGGATGGACCCGAGGTGCGCTCGCTGCACTACCGCTCGCAGGATGTGCGCCCTGGCGGGGTGTTCGTGGCCATGCGGGGGGTGAGCGCCGACGGGCACGACTTCGTCGGCGACGCCGTCGACCGCGGGGCGGTCGCCGTCGTCGTCGAGCGGCCGGTCGCAGCGCGCGCGGCGGTCGTACAGGTGCCCGACAGCCGCCGAGCACTGGCCGAGCTGGCGGCCGCGTTCTACGGCCGGCCCTCGGAAGACATGACCGTGGTGGCGGTCACCGGCACGAACGGCAAGACCACGACCTCCTACCTGATCGAGAGCATCCTCGCGCAGGCCGGGCACCGCACCGGGGTCATCGGCACGATCAACTATCGCTTCGCCGGGCAGTCGTTCGCCAACCCCGTGACGACACCGGAGAGCCTGGATCTGCAACGCATCCTGGCCGACATGCGGGCGGCGGGCGTACGCCACGCGGTACTGGAGGCCTCCTCGCACGCGATCCACCTGGCGCGCATCCACGCCTGCCGCATGGACGTGGCCGTCTTCACCAACCTGAGCCAGGACCACCTCGACTACCACGGGGACATGCAGACCTACTGGGCGGTCAAGCAGAGCCTGTTCACCGACCACCTCCGCTCGGGCCCCAAGGCCGGGCACGCGACGGCCGTCGTCAACACCGACAACGCGCACGGCCGCGAGCTGGCCGACCGGCTGGGGCCGCGGACGGTGCGGGTCGGCACGACCGCGGACTGCGACCTGCGCGGCGAGGACATCGCCTGTGCGCTCGACGGGACCCGGGGGGTCATCCGCCGGGGGGGCGACCGCATCGCGTTCGTCTCCCCGCTGGTCGGCCGCCACAACGTCGAGAACATCCTGTGTGCGGCCGGCGCCGCCGCGGCCCTCGGGATCGCCCCTGAGGCGGTGGGCCGGGGGATTACGGCGCTCGCCTGCGTTCCGGGCCGGCTCGAACGGGTCGATACCGCGCGCGGGATCGGGGTCTACGTCGACTACTCCCACACCCCGGACGCGCTCGAACACGCGCTGCGGGCGCTGCGGGCGCTCACGGCCGGGCGTCTGATCTGCGTCTTCGGCTGCGGCGGGGACCGCGACCGGACCAAGCGCCCGGTCATGGGCGCGATCGCCGCGCGCCTGAGCGATCTGGCGATCGTCACCTCGGACAATCCCCGCTCCGAGGCGCCCGAGGCGATCATCGCCGACATCCTGCCCGGCCTGCGGCGGGAGGGGGCCCACGCCCTCGACCCGGCCGCGGCGGGCGGTCACACCGGGCGAAGGTTCGTGGCCGAGCCCGACCGCCGCGCGGCCATCGCGCTCGGCCTGCGCGCAGCCCGGCGGGGCGACGCCGTGCTGATCGCCGGCAAGGGCCACGAAACCTACCAGATCATCGGCGGGCGCACGATTCACTTCGACGACCGCGAGGAAGCGGCCCGGGTGCTGGCGGAACCGGCGACGGACGACGCGGGACAAACGGCTTAGGGAAACGGCACGGCATGCAGGGGACCATCCACGACATCCTCGAGGCGACCGGCGGACGGCTGGTGCAGGGCCGGGCCGACACCGGCTTTGCCGGCCTCTCGATCGACTCGCGCACGATCGCGCCGGGCGAGGCCTTCGTCGCCATCCACGGCGAGGTGCACGACGGGCACGCCTTCCTGCCGCAGGTGCTCGCCGGCTCGCAGGCCAGCGGGGTCGTGGTGGCCGCCGACCGGCTGGACGCGCTGGCCGGCCCGCTCGACGCCCACCCGGGAACGGCCTGCGTCGCGGTGGCGGACACGACCCGCGCACTCGGAGACATTGCCTCGCGCCATCGGCGCCGCAGGACCGCGTCGGTCGTGGCGATCACCGGCTCCAACGGCAAAACCAGCACACGCCGCATGACGGCCGCCGTCCTGGCGCGCCGCTTCGAGATCCTGGAGCCCGCGCGCAACCTCAACAACCAGATCGGGGTTCCGCTGACCCTTTTCCGGCTCGAGGAGCGCCACCAGTGGGCCGTCCTCGAGTTCGGCACCAGCCTGCCCGGCGAGATCGCGCGCCTGACCGAAATCTGCCGGCCGGACATCGCGGTCGTCACCAACGTCGGTCCGGCCCACCTGGAGCGGCTGGGCTCGCTCGAGGGGGTGGCGGCCGAGAAGGGCGCGCTCGTGGCGGGGCTCGCCCCCGGCGGCCGCGCCGTCCTGAACGCGGACGACGCGCGCGTGGCCGCCATGGCCGCGGGGCTCGGCGAAAACGCTCTGCTGTTCGGCCTGGCGGAAACGGCCGGGGTGCGCGCGGCCGCAGTCGCGGAGACCGCGGCCGGGGTCGCGTTCGATCTCCTCGTCGGCGGCGCGGGCCTGCGGGTCCGCCTGAGCGCGCACGGCCGCGTCATGGTGCACAACGCGCTGGCAGCCGCCGCAGTCGGGGCCCTGCTCGGGGTGTCGCCGGAGGACATCCGGGCCGGCCTCGAGAGCTTCCGGCCCGTGCCCGGCCGCATGGCCGTGACGGCGCTGCCGGGCGATGTCCACCTGATCGACGACACCTACAACGCCAACCCGGCCTCGATGCGCGCGGCCGTCGAAACCCTGGCCGCGCTGCGGGGCACCGGCCGGGCGCTCCTCGTCGCGGGCGACATGCGCGAGCTCGGCCCCGAGGCCGCCCGGCTGCACCGGGAGCTCGGCCGGCTCGCGGCCGAGGCCGGAGTCGACCGGCTCTTCGTCTGCGGCGGACACGCCGCGGAGGTGGCCGCGGGCGCGCTCGCGGCCGGGATGCCGGTCACCGCGGTCGCGACCGGCTCGCGCGACGAGATCCGGGATACCCTGCTCGGCGCGCTGCGGCCCGGCGACTGGGTGCTCGTCAAGGGGTCGCGGGCCATGGGCATGGAAACGATCGTCCGGGCGCTCGGCGCCCCGACGCCGGGGCGGGGGTGACCGATGCTCTACCATCTCCTCTATCCGCTGCACACGCTCTTCTCGGTCTTCAACGTCTTCCGCTACATCACGTTCCGGACGATCTTCGCCAGCCTGACGGCGCTTCTTGATCTGCTTCATTCTGGGGCCGTGGGTGATCGAAAAGCTCGCCCGGATGCAGGTCGGCCAGTTCATCCGCGAAGACGGACCGAAGAGCCACCTCGGCAAGGCCGGCACCCCGACCATGGGCGGGCATCTTGATCGTCGTGTCGATCACTGATTCCACGCTGCTGTGGGGCGACCTCAGCAACCCGTTCATCTGGATCGTCCTGTTGGTGCTGATCGGATACGGCGCGATCGGCTTCATGGACGATTACCTGAAGCTGGTCAAGAAGCAGAGCAAGGGCTTGAGCGTGCGCGGCAAATTCGCGCTGCAGGTCGTCTTCGGCCTTGCTGGCCGGCCTGGCTGGTCTACCGCCGACTCCCAACTACTCGACCGAGCTCACGTTGCCGTTCTTCAAGACCGTGACCCCGGAGCTCGGCGTGGTCTACATCCTCTTCGCACCTGGTCATCGTGGGCGCCTCGAACGCGGTCAACCTGACCGACGGCCTGGACGGGCTGGCCATCGGGCCGATGACCATCGCCGCCGCCACCTACATGATCTTCGCCTACGTCGCCGGCAACGTGACAGATCGCCGAGTTACCTGCAGATCGCCTACGTCCCGGGCTGCGGCGAGCTGGCGGTCTTCTGCGGCGCGCATGGTCGGGCGCCGGGCTGGGCTTCCTCTGGTTCAACGCCTATCCGGCCGAGGTCTTCATGGGCGACATCGGGTCGCTCGCGCTCGGCGGCGCGCTGGGAGCCATCGCGGTGATCACCAAGCAGGAGATCCTGCTGGTGCTGGTCGGCGGCCTGTTCGTCATCGAGGCGCTGTCGGTGATCTTCCAGGTCGGCTTCTTCAAGCTGACCGCGGGCGGCGGATCTTCCGCATGGCGCCGCTGCACCACCACTTCGAGCTGAAGGGCTGGACAGAAACCAAGGTGATCGTCCGCTTCTGGATCATCGCCGATCGCTCTGGCGCTGCTGGCCATGAGCACATTGAAGCTGCGGTGAACGGCATGCGTCCCGTCCGCCCCTTCCCGTTCCGGGCGACTGCCCTCCTCCGGTCCCGGGCGGGGCGGGCGGGGTCGCATGGGTCAAGCTGACATGAACATCGCCGAGCGCACCATCCTGGTCGTGGGTCTGGCCCGCAGCGGCATCGCCGCGGCGCGCTTCCTCGTCCGTCGCGGGGCGAAGGTCCGCGCGACCGACCTGGCCCCGGCCGACCGCATCGGCCCGGCCGCGGCCGAGCTGCGCGCGCTCGGGGTCGAGCTGGAGCTGGGCGGCCACCGCGCCTGAATCCTTCACCCGGGCGGAGCTGATCGTGATCAGCCCGGGGGTGCCGCACCGCATGCCGCTGCTCGACGCGGCGCGGGCGCGCGGGGTGCCCGTGATCGGGGAGCTCGAGCTCGCCGCGCGTTTCATCGCCGAGCCGATCGTGGGCGTGACCGGCACCAACGGCAAGACGACCGTGACCGAGCTGACCGGCGCCATGCTCGCCGCCTCGGGCCGCCGGGTCTTCGTGGGGGGCAACATCGGCACCCCCCTGATCGCGTACGCGGACGGCGCGGCGCCGGCGGAGGTGGTCGTGGCCGAGGTCAGCAGCTTCCAGCTCGACACGATCGAGACGTTCCGGCCGCAGGTCGGAGTCCTGCTGAACATCACCGCCGATCACCTCGACCGCTATCCCGACTTCGACGCCTACGCCCGCTCGAAGCTGCGGCTGTTCGCGAACCAGCAGCCCGGGGATGTGGCCGTCCTGAACGGCTCCGACCCGGCCGTCCGCGCCCGCGCCGGCGCAATCGCCGCCGGGATCCTGTATTTCAACGCCCCCCGGGGCGGCGGCGCCGCCCGGCTCGAGGGGCGGGTGTTGCGGCTGCGTCTGCCCAACTGCGCCGAGGCCCGGCTCGACCTCGGCCGCTTCAGGCTGCGCGGTCCGCATAACCTGGAAAACGCGGCCGCGGCCGCCCTGGCGGCCCTCTCCGCGGGGGCCAGCCCGGATGGGGTCCAGGCGGCTCTGGACGGCTTCGCGGCCGCCCCCCACCGCATGGAGACGGTGCGCGACCGTCGGAGGCGTCGAGTACGTGAACGACTCCAAGGCCACCAACGTCGACGCCGTGCGCCGTGGGCTGGAAAGCTTCGTGCAGCCGGTGGTCCTGATCATGGGTGGGCTGGACAAGGGCGGCGACTTCCGCCTGCTCCGGGACGCGGCCCGCGCGCGCGGCAAGGCCCTGGTGCTGGTGGGCGAGCGCCCGGGACACGCATCCGGCGCGGCGCTGGGAGGGATCCTGGCCCCGCACGAGCAGCCGACATGGCGGAGGCCGTGGCGGGCTGCTGACCTCGCCGCCCGCGGCGACGTGGTGCTGCTCGCGCCCGGCGTGCGCCAGCTTCGACATGTTCCGCGAACTACCAGGAACGCGGCGAGGACTTCCGGCGGGCGGTCGTCCGCCTGGCGCGAGGCCGACGCCGCGACGACCGCAAAGGAGCCGACCCGGCGATCGCGACTCGAACCGCCGGCGCCCGTTCCGTTGCCACGGCCCAGGATGCGCAGCTCCTGTTCCCGGTCCTCTTCCTGGTCGGCATCGGGATCGTCATGGTCTACAGCGCGAGCTCGGCCATGGCCGTGAAAAAGTTCGGATCGGATTACTACTTCCTTAAAAAGCAGGCGGTGTTCGCGCGTGATCGGCATCTGCGTCGCTGGTCGCCTGCCGGCACATCCCCTACACGGCCTACCGGCCGCTGGCCTACCCGCTGCTGGCGCTCTGCCATGCTGCTGCTGGCCGCGGTGCTGTTCTCGCCGCTTCGGGGTCACGGCCGGCGGGTCGAGCCGGTGGCTGCGCCTCGGGCCTGTCGCTTTCAGCCCTCTGAGTTCGCCCGCCTGGCGCTGATCGTCTACATGGCCTACTCGCTGGAGAAGAAGGCGGACCGGATCAGCGAGTTCTCGATCGGTTTCCTGCCCCACGTGGTCGTGCTCGGCATCCTGGCTCGTCCTGGTCCTGAAGCAGCCGGACTTCGGGTCGGCCGCGATCCTGGCCGTCCTGACCTGGCTGATGATGTTCGTCGGCGGGGTGCAGCTGACCTACCTCTGAGCTCGTGCGTGCTCGCGAGTGGCTGGCCGGCTGCCTACGTCATCACGCACGCCGGCTACCGAGGCGCCGGCGCCTCGATGAGCTTCCTGAACCCCTGGCAGTACCGTCCGGACGAGGGCTACCAGATCGTGCATTCCCTGATGGCCTTCGGAACCGGCGGGTGGTGGGGGGCCGGCATCGGCAACGGGGTACAGAAGCTCTTCTACCTGCCCGAGCCGCACACCGACTTCATTTTCTCGGTGATCGGCGAGGAACTCGGGCTGGCCGGGGTGCTCGTTGATCATCCTGCTCTACCTGCTGATCGTCTGGAAGGGGATCCGCATCGCGCGCAACGCGCCGGACCTGTTCGGCTGCTTCCTGGCCGTCGGGCTCACGGCCGCGCTGGCGCTGCAGATCTGCATCAACATGGGGGTCACCCTGGGGCTGCTGCCCACCAAGGGGCTGACGCTGCCCTTCCTCAGCTACGGCGGCACGTCGCTGGTGTTGAACATGGCGACCGTCGGGATCCTGATGAACATCGCGGCGGCGGCAGGACCGCGCGGGGGCTGGCATGAGCGGCGACCGGCACGATCTCCCGGCCCGCCGTCAGCGCCGGTTGCGGTCGCAGCCGCCGCTGCGCGTGCTATCGCCGGGGGCGGCACCGGCGGTCACCTCTTCCCGGGGATCGCCGTGGCCGAGGAGATCCGCGGCCGCTACCCGCACAACCGCGGTGCGTCTTCGTCGGCCGGGGCAACGAGTTCGAGCGCGCGGCCTTGCCCGCGCGCCGGCTTCCCGCTGGAGGCATCACGGTCGAGGGCTGCAAGGGTCGCGGGCTGTGGAACCAGCTGCGGATGCTGGCCGAACCTCCCGCGCGGCTTCGCGCAGTCGCGCGCGGATGCTGCGCGAGCCTTCCGGCCCGACCTGGTGATCGGCCTCGGCAGCTACGCGGCCGGGCCGGTGGTCCTGGCGGCCTGGCTGATGCGGCGTGCCCGTCGCCCTGTGCGAGCAGAACACGCTGCCCGGCATCGCCAACCGGGTCCTGGCGCGCTCGCGGACCGGATCTTCACCTCCTTCGAGCGCACGGCGGCGGGTTCGACCCGCGCAAGGTCGTCTGTGACCGGGCAACCCCCTGCGCCGGGAGCTCGTGCAGGCCGCCGCCGGCCCCGCGGACGCGCCGCGACCGCGCGGACACGCTTCACGGTGCTGGTGATCGGCGGCAGCCAGGGGGCCCACGCGCATCAACACGGCCATGGCGGAGGCTCTGGGCCGCCTGGAACGGCCGGAACGGTTCGACTTCGTCCACCAGACCGGTGCCGCGGACGAAGCCGTGGTCGCGCGAGGCCTACCGCCGGCGCGGGTTCGCCGGCGCGGGTGCAGGCCGTTTTTCCACGACATGGCCGATCCCTACGGCGCGGCCGACCTGGTCGTCTGCCGCGCGGGGGCCACGACCGTGGCCGAAATCACCGCCTCGGCAAGGCCGCCATCTTCGTGCCCTTTCCCGTCACGCGGCGGACGACCACCAGCGCCTGAACGCCGGGCACCTGGTGGCGGCCGGCGCGGCCGAGATGATCGCCGAGGCGCGAGCTGACCGGCGAGCGCATGCTGGCCGAACGCATCGCCTTACTGGCCTCGCCGACCGGGAGGCGCTCGCGCGCATGTCGGCGAACGCGCGCACGGCTCGCCCGGCCCGACGCCGCCGCGCGCATCGTGGACGACTGCGTGGCGCTCTGTGCGCCGGCGAACGGGCCACGCGGCCGACGGGCCAGGGACTGACGCACCATGTACCTCAAACGCTACCGCATCCACTTCGTCGGCATCGGCGGCATCGGCATGAGCGGCATCGCCGAGGTGCTGCTCAACCTCGGCTACAAGGTGTCCGGCTCGGACCTGCAAGGCCTCGCGAGATCACCGCGCGCCTCGACGAGCCTGGGCGGGCGCATCTTCGATGGGCCACGCGCGCCGACCAACGTCGAGGGCGCGCACGTGGTCGTGGTCTCCTCGGCGGTGCGGCCCGACAACCCCGAGGTGCGTGGCCGCGCGCGCGCAGCGCATCCCGGTCATCCCGCGCGCCGAGATGCTGGCCGAGCTGATGCGCATGAAGTACGGCATCGCCGTGGCCGGCTCTCACGGCAAGACCACCACCACCTCGATGGTGGCCGCGGTGCTGGCGCGCGGCGGCCTCGACCCGACGATCGTGATCGGCGGGAGGCTGCATCGCATCGGCACCAACGCCCGGCTCGGCCACGGGCGAGTTCCTGGTGGCCGAGGCCGACGAGAGCGACGGCTCGTTCCTGCGGCTCTCGCCGGCGATCGCCGTGGTGACCAACATCGACCGCGAGCACCTCGACTACTACCCGGACCTGCGCCGACGATCGCGGCAGGCCTTCATCGAGTTCATCAACCGCGTGCCCTTCTACGGCGTGACCGTGCTGTGCCTGGACAACGAGCCCATCCAGGGCCGGCATCCTGCCGCAGGTCGAGAAGCGCACACTGCTCTACGGCATCACGCCCGCAGGCGGAGTTCCGCGCCGCGCGACGTGCGCGCTGGAGGGCCGGCGCGCCAGCTTCCGCGTGTTTCGCAAGCGGCAGGAGCTGGGCCGGTTCGCCTGACGCTGCCGGGGCTGCACAACGTGCTCAACGCGCTCGCCGGCGGTCGCGGTGGGGCTGGAGCTCGAGGTCGCCTTCGGGCACATCCAGGCGGCGCTGGCGACCTTCCGCGGCGTGGACCGCCGCTTCGAGGTCCGCGGCGAGGCGGGCGGGCGTGCTGGTGGTGGACGACTACGGCCACCACCCGACCGAGATCGCAGGCCACGCTGGCGGCCGCGCGCGAGCTGCGGCCGGAGCGGCGCTGGTGCGTGGTTTCCAGCCGCACCGCTACACGCGCACGCGCGCTCCTGCTCGGCGAGTTCGCCCGGGCCTTCTACGCAGTCGCGACGTCTGGCGTGCTGCCGATCTACGCCGCGGGCGAGGACCCGATCGAGGGCGTGACGGCGCAGCCCTGTGCGAGGGCTCAAGGCGCACGGCCACAAGCAGGTGGTCTACGTCGACGAGCATCGCCGGCCGCCGTCGGCCGGCTGCGCGAGGCTGGCGCCCGGGCGACCTCCTGCTGACGCTGGGCGCGGGCGACGTCTGGAAGGTCGGGACCGAGGTGCTTGAAGGGTGGCCGCATGGGCGCAGCGCATGCGCCGCAGCCCCGCCGGAGGGCGCGCATGAGGGCCGCGCCTCGCCGCCGGCGGCCCCGCGCCGCAGCGCCAGCCGCGCGCGCGGCCGGCTGCCGAGCACGCCGCGGCCGTGGGTCGGCCGCCGGCGCCGGGCCCTGGGCCTGGCCGGGGCTGCGCCGCGCGCTCGTGGTTCGTGAGCTTTTTCTTCGTCTTCGTCCACGACGTGTTCGCCCAGAGCGCCGCACTTCACCGCCCGGCGATCCAGGTCGAGGGCGCGCGCCGCCTGGCGTCCCGCGCAGTGGCCGCGCAGGCCGGCGTGCGCGAGGGCGATCAACGTGCTCAGCGTCAACCTCTCGGCCGCGCGGCGGCGGCTGCTGCACGCACCCGTGGATCGCCGAGGCCGAGGTCCGGCGCGAGATTCCGTCGGCGCATCGCACATCCGCGTGCGCGAGCACGTGCCGGCCGCCGTGGTGGACATGGGCAGGAGGTTCCTGCTGAACGACCAGGGCGAGCTCTTCAAGGAGTGGGAGCCGGCGGACCCCGAGCGGCCTGCCGGTGGTCAGCGGGCTGAAGCCGGCCGACGTGCGGGTCGCGGACCGCTCCGGTGCGGCGCGGCCCTGCCGGCGGTGCGCGCGCTCGCGCCGGCCGCACCGGCCGAGGCGCCCATCAGCCGGCCGCTGCGATGCGCGTGCTCCAGGTGCTGGCCCTCGGCGCGCGAGACGGCACCGGCATGCCCTCCGGCGAACAGATCCGCGGCCATCCGGGTCGACCGCGAGCTGGGGCTCACGGTCGTGGCCTGTGACCGACGCTAAGTCGATCCGGCTGGGGCTACGACGACTACCCCGCCAAGTACCGCCTGCTCGCGGATCTTCTGGCCTTCTTCAAAGGCCAGCCGGGCACGGCGGTCTGGCGCGCGATCGACCTGACCGACGCCGGCCGGGTGATCGTGAACCCGGTCGCAGGCGGACTACCGGCAAGCCCGGACCCCAAGGAGGCTGAACAGCATGCAGCGCAAGGACGACATCGTGGTCGGCCTGGACATCGGCACCACCAAGATCTGCGCGGTGGTCGGCGAGGTGTCCGGCAGCGACGGCTCAGCATCATCGGCATCGGCACCCACCCCTCGATCGGGCTGCGCAAGGGGGTCGTGGTCAACATCGAGACGACCGTCGAGTCCATCAAGAAGGCCGTGGAGGAGGCCGAGCTCATGGCCGGCTGCGAGATCTCCTCGGTCTACACGGGCATCGCCGGCGGGCACATCACCGGCTTCAACAGCCGCGGCATCGTGGCCATCAAGGGCCCGGAGATCACCCCGGAGGACGTGGAGCGGGTGATCGACGCCGCCAGGGCGGTGGCCATCCCGATGGACCGCGAGGTCATCCACGTGATGCCGCAGGAGTACATCGTGGACGACCAGGCCGGCATCCAGAACCCGGTCGGCATGTCCGGCGTGCGGCTGGAGGCCAAGATCCACATCGTCACCGGCGCGGTCGACCTCCGCCCAGAACATCGTGAAGTGCGCCAACCGCGCCGGCCTGGACGTCTGCGACATCGTGCTCGAGTCGCCTGGCCTCCGGCGAGGCGGTGCTCGCCGAGGACGAGAAGCAGCTCGGCACGGCGCTGCTCGACCTGGGCGGCGGCACGACCGACCTGGCCGTCTTCTACGGGAAAAACATCAGGCACACCGTTCGTGCTCGCCCTCGGCGGCGACAACCTGACCAACGACATCGCCATCGGCCTGCGCTGCCCGCACCCCGAGGCGGAGAAAATCAAGAAGCAGTACGGCAGCTGCGTCGCGCGTCACATCCGCGCGGACGAGACCATCGAGGTGCCGGGCGTGAGCGGGCGCGAGGCCGCAAGCTCCCGCGCCAGATCCTGGGCGAGATCCTCGAGCCGCGCATGGAGGAGATCTTCTCGCTCGTCAACCGCGAGATCTACCGGGCCAACATGGAGAACATGGTCCCCTCCGGCATCGTCCTCACGGGGGGCACGGCCCTGCTCGAAGGGGTGACCGAGGTAGCCGAGTCGGTGTTCAGCCTGCCCGCGCGCATCGGGACGCCCCAGGGCATCAAGGGGCTGGTCGACGTCGTCAACAACCCGATGTACGCGACCGGTGTAGGCCTGGTGCTCTATGGGGCGCGCCACCAGGCCAAGGAGAAGCGGAAGTTCCGCATCCGCGACCGCAATATTTTCAACCGCCTCATCTCGCGCATGCGGCGCTGGTTCAAGGACGTGGTGTAGGGGCGTGTTTGGTATTTCGTGTTCTGGTATTTCGTGTTTGGTGTTTGGGTGAAGGCAAGCATACGGACGGGGTCACGCAACTCATAAACGGCAGAACAACACAGCAACACCAACCGGCAGGAGGGCAACGATGTTCACGTACATAGATAACGAGAAGATCGGCCAAGATCAAGGTGATCGGGGTCGGGGGCGCCGGCGGCAACGCCATCAACAACATGATCCGCTCCGGGCTGCAGGGGGTCAAGTTCATCGCCGCCAACACCGACGCCCAGGCGCTCGAGATCTCGCAGGCCGACACCCGCATCCAGCTCGGCGACACCATCACCGAGGGGCTCGGGGCCGGGGCCAACCCCCAGATCGGGCGCGACGCCGCGCTCGAGGCCGCGGAGCAGATCCGCAAGGCGCTGGCCGACAGCCACATGGTCTTCATCACCGCCGGGCTGGGCGGGGGCACGGGCACCGGCGCCACCCCGGTCATCGCCGAGATCTGCCGCGAGATGGGTGCGCTGACGGTCGCCGTGGTCTCGCGGCCCTTTTCCTTCGAGGGCAAGAAGCGCGCGCTGATCGCCGAGCAGGGCCTGGCGGAGCTCAAGCAGGTGGTCGACACGGCCATCACCATCCCCAACGACCGCCTGCGGGCGCTGGCCTCCAAGAAGGCGACCCTCATGGAGATGTTCATGAAGGCCGACGAGATCCTGCTGCACGCGGTCAAGGGCATCACCGACCTGATCATGATGCCGGGGCTGGTGAACCTGGATTTCGCCGACGTGCGCACCACGATGTCCAAGGCCGGCATGGCGCTGATGGGGGTGGGCATCGCCTCGGGGGAGAACCGCGCGATCGAGGCGGCCGAGAAGGCGATCTCGCACCCGCTGCTGGAGGACATCTCGATCTCCGGGGCCAAGGGGGTGCTCATGAACATCACGGCCTCCAGCTCGATGGAGTTCGAGGAGGTGGCCGAGGCCTCCGAGCGGATCCACAAGGAAGTGGGCGACGAGGCCGAGATCTTCTGGGGCACGTCGGTCGACGAGAGCCTGGGCGACGAGATGCGGGTGACGGTCATCGCCACCGGCATCGGGGCCGAGGCCGAGGCGCTGCGGCCGGTCGAACGCGAGAAGCAGCGGGGCAAGGAGCCGGAGCGCAAGGCCGCCCAGCCATTGCGCGGCAAGCTGCGCGACGTCACGCCCGAGGACGTGGCGCGTCAGGACATCGCGGACCTCGACGAGCCGACCTATCATGCGCAACCGTCGGACCGTGGGCGAGTCATCGACGGGAGCCCTGCACCGCGGGGTCGGGCGCATGGCGCTGGACGACAGCGACCTGGACGTGCCGACCTTCCTGCGCCGCAAGGCGGATTAGCCGGCTGCTGAAAAACCGCGCCTCAGGCCGTGATCCGGCGTTGCGCGGCCTTTTGCGATTGCTCACATACTGGTCAGTATGCTGCGCTCCCAAAAGGCCGCGCGCCTTGGCTGACGGCCTGACGCTTGTTTTTCAACACCCGGACATCAGCGTGCCTCCGCCGTCCGTTTTTCTACGGAAAGCGGGTTTGCAACGGGTCGGGTGCTGACGTATGGTAGGGTCCCGACCACCGCTCACATGAACGGACGCACGGTGAAACGCGACGTAACCCCACCCCCATCGGCCGACGAGGAAACCGGCACGATCCGAAAGCCCTGGCGCGGGCGGACGAGCGTCGCCCTGGCCTACCCCAACCGGTACGCGGTCGGCATGTCCAACCTGGGCCTGCAGACGGTCTACCGCCTGTTCAACGCGTTTGAGCACGTCGTCTGCGAACGGGTTTTCCTGCCGGAGCCCGACGCCGCAGCCGGCCGCCTGACCACCTTCGAGTCGGGTCGTCGGGTGGCCGAGGCCGACCTCCTGGCGTTCTCGGTCTCCTTCGAAAGCGACTACCAGAACCTTCTCGCCATGTTGGACGCGGCGGGCATCCCGCTGCGCGCCGAGGAGCGCGGCCCCGACCACCCGCTGGTGGTCGCGGGCGGGGTCGCCTGCGCCCTCAACCCCGAACCGATCGCCCCCTTCGTGGACGCCGTGCTCATCGGCGAGGCCGAGATCATCCTGCCGGCCTTCGTGCAGGCGTTCGATGCCGAACGCGAGCGCAGCGAGCTGCTGCTCGCGCTGGCCCGGCGCGTCCCCGGCGCCTACGTGCCCTCGTTCTACCGGGTCGAGTACGCGCCCGACGGGACCCTCGCGGCGTTCACCCCGACAGTGGACGTGCCCGCGCGCATCCCGCGCCCGTTTCTGCGGGACCTGGCGGACGTCGAGACCTGCAGCGCCGTGACCACCCCCCACACGGCCTTCGGCCGGTCCTTTCTCGTGGAGGTCGGGCGCGGCTGCCCGCACGGCTGCCGCTTCTGCAGCGCCGGCTTCGTCTACCGCCCGCCGCGTTTCCGCCCGCGGGAGCGCCTCGCGGCAACCATCGAGAAGGGGCTCGCGCACACCGACCAGATCGGGCTGGTCGGCGCGGCCGTGTCCGACCTGCCGGGGCTCGACCTGCTCTGCGCCGGGTTCGAAGGCCGGGGCGCCGAGTTCGCGTTCAGCTCGCTGCGGGCGGACGCGCTGAGCCCGGGTCTGCTGGACGCGCTGGGGCGGGCGAAGGTCAAAACCGCCACGATTGCGCCGGAAGCCGGCTCCGAGCGCCTGCGGCGGGTCATCAACAAGGGGCTCACGGAGGCCGACGTCCTGAACGCCGCGACCGCGCTCGTCGAGCGCGGCATCCCCAACCTGAAGCTCTACTTCATGCTGGGCCTTCCGACCGAGACGCGTGCGGACGTCGAGGCGATCCCCGCACTGGTCAAACGCATCAAGCACGGCTTCCTGAAATCCAGCCGCGCCCGCAGCGCCATCGGCACCATCACCGTCGGGCTGAGCTGCTTCGTGCCCAAGCCCTTCACCCCTTTCCAGTGGGCGGCCATGGCCGAAGTGGGGGCGCTCAAGGAGCGGGTCAAGCGCGTCAAGGCCGCGCTCGGGCCGGTCGCCAACGTGCGGGTGCACTCCGACCTGCCCCGCTGGGCCTACGTCCAGGCGCTCGTGGCCCGCGGGGACCGGCGCGTGGCGGACATCCTGCAGCGGGTCCACGCCCTGTCCGGCAACTGGCCGCAGGCGCTCAAGTCGGTCGCCGTCAACCCCGACTTCTACGTGGTCCGGGAGCGCGAGCCGGACGAGCTCCTGCCCTGGGACTTCATCGACCACCACGTCTCCAAGGCCGTCCTCCGGGCCGAATACCGCCGCGCCCTCGACGGGCTCGCCGGGGAGGTCTGCCGCACCGATTCCTGCCGCCGCTGCGGGGCCTGCGGCCCGGCCGCCGACCCCGCCCTGCCCGGCGCATAGCTATTGAATTTTCCAAGTGCTGTGATAAGGTGCCTCCCTTCGGCCTGCGGCCGACCATGGTGAGCGGTTCACGCCCGCCCCCTCCGCGACCCGGGAGGGCGGGCCCGTTTCAGGAGGCGGTGACATGCTGGAAGGCATTCTGTTCATGACGGCCCTGGGCGCGGCCTGCGGCATCGTGCTCAGCATCGCGGCCCGGGTGTTCTACGTGTACGAGGACCCGCGCATCGCGCAGGTGGAAGCCTGCATGGCAGGCGCCAACTGCGGCGGGTGCGGCTTCGCCGGCTGCTCGGCTGCCGCCGGGGCCGTGGTGTCCGGCAAGGCCAAACCGAACGTGTGCGTGGTCGGCGGGCTCGAGTCCGCCCAGAACGCCGCCGCCGTCATGGGGGTGGAGGTGTCTGCGGCCGAGCCGCCGAAGTCGACCAACCCCTGCACCGGCGGGCTGCGCGCCGAAAACAAGTTCGTCTACCAGGGCATCCGGTCGTGCCGGGCCGAGGCGGCCCTCTTCAGCGGCCGGCGGGTGTGCGAGGTCGGCTGCATCGGGCACGGCGACTGCATCAACGCCTGCATGTTCGACGCGATCCGGATGGGTCCCGAGGGCTACCCGGTCATCGTCGAGGAGAAATGCGTCGGCTGCGGGGCCTGCGCCCGCGCCTGCCCCAAGGACCTGCTGAAGATCAGCACGCCCTCCGAGCGCCTGCTGCACTTCAACACGGCGCGCGACTGTCTCGCACCCTGCCGCCAGACCTGCCCGGCCGAGATCGACATCCCGCAGTACATCCACCAGATCCGCACGGGCGACTACGCCGGCGCGGTCGCCACCATCCGCGAGCGCAACCCGCTGCTGCTCGCCTGCGGCCGCGTCTGCCCGCACCCCTGCGAGACCAACTGCCGGCGCGGTGCGGCCGACGAGCCGGTGTCCATCAACCAGCTCAAGCGGTTCGCCGCGGATTTCGAGATGACCTCCGGCCGGCGGCTGCCGGTGCGGGTGGCGCCGGACACCGGCAAGCGCGTCGCGGTCGTCGGCGGCGGCCCCGCCGGGCTGACCTGCGCCTACTTCCTGCGCCGCCTGGGCCACGCGGTCACGATCTTCGAGGCCATGCCCAAGCTGGGCGGCATGCTGCGCTACGGCATCCCGGAGTACCGGCTGCCCAAAGCCGTCCTGGACTGGGAGATCGAAGGCATCCTGAACCTCGGGATCGAGGTCCGCACCGGGACCCGCTTCGGCCGGGACATCGATCTCGAGCGCCTGCGCGGCGAGGGCTTCGACGCCGTTTTCCTCGGCGTCGGGGCCTGGAAGGACACCCGCCTCCAGGTGCCGGGCGAGGACGTGACCGGCTGCTACACCGGGATCGACTTCCTCTCGCGCCTGGCCTCCGGCGAGACGCTCGACATCCGCCCGACCGCGGCCGTGGTCGGCGGCGGGAACACCGCGATCGACTGCACGCGCAACCTCATCCGGCTGGGCGCCAAGGTCCACCTCGTCTACCGGCGCACGCGCAAGGAGATGCCCGCCAACGCCGTCGAGGTCGAGGCGGCCGAAGCCGAAGGCGCCGATTTCATGTTCCTGTACGCCCCGGTTCAAGTCCTGGCCGACGCGCAAGGCCGGGTGACCCACCTCGAGGTCCTGCGCATGGAGCTGGGCGAGCCCGACGCGAGCGGCCGCCGACGGCCCGTTCCGGTCGCCGGTTCCGAAACCCGGCTGCCGGTCGACATGGTGATCTCGGCCATCGGCCAGGCCCCGGACGTCTCCTTCGCCGGCACAGGCGATGGCGATCTCAAACATCTCAAGGTCAGCCGCTGGAGCACCGTCCAGGCCGACGCCGGCACGCTGCAGACCACCATCCCCTACCTCTTCGCCGCCGGCGACGCCGCCACCGGGCCCTCGCTCGTGGTCGACGCGATCGGGGGCGGCCGCCGCGCCGCGCGCTCGATCCACCAGTTCGTCACCGGCCAGCCTGTGACCGCGGCCGGCAACGAACTCAATAAGACCCTGCTGACCGAAACCCTGTTCAAAAACGTCCACGGGGTGATCCGACGGCCGCGGGCTGAGATGGTGGAGCTGCCGCCGGCCGAGCGCATCTGCTCCTTCGCGGAAGTCGACCAGGTGCTGACCGAGCAGGCCGCACGCGGCGAGAGCGACCGCTGCCTGTCCTGCTGCCTGTCCTGCTATGACCCGGACGCCCCCGGCGCGGCGGGCGAGCCGGCCGGTGCCGAGGAGTCGCACACCGCCGCATGAGCCGCAACGCCAAATACCCAACCACCACCTTCAAGGTGATCCGATGATGTTTTCGAGGCGAGAGCTGAAACTGGTGTACGCAGCGGTCGCGTGCCTGCTGCTGATCGCGGTGGTGAGCTACGCGGCCTTCCCCGCCACGGCGCCCCGGCAGCCCAACCGCATCGCGTTCCAGAGCATCGCGGGCAAGGTGATGTTCTCCCACGACCGGCACCTGTCCGCGTCCGGGTACGCCTTGCTCTGCGACGAGTGCCACCACACCCTGGCCCCGACCGAGTTCGACCAGGCCGGGTCCTGCGCCGAATGCCACCCGGCCGGTGGCGGCGGGGACGACACCGTCAAGCGCGCGGACGCCTTCCACAAACAGTGCGTCGACTGCCACCTGGGATACGGGGCGGGACCGATCGAATGCGCCCAGTGCCACATGATGCAATGAGCCGGCGCGAGAGCGGCGAAGTGAGGATGGACGGATGATGAAAAAATCGTTTCTGAGGTTCGGCACTCCCTGCCTGGATCACCCGCCCGCGCCCACGGGAACCGGCCCGGCGGAGCGGATCCTGACGGACGGCCTGGTGACCCTCCTGCACCCCCGCCCGGCCGAGGGCAAGGCCGTCCCGGCCGTGAAAATCGGCGACCGGGTGAAGGCCGGGCAGCCGCTGGCGCTCTACGGCGGCCCCGACTACGTCACGGCCCCGCTCGGCGGGCGGGTCGCGGCGCTGCGGCCGGTGAGCGGCTCGTTCGGGCGCATGTCCACCGCCGTCACCCTCGTCCACGAGGCCGACCCGACATCCGACGAGGGGTTCGCCGCCGTGCGCAGCGCCCCGACGCTGGCGGGCGCCATGGCCTTCCTGGCGCAGCTCCCCGGCCGACCGGGTCTTGAGCGCCTGGCCGACCCGGACCTGCCCATCCGCACCCTCGTGGTCCATGCGGCCGACCCGGACCTGCTCGTCTACACGCACCAGCACGTGCTCGTTACCCGCATCCACGACGTCCGCAGCGGCATCCGGGTGCTGAAGCAGCTGACCGGGATCGAGGAGGTGATCATCCTCGCCCGCAGCGAAGTCATCCAGGGGCACGGCGAGCTCGGCGCGCACATCCGGACCGTCGACCACCGCTACCCGTCCGCCCTGCCCCCCCTCGTCATGGCGCGCCTCTTCGGCCGGATCGTCCCGGCCGGGCGGACCCCGGAGGATCTCGGGGTCTGCTTCATGAGCGCGGAAGCCGTGGCCTCGATCGGGGAGGCCTTCGACACGGGCCGGGTCCCGACGCTGAAGACGCTGACGGTGACCCCTCGGGACGGGCGTCCCCGCATGGTCGCAGTCCCGATCGGAACGCCGGTCGGCCGCATCCTCGCGCATTTCGGCGTGACGCCCGCGGAAGGCGACCGGGTCGTCCTGGGCGGGCCGATGCGCGGTGCCGCTGTGTACGCGCTCGATCACCCGGTCGAGCCGGACACCGACGCCGTCCTCGTGCTGGACGCGGCGGGCGCCGCCGCGGTCTCGGACTACCCCTGCGTCAACTGCGGGGAGTGCGTGCGCGTCTGCCCGGCCCGCATGCAGGTCAACCTGCTGGTGCGCTACCTGGAGGCCCAGAAGTACGAGGAGGCCGAGGAGGCCTACGACCTGCAGGCCTGCATCGAGTGCGGCCTGTGCAGCTATGTATGTGTCGCGCACATCCCCATCGTCCAACACATCACTCTCGCCAAGCACGAATTGGCGCGCATCCGCCGGGCGGAGGGAACCAATGGCTGATCAGCAACGACTCGTGGTGTCCGCGGCACCCCACTGGCACATTGGCAGCCGGGTCACCGAGCGCAACCGGGATCTGGTCCTGGCGGCCCTGCCGGCCGCCCTGTTTGGCATCCACCAGTACGGGGCCCCGGCCCTCGGAGTGCTGGCGCTGTCGATCGCTTCGGCCGTGCTCTGGGAGCTCGTCTTCACGCGGGTGGCGGGGCGACCGGTGACGGTCGGCGACGGGTCGACCGTGGTGATCGGGCTGCTCTTCGGCATGATGCTGCCGGCGACCCTCCCCTGGTGGGCGGTCGTCACCGGCACGTTCCTGGCCGTGGTGGTGGCCCGCCAGATCTACGGCGGCATCGGCGCCAACCCGTTCAACCCGGTCGCGGTGGCGGTGGCGATCCTCATGCTGGCCTGGAAGCTGCGCATGGACGTCGATACGGCGCTCGTCGCCTACGCCTTCGACTACCCGGCGGCCTTCCACCTGGCGGCCGTGAAGGCCTTCGGAACGGGCGCAATCAAGGACCTCTCGCTCGCGGACCTCTTCCTCGGGCGGCAGGTCGGGACGATCGGATCGGCCTTCGGCCCGGGGCTCGTCGCAGGCGGCGCCTACCTCATCCTGCGGGGGACGATCCGCTGGGAGATCCCGCTCGCGTTCCTGGCCGGAGTGGCCGCGACCGCGACCGTCTTTCACCTGGCCGATCCCGCGCGCTACGCCCCCGCGAGCTTCCACCTCGTGACCGGCTTCACGCTGCTCGGTGCGTTCTTCCTCGCGACCGAGGACTCCTCCTCGCCCGTCAACGTCGTCCCCATGCTGATCTACGGAGCCATCGGCGGTGCGGTGACCGTGTTCATCCGCACCATCGGGGTCTTCGCGGAAGGCCTGGTGTTCGCCATCCTCGTGGGCAACCTCCTTCAGCCCCTCCTGGACAAGATCCGTCCGAGGGCGCTCGGAAAGGTCGAATGAGCCATGGGTGAGATCATTCGGATGATCGTGTTCCTGACCGTGATCAGCTTCGCCTCCGGCGGGCTTTTGGCGGCGCTGCGCGAAGGGACCCAGGAACGGATCGACCAGCAGGTGCTGGAATACGTGAAGGGCCCCTCGATCCGCACCGTGTTCGCGGGCGCCTCCAACGACCCGGTCGCCACCCGCTTCCAGCTCAGCGACGGGGACAAGGCGCGCACCTTCTTCGTCGGAGTCCTGGACGGCGAGGCCAGGGGGGTCGCGCTCGAGGGGTCGTCGCCTAAGGGCTACAAGGGCGACGTCGGCCTCATAGTAGCGATTGACACCAAAACCGGCAAGCTGATCGGCATCGACGTGACCACCCACAACGAAACCCCGGGGCTCGGCGCCAAGGCCAAGACGGACCCGAAGTTCGCCGCCCAGTTCAAGGGGCTGCCGGCGTCCGGGCCGGTCAAGGTCACCCAGGACGGAGGCTCGATCAACGCCATCAGCGGCGCCACCATCACCTCGCGCGCCGTGTGCGACGCGGTCACCGTTGCCGCCGGGGCGTACGAGAAGCTCAAGCCGCAGATCGCGGACAAACTGAAAGACGTCAAGAAGTGACGAACGAGGAAACGTGTTAAGTTTCAAGTGTTAGGTTTTAAGTGGTTGAGCCGGCCCGAGACGATGTTGCAGATGCCTCTTTTTCTTAAAACTTAAAACTTTGAGCTTAAAACCGCTTCTGCATTAAGGATAGAAAATGGCCAGAACCATCACCCAGGAATTCACCAAGGGCCTCTGGGCCGAGATTCCCCCCTTCCGCCTGGTGCTCGGGCTCTGCCCCACGCTGGCGATCACCAACACGGTCGAGAACGCCTACGGCATGGGGATCGCGGTGACCTTCGTGCTCACCTTCTCGAACATCCTGATCTCGGCTCTGCGCAAGATCATCCCGCCCAAGGTGCGCATCGTGGCCTTCATCGTCGCCATCGCCACCTTCGTGTGCGTGGTCGAACTCGTGATGCAGGCCTACACCTACGGGCTGTTCATGAAGCTCGGGATCTACATCCCGCTCATCGTCGTGAACTGCATCCCGATGGGCCGGGCCGAGGCATTTGCAAGCCGCTACGGGGTCGTCCGTTCGACGCTGGACGGGCTGGGGCTCGGGATCGGCTACACCCTCTCCTTGACGACGCTCGCCTTCTTCCGCGAGACGATCGCCACCGGGGCCATCACCTTGTATGAAACGCCGCTCGCCGTTTTCGGCCCGGCGTTCGAGCCCTTCAAGTTCCTCGTGGAGGCCCCGGGCGCCTTCGTCTGTTTAGGCCTGATGCTGGGAGTGATGAACCTCCTGGGGAAAAAGTAGGAGACTGCCATGTTCGGCGACCTGTTCACCCTGTTCTTCAGCTGTGTTCTGATCAACAACATCCTGCTGATCCAGTACCTCGGGAACTGCCCGTTCCTGGGCACCTCCAAGAAGATGGAGACAGCGGTCGGGATGGCCATGGCGGTGGTATTCGTGCTGGTGCTGGCGGGGATCATTACCTGGCTGGTGGAGTGGTACGTGCTGGCGCCCTTCGACCTGCGCTACCTGCGGACGATCGCCTTCATCCTGGTCATCGCCGCCCTGGTGCAGTTCGTGGAAATGTTCCTCAAGAAAAGCATCCCCGCGCTGTACACGGGGCTGGGCATCTTTCTGCCCCTCATCACCACCAACTGCGCGGTCCTCGGTGTGTGCCTCATCAACATCGGCAAGGAATACACGTTCATCCAGATGCTCGTGTCCTCGTTCGCCTACCCCGTCGGCTTCGGCCTGGCGCTGGTCCTCTTCGCGGGCGTACGCGAGCGCATCCTGCTCGCCCGCACCCCCAAGCCCTTCCAGGACACGGCGATCGGCCTGGTCACGGCCGGCATGCTGTCGCTCGCCTTCTTCGCCTTTAAAGGGTGGATGTAACAAACGGCTGCCAGGGTTCGGGGTTCAGGAAAGAAAGCCGCCCGGGTGTTGTTTTCTCCTCCTGAACCCTGAACCCTAATTTTCTGAACCGCCCTCCCCTCCCAGCTCCCACAGCACTCCCAGCATATCCTCCGGAAGCGGCGACTCAAAGCTCATCCGCTCGCCGGTGCGCGGGTGGTCGAGCTCGAGCCGCAGGGCGTGCAGCATCTGCCGCCGCAGCCCCCGGCGTTCACCGCCCCGGTCGCGACCGTAAACCGGGTCTCCGAGAATCGGATGACCGACGGCGGCGCAGTGCACCCGGATCTGGTGCGTGCGCCCGGTGCGCAGCCGCAGCTCGAGTAGCGTGACCCCGCCCAGCACTTGCCTCACCCGCCACTCGGTTTCGGCCTCCCGCCCCTTGCGGCTCACGGTCGACATGCGCTTGCGGTCCACGGGATGGCGGCCGATTGCCAAACGCACGGCGCCGCTCGGCGCGGGCATCTGCCCGTGGACGAGCGCGAGGTAGTCCTTGCGCACCGTGCGGCGTTTGAACTGGGCGGCGAGGTGCTCCAGGGCGGCTGCCGTCTTGGCCACCACGAGGGTTCCGGTCGTGTCCTTGTCCAGCCGGTGGACGATTCCCGGACGGAGTTCGGCGCCGATGCCGGTCAGGTCCGGGCAATGATAGAGCAGGGCGTTGACGAGCGTTCCGGAGCGATGCCCCGGGGCGGGGTGGACCACGAGCCCGGCGGGCTTGTTGATCACGATGATGTCGGCGTCTTCGTAAAGAATGGACAGAGGGATGGGTTCAGGTTGGAACCCGCAGGGCTGAGGGGCCGGAAGCCGTCCGGAAACGACGTCACCCGCCTTGAGGCGGTAGCTCGGTTTCCGAGCCTGTCCGTTGACCTTGGACCGCTCGGTCGTTATGAGGTGAACGGCCAAAGAACGCGAACAATCGGGCAGATGTTCTGCAATAAAGACATCTAAACGGATGCCGCTGCAGGCGGCATCCGCAGGGAGGGAGAAGGCGTCACCGCAGCCCATGGCGGCCGGACCCGGGGCCTCAGGCGGCTTCGTGGGAGAACAGGGACTCGATCTCGAGGATGATGGTCTTCTCGTCGGTCTTCTTGGCCTTCGAGAGTTCCTTGACCAGCAGGACCTGGGCGGTGTCGTAGAGCTTGCGTTCGCCGAACGACAGGTCCTTGGTCAGTTTGAGGCGGAATAGGTCGCGAAACACTTCGGCCACGTCGTAGAGCGAGCCGGTCTTGATCTTTTCCATGTATTCGCGGTAGCGCCGGTTCCAGGTCTGATTGTCGGCCAGGACCTCCCGCTTGGTTTTCATCACCGCGTAAACCTTTGGAATTTCCTTCACATCGATCAGGCAGCGCAACCCCACCGAGTCCACGTTGCGGATGGGGATCATGATGACCATGCCGTTTTCGAGCACCTTGAGGATGTAGAAATCGTGCTGCTCGCCGTTGACCACGCGGGTCTCGACGGCCTGGATCTGTCCCACGCCGTGGGCGGGATAAACGGCGAGATCGCCGACCCGGAATTTGCGGGGTTTCAAGCTCGTCGGCCGCGCGGTTTCTTTTGGAGTCTTCCCAGCCATATTCTTCACTTGTCCTACGTACTGCGGATTCGGCTCATTTAGTTGAAATCCTTTATCATATCCGGCGAGTTTCTACAATAGAAAAGGCCGGCGCCCTGCGGCGCCGGCCCTCTGGAGCGTGGAGCGTTACCGGATGGCCTACAGCAGGAACGGAACCAGCAGCAGGGCCACCACGTTCAGGATCTTGATCATGGGGTTGACGGCGGGACCGGCGGTGTCTTTGTACGGGTCGCCGACAGTGTCGCCGGTGACGGCCGCCTTGTGGGTGTCGCTGCCCTTGCCGCCGAAGTGCCCGTCTTCAACATATTTCTTAGCATTGTCCCAGGCGGCTCCGCCCGTGGTCATCGAAATGGCCACGAACACGCCGGTGACGATGCTGCCGATCAGCAGGCCGCCCAGGGCGATCTTGCCGAGCAGCAACCCGACGACGATCGGGGTGACGACCGGCAGCAGGGCCGGGATCATCATCTCCTTCAGCGCGAACTTGGTGACGATGTCCACGCAGGCGGCGTAATCCGGCTTGCCGGTGCCTTCCATGATCCCCGGGATTTCACGGAACTGCCGACGCACTTCCTCGACCACCGCGCCGCCGGCCTTGCCGACCGCCATCATGGCGATGGAGGCGAACAGGTAGGGCAGCAGGCCGCCGATGAAGAGGCCGATGATGACGTTCACGTCGCTCAGGTCAAACCGCAACTCCGTACCGCTGCCGAGCAGAGCGAACTCCTGCGTGTAGGCGGCGAACAACACCAGAGCGGCCAGACCGGCGGAGCCGATGGCATAGCCTTTGGTGACGGCCTTGGTGGTGTTGCCGACCGCATCCAGGGGGTCGGTGACCGCGCGGACGCTTTCTTCCATCTCGGCCATTTCGGCGATGCCGCCGGCGTTGTCCGTGATCGGACCGTAGGCGTCGATTGCGATGACCATGCCGGTCATGGAAAGCATGGACATGGCCGCCATGGCGATGCCGTAGAGACCGGCGAAATAATGGGCCATCCCGATGGCCAGGCAGATGGCGAGCACCGGCGCCGCGGTGGACTGCATGCTGACGGCGAGGCCGGCGATGATGTTGGTGCCGTGGCCGGTGGTGGACGCTTGCGCGATCCCCTTCACGGGGCCGTACTTGCCGGTGTAGTACTCGGTGATGATGACGATCACGACCGTCAGGATGAGCCCCACCAGCGTGGACAGGTAGATGTTCATGCTGGAGATCTGCTTGCCGCCGGCCAGGGTCAGACTCGGCATCAGGTTCTGGGTGGCGAAGAAGAAGACGATGGCCGCGATGATGGCGCTGCCGAACATGCCCTTGTAAAGGGCGCCCATGATGTACTCGTTTTTGCCCAGGCGCACGAAGAACACGCCGATGATGGAGGCGACGATGGAAATGGCGCCCAGCACCAGCGGGAACTCGGTCGCAATGAGAATTTTCGGGAACAGCAGGTTGCCGAGCAGCATCGCGGCCACCGCGGTCACGGCGTAGGTCTCGAACAGGTCGGCCGCCATGCCGGCGCAGTCGCCGACGTTGTCGCCCACGTTGTCGGCGATGACCGCCGGGTTGCGCGGGTCGTCTTCGGGAATCCCGGCCTCAACCTTGCCGACCAGGTCCGCGCCGACGTCCGCACCCTTGGTGAAGATGCCGCCGCCCAACCGCGCGAAGATCGAAATCAGGCTGCCGCCGAAGCCCAGGGCCACCAGGGCGACCACCGCGTCGCGGGTGGAAATCCCCATGTGGAGCAGAATGGCGTAATACCCGGCCACGGCCGCCAGCGCCAGGCCGGCGACGATCATGCCGGTGACCGAGCCGCCGCGGAACGCCAGCTGCAGGGCCGCATTCAGGCCTTTGCGGGCCGCTTCGGAGACGCGCACGTTGGCGATGACCGACACCCGCATGCCGATGTAGCCTGCCAGAGTAGGACGCCACGGCTCCGACCAGGAAGCCGATCGCCGTCGTCAGCTTCATGGTGACGGCGATGATGATGAAAATGATGATTCCGGTAATGCTGACGCTTTTCAACTGGCGGTTCAGATAGGCGATGGCGCCTTCTGCAATCGCGCCGGAGATCTGCTGCATCCGCTCGTTTCCGGCCGGAGCGCTCTTGACCATGCCGGCCACGATGATGGCGTAGAGCACGCCGGCAACACCCACTAATGTGCACACCAACGGTAGATAGTTCATCCTCTCCTCCCTGATGTCTGGACGTTAATCGATACGCGCGATGAGTTTGGTGTTGAACTGGTTCATCCCGACTTTGATTCCCTTGCACAGGATCGTGACGACGGCATCCCGCGCCCGATCGATGATCTGCGGCAGAACGACCGCTTCCGGTGGAAGGAAGCGATCCAGCACAAAATCGGCCACCCGCTCCCCGCTGTCCGAACGCCCGATGCCCACCCGCAGACGCGCGAAATCACCCCCGCCGAAGGCATCGACCAACGATCTTATGCCATTGTGCCCGCCGTGCCCTCCTTTCTCCTTGATTTTAAAACGCCCGTAGTCCAGGTCGATGTCGTCGTGGATGACCAACACCTCCCGGCTCGAAATCTGGAAAAAGTCCGCCAGTGCACGCACCGGCGGCCCACTACGGTTCATGAAGGAATTCGGTTTGGCGAGAATGATCTCGTTGCCCTCGAGACGCCCGCGGCCGAACACGGCCCCGAACTTCTCGCGCCCGAGGGGGATGCCGGCGTCGCCGGCCAGCCGGTCCGCCACCATGAAGCCGACATTGTGCCGGGTGGACGCATAGCGCTCACCCGGGTTCCCGAGCCCCACCACCAGGCGCAACCGCGCCTGCGGTCGCTCGTTGTCGACATCCTCCTGGGCCATGACCTCTGCCGGCTCGAACCGCCTCCGGCTCCGGGCGGTTCACCACGCGGCGGCGCGTCCCTATTCGGGGGCCGCCTCGGTTTTGCCTTCGGCCGTTGCTTCGGCGCCCTCGGCCGCCTCACCCTCGGCCGGCGCGGCCGTCGTCGGTGCGGCTTCGGCCTTCGGGCTCACCACGGTCACCAGCGTGTAGTTCGCGGCCGACGACAACTCGAGGCCGGCCGGCAGCGCAAGGTCCTTCACGTGCAGCGCATCGCCGATACCGAGCGCGCTCACGTCGAGTTCCAGGCTGTCGGGGATTTCCTGCGGCAGGCAGAGCACCTCGATCTCACGCTCGATGATCTGCAGCATCCCGCCGTCCTCCTCGCCCGCGGCCTTGCCCTTGATCGCCAGGGGGACCATGATCCGCAGCTTGCGGTTCATGTCGATCTCGTAGAAATCGACGTGCAGGAAGCGCCCGGTGACCGGGTGAGCCTGGAGCTCCTTGATGACGGCCGGCTTGGCACCGGTCTGGCTGCCCTGAACGGTCAACGAAAAGATCGTCCGCCGGAGGTTGCCCTTCTGGACGACGTGTTCGAGGTCCCGGATGTTGACGGCCAGCATGACCGGCGCGGTCGTGGGGCCGTAGAGCACGGCCGGCATCGACCCCTCGCGGCGCAGTCTGCGCGCGGGCCCGTTGCCGGAGCTTTGTCTGATGTTGGCACTGAGTTCCACCTGTTTCAAAACCGTATCCTCCTTGACCTTAATGTTCGAGACGTCCGCTGCGGCCGGTGACCGGTCCGCGCGGGCGCCGCTTGACCATGGGTGCAACTACACGAAGAGCGAGGTCACCGAATCCCCGCGGTAGCTGCGGACGATCGCCTCGCCCACCAGCTCCGCAATCGAGAGCACGCGAATCTTGCCGCACGCCTGCGCGTTGGCCCCCAGCGGGATCGTGTCGGTGACGACCACGCTTTTGAGCGCCGAATCCCGAATACGCTCCACCGCCGGCCCGGACAGGACCGGGTGGGCGCAGCAGGCGTGAATTTCACGCGCGCCCTCGCGCGCCAAGGCTTCGGCCGCCTCCACCAGGGTGCCGGCGGTGTCCACCATGTCGTCCAGGATGATGGCCACCTTGTCGCGCACGTTGCCGATGACGGCCATCGCCTTGGCCTGGTTGGGCGCGGAGCGACGCTTGTCGATGATGGCCAGGTCGGCGTCCAGACGCTTGGCAAACGCCCGCGCGCGTTCCACGCCGCCCGCGTCCGGGGAGACGATGGCCAGGTTGCCGTCGAAGCGCTCGCGGATGTGCCGGATCAGCACCGGCGCCGCGAACAGGTTGTCCACGGGGATGTTGAAGAACCCCTGGATCTGTCCCGCGTGCAGGTCCATCGTGATGACGCGGTGGGCGCCGGCCACGGTGATCATGTCCGCCACCAGCTTGGCGCTGATCGGCACGCGCGGGGCGACCTTCTTGTCCTGGCGCGAGTAGCCGTAGTACGGCAGCACGGCCGTGATCCGGCGCGCCGAGGACCGCTTGAAGGCGTCGATCATCAGCAGCAGCTCGACCAGGCTGTCGTTGACCGGCGCGCAGGTCGACTGGACGACGAAGACGTCCTTCGAGCGCACGTTCTCGAGGATTTCGATCTGGATCTCCCCGTCGCTGAACGTGGTGACCTTGGCCCCGCCCAGCGGGATTTTCAGGTAGTCGCAGATCCTCTGCGCCAGCGCCGGATTCGAGTTTCCCGCGAAGATGAAAATGCCGTTGCCGTCCATGCTGTCCCCGTTGTCCCGTCACGTCTGGCTGGGGCGGGAGGATTCGAACCTCCGAGTGCAGGAACCAAAGTCCTGTGTCTTACCGCTTGACGACGCCCCAGAAACCCGATTCGGCCTGCGAGGGCCGAGCTCACATCGCGTGGATCAAATCGACAGGTTCGGTCAAGAGCTCGGCGCAGAACACCCGCCACCCGGGAGTCCCCGCAAGGGCGTCGGCGGCGTTGCGGGCGGCACCCCGGTCGGTGAAGAGGCCGAAAACACTTGACCCGCTCCCGGACATGAGTGACCCCAGCGCCCCCAACTCGTTCAGGTGGTGCTTGATGGTGGCGAGCTCGGGGTGCAACGCCAGCGTAACCGTCTCGAGATCATTGCACAAATGCTGCAGTGGGTCGAACGCTGCTGTCTTTAAATGGGCTCTTGTAGGTGGTTTTGTTCGGTTTGTCAATTGCAAATTCAAGTTTTGGTAAACCATTCGAGTGGATACGCTCAAGGGCGGGCTGACCACGACGGCCGTCAGGGGCGGAATGCGGGCATAGGGCTCGAGACGGTCCCCGGTGCCGGAGACCAGGGCGGGCGACTGGAAAATGAAGAAGGGGACATCCGCACCGACCCCTCTGCCCAGCGCGAGGAGGCGCGTGCGTGAAAGCGGGGCGCCGTGCAGGCGGTTCAGCCCGAGCAGCACGGCGGCCGCGTTGCTGCTGCCCCCGCCCAGCCCGGCGCCCGCCGGGATGCGCTTGTCCAGACGGATCTCGGCCCCGCCCGGCCGCCCCAGCGAGTCGTAGAAGCTGCGCGCCGCCCGAAAAGCGAGATTGCCCTCATCGGCCGGCAAGGCGGGGTCGGAGCACTCCAGGCGGATCGCTCCGCCGCCCGCGGAGAGTTCGATGCGGTCGTAGAGGCCGATCCGGCACATGAGGGAAAAAAGGTCGTGGTATCCGTCCGGCCTGCGGCGCAGGACGCGCAGAAACAAATTGATCTTGGCGGGGGAGAGGATGGTGAGAGTGGTCGCCACGGCCAGGCTGGCGCCCGCTTCAGCCCTTTTCCTTCACGTACAGGATCCGCAGGTCGTAGAGGATGCTCTTCAGCATGCCGTCCTCGTCCGGGGTCAGGTTGCCGACGGTTTTCTGCTGCAGCATGCTGATGATGTCGATGGTCTGCTTGGCCATGGGCAGGTTTTTTTCGGTCTTGCCCGAGACGGGATCTTCGATGACGCCTATGTGGACCAACGCCGAGGCGTTGAGGGACGCGATGAAGGTCGGGAAGTTGATCTGGGGCAGCGGGGTCGACTCCGGCTGCGGCCGGGCCTGCCGCTCCGCCGCGGGCGGCTCCTCGGGCGCCGCCCCCTCGGGGGCCGGCTTCGGGTCCGCAGGGGTCGGTCCCTCCGACGAGAACGTGCGGCGGTCTTTCACCACAAATCCCTTTTCTTTTTCGGCCATGACGCCTCCTCGTGGAAGGGGTTGGAAACGCACAGGGTCAATCTACGCGAAACGGACCGCTTGTCAAGTCAGTCGGCCTTCTCCGCCGCCTTGTCCAGCTTGCCGAAGGCGTACTTGCCGATGAGCCCCTCGATGTCCAGCGCCGGCTCGGTTTCGACGATCATCTCCCCGGGTTTCAGATAGCGGTCGGACCCGCCGGGGGAGAGCAGGATGTACTTGTCCCCCAGAAGCCCGGCCGTCTTGATGGAGGCGATCGTATCCTCGCTGACCTGGATGCCGTCGCGCACTTTCAGCCGGACCATGGCCACCAGGTCGCGCGGCTCCAGGGAGATGCCGTCCACCAGGCCGACCTGGACCCCCGCGATCTCGACCGTGGAGCCCGTCTTCAAACCGGCGACCGATTTGAAGCGGGCGTTCAGGAAGTAGTACTTGTCTCCCAGAACCTCGACCTCCCCGAGGCGGAAGGTGAGGTAGCCCACACAGATGATGCCGAGCAGGACAAAGACTCCCACCCCGAGTTCCACCGATGACTGCCGCATATTGCCTCCCACCGGATCGCGCCGGGCGGCGTCGGCACGACGCCGTCGCGCGGAAACGCGCCTTGCGTTGACTCTCGTTTGGGCCGTGAGCCCGGCCCCCCGCTGCGAGTCGGGGGGGGAGGGCTCACGGCCGGAATTCGTAGAACACGGCCTGCCCCTTCTCGGCCTCGGCGATCAACTCCTCCGGGCTGCCGTCCCGGCGGGCCTGGGCGACACCCGCGCTGACCGAGTACCCGAACCCCTTGGCCTTGTCGATCGAGCGGAAGAGGTCGTTGGCCTGCATGGTGCGGGAGATCTTCCGGCAGAAGCTGCGCGCCTGCTGGTCGCTGGTGTCGGGCATCACCACCAGGATCTTGTTGATGCCCTGGCGGAAGCAGGTGTCCGTGATGTAGGTGTTCTGCGTAACGTGGTTGGCAAAGGTCTTGAACACCGTCTGCCCGGCCACGTGGCCGGCGATGCGGTCGATGTCGGCCAGGTTGCCCATCGCCAGCATGACGATCGAGAACGGGATCTCGTGGCGCTGCAGGCGGCTCAGCTCCTGCAGCAGCCGGGCCTGGCCGATCGACTGCGAGGTGGCGCCGGTCAGGTCGTCGCGCGGGCTCTCCAGGCCCTGGATGAAGTTGCGGACCCCGGGGTCCGAGGCCTGCTGGATCTCCTCCGGGGTGCCCTCGAAGCGGATCCGGCCCTCGTCGATCATCGCCACCCACTGCGAGATGAAGAAGATGTCCGGGATCTCGTGGCTGACGACCACACCGGTGAAGCCGAAGCGGCGCTGGTAGTCGAGGATCATGCTGTGCACCGCGTTCTTGCGGATCGGGTCCAGCCCGGTGGTCGGCTCGTCGAAGAGCACGATCTCGGGGTCGGTCACGAGAGCGCGCGCGAGCGCAACCCGTTTCTTCATGCCGCCCGAGAGCTGCGCGGGGTACTTGTGCTCTATGTCGTGCAGGTCCAGCGCGTGCAGCTTGTTGCGCACGCGCCGGAAGATGTCCTCCCGGGGGGTGCCCTTGCGCTCGACCAGCGGGAGAGCGACGTTTTCGAAGACGTTGAGGAAGTCGAAAAGAGCCGTGTCCTGGAAGACATAGCTGAATTTCTGCTTGAGCCCGCGCCGTTCGGTCGGGCTCATCACCGCCCGGCTGCGCCCTTCGAACAGGATCTCCCCTGCATCGGGCTCGAACAGCCCGATGATGTGCTTGAGCAAAACGCTCTTGCCGGAGCCGCTCTTGCCGATGATCGCCGTGATCTGCCCGCGCTGGATGCTCAGGTCCACCCCGTCCAGGACCCGGTTCACGCCCAGGCTCTTGACCACCCCCTTGAGTTCGATCAGCGGAGACCCGTTCATTGCAGCCCCGTCACAGGAGGAAGGTGGTCAGCACGTAGTCGGTCACCAGGACCACGACGCACGATATGACGACGGCCGATGTCGTCGAGATGCTCACGCCCTTGGCCCCGTACTCAGCCCGGGTGTGGGTGTAGTAGCCCTGGAAGCAGCAGATGGTCACGGTCACCACCGCGAACGCCAGCGACTTGATGAACCCGCCTACGATGTCGACGGTCTCGACGCTGGATTGGGCCCGCGCAAAATAGAAGGCCGGGTTGACCCCCAGCAGGGCCGACCCGGACAGATAGCCGCCGAAGAGCCCCACGACGTCGAAAAGCGCGGTCAGCAGCGGGAAACAGACCAGCGCCGCGGCGATGCGGGGGGCGACCAAGTAACGCATGGGGTTGATGTCCATGGTTTTCAGCGCGTCGATCTGCTCCGAGATCCGCATGATGCCGATCTCGGCCGCCATGGCCGACCCGCCGCGTGCGATCACCATGATCGCCGTGAGCACCGGTCCCATCTCGCGCACGAGGGAGAGCGCCACCGCCGAGCCGAGCGCCGCGGTCGAGCCGTACTTGACGAGCGCGTAGTAGCCCTGCAGGCCGAGCACCATGCCGGTGAACCCGGCCGTCAGGCTGATGACGAACACCGACTTCATGCCGATGAAGTAGATCTGCTGCCGGATCTTGTAGAACTGGATGGGCGGCTGGAAGATGAGCATGAAGCCGCGGACGAAGAAAAGGAACAGGCGGCCAAGGTAGCGCACGAAGTCGATGACCTCGCGCCCCAGGGCGGCTACGGGCGTTTTCAGTGTGACAAGGTTGAGCATACGTGATACGTTGGCGCCGTTGGAATGGGCACGGGGCGCGGCGGGCCGCGCGGCGTGAAGTTGAAATTTTGTATTCGACTCCCTCAGCATTGTCAAGCCGGTAATCGGCCGCTGCACCGGGCAGCGGTCGTTTTTTTGGCGGGAACGGGAACACGGATGTTACGGGCAGAGAGCATCAGCAAGAGCTACGGGGCGCGCGTGCTGTTCGACCGGGTGGACTTCACCGTGGGCACGCGCGAACGGGTGGGGCTGGTCGGCCGCAACGGCCACGGCAAGACCACCCTGTTCCGCCTGATCGCCGGGGAGGAGCAGCCGGACGGCGGCGGCCTCGTGACCCCGCGCCACTACCGTATCGGCTATGTGCGGCAGCAGCTGGAGTTTAACCGGCCCTCGATCCTCGAGGAGGCCATGACGGCGCTGCCCCCGGGCGAGAGCGACCATCACTGGAAGGCCGAGAAGGTCCTGGCCGGGCTCGGCTTCTCCCGGACGGACCTCGCACGGCCGCCGGCGGAATTCTCGGGCGGTTACCAGGTGCGCCTCAACCTGGCCAAGGCCCTGATCTCCGAGCCGGACCTGCTGCTGCTGGACGAGCCCACCAACTTTCTCGACATCACGTCGATCCGCTGGGTGGAGCGCTTCCTGATCGCCTGGCCGCGCGAGCTGCTCGTGATCACGCACGACCGCAGCTTCATGGACCGCGTGGTCACCCACGTCATGGGCATCCATCGCCAGAAGGTCCGCAAGATCGCCGGCACCACCGACAGCTACTACGGGCAGATCGCGCAGGACGAGGAGATCTACGAAAAGACGCGCCTGAACGACGAACGCCGGCGCAAGGAAGTGGAGCTCTTCATCACGCGTTTCCGCGCCAAGGCGCGGCTGGCCGGGCTGGTGCAGTCCCGGGTCAAGGCCCTCCAGAAGATGGAGAAGCGCGACAAGCTCGAACAGCTGAAGGACCTTGAGTTCGCCTTTCGCGAAAAGCCCCTGCCGGGCAAGCACGCGGTGCAGGCGCGGCACCTCACATTCGGCTACGACCCGGGCCGGCCGCTGCTGCGGGACCTCTCGATCACCATCACGGCCGGGGAGCGCGTCGCGATCGTCGGTCCCAACGGCAAGGGCAAGACCACGCTCCTCAAGCTCCTGGCCGGGGCGCTATCCCCCGACTCCGGCGAAGTGCTCTACCACCCGGCCATCCAGAAGGGGTTCTTCGAGCAGACCAACGTGAGCCACCTCATCCCGAACCGCACGGTCGAGGAGGAGATCCTGAACTGCGACGCCGCGGTCGACCGCCAGACGGCGCGCAACATCTGCGGGGCGATGCTGTTCTCGGGCGACGACGCGCTCAAGAAAATCGCGGTGCTTTCGGGCGGGGAGAAGAGCCGCGTGCTGCTCGGGCAGATCATCGCCACCCCCGTGAACCTGCTGCTCCTGGACGAGCCCACCAACCACCTGGACCTGGAGTCCTGCGACGCGCTCCTGGAGGCTCTCGACGCCTTCGAGGGAACGCTCATCCTGGTCACCCACAACGAGATGTTCCTGCACGCCCTGGCCGAGCGGCTGATCGTCTTCCGCGAGGACGCGGTCGAGCTGTTCGACGGCAGGTACCAGGAGTTCCTGGACCAGGGCGGGTGGCAGGACGAGAAGCCGGCCGGCAAGGCGGAGGCGGAGGCAGACGGCGCGCAGCTCGAGAACCTCAAGGCCGCGCGTAAGGAGTTGCGCCGCCGGCGCTCGGAGATCAACGCCCGCCGCACGCGCGCACTCAAGCCGCTGGAGGACCGGATGAAGCGCCTGGAGCGCGATATCGAGCGCCGCGACGCCGAGATGACCACCCTCTCCCAGGCCATGCAGGCCGCCTCCGAGAGCCGCGACGGCGCGCGCATCGCCGAGGTCTCCCAGGCCATGCACGCCTGCCAGAAGGAGATCGACCGTCTCTTCGACGAGCTCGACCGCGCCACCCGGGAGCACGAGGGCCTTGGCGCCGGCTTCGACCGGGAGTTGGCCGAGGTGGAGGAGTCGGCCGGGGGCATCGAGGGCTGACGGGCCGGGGGGGGGCTGCCGACCCTATCGTACGCGACCGGGGCCGCAGACGTGCCTCAATAGGCGTAACCCTCCGCACCTCAAAATCCGCATCTTCTCCGACCCATGTCTATCAGAGAAGCCAACCTCAACCACTTGAGGGATTGGGCAGCATGCGCAACCACCCCCAAATATCGATTGACTAAAAAAGCGAAAGCGGAATAGAGGGCCATAATTCCTGCGCATACCTTATGAGGATTATCGGCATGAAGATCGAATCGGTTCCGACCCGCGGGCGCACCTTGGATCATGCCGCGTTTGTTTACGACTTTCTGGAGCCGTTTTTCCTTTTAGGGAAGCAAAGCGAATATGACCTGAAAATCGTCAGCCTCTTGGGTCTGAAGCCCTCGGACCGGGTGCTGGACATCGGCTGCGGAACCGGGCTTCTGTGCAGCATGATCGCCGGCAAACTCGATGCCGCCCAGGGAGGGGCGGTGGTCGGAATCGATGCCGCAGGAAAAATGGTTGAGGTGGCCAGGAAGAAACGCCAAACCGAAACCTGCCGGTTCGAAGCCATGGCGGCGGAGGAACTTGCCTTCGCCGACCATTATTTCGATGCAGCCGTTTCCAGCCTGTTTTTCCACCACGTTCAACTCGACCTCAAGGAGAAGGCGCTTTCCGAAGCCTGGCGTGTGTTGAAGCCGGGCGGCAAACTGGTGATTGCCGACATGCACATCCCGACGACCTGGATGGGGGCCCTCGTTTCGCATGTCTCCCGCTGGTTTTTCATGCAGCCTCAAATCGGGGAAAACACCCGCGGCGTCCTGCCGGGCCTGATCGAATCGGCCGGGTTCACCAGACCTCAGGTCGTGGCGCATTATTTCGGCTACATCGCGGTGTTTCAGGCAATAAAAACATAAACCGATCTCGTACACGCGGACTCGCCCATGCGGCCCCCGACCGATATGCCTCCCGACGGCCAGGATCTGAGCTATCTTTTCGAGTCGTTGCTGCTCGAGTTGCGCGAGGGGCTCGACCTTTACTGGCGTACGGCTGGAGACATCCTGTCCGGAAGCGGCGTCCGCCTTTTCGATTTCAAGGGTGAGTACCTCGCGCTCGAAAGGAACCTCTTCTCCGCCCTTTTCCTGTATTCCTATTTCCGGGCGGGCATTCCCAGACCACACAGGATTTTCTATGTGGCCGTCAACCAATGCCTGCGGGGGATGGTCACCGGGTGCGACAACCTGCTGGACGACGAATACAAGGCGACCCTTGAAACCGACCTGCCGGTCAGCGGCCGGAAGTTCAGATCCATTCTCGACATCATGGTCTCGGATCGCGTGCTGTTCGAAATTCTGATCCGTTTCTGCGGCGCGAACGGGTTGTCCCACGGCATGCTGATCGAGGCCGGGCGGGCCTCGCTGGCATCCCTGACCCGCAGCGGTGCCGAAGAAGCTTCCGAGGAAGCCGGGATCGACGCGCGATTACCCCCCGAGGTGGTCCTGACCCGGGTCCATCATCTCAAGACCGGCCTGCTCTTTCTATGCCCCTGGGCCATTCCGCCCATCATCGAGGCCGACCCGGCCCTCAAAGACACCGTGCTGACTCGGGCGCTCTACCAAGTCGGCATGGGCTGTCAGGTCATGGATGACGCGGTCGACCTGCTGCCGGACCTCGAGGGTCATCGGCACAACTACGTCGCGTCGCTGATCGAGCACGGCGAAGACACGAACGCCCGCCGCTGGCTGCAGGAGCCCTACCCCGGGACGGCGGGCCGGTTTTTCGCCGAGTTCCCCGGCCTCTTGGCAGCGGCCGAGGCAACCGCTTGGGGATATCTGACAAGCGGCCTGTCCGGCCTGTTCGCACCGGAACATCAGGCGTTTGTGACCCCCACCGGGCGCGTCATCGCACAGCGGATCGGCTTTGACCGCATTGCGTCAGCCGTGAGCGAAGCCCGATGACGCGCCTCAAATTCCTGTCCGCAGTCGCTTTTCTTTTCGTGTGGCGGTCATGGCGGTCGACTTCCGTTTTGGCCACCATGGTCCTCACGGCGGTTGCCGCCCTGGTCTTCCTGGCCTCCCTGGCGGTCGGCACCAACGACGCCATGATCACCAATTCCGTGCGGCTCTTCTCAGGGCACATCGTTGCCGAGCACATCCCGCGCGAATTGACCGGAGCCTTGCTCGTCGGGGGAGTAGATGCCGTCTTGCTGCGGCAGAAGAATTCGGTCCTACTCTCCCACGGAGTGGAACCGGTTGTCGTCAATGTGGTGGGCGTTGACCCGGCGGGGGAGCGCACGCACACGGCGATCTGGAAGAAGACCGTCAGCGGCCGCTACCTGGAATCTGGCGAAAGGGCGCTTTACCTCGGACAGGCGGCGGCTGAACGACTGAAACTCTCGGCCGGAGATCGCGTGGGGATCGCCCCCCCGGGGAGTTCCACCTTCACCGAATGGGTGGTATGCGGAATATTTCACACCGGCATCTCCCATCTGGACAGTCTGGTCCTCTGCCCGGCCGACGCTTTCCCGGGCTCCGACCCCAACCCGGGCGTCGCCATCTTCCTGAGAGACGGCATCGATTGCAACGAGGTTCTGGACACCTACCGCGGTCTTCCCGGCTTGCCCGAGCTCAGGGCCTGGATCGACTTCATGCCGGACCTGAAGCAGTTGATCGACCTGAATTTCGTCTCGATGGGGATTGTCATGGTGCTGGTGTTCGGGATCGTATCCATCGGGATTGCCTGCGCCTTTGTCATCTTCATCCTGAAAAATCTCCGGGAGCACGGCATCATGAAAGCGCTGGGGGTCCTGCCGGCCGAGGCTGCATGGCTGATCGTGAGTCAGGTCGCCGTGCTGACGTTGGCGGCGGCGGCCGGAGGCACGGTTGTCGGCGCCCTCGCGGTTGCGGTTTTCAGGCACATCGGCATCGACCTGACGGCATTCACCTCTCACAACCAGTATTTCGTCGTTTCAGGGATCATTTACCCGCGGCTCACCTCCTATTCCATGCTCTGGCCCCCGGTGTCGGCCGTGGCGTTCGGGCTGCTGGCGTCCGTCTGGCCGACTGCGTTCGTGATCCGCAAAAAGGCCGCGGACATCCTGAGGACAATTTAGACGTGATCGAGCTCCGCCAGGTTTGCAAAACGTATCGGTCGGGGCGGGGGCGAGTAGCCGCGCTCACCGACGTTTCGATCACGGCCGGGCGCGGGGAGGTGTCCGTCATCGCCGGGAAGTCCGGCTCGGGCAAGACGACCCTGCTGAACTGCGTCGGGGGTCTCGAACGGCCGGACCGGGGCAAGATCTTCTGCGCCGGGACGGATGTCGGCAGCCTTTCATCGACGTCCGCATCCCTCTTTCAGCGGAAACACGTCGGGTTCGTCTTTCAATCGGGCAACTTGATCTCCTATCTGACCGTCAAGGAAAACCTGGCATTTCCCCTTGAGCTCAACGGAATCACCGGCAGGATACGAGACCGACGTATCTGCAAACTCCTCGACAGTATCGGGCTTACGAACGCAGGCCCGGCCTTGCCGCACGAGTTGTCGGGGGGCGAGGTCCAGCGCGCTGCCTTTGCCCGGGCGATCGCCCATGCACCTGCGGTCCTTCTGGTGGACGAGCCGACCGCGAATTTGGATACGGGCACCGGGAGGCTGCTGATAGAGATGATGAAGCGGTTGAGCACCGATCAGGGCTGCACGTTGCTGGTGGCGTCCCACGACCCTGAGGTGATCGCAATGGGAACCCAACTATTCTTCCTCAAGGACGGCAAAATGGAGGGCTGCACATGAAAACCGGGATCGTCGTCATCGGAGCGCTGGTGGTCAGCACCTTATTCGCTTCCGGGTGCGCATACCGATATTATCTGGGCATGCACGGCCCCTCCATCCTGCAGCATCCGGCAGTCCATCAAAATGTCAAGGAAGACAGCGAGTGCCTGGCGTGCCATCACCCCGACCACAACCCCAAAGGCCCGCCGACTACACACCCGGGGTTTACCGGATGCTACAAGTGCCACAGCGATGCTGTCTGAACTCCGTCTGGCCAGCCCAAAGCCGCGCGGCAAAGATCGACCACCTCCGGCCCGATGCGAATAGAACCCATCTTAAAAACAGCGGGGCACGGCCACAGGCCGTGCGCCAGTGGCCGAAGCCGCGCAGCATACTGACCAGTGCAGCTTGAGGTGCCCGTCAATCCCGCATATGGGTTCAGGTCAATCCTGGTCGCAGGTCAGCTTTTCCACCCTCTCTTGCTGCTTCTTACACTTGATACAGAACTCCGTTACCGGTCGCAATTTGAGCCGCGCGATGTCGATGTCCGCGTCGCACTCCTCGCAAATCCCAAATGTCCGGTCATCGATCTTCTGCAGCGCCTTCTTGATCTTCACCATCAGTTTCTTGTCGCGCTCCATCATGTGGACCGCCAGTTCTCTTTCAGACTCGAGCGCGGCGCGATCAAGAGGGTCGGCTGAAGCGACGGCCGCATCCAGCAATACGCCAATGGAGCCCTCGGATTTCCGGGCGAGGTGTTCCAACTGTTTCTTCAGCATCACGCGGAAAAAGTCCAATTCCTTCTTTTTCATACCGACCCTCCTTTCTGTTGCGCCTGCCCGCACCCAGATGCCTCCGGGCCGGCGCCGTGAACGCCCTGAAATCCCGCGGTCGTCCACGCCGGTCAGCGATACACCAGCACGGGGACCTTCGAATGGGTCAGCACCTTTTGGGTCTCGCTGCTAACGTCACGTGACCGCAGCCTTGTGAGTTACGGTCTGTCGCACCTCGAAGCCCTCGAATTTCGGATGCTCCAGATAGAGCGGCCCAGTCGAGCCATTACCTGCACGCGCATGCGCAGCGCGGAACTCCTCCGATTTGGTCCACGCCTCAAAGGCGGCTTTACTCTGCCACACTGTATGTGAGGCGTAGAGCGTATGGTCTTCGGCCTCGGGTCCCTTGAGCAAATGGAACTCGACGAAACCCGGCACGCGCTCCAGATACGAGTCACGGCTCAGCCAAACTTTCTCGAAAGCATCTTCAGCGCCTCTCTTCACACGAAACCGATTTATGGCGATGAACATCGTCTTGTCTCCTGATAAGAGCACAAACTGCGACTGGTTTTGCCAACGTCGAGCGGCGGTGACAACCCACATCATGGGATGGATAGCGGGACCGGGGCAGAGCGCTGCGTCACCAAGTCTAAGTAATAATCCCCCCAGCGGCTCTCACGATATCCGCTCGGGGCGCGGTTGTAGTATTTGCCCGGGAAAAGCGCGCGACCGCGCCACCGGGCGACACGTACCGCGATACGGGCGTGGTGCTTCTTGGGGGCCTTCCTTTTGCACCGGCGGAGCCGTATTCGCGTCACTGCCGGAGCGGCAGCGGACTTCTTCGTTATCGGACGTCTCTGCTGGAGCGACTGCCGTCGCGTCGATCGGCTGAAAGAAGCTCCGCGTGTCGAAGGATTCGCCGCGACTGCGCGCAGGCAGGTAGCGGATCAGCGTTCTCACCGTCATTGCTCGTCGATATCGCCGGCGCTTCGGCTCGCGACCGCACCGGAGTGGCCGAAAACCCGGGACGCTAACGCAAACGACCATTTCCCATTAAAGTCGGAAACACCCCATGTTACCGGAAAAGCCCCGCCGCTATTGGCTTTCTGACCAAGGCCTCTCAAGTTAACCGGACAGTACTGAGCTCATCCCTGAAATGATCCGCGCCTTCGGCACCACCACGGCCCGCGCAGCGATTGCTGCACGATAGACGTCACCATCGCCGACACTGCCGTCCCGATCGCAGCGGGGACCAGATCGGCGGCGATGTGCTCGAGGTAATCACCACGGAGCTGTCGCGCGATCGCCTCCGCGATCTCCATGACCTGCCGGAGCTGGTTGTCGGTCAAGGCGATGGTGGTCATTCGGGGGGAATCTTCTATTTTCCGCCCAGCAGCTCGCTCGCGCACCTGGCGCCAGACAATTGATAGCCACAAGCCGAGCCGGCCCCTTTCGAAAAGTGTATTCGGGCGTGACCTAGCTTTTTCGAAATGGTTCCAAGCGGACTGCTAAATCGTTGGCCTTTCCGTAGTCCAATTTGATGGTGACCGGGACAAGCTGACCTTCGACCCTTGTCGCGAAAATCACCTCGGCCTCGCGGCCCGTGTCTCGGACATCGATTGCCTCTACTGCGGGAAAAACGCTGGTTCCCTCACTGTCGATCTTGATGGCCATGGCCTGCCTCAATCAGCAATTGAAGATTAACTGCGCGGAGCGCTGGAGGGTGCGCTTCAATGCTCCGACCAGCCTAGTTCTGTATTGGGTGGGCCAACCATATCACCAAAATTAAGAAATGCTCCAGCGAAGGAACACGCTGGAGCTTCAGTCGTCCCGGCGAACCAATTTCGACAGCTTGCCGAATTCGCCGCCATCCGCCGGGCCTCGTCCTTGGGTGAGCACAGCTTGGCCGCTGGACGCCGACCGTTCCTTCGACGATCCAAGGCGGTGGGAAACGTCGTGTAGAGGGCGTGGACCACGCTCGTTTTCGAATTGATCTTTATCAAAGCGCGATCCGATTAAGGCCGATCCACGCCGAACTTGATCGCGGCCGCCGGCGGGAACTGCTATGATTAGGTTAGTGTCGCGCGCGTCGCCGTAGCCGGGAGTGCCGGTAAGGATTGGACGGGAGAGGCGATAGCGATTTGCAGCATGAGGCGAAAGGCCGACGAGGCGCGGATCAGCGACCGAAGAGTTGATGTTGCGGGCTACGGTTACTACGT
>CAWBSC010000006.1:0-33179 GCA_963791285.1 uncultured delta proteobacterium
CCAGAAAGTCGGGTTAAGCGTCTGGACCCTGACGAACGACCTCGTAATGCGGATTTCCGGGTTCCTGTGATAACGGTGAGATTCAGCGAGACGAGCAGCTTCATTTCTGCCGGAGAACGCCGTGGGGAGGGTCTGGGACTCCTGTGATAACCGGGCTTATCGGAGCAACGGCAGGCGAGGCATCTTCGCAAATACCATGCATATTCGGATGGCTGTAAGGCTCGCGAAGGGAAGAGGTTGAGCCTTATCCCGAGTTTCTGTTCCGATGATTGTCGACCCCGACTGCCGAGTACCTGGAGCTGCTCCGCCGGGCCATCGCCCGGGCCGATCAGAGGGGCGCGAAAGGCGAGCTCGTGGACCGCGGAGCAAGCTCCTGACGGAGGCCCGCAACCAGGTACTGGCGTCTTCCCAGCCGGGGACCAACTCACGGGCAGCTCTCTTAACGCGATCTTGGAGGTGGCCGGACGCCCAAAGGATCGCAGCAAGGCGGACTGCGTATTCGCCGAAGAGATCATGGCGGTGCTGCCGATGCTCGATAATGAGGATCACGTCTGAGGTGGCTTGATTCGTCGGCGAGTACCGCCGGTCGCTTTACGCCAAGAAAACCAGGAAATCACGGCCCTTCCGGCAAGAGACTTCCGACCCAGGTCCTCCGCAGAAGGACGAACTCGGCGTGCCCGGCTGTTGCATGAGACGCCTTCGGGGTAACGGGAGGGAAGCCGCGATGGGGTAGAGGAGCAGCTCATCCTCATGCCGGGAACGACTTTATGGACCCGCCCAAGGGCTCTCGGACCTCACCCTGGTGGTTCCGGCGATTTCTCAGAAAGGACAGAACCGGCAGTTTTAGGCTGTGATGAGCCTGGAAACGACAGGGTGAAAGACCCTTTGTCCCGGAAACTGCCGGGTCCAGAACGCAAAGCGGAAATCCGTGCAGGCAGGTCTAAAGCTGCTCTTGCTACTCGTTCGCAGCTTCCCTCCCGTTACCCCCCTTCGGGACCTCGGCCCTGCTCATCCGACAGACACGTCACATCCGAGGCGTCCCACGAACGCAATGGAACGCCGCTGACCGTCACGGATTTTGTAGGCGTGGACATCGGTATCCACCCAGGGACGCGGAGATCAACAGGTTTTGCAGCGGACGGAGTAGTCGATCCGGTGCTGGTTGAGGCGTTCGGCAGGGCAACACCAGTCGTTGTTCCGTCGCGTCGTCGCCGGGTGCCAGCGAAAAGTAGCGGACTGGAACGCCCACGCGCGGCAGTGCAACCGGCACGCCTCCCGAGAGCCGTGAAGGTGTTGGCCACGGTGTGACAAAGTTGACGACTTCGGGGCCATGTTCTACTTCGGTCTCTTCCAGACGATCTACAACTCCCGGCAGTTCTCGCCCGCCCTGGAACTGGTCATGAGCGTGCCGTATGCCGCGCTGCCTGCGGCTTTTTCATCATGTTCTTCCTCACCCTTGAAGAGTTCCTGGTCTTCCTCGGGGGCGCGAGAAGGAGGCGCCCGATGATCATCTTCGTCAGTCGCCTTCATCATCCTGCTGTGCGTCTCCGCGCCGATCACCGTCGCTCTCGGCGGCTGCGCCCTGGTGTACGCCCTGGTGGGCAACGCCGCCCGATCACGACCCTCATCCAGACGATTTTCGGGGGGCTGGCGACGTTCCCGCTGCTGGCCATCCCGCTGTTCATGCTGGCCGGAAATCTAATGAACGAGGGCGGGCTCACTCCCGACCTCGTCCGGTTCGCGCGCACGCTGCTGGGCCACATCCACGGGGGGCTCGGCCTGGCGACGGTGCTCGCCTGCGCCATCTTCGCCGCGATTTCGGGCGCGGCGGTCGCGACCGCGGTCGCGATCGGCGTGGTCATGATCCCGGCCATGAAGAAGGCGGGCTACGACGAGGGGGTCGCCGCGGCCCTGACGTGCACCGCGTCCTGTTTAGGGCCGATCATCCCCCCGAGCATCCCGTTCATCATCTACGGGGTCACCGCCAACGTCTCGATCGCCGGGCTCTTCCTGGGCGGGGTGCTCCCCGGGCTGGTCCTGGCGGGCTGACTGATGGGCTACATCTACTATCGTGGCCCGTAAGAACGAATACCCTCGCGACCCGAAGACCCCGGGGCAAGGAGATCCTGATCGCCGCCTGGAAGGCGCTGCCGGCCCTGTTCATGCCGGTCCTGATCATGGGCGGGATCCTGAGCGGGATGTTCACCCCGACCGAAGCGGCCGGGGTGACCGTGCTCTATGCGGCCGTCATGGGCGCCTTCTACTACCGCAAGCTGACGCTCAAGAGCCTGCCCAAGGTGCTGCTGGCCTCCGGCCTCGAATCCGGCATGGTCATGCTGCTCATCTCCATGTCCGAGCCGTTCGCGTGGTTCGTGGCGGTCGACCAGATCCCGCAGATACTCGTCGAGTGGATTTCGACCGTGACCACTTCGCCCTACATGATCCTCTTCCTGGTCAACATCTTCCTGATCCTGCTCGGGATCCCGATGGAGACCGCCCCGGCCCTGGTCATCGTCGTCCCGGTGCTGGCCCCCATCGCGACCGCGGTGGGGATCGACCCGATCCACATGGGGATCGTGATCTGCCTGAACCTGGTCCTGGGGCTGATCACCCCGCCGGTCGGGGCCGTGCTCTTCGCGGTCTGCGGCATGGCCAACATGTCGCTCGACCGCTTGAGCAGGTCCATCTGGCCGCCATTCCTCGTGTCGATGGTGGCGCTGGTGATCGTGACCTATGTTCCGTGGTTGAGCACCTTCCTGCCGAAGCTGCTCCTGGGCCCGTGATCGGTGGCCTCTGACCGGCATGGTTTTTCGGGCACGGGCGCCGGTATCCCACGGGGGTGCCGGCGCCCTCGGGTTCAGGGGTTGCCCTAGTCTGAAATTCAAGGCGGTAATTTCTGCCGCTCCCGCCGGTTGTTATTTTTGTTTAATACGTTGAAATTAAAATATAAATTTACAATTAAATTGGTGGCATCCATTTTGCTTTTATCTGTGACCGAGAAGGATCGCTATAATTTTTAAAATCTCTTGACAGCCTTCGCCCGCCCGGGCTAAAAAACAACGCCTTCCGAGCTGGAAAAGCGTCCGGCAGGGAAGAGTCGAGAGCAGTCATAACCGCTTGAGGGCGAAGATATTTCGCCGGGATCACGTGGAGGCAAGGGCGCGAAAGCAAGCGCCGAATCGGTTCGAGACGAGCACCGAGGTCTGTCCATTGCACATGCACGACGCATCGCCTTACGAACTCACGCCTGAAGTTGCTACTTCCCGCCGGGGCAGGGCCCTTTTATTGGCCGCCTGCCTCGTCGTTTTCTGTTTTTTAGTCGTCCAAACCGCTTCCGCCCAGACCAAACCGACCGGCGACCAGCCGCCCTCCTGCGAGGTCGCCAAGCCGGCCGACCCGAAGAAGACCAAACCGAAAGCCCAGGCGACCGCTCCCGCCAAGCCGGCCGCGCCCAAATCCCCGGCCCAGTCCGCCAAGACCGTCACCGCCCCCGCACCGGCCAAGAACGCCCCGGCTCCCGCCAAACCCGGGACCACGGTCGCCAAGGGGAAAACCAAGCCGCAACCCCAGCCGTTGGTGTCCACGCGCACCAAGGCCAAAGCCGAAGCGATCACCTCCGGGCTGTCGCAGGAACTGCCCTCCAACATGGAGCAGGAAATCAGCAAGTTCTTCGGCCTGCGCTACCGGTTAGGCGGGGAGGGCCAGAGCGGCATCGACTGCTCGGGCCTGGTCAAACAGGTCTACTCGGACGTTTTCGGGGTCAACCTGCCGCGCAGCTCCACCGAGCAGAGCCGGCTCGGCGGCCTGGAAAACGTCCCCCGCGACGACCTGAAGACCGGGGACCTCGTGTTTTTTGGGCAGAACCGCAAGCAGGTCAACCACGTCGGGATGTACCTGTCCGGAGGCCACTTCCTGCACGCAGCCCGGTCGGAGGGGGTCACGATTTCGCGGCTCGACGACAGCTACTGGAAGTCGCGCTTCATGTTTTCCAAGCGCATGCCGGGGCTGGACTTGGGCGAGGACGACGCGGACGAGAACGTGAACTTCCGGCAGGAGTTCATGCGGGATTCCTATCAGATGGCCATCGACCGTCGCTACGACAGCGATGTCAGCCTTCTGGATTTCGGGATCAAGGTCAACGACTCGCTCGAGTTCCTAATGAGCGGGTTCTTCCTCAACTCCCTTGCCGACCACGGTCCGGCGGCCGACATGTCGCCGCCATCCTCGTCGCTGAACAGTCCGGAGAGCACGTCCGATGGGGGCGGGTTCCGCCTTTCGGCCATCCTCTCGCCGCTCGAGTGGATCAAGCTCATCCCCTCCGTCACTCAAGTGGACGTGCGGGACGAGCGCAGCCGCGATTACCAGAAGTTCGGCCTGGAAACCTGGATGATCCTGCCCTCCACCAACCTGTCCGTTTTCATGGCGGCCTACGCCCGGAACCAGGACGACCTGTTCGAGCGGCCGCTCAACGCCTCGCCGGACTGGCAGACCATGGACCTGGGGCTCGGGCTCCACTACCAGCTTTCGGACTCGCTCCGCTTCTCCATCTGGGGGACCCACGCCTACACGTCCGATGCGCGCGCGAACGAGGATGCCAGCCGTCGCCCGCCGCAGAGCGACGTGGCCTTCCAGCTCAACATCAAATTCTGATGGCTTCGTAGAAAGCCCAATCTCCGCGTTGCGCTTCATCCCGTTGCCGCTGCGGCGTACGGAAAGTACGCCTCGCGTCACGGGATTCGCGCGCCTTGACCTTGGGCTTTGTACGAAGCCATCGACATGGATAGATGGTGAGTGCAATTGTCAGAAAAGCGTGCCGATTGCGAGCGTGATCCCCGTGTGGGAGCGGCATCTTGCCGCGATCCCGATCGAGGCGGGACGCCTCTCCCACGGGTTCATGCCGCTCCGGCTAAACGGAACACATTTCTGGCAGTCGCGATAGAAAGTCTCAGTCCCCGGCCACCCGCGTGTCCCCGGTGATGAACGGGGTGCTGCGGACTGCGAGGCTGTTGCGCTTCACCCACACGCGGATCATCGGGAAGGTGTTCCCCTCGAGGTCGACCACGCTCGGGAGCTCCTCCACGAACGTCACGTCGCCCTTGGTGAATTCATAGAACACCGTGTTTTCACTGTATGGGTCGGCCACGAGGATGATCTTGCCCGGGTCGTAAGGGTGCTTGCGCGGGCTGCCGGAGAAGGAGACGTTCTCGAGGCGGAGGAGGCGGATGTCCTTGGGCTTGCGGAACGTCTGCAGCTGGAACGCGGCCGCTGCCTGAGGGGTGTTTTTCTCTTGCATGGCTCATCCCTTCCATATTTTTTTTACCAAACACCAAACACATTAATCTCTACCCTCACCGGATTCCATCCGCGCCGAAACTGTGCTATGGCCCGGACGGGAAAACAAGCCGTTCAACACCCGATGCATCCTTCGATGGACGAGGTGACACCGCATGCAGCCGTTGACCGCTTCACAAGCCAAACACCTGCGCGGGCTGGCGCACGGGTTGAAGCCGATCGTGTTCGTCGGCCAGAAGGGCCTGAGCCCGGCCGTGCTGGCGTCCGTGCGCGAGGCCCTCGACCTGCACGAGCTGATCAAGGTCAAGTTCCAGGACCTGAAGGACCGCGCGCTGAAGGCGCAGTGGGTGGCCGAGATCGAGCAGGCCACGGACAGCCGCCTGGCCGGACTGATCGGCCACACCGCCATCCTCTACCGGCCCCAGCCGGACCCCGCCCGGCGCAGGATTGCCCTGCCCGCGGCACGCTGATCCGGGCACTTCGCCACCGTCAGGGTCTGGTCTCGGTGGCGGTCGCCTCCACCCTCTGTTGAATCACCAACCGCATCCCGGGCTGGATCGATTTCTTGGCGTCCAGGTGGTTCCACGCCCGTACGTCCGCGAGCGACACCCCGTGGCGCTCAGCGATTTCCGACAACGTGTCCCCCGTTTTGACGATGTAGACCGTCTCGCGGAGGTTTTCGGCCGCCTCGCGCGTGATCCGGACCAACCGTTCCTGGAAGCCCTTGGTGCCCCCCTGGGGCACCAAGACGGTGTGCCGCCCCGGGGCGAGGCGGTAGCCGCGCAGCTCCGGGTTGAGGTCCTTGATCGTCTTGACGTCGGTGCCGGCCGCCTGCGCGACGGCCAGCAGCGTCAGCTCCCGGTCGGTTTCCACGGTGACCGTCTCACAGGCGACCGGTGGGTAGATGTCGCCCGGCTCGAGACGGAACCCATAGCGTTCGGGGTTTCTCAGGATGAGCTTGGCCGTCAGGATCCGAAAGACGTAGCGCTGGGTTTCCAGCGGCAGGTACAGCCGGTAATAGTCGCGCGCGTTCTGCTGGGCCATATCGGCCCGCAGGCCGCTCTCCCCCATGTTGTAGGCTGCGACCGCGAGCGTCCAGGAGCCGAACATCTGCCGAAGATCCTTGAGGTAGGCGATGGCGGCGGCGGTCGAGCTCTGCAGGTTGCGCCGCTCGTCGCGCGCGGGGTCGATCTGCAGGCCGTATTTCCGCCCGGTCGGCTCGATGAACTGCCAGAACCCCATGGCGCCCTTGGGGGAACCGGCGTGCGGCCGCAGCGCGCTCTCCGCGATGGCGACATACTTCAGATCGTCGGGGAGATCCTGGCGTTTCAAATAGTCTTCGATCGGCGCGAGGCTCTGATGCGAGCGCTTGATCCAGAGGATGACCTGGTGCGGGTCGGCCAGGGTGGAGAGGACCTCGCGCTCCATGCGCTCGCGCACGTCCGGGTCCTCGAGCGGGACGGGCTCACCGCAGAAGTCGAGCGGCCCCCGCACGCGCGCGGCGGCGATCAGGGCCGAGAAGTCGAGCGGGGCCGGTGGACCGCTTTGCGGCCAGGCCGGTGGGGACAGGACCAGCCCGGTGAGGAGGACTGCCGCCGGGGTCCACCGCAGGAGCGCGGGAATTCGCATGCTGCACTCCTGCCCTACGAGCGGAGGGCCGCGTAGAGGGTCCAGACCCCTACGATGATGAAGAATACCCCGGCCCCGGCCTTGATCATGGTCGGGGAGACGAAGCGGCTGACGGCCGCCCCCAGGAACACCGCAATGAGCGAGCTCAGCACCAGCGCCCCGGCCGACCCCAGGAACACCGACAGGCGCGAGTCGCAGTCCGCGGAAAAGCAGAACGTGGCAAGTTGGGTTTTGTCCCCCAGCTCGGCCAGGAACACCATGCCGAAGGTGGTCAGCAGCAGTTTTAAATCCATGCGGGTCCTTTCTTGATAATTGCGCCTTTTAAGTAAGTTGGACTGTCTCCTGTGGGAGCGGCTTTCCAGCCGCGACGATCGAGGCTGAAAGCCTCTCCCACGAAAAACAAACTTGCTGGCTGATAAGGTGACGCCGGGCGTCAGGGCCTGCTGAACACTGAACCCCGAACCCTGAACACGTTTTTCCCTAAAGCCCGCGCATGTACTCGGGTTTGAGCGTGACGCCCCCTGCCAGCGCCCGGTCGATCAAGGCCACGACCTCGTCGCGGTCCCTGGGCAGCCGGGCTTTGATCGGCAGGTAGTTGGAGGCGTGATTCGCGTGAAATAGCCCCCGCGACAGACGGGTCTCGGCAATCAGGGTGCGCAGCTCGGCCAGCATCTCGGCCGGGTCGAGCAGCTCGAAGGCGCCCGTCCGCCAGTCCTCGTAGAGCGGTGTCCCCGGGATGAGCATCAGGCTGAGCGCGCCCACGTAGTCCGGGTCGATCTCCGACAGCACGCGCGCGGTTTCACGGGCGTGGACGGCCGAACGCGCCCGGCCGGCGATCCCGAGGATCACCGTGACCGACAGCTTCATCCCCGCCGCGGTCGCCTTGCGCCCCATGGCGACCTGGGTGGCCGCGTCCGCGCCCTTGCGGATGGCCTTCAGCGTCGCGTCGTCCCCGCTCTCCAGGCCCATGTAGAGGATGCCGAGACCGAGCTCCCGCAACTCGCGCAGCTCCGCATCGGACTTCAGGCCGATGCTGCGGGCGTTGGCATAGCTGCCGACCCGCGTGACCCAGGGCAGCCGCGCGCGCACGTCCGCGAGGATGGACGTCAACCGGCGCTGGGGGATGACCAGGGCGTCCCCGTCGCACAGGAAGAGCCGCCGCTGGCGGCGGCAGTGCTGCGCGGCGAAGGCGATGTCCTCGCGGGCGATCTCTTCAGGCTTGATCCGAAACCGCTCGCCCCGGTAGGTCCCGCAGAACGTGCAGCGGTTGCGCGAGCAGCCGACCGTGACCTGCAGCAGGATGCTGTTGGCTTCGCTCGGGGGGCGGATGATGTTGCCTTCGTAGTGCATGGTGGGGCGGTTACGAGTTATGGAGTTACGAGTTACAAGTTAACGGCATCATTCAAAACACCAAACACCAAATACCAAACACCCCAACACCCGGTCCCATCGTCCTCACTGATTCCCGAAGCCGTTGGGGGCGCCGCAATCCGGGCAATCCCAGGTGATCCCGTTGCAGGACATCCCCCACACGTTTTCCAGCATGCAGTCCTGGCAGATGCGGAACCCGCAGCGGCACGACCAGCAGAAGGGGGCCGCTTTGCGGCAGCAGTGGCAGACGGCGTCCCGGCTCGGCCGGTGTTTGCGCTTATATCGGCCCGGGGGCGAAGAGGCGTTCATGCTCGCGCTTGATGCAGCGGTCCATCACCACGTCGATGCCGGCGGCGGTCAGCAGGGTGGCCGCTTCCGCGTGCGCGATGCCTTCCTGCATCCAGAAGACCTTGGGTTTCAGCCGCAGGGCCTCGTGCGCGTGCGGCAGGATCTGCTCCGGGCTGCGGAAGACATCCACGATGTCGACCGGACGGGGCACGTCGTCCAGGCCGGGGTAGGCGGTCTCGCCGAGGATCTCGGCCTGGGCCGGTCGCACCGGGATCACCCGGTAGCCGTGCGCCTTCAGGTAGGCGGCGACCTGGTAGGAGTCCCGGTCGGGTTTGGGGCTCAGCCCGACGATGGCAATCGTGCGGCAGGAGTTCAGGATCGTCTTCAGGTCGTCGTCCGCGGTGATGATCCGGCCCGGTGGCATGCGTGCGCCCTCGTCGTATTGTCGGGTGTCGTCCTTCTTGCCGTGGGTGGGGTGGGATGGTATAACCACCCGTCCGAAATTCGAAATCGACGATAAACCACCGCCGAGCGGGTGTCAACCGACCTATGCGGAACTCGCTCCGGCGTTCCCCCAACGGCCGCGGACCGACCATGGACCCCAAGCCTCCTGTTTTCCTCATCGACGGCACGGCCTACATCCACCGGGCCTTTCACGCCATCCAGGGGCTGACCAACTCGCGGGGCCTGCCCACCAATGCCGCGTTCGGCTTCACGCGCATGCTCATCAAGCTGATGGACGACCGCCGGCCGGAATACGCGGCCATGTTCTTCGACGCGCGCGGCCCCACTTTCCGGCACGAACTGTCGCGGGACTACAAGGCCAACCGCCCCGCGATGCCCGAGGAGATGGCCGTCCAGATCCCCTACATCAAGCGGATCACGGACGCCTATCGGCTGCCGGTCTTCGAGCTGGCCGGCTACGAGGCGGACGACCTGATCGGCACCGTCGCCCACCGCCTCGGGCAGGGGGGGCACCCGGTCGTCATGGTCACCGGCGACAAGGACTTCGTGCAGCTGGTGGGGGAGGGGGCAACCATCTGGGACCCGATGAAGGAAACCACGATCGACCTCGCGCACGTCCGGGAGCGCTTCGGCGTGGAGCCGGAGCGGATGGTCGACGTCATGGGGCTCTCGGGCGACACGAGCGACAACATCCCCGGAGTTCCCGGCATCGGGCAGAAGACCGCCCTCGAGCTGATCCGGACCTTCGGGAGCCTCGAGGCCCTCTACGACCGGGTGGGCGAGATCCCCCGCCCCAAGCTGAAGGAGAGCCTGACGCGGTTCCGCGAGCAGGCCTTCCTGAGCCGGGATCTGGCGCGGATCCGCGTCGACGCGCCCGTCGAGGTCGATCTCGATGCGCTGCGCCGGGTCGCGCCGGACGTCCCCACCCTCTCGGAGCTGTTCCGCGAGCTGGAGTTTCGCCAGCTGCAGCAGAGCCTGCCGCGGCCGGAGGGGGCTCGCCCCAAGGACTACCGCACGATTCTCGACGCGGCCGATCTGGCGGAGCTGATCGCGCGCCTGAAGGCGGCGGAGCTGGTCGCGGTCGACACCGAGACGACCTCCGTGGACCCCATGCGCGCGGAGCTGGTCGGCCTGTCGTTCGCCGTCGAAGACGACCGGGCCGCATACATCCCGTTCGGCCACCGGTACATCGGCGCGCCGACGCAGCTGCCCGCGGAGGTCGTGCTGCGGGAGCTGAAGCCGGTCCTGGAGGACCCGGCCGTGCGCAAGGTCGGCCAGAACATCAAGTACGACATGATGGTTCTGGCGCGCGCCGGAATCGATCTCGCGGGCGTCGTGTTCGACACCATGATCGCCTCCTACCTGCTCGACCCCTCCAAGCGCGCCCACAACCTGGACCAGATTGCGCTGGACTTCCTCGACCACCGCTGCGTCCCGTTCGAGGACATCGTCGGCCGCCGCCGGGGGGTCGCGACCTTCGCCGAGGCGCCTCTGGAGCAGGCCGGGCCTTACGCCTGCGAGGACGCGGACGTCACGCGCCTGGCCCAGCGGGTACTGTCCGGGCGCATCGACGAGCTCGGGCTTACTGAGCTGATGCGTTCAGTCGAGCTGCCGCTCGTGCCCGTGCTCATGCGCATGGAGATGCGCGGGGTGGCCGTGGACACCGCGCGCCTGAAGGACTTCTCCAAGGCGCTCGAGCACCGCCTGGAGGGGCTCGAGTCGGCCATCTGCGGGCTGGCGGGCGAGCGCTTCAACATCAACTCCAGCCAGCAGCTCGGCTACGTCCTGTTCGAGAAGCTCAAGCTGCCGACGCAGAAGAAGACCCGGAAAAAGACCGGCTACTCGACCGACGTGGACGTGCTGACGGCGCTCGCCGGACTGCACGAGCTGCCGGCGATGGTCCTGAAGCACCGCACGCTCTCCAAGCTCAAGTCGACCTACGCCGACGCCCTGGTCGACCTGGTGCACCCCCGGACCGGCCGCATCCACACCTCGTTACAACCAGACCGTCACGGCGACCGGCCGACTCTCCAGCTCCGACCCCAACCTGCAGAACATCCCGATCCGCACCGAGGAGGGCCTGGAGATCCGGCGCGCCTTCGTCGCCCGCCCGGGTGGCGCCTGCTGTCGGCCGACTACTCGCAGATCGAGCTGCGCATCCTCGCCCACTGTGCAGCGGACGAGCGGCTGATCCGGGCCTTCCGCGAGGGGGAGGACATCCACACCCGGACCGCCTCGGAGGTCTTCGAGCTCGAGCCCGACCGGGTCACGGCCGAGCTGCGCCGCCAGGCCAAGACCATCAATTTCGGGATCATCTACGGGATGAGCCCCTTCGGGCTCGCGCGGCAGCTCGAGATCAGCCAGAAGATGGCCAAGACCTACATCGACCACTACTTCGCGCGCTACCCGGGGGTCCGGGAGTTCGTCGAGCGCACGATCGAGGACGCGCGGCGGACGCGCCGCACCAGCACCCTGCTCGGCCGCATCCGCCTGCTGCCCGACATCGCCAGCGCCAACCCGGTCGTGCGGCAGGCGGCCGAGCGCACCGCGATCAACACGCCGATCCAGGGCTCGGCGGCCGACCTGATCAAGGTGGCCATGATCCGCATCGATGCGGCACTGGTCCAGGCCGGCTGCCGGTCCGCCATGCTGCTGACGGTGCACGACGAGCTGGTCTTCGAAGTGCCGCCCGAGGAGGCGGACGAGGTGACCCGCGTGGTCCGGGAGATCATGGAGGGGGTCTGGCAGCTCCGGGTGCCGCTGCGAGTCAACGTGGCCAGTGGGGACAACTGGGCCGAAGCCCATTAGAAGATTGGTGTTTTGTGTTTGGTGTGTGGTGTTTGGCCGCACAACCTCCATAGACCGGGTGGTCTTTTCCAAACACAATACGCCAAACACCAAATACCAAACACGACCCGGGGGAGACACATGGGATCCATGGACGAGCACATTCTGAAAGCCGCGAAGGAGATCGTGGTGAAGTTCATCGAGTGCGGCCGGCTGTCGCCCACGAGCTTCGCGGAGACGTTCCAGAGCGTCTACAAGACCGTGAGCGACACGGTGCGGCCCGCCGCAGCGCCGCCCCCGGCGAAGGACCCGGAGCCGCCCCGCAAGGGCAAGTGAGGCCGCCGTTCGGCGGTGGACCCCGGTTTGACTTTGACCGGTGCATCCTTTATGACTGCGACGGTTTCGATTGAATCGGACCGCCCCGGGCGACGGCACGCGCCGTCCGTCGGGGCGCCCGAACTATCACCGGACTGAGGTGGAATCCCGATCATGAGGTCACGCGGAACCAGAACCAGGGGGGCACGGCGCACCCAGTTCCTGTTGGCGGCGCTCCTGCTCGTGTGGGGCCTGGCCGGCTGCACCACGGTCAAGGATGCGGCCCAGAGCGTGGGCGACACGTCCCTCAAGGTGGTCGACGCCGTCACCCCCGGCGGGGGCGCGCGCGTCCGGCACACGGCAGCCGTGATCGGCCTGGAGTCGCAGTTCGGTCCAGGGCCGGATCGGCTTCGACACGCACTTCGCCAAAGCCATGTCCGACCGGCTGCGGGCGGGGTGCCGCGATCTGCTGGTGGACGAGGCTGCGGGCGACCTGCTGGGATCCCCGCCGCGGCTGTCCTCGGGGCGGGTCGACAGCTTCGGCCTGGGCGCCCTGGGTCGGCCGCGCGGCCTGGAATACTTCCTGATCGGCACCCTGAACGGCCTAACGTTCCACGACGAGAAGACCGGGTTCTGGCTGTGGAAGGGCAAGCGGTACAGGCTGCGCGTGTCGCTGCGCCTGGAGATCGTCGATTCGGCCAGCGGCACCAAGCTGCTGGACGAACCCTTTGTCCAGGAGATGGAGCTCGACGAGAACCGTTACGAGGTGCTCAAGGAAGCCCCGATCCCGCCCCTGTCGGAGATTCTTCAGCCGCTCGAGCGCATCCTGCGCGAGGCGGTCAAGCGCACCTGCGCGGCCCTGAAGGAGCAGCCCTGGCAGGGGTTCGTCACGGCTGCCGAGAACGGCCGCCTCACCATCTCGACCGGCAGCTCGGCCGGGCTCGCGCCCGGCATCCGTCTCGACGTATTCGGTCCCGGCCTCCTCATGCAGAGCAAGGACGGGCAGCGCTTCTTCAAACCGGGGGACAAGGTGGGCGAGGCCGAGGTGACCTCGGTCACGGCCGACCGGTCGGAGGCCGTGCTCACCCGACCGAATCCGGGCCTCGCCGGAGGTGTCGTGCGTCTCAAATGACGCCTGCCGGCGTCCCGCTCGGGTCTCCCGCCGTGTCCGCCGCCGCCCGGCAGTGGCCCTCGGCCAGATCGAGCGCCTGCGCGATGGATCCCACCCCGGCCAGGGCCTGCCGCAGGGCCGCACCGCCGCGCATCCCCTTCGCAAACCACCCCAGGCGACACCTCAGCAGCGCGCGCGCGACCTCCTCGCCGTAGCATTCCCGGGTGAGCCCGACGTACCGTCGCATGACCTGCAACCGCTCCAGCGGGTGGTCGGGCGCGACCGGCCGACCCGCGAGCAGCGCTGCCGTCTCAGCGAAGATCCGGGGGTAGCCGATGGCCCGGCGGCCGATCATGACCGCGTCGCACCCGGTCTCGGCCATCATCCGCCGGGCGTCCTCGGCGCTGCAGACATCCCCGTTGCCGATCACCGGGATGTTGAGGCGCCGCTTGAGGGCGGCGATGAGAGCCCAGTCCGCCCGCCCCGCGAACTTCTGGCCGGCCGTGCGCGGGTGGAGGATGACCGCGTCCACGCCGCAGGCTTCCGCCATGGACCCGATTTCGAGCGCCTGCCGTCCGGAGCCGTCCCAGCCGCTGCGCAGCTTGATCGTCAGCGGGAGGCGCACGGCGCTGCGCACGGCCGTGAGCAGCGCTTCGGCCGTGTCGGCGGTGCGCATCAACGCCACCCCGGCCCCGGTCCGGATTACCTTCCGCACGGCGCACCCGAAGTTGATGTCCACCGCGTCCGCGCCGGACGCCTGCACCAGGGCCGCCGCCTCGGCCATAGCCGCCGGGTCGGCGCCGAAGAGCTGGACCGACAGGGGCCGCTCCGCAGGCAGGCTGCGCAGGTAGGGCAGGGTGTGCGCGCAGCGCCGCGCCAGACCCTCCGCGCTGACCATCTCCGTAAAGACCATGGCGCAGCCGGATTCGCGCGCGACCAGGCGGAAGGGCAGGTTGGTGACCCCGGCGAGCGGGGCCAGCAGGAGCGGGGTCCCCAGGTGCAAGGTGCCGATGTTCATGGACGGACCGGGCTTGCGTAGCAATAGAGGCACCCGTGCGCGCAGGGGTGCCGGTCGTAGGACCCGATGTCGGTCGACACCCGGCAGCCGCAGCCGGCGGCCGTGCGTTGCCCCGGGTCGCGCTTCAGGGATAGGGCCCCGCCGTAGAGCTCCATCAGCAGCGCGCTCGGGATGCAGGCGCCGGCGCGGATCTCGGACGCCGGCGGCAGCTCGCCCAGCAGCGTGCGTTCGCAGCAGGTGGTCAGGCGGATGCCGCGCGGCCGCAGGAGGGTTTCCAGCGCGACCAGCGCGCCGACCTCCCGGCGCTGCGGCACCGCGGTGAAACCGAACCCCGGCAGGCGCGCCGTGCGGCGGTCGATCTTGCGGTAGGGGTCCATGACGCTCGCCGTGCAGCTGCGGATCCCGGCCGCGGCCGCCGCGTCTGCGACGCGCTCCGCCCCCTCCGAGCTCACGCGCGTCCGTCCGTCCGCCTCGTGGTAGAAGCAGATCGGGTCCAACCGCCAATTGACCGCGCGCGGGCCGAAGCCTCGGCACAGGCGCTGCATCTGGTCTATTCGCTCGGCCAGCGGGGGGACCCCGGGTTCGAGCAGGCGGTTTTCCGGATTAACGGTGAACTGGAAAAACAGGTGGTAGCCTCGGTCGACCAGCTGCTGCCCGTAGCCGCCCGCCAGGAAGGGCCCGAAGTTTTTCGACCAGAACACGACCGTGTGCACCGGGGGCGCGGTCGCCGGGATGCGCGTGACCCGGCGGTTGAAGGGGTTGGTCACCTCGAACTCGCCGCGCTCGATCCCTTCCATGAACCACCGCATGTGAAAGGCGGGGATGTCCGTGCGGCGGGAGGCGGAGATGACGGTCGAAACGGGTTCCATGTGCTCGGGGATCGCGGGGCGGCCGGCGCTGCCGGCACGGCGGCGACAGCTACTTATCTTTTTTAAGCCCCGCCAGCGAGATCACCTTGGGGCTGCCGGAGTTGCGTGCGGGTTTCTTCGGTTCGGGCGCAGGTGCCTCGGGGGCGGCCGGGGCGGGGCTCTCCACCTTTTCCAGGCGCATGCGCTTGCCGTTCATGGTGAACTCGCCGCCGTCGATGTAGGCATCGCGCAGGATCCAGGTGACGACCTGTACCGGGACCTGGAGCAACAGCAGCCGCACGTGGTACCACGCGGGCTTGTGGTCGGGCTCGATGCCCTCGATGCGGGCGAAAGAGAGCGGCTTGTCTTCGAGGTGGATGAGGACGATGTCCTTCTCGCCAGTCATGGTGCAGATGTGCTTTCCGTTGGATATCGTTCGGTTACCCCGGAGGGACCAGAATCGCTTATACCCTGCTTTGCCTCGGAACGCCAGCGGTTCCCGCGGCCCGATTGTCCCTCAAGTCGGCCGCCCGACCAGCCGATATCCTCATAGAGTTCCACCACCTGAACGAAGGGAGCTTCGAACATGATGCGGACATCCGGTTGCGGAAAATGGGGGATTCTCCTGCTGGGACTTGCGCTGGCGGCCGTCTGGCTGGCGCCGCCGGAGGCGCTTGGCGCCAAGGCGCCGCCGCGCGGCGTCCCGGAAGCCGAAAGCAAGGACCCGGCCTTCTGGTTCCAGAAGGGCGCGCTCTGCGCCACCTACGGGAACAACCAGGCGGCGGTGCGCTACTTCGCCAGGGCGATCGCCCTCGACCCCGGCCGCAGCGCGCCGTTCTTTTCCCAGGGGGTGTCCTACGGCCAGCTGGCGCAGTATGAAAAGGCCTTCGCCGCGATCAATCGGGCTATCGAAATGGAGCCGCACAACGGGCTGTATTTCTACGGGCGGGCGCGGACCTACCTGCTGGCCGGCGACCGGCAGCGGGCGCTCGAAGACTTTCGCACGGCAGCCCATCTGGGGGACGAGGATGCCCAGGCGTACCTGCGCGGGCAGCGGTGAGGTGACGAGGCCGAGGATTTAGAGCGACTGTCAGGAATAGGTTCCGTTTAGCGGACCATGACGTCCCGCGTCACGTCATCGGCCAGCAAGTTTGCCTTCTGTGGGAGAGGCTTTCAGCCTCGATCGTCGCGGCTGGAAAGCCGCTCCCACAGTGGAAATATCAACTTGATTGGACGGTGTTGAGTGTTCCCTCGCCCCGCCTCGATTCGGAGTCGCGCGGCAGGTTGCCGCTCCCTCCCCCAGCACCATCTTTAACACCTAAAACGGAACACCTGCCGTTTCTGTTCAGGGAAGAACCACCGCCTGAGACCGTCGCCCGTCGATCTTGATCGTCAGCGGACGCGGCAGCCGTATATGCCGCAGGTGCGCAGTCGTGGTCTCGGTCGGCTGGGCCTTCAGCCAGTCCCAGTCCACGAAGTCCTCGCCGGTGTCGGCGGCGGTCATGTAGGTGATGTCGAGCGACGTGATGTTGTGGAAGAAGTGCGAGCCCTGCGACGGGTCGGCTCGCAGGACTTCGGTCGCGGTCTCGACCACCGCCTTGACGGCAAAGATGTCGTTCCACTTGACGGGGATGCCGAGCCAGCGGTCGGCCGTTCCCCAGCGGCCGGGGCCGATCAGCAGATAGCGGCGGTTCAGGGCGCCGATCCGTTTGTTCAGGCGGCCCACTTCCGTCGCGATGTCCACCGTGTGCGCCACGTCGAAGGTCGCCGGGTCCACGAAGACGATGTCTTCTAAATCGGACACCAGTCCGTTGCCGAGCGCCTTGGACGAGTAGCAGATGGCGCGGCGCCGATCGTCCGCGCTGATTTCGACGGTCAGCTTCTGGCGGGCGACCGCCATGGGCCGGATCTGCAGCAGGTCGAATGCCGGCCGTGCGCCGGCCGCGAAGTTTACGGCGAACTCGATCTCGACCGGGCAGCCCATGCCCTTGCGGCCGAGTTCCAGCAGCTCGGTGAGAATCTCGGGCAGCGGGAACTCGCGGTACTTGAGGATGCCGGCGAAGGTCAGGACGGGCTGCCCTCCGTCCAGGCAGCCGTCCCGGATGCGATGCTCCTGGGGGAAGTAGGTGCTCGCGAGTCGGCGCAGCGCCGGGCTGTCCGGGCAGTCCTCGATGGCGACCCGGGCGAGGTTGGCGTCCTCGCTGAGATCCGATGCCTCGGGCCCGTCGGCCAGCGTGAGCGCGTAGAAGTGCCGCTGCGAGTTTTTGAGGATGTCCTCCACGGTCGAGAGCTGCGGCAGATATTGGGGATACCGGGGCGAGAAGCGCATCGCTGTGCCGCCCTCGACCACGGTCTTGCCCAGCCCCAGCGCGATGTGCGCAATGCCCTCCTCGGGTTTCATCTGGCCGATCGGGTAGAAGTTGTAGGACTGCGCGACCCCCGCCAGAGTCGGGTAGAAGTGGCCGCCGCAGGCCGTGCCCGTCAGGTGCTGGATGGCCACCGCCATCTTCTCCTCCTCGATGCGGTGGTAGGTGCTGCGGGCGAAGGACTTCGGGCTCTCGAAGTAGGTCGAGGCGTAGACGAGCTTCACCGCCGCGACGAGCGCTTCGAGCCGGCGGGCCGGGTCCGGGTGGGTGTTGGCCAGCATGCAGGTGCGGTAGATGCCGGCGAACGGCTGGAACTGCGCGTCCTCGAGCAGGCTGGAAGACCGCACGGCCAGCGGGCAGCGCGTGTGCTCGATGAAGACCGACAGGTCCCGCGTGAGCCAGTCCGGGAAGCGGGCCTGCTGAAACACCTGCGCGATCTCGGCGTCGGGGACCTCCCGCGTCGCGAACTCCTTCAGGCCGTTTTCGGCCGTGAAGGCGTCGAAGCCCTCGGTGCTGATGGCCAGCGTCTTCGGGACGCGGATGTCCACCGCTTCGAACCGGCGGTGCAGGTCGGCGTTTTCCTTCAGCAGGGTGGAGGCGAACGCCAGGCCGCGCGCCTTGCCGCCGAGCGACCCGCGGCCGATCTTGATGAAGTCCGCGTCCGGGTCGAAGCGGCCCTGTGCCATGTCGGAGATGATGCCGCGCTGGATGCCCTTGCGCCGTTCGTGGATGCAGCGCACGAGGTAGCCGGTGAGCGCCTTGATGTCGGCGAAATCGGTGACCTTCACCGGCTTGAGCCTGGCGGCGAGCATGACCTCGGAGCGGGCCAGGAACCAGGTGGAGAAGTGGTTGCGCCGTGCGTGGTAGTCGATGGACGCCTCCGGGACCGTCGGCAGCAGGCGCTCCATGTCGCGCAGGTTGGAGGCCCGGGCGATCTCGCGGCCCTCCGGGTCGTGGAAGATGAAGTCCCCGAACCCGAGGTACTGCAGGAAGAAGCTGTGGATCTCGGCGTTGAGCATCGGCGAGGACTTGTGGATGAAAACCGCCGGCAGGCGCTCGGCCCGGGTCCGGTTCGACTCCTCGGTGCTCAGGTTGAGCAGCGGCAGGTCGGGGGCCTCCGCGCGGATGCGTGCGAGCAGCTGGAAGCCGGCCTGGTCGTCCATCGCCCCTCCGCGCGGGAGGCGCACGTCCGACAGCACCCCCAGCAGGTAGGGCCGATAGCGGCCGCAGAGCTCCACCGCCTCCTCGTAGGTGCGGGCGAGCAGGATCTTGGGCCTGGCCCGCATGCGGAAGATGCGGTGCTCGTCGTTGACCGACTCCTCCATCGCCGCCTGGGTCTGGGTGACGATCTCGCGATACAGGATGGGCAGGAGCGAGGAGTAGTGGACGGGCGAGTCCTCCACGAGGACGAGGACCCGCACCCGGGCGCGCTCGGTGTCGAAGGCCACGTTCATGCGGTCTTCGAGGTTCTTGATCAGCGCCAGCAGCAGGTCCGAGTTCCCCTGCCAGACGTAGACGCGGTCGATCGCCGCGTGGTCCGAGGGGAGGGTGTCGAGCAGGTGGTGGCCGCTCTTGTGCACCAGCAGGAAGACCGGCAGGTCCGGGAAGCTCGCCTTGATGGTGTGCCCGAGTTCATAGGCGTCGGTGTCGTCCACGAGCGGCATGGTGATGACGAGGTCGAACTTTTTGCACCGCAGCGCGGCCAGCGCCTCCTGCCCGGTGGACACCCAGGTCAGCATCGGCGGGCGCGAGAGGTTGAGTCCGCGGTACTCGTGGATGATCCGCTCCGCCAGACGCCCCTCCTCTTCCATGATGAAGGCCTCGTACGGGCTGCTGATCAGCAGGATGTCGGTCACCTTGCGCGCCATCAGCTCGTGGAAGACCTTGAACGAGAGGTCGAAGTCGTCCGGCGTTGCCGGGGGGAGGGGCACTGCGTGCTGTCCATCATGGTCGGGTTCCGTTATGGGTGCTGGGGTCGGGGCCGGTTATAGGCCGGCTGCCGATGAAATTCAAGGCGAGCGCTCAGCCGCCGGCGCGCAGAGGCGCCCCTGGAAGGTGTCGCGTCGCTCCAGCTCGGCCTGCAGCCGGCTCAGAGTCCCGGCCTTGTCCAGGCTCCAGGCCGGGGCCACCAGCTCCTCCGGCTGCGGGTCGCCCGTCAGTCGCTGGACGACCGCGGTCGGCGGGAGGCGCTCGAGGAAATCGACCGCCGCCGCCACATACTCGTCCTGCGCGAGGCAGTGCAGCTCGCCGCGGCGGTAGAGCGCCTCCAGGCGCGTCCCCTGGACGACGTAGAGCTGGTGGAGCTTGACTCCGTCGATCGCGATCCCCGCCAGCGTTTCCGCCGTGCGATGCATGTCGTCGGGCCCCTCGCCCGGCAGCCCGAGGATCACGTGCGCGCAGACCGGCAGGCCGTGGGTGTGGGCGGCTGCGACCGCGCGCAGGAAGCAGGCCGTGTCGTGGCCGCGGCCGATGCGCTCGAGGGTGCGGTCGCAGGCGGACTGCAGACCGATCTCGAGCCAGATCAGCCGCTCCCGGGCGAGCTCCTGCAGCAGCTCCAGCACCGGCTCGCCGACGCAGTCCGGCCGGGTCCCGATCGAGAGCCCCACGACGCCGTCGACCTCCAGCGCCTCCCGGTAGACGGCCCGCAGGCGATCGACCGGCGCGTGGGTGTTCGAGAACGCCTGGAAGTAGGCGATGAAGCGGCGGGCCTTGTACCGCCGGACCATGGCGGTTTTCCCGGCCTCGATCTGCTGCGCGACGGAGAGTCCGCGCGCGTGCGCGCCGGTGCCGGAGCCGCGCGCGTTGCAGTACGCGCACCCGCCGGTGCCGAGCGTGCCGTCGCGGTTGGGGCAGGTGAAGCCCGCGTCCACGGAGATCTTCTGGACGCGGCCGCCGAAGCGCGCGCGCAGGTGCGAGTTGAGGTCGTGATACCGGCTGCTCATGGTCGCTTGATCTTCGGGGGGCGCCCGCCTATACTTCGTTGCCCGGCCTTCGGGAGCCGGACTTTACCACATCCGCCGCGGCCCGCAAACCACGGGCGTACCAGGCTGTTGAAAAACAAGTGTCGGGCCGTCAGCCAAGTCGCGCGGCCTTTGGCCAGCGCAGCATACGCCATAGTATGTGAGCATGGCTGAAGGCCGCGCAGCGCCGGATCACGGACCGAGGCGCCGTTTTTCAACAGCCTGGCAAGGTCGTTCCGATGCCGTTTCACCCCACACCCTACGACGTGATCGTGGTCGGCGCCGGCCACGCCGGCTGCGAGGCCGCGCTGGCCGCGGCCCGCATGGGCTGCCGCACGCTGCTGCTGGCGATCGACCTCGACAAGCTCGCGGCCATGCCCTGCAGTCCATCGATCGGCGGGATGGCCAAGGGCCAGCTCGTCCGGGAGATCGACGCCCTGGGCGGCGAAATGGCCAAGGTCACCGACCGCACCGCCATCCAGTACCGCACGCTCAACACGAAGAAAGGGCCCGCGGTCCACTCCACCCGCACCCAGAACGACAAGCAGCGCTACCACACGGTCATGAAGCCAGTCGGTCGAGGCCCAGCCCGGGCTCGACCTGAAGCAGGCGATGATCGAGCGGCTGCAGGTCGAGGGCGGCCGGGTGGCCGGGGTCGTCGACACCACGGGCTACGGCTACGCCGGGCAGACCGTGGTTCTGGCCACCGGCACCTTCCTGAGCGGGCTCGTGCACATCGGCTTCACCGCGGTGCCGGCCGGCCGGGCCGGCGAGTTCGCCTCCTACGGGCTGCCCGCGCACCTGCGGGAGCTGGGCTTCGAGTTGGGGCGCCTGAAGACCGGCACCCCGCCGCGCCTGAAACGAGCGAGCATCGATTTCGCGCGCTTCAGCGCCCAGCTCGGCGACGAACGCCCGCAGCCCTTTTCGCGCTTCGCCCGCGGCCCCGAGCTGCCCCAGCTGCCGAGCCACATCGGGTACACCGGCGAGCGGGCTCACGCTGTGGTGCGCCGCAACCTCGCGCGCTCGGCACTCTACGGCGGGGCGATCACCGGCACCTCGGCCCGGTACTGCCCCTCCTTCGAGGACAAGATCGTCAAGTTCCCGGAGAAGGAGCGGCACCAGATCATCCTCGAGCCCGAGGGCCTCGACATCGCAGGAGATCTACGTCGGCGGGCTCGGCAACAGCCTGCCGGTCGAGGTGCAGCTGGAGCTCCTGCGCGCGATCGACGGGCTGGAGGAGGTCGAGATCGTGCGCCCCGGCTACGCCATCGAATACGATTACGCCGACCCACCTGCAGCTGAAGAACACCCTGGAGACCAAGCGCCTGCGGGGGCTTTTCCTGGCCGGGCAGATCAACGGGACGTCGGGCTACGAGGAGGCGGCTGCCCAGGGGCTGTGGGCCGGGATCAACGCGGCCTGCCGCGTGCAGGGCCGGCCCCCCTTCGTGCTGGACCGCTCGCAGGCCTACATGGCCGTGATGGTGGACGACCTTGTCACGCGCGGCACGCGGGAGCCGTATCGCATGTTTACCTCGCGGGCGGAGTACCGGCTGACGCTGCGGGAGGACAACGCCGATCTGCGGCTGATGGAGGCCGGGCACGCGCTCGGCCTGATCCACCCGGACCACGTCGCCGACCTGCGGCGCTACCGGCAGCGGATCGAGGCCGAGCTCTGCCGGGTCCGGTCGACCACGGTGCGGCCCGGGCCCGCGGTCAACGCCTACCTCGCGCAGTGCGGCTCCAACCCGATCCAGCAGGGGGTGCCGCTCGACCAGCTCGTGAAGCGGGCCGAGCTGGGGTACCCGGTCGTGGACACCCTCGCCCCGGCCCCGGAGCCGATCGCCCCGGCGGCGGCGCGACAGGTCGAGGTGGAGATCAAGTACGAGGGCTACATCGAGCGGCAGCGCCAGGAGATCGAGAAGTTCAGGCACCTCGAGCGCATCCGCATCCCGGACGATTTCGACTACGGCCGGGTGCACGGCCTCTCCAACGAGCTGCGGGACAAGCTGCGGCAGGTGCGCCCGTCCGCGCTCGGCCAGGCCGCGCGCATGGAGGGGATGACCCCGGCCGCGATCTCGGTCCTGATGGTGGCGCTCAAGGCGCGCCGCACGCCCCCGGCCTGATCGGTGCCTTTGCTTGACAGCACCGGTGTTATTGATTATCTTCGAACTATTTGAAATAACGGAGAAATGCCAACATGTCCGATGACTATTACAAGCTGCTCGGGATCGGGCGCAATGCCACGGAGGCCGAGATCAAAAAGGCCTACCGCAAGCTCGCCATGAAGTACCACCCCGACCATGCCAAGGGCGACAAGGGCGCCGAGGATAAGTTCAAGAAGATCAGCGAAGCTTACGCCGTGCTGAGCGACAAGGAGAAGCGGCAGGAATACGACACCTTCGGCTCCGAGGGGTTCCGCCAGAAGTTCTCGCAGGAAGACATCTTCAGGGGCTTCAACGTCAACGACATCCTGAAGGAGTTCGGCTTCGGGGATGCCTTCGGCGGGGCGGGGGGGGGCGTGGCGGCGGAGTGCGCTTCACCTACGCGGGCGGCTCGCCGTTCGAAGGCCGGGGACGCCATCAGGCCCAGTCCGTGCGGGGCGAGGATCTCGTCTACGAGCTGCCGCTCACGCTGCGCGAGGTCGTCTCCGGCAGCACCAAGACCGTGACGATCCAGAACCAGGGCGTGCCCGAGCAGGTCACGGTCAAGATTCCAAAAGGCATGGTCACCGGCAAAAAACTGCGGTTGGCCGGCAAGGGCAACGCCGGGCCCTTCGGCGGTCCGCGCGGCGATCTTTACATCCAGGCGAGGCTGGTCGAGGATCCCGGCTTCAGCGTCGAGGACCACGACCTGGTCACCCACCGCGAGATCAAGCTGACCGAGGCCCTGCTCGGCACCACGATCGCCGTTCCGACCATCGACGACAAGCAGTACAGCCTCAAGATCGCGCCCGGCACGCGCAACGGGACCAAGCTGAGGCTGCCCGGTCTTGGCCTGCCGGCGATGAAGGGCGGCAAACGCGGCGACCTCTACGTCCGGCTGCAGGTCCAGATCCCCCGGGACCTCTCCCCGGAGCAGATCGACCTCGTTGAAAAACTGGCGCAGACGGGCGTCTGACCGGGCCGCACCCGCCCGCCGGCATGCGGCCCTTCAGTTGCTTCCCGCCCAATCCCCGCGCTCGGTCCGCTGTCTGCCTGCGACTTGCATAACTCTTTTTTTTAATTGTTAAAATTTCCGACAACGCGGCTCGTCCGATTGACTTTGCAGAGATTTCGGGATAAAGTTTTCTATACAGGTGACGATAACCGCTTTGGGAACCGGGCCCTGAAAGGTCCCCTTTTTGCATGCCCAAGTTGATACCGGTTTTGACCGCAGACCAGATCCACCAGGTGGTGAAATCCGTGGCCGAGCGGATCTCGCGCGATTTCCAGGGCCGCGAGCTGGTGCTGATCGGTGTTTTGAAAGGCTCGTTCATTTTCCTTTCCGACCTGGTCCGCCAGCTGCGGATCCCGGTCAAGGTCGATTTCCTGCAGGCCCGCAGCTACGGCAGCAACACGAGCTCCTGCGGGACGGTCCGGCTGACCAAGGACATCGACGTGGTCATCCGGGACAAGGACGTCCTGCTGGTCGAGGACATCGTGGACACGGGGCTGACGCTCAGCTGCCTGCTCAGCCACCTGAAGGGCCAGGGGCCCCGCAGCCTGGGGGTGTGCACCCTCATCGACAAGCGCGAACGGCGGGCGGCTGATGTGCCGATCGCCTACGCGGGTCACGCAACCGTAGCGGGGTTTCTGGTGGGGTACGGTCTGGACTACGCCGAGGACTACCGCGAGCTGCCCGGCATATTCCACCTGGAGCCCTGAGGGGTAAGCGCGCGCGCACAGGCCACCGATCGGACGGTCCGGCGGCCATCCACATACACTCAAAGACGGGGTTCTGCCATGATCGTGATGTGCGAAGGGTGTGAGACCAACTTCAACGTGGAGGACCGGCTGGTCAAGCCGAGCGGCTCGCGGGTGCGCTGCTCCAAGTGCCGCCACGTGTTCACCGTCTACCCCCCGGCGGTAGACCTGGATGCCGAGGAGCCGCTGACGCTCGAGGACGAGCTGCCGGCGGCGGGCGCGCGTGAGACGGATGCCCAGCTCGAGGAGATCAACTCCACACTCGACGCGCTCTTCAACGAGGACCCGGCAGCCGCGGCCGAGCCCGAGCCGGAGCTGCTCGACGTCGACGACCTGCTCGCCGAAGACGCGCCCGCGGTGGCCGCGGCCGGCGGCCCGGGCGACGACCTCGGGCTGGACCTCGACCTCGGGCTGGACCTGGCCGAGGCCCCCGCGAAGGGACCGGTGGCGGCGGCCGCACCCCCGGGTGCACTCGACGATATCGCCATCGACTTCGACCTGGACATCGACACGCCCAAAGAGAGCGCCCCCGGCGAAGACGCGCTCCCGGACCTGGACGAGCTCGAGATCAACCTGGATGACTTGGACCAGCCGCTCGATGTCCCGCCGGCAGCCGCAGCCGCCGCGGGGGCCCGCGCGGAAACGGGGGAAGTCGAGCTCGATTTGGACCTGGACGCGCTGGCGAGCGAGGGTGTCGCGACCCGAGCGGTCGAGCCGGCTGCGGCCGACGAAACAGCGGCGCGCACCGCAGGGAAAGCTGGTGCCGGTTCCGCGGGCGAGGACGAGCTGGACTTGTCGGACCTGGAGGCCATGCTGGCCGGCGACATGGGTGGGCAACCCGCAACCGGTGCGGCCACAGAAGGCATCGACCTCGAGCTGGATCTCGGGGCCGAGGCGTCCCCCGCCCCCGAGCCCGAGGAGATGGAAGCGCTCGACCTGACCGCCATCGCGGGTGTGCCCGAACCCGCCGTGGAACCAGCCGCGCAAGCGGCGGGGGATGAGCTCGACCTGGGCCTGCTGGCAGAATCGGACGAGGCGACGATCCCGGCGAGCTCCGCTGACGGCGAACTTGATTTTTCGGATCTGGCCGGCATCCTGGGCGAACCCGCGAACGAGGCGGGCAAGCCCTCACCCGGCGCCTCCCCCGCGGATCTCGACCTGATCTTCGACGAGCCTTCGCCCGCCGTCGCGGGTGAAGCACCGGCCGCTGCAGCGGCCCAGTCCGAAGACGACCTGGTGCTGGACCTCGAATCCCTGCTGGAGGACGGCGAACAGAAAGAAAAGACCGGCGCGGAGGCTTCGGTCGGAGAAGCGACCGACGAGTTCGACCTCGACTTCGCGGATACCTCCAAACCGATGGAATCGAGCGACCTCGAAATCGAAATCGAGCCGGTCGACGAAGCGACCGACGCGCATGCACCCTACGAGCAGCCCGCGGCCGCGGCCGCGGTGGGTGCGGTCGCCGCGGCAGCCGCCGCGGCCGGCGCGGCGGCCGTGGTCGGCAGGAGCAGGCCGGGTGCATCCGGCAGGGCGGACGCCCCGAGTGTTGTCGCGTATCCCGAAATGACCGGTGCCACGAGCGTCCTGGAGGCCGAGGCCGAACCCGAGACACCCGTCGCCCCCAAGCTGAAGCCCCGCCCGGCGGCGAGCCCGTCCGGCCTGCGGAAGGTCCTGATCGGCGCATTCGCGCTCATCGTGCTCGCGCTGCTGGCGCTGGGCCTCCCCCGCAGCCTGGGCATATACGTCCCGTTCCTGAGCGACGCCGACATCCCGTTCCTGAGCGAGTTGGACATCCCGGGGCTGGGCAAGGTGTTCGAGCCCGTGTACGACGACCCGGCCGGCGTCCTGAAAATCGCGCCCCTGGCGGACAGCGTCACGGCGGAGTTCGTCGACCACCCGGTCGCCGGACGCCTGTGCGTGGTGAGAGGCCAGCTGAAGAACACCTACGACCACCCGCGCAGCCACCTGCAGGTCACCTCGAAGCTGTACACCAAGAACCGCGAGGTCGCCAAGACCGCCACGGTCTACGCCGGCAACGTGCTGTCCGCGCAGGAGCTGTCCGCCCTGGACCTCGGGGCGATCGGCGCGAGGCTGAAGAACCGCAACGGGACGGGCAACCAGAACGTGGACCTCAAACCCGGAAAGGCGATCCCCTTCATGGTCGTCTTCGACGGGCTGCCCGGCAACCTGGACGAGTACAGCGTGGAGGCGGCCGCCTCCTCCAAGTGATGCCGTGAACCCTCGGACGGCACCGTGAACGAACGCGTTTCACGGTGCCGTTTTGTTTGGTGGGACCACCGCAACCGCGAGGCCCCGCAGCCACACACCGGTCGCGGCTGCATTTTTAAAGTGGGTTCTTGACAACTGCGGCCGTTTAGCAGATTATGCCCGCCGCGTTGGCGATGTAGCTCAGTTGGTCAGAGCATGCGGCTCATATCCGCAGTGTCCGGGGTTCAAATCCCTGCATCGCCACCAAAAGCTTTCCTAACCCGCTGAAATCTCAGCGGGTTTTTTTTATTCGCCAAGACCTGCTAAACCCCCAATTCGGCTTCCTACACACATTCGCTACACATAAAGGAAACCGGAATGAGGGTTATGAAGCCTTCCAGCAGGTCTCCAGCCTACATAGTCCGAGCGCCCTTTTCATATTGCTTTCGGTTGAACGTCCCTGCCGACCTGCATAGGTTTGTGGGAAAGCGAGAGATAAGGTACTCTCTTAAGACCGGGTTTCTCGGTGTCGCAAAAGATAGGGCAAGTCCTCACGCTGTGGAATTCCGGCCAGATGGTCCTCCCAACACACCACCACAACCACCACTGTGGAGGCAGGAGAGACCGTAGGGCAGGAGGTAATTCATGATGAATGTTCTGTAGGGGGTGAGAATAATCTTCTGGAAATGAGAGTGATTGTTCTTGTTCGTGAGATGTGAGGGAGAACCACCGAATAGGGGATCCACCAGCAAGAGGGGGACTCAATCGGCATCCGAGGTAACCAATCCCACGAGTTCTGAAAGAGGGTTACTCATCCCTTCAGCAATCAGGAGATCCGGTCCGGCTGGTTCGGGTGAGATCGACTGACTCTGGCATCAACGAGGATGCCCACCAGCCGTTCGGAGAGGTCCTCTATGAGAGTAAGGCGGAGGGGAAGCTTGGCCCCTGGAGCAAAAAAGAAGCAGGGTCCGGTGACCCTGCATGTGGAACTCACTCTCTTCGAGAGCAAGCTTCATTTCTCAAGAATCTTGACGACAAATTGCTTTTCCAGCAGCCCAGACATGCAACCTGCTATGGTTTGTACCGCTCTGTGTTTGGAAGAAATGTCAGCAAAATCCTTCTGTGAAACCGTAACCTCGAAGACTATCGGGTTACCATTGATTCGTTTGATTGTAACATCTTGAGGATGATCTGCCAGCACCTTAACAAAATCGAGAATCTCTTCCTCCGCGGTTTTCATTTCAATATAACCCTCCCCGAGCATGCCGCTTTCAGAATGGACCAGTCGAACTGTTTGAGAGCGGGGATAAAGGTTATGAGATCATCTTGTCGGTCTTTGAAATACCGCAGTCCTTTTTACGGGTTCCTGTGGATAAGACCTCTTGAGGTGAGACTAAAGCGCTACAAGCATCTGTCAATCAGCATTCGACCCACCCCATTGCTGGAAATGAAAACGAGGGAGATCCCGCTCATTGGGGAAAATGGGGTTGGTTGCTCGGAATCGTAAGGGGAGGTCAGTGCGGTGGGTTCCCCACAACCCTTGACGGTCCAGGTGAACATTCCGTAATTGCGTTGATCAGATTCTCCCTGCCGCAGTCCTTGGTCAAGAATCGGCATGCCCCAGCCTGAAGTGCGGCATCGGAATGGCTTGGTCGTCGTGCATCGAGAGAACAACGACTTTCGTGTCAGGAAACCGGGATGAGATGATACGGGTTGCTTCGATCCCGTCCATGTCTGGCATGCTGATGTCCATTACCACCACATCAGGCTTCATAAGCTCGACCAAGGAAAGACCGGCAGGACCATTTGCAGCTTCAGCTACCACCTGCAGGTTCGGGGAGCAGCCAAGCATGGTATGTAAGGTTCTCCGAACCAGTTCGTTATCGTCGACAATCCCTACCCGAATTAGTCGATCCAAGATTACGGCTGCCATCAGAGTATCCCTTCGTGATTCTTAACGTGAGTACCTGCCCGGAAAGTTAAGGGGATAAAGGCTGAAGGGTAATACCTGGGGGAAGACGCCGAAGCAGGGAGGCCTAAAAATGAAAAAGGTCGTGGTTCAATTAACCTTGATTGCAGTCTGCTTTTTAGAGGCAGCGACGTTATGCTCAGTTTGGGCCGCCTCCCTGCAAAACACTGACAACCAGGCATACGACTTGATTCTTGTCGAACCAGGGTACAGACAAGTCTATAGGTCACCATACCAGATACTTGAACACTCGCAGGTTGAATTTTGCTTTTATGGATGTGAAATATATTTGCTCTCCACCGGGCAGGGCGTAACAGTTGGCGCGGATGACAAGGTTATCATCAGCTATGGCGTGATGAGGGTTGAAAGGAATTGGCGAAATACACCATAGGGGCAGGACTTTTCTTCACCTTGCAGATGATGACCAGGGTCTGTCGGAGAAACGGTTTGAACCACTCCCGGCCGGGGGCTGCGGTGGTCCCCGGCCAATTTAGGAGAGTTATTTCAAGATGAAAAGGCTGAATGTTCCGGCTAATGCCACAAGGAACGCAACAGCATACCGGATTGTGGATGTGGTGGATTTTTTCATATCCTCAACCTCCCGATGAGTGCAGAGATGAAAACCCCGGCCAAAGAGGAGCGGGGAGACAGTTTCCGCAGGGTTCCCCAAGTCCTGCGACGTTACAGTAAGGCTCCGGTGGGGACTTACAAGGCCTTTGAACTCCGAGCAAGGTGCGAAGCTGCTCGGGGTGACCACCGTCCCCGGCCTATCCCAGGCGCATGTAATGATCGTCGAATTCAGCAAAGAACGTGAAGGCAACGGGGTGGGTGTTCTCGGCAAAGGTGATGGACTTGGCGCCCGCCGCTTGGTCTTCCCCTTCGTAGATCATCACGCGGACACGCTTTCCATCCGCCTCGTGCTGGGGGTCCGGTGCGTACACGCGGGCATAGATGGTTCTGGTCGCAGACATGGAAGCTCCTATAAATACCAAACCCGAGCAAGAAAGCCTGCGGGGGCTTCTCACTCGGGTGGGGATTGGATAGTGGACCTATCCGCAGGGGTCCCACACCCTGCGAGTACAGAATAATGCAGCGGAATGGACGGGCAAGGCCAAAAAAAACCCGGGCGGGATCGCGTGCCGCCCGGGCCGTCCACAAGGAGGGAAAGGGCGGCATCGGCGCCCCAGCCCAGTTAAGCGGTATCACCCTCCTGCGTGAGGGCGCAAGCTAAAAGAGGACCCCGCCACATGAAAAGAGCGACCCCGCTTGCTGACTGGGGCCGCTCTCAGGGAAGTGGGGCGAGGTTCGTGCGGAGTATATTGCCGTCCAACCCTCGCCTTTGGGGTAACTTCAAAGTAGGTCTTCACAGAGGCGTGTCAATTTAAATTTTAACGGTGCCAGGACACGCGCAGGCCGCGGCAGGAGCAACGATCTTTTCGGGTGAATGGTTATGGATAAGGGGGCACCATGGCAATCCTGGCGCAATGCCCGACCTGCCTCACCAAGCAGAAGGTAAACAACAAGGGGGTCCGCTGCGGGGAGGACCTGGACATAGGCCAAGAAGGCGAACCGGGTTCAATACTGGGTCTCCTACTATCTGCCGGGCTGAAAGAACCGGCGGGAGCCTGTGGGCTTCAGCATCAATGAGACCCAGGATGACGAAGGGAATGCGACGGGCGCAGAAGCGAGAGAGCGGTAGTCGCAATCGTCCATCCTGTGCGAGTGACACCCTATGTGGACCAGGAGGCCGGTCAGCCGAGGTCCCTGCCAGGCCTCCCACTCCTCCGCTCCCCCCGGGCTACCCTTGCAGGTTCAAAAATCGTGGTCAGCTTCAGGGAAGCAATATGGATGGAGGTTACCGATGGAATGCTCACTGCAATCAGCCGCAGAGAAGTTCGGGATCCCGCAGAGGTTCTGGACGTGATCGGCAGACACTTCATCTATCAAGTCATTGAAGAATACCCCTGTCTCCTTCTGCCTCCAATCATGGAGACCCTGAAGCATGAGTACGTGAGAAACGGTCTGGGGTGGATCAAGGAGAACGTTGCATCCTTGCAGAAGCAGTTCCTGTTGCTGAAGAGTTGTACGGTCCCACTTGGATTCTGGCCTGAGGGGTGTGGAGGGCGGAGGAAAGTAGAAGCGGTTGGCGGGCAAAAACTGTGACGCTGAGTACATAAGTGATCTGTTAGCGGCATTTTTGTCAACTCTAAACTGCATTCCTCATCATGTGGGTAAAATTGGCAACGGGGGCGGCTTTTGTTTCATCCTGGCCTGGCGCAACCGGTAGCTCTCCCCGTTGGCCTCTATGATATGACATCTGTGGGTCAAGCGGTCTAAAAGCGCTCCCGTCAGCCGTTCGCAGCCTAACATCGTCGTCCATTGATCAAAGGGCAGGTTCGAGGTCACGATAAGGCTTTGGTACTCGTAGGCGTGACTGATGACCTCAAAGAGCAATTCGGCCCTCACCTTGGAGAACGGGATATAGCCCAGTTCATCGAGCACGATCAATTCGTACCCCCGCAGTTGTTTCTGCAGTCGTTGTAAGCGCCGCTCATCCTGACTCTCCATCAGCTCGGTGACCAAATCCATCACGGTATAATAGCGAACCTTGTGGCCTTGAGAGCAGGCCGCAAACGCCAAGGCCGAGGCAAGATGCGTCTTGCCCGTTCCCGAGTTGCCGATCAACAGAACGTTTTCTTTTCTGCCGACATAGTCCCCACGCATCAGCTCCCGGATCAGGGGCTCGTTAATCGAGGGCTGGGCCTTAAAATCAAAAGTGTCGATCACCCTGATCACCGGGAAGTTTGCAGCGATGATGCGCCGTTCGGCAGCCCGTTGCTCGCGCCTCAGAGACTCCCTTTCAGCCAGCCGCAGCAAAAATATCAAATAGTCCGTGCGTTCCTGTCCGCAGAGCTTGGCAACGGCGGCATACTCCTTGAGCATCGTCGCCAGTTTCAATTTCTTCAGGTAATACTCCAGCAGCACCGTCGGTTTATCACTGCTGTCCATGGATAGCCTCCCCGGAGAGCAGCGCTCGATAAGCGCTCAGGTTGGGCCCATCCACCTGCACCCGACGGAAGTGTTTTTGCCCGTCGAGCAGGAAGGTGCTTCGCTGCAAACAGGGTCGAGGAGATAAAAATTGGACAATCGCATCGCGGCTGTGAACCCGCATGGCAAGACCCTTTTCCACAGCCCCTTCCAGCCTGCTCATCGGGTAGTCTTCCAGAAGCCTTAGCACCCGGATGAACTCCCTGGTTCCATCGCCCTCCTTTTGCTGTTCGTTCTCCAGCCTGCGCCGCAACACGTCAAAGCAGCCCGGCAGGTTCAACTCGGCCATCGGGCGTGCATGGTCGATTGCGCCGGGCTTTCGTTCAAGCAGCGGCAGGTAATGCAGGTAATTAAAAAACACCCCTTCCTTGCCCCAGGAGCGACGATGCTCCGCCACCACGCAATGCTTGTGGACCAGCACCACCCGATCCACATAACCCTTGACCAGAATCTCGTGGTGCGCGTAGGCGACGGGCACCGAATAGTCATTGCGGTCGAACCGGGCCAACGATAACGAGTTGGCCCGGGTGGGCAGCTTCCGGCACGGATCAAACTCACCGGCCGAATGCGGCAAAAACGCTTTCCCGTCCTCTGTCAAAAGCTGGGCCTTAGTGGCACTCTTGCCGCGAAGACGCCGCTTGAGATCCTCCCGACAGGCTTCGACCAGGCTGAGGTTCAGCTCCTCCAGGTCACGCACCTGCGGCACGGGCACAAGAAAGTTGAGCCGTGCAAACTTGACCACACCCTCCACCACCCCCTTCTCATTGGCTCGCCTTACCCGGCAAAAATGCTCACGGAACAGGTAATGGCTTTGCAGCTTTAAAAAACCGTCGGTAAACTTCCGCTCGCAGGAGCCCAGCACTTTGGAAACCAGCACCTTGCTGTTGTCGTAGCTGATCCGGTTCGGGACACCGCCAAAAAACTCGAAAGCCCGCACGTGCCCCTCCCAATAGGTCTCCGTGCACTCCCGCTCAAAGGACATCACAAAAAAGGCATCCGAATGGGGCAGCACCATGACGAAAAAAGCAACCTTCCGTAACACCCCGCCCACCTTCGCTACAGCAAACCCAAAATCCACCTGCGCCTCCCCCGGTCGGTGCACCAGAGGCATGAACACTTCCTGATTGACGCGCTTAATCTCGCGCACGGCTTCCTTGACCTGAGTGCAACCGCCCTGGTACCCCTCGGCCTTCAACCGCTCATATATCCGCTTGCTGGTGTGGCGCTGTTTTTTTGAAACTGCCTTGTCGTCTTCTATGATTTGAGCGATGCGCTCAAGATAGCCGCCGAGCTTCGGTTTTGGGCGGGGCTTCTTGCGCCGGTAACCGGGCGGCTCCGGATACTGCAGAATCTTCTTCAGCGTCTCCCAATGAATGTTCTCTCGCTGAAGGATCGCTCGCTTGCTGGTCTCACCCCTCAGAACCTCCAAACGTATTTTCGTCCACCATTCCATGCCTGTATACACCCCTTTCCCTCCTCCAAATGGCATAAATAAATCAACCCGTTGGTCGATCTTTGCGCCATTCGGAAAAGTCTGTCTCAGGGTGTCACAGTTTTCAACCGCCTTTTTAACGTCTCACTTTTCGTCCGCCCTTTATAGAT
>CAWBSC010000007.1:0-206022 GCA_963791285.1 uncultured delta proteobacterium
CAGCGGCAAGCCGATCGTTTCGCTGATTCCCTTTTTCATCGTCGGCTTCGAGTTCACGATCCTGTTCTCCGTCTTCGGCAATGTGATCGGCCTGCTGGTCTGCTCGCGGCTGCCCGACTACAAAGGGCTCGCAATCTACGACCCGCGCTGCTCCGGCGAGCACTTCGGAGTGCTCGCCTCTTGCGAAAGCAATCGCCGCGGTGAGTTGATGGGCTTTTTTCAAAAGAAGGGCGGGGAGGTCATGGTTTTCGAATGAAACCAACCATGCCATTGGGCGTACCAGACGCCTCGGCCCGGCCGAAGCGCTCGGTTTTTGCCCTGGGAGCGGTTCTGTCCGCCATCGGCTTCGGCACCTTTATCGCCGGTGCCGCCAGCGAGCATCCGGCATACGCTTGGCAGGCTTACCTCATCAATTTCCTGCTGTGGTCGGCGATCGCACAGGGAGCCGTGCTTTTCTCGGCCGTCACCCACATCACCAAAGCTCGTTGGAGCGGCCCGCTGGACGGCCTGTCCGGGGCCTTTGCCGGTTTCTTCCCGCTGTCCTTCGGTCTTTTCCTGCTTCTGTTTCTTGGGAAGGCTCACGTTTTCCCCTGGATGCACGAAGACCTGCACGGCAAGGAAATCTGGCTGAACATTCCCTTTCTGTTTGCCCGCGACGCGGCGGGTCTCCTCATCCTGTATGGTGTCGGGTTCGCTTTTCTTGCGGATGCGCTCAAATTGAGGCTCGACCCGACCTTCGCCACCACCGGCTTGCGTCGCTTTGTGCGTTGTGCGTCACTGCGTGAGGGCATCGAGGTGGATCGCATCAAGCGCCGAATGAGCCTCTGGGCCGGTCTGTATATCTTCGCGTTTGCCTTCGTGCTCAGCCTGATCGGGTTCGACCTGGTCATGAGCATGGACCCCCACTGGGTGTCGACCCTTTTTGGAGCCTATCATTTCGTGAAGGCCTTCTACCTCGGTTTGGGTGGCTTGATCATCCTTGCCGCAATCGTTTGCCGGCGCCAGGGAAAAAGGGCAGGGCTGGCGCCAAATCATTTTCACGACATCGGCAAACTCTTTCTCGCATTCTGCCTGGTGTGGGCGGATTTTTTCTATGTCCAACTCGTGGTGATCTGGTACGGCAACCTCCCGGAGGAGACTCATTATGTGATTTTGCGCACCATGCTGCCGCCTTGGCGGCCGCTGGCGTGGGCGGTGTTTTTTATGTGCTTCATAATCCCCTTCCTCGTCCTCATCAATAAACGCGTCAAGACAAAACCGAGGTTCATGATGGGGCTTTGCGGAACGGTCATCCTGGGGATGTGGCTGGAACATTTGCTGCTCATAGGCCCTGCCTTGAATCACGAGGCCGCGGAGGTGCCGCTGGGCATAACCGACGGGCTCATTTTTGCCGGATTCCTGGGGCTGATGGTGCTGGCGGTGGCCTACACGCTCAGGCTTTTCCCGGAGTTGAGCTCGGGGTCAGAAAAAGAATTGCACGCGGGATCGTGATGGAGAAAGGTGCGGAACTTGAAGCGAAATCGAGCAGCCCTGTTCGTCGCCGGGGGTAGCGCCCTGTTCGCCGCCGCCTTCCTTTATTTCTATTATGTGCAGCCGGAGGAGATCGGCCCGGGGCAGCCGATCCCCTTCAGCCACAACGTGCACGCCGGGATCAAGGAGATCCAATGTCAGTTCTGCCACCCGTACGTGGCCTACTCCAACTTCCCCGGGATCCCGCCGGTGGAGAAATGCCTTTACTGCCACAACTACATCATCGTGAAATTCCCCTGGATCCAGAAAGAGCACGATTATTTCAACACCCGCACGCCCACACCCTGGGTCAAGGTAAACTACATTCCAGAACATGTCTTTTTCAACCATCAGCGGCATATAAACAGCAAGATTGCCTGCGAGCAATGCCACGGTGAGGTCAAGAACCTCCAGCGCCTGCCGCAGAAAACGTGGCAGATGGGGATGTGCATCGAGTGCCATCGCGAAAAAAAAGCAAATGTCGATTGTTGGCTGTCGTGTCACAACTAAGGATGGTTCATCTTGAGCACAGCTGAAGAAAACATTCCTCACGGCAACCAGACGGCCCGGGCGTTCATGCTGACGTCCGCCCTGTGGTTTGCCATCGCGACGAGCTTCGGACTGATCGCCGCCAGCTACCTGATCGCGCCGGATTTCATGGCCAACATCGAATACATCCAGTTCGGGCGGATGCGTCCGATGCACGTCAACGCCGTGCTCTTCGGCTTCGTGACCCCGGGGTTGATTGCGGTCGCCTTTTATTACCTGCCGCGGCTATTGAAAACGACGCTGTACAGCGAGAAGCTCGGGGTGTTTTCGGCCGTGTTCTGGAACTTCTCCCTGGCCGCCGGCGAGATCGGGGTATCCCTCGGGCACAGCCAGGGGCGCGAGTATGCGGAGCTGCCGTGGGCAGCGGACATCCTGGTGGTGATCAGCTTCAGCCTCGTGATTGTCAATTTCCTGCTGACCATCCGGCAGCGCAAGGAGCCGATTCTCTACGTGTCCATCTGGTACGCCGCGGCGGCGGTGGTGCTGACCGCCTGCACTTACTGCCTCGGTAATGTGATCTGGAAGCCCGACACCGGCGCCCTGAGCGGCATCCCGGACGCCATCCTGCTGTGGTTTTACGGCCACAACGTCTTCGGCCTGCTGCTCTCGCCGATGGCCCTCGGGGTGGCCTATTACGTGCTGCCCATCGTCACGCGCAGCCCGCTATACAGCCACACGCTGTCGCTCCTGGGGTTCTGGTCGCTGATCATCGTTTACACGCATGTCGGCACCCACCACCTGCTGCAGGTGCCGGTGCCGACCTGGCTCAAGACGATCGCCATCGTCGACAGCATCGCCATGGTGATCCCGGTCATGGTCTTCCTGATCAACATCTGGTACACGGTCCGCGGCCGCCTGGGCGACATCCACGCCGACATCGGCGCCAAGTTCGTCTTCACCGGCACCATCTATTACTTCTTCGTCAACATCCAGGGCTCGATGATGGCCCTGCCCGACGTGCAGCGCATCACGCACTTCAACAACTGGGTGGTGGCCCACGCCCACATCGGGGTACTCGGCTTCGCCGGGGTCACGGCGCTGGGGGGGATCTACTTCGTCCTGCCGCGGGTGACGGGGCGACCGCTCTACAGCCGCTTCCTGGCCGACCTGCAGTATTGGCTGGTGCTGATCGGCATCACCGGCTTCGCGATCGTGCTGACCATCGTCGGGCTGATCCAGGGTCAGGCCTGGTACAACGGCGAGACCCTCTACCGCACCCTGCCGGAGATCCAGCCCTACTACGTTACGCGAGCCTCTCTCGGGCTGATGATCATGGTTGGCGCCTACATCGGGCTATACAATATGGTTCGTTCGCTTTTTTTCAACCGCGGAGCCGCTGCATGAGAATGACCCCTACCGTCATCCTGGCCGGCGTCCTGGCGCTGCTGGCGGCGATTGCGTTGACCATGGTCTACTGGCCTTATGCTCAGCAGGACACGACCCCCTCTGAGATCTGGCGAGCCCGCACGGCGGTGGAGGAGGCCGGCCGCAAGATCTACATCGCCAACGGCTGCGTCTACTGCCACACGCAGTCCGTCCGGCCGTTCGACTGGGACATCGGATCGGAGCGCATCGCCCAGAGCGGGGATTACATCGCTGACGAGCCGATCCAGCTGGGCTCCGAGCGCACCGGGGTGGACCTCTCCCAGGAGGGCGGCGAACACCCGGACGACTGGCACCATGCTCATTTCACCAACCCGCGCTACACCAGGCCCAGCTCTATCATGCCGCCCTTTAAGTGGCTGGGCGAGGAACGCATCAGCACACTGACCCATACGTGCAAAGCCTGGGGCTGAAGATGGCGGACACGCGTATGCAGCGGCAGCGGCACTGGAAGCGGGAATCCGTCGAGGCCTACGAGGCCGGACCCGAGGCGAACGTCGCGCTGGCTGGTCGATCACGTACCGGAAGGCTGGCACAGGGTGCCCGACCCGTACCCGACCACCGCGGCCGGGTTGCAGCGTGGACATAAGATCTACCAGTACTTCTGCCTCGGCTGCCACGGCCCGGTCGGCGACGGCATGGGGCCGGCTGCAGCCCTGGATCTACCCGCCGCCGCTGAACTTCACCATCCTCAAGGACCGGGGGATCTCACGGCGGGATCCTCTACTACCAGATCATGAACGGCATCACGGGGACCGCCATGCCCTATTTCAAGCGCGACCTGGAATCCCAGAAGATCTGGGAGGTGGGAAACTACGTGGCGTACTATTTCATCAATCAAAGCGATGCCAACCAGGAACCGAAAGGCATCGACGCGGCCTGGGAGCCGTGACGGCCGGAGAATGGGGACGTGCGAAATACCCGAAAGGCGTGAAAACGGAAGCCGATCTTCGATCGCGCATTGTCGCCTATGCCGTAGGTGCAACTCATTTAGAATAGCTGGGGAATAACGAGGCCGGAATGTATTTCCCTTACTACATCGCCTATATGGCCGCGGGGTTTGCGGTGAGCCTGGCTGTTTTTTTCTGGGCGCTGAACCGGGGGCAGTTCCGGGACCAGCAGCGGGCACGGTTTCTGCCGCTTGAAGGGGCTCCGGCCGCGGCTCCGGCCAAGCTGAGCCGCAAGGGACTCATCGAAACCTGGGGATTGCTCGCGTTGGCCTGCTGCGGTCTGTCCGGCAGTGTGGCCGTGATAATTTTTGCCCTGACCCACGGCCGATAGCAGGGTGAAATATGCGCATATTCGAAGTCCTGAACATCCAGCACTTAACGATGTATCTTTTCCCGAGCCTGGCGTTCATCCTGATATTTGCCGCCGGCCTGGGATACATGCATATCCGGCGCAGGGCATCCGAAGAGCGCCTGACCCGCATCATTGAAAAACACTCGGGCGGCATCGAGGGCCGGGACGCTCCGTTCCCGCTGATGCTGATCTTGACCATCGCGGGCACCGTGGCGTGGTGCTTGCTTTATATTTTGTTTACCGGGCTGCTGAAGGTGAAAATATGAGCCTGCCGATAGATCATTCCCCATCACAGACCCGGGCGTGGCTGCTGGTGGCGGCTATGGTGGGCATCGTTTTCTTCCAGGGCTGGCTTGCCTACACGGTAATCGGCGACCTCGGCCAGCCGGACTGGGATTACCGGCCGGTGCCGGACGTCTACGGCGAATCGTCCTACGCCATGTACCCGCCGGTGCCTTATCCCCAGCATGTCCGCGGGCCGCAGGGCGCGGATGCTTATCCGCTGGAAATTTTGCGTTTCCAGGGGGCCAAATGAAGAAAGTGCTTGTTCTAATAAGCATCGTGGTGGGGTTTCACCTGGTGGCGTATTTCGCACTGATATACTACGACAATAATTTCCGATACGGACGGATGCGTGAAACTCCCGCCGTTCGGCCCCATGAGGAACCGCTGATCCTCATGGAAACCGGGGTCGTGCCCCTCTCCGGCGGGGATGCCGTCCTGCGTGCGACCCCTGCGCCGGCACTCAAGCCCCCCCTGGCGCTGAAAGATGCGAACGCCGTCGCCCGCGGCCGGGCCGTCTACTTCACCTTCTGCGCCCAGTGCCACGGCCCGGCCTACGACGGCAACGGCACCGTGGGGCAGAGCTTCGTCCCACCGCCGACCGACCTGCGCTCGGCCAAAGTGCAGGCCGCGCACGCCGGGGAGCTCTTCAAGAGCGTGAGCTACGGGGTCCCGGGCGGTCGCCAGCCCGCCCTGGACACCACCATCGACGTCAACGACCGCTGGAGCGTCATCGCCTTCGCCCAGTCGCTCGGACCGCGACGCTGACCGCCGTTACTGCCATGCCCAAAGCCCAGCCGTTCCCCACCCGCGCCGACGCCGCCGGTCACGCGTGCGAGCTGTGTGGCTCGCCGACCGGACCCGCCGCGGTTGAGGCCGTCTTCGAGGCCGACACGCGGCGCTTCTGCTGCACCGGTTGCCGCCAGGTCTACGCGATCCTGCTGCAGACCGCCGGCAGCGCCGACCCCGAGCTCTTCCGCCACTCGGAACTTTTTCGCCGCTGCCGCGAGAACGGCATCATCCGCGGGCCGGAGTCGCGCCCCCGCTGCGAGCGGCCCCGCGACGAGCGAATCGGACGACCCGAGCCTCGAGCTGACGCTCACGATCGACAACCTCCGATGCCCGGCCTGCGCCTGGCTGATCGAAGTCGTGCTCGGCCGCACCCCCGGGGTGCGGTCGGCCGTCTGCGGCTTCGCGACCGACCGGCTGCAGGTCCGCTACGATCCCATCACGATCGACCCCGTCCGGCTGATGGAGACGCTGCGCCGGTACGGCTACCGGGCCACCTCGCCGGGGATGCGCCCGGCCGGGACGCGACGCAGCGCGAGTGGGCCCGCTTCGGGGTGTCGGCCTTCCTCGGCATGAACGTCATGATGCTCTCCTGGGCGCTCTACGTCGGCTTCTTCAGTCACCTCGGCGAGGAGGCCGTCGCGAGCCTATCCTGGCCGATGGCGGCGATGGCGGCCGTGGTCGTGGGTTACGGGGGCGCCCCCTTCCTGGTCCAGGCCTGGCGGGGGATCGTTCGTTCGGCCTTCGGCATGGACCTCCTGGTGGCGGTGGGAGCGCTGAGCGCCTTCGGGCTGAGTACCGTCAACCTGCTGGCCGGCAGCCTGCATCTTTACTACGACACCGCCTGCATGCTGGTGACCCTCGTGCTGCTGGGCCGCCTGCTCGAGCGCCGTGCCAAGGGCGAGGTGCGCGCGGGGCTCGAGACCCTGCTGGCGCTCATGCCTGGCAAGGTCTGTCTCGTGGAGGAGCGCTTCCCGGTGGGCCGCTACGTGGCGACCGACCAGCTCGCGGCCGGTGACCTCTACCGGGTCGCGGAAACCGAGATCGTGGCTGCGGACGGGGTGGTGGTCAGCGGGCACGGGACGGTCGACGAGGCCTCCCTCACGGGCGAGCCCAAGCCGCTCGTGAAGCGGGCCGGCGACCCGATCCGCAGCGGCAGCCGCGTGCGCCGGGGCACCTTCACCATCTGCGCGGGCCAGGTCGGCCTCGAGTCGACCCTCGGCCAGATGATCGCGCTGATCCGCCGCACGCTCGACGGCCGACCCCCGGCGAAAACCGCACCGAGGCTGTCCTGCGCGGGTTCGTGCCGGCCATCCTGCTCCTGGCGATCCTCACGGGAGTCTGGTGTGGGCGCGCGGCGCGGGGACGAGGCGGCGGTGATGCGCGCCGTGGCCGTGACCGTGATCGCCTGCCCCTGCGCCCTCGGTATGGCCATCCCGCTCGCGCGCGTGGCCGGCGTCGCGCTGGCCGCCCGGCGCGGGATGCTGGTGCGCAGCTTCGAGGCCTTCGATCGCGCGCGGGCGGTCGACACGGTCGTGCTCGACAAGACCGGCACGGTCACCAGCGGAGACTGGCGGCTGCAGGAGATCCTGCCCTGCGGAGATTTCACGCGGGAGAAGGCGCTCGCGCTGGCGGCCGGGCTTGAGCAGGGGGCCGCCCACCCGATCGCCGCCGAGTTGCGGCGCGAATCCCAGGAGCGGCGGCTGCGGCCGGAGCGGGTCAAGGTCGTCCAGGCCGAGGAGAGCGGCGTCAGCGGGCTGTGGGAGGGGGTCGAGGCGAAGATCGGCTCGGGCGCGTTTCTGGCCGAGGAATTCGCCGGCCTGGAGCCGCCGCCCGGCGCGGGGGTCGACCGTGAGGCCGGCCGCTCGCTCGTCTACCTCGGGGCCGGCGGCCGGCCGGCGGCCGTGTTCGTGTTCGGGGACGCGCTGCGCGCGAACGCGGCCGAAGCGGTCGCGGCGCTGCAGCGCCGCGAGATCCGTCCGATCCTGGTCTCCGGCGACGGTGCGGACACCACCCAGGCGGTCGGCCGCCGGCTGGGGATCCCGGAGGCCCATGGCGGGCGGCTGCCGGCCGACAAGGCGGCGTTCGTCTCCGAGCTGCGGCGGCGCGGCCGACGGGTCGCCGTGGTCGGGGACGGGGTCAACGACGCCCCCGCGATGGCGGTCGCCGATCTCTCGCTGGCGGTCTTCTCGGGCGGCAGCCTCGGCCGGGAGGTGGCCGACGTCACCCTGATGCGCTCCGACCCGCTCCAGATCCCTGAGTTCTTCGACTTCGCGGCCACGGTCAACCGCACCATCCGCCAGAACCTGGCCTTCACCTTCCTTTACAACGCGATCGCCATCCCCGTGGCCATGGCCGGGCTGCTGTCCCCGCTGGTGGCCGTCTGCGCCATGCTCCTGAGCAGCCTCTCCGTCATCGCCAACACCTGCCGGCTGGTTCGAAGGCACTCCTGACGAAGGGGGTTGAAAAACGTCGTCTCGGGCCGTGATCCGGCGTTGCGCGGTTCGGGTGGATGCTCACATACGGGCACGTATGCTGCGCTTCCCCCATCGCCGCGCGCCTTGGCTGACGACCCGATACTTGTTCTTCAACCCCCTTGCTGCGTCATGTTGAAAAACGGCGTCTCAGGCGGGGAGACACCCGCGCTCATTGAGGAGCGGGAACAACGCAGTAAACCGTATTGTCGTCGGCGCACGGCAGATAATAGACGCTGCCGTCCACGTAGTACATCTGGTCGCCCACAGCAACGGCGCTGGCATTGTCGGGCAGGATAATCACTCGGTCACCCACCCGCCTGCCGACGGCCACATTGCCTTCCGGACCTTTCACGGCCACACCGCCGTACGGGCCTCTCCACAGCCGCGTTCCCTTCCGGCCCTCTCACGGCCGCGCCGCCGTACGGACCTACCGCGGCTGACCCGCCGCGCGGACCTTCTACATACCCGCCTTCACGTTCATCTCCGCCGTAGTAGCCTCGCCCCTCTCCGCGAAATGCCTGCGCGTCGGGCAGAACAAAGGGAGACACCACGGCAGCCGCGGCAAAAAATGCCGCGACACGGAAAAGGCTTCTTTGGAGTCTCATAAATATTCTCCCTGGTCGGTTATGCTCATCCCCACGATCAGCAGCGGCGCAGCTCCTGTCGGATTGTGCTGCTGAGTTCGCCTCAAGTGCCTATCGACATTTACGCCCAAACCTTGAGGGGTTGAGCTCCCGGGAGAAGGGACCGCTATCCCTACTTTTTCGCCTGCGACGGGTCACATCGGTTGCGAGCGGGCCATCCGGCGCGCCGACGCTCCCCTGAACGGTTCTACCCGATGCAACCGGGGTTGCACCATTCGGACTTCCGCTGGGAGGGCCGGCCGCACCGATCGGCTTGAGCCCTGAGCCGCGTTTTCTCCAAATCAATCCGGCAGGTTGCCATGCACTCGGGCCGAACCCGGTTCCGGACCGGAGCCGGCGCTGGAACGCCGCTTGCTCTTCTTGTGGGCAAACCCATTCGCCTTCGGACGGCGTCAATGACCGTTTACATCCACCCCCTGCATCATCCCCCGGCTGCCGAGCATCCCGCTTCGGCGCGGTCGGCGACATCGATCGACCCGCTGCCGCGGACGGCGGATGCCGCCGGCGTGCGGGCCCGCTGGCGCCGTACCGGAGCACCCGAGAACGCCCGGGTCGAGATCGGTGACCCTCTGAGTCTCGAGCGCGAGCCGGTCTACCGCCGCAACATCGAGAACTACATCGGCACCGTGAAGGTGCCCGTCGGGCTGGTCGGGCCTCTGACGGTCAGGGGCCGGTGTGCGGACGGGGACTTCCTGGTGCCGCTGGCGACAACCGAGGCCACCCTGGTGGCGTCCTACCACCGCGGCGCGAAACTCCTGGCTCTCTCGGGCGGGTGCCGGGCCCGGATCCTGGGGCACGGGGTCGGGCGGGTGCCGGGCTTCGTCTTCGCATCCATGGATGAAGCGGCCGATTTCGCGGAGTGGGTGGTCACGCAGGGGGATGCCATCCGCGCGGCGGCCGAGCGCACCTCGCGTCACGCCCGCCTGCTGCGGATGCGCTGCATCCCGGAGGGCCGGTACGCCTTCCTGGTGCTCGAGTTCCGGACCGGGGACGCGTCCGGCCAGAACATGGTGACGATCGCGGCCGAGGCTGCCTGCGATTTCATCCGCAGTCGGACCCCTATCCGGCCACAGGCCGTCTACGTCGAAAGCAACTTCTCCGGCGACAAGAAAGCCTCCGGTCGGGTGCTGCAATCGGTGCGCGGTCGCAAGGTATCGGCCGAGGCGATCGTTCCGGACGGTCACTTGCGGCAGCTGCTGCACACCACGGCCGAGGAGATGGCGCGATACGGTCGCATGGCCACGGTGGCGGCCTCCATGTCCGGGAGTCTCGGCACCCAAGGCCATTTTGCAAACGGTCTGGCCGCGCTCTACCTGGCCTGCGGGCAGGACGTGGCCTGCGTCGCCGAATCGGCACTGGGGCACACGCTGATCGAACGGCTGCCCGGGGGCGACCTGCTCTGCTCGGTGACACTGCCCGGGCTCATGGTGGGCACGGTCGGCGGGGGTACCGGGCTGCCGGGGCCGGCTGCCTGCCTGGACATCCTCGGGCTGCGCGGGGTCGGCGGCGCGGACCGGTTGGCGGAAGTGGCGGCCGCGCTCTGCCTGGCGGGCGAGCTGTCGATCATCGGGGCCATCTGCGCGGGCGAGTTCACCCGGGCGCATCAGCGCATGGCCCGGGGAGAGGAGGGTTTATGAAGGCGAACCGATGGTGGGTGTATCAGCGGGAACGCTTCCCCCTGGGGCGGCACGCGGTGCTCACGGGGGCCGTGTGCTTCGGAGTGATGAGCGCCTCCATGCCGGTGGGCGCGGGCTGGGGCCTAACGGTTGCGGCGCGCGCGGCCGTCGCGTTCGCGGTCGTCCTCCTCCTGTTTCTACAGGTGCGGATTGCGGACGAGTTCAAGGACGCCGCGGACGACCTTCGCTGCCGGCCGCAGCGCCCGGTGCCGCGCGGTCTGGTGACGCTCGCGGAGCTGAGACACATCGGGGTGGCGGCGGCCGTCCTGCAGGCCGGCCTCGTCGCGGCTGCAGGCCCGCGCCTGCTGCTGCCGCTCGCAGGCCTCTGGTCGTACCTGCTGCTCATGACGTGCGAGTTTTTCATGGGGGCGTGGCTCAAGCGTCACCCGGTGGCCTACCTGGTCTCGCACTCGGTCATCCTGCCGCTGGTATACGGCTTCGTGTCCGCCTGCGCCTGGATCGGCACCGGCCGGACGGCGCCGCCGGTCCTGGGGTGGCTGATGGGCCTGGGCCTGGCGAGCGGGATCGGAATCGAGTTCGGCCGCAAGATCTGGTCGCCCGCGGACGAGATTCCGGGCGTCGAGAGCTACAGCCGGCTCTGGGGGTACCGCCGGGCGACCATCGCATGGGCGGCCGTGCTCGCATCCGCCGCCGCGTGTGCCCTGCGCGCGGCCGGCTTGACCCTCGAGTCCCTCGCGCTGGTCCTGCCGCTGGCGCTGGTGGTGCTGGGGGGCGCTCCCGGCGTGATGCGTTTCATGAAAACGGCCGGGTCAGACGGGGCCCGGCACATCGAGCGGTTCTCGGGTCTCTGGGCCCTAACCACCCATGTCGGGCTCGGGATGACCCGCGTGCTCACCGGTTGAGGAGCGGACATGCGCTACATCACTCAGTGGCGGGAGGAAGCGACGGCCGGTCGCGTGGGGGGCAAGGCGCACACGCTGATGCACCTGGCTCGGGCCGGGTTCCAGGTGCCTGAAGGGTTTGTCCTGGATGCACAGGCCTTCTACGACAGCCTCAACCGGGACCAGAGCGCAGCGTTCGGGGCCGGTTCAGAGCCGGGACGGCTGCGGTCGGCGCTGGCCGATGTGATGCCGGCGGAAGAGGTCCGCCGGGAGCTGGCCGCGGCGCTGATCGGTCTCGGGCAGGGGGAGCGGCTGATGGCGGTGCGGTCCTCGGGCGCGGACGAGGACGGGCTGCAGCACTCCTTCGCCGGTCAGCTGAAAAGCTTTCTTTACGTGCGGCCGGAGGATCTGAACGCGCGTGTCGCGGATGTCTGGCGCTCCGGCTTCGGCGAGGCGGTGTGCGCCTATCGCGCCGAGCACGGGCTGTCCTTCCCGCCGCCGGCGCCGGCCGTGATCGTCCAGCGGATGATCGACCCGGACGCGGCCGGGGTCGCATTCAGCGCGGACCCGCTCACGGGCGACCGATCGCTGGCAACGGTCGCCTCGACCTTCGGGGCCGGCACGGCAGTGGTCTCGGGCGAGACCGACAGCGACCTGCACCAGGTGGACCCGCGCGGCCGGATCGTGATGCGCCGGATTGCCTGCAAGCGCTGGGCGCACCGCTCCGCCCCCGGCACGCCGGATGGCGTGGGACCCGTCCCGGTGGCCGGCGCCGCAGCGTGCTCCGCCGCGCTCAGCGACGCGCAGCTCCGCCGGGTGGCCGACACCGTGCGCCGCGTCGCGGCCCTGCTCGGCCGGCCCCAGGACATCGAGTGGGCCTATCACGGACGGCCGGCTGCTACCTGCTGCAGGCGCGGCCCATCACCGCCCTGGACCGGGTCGCCGACGCCAGAGGGACGAGCCGGCGGATCTGGGACAACAGCAACATCGTCGAGAGCTACGGCGGCATCACCACGCCGCTCACCTTCATCTTCGCGCGCCGCGCCTACGAAGGGGTCTACCGCCAGTTCTGCCGGATCATGCGCGTGCCGCCCGGCGTCGATCGCGGACAACGAGCCATGTTCGGCGCATGCTCGGCCTGATCCGCGGGCGGGTCTACTACAACCTGCTCAACTGGTATCGCCTGATGGCGCATGCTGCCGGGCTACAGCGCTCAACCGCGCGATTCATGGAACAGATGATGGGGGTGCGGGAGACGGCCTGAGCCGGACCCGCATCGGGTCGCCGCGGCCGTCGCGGGCCAAGCGCCTGCGGGATCTCGTGCGGCTGGGGTCGACGCTTCCTCGGCCTCGGTGGCGAACCACCTGCGGCTGCGCTCCCGGAGCGGCGGCCTTTCAACGCCGGATCGAGGGCGCTTTGGGCGCGGGCGCGGCCCGACCTGTCACGGCGCGACCCCGGACGAGCTCGCTCGGCCTATTACCGCGACCTCGAGCGGCGGCTGCTCACCCGCTGGGACGCGCCGCATCGTCAACGATTCTTCGACCATGATCTTCTCGGGGCTGCTGGGCAGACTCTGCAGCCGCTGGGGGATGACCACGGCCGGCCCTGCACAACGACCTGCTCTGCAGCGGCGGCCGGCATGATCAGCGCCGAGCCGGCGCGGCGGGTCAACGCGATGGCGCGCGTGGCCGCGGCCGACCCGGAGCTGGTCGGCGCTCCTGTCGCAGGCGGACTCGGCCGAGGTCCTGCGCCGCCTGCGGCGCGTACCCGGAGTTCCACGCGCACTTGCGCACGTATCTGGACGCGCTTCGGCGAACGCTGCCTGGACGAGCTCAAGCTGGAAAGCGCCACCCTGCACGACGACCCGATGCCGTTGCTGCGCCGATCGGCCAGCGGCCGCGGCACTCCCGGCCGGAAGGCGCGCTCCGGCCAGCGGCGAAGCGGCACCCGACCGGCGGGCGAGGAGCGGGTCGCGCGCGGCGCTCGGCGGACAGCCCCTGCGGCGGCTGGTCTTCGACTGGGTGCTGCGCAACGCGCGCGAGCGGGTGCGGATGCGTGAGAACCTGCGCTTCGAGCGCACCCGGGTGTTCGGCCGCGTCCGGACTGATCGTGGTCGAGATGGGCCGGCGGTTTCACGCGCTCGGTCTGCTGACAGATCCGCGCGACGTGTTTTATCCTGGAGGTCGAGGAGGTGCTCGGGCTTCGTCGAGGGCCGCGCCACCCGACCGACCTGGCGCGGGCTGGTCGCGCTGCGCGCGGCGGAGTTCGAGCGTCGCCGCGAATGCCGGCGCCGCCCGAGCGCTTCGAGACGCGTGGCGCGGTCCACCGCGGCAACCGCTTCCGGCGCGGCGGCCCGCCCGACCTCGGACCGGGCGCCCAGGGCGACCGGCTGCAGCGGCCTCGGCTGCTGGCCCGGGGATCGTGCGCGGCCCGGCCCGGGTCATCGGCGACCCGCGCGACGCGCGCCATCCAGCCGCGGCGAGATCCTCGTGGCCGAGCGCACCGACCCGGGCTGGGTGATGCTCTTCCCCTCGGCCGCCGGGCCTGCTGGTGGAGCGCGGCAGCCTGCTGTCGCACTCGGCCATCGTGGCGCGCGAGATGGGCCTGCCGACCGTGGTCGCGCTGGAAGGGGCCACCACCTGGCTGCGGACCGGCGACCCGGTATGGGTGGACGGCAACGCCGGTTGCGTGTGCGAAACTGCCGGCCGGCGCCGAGGAAGCGTCCGATGAGCTGCGAAATTGAGACCAAGGCCGATTTCTCAGGCGTCCGCTACGCTCAGTGCTGGGAGGACGCGGACATCCTGCTCGAGGCGCTCGACGTGCGGCCGGGAGGCTCGTGCCTTTCGATCGCCTCGGCCGGGGACAACGTGCTGGCCCTCCTCAGCCGTGACCCGGCCCGCGTGGTCGCGATCGACCTGAGCCCGGCCCAGGCGGCCTGTCTGGAGATGCGGGTGGCGGCCTTTCGGGAGCTCTCTCACCCGGAGCTGCTGGAGTTCATGGGGTCGGCCTCGAGCACAGGCCGGCTGGAGCTCTACGACCGGTGCCGGGGCCGCCTCCGGCCCGCGGTGCGACGGTACTGGGACGGCCGCCGGGAGCGATGCGGACGGTCTCGGGGCCGTCGGCAAGCTCGAGCGATTCCTGGAAACTGTCCGGCGTTATCTCCTGCCGCTCGTGCACCCGCGCTCTCGGATCGATCGGCTGCTCCAGCGACGCACGCGGCCCGGCCGGATCGCGTTCTACCGTGCACACTGGGACAACCGGCGCTGGCGCTGGCTCTTCCGGACGGCGCTGTCGCCGGCCGTCGTGGGGCGCTTCGGCCGTGACCCGCGCTTTTTCGACTATGCCCAGGGGAACCTCTCCGAACACCTGCTGCGGCGGGCCGAGCACGCCCTGACGGTTCTCGACCCGTGCGAAAACCCTTACCTGCAGTGGCTGCTGCTGGGCGGTCACCGCACGGCGCTGCCCCATGCGCTGCGCCTGGAAAATTTTCAGGCCGTCCGGCGCAATCTCGACCGCCTCGAGATTCGGGTGCAGTCGCTCGAGGACCATCTCAGCGCCGCCGCACCGCACGGCATCGACGGGTTCAACCTGAGCGACATCTTCGAATACATGGCCCCGGCGGCTTGCGAGCGCCTGCTTGAGCACGTGGCCGCCTGCGGGCGGAAGGGGGGGCGCCTGGTGTACTGGAACCTGCTGGCGCCGCGCCGTCGTCCGGAGCGCCTGCGCGAGCGCCTGCGGTCCCTGGACGGCCTCGCATCCGATCTGCATTCACGCGACAAGGCCTTTTTCTACGGGGCCCTCCGGGTGGAGGAGATCCCATGAGCTCGACATGCATCCCGTACGGGTACCTGTTGCCGGCGCTCGCCGCGAGCTGGATGGCGGGGCTGGCCGTGCTGCGGCGGGCCGGGCTGGCGCCGGAGTGGTGCCGCAAACTGCTGCACATGGGCTGCGGCTCCCTGGCCCTGACGCTGCCGTGGGGGGTCGACGGCGCCCCGGCGGTCCTGGCGCTCTGCGCATTTGCGACCCTGATGCTGACCGGGGTCAAGTGCCTGCCGTCCTGGAACCGAAGGGTCGGCGGTGTCATGGACGGGGTCGGGCGCGGCCATCGCGGCGGGTTCTATTTCGCGGCCGCGATCGGCCTGGTGTTCGCGGCTGCCGGCGACAATCGGCTGCTCTTCTGCCTGCCGGTCGCCGTCCTGACCTTCGCGGACGCGGCGGCCGCCCTGGTCGGCCGGCGATGGGGCAGACACCGTTACCCGGCCGGGGGAGCCTGCAAGACGGTGGAGGGCTCGGCCGCCTTTTTCGTCGTGGCGCTCGGGTGCGCCCTCGCGTGCCGGTGGGCGTTCGATGCGGGAGGTCCGGCCTTGACGCTGCCGGTCGCCGTCCTGGTGTCGCTGCTGTTGACCTTCGTGGAGGCGGTTGCGGGGCAAGGGACCGACAACCTGCTCATCCCGGTGGTCGGCCACCTGGCGCTGCGGGCCTACCTGGGGTGCGCCCCCACGGTGGCCGCCGCCCACCTGATCGCGGCGGCGACGGTCGGCATTTGGGTCCTTCAAACCGCGCTGCAGGACATAGGCGATGGGAGGGCGGCATGCGGGCACCGATTGCCTTAGAGCGTGCGTTGCCCGCGCTCTCGCTCCAGCGCGGACCGGACGAAGAGCTGTCGACCGGGACCGGGGGCGAACGGGCAGCGTGCGCGGTCTGGTGGCGCCGAACACCGATCCATGCCGCTCGCCCGGTCGGCCTTGTCGGCCGCTTCCATGCCGACTCCGAGGCGACCGGTGCGGCGGTTCTGTCCGAGGCCTGTCGGCTCCTGGCGGGTCGCGGGTGCAAGCTGGCGGTCGGCCCAATGGATGGGTCTACCTGGGGCCGCTACCGGCTGGTCACGGAGACCGGCTCGCGGCCACCCTTCTTCCTGGAGCCCGACACCCCGCCGGAGTGGGCGGCCCATTTCGCCGCCGCCGGCTTCGCACCGCTCGCCCGGTATTACTCCGCTGTGACGTCGGTCTTCGACGGCCTGGCAATAACGCCCGGACCGCCTCTCGCCGGGGGGATCGCCCTGCGGCCCCTCGACCTGGGCGACTACGAGTCCGAGATGCGGAGGGTCTATCGCCTCAGCCTGGAGTGTTTCCGGAAGAACCTGCTCTTCACGCCGATCGGGTGGGAGGAGTTCGTCGAGCTGTATCGCCCGCTGCGGCCGCACCTGCAGGAAGGGCTGAGCTGGATGGCCGAGTCGGGCGGGGCACCCGCGGGATTCGTTTTCGGGCTCCCGGACCTCTTGCAGGCCGGGCGTGGAGCGGGCGCGGACACCGTCATCCTGAAGACGCTCGCCACGCGGCCGGATCTGCGCGGCCGGGGGCTGGGCCATGCCCTCACGCTGCGCTGCCTCGCGGGGGCCCGGCAGCGCGGCTACCGGCACGTGATCTTTGCCCTGATCCGCGAGGGCAACCCGTCGGGTCGCATCATCGCGCCCTACGCCCAACCGATCCGCTCCTATGCCCTCTTCGCCAGGGAGCTCGAGCACCCATGAACGTTTATGACATCCTGACCGGCCAGGTCCGAATGCGGCCGGAGGCGCACGCCTTCCTCGAGTGGCGGGGCGGCTCGTTCCGGGCGACGAGCTTCCGGGAGCTGGACGCCGCATCCTCCCGGGCAGCGGCCATGCTCCGTTCGGCGGGCCTGCACCGCGGCGACCCGGTCCTGGTGTTCGTGCCCATGTCGATCGATCTATACGTCGCGCTGCTCGCAATCTTCCGGCTTGGTTTGGTCGCCGTCTTCATCGACCCCACGGCCGGCCGCGCGCACATCGAGCGCTGCTGCCGGGAACTGCCGATCCGGGCGCTGGTGGCCAGCCCGAAGGCCCACCTGCTGCGATGCGCGGTCCCGGCCTTGCGGCGCGTACCGGTCGCGTTTGCGACCGGCCCCCTGCGCCTGCCCGGCAGCCGCCGCTGGTGCGACTGGCGGGGCTTCGGCCCGGCCGGGGACCCGGAGCGCTGCGCTGCCGACACTGCGGCGCTGCTCACGTTCACGAGCGGCAGCACGGGAAAACCCAAGGCGGTCGTGCGGACCCACGGCCTGCTGCAGGCCCAGCAGACCGTCCTGTCGGCCGAGCTGGGGGCCTCCCCCGGGGACCTGGTGCTGAGCGGGCTGCCCATTTTCGTCCTCTGCAACCTCGGGTGCGGCGCGGCGAACCTGATCCCGGGGTGCGACCTGAGTTCCCCGGCCACGGTGGACGCGGAGGCCCTCGTCGACCGGGTGCGCGCATCGCGGGCCGCCGGCCTCCAGGGGTCGCCGGCCCTGCTCGGCGCCATGGCCGCGGACAGCCGCCGCCGCGGGCTGACGCTGCCGGACGTCCAGCAGGTGCACACCGGCGGATCCCCGGTTTTCCCCAGGTTGCTGAACCGCATCCGGACGATGGCCCCGAGGGCCCGCGTCACGGCCGTGTACGGGTCGACCGAAGCCGAGCCGATGGCCTGTCTCGACGCGGACACGCTGGAGGCCGGGGATCTCGCGGCCATAGCCTCCGGCCGCGGGTTGCCGGCCGGCCGGCCGGTGACGGCGGCTCGAATACGCCTGCTGCCGGACCGGTGGGGGACTCCCATCGGCCCATTCGACCCCGGCGAGTTCGAAGCGGCTTGCCTGCCGGCCGGGCAGGCCGGGGAAATCGTCGTGTCCGGACCGCACGTCCTTCCGGGCTACGTGCGGGGGGAAGGGGATGAGGAGACGAAGTTCCGGGTGGGTCCGGGAAAATGGCATCGCACCGGAGATGCCGGGTGGCTGGATGCGGATGGACGCCTGTGGCTTCTGGGGCGGTGCAGCGCCGTGCTGGAGGATTCGGGCGGCCGGCTCTACCCCTTCATGGTCGAAGCCGCGGCCGACCGCCATTGGGCGGTGCGGCGGTCGGCCTGCTGCCGTGTGGGGGGGCGCCGTGCGCTCGTGGTGGAGCCGGCTGCGGTCGGCGCGGCCGCAACCGACTGGTCGCAGCTGAAGCAGGACCTCGCCTGGGCCGGGATCGAGCGCATCCTGATCGTGGACCGTATCCCCTGCGATCGGCGGCACAACGCAAAGGTGGACTACCCCGCGCTGCACCGCCTGGTCGAGCGGCTACCGGCCGCGTGAACCGCTGCCGGTGCCGGCCCTGCGCCCGAATCGGGTTTCAGGATTTCAGGTAGGTGTTGAACCAGGCGAGGCAGCGCGCCCAGGCGTCCTTGGCGGCGTTCTCGCGGTAACTGGGACGGTAGTCCGCGTGGAAGGCGTGCGGCGCGTCCGGGTAGAGCACGAAATCGGCTGTCTTGCCGGCCGCCTTGAGGGTGGTCTCCATTTCCTTGACATCGGCCACGGGGATGCCCTGGTCCTCCTCGCCGTAGAGCCCCAGGACCGGCGCCTTGATCTTCGCCGCCAGGTCCAGCGGCCCGACGGTCCGAATGCCGGCAGTCTTGGCCGGTTTGATCTGGCCGTACCAGGGCACGGCGGCTTTCACATCCGGGCTCTGGGCGGCGAAGAGCAGGGTGTATAGCCCGCCGCGGCAAAATCCCGTCACCCCGATCCGGTCGGCTTGTGCCTCCGGGAGTTTCTTCGCATAGGCGACGATGGCGTCGAGGTCTCCCATGACCTGGGCATCCGGTACCGCGTTGACCACTTTCATCAGCGCTTCGCGGTCTTCGATCTTCAGTACACCCCCCGTGCGCGCGTACGGCTCGAAGGTGATGGCCAGGAACCCGCGTCGGGCGAAACGCCGTACGACGTCCTTGATGTACTCGTGCATGCCCCAAATTTCGGGGATCACAATCACCACCGGGTATTGGCCGGCTTTGGCCGGGCGCGCCAGGTAGATCGGCAGATCGAAGCCCGCCGACCGAACCTTGCCGTCGGCGACCGCGAGCCCGTCGACCGGGGTGGTGATGATCTCGCCCGCCACGGCCTTCGAGGCCACGGCGAACCCGGCGATCGCGGCGCCGGCGGCGGTCATCTGCGCCAGAAACTGGCGCCGGGACATCCCCTCATAGGCGTTCGCAATCCAGTCCTTTTCCATGTCCATCGCACGTCCTCCTTCGGTTGGGTTTCACTCCTGCATAGCTCAATTCCGGAAGCAGCGTCAATCGCACGCCGTGTGTCCGCTTCCCCGTCGCTGTTGCGTTTCGATGGGAAACTGCTTATTTTCTTCTCTATTTTAGGGCCGTCGACTGCACGTGAATCCCCGTTCGTCAACGCAAAGGGAGGTCGGATGGAGAAACACCACAAGTTTTCCATGTGGTACATCCTGCTGGGGGTCTGGGTGGTGCTCATCATCCAGAACGCCATCTTTTCCGCGTTCTCGGTCAAAACCGTCGCATACAGCGAGTTTTTGAAGGCCCTCAACGAGGGCCGGGTGACGGAGGTGGCCATCACCTCGAACATCATCCAGGGCCGGATGAAGCCGTCCGCCGGCGCGGAGCCCCAGATGTTCCGAACCGTCCGGGTCGACCCTGACCTGTCCGAGCTCCTGTCGGGTCACAACATCCAGTTCAAGGGCGAGATCGAGTCCACCTTCGTGCGCGACCTGCTCTCCTGGGTCGTGCCCGTTTTCCTGTTCGTGGGGATCTGGTTCTTCTTGATGAAGCGCATGCAGGGCCAGCAACCCGGCTTCATGTCGCTCGGCAAGAACAAGGCCAAGATCTACATGCAGGACGAGGTCGGGGTGAAGTTCAGCGACGTCGCCGGCGTGGACGAGTCCAAGCAGGAGCTGGTCGAGATCATCGAGTTCCTCAAGGAGCCGCAGCGCTTCACGCAGATCGGCGGGAAAATGCCGCGCGGCATCCTGCTGGTCGGCCCGCCGGGCACCGGCAAGACCCTGCTCGCCAAGGCGGTCGCGGGCGAGAGCGGGGTGCCTTTCTTCAGCCTGAGCGGCTCGGAGTTCGTCGAAATGTTCGTCGGCGTGGGGGCCGCGCGCGTGCGCGACCTGTTCACCCAGGCCAAGGCCAAGGCGCCTTGCATCATCTTCATCGACGAGCTGGACGCGCTCGGCAAGGCGCGCGGCATCGGCGGCATGGGCGGCCACGACGAGCGCGAGCAGACCCTGAACCAGCTCCTGGTCGAGATGGACGGGTTCGACCCCCAGGTGGGCGTCATCATGATCGCCGCCACCAACCGGCCGGAGATCCTGGACCCGGCGCTGCTGCGGCCGGGCCGCTTCGACCGGCAGGTGCTCGTCGACCGGCCGGACCGCAAGGGGCGCGAGGCCATCCTGCAGGTGCACCTGAAGAAGGTCAAGTACGACGAGGCGCTCGACATCGAGAAGCTCGCCAACATGACCCCGGGCATGGTGGGGGCGGACCTCGCCAACATCGTGAACGAGGCGGCGCTGCTCGCAGTGCGCCGCGGCAAGGCCACCGCCGGCATGAGCGAGTTCCAGGAGGCCATCGAGCGCGTGGTCGCGGGCCTCGAGAAGAAAAACCGCATCATCAACCCCAGAGAGAAGAAGATCGTGGCCTACCACGAGCTCGGGCACGCCATCGTGGCGATGTCGCTGCCGGGCACCGACCCGGTGCAGAAGATCACGGTCATCCCGCGCGGGATCGCCGCGCTGGGCTACACGATGCAGCTCCCCACCGAAGACCGGTACCTGATGAGCAAGACCGAGCTGGAGAACAAGATCGCCACCCTCCTCGGCGGCCGCGCTGCGGAGGAGATCGTCGTCGACGACATCTCCACCGGCGCCCAGAACGACCTGTCGCGGGCCACCGACATCGCCCGCAGCATGGTCAAGGAATACGGGATGAGCAAGGTCGGGCAGGTCTACTACGCCTCCAACCGCCGGGCCCAGTTCCTGGGTCCTTTTCCCGAGGCCAGCGGGGAATACAGCGAGGCGACCGCCGAGGCGATCGACGCGGAGATCAACGCGATCATCAGCGCCCAGTACGGCCGGGCGCTCGAGATCCTGAAAGGCCGGCGCAGCATTCTCGAGTCGTCGGTCAGCATTCTGCTGGAAAAGGAAACCATCGAGGGCGCTGAGCTCAAGGCGCTCATGGCGGAGGTCGGCGGCCCGGGCAACGGCGCGGCCGCCGCACCGGCCTGATCGCGTTCCGAATCACCATCATCACCATCATCACCATCAGGCTGTTGAAAAACCAGTATCGGACCGTCAGCCCAGGCGCGCGGCCTTTTGGACAGCGCAGCATACGTTGAAAGGTTGTGAGCATGGCCAGAAGCCGCGCAACGCCGGATCACGGGCCGAGACGCCGTTTTTCAACAGCCTGCGAAAGGGGAGTGGCCGTTGAAGCAGTGGATGGGTGAGGACGCACGCCAGACGGTCGCCGCGGGCGGGCAACAGGCCTTTTTCGGGTTCGAGCAGATCGAGGCGCGCGAGAAATCCGCCCGCGTGCTGCGCCACTTCAACTCCGTGGCGCACGTCTACGACTTCATGAACACCCTGCTCAGCTTCGGCATCCACCACGCCTGGAAGCGGGCAGCGGTGCGCATGCTGCGACTCGAGCCCGGGGACCGGGTCCTGGATGTCTGCGGCGGAACCGGGGACCTCGCGCTCCTGGCCGCCCGGCAGGTGGGGCCTCGCGGCCAGGTGGCCATCTACGACATCAACCGCGCCATGATCGCTGCCGGCCTGCACAAGGTGCGGGGCGGCCCCTTCGAAGGCCGCATCCGCCACGTCCAGGGCGACGCCGAACGGATCGCCTGCCCGGCGGCCGCCTTCGACGCCGCGATGGTGGGCTTCGGCATCCGCAACGTCACGCGCATGCGCCAGGGGTTTGCCGAGATGCACCGCGTGCTCAAACCGGGCGGGCGGCTGATGTGCCTGGAGTTCTCGCGGCCGGTGTGGCCCGTCTTCCGCCGGCTGTACGACGCGTATTCCTTCTACGCGATGCCGTTCCTCGGGGACCTGATTGCCGGCTCCCGCAAGGCCTACACCCACTTGCCGGAGTCCATCCGCATGTTTCCGCTCCCGGACGAACTGGCGGGCATGCTGCGCGGCATCGGTTTCGGAACCGTCTCCTACCGGCGCTTCACCAACGGCATTGCCGTGGCGCACCTGGCGGTGAAATAAGGCGGGGCCGCCCGTGCCCGGCTTGCGCTGCCGTTGAAATCCGCACCGGATGGTGTTAGGAGTCGGGCGTCGCTCTTCTTCGTCCGATTCCGGATGTCCCGTTTTGACTTAGGTCAATCTCTTCAGCTCGCAGATCCTTTACTCTGTTCTCACCCTGCACCAACGATGGAGTTTTTCGGCTGGGCGTTTCCTCATCGGACCCACACGTCTCGGGAGGGGCCATGCCTTTCGACAGTGTCCTTTCAAAGCTGCGTTTCCTGCGACCGTGCGGCGAGAAACACGGATGCGCGGAGGAGTCGGTCTCCAACGGATGGGGCGAGGTGCGCTGCGGACAGCGCGAGTGGGAGGAGTTCTACCGCCGCCGCTGGCAGTACGACAAGAAAGTCCGCTCCACCCACGGGGTCAACTGCACCGGTTCCTGCTCCTGGGATGTCTACGTCAAGAACGGGATCATCGTCTGGGAGACCCAGCGCACGGACTACCCTTCCTGCGGCGCCGGGTTTCCCAACCACGAACCGCGGGGCTGTCCGCGGGGGGCCACCTACTCCTGGTACACCTACAGCCCGGTGCGCCTGAAGCACCCGCTCGTCCGCTCGACGCTGTTGGAGATGTGGCGCGAGGCCCTCGCCGAGCACGCGGACCCGGTCGCCGCCTGGCGCGGCATCGTGGCGGACGAGGCCAAACGCAACGCCTACCAGGCGGCCCGCGGCAAGGGCGGCTTCGTCCGCGTGTCCTGGGACGAGGCGGCAACGCTCGTGGCCGCTTCCCTCATCCACACCATCCAGGCCCACGGCCCCGACCGCATCTTCGGGTTCACGCCGATCCCGGCCATGTCCATGGTCTGCTACGCCTCCGGGGCGCGCTTCCTGTCACTCATCGGCGGGGTGCTGGCGAGCTTCTACGACTGGTACTGCGACCTGCCGCCGGCCTCGCCCCAGATGTGGGGCGAGCAGACCGACGTTCCCGAAAGCGCCGACTGGTACGAATCCTCCTACATGATCGTCTGGGGGACGAACCTGCCGATGACGCGCACGCCGGACGCCCATTTCTTCACCGAGGCGCGCTACCGCGGCGCGCGGGTGGCGGCCGTGGCGCCCGACTACGCCGAGTATGTCAAGTTCGCGGACACCTGGCTGCCGGCCAAGGCCGGCACGGACGCGGCCCTCGCCATGGCCATGAGCCACGTCATCCTCAAGGAGTTCTACGTCGACCGGCAGAGCGAGTACTTCGCCGCCTACGCCAAGGCCTACACCGACCTCCCGTTCGCGGTCGTGCTGGAAGAGCAGGCGGGGAATTTCACGGCCGGCCGGTTTCTGCGGGCCTCGGACCTGGGGCACACGTCGAACAACGCCCCGTGGAAGACCGTGCTCTGCGACGCCGCGTCGGACCGTTTCGTGGTGCCGAACGGCAGCATCGGCTTCCGCTGGAGCGAGGAAGGCCGCTGGAACCTGAACCTGAAAGACTCGGCCACGGACGCCGCCGTCGACCCCCTGCTCAGCTTCGCGTCGTCCGCCGAGCGCTGGGTGCGGGTGCACTCCCCGCTGTTCGAGGTGAAGGGCGCCGGCACCCGCGCCGGGGTGGTCCCGGTCCGCGAGGTGCAGACGCCGGCCGGGCCGGTCGCCGTCACGACGGTCTTCGACCTCCTGGCCGCCCACCTGGGCGTGCGGCGCAAAGAATCGGATGCGCACCCGCAGGACTACCCGTCCGGCTACGAGGACCCGCAGGCCTTCACGCCCGCCTGGCAGGAGGCCATCACCGGCGTGCCGGCCGCGGATGCGATCCGTGTTGCCCGCGAGTTTGCGGAAAATGCGGAAAAGACCCGCGGCAAGTCCATGATCTTCCTCGGCGCCGGCACCAACCACTGGTTCCACAGCGACATGATCTACCGGGCCATCCTCAACCTCACCACGCTTTGCGGCTGCCAGGGGGTCAACGGCGGCGGCTGGGCGCACTACGTGGGCCAGGAAAAGGTGCGGCCCCAGGCGGCCTGGTCCCAGGTGGCCTTCGGCCTGGACTGGCGCCGGCCGCCCCGGCAGCAGAACGGGACTTCCCTCTGGTACTTCGCGACCGACCAGTGGCGCTACGACACCCTGGACCTGCAGAGCATGGCCTCGCCCTTGACCCAAACCCAGGTGCCGCGGCACCCGGCGGATTGCAACGCGATCGCCGCCCGGCTCGGGTGGCTGCCGTCGTTCCCGCAGTTCGACCGCAACCCGATCGAGCTGGTCCGCGAGGCCGTGGCGGCCGGCGCGGCCACGGACGCGGAGATCGTCGGCCACGTGGTGGCGCGGCTGAAGACGGGCGAGGTGCGCTTCGCCGTCGAAGACCCCGACCACCCGGCCAACTTCCCGCGGGTGCTCTTCCTCTGGCGCGCGAACCTGCTCGGCGCCAGCTCCAAGGGCCACGAGTACTTCATGAAGCACCTGCTCGGGGTGGACAGCGCGGTGCTGAACACCGAAAGCCCGCTCCGACCGGAGGAGATCGTGTGGCGCGAGCACGCCCCGGAAGGCAAGCTCGACCTGCTCGTGACCATGGAGATCCGCATGTCCACAAGCGCCCTGTACGCCGACGTGGCGCTGCCCGCCGCCGGCTGGTACGAGATGCACGATCTCAACACCACCGACATGCACCCCTTCATCCACCCGTTCAACCCGGCCGTGGACCCGCCCTGGGAGGCACGCACCAACTGGGACCAATTCAAGACCATTGCGGCCAAATTCTCCGAACTGGCCGCCGTCCACCTCAGAGAAGCGCAGCGATCTGGTGGCCGGCCCGCTGCTGCACGACAGCCCCGGCGAGATCGCGCAGGCCGAGGTGCAGGACTGGCGCAAGGGCGAGTGCGAGCCGGTGCCCGGCAAGACCATGCCCAACCTGACGGTCGTCTCCCGAGACTACGCCAACGCCTACCGCATGATGACGGCCCTGGGGCCGCTGGCCGCCCGGCCGGGGGTGGGCTCCAAGGGGATCATGTGGACGGCCGAGGAGGAATACGCCGAGCTCAAGGAGACGCTCGGCACGGTGGCCGCTCCCGGGGTGAGCCAGGGGATGCCGTCCCTCGAGACCGGCCGGCAGGTGGCCGAGACGATCCTCATGCTCGCTCCCGAGACCAACGGAGCCACGGCGATGAAGTCGTGGAAGCCGCTGGAGAAGCGCACCGGGCTTTCCCTCAGCCACCTGAGCGTCGCCCGCCGCAGCGAAAAGTTCGGCTTCGACGACCTGACGGCCCAGCCGCGCAAGATCATCACGTCCCCGGTTTGGAGCGGAATCGAGTCCGAAGAACGGCGCTACTCGCCCTTCGTGATCAACATCGAAGAGAAAGTGCCCTTCCGGACGCTGACCGGCCGGGCCCACTTCTACCTGGACCACCCGTGGATGCGGCACTTCGGCGAGGGGCTCCCGGTGTTCCGCCCGCCCGTGGACATGTCGGCCCTCGGCTCGACCGCCGTCCGGCGCGATGCGGGCCGTGAGCTGGTGCTGAACTACCTCACGCCGCACTCCAAGTGGTCGATCCACAGCACCTACTCCGACACCCTCACCATGCTGACGCTTTTCCGGGGCGGAGAGGCGATCTGGATCAACAACGACGACGCGGCCTCGATCGGTGTTGCGGACAGCGACTGGCTGGAGTGCTTCAACGTCAACGGGGTGGTGATGGCGAAGGCCGTGGTCAGCCACCGCATCCCGCCGGGCAAGGCCTTCATGTACCACGCGCAGGAACGGCTCATCAACACGCCGGGCGCGCCGCTTTCGGGCAAGCGCGGCGGTACCCACAACAGCGTCACGCGCATCATGGTCAAGCCCACCCACATGATCGGCGGCTACGCCCAGCTCAGCTACGGCTTCAACTACTACGGCCCGGTCGGCTCCCAGCGGGACGAGGTGATCGTGGTGCGCAAGGCCGGGGAGGTCGAGTGGTATGAAGATTAAAACCCAGCTGGCGATGGTGTTGAACCTGGACAAGTGCATCGGCTGCCACACTTGCAGCATCCCCTGCAAGAACGTCTGGACCAACCGCAAGGGCGCCGAGTACATGTGGTTCAACAACGTGGAAACCAAGCCCGGCATCGGCTACCCCAAGAAGTGGGAGAACCAGGACATCCACAAGGGCGGCTGGGTGCTGCGGGGAGGGCAGCTGTCCCTCCGGGCCGGGAACAAGGCTCGCCGCCTGGCCGGCATCTTCCACAACCCCGACCTGCCCACCATCGACGAGTACTACGAGCCCTGGACCTACGACTACGCCAAGCTCGTCGACGGACCGGCCAAGAAACACCAGCCGTCGCTGCGGCCGCACTCCCAGCTGAACGACGCGAGCATGGAGATCACCTGGGGGCCGAACTGGGAGGACGATCTCGCGGGCGTCAGCGCGACCGGCGGCGGGGACGTGAACTTCAAGGGGCTGGACTACGCCATCTACCTGCAGTTCAAGAAGGTGTTTTTTCTTTACCTGCCCCGGCTGTGCGAGCACTGCCTCAACCCGGCCTGCGTCGCCTCCTGCCCCTCCGGCGCGCTCTACAAGCGCGACGAGGACGGCATCGTGCTCGTGGACCAGGAGCGCTGCCGGGGCTGGCGCTTCTGCGTCTCCGGGTGCCCCTACAAGAAGACCTACTTCAACTGGAAGACCGGCCGGGCCGAGAAGTGCCTGTTCTGCTATCCCCGCACGGAGGCCGGCCTGCCGACGCTCTGCGCCCACAGCTGCGTGGGCCGCATCCGCTACATCGGGGTTCTGCTGTACGACGCCGACCGCATCCGCGAGGCGGCGGCCGCCGCCGACCTCACGGCCGTCTACCCGGCGCACCTGGACATCATGCTCGACCCGCATGACCCCCGGGTCGCCGCCGAGGCCGGCCGCCAGGGCATCCCTGAAAACTATCTCGCGGCGGCGCGGCGTTCGCCGGTCTACCGGCTGATCAGGGACTGGCGGCTTGCGCTGCCGCTGCACCCGGAGTTTCGCACCCTGCCCATGGTCTGGTACGTGCCGCCGCTCAGCCCGGCGAACCCGGCGGTGGACGCGGCCGGACCGCTCGAAGGCATCGACTCGCTGCGGATCCCGGTCCGGTATCTGGCCAACCTGCTCACGGCGGGCGACGAGGGACCGGTGCGCCTGGCGCTGAAGCGCCTGGCGGCCCTGCGGGTCTACATGCGTGCGGTGCGGTTGGGAGAGGCGGTCGACACGCCCATGCTCGGCGCCGTCGGACTGGACGCGCGGGCGGCCGAGGACATGTACCGTCTGCTGGCGCTGGCGTATCGCGGAGAACGGTTCGTGCTGCCGACCGTCGGGCGGATCGACGAGGCCTCGCCTTATGTTGACCAGGGCAGCTGCGGGTACCCGCGATGACGAGTGAAACGAGAGCGCTGCTCAAGCTGTTGAGCCTTTGCCTGGCCTACCCGGCGGCGGCGGATCGGGCAGCCCGGTCCGAGATGGAAGCTGCGGCGGCCGGCCTCGGCGACGCCCAGGCGCGGGACGGAATGGCCAGGTTCCTGGCGCGGGTGAACGCGCAGCCCCTGCTGAAGCTCCAGGAACATTATACGGCCGTGTTCGACATGAACCCTTCCGCCAGCCTGAACCTCACCTGGCATCTCATGGGCGACCGCGAGGACCGCGGCCGGGCGCTGGCGGATCTGCTGGGCGTCTACCTGCAGGCCGGGTTCGAACCGGCCGTCAACGAGCTGCCGGATTTTCTGCCCCTGATGCTCGAATTCCTGGCGGCCGCCTCGTCGGACGAGCCCCACGCGCTGATCCGGCGGTGCCTGGCGACCGTGCCCGCCATCGCGGCGAGGCTGAAGGAAAGCGGATCGCCGTATGCCGGGCCGCTGGAGCTCGTGGGCGGGATCTTCCCGGTGGCTGCGGAAGATGCGCCGACGCAAGCACCAGCGGGCTAAATTCGAAGTCCGAAGCGCGAAGCACGAAACAAATTCGAATCTTCAAAAGGGCAATGAACGAGGCAAGAAAGGTTCCGGTCCGCGACCATTTCGTTTCTGCGTGAAATGATCCGCAGCTCGGGTTTGTTTCGGATTTCGAGCTTCGAATTTATGCTGGCGAAGCATCCGGAGGTTCCCATGACCCAGATGGATCTGCTCCTGTTCGTGGCCTTCCCCTACCTGTGCCTGACCGTTTTCGCGGTGGGGCATGCCTATCGCTACATCACGGACCGCTACGCCTGGAACTCCCACGGCAGCGAACTCATCGAAAAGAAGACCCTGTTCTTCGGCTCCTACCTGTTCCACTTCGGGATCCTGGGCACCCTGGGGGGCCACGCCGCGGGGCTGCTGATCCCCCAGACCGTGTTCGACATGGTCGGGATCGACACGGCCGCCCACACGGCGCTCGCGCACTACGCCGGGAGGGTCGTGGGGTCGGCCGCTTTCTGCGGCGTGCTGGTCCTGCTGGCCCGCCGGCTGGTCATCCGGCGCATCCGCCTGATGACCACCCCCGTCGATTTCGCCGTTCTCGGCGGGCTGGCCTTCGTGACCGGGGTGGGCACCTACGACGTGTTTTTCGGCGGGTACCACGTGCTCGACACCATCGCGCCCTGGATCCGGGGCATCCTCACCCTGCAGCCCGACCCCGCCCTCATGGTCCCGGTGCCGCTCCAGTACAAGCTGCACATCCTCGCGGCCTTCGCGCTGCTGGCCTTTTCGCCGTTCACCCGGCTGGTGCACATCTGGAGCGTGCCGCTGTTCTACATCTTCCGGCGGCCGCTGGTGTTCCGGCGGAGGGTTACGGCATGATACGGGTGGCATGGCTGATGGGTGAGAAACCATGGTTCAGGGTTCGGGGTTCAGGACAATCAGAGCGTCGCTATCGACCTTCTTCTTTGCTTTTTCTTTGAACGGTGAACCCTGAACCCCGAACCCTCAGATTCAAAGCCGGTTCTTTTGATGCGCGAGCAGTTGCCCGAACCTGGGAGTCACGGCATGGCTGAATCCGACGCAAACGTCTGTTACGCGATCTCGAACCCGCGCGCGGCCCTGGCGTGGACGACCCTGGCTTTTTTTGCCGGGTTCGCCGGTGTTTCCGCCTTCGGGCCCATCGTCCCCAAGCTGAAGCAGGCCATGGACGTGGGCCCGTTCCTCATGGGGATCCTGGCGGCCTCGCCGGCGCTGACCGGCTCGCTGCTGAGAATCCCCTTCGGCGCCATGGTCGACCGCATGGGCGGCAAGAAACCCATTGTGATTCTGCTCCTGCTCGCCGCGGCCGGGGTCGCCGGGATGACGGCCATGTTCAGCATCGTCGGCACGCCCCGGGCTGCCCATTACCCCTTCTTCCTGATCTGCGGCATCCTGTGCGGCTGCGGCATTGCGGTGTTTTCGGTGGGGGTGCCGGCCGTTTCCTATTGGTATCCCCAGCGCAAGCAGGGGACCGCGCTCGCCGTCTACGGCGGGCTGGGAAACCTGGCACCCGGAATTTTTGCCCTGCTGCTGCCGTTCCTCGTGGTGAACCTCGGGTTCACCTGGTCCTACGTACTGTGGCTGGCAGCGCTGCTCGCGATGACGGGGCTGGTGTTCGCGCGCATGCGAGACGCGCCGTATTTCCAGTACAAGGAAATGGGCCTGGAGATCGACCCCGACGCCCTGCTCCTGGCCTGCGGGGAAGAGTTGGTCCCGACGGGCAAGGCCATGGACTCCATCCGCAAGGCCGGCGCGGACTGGCGGACCTGGGTGCTGACCTTCCTGTATTTCTGCACGTTCGGCGGGTTCATTGCCCTCACGGTGTGGTTCCCGACCTTCTGGACCGATCGTTTCAAGATCGGCATGGTCCAGGCCGGGCTGCTCACGGCCGCCTTCTCGCTGGCGACCAGCATCCTGCGGGTGTTCGGCGGGATCGCCGCGGACAAGCTCGGGGGCCTGCTGGTCGCGCAGCTTTCGTTCGTGGCGGTCGCGGCGGGGTCCGCGGTGATCTTCGCGGGCGAGGGTTCGGCTGCCGCAGCGTTCATCGGTCAGATGCTGCTCGCGCTGGGGATGGGGGTCGCGAACGCCGCCGTTTTCAAACTGGTCCCGCGGTTCACCCCCAAGGCGGTCGGCGGCGCCGCGGGCATCATCGGGGGCCTGGGCGCCTTCGGCGGATTTGTCCTGCCGCCGGTCCTGAGCCTATTCGTGCGCCTGAACGGCGAGGCCGGATACTCCCAGGGATTTGTGGTGTTTTTGGGTCTGTCCCTCGCGGGGCTTGTGCTTCTCATGATTCTGAAAAAGTACGCCGAAACCCGACTGCCGTGATATCTACGCGAGGCCCCCGATGAAGAATTTCCACGAACTGCTGGAGACTTCCGCCGCGGCTCACGGCCACCTGTGCCCTGGGCAGGTGGTGGGGGTGCGCATGGGCATGCTGGGCTGCCGGCTGATCGGGCTGGACGAGCCGACGCGGCGCGAGCAGATCAAGAAACTCATCGTGTATGTGGAGATGGACCGCTGCACGGCGGATGCCGTGGCGCACGTGACCGGGGTCAAGCTGGGCCGCCGCAGCCTCAAGTTCGTGGACTACGGCATCATGGCGGCCACGTTCCTCAACCTGGAGAGCGGCAAGGCCTTCCGGGTGCTCTCCACCGAGGAGGCGCGCGAGCTGGCGGCCGTGTACGCGCCGGAGGTGAGCGGCACGTCCCGGCAGCAGCTGGCGGCCTACTGCCGCATGCCGGACAGCGTGCTGTTCCGGGTGCAGCAGGTGCGGGTGCCGATCCAGCCGGTGGACCTGCCCGGCCCGACCCAGCGCAAGACCACCTGCCGCCGGTGCGGGCAAGTGGTGCGAGACGGACGCGAAGTGATCTATGACGGCGACGTTATCTGCCGGCCGTGCGCGGAGGGCGCTTATTTTTCGAATGCCAGGGAGATCACCTGGGCGGACATGAACTGGGCGCCGAGCGAGGTGCCGGAGCTCACCGCCCCGCACGATCACGGGCATCACGTCGAAAACAACGGCAGCCGGCGCGCTGAAGTGATTGCCCTGCGATAGAGTGGACAGGCATCCAGGCGGGTTGCGGCGTAGAAGGTCATCCTATCGGCGACGAAGTGTGGGAGAGGCTTTCAGCCTCGACCATCGCGGCTGGAAAGCCGCTCCCACAAAAAATATAGCTGCAACGGAAATCAACTTCCTTGGATTGGAAGGAACGCGAGACATGCTGAAGAAGATAGCGGTGCAGGATGCGGTGGGGACTCAGCTGGCGCACGACATCACCGAGATCCGGCCCGGCGAGTTCAAGGGCGCGGCCTTCCGCAAGGGTCACACGGTGTGCAACGAGGACATCTGCCACCTGCAGAAGCTGGGCAAGAACCACCTCTACGTCCTCGAGCTGGCCGCGGACGAGATCCACGAGAACGAGGCGGCCGCCATCCTGGCCGGGGCGCTGGCGGGCGAGGGGGTCGCCTGGGAGAACACCCCCAAAGAAGGCAAGATTGAAATGACGGCCGCCATCGGCGGTCTGCTCTCCGTGAACACGGCGGCGCTGGCGGCCTTCAACATGGTCGACGAGGTGATGTGCGCGACGCTGCACACCCACACCCTGGTCACGAAAGGCAAGCAGGTGGCGGCCACGCGTGCCATCCCGCTGGTGATGAAGCGCGCGCCGATCGAGCGTGCGGCGGCCATCGCCCGGCAGAACGGCGGGGTGCTGTCGGTGCGGGCGCTGCGCCGGGCCAAGGCCGGGATCGTGGTGACCGGCAGCGAGGTCTTCAACGGCCTGATCCAGGACCGCTTCGCGCCGATCCTGACCGAAAAGGTGACCGCGCTCGGCTCGGAGGTGGCCGGGGTGAGCTTTGCGCCGGACGACGCCGACCTCATCCGGCAGGCCATCGTGGCGCACCTGGAAAACGGCTGCGACCTGATCCTGCTGAGCGGGGGGATGAGCGTCGACCCGGACGATGTCACCCGTCTGGCGATCCGGCAGGCCGGGGCGACCGAAATGCACTACGGGGCCTCCGCGCTGCCCGGCGCGATGTTCCTCTCGGCTCGGATCGGCGAGGTGCCGCTGCTGGGCGTTCCGGCCTGCGGGCTGTATCACCGCACGACGGTGCTCGACCTGGTGCTGCCGCGCATCCTGTCCGGCGAGCGGATCGGCAAGAAGGAGCTCGCCTTTTTCGGCCACGGCGGCCTGTGCCGGGACTGCCCGGAGTGCGTGTTCCCCAACTGCGCCTTCGGAAAAGGCTCATAGGCCCCGCATCCGGACCGGAACGGCGAGGATGCCCGCCGGCAGTTTTTCCGCAATCACGCCACGCGGGAGAATGTCCCGCACCCCAGCATTTCACCCAAGGAAATGAGGATACGCCTCTTTGCGAGGAGTGCTTCCTGTTATCCGGGAGACATTCCGGGAACCGGAATGTCTGGCTATTCTTTCTCGACCGGGAAGGTCATCGACGCACCGAACCAGCCGATCACGGTCACCATCGCGGACAGCGAGAGCACGAGCAGGATGTAGAGCAGCCCCAACCCGCTCATGGCGTCGAGGATGTCCGGCGCGTTGAATCGCCAGGAGAAGAGAACCGCCGAGGTGAGGAGCATCAGGAGGGTCAGGGGGATTTTGATTTTGACCGGCGTCAGCGGCTTGGCCATGTAGTTCAGCCACCAGGTGTAAAAGCCGGTTGTGATCGCAACGGCGTTGAAGAAGACGCCCACCCCCAGGCAGTGAAAGGCGGTGGTGTCGAAGGACTTCTCCCCGGTGACGAGGTAGAGCAGGGTGAAGACCGTCGTGGCGAACATGAATGCGATCGGGAAGTGCACGGTCATCGGGTGCGGGTGGCGGCGCAGGAAAGGATAGGTCCGGATCAGCGCGGCCAGGGCGGGCGGCACGCGCGGGTCCTCCGGCTCTTTTACCGCCGCGAGCACGCCCACCTGCGGGTAGCGTTCGAGCACCTCCGGGGTGTGCGGCGCGCCCTGGATGTCGGCGGTGAGATCCCGGCCGGAGGGGTGCCGCTTCATGTGGGTGCCGGTCTTCCACATCTTGCTCGCGCTGACGTCGTAGACCTTGCCCGCGTGGGCGATGTAGACGGGCTTTCCGTTCTCGCCGGTGTACTGCGCCAGTTCTTCCGCATTGAATTCCCGCATGTGGGCTCCCGTCGACGTTGTTTTGCGCTCAAACCGGGTGGATCATCAGGTGAATGCACACGATCCCCAGCAGAGCCGGGGGGTACCAGCTGGCCAGGTTGAAGAGGGCGAGCGCAGAGTCCCGGTCACGCTCGCGGACCAGGCGCAGGCCCGGCAGCAGGAGAAGTTTCCCGCCGACGGCCAGCGCCATCAGGGCGAACACAGGCTTGTAGAGGAGCGGGCTGAGCAGGAACAGCGCCGTGCTGGCCGGGACCGCCAGTGCCAGGGCCGCGACCGCCAGCGCCGCGGACCGCTGCGCCCCGAGGGAGACGGGGATGGTGCGGGCGCGCAGGCGCCGATCCTCGTCCAGGTCCGCCAGGTCGTTCGGGATGTTCTGACCGCCGACCTCCCACAGGAAGAGCGAGAGGAACATCGCCCCGAGAAAGGCGACCGAGGGGGCCGGGTCCACCGCGAACACCGCGGCGAGCGCCCCGGAAGTCTTGACGGCACCGCTCACCAGCGTCCGGTAGGGGCTCACCCGCCAGAGCATACAATACGCGGCCTCCAACAGGCACCCGGCCAGGAAAATTACAACGCAGGCCGGGTTCAGCCGCCAGGCCCCCGCCAGCGCGACCAGGGACCACGCCAGCGCCCACGCCGCCCCCTCGCGGAAGCTCAGCAGCCCATGAGCCATGGGGTGGCGCACGATGACCCCGTCGAGATCCCCGCCGGCCTCCGCGAGCCCGCCCGAGGTCGCCTTCTCGCGATCCACTTGGAAGTCGACCACGTCGTTCCAGGCGTACACCGCGGTGTAGCCGGCAAAGGTGGTCACCAGCCCGATCAGCACGACCTCTATCGGAGGCAGCGCTCCGAGCCAGAGCAGCGCGGCAAAGCACGGGGTGCACATGTCGAGCAGCCCGTGCGGGGTCCGGGAGAGGGCCCAGAAGAGCTTGAGGCGCGCAACGCCGCAGAATGTATTCTGAATGGCGGGCTCGGCCACGGGGGAGTCCCGTTGTGTGAATACAGGTGATTGCCAAACGCGCCATGGCTGTAGCACGCGGCGAGTTTTATCGTCAAGCGCAACCGGCCGGGGCTTTGGCAGTCGGCTGGTGACGTGATAGGAAGAGCGGCATGGAAGAAATCGACCTGATCGGCATGTTCGTCCTGGGGGCGCTCGGAACGGGGCATTGCCTCGGCATGTGCGGGCCGCTGGTGTTCGCCTTCCCCGGCCGCAGCGGTCGCTTCCTGCCGCACGTGTGGTACCAGTGCGGGCGGGTTGCGACCTATGTCCTGATCGGCGCGGTGCTGGGAGGGGCGGGCATGGCGCTTTCGGGGTACACGCCGCTCAGCGGCGGGCTGCGCATGGTCGCCGCGGGGGCGCTCGGCGCGTTCGGGATGATGCGCCTGGGCTGGCTGCCCGAGCCGCGCTGGCTGCAGGAGCTGTCGCTCGCAAAGGTCCCGGGCTTTCGCCGCGTGCTGGGTCAGGGCCCGGCAGGGACTTCGGCGGCCGGGTACGCGCTGACCGGCGCGGTGTTCGGGCTGCTGCCCTGCGGCCTGTCCTACGGCGCCTTCGCCCAGGCGCTGGGCGCGGGCAGTGCGGCCGGCGGGGCGCTCTCGGCGCTCGCCTTCGGTCTGGGGACGACCCCGGGGCTGCTGCTCCTGGGAACCGGCCTGGCGGCCGCCGTGCGCCGCTACCGCCGGGCCTCGGACCTTCTCTCCGGCCTGCTCATGATTTACATGGCCGTGCAGTTGGCCATCAAGGCGTCCCGCTCGTTCTAACAGGTCTCTGAAAACCGGCGTCTCAGGCCGTGATCCGGCGTTGCGCTGCTTTTTGGACTTGCTCACATACTCTCAGTATGCTCCGCCGTCCAAAAGGCCGCGCGCCTTGGCTGACGGCCCGATACTTGGTTTTTAAAGACCTGCCGGCCGCCACCCGGCCTCTTGCGTCAGCCAGTGATCCCTCAGGGGAGCAGGTCGAAGCGAGCGGCAAGGCCGCATGCGGCCGTCAGATGCACGTTGGGACGGGGTCTATTCCTTCAGGCGGCAGTCGGCGTCCCACTCCGGGCAGGCGTCCTTGGCCGGGGTGGAGAACTTGAGCATGCACTCCCCGCACTCCAGGTCGAAATTGGGCACGTGCCCGTAGCGCTGCTTCAGCTCTTCGGGGGTCATGACGGTGGTCTGAGTGCAACCGCACTGGGGGCAGGCGGCCTTCACGGTGTAGCGGCTTTTTTTCGGCATGTGATTCTCCCTCTCGCCTTCAGATGTTCAACAGCGTGTCGATTTCCTCCGCCGGCAAAATCTTCTCCTCGATCAGCACCGCGCGCACCGTCCGGCCGGAGGTGTAGGCCCTCTGGGCTACGGCGGCCGCACGGTCGTAGCCAATACGCGGCACCAGAGGCGTCACCAGCGCCAGGCTGCGCTCGATGAAGGCGGCGCAGGCCTCGCGGTCGGCGCGGATGCCTTCGATGCACTTCTCTGCCAGCACCTCTGCCGCCGCCGCGAGCAGGTCGACGGACTGCAGCAGGTTGTAGGCGATCACCGGCATCATCACGTTGAGCTCGAAGCTGCCGGACTGCCCGGCGATCGTGACCGTCGCGTCGTTGCCGATCACCTGGGCAGCCACCTGGAGCACGGCCTCGGGGACCACCGGGTTGACCTTGCCCGGCATGATCGACGAGCCCGGCTGCAGGCTCGGGAGCGCGATCTCCCCCAGCCCGCAGCGCGGGCCCGAGCCCAGCCAGCGCAGGTCGTTGGCGATCTTGGTCAGGCTCACGGCGAGGGTCTTGAGCGCGCCGCTCGCCTCCACCGCCGCGTCCCGGGCCGCCTGGGCCTCGAAGGGGTTGCCGGCCCGGCGGAAGCCGATGCCGGTCTCCCGTGCGATCAGGGCGATGGTCTCGGCGGCGAAGTCGGGGTGGGCGTTGATGCCGGTGCCGACGGCCGTGCCGCCCAGGGCGAGCTCGGCCAGGCGCGGCTCGACCGCGAGCACCCGTGCGACCGCGAGCTCCACCTGCCGGGCATAGCCGGAGAACTCCTGGCCGAGCGTCATGGGCACGGCATCCTGGAGGTGGGTGCGGCCGATCTTGCGCACGTCGGCGAACTCGGCCGCTTTCCCGGCGAGTGCCCGGTGCAGGCGCCGCAGCGCCGGGGTCAGCCGGTCGTGGATCGCCGTCAGCGCCGCGATGTGGATGGCCGAGGGGACGGCATCGTTGCTGGACTGCCCGAGGTTGACGTGGTCGTTGGGATGAACCGGGGACTTGCCGCCCTTCCGCCCGGTGAGGAGCTCATTGGCGCGGGAGGCGATGACCTCGTTCAGGTTCATGTTGCTGGAGGTGCCCGAGCCGGTCTGGAACACCCCCACCACGAACTGGTCGTCGAGACGGCCCTCCAGGACCTCCCGGGCAGCGGAGACCACGGCCTCGGCCAGCCGGGGCTCGAGCAGCCCCAGGCGCCGGTTGACCTCGGCCCCGCAGCGCTTGATCAGCGCCAGCGCGCGTACGAACCCGAGCGGCATCCGGAGGCCGCCGATGGGGATGTTGTCGACGGCGCGCTGGGTCTGGGCGCCGTAGTAGGCGTCCTCAGGCACCCGGACGACACCCATGGTGTCTTTTTCTTCGCGGTAAGTGACCATCAGGATAATGACGTGTCGGGGGATCCACTCGTTTGGGCGTCCGGCCCGAAACAGCGACGCCGGGGCCGTCTCATACCATCAGGCTTCTTTCAACCGCTCGATGTTGGTCCTGAGCTGTGCGATCTCGATGCCCAGGCCCACGCACTTCTGGCCCAGCAGGCATTTTTCAGCGTCCCCCTCTTCGAGAAAGGTCTTGAGACGATAGCTGCCTTTCTTGAGGTGCACCACCCAGCTCTTCTGGGACGTGTCGTACTCCGCCGCGACATCGATCCCGCATTCGCCCACGTCGGGGTAGAGTTGCCGAATCTTTTCGCAGAGCTCCTCTTTGTCGATCATCGCATATCTCCTCTCTGCTTTCGAGTCGAAATGACACGCCCGAGAATCGATTAGCCGGCAGGGGTATTTATGGAGGAAAATAATGCCGCGCGTGGAAAAAGCAAAAACGGCGGGGGAGCGGAGCTCAAAACAGATGGGCCACGTCGCGGATGATCTCCTTCACCTTGCCTTCGATCTTGGCGATCATCTCGGTCGTGACGTGCAGAATCTCCGCCGACAGGAGCTCGGCCGGGTCCCTGGAGTCCCACTCGAAGGAGCTGAAGCCCATCTTGCGGGTCAGCATATTGGCCAGATGCACGACGAGAATGGTGCTGTCGGTCTCCGGCGTGAAATTGGAGCCCTCGTGCAGCGCGATCACGCGCGCGAATTCATCCCCGAACCCCCAGCGTTTGACGAGCATGACGCCGGTCGGCTGGTGGGCGTCCTGGATGGCGGACATGATCATGTCGTAGTTCAGGTTCGTCCCCTGCGGAATATCCGCAAACGCCCGCAAGAGGGTCACCTTGCCCACGTCGTGGGTCAACCCCATAAGGAAAAGGTTCTCGGGGTCGTCCATCAAGAGGCTCTGACCCATCAGCTTGGCGGCGTAGGCGGTGGCGAGGGAATGCACCCACATCTTGTCCAGCAGCACGCGAAAGTGCGGGTGCTTGGCTTCGTAGAGGCTTTTGTTGGAGATGGCCACGACGAGGCTCAGCGTCTCTTTGTAGCCCAGGCGCGGGATGGCCGCCTGCACGCTGCGGACCTCGCCGTAGCCCTTGTAGACCGGGCTTTTCGCGACCGAGATCAACCGCAGGGAGATCACCGGGTCCTTCTCGAGCACGTCGACCAGGTCCTTGACGGAGGAGTCCTGGCGCTTGATCACCTTGCGCAGCTCGAAGACCACCTGGGGCATGGCCGGCGGCACGATCTTGCCGGCGCTGAACTTCTGCAGGATCCCGGCAAAGGACTGCCGGATGAAACTCGTATCGCTCTTGGACAGGAAGTCCTGGCCGACGCCGGCGTCGGCCTCGATGAAGGCCACGAAGCGGGACATCAGCTTCGGGTCGAACTCCCGGCCCGCCTGCTCGAACATTTCGGCCAGCGCCTCTTCGCGGCTCAGCCCCCTGCCCGTCCGGGCTCCGGCCGTGAGCCGGTCGTAGTGGTCGAACACGTGCAGGATGCGCGCGCCGAGGGGGATGTCTTCGCCTTTGATCCCGTCCGGGAAGCCGCTGCCGTCGAAGGCCTCGTGGTGGTGCCGGATCGGGCGCAGAAGGGCCTCGTAGCCGCGGTAGTTCGAAAGGATGTCGACGCCCACCACCGGGTGCCGTTTGACCAGGACGGCCTGGTCCTCCGGCGGCGCCAGGGGCGCGTCGAGGAGCTCGGGGGGCGCCGCGACGTAACCCGTGTCGTGCAGCAGCCCCGCCAGGTAAAGGTGATGCAGCTCTCCGCCGCGCAGGAGGCCTTCGCTTTCGGCGAAATTGGCGGCCGCGTTGGCCACGCGTTCGCAGTGTTCTCTCAGGCGCGCGTCCTTTGCGCCGAGCATGGCCAGGACCAGCTTGGCGGTTTCGTTGAGCTGCTGCAGGAGTTCCTGCCCGGGACCCGAGGCGTCTTTGTCGATCATGGGGACTTTGTCCTTCGAGTGTCGGAGCGAATCGACCGGAACGATGCAAAACCCGACGGTGCATCAGAACAGGTGGGATAGCTCCTTGACCAGGGCCAGGGTGTCCTCCCCGATCTTCTGGAGGTCGGGCGGGGCGATGCCCAGCTCCTGGGCCGAGCGGATCTCCCCCGGGACGGCGCCTTCCAGCAGGCTGTAGCCGATCGTGCGGGTGAGCATGTTCGCCAGGTTGATCACCAGGCAGTCCTTGGTGACCGCGGCGTCGAACTCGTTTTTTTCGTGCAGCGAAACGGCGCGGATGAACCCCTCGTTGAAGCCCCAGCGTTTGAGCATGACGGAGCTCAGGCTGAGGTGGGCTTCCTGGATGTTGGCCAGCACCAGTTTCATGTCCAGCCCCTTCACCGCCTCCTCCTCCGAAAAGGCCTTCACCAGGAAGGTCTTCCCGACGTCGTGGGTCAGTCCCATGAGGAAGAGGACATCCACCTCGGGCAGGCGCAGGTGCTGGCCGATCAGCTTGGCGGCGTAGGCGGTGGCCAGCGCGTGCGCCCAGAGCTTGTCCATCAGGAAGCGGTAGTGCGCGTTGGCGGTCTGGTAAAGACTCTTGTGGGCGATGGCCATGACGACGCTCATGGTTTCCTTCAGCCCCAGGCGGGGGATGGCCTGCCGGACGGTGCGGATCTCCTTCATGCCGCGGTAGGCGGGGCTGTTCGAGATCGAGATCAGCCGCAGCGTGATCACCGGTTCCTTCTCGATCGCCGCCGACAGCTCGTCGGCCGTGGCCGTCGGTTTGTCCACGATCTTCTGCAGCTCCTGGACGATCTGGGGCATGACCGGGGGTGTGATCTTGCCCGAGGTGAACTTCTGCAGGATCTGCGCGAAGACGGCCTTGACGTTGACCGTCTCCTTTTTCTTGCCCTGCATGTACTCCTTGGACGCCCCGGAGGTGGACTCGATGAACTGAGCGAACTGGTCGACCAGCGCGCCGTCGAAGTCCTTGCCCGAGAGCTGGATGATCTGCTCGAGCGCGGCCATGTTGTCCAGGCCCTTGCGGGGGAAACGCGGTGCGGTGAGCCAGTCGAAGCGGTCGAACAGGGCGAGCAGGCGCGCTCCGAGCGGGATGTCCTCGCCCTTCTTGCGGTCCGGGTAGCCGCTGCCGTCGAAGGCTTCATGGTGGTGGCGGATGATCGGCAGGCAGCGGGACAGCAGGCTCATGTCCGCGAGCAGCTTTTCGGCCAGCGCGGGGTGCTTGCGCAGGAGCGCCTCGGCCTCGCCCGCCGGAGCCTCGCCGCCACCGATCTGCTCCGAGGGGCCGAACATCAGGCCGACGTCATGCAGCAGCCCGGCGAAGAAGAGGATGTCGGTGTCTTTGGGCGGGAGCAGGTTGAACTTCTGGCAGAAGCTGGCGCAGTAATTGGCCACCCGCTCGCAGTGCTGGCGGATGTGGGAGTCCTTCTCCTCGACGAACGCGAGCAGGGTGTTGGCGAACTCCAGGATGGTCTCCCGCGATTCCACTCCGGGCTTGGTCGAGCCTCTGTCCGCCATTCTGGCCTGCTCCTCTTTACGGGGAGGTGAGTCGGAGACGATTTCCTATTCTTCCGATAGTTTACCACTTCCGCCCGCAACCTGCAAAAAAATCGACCTTGCGCCGGGCAGCCACCCCGGCAGGCAGGGCATGAGGGCGGCGATGCCGGTGGCTGCGATTGACACCGAGCGGTCTTTTCTCTTATTATCCGCCTGCTTCAGGAAGACGGGCCGAAACCCTTGCTTCCCCATTGCCCGGCGCCGGATAGCGGGCCTCGCCTGACGGCGGCGGGCGCGTTCAACGCCCCCGGCCCCGTGCGCCGCCGGGCCCGCACCCGGGCCGCCCCCCATGGGTCCTCGGTCGCTCAAGGAGCTTTTCCGCATGACGACCCCCATCGCCTTGAATCAGGATTTCATCGAATCGCAGTACCGGCTCTGGAAATCCGACCCCGAGGCCGTCACCGCCGACTGGCGGCACTTCTTCCAGGGGTTCGAGTTGGCACTCGAGCGACCGGAGGGCTTCGGGGCCGCCGGCGGCGAAGCGGCCGCGAACCAGGCGCGGGTGCAAACCCTGGTCCACCGCTTCCGCGAGATCGGGCACCTGCTCGCCTGCCTCGACCCGCTCGAGGCCTGCCCGCTCGAGCACCCCCTGCTGACCCTCGAGTCGGTCGGGCTTGCGCCCGAGAGCCTGGACGCCCTCTTCGTCCCGCCGGATGGCCCGGCCAACATCCAGGTGCCGCTGCGCGACATCCTGGCGGCGCTGCGCGAGACCTACAGCCGGTCGATCGGGGTCGAGTTCATGCACCTACAGGACCCGGCCGAGCGCCGCTGGCTGATCGAGCGCATGGAGCCGGTGCGCAACGCGCCCGCGCTCGACGCGGCCGACAAGCGCCGCATCCTGAAGAAGCTCTCCCACGCGGCCGCCTTCGAGCAGTTCCTGAACACCAAGTACGTGGGGCTGAACCGCTTCTCGCTCGAGGGCGGGGAGGCGCTCATCCCGGGCCTGGACTTCCTCCTCGAGCGCGCGGCCGCGCTCGGCTGCCGCGAGGTCATCCTCGGGATGGCGCACCGCGGGCGGCTCAACGTGCAGACCAACATCATCGGCAAGCCCTTCAGCGACCTCTTCAGCGAGTTCGAGAACTGCTACGATCCCCGATCTCCTGGTCGGCGCCGGGGACGTGAAGTACCACACCGGCTACCTGGACGACCTGCGGACCGAGGCCGGCCGCGAGCTGCGGATCCTCATGACTGAACAACCCGAGCCACCTCGAGGCGGTCGACCCGGTGGTCGAGGGCTGCGCCCGCGCCCGCCAGGAGCGCGCTCGGCGTCCGGGCCGGAGCGGGTGCTGCCGGTGCTGATCCACGGGGACGCGGCCTTCGCCGGGCAGGGGGTGGTGGCCGAGATCCTGAATTTCTCCCAGCTGGAGGGCTACCGCACGGGCGGCACCGTGCACGTCGATCGTCAACAACCAGATCGGCTACACGACGCTGCCCGAGCACGCCCGGTCCTCGCGCTACTCGACCGACATGGCCAAGATGCTCATGGTGCCGATCTTCCACGTGCACGGCGAGGACCCCGAGGCCGTCGTCCACGTGATGCGCCTGGCGGCCGACTACCGCCGCAGTTCGCAAGGACGTGGTCGTCGATCTGGTCGGCTACCGGCGTTACGGCCACAACGAGGGCGACGAGCCCTACTTCACCCAGCCGCTGATGTACGAGCGCATCCGGCAGCGCCCCGCTGCAGACACGATCTACGCTCAGAAGCTGCTCGACGAAAAGCTCGTCACCGCCGCGGAGGTCGAGGGGTTCGCATCCGAGCTGCGCGGTCGGCTCGAGGCCGACTACGACGCCGTCCACGGCAGCGCCTGCGTCTTCCCCGAACACCGGTTCTACGAGGGGTGGGAGCGCTTCAGCGGGGTGTACTCGCCCGTGAGCCTCGAGACCGGCGTCGCCCGCGGCACCTGCTCTCCCTGGCGCGGGGCCTTGCGCGCCTGCCCGCCGACTTCAGCGTCAACCCCAAGCTGCAGAAGATCCTCGCCCGCCGGCTCGAAGCGGTCGAACGGGGCGAGGGCAGTCGACTGGGCCAACGCCGAAGCCCTGGCCTTTGCGAGCCTGGTCACCGAGGGGCACCCCGTTCGGCTGAGCGGGCAGGACAGCGGCCGGGGCACCTTCAGCCAGCGCCACAGCGTGCTCGTGGACACGCGCAGCGGGGCCTCCTTTTGCCCGCTCGCCCGCCTGGCCGAGGGGCAGGCCGACTTCCGCGTCTACAACAGCCCGCTGTCCGAGGTGGGGGTCCTGGGGTTCGAGTACGGCTACTCGCTCGCGCGGCCCGACACCCTGGTGCTCTGGGAGGCCCAGTTCGGGGATTTCGCCAACAACGCCCAGGCCGTGATCGATCTCTTCATCGCCAGCGGGGAGGCCAAGTGGCAGCGGCTGAGCGGGCTCGCCCTGCTGCTGCCCCACGGGCTGGAGGGATTGGGGCCCGAGCACTCGAGCGCGCGCCTGGAGCGGTTTCTGCAGCTGTGCGCCGGCGAGAACATGATCGTCTGCAACCCGACCACCCCGGCGCAGTACTTTCACCTGCTGCGCCGCCAGGTGAAGAGCGGCTTCCGCAAGCCGCTGGTCGTGATGACCCCCAAGAGCCTGCTGCGCCACCCGCTGGCGGTGTCGTCGGCTCGACCATCTGGCCAAGGGGTCCTTCCGCGGGGTCCTGGACGACCCCGAGGCGGAGGCCGGCGCCGCGACGCTGGTCTTCTGCAGCGGCAAGATCGGCTACGACCTCGCGCAGCGCCGCCGCGAGCTGAAGCGCACGGACATCGCCATCCTGCGGTTGGAGCAGCTCTACCCCTTCCCGCAGAGCCAGCTGCGGCTGGCTCTCGGACGGTTCAAGCAGGCGCAGACCGTCTGGGTGCAGGAGGAGCCTGAAAACATGGGGGCCTGGACCTTCGTGCGGCCGCGGTTGGAAGCGCTGCTCGGCGGCCGGACACTCGCGTACATCGGCCGCAGGGAGTCGGCGACCCCGGCCACCGGCTTCCCGCACGTCTACCGTCGCGAGCAGGCGGAGATCGTCGACCGGGCCATCGGCCCGAAACCCTGAACGATGGGGGATCCCCCGTCGCCCGACCAACCCGCAACCCGCACCGAGGAGACACATGGGAGCCCTCGACGTCAAGGTCCCGAGCGTGGGCGAATCCGTCACGGAAGCCCTCCTGGCCCAGTGGTTCAAAAACGACGGCGACCTGATCCGCAAGGACGAGGCGCTGTTTGTCCTGGAGACGGACAAGGTGACCCTCGAGGTCACGGCCGAGGCGGCCGGGGTGCTGCACATCCGGGTCCCGGCCGGCACCACGGTCAAGATCGGGGCCGTGGTGGCCGTGATCGACACGGCGGTCGCGGGCGCCGCTGCGCCGGTCTCCAAACCGCACCGCGCGCCCGAACCGCGGCCGCCGGTCGTGGACGCGCCGCCCGCGGCCTCGCCCCCGCCGGCCGCGAGCGCACCGCCCCCTCCCGCCGTCCCCGCCGCTCCGGACGACGGGCGCCTTTCACCCTCGGTGCGCCGGCTGGCGGCCGAGCACCGCCTGGATGTCGGCCTCATCCCGGGCACGGGCCCGGGCGGCCGCGTGACCAAGGGCGACGTAATCCTCTTCCTCGAACAGCGCGACCGGTCGCCCGCCCCCGGCGCCGCGGCGCCGGCGGCCGAGCCGGTCTGCCCGCCTTGCGACGAGTCGATCCGTGAGGAGATCACCCGCAAGCCCATGAGCCCCCATCCGGCGGCGCATCGCCGAGCGGCTGCTGAAGGCGCGCCAGACCACGGCCATGCTCACCACGTTCAACGACATCGACATGAGCGCGGTGATCGATCTGCGGCAGCGCTACAAGGAGGGCTTCCAGAAGAAGCACGGGGTCTCGCTCGGCTTCATGTCCTTCTTCATCAAGGCCGCGATCGAGGCGCTCGAGGCCGTGCCCGAGATCAACGCTTACATCGACGGGTCCGACATCGTCTACCCGCACTACCACCACATCGGGGTGGCGGTCGGCTCCGAACGCGGGCTGGTGGTGCCGGTGATCCGGCACGCCGACCGCCTGAGCTTCGCCGAGCTCGAGCAGGCCATCGCCGACTTCGTGGCGCGCATCAAGGACAACCGCCTGACGCTCGCCGATCTGGAGGGCGGCACCTTCACCATCACCAACGGCGGGGTCTTCGGCTCGCTCTTAAGCACCCCGATCCTCAACACGCCCCAGAGCGGCATCCTGGGGATGCACCGCGTGGATAAACGGCCGGTGGCGGTCAACGACCAGGTGGTGATCCGGCCCATGATGTACGTCGCCCTGAGCTACGACCACCGCATCGTGGATGGCCGCGAGGCGGTGACGTTTCTGAAGCACATCAAGGAGTGCATCGAGACCCCCGAACGCATCATGATGGAGATCTGAACCGATGGCGGCGGAGACCCCTTTCGATGTTGTGGTGATCGGCGGCGGCCCGGGCGGATATGTCGCGGCGGCGCGCGCGGCCGAGCTCGGTCTGAAGACGGCGTGCGTGGAGCGGCGGCCGCGCCTGGGCGGGGTGTGCCTGAACGTCGGCTGCATCCCGAGCAAGGCACTGCTCGATTCGAGCGAGTTCTACCACTTGGCGCGCACCCGCTTCGCGGAGCACGGCATCGGGGTGGGGGAGCCCACCGTTGACCTCGCCCGCATGATGGCGCGCAAGGACCGGATCGTTCAGGACCTCACCGAAAACGTGCGCAAGCTTTTGGAGAGCCGCCGGGTGGAGGTCCTCCCGGGCACGGCGCGGCTCGCGGCCGCCGACCGGGTGGAGGTCGCGGGGGAAGCGCCGCGCACCCTTGCGGCGAAGCACATCATCCTCGCCACGGGGAGCGAGCCCGTGGCGCTGCCGGGCATCCCCTTCGACGGTCGGCGGGTCGTGAGCTCGACCGAGGCGCTCACGTTCGATGCCGTGCCCGGCCGGCTGGGAGTCGTGGGCGGGGGCTATATCGGTTTGGAGCTGGGGTCCGTCTGGCGCCGTCTGGGCGCGCAGGTGACCGTCATCGAGATGCTGCCGGACATCGCCCCGACGCTCGACGGCCAGGTCGGCCGCCGGCTGCTGCGGGTATTGAAGAAGCAGGGCATCGAGTTCCGCCTGGAGACCCGGGTCGCCGCCGCCCGCACCGAGGGCGAGGAGGTGGTCGTCGAGACCGAGGCCGGGGGGAAACCCGAGACCCTGCGTTTCGACCGGCTGCTCGTCTGCGTGGGGCGCCGGCCCGTCACCCGCGATCTCGGCTTGGAGGCGCTCGGGATCGAGACCGTGCCGCCGGCCGGCTTCCTCCGGGTGGACGCTGCGCTGCGCACGCGCGTCCCCACGGTCTACGCGATCGGCGACATCGTCGAGGGCCCCATGCTGGCGCACAAGGCCTCCGCCGAGGGCATCGCCGCGGCCGAGACGATCGCGGGCAAGGCCGGGGAGGTCAACTACGACGCCATCCCGGCGGTCGTCTACACCGCGCCCGAGGTGGCCGGCGTCGGGCCGACCGAGGAGGCGCTGAAAGCCCGCGGCATCCCCTACGTCGCCGGCAACTACCCCTTCACCGGGTCGGGCCGCGCCAAGTGCTGGGGGGACACCGAGGGGTTCGTCAAGGTGCTGGCCCACCAGACGACCGACCGCCTGCTCGCGGTCCACATCATCGGGCCGCACGCGGCCGACGTGATTGCCGAGGCCGTGCTCGCGATCGAGCTGGGCGCGGCCGCCGAGGACCTGGCGCGCACCGTCCACGGGCACCCGACCTTCGGCGAGGCTCTCATGGAGGCGGCCATGGCCGTGCGGAAATGAGCCCGCGCAGCGCCATGACCTCAGCGCCGACGCCGCACGACATCCTGCGCCGATTCTACGGGTACCGGTCGTTCCGCGCCCATCAGCTGGACATCATCGAAAGGGTGGTGCGCGGGCAGGACGCGTTCGTGCTGATGCCGACCGGAAGCGGCAAGTCCATCTGCTACCAGATCCCCGCGGTTCTGCGCCCCGGCGCCGGCATCGTGATCTCCCCGCTGATCGCCCTCATGCAGGACCAGGTCTTCGCTCTGAAACAAAACGGGCTGCGCGCCGACTATCTGAACTCCAGCCTTTCCGCCGCGGACGCCCGGCGCGTTGAAACGCGGCTGCTGTCCGGCGCCACGGACCTGCTGTACGTCGCCCCCGAGCGGCTGCTGACGGATGGCTTTCTGCGGCTGCTTCAAAACATCTCGATCGCCCTGTTTGCGATCGACGAGGCGCACTGCGTGTCGCAGTGGGGCCACGACTTCCGGCCGGAGTACCTCAAGATCGCGGAGGTGACGCGGCGGTTCACCGGGGTCCCGCGGGTCGCCCTGACGGCCACCGCCGACGCACAGACGCGCGGGGACATCCTCGCAAAGCTCGAGCTCTCGGGCGCCGCCCACTTCGTGTCGAGCTTCGACCGGCCGAACATCCGCTACCGGGTGCAGCTGAAAGCCAACGGCAAACGCCAGCTGCTGGCCTTCATCCGGGACGAGCACCCGGGCGAGTCCGGCATCGTCTATGTCCGCACCCGCAAGCGGGCCGATGAGATCGCCGCCTGGCTGGCGGAGCAGGGGGTCGACGCAGCCGCCTACCACGCCGGCCTGGAGCAAGGGCTGCGCACGGAGCGGCAGCGGCGGTTTCTGCGGGAGCCGGCCGCCGTCATGGTGGCGACCATTGCATTCGGCATGGGGATCGACAAGCCGGATGTGCGTTTCGTCGCCCACCTGGACCTGCCGGCAAGCATGGAGGCCTACTACCAGGAAACCGGGCGGGCAGGCCGCGACGGAAAGCCCGCGGACGCCTGGATGGCCTACTCCCTCGGGGACGTGGTGGCGGTGCGGATGCTGCAGGAAGGCTCGGAGGGCAGCGACGCCTTCAAACGCCTGCAGGGGCGGAAGCTGGAGGCGTTGCTCGGTTTCTGCGAGACGGTCGAGTGCCGGCGTGCGACCCTTCTCGGGATATTTCGGGGAATCCACCGCGGCGCCCTGCGGCAACTGCGACAACTGCCTGCACCCGGCCGGGACCTGGGACGGCTCCGTGGCCGCCCAGAAGGCGCTGTCCTGCGTCTACCGCACCGGTCAACGCTTCGGGGCCGCGCACTTGACCGACATCCTGGTCGGAAACGGCAGCCCGGGCGTCCTCCGGCACGGCCACGACCGGATCAAGACCTTCGGGGTCGGGCAGGAGTTTTCCGCGGCGGAATGGCGCTCGGTCTTCCGCCAGCTCGTGACCAGCGGGATGCTCACCGCCAATCTGGCCGAGATATCCGGTTTCCGCCTGACCGATAAAAGCTGGCCGGTTCTCAAGGGCGCCCAGCCCGTGCGCCTGAGAAAGGACGAGCCGCCGCAAAAACCCGTGAAGTCCGCCAGGAAGATCGCACGGCCGGCCGGCGAACTCGACGATGAGGTCGACCCGACCCTGTTTGATAAGCTGCGCCGGCTCAGGCTCGAAATCTCAAAAGGGCTGGGGGTGCCGCCCTACGTCGTGTTCCACGACAAGACCCTGAAGGAGATGGCCGCGCTCAGGCCGTCCAGCCGCGCCGAGCTCCTGCAGGTGGGCGGCGTCGGCGAGCGCAAGGCGGAGCGGTATGGAGAGGCGTTTCTGGAAGCCATTCGAGGGGGAAGCTGATGCACGCTACCCGCAGGCCGAGGGGGGTCCATGGCGGTTGAAGTCTGGTTGCTCGTTCTCATGTTGGCGGTGTTCCTGGCGCTCGTGCTGTGGATCAAGCTGCCGGTGGGCCTGGCGCTCGCGATCACGGGGGTCGTGACGGCCGCGGCCGCCGGGGAGGGGTTCCCGCTGCGGCACCTGGTGGAGGGGATGTTCGGCTACCTCGATGTCTCGCTCGTCCTCATCACGGCCATGATCTTCATGAAGGTGATCGAGAAGAACGGGCTGCTCGACGTGCTGGCCCGCGACCTCATCCTGCGCTTCGGCCGCTCCCCGCTGGCGCTGCTGTCGGTGATGACGCTCATCATCATGTTCCCCGGGGCCATCACCGGGTCGTGCACGGCCTCGGTCCTGAGCACCGGGGTGCTCATGCTCCCGGTGCTGGGGCAGATGAACATGCCCCGGGAGCGCGCGGCCGCGATCATCGCCATGGCCTCGGTCTACGGCATGATCGCCCCGCCCGTGAACATCGTCGTCATGATCATCGGCGGGGGCATCGACATGCCCTATATCGGGTTCGACCTGATCCTGCTGCTGATCACGGTCCCGCTCGCGATCCTTACCACCGTCGTCCTGGGCTACCGCCACGCGCGCACGGTCGATCCGCAGCTCGCGGCGGCCGCCCTGCGACGGGACGGGACGCCGGCCGGCCGCATGCTGTACCTGCCGCTCGTCGTCGTGGCGGTGCTGATGATCGGGCCCAAGGCGCTGCCGCAGGTGTTCCCGGACCCGCGGCTGCCGCTCACCTTCGCGATCGGCAGCCTTTTAGGCCTGTGCGTCGGCCGGAAGTTCAGCGCCTTGGATGCCGCGCGCCAGGCCATCACCGACATCCTGCCCGTGGTCGGGATCCTCATGGGGGTGGGGCTGCTCATCCAGATCATGACGCTCACCGGCATCCGCGGTTCGATCGCGGTCAACAGCCTGAGCCTGCCGCCCGCCCTGCTGCTGCTGAGCATCGCCGTAAGCCTGCCGCTCTTCGGCGGGATCTCGGTCTTCGGGGCTGCGAGCATCCTGGGGGTGCCTTTCATCCTGACCTTCCTGGGGCAGAACCTGATCGTCATCGCCGCGGCCATGTCGCTGATCGCGGCCATGGGCAGCTTCACGCCCCCGGTGGCGCTGACGGCCGTGATCGCCGCCCAGGTGGTCGGGGAGTCCAACTACTTCAAGGTGATCCGGCCCCTGATCGTGCCGGCGCTGATCGCCATCGCGATCGGGGTCGGGCTGATCGTCTACGCCAACCCGGTCGCCAAGCTGGTCGGTCTATAAGGGGAGGTTCCCATGATGATGACCTGGGTCTACCGGCTGCTGGTCGTGGGCGTGACCGTGCTCCTGGTCATGGAGCTCTTTCGCCAGAAGGACCTGAAGACGCAGGCGACCGCCGCGTTCGTGCTGATTCCCTTTGTCCTGAGGGCGCTCATGCTGGTGTGATGACGTCGCAGGAGGCCCAATCTCTGCGTTGCGCCGCATCTCGCGGGCGCTGCGGCGTACCGGCGTACGCCTCGCGCCGCGAGATTTGCGACGCCTTGATCTTGGGCCTCCTGCAACGTCATCCCGTTTCTCTGGGATGACGGCATGGCGGTTGAAAAACGGCGTCTCGGGCCGTGATCCGGCGTTGCGCGGCTTTTGTAAATGCTCACATGCCATCCGGCATGCTGCGCTTTCCAAAAGGCCGCGCGCCTTGGCTGACGGCCCGATACTGGTTTTTCAACCACCTGCAACAGGACAAAGCCAGGGGCACAACCTTACACCAAACACCAAACACCAAACACTCGAACACCAAACACGGATTCCCACATGAAAGCCACTCCATGGACCGCCGCCGGCCTGCTGGCCGCGGCTCTCATCGCCCTGGTCGCCGTGGTGCCCGAGTTTCGGGCCATGCACGTCGACGAGGCCATCCGCAAGGGGCCGGGGGTGACCTCCCTCCGGCCGCTGAGCGACTGGCATCCGCTCCTGCGGGGCACCCCGGGCGACACGAACGTCTACATTCTCGACAGCGGCCGCCCCGGGGGGACCGTGCTGGTGCTCGGCGGCACCCACCCCAACGAGCCCTCCGGCGTGCTCACGGCCGTGCTGCTGATCGAGAACGCCCGCCCGACCGCGGGCCGGCTGATCGTCATCCCGCGCGCCAATGCGAGCGGCTTCACCCACACCGACTACTCCGAGGGGGCGCCCCAGCACTTCGCCATCCCGACCGCGTCCGGCGAGCGGATTTTCCGCTTCGGCTCGCGCGCCACCAACCCGATCCACCAGTGGCCCGACCCCGACATCTACGTGCACCCCTCCGGGCAGAGGCTCTCGGGCAGCGAGACCCGCAACCTCAACCGGGCCTACCCGGGCCGCGCCGACGGCCCGTTGACCGAGCAGGTGGCCTACGCGATCGTGCAACTGATCCGTGCGGAGAAGGCCGATCTTTCGATCGACCTGCACGAGGCCTCGCCCGAGTACCCGGTGATCAACGCCATGGTGGCGCACGAGCGCGCCATGGACCTCGCGGCCACGGCCGCCATCGGCCTGCAGATGGACGGGGTCGAGATCGGGCTCGAGCCCTCCCCGCGGACCCTGCGCGGGCTCTCCCACCGCGAGTGGGGGGACGCGACCGACACGCTCGCCGTGCTGGCGGAATCCGCCAACCCGGCCCAGGGCCGCCTGCGCGGCGCGACGAGCGCCGCCCTGGTCGTGAGCGGGGCGGACCGGATGTACGCCCAGGCCGCGCGCCTGGGACGGCTGTTCGTGCCGTTCGAGGGGCAGGGAATCCCGCTCAGCGTGCGCGTCGCGCGGCACACGGCCACGGTGATGGAACTGGTGCGCACGTGGTCCGAAGCGTCGCCCGGGCGGGCGGTCGAAATCGAGGGGGTCCCCGCTTACGGAGAGCTGGTGGGGAAGGGGGTCGGCGCGTACCTCGGCTGACGGCCCGACACTTGGTTTTTTCCCGACCCGGTTAGATCGTGTAGGGTTCGACGTCCCGGCCGGTGTACTCGAGCCCTAAGAGGCTGATGTCGTCGTCGGGCCTGGCGTTGCCCAGGAACGCGCGCACCTCGGCGTGAAGCGCCGGCACGAACTCCTCCACCGGGAGATGGGCCGCGAGCTGCAGCGCGCGGCCGAAGCGTGCCCGCCCGAAGGCCTCCCCGGACGGCCCCCGGTTTTCCAGCACCCCGTCGGTGTAGAGCAGGACCTTGTCTCCGGGCACGAGGCGGACCTGCTGCTGGGTGTAGGGGACCCCGCCGCCCGCACCGATGACCGTCCCCCGCAGGGTCAGCGTCTCCACGGAGCCGTCCGCCCGCGCCACCAGCGGGGGCGGATGCCCGGCGCTGCCGTAGGTCAGGGCCCCGTCCGATACGTCCACCGTCAGACAGGTCACGCTGAAGTACGTGTCGAAGCGTTCGAAGGGGAAGGCCGCCTCCAGGCTGTTCAGCACGGCCGCCGGCCCGGAGAGGCGGCAGTCGCTCCCTGCGAAACCCTCGCCGCCCTGCAGGAACTGCGAGGCGGCGACCGCTACCAGGGCGGCCGGGACCCCATGGCCGCAAACATCGAGCATGTAGGCGCCGACGACGCTGCGGTCCACCCGGTGGACGTTGAAGATGTCCCCGCCGATGCGCTCCGACGGCGCGAACGCCCACGCCGCCCGCAGGTGCTCGACGCACGGGGGGTCGCGCGGCAGCAGGCTCTCCTGGATGGCCGCAGCCGCCTTCAGGTCGCGGTCGATGAGCGCCTGCTTCCGCTGCAGCTCGATCTTCTGGCGCTCGATGTCCGAGACGTCGTAGATGATGACCAGGATCATGGTGCGACCCCGGAAGAGGATGCGGCGGGTCGTGAAGCGCAGGTGCTTCAGGACGGCGTCGCCCTGGATGTGAAACACCCGCTCGAGCGGCTTGCGGTCGACCGGGGCGTCGGCGACCAGCGTCTGGATGAGGGAGCGGCGCAGGACGCAGGTGCCGCAGGCGCTCGTCAGGCCGCAGGCCTTGTTCTCGCGCACGGCGTTGACGCACCCGCTGACCTCGCCGAAGGTCTTGAAGGCCGAATCGGAGGCGCTGTCGAAGAGGTCCAGGAAGGGGCGGTTGAACTGGTGGATCTGGAGGTCCTCGTCGGCGATGAGCACTGCCGCCCCCATGTTGTCGAAAATCAGGTTCAGAAACTCCTTCGAGTCCCTGAGGTCGTCCAGGTCGATAGCCATGCGGGCTATCGTATGCAGGGCGGCCGCGCGAGTCAAGGCCGGTCGGGCGCAAGAATCGGGTGGCGGCCCCTCCATTCCGACGCATCTTCTATCTATGTTTGACCTCCGGTATTACCGGAGTAATATATCCTACCCTTGCGCTGCTGCATCCGGCCGTTGCGGCTGAAGGACATGCAGATCGCCGCCGGAGATGGATGCATGACCCCCGCGAATCTCGCTCGCCTGATGATCCTGGCCGCCATATGGGGCGGCTCCTTCCTGTTCATGCGCATCGGCGCCCCGGTGCTGGGGCCCGCCTGGCTGATCCTCTTCCGCGTGGGGATCGCCGCCGCGTTCCTCGGGGCGTGCGCGCTCTGGCTGCGCAAGCCGCTCCAGCTCCGCCGCTACTGGCGCCACTACCTGGTGCTGGGGTTCCTGAACTCGGCCCTGCCTTTTTTCCTGATCGCCTACGCGGCGCAGTCCCTGAGCGCTTCGCTGCTGTCGGTCGTGAACTCGTCGTCTCCGATTTTCGCTGCGCTCATTTCCGCCCTGTGGCTGCGCACGCCAGTCACCCGGGTGCGGGCCCTCGGACTGGCGCTGGGGGTCGCCGGAGTGGTCGTCCTGGTGCAGGGCGGAATCGGGGCGAAGACGGACGACTGGATGCTCGCGGTCGGCGCGGCGCTGCTGTCCACCGTCTGGTACGGGGTCGCGGGCACGTACGTGAAGGCGGCGAACCTGGCGATCGACCCCTTCTGCAACGCCCACGGCAGCATGTGGGCGGCGACCCTCTTCATCGCGCTGGCGCTGCCGTTCTGCCCGCCCGCCGCCGTCCCTACGCCCGGCGTCTGGGCGGCGGTCGTCGGCCTGGGGGTCTTGTGCACCGGGGTGGCGTATCTCATCTACTTCCGGCTGATCCGGGACGTAGGGCCCATGTCCGCGCTCTCGGTGACCTTCCTGATACCGGTGTTCGGGATCCTCTGGGGGGTGCTGTTCCTGGGCGAGCGGCTGACGGTCGGGATGGCCGGCGGGGCGCTGGTGATCTTTGCCGGGACGGCGCTGGCGAACGGCATCTGGCCGCGCCCCCGGCCGGCGGCCCGCCTGAAGTCCCCCGTTGTCCGCGACGGTCACCAGGCCGATAGGATGTAGCGGTCGACCGGGGCGTAGTCGTCGGTCAGCCGCTGGGCGGCCGCGGGGTCCGGCGGCGGGATGCGGTGGGCGAGCAGGGCGGCCATCTCGGGCAGCGCCTGGGCTGGCCCGGGTTCTTCGGCGGAGGCGAACGCGGCGATGATGATGTTCTGCCACTCTCCGGGGTTTTGGGGTTCGAGCGCAAAGGCGGCCACGCGCGGGAACACGGCGGCGTAGGTCGCGTACATGGCCTGGAAGAGGCGCCCCCGGTCGCCCTCGACCGCCGAGAGCACGTTGACCAGCACGACTCCCTGCGGCGAGAGCGAGTCGCGCAGGCGCTGCACCGCCTCCAGCGTGGTCAGGTGGAACGGGATAGAATAGTCCGAGTTGAAGGTGTCGCAGAGAATGGCGTCGTAGACCCGCCGGTTGCGGTTCAGGAACGTGCGCGCGTCCTCCTCCACGACCCTCAGTCGCGGGTGCTCCTTGAGCTCGAAGCGCTCGCGCGCCAGGCGGGTGATGCCGGGATCTATCTCCACCACGTCCACGGCGACCGCAGGGTAGTTCGCCAGCGCGTATTTGGGGAACGAGTAGCCGCCGCCGCCCAGCACCAGCAGGCGCTTCATCCCGGGGGCGAAGTGCTCGACCAGGCGGTACCAGCGCGTATAGGGCACGGCCAGCTCGGTCGGATGGTCCAGGTACATGGCCGACTGTCGGCCCTGCGGCCCGGTGACCATCACCCGGATGGGCCGCCCGCTGCCGATTTCCGCCCCGTCGAAGACGAGGACCCGGTTGTAGGGCGTGTCGACGTCCACGAACCCCGCTGTCGCCAGGCGCGTGTCGTAGTTGACCGCGAGCACGAGCAGCGCGATGAACGCCGCGAGGGCGCCGGCTTTGATGCCCGCGCCGCTGCGCCCGGCGAGCAGAGCCGCCAGGGCCAGGACCGCGGCCATGAGCAGCAGGATGTTGGTGCTCCCCAGCCAGGCGATGAGCACGAAGCCGGCCGCGAACGTCCCGACGATGCTGCCGATGGTCGAGATGGCGTAGAGGTTCCCGGCCGTCTGGCCGCCGGTGCGTTTGTGGGAGAGCTTGAGCCGCACCGCGAACGGGGCCACCATCCCGAGCAGCACGGCCGGGGGGGCGAACAGCAGGAGGGCCCCCCAGACGGCGCCCGCGTGCAGCCCGGCGCCCTGGGACTGCAGGAACCCCAGGACGAACGACTTGGTCCCGGCCACCGCCGCGGTCGCAAACGCCGCCAGCAGGATGATGCGTCCGAGCAGCTTGCGCTCGGGTCGCCGGTCCGCCAGGCGCCCGCCCCACCAGTACCCGACGCTGAGCGAGGCCAGGATGATCCCGATCAGGCTGGTCCAGACCACCAGCGAGGTTCCGAGAAAAGGGGCCATGATGCGCGAGCCCGTGAGCTCGATGACCATCACGACCGCACCGCACAGAAAAACCGCTGTTTCCAACATGGGGGCCTCGCGTCCTGGTTTCGGTCCAAACGCGTGAACCTAAACCGAGGCCGGTACGCCTGTCAATGCGGCGTGAGTTGCGGGAGCATGCAACCGGTCCTATGCTGGAGACGGCGGGGGGGGGGGGGCGAGATCAGATAATCACGTTCAGAACGAACGTGCCCTGAACGCTGAACCCTGGTGCCTTCACGATGAGGAGACCGCCATGACATCACCCCCCGATCGCCCCCACACCCCGACGTCCGCCTGCGAGGTGAGCCACCTCCTGCGGCGCGAGATCCAGGCCCCGATCGCCGCCGCTCTCATCCGGGGGTTTGCGGAGACACTCGGGATGGGCCGGGCGCTTGAAATCGCCGCCGCCGCCGTGCGCGCGGACGCCCTCGCGGCCGGGCGGGAGATGGCCGCGCGCCCGGGCGGCGGCTCCCTTCCGGAGCTTGAACGGCTCGTGCGGGAGGTCTGGTCCGCGGACGACGCCATGACCGTCCGCTTCCTGGAGAGAACGGAGCGGACGCTCAGCTTCGACGTGACGCGCTGCGGCTACGCCGATCTCTACGAACGGCTGGGCATGCGGGACCTCGGGTATTGCCTGTCCTGCAGCCGCGACGAGCCCTTCGCCCGCGGGTTCAACCCGCGGCTTGCGCTCGCGCGCACCCAGACCATCATGCAGGGCGCCGCGACCTGCGACTTCCGGTTCGTCCTGGAGTAAAGGTTCCCGCTCGTCTTCCGCGCAACGCCACATGCGGCCTTGGGGGCGCTATGCGGGGGGATTAAAATAACCGCCCACTGTCATTAAAGATTTTGCCCGTTAGGGCCGATCTGATCTAAGCGGGCTCCGCCTCGGGGCAGCCCGCGCAGAACCCATGCGCCGGAGAGCCTCTATCGTGGAGCCTGCGAAATCCAACGCGTCCGCGAACCGCGCGCGGCTGTTTGCCGTGCTGGCGTTCGCCGTCCTGGTCGGCGGCCTGCTCGCCAGCTGGTGGGCCGGCCGCTCGCAGGAGGCGCGCATGCGCTCGGACCTGCTGCGCCAGGCGCAAGTGATCGCCGACAGCGTCAACGACGAGTGGTTCGGCCGGCTCACCGGGACCCCGCAGGACGAGGATTCCCCGCCCTACCTGCGGATCAAGGAACAGCTCGGCCTGATCTGCTCGACCAACCCGCAGTGCCGCTTCATTTACATCTCCGGGCTGCGCGAGGACGGGCAGGTGTTCTTCTACGTCGACTCCGAGCCGCCGGGGACCGCCAACTACTCGGCCGCCGGGACGCTGTACGAGGAGGCGAGCGCGGAGTTCCGACGCGCTCTGGCCACCGGCAGCGACTGCGTCGAGGGGCCGTCCACCGACCGCTGGGGGAGCTGGGTCAGCGCCCTGACCCCCCTGCGGCCCCTGCAGCCCGGTGTCCCCCCGACCCTGCTCGGGATCGACGTCAGCGCCCACGAATGGGAGGTGCACGCCGCCGCCATCCACACGCCGTTCATCGCCATGACCCTGGTCCTCACGGCCGCGCTCTGCTTCTGCTACGTGTTCCTGAGGCGCTCGGAGCAGGCGCGGCGGCGCATCGCCCAGTCCGAGCTGCGCCTGGCCGAAAGCGAGAAGGCCTACCGCGGCGTCGTCATGAACATGCTCGACGTCTTCTACCGGGTGGACGCGGGCGGCACGCTGCGGATGGCGAGCCCGTCGGCCGCGGAGGTCTTCGGCTACGCTTCGGTCGACGAGCTGATCGGTCGGTCGGCCGACATCTTGTGGGCTCACCCCGAAAACCGGCCGAAGCTGCTGGCCGTTTTGGAAAAATCCGGCGAGGCTCTGGACTGGGAGTTCGAGGCCCGGCGCCGGGACGGCTCTCTTCTATCCATGTCCGTCTCGGTGCAGGCGCTCCGGGACGAAGCCGGCCGTTTCTCCGGCTACGAGGGGATCGCGCGCGACGTCACCGAGCGCCGCCAGTCCGAGCTGCGGCTGCGCCAGTCCGAGCGGCGGTTCCGCGCCGTTTTAGAGAACATGTCGCTGATCGGCGTCATGCTCGACCGCGACGGCGGCATCCTGCTCTGCAACGACTTCCTCCTGGATCTGACCGGGTGGGCCCGGACGGAAGCGATCGGGCGGAACTGGTTCGAGCTCTTCCTGCCTGAGGACGTCCGCGAGAGCGCCCGCCACATCTTCCGGCAGACCGTCGAGACCGGCGTGTTCCCGGCCCATTTCCGCAGCGAGATCGTCACGCGCGACGGCCGGCGGCGGGTGATCGGCTGGAACAACACCGTTTTCTGCAACGACGAGGGCTGGGTCGAAAACGTCACCATCATCGGCGAGGACATCACGGAGCGGCTGCGGGCGGAAGAGGAGCTGCGGCTGGACGACATGCGCCTCGAGGCCCTACTGCGGTTGAACCAGATGACCGACGCCGGCCTGCAGGAGATCACCTCGTTCGCCCTCGAGCAGGCGGTGCGCCTGACCGGGAGCCGCATCGGCTACCTCGCCTTCGCCGGCGAGGACGAGAGCGTTCTCACCATGCACGCCTGGTCGAGCGCGGCCATGGCCGAATGCTGCATGCTGGAGATGCCGCGGATTTACCAGGTGAGCGAGACCGGGCTCTGGGGCGAACCGGTGCGCCAGCGGCGGCCGATCATCACCAACGCCTACGAGGGCCCCCACCCGGGCAAGAAGGGCTGCCCCGCGGGTCACGTGCACGTCGACCGCCACCTGGGGGTCCCGGTCATGGACGGGGGGCGGATCGTCATCGTGGCCGGGGTGGGCAACAAGGAGTCGGACTACAACGAATCGGACGTGCGCCAGCTCAACCTGCTCATGTCGGGAATGTGGCGCATCCTGCAGCGCAAGCGGGCCGAGGAGGCGCTGAAGGAGAGCGAGGGGCGGTTCCGCACGGCCTTCGAGAACGCCTCGGTCGGCATGAGCCTGGTGAGCTTCGAGGGGGTCTACCTCGAGGTCAACGCGGCGCTGGCGCGCATGATGGGCTACGGAGCGGCGGACCTGGTCGGCCGTCCGGTGACCGACTTCACCCACCCGGAGGACAAAGGGCGGCGCTCGCAGTTCATCGAGGCGCTCGTCCAGGGCCGGATCGCCTCCGGAGAGCAGGAGCGGCGGTTCATCCACCGCGACGGATCGGTCGTCTGGACCCGCATCTGGGCCAGCGTCCAGCACGACCAGGAGGGCAAACCCCTCTACTTCATCTCCCTCGTGCAGGACATCACTGCGGCCAAAAAGGCGGACGAGGACAACCGGCGCCTGCAGACCCAGCTGCTGCAGGCGCAGAAGATGGAGGCGATCGGCTCGCTCGCCGGCGGCATCGCCCACGACTTCAACAACATCCTCTCGGCCATCATCGGCTTCACCGAGCTGTCCATGCTGAGCGAGGGCGCACCGGTCGAGTACCACCGGGAGGCCATGAAGGCGGCCAACCGCGCGCGGGACCTGGTCAAGCAGATCCTGTCCTTCAGCCGCCAGGGCGACGGGGAGCGCATGCCCGTGCACGTGGGGATGGTCGTCAAGGAGGCGGTCAAGTTCCTGCGCGCGAGCCTGCCGTCCACGATCGAGATCCGCAGCCGGATCGAGGGTTCGGCGTCGGCGGTGCTGTCCAACTCGGTCGAGCTGCACCAGATCCTGATCAACCTGTGCACCAACGCGCGCACGCGATCGGCGAGCGCGGCGGCATGGTCGAGATCGAGGCCTGCGGGATCGATCTTCAGGCGGGCCAACCCTGCGGCGCTCTCGACCTCGGTCCCGGGGCCTACGTGCGGGTGACCGTGCGGGACACGGGCAACGGGATCCCCCCGGAGATCCGGGAACGGATTTTCGACCCCTATTTCACGACCAAGAACAAGGGGGTCGGCACGGGGCTGGGGCTGGCGGTCGTGCACGGCATCGTCAAAAAGGCGGGGGGCGCCATCCAGGTGGAGAGCGAGGTCGGGAAAGGGGCGGCTTTCCACGTCTACCTGCCGAAGGCGGAGGGGTGCGCCGCCGAGACCCCCGAGCAGGCCGTGCTCGCGTGCGGCGGCTCGGAGCGCATCCTGTTCGTGGACGACGAACGGATGCTCGTGGAGATCGGGGAGAAGATCCTCCAGCGTCTCGGCTACCAGGTGGTCTCGCGCACCAGCCCGCTTGAGGCGCTGGAGCTCTTCAAGGCCAAGCCGGACATTTCGACCTGGTCATGACGGACCAGACCATGCCCGGGATGACCGGCGACGCGCTGGCCGGGAAATGATGAGATCCGGCCGGGGATTCCGGTCATCCTCTGCACCGGCTACAGCCAGACCATCAACGAGGAAAGGCCGCCGAAAGGGGATCCGGGGCTTGGTCCTGAAGCCGCTGCTCATCAACCAAATCGACGAGGCCATCCGCAAGGCGCTGCAGGCGTGATCGCGGCAGGCGCGCGAGGGCCGGGGACACCCCTATGATCATCGAGTGCGAAAGCTGTCACCGGAAGTTCAACCTGGACGAGCGACGCTTGAAGCCGACCGGATCGCGCGTGCGGTGCTCGAAGTGCCGCACCCTCTTCCGCGCCTGGCCGCCCGGGGTTGATGTCGCGGCCCCGGCCGCCGGGCCGGGGCCCGCAGGGGTGCCGGTATCGGTCCCGGTGACCTGCACCGAGGTGGACGAGGCCGGCCGGCCGCTGAACTTCCACATCGGCCGGGTCACGGAGCTCAGCCAGGGCCGGCTGATGGTGGACGTCTTTTGCAGCTCGCCACCCGAGCGGGTGGCACTCTCCTTCATCAACACCGCCAACCAGGAAACGCAGATCCAGGCCCGGGTGGTGAACTCCAGCCGCGGCCGCAGCGGCAAGACGCGGATCGCACTCGCGCTGCTCGGGTCGAGCGCCGCGACCACGGACTTCGTGAAACAACTGGTGCAGTCCCACCACCACACCCCCTCTCAGACCACCCATCCCGCCGGCAGCTGAACCGACCGGACCGCATCGAGCTCGGAGCGTGACGGGAGTGACGAACCCGTCGCAACCATGCGGATCACGGCCACAGGCAGGGCGCCGGCCGCCATCACCTCGACGGGCACGGCGGGCCTTTCACGATACGTGAATTTTTTTTCCACATCGAATTTCAAAAAAATATTTCCGGTCCATACAGCCGCCCGCCCGATGGGGTGCTTGTCTTTGGCGCGCGGGTGAGTACTATTGCGTTCATGGACCCGGCGGCAACGCCGCGGGCGAGGTAAGCCATGAAGCGAGCTGCCCTGTACAGTTCCAGCCGGCCCCGGCCGGAATCCTCCTCCGGGGGGACCGGCCCCGTGAAATCTTCGGACGCTCACCCGCCGCCCGAGCCGGCGCCCTCCCCACTGACACCGCACCGACCGCACCGCTTTCTCGCTCGCCCCCTTCTCGACCGACCCGCGCGTCTCCTGTGGCTGACCGCCGGGGCAGCGGCTGCGGCCGTGCTCTTCCTGGCAGCACAGCTCGGGCGCGAGCCCGCGCCGCGCACTCCGACCCAGAAGGACATCGATGCGGCGGTGCTCCACACCCTGGCCACCCGCGCGCTGCCCTCGGCCGCCGCGCGCGCCTACGACGTGATCCGGCCGTCGGTCGTGCGGGTGAACGGCCTGGGCCACGACCACGAAGGCGAGGAAGACTCCGTGCTCGGCACCGGGAGCGGGGTGGTGATCCTGGACTCCGGGGTGATCCTGACGAACCTGCACGTGGTCTCCGGGGCCCGGCGGCTGCAGGTCGTCTTTCACGACGGCACGGAGTCCGAGGCCGCGGTCGTTCGCACCCAGCCGGAACACGACCTGGCCGTCATCCGGGCCGCGACGGTGCCCGACGACCTGGTGGCGGCCACCCTGACTTCGACCCGCGACCTGGCGCCCGGGGACGAGGTGGTCGCCGTCGGCTTCCCATTCGGCATCGGGCCGTCCGTGACGGCGGGGGTGGTTTCGGGGCTGCGGCGCGAGTTCCGCTCACCCGAGGGTCAGCGGGTGCTGACCAACCTGATCCAGTTCGACGCGGCGGCCAACCCCGGCAACTCCGGCGGGCCGCTGGTGACGACCGACGGCAACGTGGTCGGGATCGTCACCGCCATCCTCAACCCCCACGACCAGGGCGTGTTCGCCGGGATCGCCTTCGCGGTGCCGATCGAGAACGCGGCGAGCGCCGTGGGGCTGCCGCCCTTCTGATCGGGGGCGGGATCGGACAGAGGCGTATGGACATGCGGGAGACCGAACGCGACGTGGCCGCGCTCATGGAGCAGATCCTCTACGAGGTGAAGAAGATCATCGTGGGCCAGGACCACCTCCTCGAGCGGGTGCTGGTGGCGCTCCTGTCCCAGGGCCATCTGCTCGTGGAGGGGGTCCCGGGCCTGGCCAAGACCCTGACGGTGAAGACCCTCGCCCGCGCGTGCGCGGCGGTATTCAAGCCGGATCCAATTCACCCCGGACCTCGTGCCGGCGGACCTGGTGGGCACCCGCATCTACAACCAGCGAACCGGCGAGTTCAGCACGTCGCTCGGCCCGGTGTTCGCGAATCTGCTGCTCGCCGACGAGATCAACCGCGCACCCGCCAAGGTGCAGAGCGCTCTCCTGGAGGTCATGCAGGAGTACCAGGTGACGATCGCCGGGGAGACCCACCAGGTCCCGCAGCCCTTTCTCGTGATGGCAACCCAGAACCCCATCGAGACCGACGGCACCTATCCCCTGCCCGAGGCGCAGGTGGACCGTTTCATGATGAAGGTGCTCGTCGACTACCCCAGCGAGGCGGAGGAGTTCGTCATCGTCCAGCGCATGACCGGCCCGGCGCGCGAGGTGGCGCCCGTGGGCACGGCCGAGCAGCTGATCGGCCTGCAGCGCGCATGCGCGCGCGTGTTCGTCGACCCGCCCTGATGCAGCACGCCGTGCGGCTGGCCGCAGCCACGCGGGACCCGGGGCGCACGGCGTGCCGGACATGGCGCGCTACATCGTGTACGGGGCAAGCCCCCGCGCCTCCATCAACCTGATCAATGGCGCGCGCGCCCTGGCGTTCGTGCGCGGCCGCACTACGTCATCCCGCAGGACGTCACCGACCTCGTGCACGACGTGATGCGCCACCGCATCATTCCCTCCTACGAGGCGCTCTCGGACGGGGTGACCACGGACGAAATCATCCGGCAGATGATGCGGCCATCCCCGCGCCCGCGCAGGTCCTGCAGGGTCATGCCGCGGGCGATCTGATCCCGAGCGGGTGCTGCAGCGGCTGGACTGGACGGTCATCCGGCGCCTGGACGGCCTGCTGCAGGGCGACTACCGCACCCTCTTCCGCGGGTTCGGGGTCGAGATGGCGGAGCTGCGCGAGTACCAGCTCACCGACGACGTGCGTCCCATCGACTGGAACGTCACCGCCCGGATGCAGGCTCCCTGCGTCCGCTGTTCATCGAGGACCGCGACATCACCGCGTGGTTCCTCCTGGACATGAGCCCGTCGGTGGATTTCGGTGCCGCCGCGCGGTGAGAAGCGGCGGTGTCCTGCCGGGTTGTCACCGTCCTCGCCCGCCTGCTCACGCGTCACGGCAACCGCGTCGGCGCCCTGCTGTTCGGCGAGCGAATGGATGCGGTCATCCCGCCGGGCCGCGGGCGGCGGCACGTCCTGCGCCTGCTGCACTGCATGCTCACCCGCGCCCGAGCCCCGCGCTCGCGCGCACGGACCTGGCCGCCTTCCTGCGGTCCGCGCTGCCGGTCATCTGAAACGCCGTTCGCTCGTGTTCGTCGTCTCGGATTTCCTCAGCTCCCCGGGCTGGGCCGAGCCGCTCGCGCTGCTCGCCCGGCGCCACGAGGTCGTCGCGGTGCGGCTCTACGATCCCCTGGAAATGGAGCTGCCCGACCTGGGGCCGCTGGTGCTGCAGGACGCCGAGACGGGTGAGCAGGAGTTCGTGGACACGCACGACCGGGGCTTCCGCGGGCGCTTCGCCTCCGTCGTCCTCCGCCACGAGTCCGAGCTGCGCCGGGCGTTGTCGCAGGCCGGGGTGGATTGCCTGGAACTCTCGACCGAGGGCCGCCTCGTCGAGGCCGTGCTGCGCTTTGCCGAGCTGCGCAAGCGGCGCGGCCTGCTCGCCGGCGGCGGGTTGCCCGCGCACCTGGAGGGCGCCGCATGAGCTTCCTGTGGCCGGACCTGCTCTGGGGGATGTTTTTCCTGCCCGCGCTCGTCGCCGCCTACTTCTGGCTGCTGCGGCGGCGCAAGCGCACGGCCGTGCGCTACGCGAGCCTGTCCATGGTGCGGCAGGCCCTCGGCTCCGGGGCGGCCTTCCGCCGCCACATCCCGCCGAGTCTCTTCCTGCTGTCCGTCGCCCTGATGCTGGTCGCGGTTGCGCGGCCGACCGCGACCGTGACGCTTCCGTCCCGACACGAGACCGTCATCCTGGCGATGGACATCTCCGGCAGCATGCGTGCCACGGATGTGCAGCCTTCGCGCATCAAGGCGGCGCAGGCGGCCGCGCGTGAGTTTGTGTCCGCGCAGCCCCACCACACGCGCATCGGGGTCGTGGCTTTCGCGGGCAGCGCGGCGCTCGTGCAGGCTCCCACCTCCAACCGCGAGGACGTACTCGGGGCCATCGAGCGCTTCGAGCTGCAGCGCGCAACCGCGATCGGCAGCGGCATCCTGATGTCCCTCAAGGCGATCTTCCCGGAAATGGACATCGACCTGCGCTCGCTCAACCCGCGCCGCGACCGCGCGGGCGAGTCCCTGAAGGGAACGCCCCTCGACGCGTCGCGCGAACCGGCCAGGCCCGCCTTCAAGCCCGTGCCGCCGGGCTCTTACACCTCGGCGGTGGTCATCCTGCTCACCGACGGCCAGTCGAACGTCGGGCCCGACCCGGTCGAGGCCGCCCGCATGGCCGCCGAGCGCGGGGTGCGCGTTTTCACGGTGGGGGTCGGCACGACCGAGGGGGATACCCTCCGGTTCGAGGGCTGGTCCATGCGGGTGCGCCTGGACGAGGAGACGCTCAAGACGATCGCCGACCTGACCCGCGGCGAGTATTTCTACGCCAGCAACGCCGCCGACCTGAACACGGTCTACCAGACGCTGACCTCCCGCCTGGTCATGGAAAAGCAGGAGACCGAGATCACGGCGCTCTTCGCCGGAGCGGCCGCCGTACTGGCGATTCTGGCGGCGGGCCTCTCCGTTCTCTGGTTCAACCGCCTCCTGTGACGATCGGCTTCGCCGGAAGCCCGGGCTCTGCGTTGCGCGGCGGCCCGCGGGTCCTGCGGCGTACAGGGAGTACGCCTCGGACCACGGGCCTTGCGCGCCTTGATCCCGAGCTTCGGGCGAAGCCGATCCAAACGAGTCTTTTCGCTTGTGATTTGGCGGTTCTGCCTTTTGCTCCCTCGCCCCTCCCCTTGCGGGAGGGGCAAAAGAATGCAGCTTCGCCGGAAGCCCGGGCTCTGCGTTACGCGGCGGCCCGCGGGTCCTGCGGCGTACAGGGAGTACGCCTCGGACCACGGGCCTTGCGCGCCTTGATCCCGGGCTTCGGGCGAAGCCGATCCGGACAGGTCTTTTCACTTGAGTTGGCGGTTCTGGTTTTTACGCCACTTCCCCTTGCGGGAGGGGCAAAAGAATGCGGCTTTGCCGGAAGCCCAGGCTCGGCGTTGCGCGGCGGCCCGCGGGTCCTGCGGCGTACAGGGAGTACGCCTCGGACCACGGGCCTTGCGCGCCTTGATCCTGGGCTTCGGGCGAAGCCGATCCGAACGCATCCTTTCGCTTGAGCTGCCGGTTGTGCCTTTTGCCCCTCCCTCCCGGTCGAACCTCCGGTTTGCAGTTTTTCCCAATTGAGATAAGATAACGGCCCTCTACCGGAGGAAACGCATGGAGTCCGACATCACCTTTCGCTATGAGCCTGTCCCGGAAGACTGCGCCGCCGTGCGGGCGATCGTGGAGTCGACCGGCTTTTTCAACCCGGCCGAAATCGAGATCGCCGTGGAGCTGGTGGAGGACTGCCTGGAGTTCGGGGAGGCGTCGGAGTATTATTTCGTTTTCGGCGAGCGGGACGGGGAGGTGGCGGGCTACACCTGCTACGGCCCGATCGACGGGACCGAGGGCAGCTTTGACCTCTACTGGATCGCGGTCGACCACGGCCGTCGCAGCCAGGGGCTCGGCCGGGTGCTGATGCGGGAAACCGAGGGCATCGTCCGGGCGGCCGGCGGGCGGCGCATCTACGCCGAGACATCGGGCCGGGCCCAGTACGAGCCGACGCGCCGCTTCTACGAGCGCCTGGGGTTCACCCGCGAGACCCAGCTGCGGGATTTCTACGCCCCCGGGGACGACAAGGTGTTCTATGTCAAAGCCCTCTGACGCTGCGGCACCCGGCGCGAGCGACCGCGGGGAGGGGCTGCGGGTCACCGCGAGCCTCACGATCCCGCTCGGCGAGATCGAGCTCAGCGCCGTGCGCGCGCAGGGCGCGGGCGGGCAGAACGTGAACAAGGTGTCCACGGCCATTCACCTGCGCTTCGACCTCTGCGCCTCCTCGCTGCCCGACGCGGTCAAGGAGCGGCTCCTGAGCCTGCCGGACCAGCGGATCACCAAGGACGGGGTGGTCGTGATCAAGGCCCAGGAGTCCCGCAGCCGCGAGACGAACCGGACGGAGGCCCTGCAGCGCCTGGCGGAGCTGGTCCGGCGGGCGACGGTCGTCCGGCGCCGGCGCCGCCCGACTCGTCCGAGCCTCGGTGCCCGCGCCAGGCGCATGGACACCAAGACCCGGCGCGCGAGAGTGAAGGCCCTGCGGGGCCGGGTGGCGGACTGAGTCGCTGTTGTCAACCGTCGCGCCATACGGTAGTGTCACTCATCCCAGTCGGTCGGAACTGTCCCGAAGGGAGGGAGGACCATGGACCTGCCCAGCCTTGCTGAAACACTGCGTGCCGCGGCCGTGCGCTGCACGGCGGAAGGCGTCGACCGCTCCCGGCGGCGGTTCCTCAAGCTGACGGGGGCTGCGGTTGCGGGGCTCTCGGCCTGGGACCTGGTCGCGGCGGCCCGGGGGATAGCGGGCTCGCTCATCATCACCGAGAAGGCCGAGGGGGTGCTGCTGGCCGACCCGTCGCGTTGCGTTGGCTGCCGGCGCTGCGAGCTGGCCTGCACGGAGTTCAACGACGGGTGGTCCGCCCCGACCATCGCCCGCATCAAGGTCCGCCGCAACATCGCCTACGGCCCGCTCGGACTCTACACCCGCCAGGAGCTGCTGGGCGACTGGGGCAACGGGCTGATCGTGCCCGGACGCCTGCCGCCAGTGCGCCCACCCGGTGCCGTGCGCCAATGTGTGCCCGAGCGACGCCATCGTCGCCAACCCGCCGCTGAACGCCCGCGTGGTGGACGCCGACGCCTGCGTCGGCTGCCGCATGTGCCAGCGGGCCTGCCCGTGGGAGATGATGTCGTTTAACGAGGAAACCGAAAAGGCGACCAAGTGCCACCTCTGCGAGGGCAAGCCCAAGTGCGTCGAGGCCTGCCCGTCGGAGGCGCTGCGCTACGTGCGCTGGCGGGACCTCACCCGCACCACCCCGCCGCGGATGGCGATCACCGCCGTGATCCCGCCCGAGAGGGCCCAGGCGTGCGTCGACTGCCACCAGAAATGACCGGGCGCGCGGGCGCCGGCCGGATTCGGACACAGAAAGGACCAGGCGTATGACCACCCCCGGAGGCTGGGCCGGCAAGGTCCTGCGGGTCGACCTCTCGACCGGCCGGATCGCCACCGAAGAGACCGCGGACAAGTACCGGGACGTCGTCGGGCGGCACGGGGATCGGCTACAAGGTCCTCTGGGACGAGGTGCCCGTTGGGACGCGCCCGTTCGACCCCGCCAACAAGATCGTCTTCGCCACAGGGCCGCTCGCCGGCACCGGCGCCCCCTGCAACGGCCGCACGGCCGTCACCACCCTCTGGCCGACTTGCTGGCCGAAACCGCTGGTCGGCGAGCGGGCACATGGGCGGCCACTTCGCGGCCGAGCTCAAGTACGCCGGGTTCGATGCGGTCATCGTGGAGGGCCGGGCGGACAAGCCGGTGTGGCTTTCGATCACCGACGGGCAGGCGAAGATCCGGCGGGCCGAGGCCATCTGGGGCGAGGGCATCCGGCGGGCCACCTACGAGATCAGCCGCGACATGGGCCCGGAGGCGGCCGTGGCCTGCATCGGCCAGGCCGGCGAGAACCAGGTCCCGATGTCGGTCATCATCAACTCGGTCTCGCACTCGGCCGGCGGCGGGGCCGTCATGGGGTCGAAGAACCTCAAGGCCATCGGCGTGCACGGCACCGGCGCCATCCGCATCGCCGGCAGCCCCGAGGAGTGGGAGAAGGCGATCAAGTACCACCTGTCGCTGATCGGGGCCAACAACCAGCACGTCGTGCCCGACTCGCCCCAGCCGTGGGCCGAGTTCTCGAGCACCGGCAGCCGCTGGGTGGCCGCCCGAGGACGGCCATGGGGTGCGGCCAACCCGCCGATCGACACCGGACCCTGCGAGCCCCAGCGGCTCAACCGCATCGCCTACCGCAGCAACAGCGCTGTCTACTTCCTGGGCCCGCAGGCCTGGAAGTACACCGTGCGGGGCAACGGCTGCACCGGCTGCCCGATCCGCTGCCATACCGTGCTCAAGGTACCGGCCGTGGCCGCGAAGTACGGCATCCCCGAGACCGGCCAGAACACCTGCGGCGGGCTGAATTTCGGGCGGCAGTTCTTCAGGAAGTTTCCGGACGGGAACCGAGGGCAGACCGCGATCGAAGCCGCCATGGTGGGCATGCACCTGGCCGACGACCTGGGCATCTGGAACAACTATCGGCTGCTGCAGCGCGACTTCCAGAAATTCTATTACGAGGGCATCCTCAAGGTCAAAATGGGCCAGCAGGAATACGGGAGCTACGACTGGGAGCGCTACGAAAAAGGCGACCCGTCCTTTCTCTTCCAATTGCTGCCGCGGATCGCCGCCAAGGACGGGGAGCTTGCGACGGCGCTCGGGCTGGGGACCGGCTACACCCTCGAGCGCTGGGGGATCCCCGAGGCGACCTGGAAAAAGGACGCCGAGCTCGGCTACTGGAAGATGGGCCACCCCAAGCACCACTCCAACGAAGATTCGGGGCAGTGCGGGGTCATCATCAACACCCAGTACAACCGCGACGCCCAGTGCCACTCGCACACCAATTTCACCCGCAACGGTCTGCCGATCGAGGTGCAGCGACGGCTGGCGGTCGACCTCTGGGGCTCGGCGGGGGCGGTGGACCCGGCCATGGCGTACACGCCCATGAACGTCCACAAGGCGCGCATGGCCAAGTGGTCGCTCCTGCGCAAGGAGCTGCACGACTCTCTCGGCCTGTGCAACTGGATGGGGCCGTGGGTGGCCTCGCCCCTGAGGGAGCGCGGCTACCGCGGGGACAACTCAATCGAGTCGCTGCTCTACAGCCTGGCGACCGGCGACCGCAAGACCCGGGAGGAGCTCGACCTGACGGCCGAGCGGATCTTCACGCTCCACCGCGCGCTCACCATCCGCGGCATGGGGGCGCGCGACATGCGGGCGCAGCACGACACCATCCCGGACTGGGTCTTCGAGGGCGACGCGCCCAAGGCGCCCTTCAGCCCCGGCACGATCCGCATGGATCGGGACGACATGCGCACGGCGCTGGACATGTTCTACGCCGAGCTGGGCTGGGACCGCCTGACCGGCTCCCCGACGGTCGAGAGCTACCGGCGGCTCGGCCTCGAACCCGTGGCCAGGGAGCTCAGGCGGCGGGACCTGACCGTATGACCGGCGAGGTCCGCACGGCGTTGGCGGACTGCATCCGGGCCTTCAGCCGCGAGGGGCGGCTCTTCTCGCCCGCCGAACTGCCCGCAGCGCCGCGCGCCGGGCCGGGCGAGTGGCGGACGCTCGTCGACGCGACGCAGGCCGAGCACCCCGACCTCCGCGAGATCGCGCTGCCCGACGGCTCCAGCGGGCTCTACTCCGAGCTTTTCATGACGGCGCCCTACGCCCGGATCCTGGCGGGCCGCGGCGACCGCCCGGCGCTCGTGGTCGAGACCGTCCGCGTCCAGTCCCGGTCCCAGACGCGCCCGGTCCCGCTCTCCCTCTTCGAGAGTCCCCCCTTCGACTTCAGCCCCGCGGACCTCGCGGCCTGTCTTGCCCGGATCGCGGAGGACCCGGACACGGCCGACATCGCCCGGACCGTCACCTCGGCCGGCAGCGTCTTCCTCTATTCCACCCGGCACCTCCAGCCGGACCACGCCGCTGCCCTTGCGGAGTGGATCGACGTCGGCCAGGCCGAAAACCCCTGACCCGCGAAATGTCAGGACCTGCTGGTTGCAATCCCGCCGGTTCGGCTTAATGTCTGACTGAAAGAACGAAGGTTCGAGCGCCAGTCTGGCGCTCAAGCTGATCGACCTCGGCTACCCGCGGGTGTACGCGCTGAAGGGCGGCTGGGTCGAGTGGCGCGACTCCGGCTATCCGATCGCGCCCAAGTGAACCGCTGACCGGATCGGCGTTTCGGCCGGCGATGCGCATGGTTCCGTCATGATGAAGCGTGCAGAATTACTAATTTTCTCGAAATAGTACCGTCATGCCGGACTGGATCCGGCATCCATAAAGCCTCTGGATTCCGGCTTCCGCCGGAACGACAACGTTAGCACAATTATGAAACGGTTAATAAAATCAGCGGCCGGTGTTTGGGTGGCGCTCTGCAGCCTGGCGGTGTTCGTCGGCTGCACCCCGGTGATTTCCCGCCAGTTGATGGACCAGGTGGACCGGACTCTCGACTACCGCGCCATCGCCGCCGACCCGTCTGGAGCCAAGGGGAAGACCGTGCTGCTGGGCGGTACCATTGTGCAGACGGTTCCAAAGCCGGGCCTGACCGAGATCGACGTCGTCCAGAAATCCCTCGACTCCTCAGAGGCGCCGCGGCTGACGGACCGGTCCGAGGGCCGTTTCCTGGTCGTCTCCGAACAGTTCCTGGACCCCGCCGTATACAGCCCCGGCCGGGACATCACGGTGGCGGGCGAGGTGCTGGACCCTCAGACCCGCCGCATCGGCGAAATCGACTACCGCTACCCCGTGGTTCAAGCCATCGAGCTGCGGCTCTGGCGGCTGCTGGGCCCGCCGGACTACCCCTATCTCTATGGCTGGCCATACGGCGGCGGGTGGCGGCGCTATCCGTATTACCCCTACTGATTCCGGGATCCGACTCCGATGGCACCCATATCGTTCTGGACCTTGCGGTGGATCGTCGTCGGCCTCGCAGTGGCCGCGCAGCTCTACCTCCTCGTGCGAATCCGGATGGCGATCCGGCAGCGGGCAGGGCGCTGGGGCGTCGCAGCCCTTCTCGCCTGCGGGATCGTCATCGCACTGCTGTTCGCGGCCAACTGGCGCATCATGAGCGCCCCCATCCCCTGGGTCGATCCCCCCCCCGGCCGCCCAAGCCGTGTTCTTCTACGCCCCGGCGGTGTGGAGCTTGGGCTCGATTTTCTCCGCGCTGCTGCTGCTCGTCGCCCAGGCCGGCGGCGGGCTGATGCGACTGGGGGCCCGGCTCCTGCGGGGAGCGGGCGCCCGCCGCGATCCGCGCCAGATGGACCCGGGCCGCAGGCGCTTCATCCAGGCGGGGGTCGCGGGCCTCGCGGCCGGGCCGTTCGTCATGGCCGGGTACGGCGCCGCCCAGGCGAGCCCCGAGCGGCTGGTCGAGACCCTCGCGCTGCCGTTCGGCTGCGATCTGCGGGCGGTGCACCTCACGGACATCCACGCGGGCGTTTATATGACGACCGACACGATGCGCCGCTATGTCGATCAGGTCATCGCCCTTGAGCCGGAGATTCTGTTTCTGACAGGAGATTACATCTCGAACTCGACCGTCTTCTTTCCCGGGTTCGCCGCGGAGATGGGCCGGGTGCGCACCCGCCTCGGCACCTTTGCGACCCTGGGGAACCACGAGAACTGGTACGGCGCGCGCGGCTACTACCAGGAGGTGCTCAAACAAAACGGCATCGAGCTGCTGCACAACGAAAGCCGGGTCTTCCGCGCGGGGCGGGAGCGCTTCGCCGTCGCCGGGATCGACGATCTGCGCTCGGGGGGCCCCGACCTGCCGGCGGCCCTCGCCGCCGTTCCGCCGGGGATCCCGACGATCCTGCTGTCCCACCGGCCGGAGATCTTTCCGGCGGCGGCCGAGCGGGGTGTGGCCCTCACGCTGTCCGGGCATTACCACGGCGGGCAGGTCAAGATCAGCCTGCCGGGCGGGGACGTGAGCCTCGCCCACGTGAGCACCCCCTACCCGGAGGGGCTCTACCGCATCGGCGACTCCCGGCTCTACGTCAGCCGGGGGATTGGAACCACATTCACCCCCGTGCGGCTGAACGCGCCGCCGGAGGTAACCCTTCTGCGGCTGAACGCCGCCCCGGCTGCCGATCGGTTGCCCGGTTCCGGCTGAAGCACCGGGGGGGATTGGAGAGACTCCATGGAGAAACGCACGTGCCAGGCCACGGCCGACCCCGCGGGCTACACCCGCCCGCAGGACGAGGAACTGCGGCAGCGGCTGACGCCCCAGCAGTTCAAAGTCACCCGCCAGGACGGTACCGAGCCGGCCTTCAACAACGCGTACTGGGACCACCACGCACCCGGCATTTACGTCGACGTCGTGTCGGGCGAACCGCTTTTCAGCTCCCGGGACAAGTTCGACTCGGGCACCGGCTGGCCGAGCTACACCCGGCCTCTCGAGCCTGCGAGCATCGTAGAGAAGCAGGACCGGAGCTTCTTCACGGTCCGGACCGAGGTCCGCAGCCGGCTGGCGGACTCGCACCTCGGCCACGTGTTCACGGACGGGCCCCCGCCGACCGGCTTGCGCTACTGCATGAATTCCGCGGCCCTGCGTTTCGTCCCCGTCTCCGAGCTGGAGCAGCAGGGTTACGGGCGATATCGTAACCTATTCGACTGACCGGGAGGAACCGTGAGCGAAACGATCGGGTTCTTGGGGACCGGGCGGATTGCGAGCGCCGTCGTCGAGGGGCTGATGCGCGCGGCCGGGCCGGCCGCTTTTCCCGTGGCGGTCTCGCCGCGCAACGCGGAGCGGGCCGCGGCCCTGGCCGCACGGTTTCCCGGCGTCTCCGTCGCCGCCGACAATCAGGCCGTCATCGACCGCAGCCGCGTCGTTTTTCTCTGCGTGCGGCCCCAGGCGGCCGTGGACGTGCTCTCCCCGCTCGCCTTCCGGCCCGACCAGACCGTGGTTTCCCTGATCCCGATGCCCGCCGCCGTCATCCGGCCGCGCGTGGCGCCCGCCCGGCGCTTCGTGCGCGTTCTGCCCCTGCCTACCTGCGCCCGTGGCCTGGGCGCCGTGCCCTACTGGCCGGCGGCGGAGGACGACGTGCGGGAGCTTCTGGCGCGCCTGGGACGCCCGCTGCCCCTGGCCTCCGAGGCCGAGTTCAGTGTCCTCTGGGCCGCCACGGCGCTGATCGCGCCGTTCTACGCGCTCCTGGAAACGGCCGGCGGCTGGGCGGTCGGGAACGGGGCGGCGCCCGCCACGGCGGGCGACTACGTTGCGGGGATGTTCCATGCCCTCGCGGCCGTCGCGCTCGCGGGGCCGCCGGACCGGTTCGCTCACCTGGCGGCCGAGGGCGCCACCCCGGGAGGGTTGAACGAGCAGGCGCTCGCAATGCTCACGGCCGGCGGCGCTTACGATCGGGTGCGCGAGGCTCTCGACGCCATCCTGAAGCGGATCACGACCGCCTGACGGGGGTACTCCTCCGGGGCTGTTTGGTGTTGGTGGGTGTGTGGGTGTTTGGGTGTTTCGTGTTTGGTGTTGAGTGTAAAATTTTCGGTGTTCGGTGTTACGTTTTAGGCGTTTTGGATTTCTGTGGGAGCGGCTTTCCAGCCGCGATCAGGGTTGATGCCAAGGCACCTCTCCCATGGCAGCCGGTTGCCGACCTGCGGGGATAGCGAGCATCCAGCATGAGGGATCGAGCGTCGGCCCGATCAGCCCTCGCATCCCCGGCGGTGGCTCATGCGACCGGCTGGCGCATGGCCTGGATCAGGGCGAGATCCGCCAGGACCAGCGCGGCCATGCTCTCGACGATCGGCACGGCGCGCGGGACGACGCAGGGGTCGTGCCGCCCCTTGGCCTCGAGCGTCGCGGGCGCGCCGTCGTAGCCGGTCGTCTGCTGCGACTGCCCGATCGTGGCCGGCGGCTTGAACGCCACGCGGAAGACGATGGGCTCGCCGTTGGTGATGCCGCCCTGGACCCCGCCGCTGCGGTTGGAGAGCGTCCCGAGGCGGTCGCCCTTCTGCACGAAGGGGTCGTTGTGGCGGCTGCCGTGCAGGCGCGTGCCGGCGAACCCCGAGCCGATCTCGAACCCCTTGGTGGCCGGCAAGGACAGCATGGCCTGCGCGAGCAGCGCCTCGGTTTTTCCGAACACGGGCTCGCCCAGTCCGGCCGGCACGTTGCGGCAGATGCAGCTGACCACCCCGCCGAGCGAGTCTTTCTCCTCCTTCGCCTGCGCGATGGCCTCCTGCATGCGGTCGGCCGTCGCCGTGTGCGGGCAGCGCACCCACGCGGCGTCCACCGTCGGCCGGTCCAGCGTTTCCAGGTCGGGCTCCGGGGCGTCGATCTCCCCCACGCTGCTGACCCAGGCCACGATCTGCACCCCGAACCGCTCCTGCAGCAGCTTCTCGGCGACGGCCCCGGCCGCCACCCGGCCGATGGTCTCGCGCGCGCTCGAACGGCCGCCGCCGCTCGCCGCCTGGATCCCGTACTTCACGCGGTAGGTGTAGTCGGCGTGGGAGGGCCGCGGGACCTGCTGCATGGCGGCGTAGTCGCCCGGCCGCTGGTCGCGGTTGTGTACGAGCAGCGCGATCGGGGTGCCGAGGGTGAGCCCGTTCTCGGTGCCGCTCAGCACCGTCACCCGGTCGGCCTCGTCGCGGTCGGTCGTCAGGCGGCTCTGGCCCGGCCGGCGCCGGTCGAGCTGGGGCTGGATGTCGGCCGCGCTCAGCGCCAGGCGGGGCGGGCAGCCGTCCACCACCACCCCGACGCCGGGGCAGTGGGACTCGCCGAAGGTGGTCGCTCTGAAGAGGGTGCCAAAGGTGCTGAACATAAAAAGACCTCCGGTGGGGAAGCGATGCCTGATGCTTATCCATTATCCCAGAACGGGCGCGGTTTCAATTCGAGGCGGTTTGGGGTGGCGTGTGCGGTATGCAGGTCAATCTCTTGTGGGAGAGGCGTACCGCTTCGATCCTGATCGCGGCAGGATGCCGCTCCTACGACATGCTTTGCTCGAGAGCTCGGCATCCAGGATCGAGTATCGGTTCCCCTGGCCCCTGAACCCTGAACCCTTGAGCGTTATATCGACTTGCGCGGTTGCATCGTGAGAAACGCGTTGCGGTCGGCGCTGCGCATCTTTACCTCCCGCGTCTCGGCCCCCTTCAGGATGGTGAGGGTCAGCTCCACGCCGGCGCTGCCCGCGGCCCACACCTTGCGGTAGAAATCGGTCAGACCGGAGACCGGATCGCCGTTGACCTTCAGGATGAGGTCGTCCGTTTCCAGGCCGGCCGCCTCGGCCGGCCCTTCGGCGGTGACCCGATTCACGAAAACCCGGCCGTGGGCTTCCTCGGCGTTGATCCCCAGCCACGGCCGGGCAGGCGTGCTCGGGCGGCCGTGGCTGATCAGGTCCTGGAGAATCGGCCGCAGCAGGTCGATCGGGATGAAGACGTTGCAGGGCAGGGTGCCCACACCCGGGATGGTGAGCGGGGTGAAGAGCGAGCCCACCCCGAGCAGGCGGCCGTCCGGCCCGATCAGGGCTGCCCCGGCGAACTTGGCATAGGGGGGTGCGGTGTAGATCGCGTTTTCCAGCAGGTACTCCCAGTAGCCCGCGAATTCCCGGCGTGCGACCACGCGCGCGCCGGCGGCCGACTCCAGGCCCCCGTACCCCGCCACCAAAACCGGTGCGCCCTCCGTGAGGTCCGCCGAGCGGCCGAGCTCGATCGGCTCGACGCCGAGCGAGCTCTCAGCCCGCACAAGGCCGAAGCCCGTCGCGTGGTCGTACCCGACGAAGGCGGCCTTCACCTTGCGGCCGCCCGGGCCGGTCACCTCGATCGTCTCGGACTCAATGACGAGGTAGCCCGTCGTCAGGATGTGGCCCCGACCGTCGATGAGGATGCCGTGGCCCTCGCGCTCTGTTCCGAGCGTGGCCGCGGTGCGCGCGCCCTCGGGAACGATGGCCTTGATCTTCACGACGGCCTTGAGGACGTCCTCGGCCTTATCGAGAGCCAAGGCCGGCGCAGCGAGGGCCGTCAAAAGGATCAGGGTAAGCAGCAGCGAAACTCTGCGCATGGGTGCACCTATGGTGGAAGGGTTAGAGACATAATGCTCACGGGCAGGTCAGGAAACAAGGGAAGATGGCAGCATCGCTTCTCCCGTCATGCGGGAGGCAATCCAGTCAATCCCTTTTTTAGATTACGCTGGACAAGCTGAAATTTTCCCAATAGCTTCAAAAACAGGGAGTCGCCCAATCAACGTTGTGCCGTCCCCTTGGCCGGCAGCGCCGAATCCTGGAGAATGCAATGAACAAAAGGACTGCTTTGGTTACGAATGTGCTGGACTTTGTCGGCCCGCCGGCGGTCAGGGCCCTTCTGGATGACGGATATGAAGTGGTGGCTCAAGACCTCGCCTTCCAGGACATCGATAGACAGAAGAAATACAAGGCGAGCCACCCCGGGGCAGATCCTTCAGGTATCCGGGACCCAAAGGAGCTGATTCAGTACGTATGGGATAATCATAAGAAGGTTGATGTCATAATCAGCAACGATACTTTTCCCGCGATACATGTCCCGATTGAACAAGCCGATGTCGAAGATTTACATGCCACGATCGAAAATGTATTGGTTTATCCGTTTAAGTTAATGAAAGAAGCAATTCCAATGCTCAAGAAACAGGGCGGCGGGAATGTGATATTGGTGACATCGTGCCGCACCGAACTGCCTTTGCCGGGCGGCGCTATCCCGGACATTGCGCGGGCCGGAGCGAATGCCCTGGTGAAGTCGTTAAGCATAGAATTGGCCCCTTTCGGCATTCCAGTGAACGCAATCGCACCCAACTACCTATACAGTGAAGCCTACTTTCCAAAGACGAAATTCATAGATGACCCCATAGGGAGAGACTTCATAAAGGGGGTCGTGCCGGCGGGGAGGCTTGGAAAACCAGAAGAAATAGGCGAGCTAGTAAGCTATCTGGCCAACATGAAGGGCTCGTTCCATACAGGCACGATCATCAAATTCGCAGGTGGATGGCCCGCTGCTCCCCGGCGGCCAATCTGAGTAGGATGCAGCTCTTTAGCTACGGAAAAGCGGAGATCGATCACCTTAAAAGCCGTGACAAGAAGCTCGGCAGGGCAATCGACCGCATAGGCATGATCGAGCGGCAGGTCATACCAGACCTGTTTAAGGCCCTTGTCCACAGCGTCGTGGCACAACAGATTTCCAGCAAGGCAGCCGCTACGGTCTGGGGAAGGCTGTGCGGCAATCTTCTGGACATTACCCCCGGCAAGGTCGCCAGTGCCGATGTTGCCGATATCCAACACTGCGGCCTCTCGATGCGCAAAGCGAGGTACATCAAAGGAATCGGCAAGGCTGCTACCACCGGCGACCTGGACCTTGCAGGATTGAGGGAAATGCCGGATGCACGGGTTATCGAAAGGCTGTCATCCCTGCCCGGCATCGGTGTCTGGACAGCCGAGATGCTGCTGATTTTCTCTCTATGCCGACCGGACGTTGTCAGTTGGGGAGATTTGGCCATTCGGCGCGGCATGATGAATTTGTACGGATTGAAGGAACTTTCCAAAAAGCAATTTGACCGGTTCCGCAAGAGGTACTCTCCCTGTGGTTCGGTTGCGTCGCTTTATTTGTGGGCCTTGTCGGTGAAATAGCATCCCCTCGTGTTTTTAGGCGCCCGTTCCCTCAGCGGAGCTATTCTTTACTAATGTCCGATTATGTGGGATTGAACCGCCAATAGCCCATATCGAATGCGCTGCGATGGTGGGTGGATTTGTCGGGGGCACACTTCAGGAGGAAATCGCGAATGGCGTCGACCCTAAAGCCTGTTGTCGCGATCACGATCGGAGAGGTCACCGGGATCGGTCCCGAAATTGTGGTAAAGGCCGTCCATGACGGTGAGATCTTCTCCTATTGCCGTCCGCTGATCATCGGCGACCACTGGGTCGTCCAGAAGGCATGCGAAGACTTGAGGGTTCCGGCCAGGGTCAACGTGATCCAATCGGTCGAGACGTGCGAATGGGAGGACGGGGTCGCCAACCTGATCGACATGGAACTCGTCCCCCGGGAGTCCTTCCAGATCGGGAAACCCAACGCGTTCACCGGCAAGGCCATGATCGAGTACACCAAACTGGCCGTCAACCTCGCATTGGCGAAGAAGGCCCACGGTGCGGTCGGCGGACCCCACAGCAAAAAGGCCGCAGATGAAGCGGGTATCAATTTCACGGGTTACCCATACCTGATCGCGGAGATGACCGGGGACAAGTTCCCGTTCCTGATGCTGGTCGCGGGCAAGCTCCGGGTGACCAACGTGACCCTGCACATCTCGCTTCGCAAGGCCCTCGACCTGATCAAGAAGGAACTGATTCTGGAGGCGATCAAGGCGACGGAGAAAGCGGTGAGGTCGTTCGGGGTCGAGAAGCCCAGGCTCGCCGTCTCCGGGCTGAACCCCCACGCCGGGGAAGAGGGGATGTTCGGCGACGAGGACGCAAACGAGATTCGACCGGCGGTCGAAGCGGCCCGCTCCCTGGGCATCGACGCGGCCGGGCCTCTCCCGGCGGATTCCCTGTTCTACGGATGCATGGACGGGAAGTACGACGGGTACGTGGCCATGTACCACGACCAGGCGCACCTGCCGGTCAAGGTCCTGGCGTTTAAGAGCGCCTCCGCCGTCGCGATCGGGGTGCCCATCAACTGGGCGACGGTCGACCACGGGTGCGCGCTCGACATCGCCTGGAAGAACGTGGCCGATCCCCGGGTGATCATCGAGACCATCAAGCTGATCGGCACGCGGGCCGGTTACGAATGAACGCCGTGAGCGAGCCGAAGATGCCCCGCCGGGGCGCCTTCATGTTCCCACTGCTCCTGGTGGCCGCTGGCGGCTACGCCGTGAGCGAGTGCCCCGGGTATGGGCTCGGTTCGATCCTCAAGCCCGGTGCCGGGTTCTGGCCGTTTCTGATGGGGTGCCTCCTGGTGGTGTGCGGCGCAGTGTTGCTCCTCAAGGCGAAGAAGGAGAGCTCATCCGGAAGCGAGCGCCTGAGTCGGAGAGACTATCTCGACATCGGCGCGATTACGGTGACGTTCCTGATCTGGGGAATCGTCGGAGAACACCTGGGCTGGCTGTTTTCGACATTCCTGCTGGCGTTCACGATCACCAAGATCTTCGGCTTCAAGGGCATTCTCAAGCCGGTCTGCCAATCGGTTCTGATCACGGCCGTGTGTTACGTTCTGTTCGGCATTCTATTCACCATCGATCTGCCGCCGACCCTCCCGGAGTTTCTACTCAGGTAGTCATCGGAGCACCCTGTGCAGCACCTCGACCTCATCCTGAACGGGTTCGCGATGGCCCTGAGCGCCACGAACCTCGGGGCGTGCTTCGTGGGCGTCCTGCTCGGGACGGTCGTCGGCGTACTGCCCGGGCTCGGCCCGACCGCCACCATGTCCTTGCTCCTGCCGGTGACTGCGACCATGGATCCGCTCGCCGGGATCATCATGCTCTCCGGCATTTGGTACGGGGCGAACTACGGCGGGTCGACCACCTCGATCCTCGTCAACATCCCGGGCGAGGCTTCCAGCGTCGTGACCGCAATCGACGGCTACGAGATGGCGAAGAAGGGCAGGGCCGGCGCAGCGCTGGCGATCGCGGCCATCGGTTCGTTCGTCGCCGGGACCGTCGGGGTGGTGGGGCTTCAGGTGTTCGCCCCCCCGCTGGCCCGTGCGGCCTTGGCCTTCGGCCCGCCCGAGTACCTCGCCCTAATGACCTTTGCGTTCGTCATCCTCTCCAACCTGACCGAAACCTCTCCCGTCCGCGGGTTCGCCATGGCGTTTCTAGGGCTGGTCTTGGGGTCGGTCGGGATGGACCCGGTGACCGCAGTCAACCGGCTGACCTTCCACCGGGTGGAGATGATGGACGGGCTGGATTTCATGCCGGTCGCGATGGGGCTCTTCGGCATCTCCGAGATCCTGTCGGTCGCGCTCGAGAAGTACGTGGAGCCGATCACGGAGAAGATCCGGGCGCGGGACCTCTTCCTCAACCGGGAGGAGGTCCGCCGTTCGATCTTCCCGGTGCTGCGCGGGTCGGTGCTGGGGTTCTTCATCGGGCTGATCCCCGGCCCCGGGCCGACCATCTCGACCTTCGTGTCCTACTCGCTGGAAAAGCGCCTGTCGAAGCGCAAGGAGGAGTTCGGCCACGGCGCGATCGAAGGCGTCGCCGGTCCCGAGTCGGCCAACAACGCCGCAGTGTCCGGATCGCTGATCCCGCTCCTGGCGCTCGGGCTGCCGTTCGCGCCGCCCGCCGCGGTCCTGCTCTCAGGGCTGCGGATGCAGAACATCACCACCGGTCCGATGCTGATGAAGGAGGCGCCCTCCATCTTCTGGGGCGTCGTCGCCAGCATGTACATCGGGAACATCATGCTGCTCATCCTGAACCTCCCGCTGGTCGGCATCTTCGCGCGGCTCGCCAAGCTGAAGAACTACTACATGATGCCGATCGTGTCGGTCATGTGCGTCATCGGCGTCTACAGCGTCCGAGGGTCGTTCTTCGACATTTACGTCATGGTGGCCGCCGGGGTCTTCGGCCTGGTCATGAAGCGCCTGAAATACCCCATCGCCCCGCTCATCATAGGACTGATCCTGGGCCCGACCGCCGAGATGTCGCTGCGCAAGAGCTTGGTGCTTCTGGACGGGAACCTCTGGGCGATGTTTTCGCGGCCGATCAGCGCGACGCTGCTGGGGCTGACGCTGGTGTTCGTCGCGTGGTCCGTGGTCAATCGAAAGTTACTGGACCGGAGCATGGCTGAGACTGACAGCTGATTCGACAACCTGACAATCGGAGGGGAACATGAAGCGCAGAGGAACATGGAGCCTGGTTTTTCTCGCGGGTGTCGTATGGACTGTGACGTTCGGCCCCGCGTGGGCGAAGGACGACTTCCCCACAAAGCCGATCACCTTGATCGTGCCCTATGATGCGGGCGGGTCCACGGACCAGTCCACACGCGCCCTGGTGAACAGCATGGGCAAGCTCCCGCAGCCGGTGAACATCGTCAACAAGCCGGGTGCCGGGGGCGCGGTCGGCTACAAAGTGCTCCAGTCGTCCAAGCCCGACGGGTATACGCTGGTCACAACCTATACGACCATCGTGACCCACAAGCTGCTCGGGAACCTGCCGTTCAACCACCACGACCTGGAGATGATCATCGGATTCAATTACGATGCAGGTGCGCTGGCGGTACATGGGACCTCGCGCTGGAAGACGGTCGACGAATTCATGGAGTATGCGAAGAAGAACAAGGCGAAGGTCAGCACGGCCGTGCCCGGCGGGATCTGGAACATCGCCTGTCAGGCCATCATGCAGGCCTACGGCAGCGAGTTCGACCTGATCACCTCCGGCGGCGGCACCTACCAGCCGGCGCAGGAGCTGGCGGGCGGGCACGTGGACGCGCTGGTCGGGAACTTCGCCGAGCTGGTGCCGTTCATAAAGAGCGGCGACATCCGCGTGCTGGCCGTGACCGCGCCGAAGCGGATGGAGCTCTTCCCGGAGATCCCGACGTTCGAAGAGCTTGGCTACCCGAAGGTCACCACCATCGGGTTCCGGGCCATCGCGGCGCCGAAGGGGACCCCGAAGGCCGAGCAGAAGGTGCTGCACGACGCGTTCAAGAAGGCGTTCGAGGACCCGAAGTACAACGAGTTCATGAAGGCCAACGCCATGACGCCGGTCTACAAGAGCAGCGAGGACACGATCAAGCAGTACGACGAGCTCGAGAAGGCAGTGGAGCAGACGCTTAAGAAGTAATCCGAAGTTGCCCGCAGACTGAACGTGGACCGCTCGGCTGTCAGCCGCGCGGTCCAGCGGGTGCACTGTGATGAGGAGTTGATGACAGGTGCCAAGGTGGTTTGGGGGGCTGCTATAGCCTGAAAGAAGGCAACAATGAAACAACGCCCTCATTACCTTCGTGCCTCCTGGATAGAATTGCATAATTGCACACCCGGCCCGATTATTAAGGTTTTTTCGATGAGCGTCGACTCGGTTGTCATAAAATCCATTTAGTAGGACAATAACAAGTCCGGCCCGGAGGGTCTAACGTGAGGCCTGCCGGTACGGCGTGAACTATTCACTTTCTGTTGGCCGTTACACCCGGGAGATTCAGATTGGACAACAGCATCGGTCAATCGGCCAAGCCGGTATCGACTCTGCTCTACAGCACCATGTTGTTTTTGAGGCGGCAGCAGCGAGACTGGAAAGTCACCGTTCTGCGAACATCGCTGGACAGGTTTGCCTACCAGATCATATTCCCCTATCTGTCCATCTATATCATGGCGTTGGGGGCGACCGGCGTTCAACTCGGCATCGTCAACAGCATCGGCATGGTCGTCGCCGGTTTCTGCAGCCCTTTCACCGGGTGGATCATCGACAGGATCGGCCCCAAGAAAATTTATCTTTTCGGAATCGCCGTTACCGCCGCCGCCTATCTTTGTTATGGGTGCGCGCAAAGCTGGGAGCTGACCATTCTGGCGATGGTGTGTTACTGGTTCGGATACACCACGAGTATTCACAGCTGCGCCACCATATGCGGCAACTGCCTGCTCAACCAGGACCGGGCCACCGGGATGCTCATTTGTGAAACGGTTGCCGCCGGCATGTTAGGGGTCGCCGGGCCCATGATCGGGACATGCCTGGTCACCCTGTTCGGTGGTGCAACCACCGTCGGCATCAGGCCCTTGTTCCTTGCAGGTGTCGTTGTCACGATCGGAACTTTTGTGATTGTCGCAAAGCAGCTGTCAGAGTCCAGGTGCACAGCGGTAAGCCCTAAAAACTCCAACCTGCTCAGGGACCTTTCGCAGGTATTCAGGGGCCGTAAGAACTTAAAAAAATGGATCGTCATTTCCTCCATCTCGCAGCTGCCGCTGGGGATGGTCCTTCCCTACACCCAGGTTTTCGCCTACTCGGTAAAGGGGGCGAATGAATGGACCTTGGGGGCGATGGTGACGGGTTCCGCCCTGACGTCCATCGTGTTCGCAATCCCCTTCGGCAGGCTGGCAGACAGAATCGGAAGACGGAAGGTGCTGTTCTGCACCATTCCCCTTTTCTGGGCTTCCAACCTCTTGCTCATTTTGGCCCCGTCGCCTGCCGTGTTGCTGATCGCGGGAGTTCTGCAGGGGTTCTATTTTATCGGCTCGCCGATTGCCTCCGCCATGGAAAGAGAGTTGGTCCCCGCTGAGCAGATGGGGCGCTGGCTGGGCATTAACCGATTTTTCAAGATGGTTTTGAGCGCCGGCCTGGCGCTGGTGGCGGGCGTGATCTGGGACAAGATCGGGCCTCAATACATATTCATCCTCTTCGTGGGCATCGACCTTCTGATCCGAATGCCCCTGTTGATCCGTCTCGAGGAAACGCTGCACAGGACGCCCAGATCGGATGCGGCCGCTTAAAAAACGCAGGCCGCTCCCGATCACATCACACCCAGGATCCACCCCTCGATCCGGGCGACGTGGTATTCGCCGGGCAGCATACAGGGTTTGAGGAATTGGGCGAGGTTGCCTTCCAGATCGACCTGATGCAGCCAGGCGGCTGCCATATAGGCGTCGTGCTGATCGGGCGTGCGGCCTTCCCGTGGGGAACTCCTGCTCCACAGCGAAGGATAGACCTCGAAAATGGGGACGGGCATGCAATTATGCATTTATGTCGAGATTGATCACTGCGCTTTTGGCTTACCGCTTTCCGCGGGCGACCGCGGGAATGACTGAACGCTGGCCGATGCCGGGCTCGTGTGTCAGCGACACCGTGGTCGTAGTCAGCTATCTCACGAGGTAGAATTCGGGAAGCAGTCCAATGTTGCCACGACCATGCGCGGGCTTCCGGCCGGCTGTGCGGCGAGTCGGGTGAGAGGCGGGAGTCAGAGATGAGAAGGGGTGCCGCGGGCGGAGTCGGCCGCCCGCGGCTGAAGGCGGCGGTTCAGCCCGCGAGCATGGGCCAGAGCCGTTCCCCGAGAGCGCGTGCCGCGTCGAACGTGGGGGTGGAGGTGAGGATGAAGACCCCGCGGCGGCCGAAGGTGTCCAACAGGCGACGGGTGAAGTCGACCGGCTCGTAGTCCTGCAAGGCGGAATCCGAGAACTTGTGGCGCAGGCAGAGCGCCACGCGTCCGATTGCCGGCTGGATCAGCTCCCACTTAGTGTTCTGGGGCATGGTCAGCTCGAGCCCGCGCAGCCCGGGGATCTCGAGCATGGCGGACACGACGCGGCTGCAGTCCCCGCAGGAGTGCACCACGATCCCGCCGAACTCCTCCGAAAGCCTGGCGTTGTAGCGGCCGGCGAACTCGCGGTAGAGCGCGGGCGAAAGAAGTGCGGCGGTGTCGTCGCTGACGCGCAGGCCGACCCCCGGCGGAACGACCTCGGGCTCGTGGCCCATCGAGCGCGGGTTCTTGATGTGCGCAAGCTGCAGGCGCACGTAGTCGATCGTGGCCTCCGTGATCACCTCCAGCAGCGCGTGCACCTCGGCCGGGTACTGGATCATGGCCATCATCAGGTCGGTGTAGTCCCAGATCATCGAGGCGGTCACCATGGGCGAGGCCACGTTGACCAGGCGCAGGGGCAGCTCCGAGTGGGCCTGGAGGTAGGCGATGCGCGCGAGCATGCGGGCGTAGACCGCGTTGTCCAGCACATTCGGCTTGCGGATGCGGCGGGCCGCGCCCGGGTCCTGGTTCGTGATCTGGTGCCCGATCCAGGGGTCCGCGTCGTCGACCGGCTTGGTCGGGCAGCCGAAGGCCGCCGCGAGGTTGCCGATCCCCATGTTGGGCTTGATGCTGGGCAGATAGAAATCGGCGGTCCCGGCGCGCCGGCGATGGTAGTCGTCATGCCAGGCGAGTTCGGCGGCATCGTCGTTGTAATACGCGGTCGTGGCGTGGTGCGGGTGCCCGATCTCGATGACGAACGGGACCTTGCCCCCGGTCTCCTCGAGGTTCCAGGTCCGGGTGATGAGATCGAGCTTTTCGGCGTCGGTGAGCGGCATGGCTCCTCCTGAGAGTCCTTCACCGCCGAGGATCGGCGCAGGGCTGATGGGCGTCCTGCCGGCGGCTGTTGCCGGCAGGACGCGAGTGTTCGAACCGCGTGGTGGAACGTCCTACTGGATCGTGATGTTCAGATCCTTGATCAGCTTGCCGTAGTCCCCGTAGGCCTGCTGCAGGAACTTCGTGAAGTCGGCGCTGTTCTGATACATGATCGGCTGATCGAGGTCCGCCATGATGGTCTTGAACTCGGGGTCCTCACACACCTTCTTGAAGGTGGCCTCGAGATACTCCACCACCGGCTTGGGAGTCGCCGCAGGTGCGGCGATGCCCTTGATCGAGCCCCAGGTGTAGACGTCGATCCCCAGTTCCTTGAGGGTGGGCACGTTCGGCAGCGAGGGGTCGCGGTCGGGCAGGGCCACCGCCAACGGCTTGAAGCGTCCGGCCTTGATGTGGGGCCCGACCTCGGAGGGGTGCCCGCCGCCGATCATGACGTGACCGCCGGCGAGAACCGTCACCGCATCCGCACCGCCTGCAAAGGGCACCGTCACGATGTTGATGCCGGCCGCCTTGCCGAGCGCGGTGATGGTGATGTCGACGGCCCCCGCCTTGGTGGACACCGAGGAGGTGATCGGTTTGCCCTCCTTCTTGGCCCAGGCGATCATGTCCTTCATGGTGGAGAACTCCGACTTGGCGCCGGTGCAGATGACCACCGAGTGCACTGACAGCCGGCAGACCGCAACCAGGTCCTTGAAGGGGTCATACGGCATCTTCTGCAGGTGGGGCATGACCACGTCGTGCCCCGAACCGTAGCCAAGGAAAAGCGTGTAGCCGTCCGGCTTGGAGCGCACCACGAACTCGGTGCCGACGACCCCGCCGCCGCCCGGTTTGTCGATGATGATCATCGGCTGCGGCGAATACTTGGGCCAGACTTTTTCCACGGCTCGGGCCAGAAGATCGGAGGACCCGCCGGCGGCAAAGGGAACGATGACCGTGATCGGTTTGGACGGGAATTTGTCCTGGCAAACCGCGGGGCCGGCGATCGCCAGCACCGCAACCAACAGAAGAATCAAGCTGAGGCAGGTGCGCTTCATGTCGTCTCTCCTTTCGTCCGGGGAGGGGCGGCCGTACTCGGCACGCCCCGCTCCGATCCGTTGAAACCGGTTCGGCTTACTGGATCGTTATGTTCAGCTCCTTGATGAGTTTGCCGTAATCGGCCGAGGCCTCCTGGAGGAACTTAGCAAAGTCTGCGCCGTTTTGATACATGATCGGCTGGTCGAGGTCCGCCATGATCTTCTTGAACTCAGGGTCCTCGCAGATTTTCTTCAAAACACCCTCCAGGTATTCGACGACTTCCTTGGGCGTCCCCGCGGGGGCGCCGACGCCCTTGACCGAGCCCCAGGTCGACACGTTGATCCCCAGTTCCTTCAGCGTCGGGATGTCGGGCAGCGACGGGTCGCGCTCGGGCAGCGCGACCGCGAGCGGCTTGAAGCGCCCGGCCTTGATGTGCGGCACGACTTCCGAGGGGTGACCGGCCCCGAGCATCACGTGCCCGCCGGCCAGCGCCGTCACGGCGTCGGCCCCGCCCGCGAACGGCACGGTCACGATGTTGGCCCCGGCCGCCTTGGCGAGGGCCGTGATGGCGATGTCCTGCGCCCCGGCCTTCATGGACACCGAGGAGGTGATCGGCTTGTTCTCCTTCTTGGACCACGCGAGCATGTCTTTGAGCGTGTTGAACTCCGACTTGGCGCCGGTCACCACGACCACCGAGTGGACCGAGATGCGGGCGATCGGGACGATGTCCTTGAAGGGGTCGTACGGCATCTTCTGCAGGTGCGGCATGACGATGTCGTGCCCCGAGCCCTGGCCGAGGTAGAGGGTGTACCCGTCGGGCTTGGAGCGCACGACGAACTCCGTGCACACCACTCCGGCACCGCCCGGCTTGTTGACGACCACGAGCGGCTGCGGGACATACTTGGGCCAGACCTTCTCGATTGCCCGGCTCATGAGGTCCGTCGACCCGCCGGCGCTGGCCGGGACGTAGCCGCTGACCGGCTTGGACGGGTACTTGTCCTGCGCCGCGGCAGGTCCCGCGGGGGTCAGGGCGACCGTCAGTGCGAGAATGAAGCTGAAAATGACGATGCGTTTCATGTTCCCTCCTTAGGGTGACGTCATAGGCGACTCATGGTCATACCGCCTTGGGGACGGCAGCGGTTTGACGTGAGCGGCGATGCGCAACAATGATCTGGCCCGCAACGAAGAGCATGAACATGGTCACCATGGTCAGCGAAATCGGGCGCGAAACGAAAATCGAAAAATTCCCGCCCGACATCAGGAGCGACTGGCGCAGCGACGCCTCGATCATGGGGCCGAGGATGAACGCGAGCGGCAGCGGCCCCGCCTCGATCTTGAGCTTGCGCAGCGCGTAGCCGAGGACTCCGAAGGCGATCAGGGCGTAGAGGTCGAACGTCTCGTTGGCGATGCTGTAGGATCCGATGGCCGTGAAGAGGATCACGACCGGCGCCATGATGCCGTAGGGCACCCGCAGGAGCTGGACCCAGATCCCGACCAGCGGCAGGTTCAGGATGATCAGCATGAAGTTGCCCACGTACATGGAGGCGATCACCCCCCAGAACACGTCCGGGTGCTCGACGATCAGGAAGGGGCCGGGTTTGACGCCCTTGATCAGCAGGCAAGCGAAGATCATCGCGATCGACGCGTTGCCCGGGATACCGAGCGTCAGCAGCGGGATGAACGAGGAACTCGAGGCGGCGTTGTTGGCCGATTCCGGCCCGGCGACGCCCTCGATCGCGCCCTCCCCGAACTCCTCCGGGTGCTTGGAGACCTTCTTTTCCACGGCATAGGAAATGAGCGACGAGATGACCGCGCCCCCGCCCGGGATGATGCCGATGAAGAAACCGATCAGCGTGCCCCGCAGGATCGCCATGCGCGAGGCAACCCAGTCGGCCATGCGCGGGAACACCTGCCCGACCTTGGTGGTGATGATTTCGGCGTTGCCCTCCTGCTCCAGGTTGTAGAAGATCTCCCCCAGGCCGAAGACCCCCACCGCCAGTGTCACGAAGTCGAACCCGCTCTGCAGCTCGATCACCCCGAAATCGAAGCGGCTCTTGCCCGAGATCGGGTCGATCCCGACCGCCCCGAACAGCAGCCCCAGCACCATGACGATGAGCCCCTTGGTGATCGAGTCCCCGGAGAGAGTCACCGCCATCAGGAGCCCCAAGAGCGCCAGTGCGAATTTTTCGGGAGGTCCGAAGCTCAGCGCAAACTCGGCAATCGGCGGCGCAAAGAGCGTCAGCCCCACCACGGACACGGTCCCGGCGATAAAGGAGCCGATCGCGGCGATGCCGAGCGCGGGGCCGGCGCGGCCCTTCAGGGCCATCTTGTAACCGTCGATACAGGTCACGACCGAAGCGGCCTCACCGGGCAGGTTGAGGAGGATGGAGGTGGTCGACCCGCCGTACATCGCCCCGTAGTAGATGCCGGCCATCATGATGACGGCCGGGACCGGGGAAGGTATCGAGTAGGTGATCGGCAGGAGCAGCGCAATCGTGGCCGCCGGCCCAAGGCCGGGCAGGACGCCGACGGCCGTGCCGATCAGCGCCCCCAGGAAGGCGAAGGTGAGGTTCATTGGGGTGAGCGCGATGTAGAAACCGGAGATGATGCCGTTGAAGATGTCCATGCAGGTGTCCTCCCCCTACGACAGGAACGGATTGGCCGGAAGCTCGACGTGCAGCAGGGTTCTAAACAGCAGGTACAGGGCTGCGGCGCAGAGCACTGTGACGATGACCGCCTTCGGCCAGCGCTCCCGTTCAACGATCATCTGCCAGCCAAGCATGAACACGATCGTGGCCAGGAGGAACCCGACGCGTTCGAACAGGCCAGCGTAAACGACGGTGGTCACGAAGGCCAGTACCATTTTCTTTCGCGCCCCGGGCAGGGGGGCGGCTTCGGGCTCAACGGCGGCCTCGCGCAGGGCCGGCCGGGACAGCACGCCCTGCAGGCGCCAGACTACCCCCAGCACGATCAAGGCGATGCCGCAGAGGAACGGCAAGAACCCGGCCCCGGGCGAAATCAGGATCCCCAGCTTGAGGAAGGCATAGGAGTAATAGGTCACAAACAAGCCCAAGACGATGACGATGAGGTTGGTGATGTTGTCCGACCGGCTCATACCCTAACTCCTGGTGGGTCCCATGTTGTGAAGCAGTAAAGATTTCGGCGAAGGAAGTGGTTCCGTTCCTCCTCAGCCGATCATGCCGCGCACGAGCTCGACCGCCTCGGCCGCGTCCTTGGCGTAACCGTCGGCGCCGATGTCGACGGCGAAGTTAAGGTTCACCGGGGCCCCGCCCACGATGACCTTCACCCCGTTCCGGGCCTCGGCCTGGACCAGGGCGGCGATGACCTTGCGCATCTCGGACATGGTGGTGGTGAGCAACGCCGAGAGCGCCAGGACCTGCGGCTGCTCTTCACGGACGCGAGCCACGAACGCGTCCACGGCCACGTTGATGCCCAGGTCGACCACGTTGAACCCCACTCCGCGCAGCATGGTGGCCACCATGTTCTTGCCGATGTCGTGCAGGTCGCCCTTGACCGTGCCGATGAGGACCTTGCCTCCGGCGCGGCGGTCGGTTTCGGCCAGGTGCGGCTCGAGCAGGAGCACGGCGGCGTTCATGGCGCGCGCGGCGGCGAGCACTTCGGGGATGAACACGGTCCCGTCCTTAAAGGCCTGGTTGAGGGTATCCATGGCCGCTACCATCCCGAGGTCGATGATGTCCTTGGCTGGGGTGCCGGCCTGCAGCAGGCGGTGAACCTCCGCGCAGAGGGCGGCTTCATCGCCGTCGAGGACGGCCTTCCGCGCCGTCGCGAAGCGGGCGTCCGCGGGCCGGGGCGCCGCGGCTGGCCGGCGAGGGGGCGCCGCAGCGGTCGCGGCGGGCGACACCGGGTTGAAGGCCCCGGCCGCGAGCGGCAGGCGCCCCTTCTCCCGCGCCATGTCGCCGATGCGCACCAGGCGCTCGAAGTCCGCGTCGGGCGGGGTCGTGTCCGCGATCCCGAGGACGAACCGGCGGCCGTCGCCGATGCCGGTGAAGAGTGCGTTCATGAAGCTCTCGAACTGGTCGTCGGGGGTGAGCTGCGGCAGGAGCAGGTTGGAGGGGACTCCGCCGTAGATCGTGATGCGGTCGCCCCAGCGCCGGTGGTACTCCTGGATCGTGACCTTGGTCATGGGCGCCGGGCAGACCGCCTCGGCCACGTCGGTGCCCGAGTCGCGGATGAGGTCCATGAGCCCCTGGTTCTCCCCGTCCGTGTGGCAGAGGATGCGGATGCCGCGCGGCCCGAGCACCTCCTTGGCCTTGCGGATCCAGGGCACGAAGTGCTCCGCGAACATGGGCGCAAAGGTGAGCATCTCGTCGAAGTTCGACCCCCACTGGATGACCTCGGCCGGCGACGCGGCCGTGACCTGCAGGGCCTTGTCGTAGAGCGGGGCCATGGCGTCGGCGAGGTAGAGGATCTCGCGCAGGTGGTCGCGGTAATAATGGAAGAAGGCGGTCGCGTCGAGGAAGTACTTCTGGATGTGGTGCACCGGGCCGGCCGCCACCGTGAACGAGGTGACCGGCAGGCCGTTTTCGCCCACGGAGGCCTGGTACTCCCGGAACGGCTCGTAGCAGGCGACCACGTCCATGTTCTCGAAGATGTGGGCCAGCATCTTGAGGTCGTCCGGGGACTTGACGGCGTGCTCCTCGATCCAGGGCACCGAGGTGCCGGAGCGCCGCATCTGCTCGCTGTAGACAGTGCTCGTGCGGATGCTGCCCCGGTCGGTCGTGTAGCGAATGCACGTGCGGTCGCCCTGGCGGTCGACGTCGATGCGGACCCGGTCCGAAAAAACGAACTGCGCCACGTACTCGCGCATGAAGTGCACGCCGAGTGCGCGGTGCAGCATCGCGTCGGGGTTGGGCTGGCGCAGGTGGTCGGCCACCACCTTGTGCAGGGCCCAGCCCTCGGCGAGCGCGATCTCGTCGCGGCTGCGGCCCCGGTGCCGGGCGGGCAGGGTGCCGTTCAGGGAGTTGGCATTGTGCCAGAGGTCGATGCGCGGGGCGTAGGGGATCCGGTCGGGCATCTCGCCCCGGACGGCCATCAGAATCCTCTGCCTGTGGGTCATCATCGCGCGGCTCTCTTCGCAGTAATGGCCGTCGGATCAAGTTCTGGTGCGTATGGATACCCCGAGCCATATACCGATTGTATTTCATGTGTCAATGAAATAATTGACAGTTGAATTTTATTGGTATACAAATTCCGACCATGGACAAGACCACCGTTTACGAAGACATCCGGCAGCAGATCGTCGACGAACGGCTGGCGCCCGGGCAGTGGCTGATCGAGCGCGAGCTCTGCGACGCCTACCGCATGAGCCGTACGCCCATCCGGGAGATCCTCTGGAAGCTGGCGGCCGACGGATTTTTGGAGCAGGAAGCCAACCGGGGATTTGTCGTGCGGCGGCTCGGGCTCGAGCAGATCTTCGAGATCTTCCAGGCGCGCGAGGCCATCGAAGGCATGGCCGCCCGGCTGGCCTGCCGCCGGGGCGGGGAGGCCTTTCACGCCGAGCTGCGCGAGATCAAGAAGAAGATCGCCAGCGCCGACATTGCGTCGGACCCGGAGAAGGGGATCGGGCTCGGCCGCGAGATGCACCGGGCGATCATGGCGGCCGCCCACAACCGCATCATGGGTGACATCAACGAGCGGCTCGAGAACCTGACCGTGCTCACGGCCAACATCACCAAGCGGGCACCCGTGATCGAAAAGGCCTCCGCCTCCGCCCACCTGAACATCATGAACGCGCTGCTGCAGCGGGACGAGGACAAGGCCGAGCAGCTGATGCGCGAGCACCTGCGCGAGACCTGCCGGCACGTCGTCGAGCAGTTCTACCCGGGGATGCTCGAGCCGGCCGCCGGCACGAAGTAGCGCGATGCGGGATGCTCGACAGGACGAGTCGTTGGCCCGGCAGCCATTTTCGTGGGAGGGGCGCCGCGCCTCAATCCTGATCGCGGCTGGAAAGCCGCTCCCACAGGCAGCCGGAAAACCTAACACCTAACACCGAACACCTAAAATTCTATTACCAAACACCCAAACACCCAACACAAACACCTAAATATCCAAACACCCCAATAACCCACTCACCCAAGAAAGAAGGAGACTTTCTCATGGAGATTCAAAAACTGCGGGAAGGCAAACGGGCGGTCGGCACGATGGTGCGCATGATCCGCAATTCAGCGGTGGCCGTCGCGGCCAAGAACGCGGGGCTCGACTTCATCATGCTCGACCTGGAGCACGGGCCCTACAGCTTCGAGACCGTGGACGACGTGTTCAAGGTGGGGCGGGCGCTCGGGATCGGGTGCTTCGTGCGCGTGCCGGAGCTCGCCAAGGGCTACGTGTCGCGCGCCTACGACTGCGGCGCGACCGGCGTCATGGTGCCGATGCTGGAGTCGGCCGAACAGGCGCAGCTGCTGGTGCGCTGGGGCAAGTACGCCCCGGTCGGCAGCCGCGGCTTCGGCGGGGCCGGCGGCCACAGCAACTTCACCGGCGTCGCTCCGGCCGACACCCCGGCCTTCATGGCCAAAGCCAACGTGGAAACCATGACGATCGCGCAGATCGAGACCGCCAAGGCAATCGAGAACGTCGACGCCATCGCCGCAGTGCCGGGCATCGACGCCCTGCTGATCGGCCCGAACGACCTCGCCATCTCGCTGGGCGCCGCGGGCGACCTCATGGGCCCGGTGCTCGACCAGGCGATCGGCAAGGTGGCCGAAGCCGCCCGGAAGCACAACAAGATCTTCGGCATGCACGGGCCCGACGGCCTGACCGACCGCTGGCTCCCGAAGGGGCTGACCCTCGTCATGAGCAACCTCGACACCAACATCGTCAACGCCGGCCTGAAGGCGATCAGCCTGAAGTACAAATCCTGATCGACGGACCGACCGAACGGAAAGGAGACGCAACGTGGCTTACAAAGTGCTGATCCCCCAGGACGTGGCCCAGCCCGGCAAGGATTTCCTGCGCGAGCATGGCTACGAGATCAAGATGGGCAGCGGCATCACCGCTGACGCCATCGCCCGCGACGTGGCCGACTGCGACGCCATCCTGGCACGCACCGCGCCGTACCCGGCATCGGTCATCGAGGCGGGCAAGAAGCTCAAGGTCATCTCCCGGCACGGGGTCGGGTGCGACAACATCGACGTCGCCCGGGCGGCTGAGCTCGGCATCTGGGTGACCTTTGCGCCCGAGTCGAACGCCAACACGGTGGCCGAGCACGCGATCGGCTGCGTCCTCGCGCTGGCGCGCAACTTCATCCAGCTCGACCAGAAGACGCGCGCCGGCCAGTGGGGCGTGCGCGACACCCTGCTCGGCTGCGACCTTGCGGGCAAGACCCTCGGCATCGTCGGCCTGGGCAAGATCGGGCGCCGCGTGGCCAAAAAAGCCGCGCTCGGCCTCGAGATGAAGGTCGTCGGCTACGACCCCTTCCTCACATCCGAGCAGATCGCGGAGTTCGCGACCCCGGCCGGCTCGATCGACGCGGTCTTCAGCGCCGCAGATTTCTTGACGCTGCACATCCCGGGCGGCGCCGCCAACAAGGGCGCGGTCGGGAAGAAGCAGTTCGGTCTCATGAAGAAGACGGCCTTCTTCATCAACGCCGCGCGCGGGGACGTGGTGGTCGAAGCCGACCTGATCCAGGCGCTGCGCGACGGGACGATGGCCGGGGCGGCCATCGACGTTTACGAGAAGGAGCCCCCGCAGGCGGACAACCCGCTGATGGGGATGAGCAACGTGCTGCTGACGCCGCACAACGCCTCCCAGACCCGCGAGTGCATGATCCGCATGGCCATGCACGCGGCCCAGGGGATCCACGAGGTGCTCTCGGGCAAACAGCCCACCTGGCCGGTTAACAAACCGGTGCAGAAGAGGGGGTAGCGATGGCCTTCAAACCCTTTGGGCATCGTCCCGGCCATGGTGACCCCCCTCACCCAAGAGGGGAAGATCAACGAGCGCGCCCTGCGGAAATTCACGGACTACCTCATCCAGGGCGGGTCCCACGGGCTCTTCGTCGTGGGCACGACCGGCGAGTTCTACGGGCTTTCGCCCGAGGAGAAGCGCGACCTCTTCCAGATCACGGTCGACCAGGTGAAGGGCCGCGTCCCGGTCTACGCCGGGACCGGCGCCATCACGACGCGCGAGGCGATCCAGCTCACCCGCCTGGCCGAGGAGGCCAAGGCAGACGCCGTCTCCGTGCTGACCCCGATGTTCATCAGCCCGACCCAGAAGGAGCTGATCCGGCACTACACGGCCATCGCCGAGTCCACGCGCCTGCCGGTGCTGCTCTACAACAACCCGCCGAAAACGGGCGTGAACCTGGCGGCCGCCACGGTCGCCAAACTTGCGGAGGTCCCGAACATCGTCGGGATCAAGGACTCCTCCGGGGACTTCACCCTTACGGGCGAGTACCTTCGCCTGACGCGGGGCAAGGACTTCCACGTGCTCCTCGGTCGCGACACCCTCATCTACGCCGGCCTGTGCTACGGCGCCACCGGCTCGATCGCGGCCTGCGCCAACGTGGCGCCCCGGCTGGTCGCAGACATCTACGACAAGTACGTGGCCGGCGACCTCAAGGGCGCGCTCGAGGCCCAGTTCACCTTGGCGCCCCTGCGGATCGCGTTCACCCTGGGTTCCTTCCCGGCCGTGATCAAGGAGAGCCTCGAGCTGCTCGGGATCGACGTCGGGGCGTGCATGGAGCCGGTCGGGCCGATGAGCCCGGAAGAGAAGCAGCAGCTGACCAAGATCCTGATGGAGATGGGGCTGCTGAAGTGAGCTGAAAAGGTTCAGCGTTCAGGGTTCAGGAGCAACGCCGCCATTTCCCTGCTTTTCCCTGAACCCCGAACCCTGCTCCCTCGACCTGGGAGCTGCAGGAGACCTTTTGCTGCCGGTGGGTTTAGTGTAGGTTGACCGGGCCATCGGTTCCAACTTTTCGACACAGACTTTCAACGGAGGACATCCCCCATGCCTAAGTTCTGCGCCAACCTGACGATGCTGTTCAACGAAGTGGATTTCATGGATCGGTTCGAGAAGGCGGCCAAGGCCGGCTTCAAGGGCGTCGAGTACCTGTTCCCCTATGCCTACCCGAAAGAGCAGCTCGCGGAGAAACTCAACGCTTTCGGCCTCGTCCAGACGCTGCACAACCTGCCGGCCGGCGACTGGGCCAAGGGCGAGCGCGGGATCGCCTGCCTGCCGGGCCGCGAGGGCGAGTTCCAGGAGGGCGTGGGCAAGGCCATCGCGTACGCCAAGGCGCTGAAGTGCCCCCAGGTCAACTGCCTGGTCGGGCTCACGCCCGCGGGCGTGCCGGCCGACAAGATTCGCCAGACCCTGATCGCCAACCTGCGCTTTGCGGCGGCCGCGCTTGCGAAGGAGGGGATCCGCCTGCTGCTGGAGGCACTGAACGACAAGGACGTCCCGGGCTTCTACCTCGCGCGCACGGCGGACGCGCTCGGCCTCATCAAGGAGGTCGGCAGCGCGAACGTCTTCTACCAGTACGACGTCTACCACATGCAGATCATGGAGGGGAACCTCACGAAAACCATCCAGGCGAACCTCGCGCAGATCGCCCACATCCAGATCGCCGACAACCCGGGCAGGAACGAGCCCGGAACCGGCGAGATCAACTACCCCTATCTCTTCAAGGCCATCGACGCCGCCGGCTACACGGGATGGATCGGCTGCGAGTACAAGCCGGCCGGGAAGACCGAGGACGGCCTCGGCTGGATCAAGGCCGCCTGCGGCTGCGGCTGCAAGTCCTGAACGGCGTCCGGCCATTCTTCTGCAAAGGAGCGATAGAATCATGTCGACGATGAAAGCGCTGGTGTCCCACCCCAGCGGCGAGCTGAAACTGGAGGAGGTGTCCGTCCCCGCGCTCGGCGCCAACCGCTACGCGCCGCACGACGTGCTCTGCGAGGTCGAGTACTGCGGCATCTGCGGCAGCGACATCCACAAGTGGAACGCGGACAAGACCGGCGTGAAAACGACGTCGCGCTCGGTGGTGGCGGGCCACGAGATCGTCAGCATCGTGAAGGCGGTCGGCCCGGCCGTGACCCGGGTCAAGCCCGGCGACCGCGTGGTGCACGAGATCGTCACCATGTACTGCGGGCGCTGCCCGGCTTGCCTCGAGGGCCGGTTCAACATCTGCAACACGTTGCCTCCGATGGAAGGCCGCGCCCATTTTGTCACCGGCGGCGGGTTCGCCAAATTCACCGTTTGGCCGGAGTGGCAGCTGCACGTGCTGCCGGCGTCGATCAGCGACAAGGCGGCCGTGCTGATGGAGCCGGTCGCCGGGTCGGTGCACACGATCGTCAGCCGCATGGGGGTCCGGGCCGGGGAATCCGTGGCCGTGCTGGGCCCCGGGGCGCGCGGCATCCTGCTGACCCAGGTGTGCAAGGCGATCGGAGCCGGGCCGGTCATCATCTCCGGCATGGACCGGGATGTGGCCTTCCGCCTGAAAACCGCCAAGGCCTTCGGGGCCGACTTCGTCGTCAACGTGGAGAAGGAAGACCTGCGCAAGCGGGTGGCCGAGCTGACCGGCGGGATCGGGGTCGACGTGGTGCTCGAGAACACCGGCTCGGTTGAGCCGATCGACCAGTCGCTCGACATCGTGCGCAAGGGCGGCCGGGTCCTCTGGGCCGGCGGCGGCATCCGCGGGGGGATCGTGGCACCGGTCGACACCTACAAGGTGATCGTGAAAGAGCTCGACATCCGCGGCGAGATCTCGCAGATCCCCTACGACTGGAAGGCGGCGATCCAACTGGTGGCGAGCGGCCGGGTGAAGACCGAAGAACTGGTCACGCACGTCTTCCCGCTCGCGGACTGGTACGCGGGCTTCGAGATGGCCGCGACGAGATCTGAAGCGTTGCGCGTGGCGATAAAACCATAAAAAGAAAGTGCCTAAAATTACGAGTGCCTAAAGTGCCTAAAATTATGGATCAGTCCTATTGAAAGCCCTTTTATAATCCGACTTCATCCTTCATTTTAGGCACGTTAGCTCACTTTAGGCACCTGTAACTTTCTCTTCTACTAACTCGTAACTCTCTTTCGAGGCTTCCATCATGAGCACCATCGACAGACTCCTCGACCCCATCCCCATCCCGCGTCTGGTCAAGGTCCGGCAGAGCTTCGAGCGGCCGCAGGTGGCCGATGTCGCCGGCGAACTGGTCGCCAGGCTGCGCGGCGGGGGGGCGCTCGCCCGGGTGAAGGCGGGCGAGCGGATCGCCATTACCGCCGGCAGCCGCGGCATCACCCAACTGCCGCTCGTCCTGAAGACCATCGCCTTCGAGATTCGCAAGGCGGGCGGCGAGCCCTTCCTGTTCCCGGCCATGGGCAGCCACGGCGGCGCCACGGCCGAGGGGCAGCGCGACATGCTGGCCGGCATGGGCATTACCGCGGACACTGTCGGCGCGCCCATCCGCTCAAGCATGGAGACGGTCGAGATCGGGGTTTCCGCCAACGGGTTCCCGGTGCATATCGACCGGTTCGCAGCCGAGGCCGACGGGATCATCGTGGTCAATCGGATCAAGCCGCACGTCGCCTTCCGCGGCCGGTGCGAAAGCGGGCTCATGAAGATGATCGTGATCGGCATGGGCAAGCAGAAGGGGGCCGACACCTGCCACGAGCTGGGCTTCGGGACGATGGCGGAGAACCTGCAGTCCATGGGCCGGGTGACGCTCGCCAAGGCCAAGATCCTCTGCGGCGTGGCGCTGCTGGAGAACGCCTACCACGAAACCGCGCGGGTCGAGGTGATCGCCCGGGAGGAGATCCCGGTGCGCGAGCCGGCGCTCCTCGAGGAAGCCTGGCGGCTCTACCCCCGGCTCTACTTCGAGCGCCTGGACGTCCTGATCATCGACGAAATCGGCAAGGACATCAGCGGCACCGGCTTCGACACGAACGTGGTCGGCCGCTACCACACGCCGTACGTGAGCGGGGGGCCGACGATCACGCGCATCGCCTGCCTCGACATTACCGAGCGTTCGCACGGGAACGCCAACGGCCTGGGGATTCTCGACTTCACGACGCGCCGGGCCTTCGACAAGTTCGACTTCGACAACACTTACCCGAACTCGCTCACCTCCACGGTGCCGACGAGCGTCAAGATCCCGATGGTACTGAAAAGCGACCGCCAGGCGATCCAGGCGGCCATCAAGACCTGCAATATCTTGAAGAAGGCCGAGGTCCGGCTGGCGCGCATCCGCAACACGGTCGCACTGGACGAGATCGCGGTCTCGGAGAACCTGCTGGGCGAGGTGCGCTCCAACGCGCGGCTCGCGGTCGCGGGGGAGCCGTTCGCCCTGGGTTTCGACGCGAACGGCAACCTGTTCTGACTTGCAGCGCCATCTTTCACCCTGACCGTCAACTTCTACGAGGAGGGAATTATGCGCAAGATGTGGGTTGCTCTGTTGGCAGTTGCCCTGGTCGCCGGCATGATCCTGTCCGGCTGGGCCCAGTCCGCAGCCAAGTACCCGACCAAGGCGATCTCCGTGATCCACGGCTTCAAGCCCGGCGGGGGCAGCGACCAGTTGGCCCAGCTCACCGGGCCGTTCCTTGAGAAGGTGATGAAGCAGCAGTGGGTCAACGTCTACAAGCCCGGCGCGGACGGCGCCATCGCCTGGAAGGAAGTGGGCAAGAACACCAAGCCCGACGGCTACACGCTGACGACCGTCCTCACCCCCAAGACCCAGCTGAACGCGCACGTCCTGGACAACGCCGGCTACGCCATGAGCGACTTTGAACCGATCGCGAACATGGTGTTCGACCCGGGGATCCTGGTCGTGGCGGTCAACAGCAAAATCAAGACGGTCCAGGACCTCCTGGACGCGGCCAAGAAAGACCCGGGCACGGTGACCATGGCCCACTCGGGCAACGGCGGGGACGACTGGTTCAACGGGGTCATGATCGAGCGGTTGACCGGGGTCAAGTTCAACCTCGTGCCGTTCGAGGGTGACGGCCCGGCCACGCAGGCCGCAGCCGGCGAGCACGTTGATGCCTGCACCTCGAACATCAGCCTGGTGATCCCGCTGCTCAAGGCGGGCAAGCTGCGCGCGCTCGCGGTCTACACCGAGCAGCGCCTGCCGGCCGCGCCCGACGTCCCCACGCTGAAGGAACTCGGCGTCAACCTGGTCGAAGGCTCCTACCGCGGCTACCTTGCGCCCAAGGGCACTCCTAAAGAGATCGTGGACACCCTGGCCGACGCCATGGAAAAGGTGGCGGCCGACCCCGAGTACCGCAAACTCTGCGACAGCAACAACCTGCTGGTCGACTTCAAGAAGGGCGACGCCAACCGCCGGTGGCTGCAGGAGCAGGACCAGAAGCTGCTGAAGATCGCCCAGGACATGGGGCTCGCCAAGAAGAAGTGATGAAAGACCGCATCGTCGCGCTGGGCTTCGTGCTGTTCGCGCTGGTCTTCCTGGCCGGGTCTCTGCCGCTCCAGGTGGGGACCCCGGCTCGGCCGGGGGCCGGATTCATGCCGGCTGTGGTGGGCGTCTGCCTGCTCGTTGCCGCCGCGTACAACCTGTTCCGGCAGTTCCGCGCACCCGTCTCCATGTCGGCCGGGGAGGCATCCGGCGCCCGCCTGACCCCTTGGGGTATTGCCGCGGCGACGTTCGCCTACCCGGTGCTGCTCTCGCACCTGAACTACCTCGTCTCCACGTTCCTCGTCATGGCGGCCATGCTGCTGCTCCTGCGGTTCAAGTCCCCCTGGGCCTCGGTGCTGATCGCCTTGGCCGCGTCCCTGGCTTCGTTCCTTTTTTTCGGCAAGCTCTTGAGCGTCGTGCTGCCGAGCGGCGTCCTGGAGGACGCGATTCTGGCTTTTTAAGGGAGCCCACCGGTCATGGACGTGATTCAGCATTTGATGTTGGGGTTCAACACCGCAGCGACCCCGGTCAACCTGCTCTACGCGCTGGCCGGCGCCTTCGTGGGCACCATCGTCGGCGTGTTGCCGGGGATCGGGCCGCTGGGGTCCATGGCCATCCTGCTCTCCTTCACCCTGAACATGGATGCCACCTCGGCCATGATCTTCTTCGCCGGTATTTACTACGGGGCGATGTACGGCGGGTCGACGACGTCCATCCTGCTCAACATCCCGGGTGAGGCGGCTTCGGTCGTCACCTGCATCGACGGGTTCAAGATGGCCCAGAAGGGCCGCGGGGGCGCCGCGCTGACGATTTCGGCCGTGGGCTCGTTCGTGGCGGGGACCCTCAGCATCGTCGGGCTGATGTTCATGGCCACCGCGCTGGCCGACGCCGCGCTCAAATTCGGCCCGCCCGAGTTCTTCGCGATCGGCCTGGTCGGTCTGGTCTTCCTCGTCAAGCTCAGCGGCGGTTCGACCTCGAAGAACGTGCTGATGCTGCTGTTGGGCCTGGCCCTGGGCTGCGTCGGCACCGACCACCTCTTCGGCACCGCGCGCTTCACCTTCGGCCTGGACGAGCTGGCTCAGGGGGTGGAGTTCCTGCCGGTGGCGATGGGGCTCTTCGGCATCGCCGAGGTCATGACCACCGCCGCCCAGGCGGACGAGCTGGGGCAGGTGATCCGGGTGAAGATGAGGGACCTGCTGCCGCGGGTCGAGGAGTGGCGGCGCTCGGTGTGGCCGATCCTGCGCGGGTCTGTGCTCGGGTTTTTCATCGGTCTGCTGCCGGGCCCCTCGCCGGTCATCTCGACTTTCGTCTCCTACATGACCGAGAAGAAGCTCTCGAAGCACCCGGAGGAGTTCGGGCAGGGGGCGATCGAGGGCGTGGCGGGCCCGGAGTCGGCCAACAATGCGGCGGTCGGCGGCGCCTACGTCCCGCTGATGGCCCTCGGCGTCCCCTTCACCCCGGCCATGGCAGTGGTCGTGGGGGCTCTCATGCTGCACGGGATCACGCCCGGCCCCATGCTGATGACGGAGCGGCCGGAGCTCTTCTGGGGCGTAATCGCGAGCATGTACATCGGCAACGTCATGCTGCTGATCCTGAACGTGCCCATGGCCCAGATGTTCGTGCAGATCCTGAAGATCCCGCGCCAGCTGCTCCTGCCGCTGATCGTGCTCATGTGCCTGGTGGGGGTCTACAGCGTGAACTCGAGCTACATCGACCTCTACGTGCTGGCGCTGCTCGGGATTGCGGGGTTCGTGCTGCGGACGCTCGGCTACGAACCCGCACCCCTCGTGCTGGCACTGGTGATCGGGCCGATGATGGAGACGGCCTTGCGCGAGTCGCTCATCATCTTCCGCGGCGACGTCGGCCGGATGGTCTTCCGGCCGATCGCCGGGACGATCTACCTCGTCGCGCTGGCCGCCCTGCTCGCCCCCATTCTCCTGCGACTCCTCCGCCGGCTCACATCTGCCTCTGCGGCGAGCTCCGCCGGCCACTGATCGCCTTCTCATCTTCCTGTTGATCCGCCGCAAGCCTGTTGGTAAAGGAACTGGCCAGTTGTTGTGTTTGGACAACGTGTCAGGTTCGATCCGGGGCCTCTGTCTCCGGGGCATTCCCCGGGTTGCGGTACGTCCCCACCCAACGAAGGAGCTCACGCATGCCGCTGTTCCGCACCGTTTCCGAGGCTGAAGCGACCGGCAAGGTCAAGGCGGTCTACGACGAGATCAAGGCCGTCAAGAAGATCGACTTCGTCCCGAACTTCTGGAAGGCGCTCTCGATCCACCCCGACCACCTCGAGGCCACCTGGCAGAAGCTGAAGACCGTCATGCGGCCGGGCAAGCTCGACCTGCGCACCAAGGAGATCATTGCCCTGGCCGTCTCCATCACCAACAACTGCGAGTACTGAATCCACTCCCACAGCGCCGCCGTGAAGCGGCTCGGGCTGGACAACGAGGCCATCGGGGAGATCGTGGCCGTGGTGGACGTCTTCAACGGCACCAACCGCATCGCCAACGCCTACCAGGTCGAACCGGACGTGACCCCGGACCCGGATTGAAGGCGATGGAGATTCAGATCGACAGCCTGCGCGAGTCCGACTGGGAGCGGGTCCGCGCGATCTACCTCGAGGGGCTCGCCACCGGCCAGGCGAGCTTTGAAACCGAGGCCCCGAGCTGGGCGGACTGGGACGCGGCCCACCTCGCACACAGCCGCATGGCCGCCCGCGCCGGCGGCCGGGTGGTCGCCTGGGCGGCGCTCACGCCGATGTCCCGGCGGCGGTGCTACGCCGGGGTGGCCGAGGTGAGCATTTACGTCGCCGCCGCCGCCCGCGGCCATGGGATAGGTCGGCGGCTCCTGGGCGAGCTGGTGGCGTCCTCCGAGCGCCACGGCATCTGGACCCTGTTCGGCAGCACGTTTCCTGAAAACGCGGCCAGCCTGCGGGCGCAGGCGGCGTGCGGCTTCCGGGTGATGGGGCGGCGCAATCGCATTGCCCAGCACCAGGGCGTCTGGCGCGACACGGTCATCACCGAGCGCCGCAGCCGGGTCGTGGGGGCGTAAGAGGATCCCGACATGGAAGACCTGATCGAGGAGGCCGCGCGGCGATCGGCTCGTTATCTCGGAGGGCTGAAGGAAAGAGGGGTTGCTCCTCAGGCCGAAGCCCTTGAGCGCCTCGGAGGATTCGACGTCCCGCTGCAGGCGGAGCCGTTTGCACCGGAGGCGGTGCTGGCGGAACTCGACGAGCTTGGCTCGGCCGCGACCGTGGCCAGCGCCGGCCCGCGCTATTTCGGCTTTGTCACCGGCGGCACGCTGCCGGCCGCCCTGGCGGCCAATATCCTGGCCGGGGCGTGGGACCAGAACGCGGCGTTCCGGGCCATGTCGCCTGCCGCTCGCCGTCCTCGAAGAGGTCTGCCTGACGGTGGCTGGTCGACCTTTTCGGATTGCCCCCGGAGGCCGGCATTGGGTTTGTGACCGGCGCCACCATGGCCAACTTCAGCGCCCTGGCCGCCGCGCGGCACGCGCGTGCTGGGCCGGCTGGGGTGGGACGTGGAGGCGCGACGGGCTGTTCGGCGCGCCGCCGATACCGGTGATCGTCGGCGCGGAGGTGCATGTCCAGTCTTCTCAAGGCGCTGGGCCTCCTGGGCCTCGGACGCGAGCGCGTGGTGCGCGTGCCGGTCGACGGCCAGGGGCGGATGCGGCCCGGAGGCCTTCCCCGCTCTGAACGGACCGGCCATCGTCTGCGTTCAGGCCGGAAACGTGAACACCGGGGCGTTCGACCCGGCGGCGGAGATCTGCGCCATCGCCCGGCGCATCGGAGCCGTGGGTGCATGTGGACGGCGCGTTCGGCCTGTGGGCGGCGGCGTGCCCGGCCCGGGCCCACCTCGCAGCCGGGATCCCGGACGCGGACTCGTGGGCGACCGATGCCCACAAGTGGCTGAACGTGCCCTACGACTGCGGGCTGGCGTTCGTGCGCGACCCGAAGCCCCTGCGGGCGGCCATGGCATCACAGCGCAGCGTACCTCATCGCCGGGGACACGCGGGAGCCCGTCGACTTCACGCCGGAGCTATCGCGCCGGGCCCGTGGCGTGGAGGTCTGGGCGGCGCTGCGGTCCCTCGGCCGCAGCGGGCGTGGCCGACCTGATCGAGCGCAACTGCCGGCATGCCGCGCGTTTCGCGGAGGGCCTGCGCGCGGCGGGCTATCGCGTCCTGAACGACGTGGTGCTGAACCAGGTGCTCGTTTCTTTCGGCGACGCGGAGACCACCCGGCGCGTGATCTCCGCGATCCAAGCGGACGGCACCTGCTGGTGCGGCGGCACCGTGTGGCAGGGCCACCCCGCCATGCGCATCAGCGTGTCCTCCTGGGCGACGAGCGGCGAGGACGTGGAGCGCAGCCTGCAGGCCATCCTCCGGGTCGCGTCCGGTTGAGGAATTTATGGAAATCATCCCGGCGACCCCAGAGGAGCACTTGAGAGACGTGCGCGCCCTGTTTCGCGAATACGCGCGCTTGAGGTTTTGCAGGGTAGCGCCGTACTATCACAACCCGCTGCCCGGGGTATCCTACGGGGGGCTATCCCTCAAGAAGGAGAAAACATGATCTACGACCGCTTCGATAATCTGAATCTCTACGCCGCGCCGGGGAGCATGCTCCACCGGGCGCTGGTCTACGCGCGCGACGTCGCCGCGGGTGTCGCGGACGGCCGGATCGAGATCGACGGCGAACGGCTCTACGCATCGGTGGCGAGTTACGAGACCGGCAGCCGCGCCGAGCGCCGCTTCGAGGCGCACCGGCGCTACATCGACGTTCAGGTGCTGCTGGCGGGCGAGGAGACCATCGACGTGGTGCTCGACCGGGAGCTTCCCGTTCTCGAAGCCTATGACGAGAAACGGGACGTGATGTTCCTGAAGCCGCCCGAGCATGTTGCCGCGCTGCCGATGCGGCCCGGCTGGTTCGCTGTCTTCTACCCCCACGACGTCCACCGCCCCGGGTGCCATTTGAAGGACAAGCAGAAGGTGCGCAAGATCGTCATGAAAGTGGCCGTCGCGTGAACGGCCGGAGGCGACCATGAAAAAGATCGGACTGGTCGGCGGGATCGGGCCCGAGTCGACGCTCGATTATTACCGGCTGATCATTCGGGCCTTCCAGGAGCGGAAGCCGACGGACTACCCGGAGATCCTGGTCTACAGCGCGAACCTGACGGAAATCCTGGCGTTGATGGAGGCCAGACGTTGGGACGAGCTGACCGAATGGCTGCTGCGCAAGATCGAGGCTCTCCATCGGGCCGGCGCGGAGTTTGCCGCTATCGGCTCCAACAGCCCCCACGCGGTCTTCGAGGACGTGCAGCGGCGCTCGCCGCTCCCGCTGGTCTCGATCGTCGAGGCCGCCTGCGAGCGGGCCGCGGCTCTCGGGGTGCGGCGCCCGGGCCTCATGGGCACGGCCTTCACCATGCAGGCCGATTTCTACCCGAAGTCTTTCCGGGCCGCGGGCATGCAGGTCGTCGTGCCCCCGGCCGAGGACCAGGCGCTGATCCACCGCAAGCTCTTCACCGAGATCGAGCTCGGGATCATCAAGGACGAGACCCGTGAGCAGCTGCTGGGCATTGCGGAGGGCATGATCCGCCGCGACGGGATCGATACGCTCATTTTAGGCTGCACCGAGCTGCCGCTGATCCTGACCCAGGACGAGTTCGGCATCCCGTTCCTGAACACGACTGCCGTGCACGTCGACGCGATAGTGGCCGCATCCCTGTCGGGCAGATGAGAAATGAGTTTAAAAGCGCATTGGGAGCAGGCTTACGCCTCTCGACCTCCGGAGCAGTTGGGCTGGTACCGTCCGCACCTTGAAACCTCGCTGGCGCTGATCGCCGCCGCGGGGTCCGGCGCGGGGTGCGCGCTCATCGACGTCGGCGGCGGGGCCTCCACCCTGGTGGACGATCTGCTGGCGCGCGGGTACGGGCGGGTCACCGTGGCGGACATTTCGCCCGCGGCGCTGGAGCGGGCGCGCCGGCGGCTGGGGGACCGGGCCGCTGCGGTCAGCTGGATCGAGGCGGACATCACTGCGGCCGAGCTCCCGGCGGCCGGCTACGACCTCTGGCACGACCGCGCCGTCTTCCACTTTCTCACCGCCGCGCCGGATCGGGCCGCTTACCTCGCACGCCTGCGGCACGCGCTCGCGCCCGGCGGGCAGGCGGTCTTCGGCGTGTTCGCGCCCGAGGCGCCGCCGCGCTGTAGCGGGCTGGAGGTGCGCCGGTACACGCCCGAGGGGCTGCGGGATGAGATCGGCAGCGGGTTTGTGCTTCTGGAGCAGCGGCGCGAGCTGCACGTGACCCCGGGCGGGGTCGAGCAGTCGTACGTCTACTGCCGCTTCCGGCGCTCCGGGGAGTGACAACGGTGGATCGCACCGGAGGCTGATTCACCGCAGAGGCGCAGAGTGCGCGCAAGGAACCTGCCTTCCGCTTGCCGGTGAGAGGCCGGCAAGCGGAACCCCCTCGGCGGTATGCGAAGATGTCCCGAAGTGCCCGGCGCGGAGTGTTTTTTGAGCCGCCGCCTCTCACGGCGGCTCAAAAAGGCTTTCCCGTTCTGCGATCTCTGCGACTCGAGCGCAGCGGGCGGTGAGATCCAGCTGCAGGCCCCTGCCGAAATACAGGGCGGGGTGGCGCAGCAGTATCTCTATTGCCGATTCAAGCGAGCACCCGAATACACCGGCTGCGGGAAAACAGCATGTCGGGCCGTCAGCCAATGCGCACGGCCTTTTGGGAGGCGCAGCATACAGTCGGGTATGTGAGCATCCACAAAAGTGCCGTGCAACGCCGGATCACGGCCCGAGAGGCTGTTTTTCCAGGTAGCGCTTGATCTTGCGCGTGGTCGTCTTGGCGAACTCGGTCTCGCGCATGATCACGTGTCGGATGCGCTTGAAGGCCGGCAGCCGCCGGTTGACGTCGCGCACCACCGCTTCCAGCCGCCCGCGGATCTCATCCGGGCTCAGCCCGTCGGGGGCATGCATGGCGGCAATCGCCTCCAGCGCCGGGACGATGGCCACGGCCAGCTCGATGTCGTTGCCCCCCTCCTCCATCCGGCCGTAGACCATGCACTCCAGGACATACGGGCTGCCGCCGATCAGCGACTCGATCTCCTCGGGGTAGACGTTGCGGCCGTTCTTGGCGACGATCACATTCTTGGCCCGGCCGGTGATGTGCAGGAAGCCGTCCGCGTCGACGAATCCCAGATCCCCGGTGCGGAAGAAGCCATCCGGCGTGAACGCCTTGGCGGTCTCCTCCGGCTGCCGGTAGTAGCCCGCCATGACCATCGGCCCCTTCGCCACGATCTCTCCCACTCCCTCCGCGTTGGGCTCGCGGATGCGCAGGTCGAGGCCTGGGACCGGCAGGCCGGCGGCGTCATCCTTGTAGTCCTGCTCGCGGTTGCAGGCCAGGATCGGCGAGCACTCGGTCAGTCCGTAGCCCTGCAGGACGACGATCCCGAAGTCGCGAAAGCCCTTGGAGACGTGCGGCGCCAGCGCGGCCGCCCCCGAGACGAAGGCGCGCAGCTCGGGCCCGATGGCCTCGTAAAGCGGTTTGAACAAGCGACGGCGCAGGTCGATGCCGACGCGCCGCAGTACGGCGCTGACCGCGAGCGCCTTGCGCAGCCGGCCGGCGCGGCCGTGTCTCTCCGCCTCGCTCCAGATGCGCTTGTACATAGTCTCGAGCACCAGGGGGACTGCGACCAGGATCGAGCACCGCGACTCCCGCAGGTTGCGCGGGATGTGGCGCAGGCCGTCGCAGAAGGCGATCGTCGCGCCGCAGTAGAGCGGCCCGAGGAAGCCGCACATGCATTCGTAGGTGTGGTGGATCGGCAGGATCGACAGGAAGACGTCCCCGGGGCCGATCGCGATAAAGGCCACGGTCGCCATCATGTCCGCGCAGAGGTTGCGGTGGGACAGCGGGACCGCCTTGGACTCCGAGGTCGTGCCCGAGGTGAAGAGCAGGACACTCATGGCCTCCGGGTCGATCACCCGGTCGAGGTAGTCGCGCCGCCCGGCCTGCAGCAACTCGCGGCCGCGGTCGAGCAGCCGGTCGAAGGCGAGGACCTCCGCCTCGTCGGCGTCGAGCCGCATGTCGATGAAGTACCGGACGAACGCGGCGTTGCGGGCGATCGAGCGCATGACGTCGCGCTTGGACTCGGCAAAGATCACCGCCTCCGCCTCGGCGCGGGTCAGGCAGCGCAGGATCTCCTCCTCCGGCAGTTCGCGGTCGACCGGCACGATGACCCCCACCCCGTTGGCGACTGCGAGATAGGTGACGGCCCAGGCATACTGGTTTTCGCCGACGACCGCGACCCGCCGGCCGGCGAGCCCCAGGTCGAGGAGCGCCGTGCCGAGGGCGTCGACGTCGGCGGAGAACCGCCGAAAGCTCACCGGGGTGTAGGGGGCGTCGAGGTGGTTCTTGCGGAGGAAGGCGGGGCGGTCCGCGAACTCGGCAGCGCTGTCGGCCAGCATCTGCTTCAGGTCGGCGATCGGCCGCACGGGGTTCAACGGGATGTTCTTCATTCGATGGTCTCCGGTTCGCGGGCCTGTCAGTGCCATTCCGCGTCGCCCCAACGGGTCAGGTTAGAACCACATTCGTCTGTTACTGTCAAGCGTCCGCGGGGCGCATAAACCCGTTGTGGTTTCCACGGGAACGCCCTATAACCGGCCCTCCGGCAATGCCGGTGGGAGGGGACGGCGTGACGTTTGTGGAAACTGCCGGGGGTGGGGCATTCCGGATCGCGGCGGGATCCGGCGCTGAACGAAAGGAAGGTGAATCGTGAGGGATGTTGAAGAAGCCGTGACGCTGATGATGCAGGGCTGCGCCTGATCGCAGGCGATACTGGCCGTGTACGGCCGGAGATTCGGGTTGGACCGGGACGTCGCCATGCGGATCGCCTCCGGGTTCGCGGGCGGCATGCGCATGGCCGAGACCTGCGGCGCCGTGACCGGGGCCATCATGGTTCTCGGGCTCAGGCACGCGACGGAGGACTGCAACACCGTGAAGGGGCGCGAGCCGGTCTATGCCGCCATCAGAGAGTTCCGGGCTCACTTCGAGGCCCGCAACCGCACCGTGGTCTGCCGGGACCTGCTCGGCTGCGATGTCAGTACCCCGGAGGGCGCGCAGGCCGCCAGGGAGCGCAATCTCTACAAGACGGTCTGCCCGAAGATGGTCCGGGACGCGGCCGAGATCCTGGAGACGATGCTCGGCGGTCCGGGGTTGCAGAAATGAAACGGGAGCGCGCGGGTGTCCTGCCCACGGCGGCACGGTTTGCCAAGCTTTTGCTCAGGCTTTCGGCGTGTTAATACAGCCTTGAGGGCTGGCTGCAACAGGCGGATGCAAGCGTGGTGCGTTTTTGCACCAGAAGAGACCGGTCTTTGGCGCGAAAATAGTTTGAAATTCTGACCAGTTACTGCTAATTGGTGCATGATCGCAACAAGGGCGTGTCTGGAACAGGAGTGTATCGTATACCTGTCGTAGGGAGTGCTCCCGTCAGCCACAGTTTAATATGCCGAATTTGTTTATATTCTATGAATATGCCGTTTCGCGTCGCACCCGTTGAAATGGCACTTCATTTGCAGATCGATAAATCTTTCAGCCGCGCACATCGTCTTCGGACTCTGCCGCGGCTTCGATCTGTATCAAAGGTGAGAGCCCAGATCACAGCCACCCGAGAAAGGGAGCAACGATGAAGATTATCGATTTTCGGTTCAGGCCCAACACGGCCGCAGTCCTCAACGGCATCCAGAACAGCAAGATGTTTAAGGGGCTGTGCGAAACCATCGATTTCTCCAAGATGAAGCCGCAGACGGTGGCCGAATGCGTGGCGGACCTGGACCGGCACAACATCGAGTTGGCCGTCATCACGGGCCGCGACTGCGAGACCACCTACGGGTCGAAGTCCAACAACGACAGCGTGATCGAGTTCATCAAGGAGTTCCCCAACAAGTTTATCGGCTTCATCGGGCTCGACCCCCACAAGGGCATGCGTGCCATCAACGAGCTCAAGGCCTCGGTCGCCGACCTGGGCATGCGGGGGGCGGCCGTCGACCCGTACCTGGCCCAGATCTACGCCAACGACGCCAAGTACTACCCGATCTATTCCAAGTGCTGCGAGCTGGACATCCCGATCATTTTCACGACCGGCCCGGCGACGCTCGTGCCGAACGCCATCATCGACCACGTGGCGCCGCGCTACATCGACTTCGTCGCGCGCGATTTCCCCGAGCTCAAGGTCATCATCAGCCACGGCGGCTACCCTTGGGTGAACGAGGCGATCACCGTCGCCCAGCGCAACCGCAACGTGTACATCGACCTGTCGGAGTACGAGTTCTCGCCCATGGCCGAGGCCTACGTCGATGCCGCCAACACCATGATCGCGGACAAGATCCTGTACGCGAGCGCGCACCCGTTCGTGGATTTCCGCATCGCGCTCAAGAACTACGAGAAGCTGCCGTTCAACCCCGACGTGCGGCAGAAGATCATGTACGACAACGCGGCGCGACTGCTCGGGCTGCAGCCCGCCGTGCCCCAGGCCCGCAGCACTGCGCCCGCGCAGGTCCAGGACCTGGTGAGCGAGATTGTGCGCGAGGTGATGGCCCGCATGGGCCGCTGATCCGGGGCCGGGAGGCCGAAGGCGGCCGACGGGCCGGGACGTTCCGGTCTGAGTGACTCAACCACGGCGAGAGGTGGCGAAGTGGGCAAGTGCATCATCGCGGTCGAAGACATCCTGGAAGCGGCCAAGGCCGGCCGCAAGACGCTCGCGGCCGCGAGCGCCGATTGCATCGTCACCCCGGGCGCGCGCGACAAGGCGGCCGAGCTCGGGATCACGATCACCGAGGGGGCCGGTTCCGCCCCCGGCGCTCCGGCAGCCGCGACCCCGCAGACCTCAGCCGCGGCAGCTTCAGAACCCCTGGTGCGGGAAGTCTGCCGCCTCATGCAGGAGCGGCTGCCCGCCGGGACCCCGGCCAAAGACCTCGAGGCGCTGGTGCGCTCCGCGGTGGCCGCCCGACTCTCCGGCAGCGGCCGCCCCGCGGCCGCGGAACCGGGCGCGGCGCCGGCCGCACCCCCGGACGGGGTCTGCTTCGTCAGCGGCGCGCGCCTGCTGGGCGGCGATTCCGGCAGCCCGGCGCCGGTGCCCGAGGCGGCGATCGTCGCGGACGCCGTGCGCTGCGGGATGGATTCCAGGCTCGCTGCCGGGTACATGGAGTGGCAGAAGGCCTCCTTCACCCGCACGGTCGAGTTTCCCGAAGTGGCCGTCGTGCTCGAAGGGGAGCTGCACCTCGCGGTGGGCGGCCGCACCATCATCGCCAAGCCCGGTGACATGGTGTACTTCCGCAAGGGCGTGCAGGTGGGCTATACCGCGCCGGCGCGGGTGAAGATCGCCTGCGTCAACTGCACGAAGGACTGACGTGGACATCCTGGAGCTCTGCATCGAATCCTGCCGCAAGGCGCCCGGGACGGTGGCGTTCCCGGACAGTTTGGACCCGCGGGTGCTTCAGGCCGCGAGCCGGCTGAAGCGGGAGGGTCTGGCCGAGCCGGTCCTGGTCCAGTCCCCCTTCGCCGTGCGCAGCCGCCTGGGCGAGGCGCGCGTGAACGGGTTCCGGTACTACGTGGTCCCGCACGACAGCCCGAGTCTTGCTCGCGCGCAACGCCGACCAGTTCATGGCGCTGCGGCGGGACGCCGGCCGGCCGGTGACCGAGGCCCAGGCCCGCGAGACCATGGGCTGTCCGCTCGCGGCCGCCGCCATGATGGTGCGGCGCGGTGAGGTCGAGGTCGGGGTGGCGGGCAACCTCTCGACCACTGCGGCCGTGCTGAAGGCGGGTCTGCAGATCCTGGCGCGCAAGCCCGGGATCCGGACGGTGTCGAGCTTTTTCCTGATGATCTCGCCCGACTTCGAGCGGCAGTTCGTCTTTGCCGACTGCGCCGTCGTGCCCGAGCCCACGGCCGAGGCGCTGGCCGACATCGCCGTTGCCTCGGCCAACCAGGCCCGCAGCCTGCTGCGGCAAGAGCCGCGGGTCGCGCTGCTCTCCTTCTCGACCAAGGGCAGCGCCGCGCACCCGCGGGCCGAGATGGTGCGGCAGGCGGTCGAGCTCGTGCGCGGCCGCGCCCCGGACCTGATGGTGGACGGGGAACTGCAGTTCGACGCCGCGGTCGACCCGGAGGTGGCGGCGCTGAAGGCGCCCGGCAGCATCGTCGGAGGGCAGGCCAACGTCATCGTCTTCCCGTCGCTCGAGGCGGGCAACATCGCATATAAAATGGTGCAGCGGCTGGCCGGCTACACCGCCATGGGCCCCTTCCTGCAGGGATTCGAGGGCGGCTGGCACGACCTGTCGCGGGGCTGCAGCGCCGACGACATTTTCAACGTGGCGGTGCTGGCGATCTGCATGAAGCGCGGCAATCTGCTCAACTGAGGGCGAGAAGGAGGTCGATGGTGGACGCGTTGGGAATGATCGAAACCAAGGGACTGGTGGCTCTGATCGAGGCTGCGGACGCGATGGTGAAGGCCGCGCGCGTGCAGCTGGTGGGCTACAAGCAGATCGGCGCCGGCTACGTGACGGCGCTGGTGCGCGGGGATGTCGCCGCCTGCAAGGCTGCGACCGATGCGGGCGCCGCCGCGGCCAAGCGCGTGGGCGAGGTCATTGCGGTGCACGTCATCCCGCGGCCCCACAGCGATCTCGAGTCGGTGTTCCCGATCGAGATCAAGAAGTAGGCCGCCGAGCCTCCGGAGTGGGTGAACGGACCATGGAAAAGCGAGAGCTGCTGCGCCGGGTGCGCGAGGCCGGTGTCGTCGGCGAGGGGGGTGCCGGGTTCCCGGCGCACGTCAAGTACGACGCGCAGGTGCAGACCGTCATCGCCAACGGCTGCGAGTGCGAGCCCCTGCTGTACACCGACCAGCACACCATGCGGCGGCACGCGCCCGACATCGTGGCGGCCCTGCAGGCCGTGATGGCGGCGATGGGCGCCTCCCGCGGCATCGTGGCGATCAAGCGGAAATACACCGAGATCGCCGGCATCCTGGAAGGGGCCCTCGCCGGGACCGGGATCGAGCTGGCGCAGCTGGAGAACTTCTACCCGGCGGGCGACGAGCACGTCCTGGTGCACGAGCTCCTCGGGCGCGCCATCCCGCCGCTCGGCTTGCCCCGCGATGTGGGGGCCGTCGTGTCCAACGTGGGCACGCTGCACTCCGTCGCCCGGGCGCTGCAGGGGCAGCCCGTGACCCACCGACCCGTAACGGTAACGGGGGAGGTGGCCCGGCCGAGCGTCCTGACCGTGCCGATCGGGGCCGCGGCCGATGCGTGTGTCGCCGCCTGCGGCGGTGCGACCGTGCCGGACCCGGTCTACCTCCTCGGCGGCCCCATGATGGGGCGTTTCGTGGACGACCCCGCGGCGATGCGCGCGACCGTCGTCACCAAGACCGGCGGCGGGCTGATCGTGCTCCCGCGCGGGCACTACCTGCACCGGATGGCTTCGCTGACCATGCGCGAGATGCAGAAGCAGGCCGGAGCGGCCTGCATCCAGTGCCGCTACTGCACGGACCTCTGCCCGCGCCACAACATCGGCCACGGGTTCGAGACTCACCGGGTGATGCGGGCCTTCGGCGGCGGCGTCGACACCGCCATGGGGGCGCTGCAGGCCGCGATGTGCAGCGAGTGCGGGGTGTGCGAGCTCTTTGCCTGCCCCATGCGACTCTCCCCGCGGCGCATCAACGCCGCCTTCAAGGCCAAGTTCCGGCAGGAGGGGCTGAAATACGAGGGCCCGCGCGAGATCGTCGAGTCCCAGTCGGTCCTGAACGCCTACCGCAAGATCCCGGTCTCGCGGCTGGCGGTCAAGCTCGACCTGCTGAAATACATGGATCTGCACCCGGCGGACGGGGGCGCGCTGGCCCCCGAGACGGTCCGCATCCCGCTGCACCAGCACACCGGCGCCCCGGCGGTTGCGCAGGTGAAGGCCGGCGACCCGGTGAGGGCCGGCGACCTGCTGGGCGAAATCCCGGAGGGGGCGCTCGGCGCCCGGATCCACGCCTCGATTTCCGGCCGCGTCACCGACGTGGGCGATGCGATTGCGATCAAGGGGAACTGAGATGGACAACAGGCTCCAGTCCGTGGGCATGATCGAGTTCAACAGCATCGCGGGCGGCATCGAGGGCGCCGATTACATGATCAAGGCGGCGCTGGTCGAGCCCTTCATGATGAAGACCATCTGCCCCGGAAAATTCGTGGTGGCGGTTCACGGGGAGGTCGCGTCGGTGCAGGCCTCGGTCGACGCGGGGCTGGAATACGGCAAGGACGCCGTGATCGACTACTTCGTCATCCCCAACATCACGATGGAGGTCATCACGGCGATCGGTGGGTCGATCGGCGACTTCCGCAAGGCGGCCGCCCTCGGGGTGATCGAGACCTTCTCGGCCGCCTCGTGCGTCGTGGCCGCCGACGCGGCGGCCAAGGCGGCCGAGGTGGACGTCCTGGACGTGCGCCTGGCCATGGGGCTGGGCGGAAAGGCCTTCTGCCTGCTGTCCGGCGATGTGGGGGCGGTGGAGCAGGCGGTCGGCGCCGGTGCGGCCGCTGCCGCGGAACGGGGGCTTCTGGTGCGCCAGGTCGTGATTCCGGGCGTCGCGCCGGAGGTCCTGCGGCACATCCTGTAAGCGAGGGCGGTCAGGGTTCGGGGTTCAAGGACCAAACACCTTTTCCCGCGGGAGAAGGTCAGGGGAGGCAAGATGGCTGAAAACGAGGCGATGGGATTCGTCGAGACACAGGGGCTGGTGGCCGCGATCGAGGCGGCGGACGCCATGGTCAAGGCGGCGCGCGTGCGCATCAAGACCGTGGGCAACGCGGATGCCGCGCTGATCAGCGTGATCTGCACGGGCGACCTGGCCGCCTGCGCGGCGGCCGTGGACGCCGGCAAGGCCGCGGCCGCGCGCGTCGGGGATTTCGTGGGCAGCAACCTGATCGCGCGTCCCGATGACGACACCGAGTGGCTGGTCAGCGAGCGCGTGGACGCGATCATGCCGGTCAAACGCGGCGAGGGAAAGCCCCTGTCCAAGGGCAAGAGCGGAAAATAAACCGAACGCCGCCCCAGGCGGCGGATCTGCCCCCTGACGGGGCACACCACAAGGAGAGACGACATGTCGGACGCTTTAGGGATGATCGAAACCAAGGGGTTGACCGCACTGATCGAAGCTTCGGACGCGATGGTCAAGGCCGCGCGCGTGGAGCTGGTCGGCTACGAGCGCATCGGCGGCGGGTTCGTGACCGCGCTGGTGCGGGGCGACGTCGCCGCCTGCAAGGCTGCGACCGACGCCGGCGCCGCCGCCGCCCGTCGCGTGGGCGAAGTGATCGCGGTGCACGTGATCCCGCGGCCGCACGGCGACCTCGAGAAAATCTTCCCCATCGCCAAGAAGTAATCGCACACCCGTCGCGGCCGCCTCTCCCGGCGCGTCTCCCCGGTTGTCGGGGGGCGCTCCCGGAGGTGCGCGGGCGGCAACCCCCGGGGGAGGAGGTGGGTCATGGAGTTGGGAAAGGTCATCGGCCAGGTGGTCTCGACCGTGCGCGACACGGGGCTGCCGAACCTGACGTTCCTGCTGGTGAACATCGTCGACGAGCACGGGAACGTCACGTTCCCCAGTCAGGTGGCGGCGGACACGATCGGCGCGGGCGAGGGGGAGATGGTCCTGCTCGTCCGGGGCAGCTCCGCCCGCATGGTCCTGGAGGGCAAGGCGCCGCTCGACCTGAGCGTCATCGGCATCGTGGACCAGATCTACTCCGGTAAAGAGGCGGTCTACGCCAAATACAAGTAGGCCGTCGGGACCGCAGCAGAAAAGACGCCGGCGCCCGATACACACCCGGCCGCCGGGACGCGCAGCGCCGCCTGAAACCGACATCGCAGGTCTCCGGGCCTGTTGGAGCTCCGATGCAACTACAGCGTGAAGACATCGAATCGATCGTCAGCGAAGTTCTCAAGAAACTGGTGACGGGCGCCCCCGCGGCCGCGGCCGACGCCCCGGGCGACTGGGGGGTCTTCGAGCGGCTCGAAGACGCCGTTGCGGCGGCCACCGCGGCCTACAAGCGCCTGGACACCGTCGCCCTGCGGGAGCGCGTGGTGGACGTGATCCGGCGCGCCGCGCGCGCCAACGCCCGGCGCCTGGCGGAGATGGCCGTGGACGAAACCGGCATGGGACGCATCGAGGACAAGGTGCGCAAGAACCTGCTGGTGGCCGACCGCACACCCGGCCCGGAGAGCCTCTACCCGAGCGCCATGACGGGCGACACCGGCCTGACGCTGGTCGAGAACGCGGCCTGGGGGGTCATCGCCTCGGTCACCCCGTCCACCAACCCGGCGGCGACCGTCATCAACAACTCGATCAGCATGATCTCGGGCGGCAACGCCGTGGTCTTCGCGCCGCACCCTTCGGCCAAGCGCGTCACCCAGGAGGCCATCCGGATCATGAACAAGGCGATCTTCGAGGAAGCCGGCATCAACAACCTGATGACCTGCGTGCGCCAGCCCAGCATCGAAACGGCCCAGCAGCTCTTCACCTTCCCCGGTATCAACCTGCTGGTGGTCACCGGCGGTGAAGCGGTGGTGGAAGCCGCGCGCAAGACCACGAACAAACGACTGATCGCGGCCGGGGCCGGCAACCCCCCGGTGGTGGTGGACGAAACCGCCAACCTGCAGCGCGCAGCTCGCAGCATCTACGATGGGGCCTCGTTCGACAACAACATCGTCTGCTGCGATGAAAAGGAAATCATCGCCGTGGATGCCATCGTGAACGACCTCAAGCGCGAGCTGGTCGCCTGCGGCGCCGTGGAAATCACGCGCGAGCAGGCCGAGGCCATCGCCAAGGCCGTCATGCTGGATTACCCCGGCCCCAACCCGCGGCCGAACCCCAAGTGGGTGGGCCGGGACGCGGCGGAGCTGGCCGCAGCCGGCGGGTTCAAGGTGGCGGACAGCTGTCGGCTGCTGATCGTGGATGCCGGCCGTGACGTCGACTACGTTTTCGCCCGCATCGAGCAGATGATGCCGCTGATCCCGGTGCTGCGGGCGAAGGATTTCAACGAGGCCCTGGACTGGGCCATGCGTCTGGAGCGGGACCGCAAACACACGGCGAGCCTGCACTCGCGCGACATCGACCACATGGACGCCATGGCCAAGCGCGTGAACACGAGCCTCTTCGTGAAGAACGGCCCCTGCATCGCCGGCCTCGGCGCCGGCGGCGAAGGCTGGACGTCCATGACGATCTCGACCCCGACCGGGGAGGGCGTCACCAACGCGCGCACGTTCGTGCGGCTGCGGCGGTGCACCCTCGTCGGCAGCTTCCGCATCGTATAGCCGGAAAACGGCGTCGCAGGCCGTGATCCGGCGTTGTGCGGCCTTTTGTGATTGCTCACATACTGGCCAGTATGCTGCGCATCCCAAAAGACCGCACGCCTTGGCTGACGTCCCGGGACGCCGTTTTCAACAGCTTGCGGACTATCGTGCCATGTGGCTTGATCTTGGGGTTCCTGCACGTCATCCCGAGGCATGACCGCGACGGTGTCTGATCGGCTTCTACCCTGGGGGAGCGGCTTTCCAGCCGCGATCTCGGCGCGACACCCCCACGTCACCCTGCAGCGGCGCGCGCCGCAAATGAGCTCCGTGCCATGACCATCAGCTGGGACATCGCCAACGCGCGGCTGGAGAAAGCCGCGCAGCTCCTGAACGACGCCGGTCCGGCGCCGGTGTCGGGCCCCTTTCACGTGGGGGTCGACCTGGGCACGGCCGACATCGTCGTCATGGTGCTGGACGCAGCGGGCGAGCCCGTGGCCTGCTTCCTCGAGTGGGCGGAAGTGGTGCGCGACGGCGTCGTGGTGGACTATGTCGGCGCGGTGGATATCGTGCGCCGCCTCGTCGCGCAGGCGCAGTCCCGGCTGGGGGCCGAGTTCACAACGGCGGCCACGTCGTTTCCGCCCGGCACGGATCCCCGCCTATCCACCTACATTCTGGAAACGGTCGGTCTCGACCTGGCGGCGGTCGAGGACGAGCCCACCTGCGTTGCGCACCTGCTCGAGCTCGACCGCACGGCCGTGGTCGACATCGGCGGCGGCACCACCGGCACGGCCGTGGTCCGCAAAGGCCAGGTCGCCTTCAGCGGCGATCAGCCGACCGGCGGGCGTCACATCTCGCTCGTCATCGCCGGGCACTACAACATCCCGTTCGCCGAGGCGGAGGCGCGCAAGCACCGGGACGACCCGGCCGAGATTCTGAAGCTCGCGCGGCCCACCCTCCAGCGCATGTCGGACATCGTGGCCGGCCACATCAAGGGCCATGCCGTCGACCGGCTCATCCTGACCGGCGGCACCTGCTGCCTGCCCGGAGTCGACGAGGTTTTCGCCGAAGAGCTGCGCCTGCCCGTGCAACTGCCCAGCCAGCCGCTCCTGCTCACCCCGCTCGCGATCGCCTCCCTGACCCTGCGATAGCCGTCTGTCCTGCCGTCGTCTGCTGCGCGGAGGACGTCAACCCACTTGCCATCCCATCCACCCGGCCTGCGCCTGACTCTGGCGTTTTTGTGCACGTGAATGAAATCGATTTCATATTTCTATTGCATGTATTTTAGCGCTTGACTTCGAATCTGTTCAATAGGTATGAAATCGGTTACATTTGAGCATCCGCCGCCTACACCCTAAAGGTTTTGCTCATGCAGGCATCTCTCCGACAGCGGTTCCACTATTCTCCGGAGGAACCGTGCCCCATCCCTTCCCTAACCCGCCTCATCACTCACAGCCCGGCATAGACCGCCGGGGGACAACGAAAGGAGGCTACATGGCCAAGATCACCCGCAGGAAGTTCCTGGAAACGAGCGCGAAGATCGGTGGGCTGGCACTGGCAGCCCAGGCAGCCCCTGCGTTTCTTAAGAGCGCATGGGCCCAGGACAAGCACGCCGCCTACCTGAACGCGAAGATCAACTGGCGACAGGTGGAAGGGGAGGAGATCAAAATCCTGGTCACTCCGGCCCACTACTTCAACAAGTTCCGGGCCGTGAGCCCCATGTTCGAGGAACTCTCCGGGGTCAAGGTGACCTACGACATCATCCCGCCGCGCGAGATGCGCGAGAAGGCCGTTCTGGATTTCGGCGCTGGTACGGCGACTTACGCCACCCACACCGGCGACCCGATGTTTCTGTCGCTCTATGAGGCCAACAAGTGGATCGAGCCGCTCGACGACTACGTCAACGACCCGAAGCTGACGGACAAGGCGTGGTTCAACAAGGAGGATATCATCCCGCTTTGGCTGGCGGCAGATTCCGTAAATGGCAAACTCTACGCCCTGCCCTCGGAAGGTGAAGCGACCATTCATGTCTTCAACCGCGAGTTATATGAGAAGAAAGGGTTGAAGCCGCCGGCGACTCTGGAGGAGTTCAGGGATACGGCAAAAGCCCTCAACAAGATTGACGGCAAAGCAGCGGGGGCCGCTCTCCGCGGGTTCCGGGGTGCCGGCCAGAACCTATACATCTGGCCGTCGCTCTTCCTGGCGTGGGGCGGCAAGTGGTTCGGTGCGGACGGCAAGGTTCTCGTGAACAGTGAACCGGGTGTTAAATCGCTCGAATACTATTGCGATCTGCTTCAAAATTACGGCCCGGCCGGGGTGGAAAACTGGAACTGGCCGGAAATCATGGAGGCCTACGCCGGCGGGAATGTCGCCCAGTTCATCGACGCTAATTCGACCGCCTCTGTCATCGAAAACCCTGCCAAGTCAAAGGTGGCCGGGAAAACAGGGTACCAGCGCTGGCCCAAAGGCCCTTCCGGCCGACGGGTGACGAGCATCTGGAACTGGGCCATGTCGATCAACTCGGCCCTGTCCAAGAAGAAAAAGGTCGCCACCTGGCTCTACATTCAATGGCTGACTTCCAGGCCGACCCAATTGTCTTCGGCGCTTTTCATGGAATCCGCCGATGCGGTCGTGCGCACCGGGGTCAACCGGATTTCCATTTGGACCGACCCGACTTACCGCAAGGCGATCAACTTCACCCCCGATTATGCCGACGTGGTGCTGACCACCATGAAGGAAGACACCGACCCGGATTGGAGGCCCCGCGTGGCCCAATGGCCGAAAATCGGAGAGGTGATGGCGGTGGCCATTCAGGCGGCCCTGGTCAAGCAGAAAACGCCCAAGGTTGCTTTGGACGAGGCCAGCGCCGAGATCGAAAAATTCATGAAAAAGTAGTTGCCGGCAAGGTCGTCGGTCGAAAGCGGCAAGGGGAGGTCATGGCGGGCGCCTCTCCTTGCGGCACCCCCCGGGCGAGAGTCGTAAATGGACCATGTGACCCCATCGATAAAAGCCGGGTTCCAGAAGGAGTGGGAGCGCTTCGGGTACGCGATGGTGTCGCCGGGGATGATCTTCCTGATCGCGGTGACGACCCTGCCACTGGTGTCGCTGCTCGCCATGAGCTTCTTCCGGATCGATCTCACCTCCCCGATGAACAACGGGTGGGCCGGCTTTGAGAACTATGCCGAGATCGTCAAGGACCAGCGCTTCTGGCATTCGATGCGATTGACCGCGATCTACACGGCCGTGACGGTCGTGTTGCAGGTGGCGATCGGGCTGGCGCTCGCCATGGCCTTCTTCCGCGGTTTCCGGGGCCAGGGGGTCATGCGCGTGAGTGTCCTCCTGCCGATGATCCTCGCGCCGGTCGTGGTCGGCCTCTCGTGGCGGACGCTGATCCTGACACCCGAGTACGGGATTCTCGACTACCTTTCGATCCTCATGGGGTTCGGGTCCAAGCCCTGGCTGGTCGACCCCGCCTGGGCGCTCGTGTCGGTCATCCTGATCCACACGTGGCAGTGGACGCCCTTCGCGTTCCTGGTCTTTCTCGCGAGCCTGAACGCCATGCCGCAGGAGCCGCTCGAGGCGGCCCTGCTGGACACGCGCACCCCCTGGCAGCGCTTCCGGTACGTGATTCTGCCCATGATCCGGCCCGCGGTCGTCATCGTCGTCATCATCCGGACCATGGTCGCGCTGCGGGCCTTCGCGGCCATTTTCTCCGCGACCGGGGGAGGGCCGGGCACGGCCACGGAGATACTGAACCTCTACGCGTATCGCGTTTCGTTCAACTCCCTGAACCTGGGGTACGGGGCGGCGTTGGGGACATTGCTGCTGCTGATCACCGTCGGCATCTCCATGATCTTCTTCCGCATGCGGAAAGGGAGCTGACATGAAGACACCGGGAGCCCCTTGCGCGGCCGGGAAGAGGGCGGCCGCCGCCGTGAAGGCCGTCCTGTTCGCAGCGATGATTCTGGTATGGGCGTTCCCGGTGATCTGGGTCATCCTGACCTCGTTCAAAGCGCGGACGGACATCTTCACCCTGCCGCCGAAGATCTTGTTCAACCCGACGGTCGAGCACTACATCGAGGCCTTCCTGCGCTCATCCGACATTACGCGCGGGATCGGCAACAGCCTCCTCGTCGCGCTGCTGACCACCGTCCTGACGCTGCTGATCGCCGTCCCGGCCGGGTACGCCTTCGCGCGGGTGAATTTTCGCTTCCGCGGCCCGCTATCGTTTTTCGCCTTGATTTCGCAGATGGCGCCGCCGATCGGCCTGATCATCCCGTACTTCTTCATCCTGAGTCGCACCCACATGCTCAACACCTACACCGGGCTGATCGCGATCCACATGACCCTGACCGTGCCGTTCAGCATCTGGCTGATGATCACCTATTTCCAAGACCTCCCGACCTCCCTGGAAGAGTCTGCCGCGATCGACGGGGCCTCGCCCTTCACCACCTTCTTCCGGGTGGTGCTGCCCACGACCTGGGGCGGTGTCGGGGTAACCGCCATTTTCGCCTTCATCGAAAGCTGGAACGAATTCCTTTACGCCGTCGTGTTGACGGGCAGCCGCACCAAGACGGTGCCGGTCGCGATTTTCAGCTTCCTGACCACTGAGGAAAGCCTCTGGGGCCCGTTCACGGCAACGGGCGTGAGCATCATGGCCCCGGTGATCCTGGTGGCCCTATTTGCCCAGCGGCAGATGATCAAGGGGATGACCCTCGGGGCGACCAAGGGATAACGATCAACCCGTTCGGAAGGATGCACGATGAAAAAGAGTAAGCAAAAACTGTTGATGCTGGGGCTGGATGCGGCATTGCCCGCGCTCATCCTGAAGTTCACGGAAGAGGGGTCGATGCCGGTCACTAAGACGCTGATGGACCGCGGGTGGTTCTCCCCCATGATGACCACCTTCCCGCCGCTCACGGCGGCCGCCTGGGGCGCGATCACGAGCGGTGCCGGACCGGGGACCGCCGGCATCCCGAGCCTCATGGTCCACATGCCGGGCGAACCCCTCGACAAGTGGCACACCTCATTCTGCCGCAATACCCTGCGGGCCGAGACCCTCTGGGAGGCCGCCGCGAAGGACGGGTGGAAGTCGTTGCTCGTCAACTGGCCGGTGACCTGGCCGCTCGGGGGGGTGGAGAAGGGCATTCAGCTCGCCGCCTCGCTGAACCCGCCCTTCCGCTATTTCTACATGCCGCTTTGGGACGTCGCCTCCTCCGCCATTTTTTCGAGCCAGGTGGAACGCTGCAACCAGGTGCCCGGCCGCGCGGTGAAGGTCGGCTTCACGCCGGCCGAGGGGTGGACCCACCTTCCGAAGCACAGCGGCACGGCCATGGCGATCCGGATCGAGGTGCCGCCGGTTTACGCCAAGGGGCCGGCCTACCACGTCGCCGTGCTGGACGCTGGCGGGAACGGATACGACACGGTCGTCATCTCGAGCAGCCGCAATGCGGCCGAGGCCGTGGCGACTCTGAAGGAAGGGGAGCGCAGCGCCTGGATCACCGAGACCTTCACGAATACCGAGGGCAAGTTCTGCAAGGGGCGCTTCTATTTCCACGTCGAGCGCTTGAAGGGCCTGGGTGATTTCAAGCTCTACCAGAGCGCCATCAACTCCGCTGAGGTGCTGACCGACCCGCCGGAGCTGACCGACGAGCTCATCAAGGCCGCCGGCCCTTACATGGAGGTGGACGACCCGTGGGCCTACATGGACGGGTGGGTGGGGGTCGACTTCTACCTGAACCAGCTGACGGCGCACAACGACTGGTGGCAGAAGGCCACCATCTATGGGTTGGACCGCGAGGGCTGGGACATGGCCTACAGCTGGGTCGGCACTATCGACCACATCCAGCACGTGTTTTACGGCGGCATCGACCCGAAGACCAGCTACTACGACCCGGCCGAGGCCCCGCGCATCATGGACCACATCCGGCGGGTCTACGCCGAGGTGGATGCCCGCATCGGGCGGATCCTGGAGCACGTGGACATGGAGAACACGCTCGTGTGCCTCGTGTCGGATCACGGGTTCTCGAGCATCGAGTGGAACCCGTACCTCAAGCACCACCTCGCCCAGGCCGGGCTCCTGAGCTTCGAGCTGGACACCCGGACCGGCGCGATGAAGATCGACTGGTCCAAGACCAAGTGCTTCCCGCTCGAGCCCTGCCACGCGCACATCTTCATCAACCTGAAGGGCCGCGACCCGGACGGGATCGTCGACCCCGCGGACTACGAGAAGGTGCAGGAGGAGATCATCGGGGCGCTGCTGGCCATCCACGACCCGGACACCGGCGAGCGCATCGTGGCGACCGCCATTCGCAAGCAGGAGGCCGGTACTCTGGGGGTGTTCGAAAACCAGGGCTTCGAGCGGGTCGGCGACGTGCTCTTCGGGCTCAAGCCGAAGTACATGGCCAACCCCTTCGTCTACCCGGTGGCCGTGAAATACCGGGACGGGACCGAGCGTTTGATCCCCAACCCCGAAGGGTTCGAGCCGGCCATGCTGCACCGCAACTTCACCGGGGTGCACCTGGCACTGCCGGCGATCAAGGAGATGCACGCCGCGCTGGTCATGGCCGGCAAGGGCATCCCCCATTTGCAACGCAAGAACCCCATCAACGTCATCGACCTTGCCCCCACCCTGTCCTACGTGCTGGGCGCGCCGGTGCCGAAGGATGCAGAGGGGAACATCCTCAAGGAGATGGTCAAGATGACGCCGTGAGGCGGCCGATATCCGGGTCGGGCGGCTTTCGGCAGCGGCTCGGGTTGGAATTGTGGGAGCGGCATTCTGCCGCGACGAGATCGGGGCGAGACGCCCCTCCCACAGCAGGCGAAAAAATGCGGACGGCGCGCGCGTCCTCCGCCATAACCGGAAAGGAATCACGTTCCATGGCAAACGTTCTGCTCGATTACGGTGACGGCAAGATGGCGGTCGACCTGCCGGACAGCGCGACCGTCGTGCGCTACGGTCAAACTTACACCGATCCCCCGGAGGTCGACCCGGTGGCGGCGGTCCGGCGCGCCCTGGAGAAGCCGCTGGGGTTCCCGCCCCTGCGCGAACTGGGCGGCCCCACGAAGAAGGTGGTGATCGGGTTCCCGGACCGGGTCAAAGGCGGGGTGCACCCGAGCTGCCACCGCAAAGTGGCGATCCCCCTCCTCGTGGAGGAGCTGCTCAAGGGGGGCACGAAGATCGAGAACATCACGCTGCTCTGCTGCATGGGGCTGCACCGCAAGAACACGCTCGAGGAGTGGTACTGGTATCTCGGCAAGGACATCGTGGACCGCTTCTGGCCGGACCGTCTCGTCAACCACGACGTGGAAGCCCCCGACCTCTGCGATTTCGGGACCGACGCCATGGGCAACCGCGTGCAGTGCAACCGCCTCATGGCCGAGGCCGATGTCCCGATCGTGGTCGGGCACTGCTCGGGCAACCCCTACGGCGGGTACAGCGGCGGGTACAAGATGATCGTGACCGGCCTCTCCGGCTGGCAGTCGATCGCCTCGCACCACACTCCCCGGACCATGCACCGCCAGGACTGGCTGGGGGCCTCCACGGCCTCGCACATGCGGCACCAGTTCGCCTCGATCGGGCTCGCCATGGAAAAAGGGATCGGCAAGAAGTTCTTCGCCGTGGACGCCGTACTCGGCCAGAAATCCCAGGTCCTGGACGTCCAGGCCGGGTTGATCAAGGAGGTCGAGAAGGCGACCTGGCCGCTGGCGGACCGCCGGACCAACATCCGCCTCGACATGCCGGAGCCGGCGGACGTCCTGGTGTTCGGCCTGCCGCGCAACTTCCACTACGGCCCGGGCATGGGCACCAACCCGATCCTGATGAGCCTCGCGGTCGGCGGGCAGCTGGCGCGCTGCTGGAACGCCTTCCGGGAAGGCGGGGTGATCATCGCGCCCGCCGTCTGCGACGGCTGGTTCAACGACGGCTGGTTCCCCTCCTATCGGGAGACGTATGATGCCATGCAGGATTACTGCACTCCCGCCGAGTTCCTCGCCTCCGACGACGCGGCGCGGATCGTGAACACCTACGACTACCGCTTCCAGTACTCGAACGACTTCACGTACCACCCGTTCCACGCCATGTCGATGATCAGCGGCGGCAGTGCGGCGCTGCTCTGGACATCGGCCGTCTTCATCGTCGGGCCGAAGAACGCCGGGCACGTGCGCGGGATGGGGTTCACACCGGTTGCGACCTACGCCGAGGCGTTCGAACGGGCCCGGAAGGTCCTCGGGGAGCGGGACCCGAAGGTGCTCTGCACGCCGGAGTGTTTCACGGGCGGCGTACCCGTGCACCTCTACCGCAAGTAAGGGCGAACGAACCGGTACGATCGTCCGATGGATTCCGGCACTTTCTGGGGGCGAGCATGGCCGAGGTGATCCTGCGAAACGTGTGCAAGGTGTTCGGGCGGCAGTCCGTGGTGCGGGACTTCAGCCTGAACATCGCCGACGGGGAGTTCCTGGTGCTGGTCGGACCGTCGGGCTGCGGCAAGAGCACCACCCTGCGGCTGGTGGCGGGTCTCGAGAGTCTGTCGTCGGGTGAGATCCGCATCGGGGAGCGCCTGGTCAACGACGTCCATCCCAGGGATCGCGACGTCGCCATGGTCTTCCAGAACTACGCGCTTTATCCCCAAATGACCGTCTGTGAGAACATGGCGTTCAGCCTGAAGATGCGCAAGGTGCCCAGGGCGGAAATCGACCGGACGATCCGCCGGGTTTCCGAGCTGCTCCGAATCGACCAGCTGCTGGATCGTAAGCCCGGTCAGCTTTCCGGCGGGCAGCGGCAGCGGGTGGCGTTGGGGCGCGCGATCGTGCGCAACCCCCAGGTGTTCCTGTTCGACGAGCCGCTCTCGAATCTGGATGCCAAGTTGCGCATCGCCATGCGCGCGGAGCTCCTGGAACTTCACCAGCGGCTCAGGACGACCTCGATCTACGTGACCCATGACCAGCTCGAGGCCATGACGATGGGAGACCGCATCGTGGTGATGAACGAGGGGGTGGTCCAGCAGGTCGACCACCCCCAGACCGTTTACGACCACCCCATCAACCGCTTCGTGGCCGGGTTCATCGGGGCGCCGTCCATGAATTTCATCGACTGCCGAATCGTCCGGGAGGCGGACGGGTTGGCTGCTATGGCCGAGGGGGTCAGGTTCCCGATCCCGAACGGCAAGCTGGATCTTGTGCGAAACCACGTGGACCGGGAGGCCGTGCTGGGTATCCGGCCCGAGCACATCGGCTTGGAGTCGGGCGCAACGGGGTCGGAGCCGCAAGCGGCCTTTGCGGCGGAGGTGCGGGTTGTCGAAAGCGCGGGCTCGGAAAAGATCGTGCATGCGAGCTGCGGCCGCCACGCGATCGTGGTCCGGCTCGACCCGCACACGCGTCTGAAGCCGGGGGAGACCGCCCGCTTCGCCGCGCGGATGGATACGGCGCATATTTTCGACACGGATGGGAAGACCCTTATTTAGCGAGTGCACCGTGCGGCGGGACGCACACCCGGTCGCATAGAGGAGCCGAATCGGCCATGCCCAAGGTGACGATGCAGGAAGTCTCGAAGCTGGCCGGGGTGTCGCCCGCGACCGTCTCCCGGGCCCTGCACTCGCCGCATCTGGTCCGCAAGGCCACGCGCGAGCGGATCCGGCGGGTGATGCAGTCCTCGGATTACGTCTACAACGCGACCGCGGCCGACCTGTCCCGGCGGCGCTCCACGACGATCGGGGTGATCATCCCGACGACCCGCAGCCTCGTGTTCTCGACCTCGCTGCTGGCCATCCAGGAAGTCGCCCAGGAAAACAGCTTCACCATCATGGCCGGCAGCAGCAAGTACGACTCGGCGGCCGAGTCGGCCCTGATTTCGCAGTTCCAGGAGCGGCGGCTGGCGGGCATCATCCTGACCGGTTTTCTCAAGGGGCAGCAGGCCACGATCCGGCAGCTGGTCCGCGACGGGATGCCCTGCATCGTCATCTGGGACAAGCTGGACGACCCTGAGCTGAGCTACGTCGGCTTCGACAATTCCAAGGCGACCTATGCCATTACGGAGTATCTCATCGGCCTGCGTCACCGGCGCATCGGCCTCATCATCGGGCCCTACTCCAAGGTGGATCGGGTGCGCCGGCGGCTCGAGGGTTTCATGTCGGCCATGCAGGACTACGGGATTCCGCACCGGCCGACGTGGATCATCGAGAAGGAGCCGACCCTGATCGACGGCCGGGAAGCCATGACCCGGCTGATGTCCCTGCCCGAGCGGCCGACGGCGGTGCTCGCGGCCAGCGACACCCTGGCGGTCGGGGCCATGGCGGCCGCACGCGACCTCGGGCTGAGCATCCCGCAGGAGGTGTCCATTGCCGGGTTCGACGACATCGACATCGCGGCCTACTGCAACCCCCCGCTGACCACCGTCAGGGTGCCGGCCTACGAGATCGGACGGCTGGCGGTCAAAGTGGTGCTGGACATGGGCCGGACCGGCAACCTCGGGGCTCAGCGCTACTGCCTGGACACGAGTCTCATCATCCGGCAATCCTGCCGCAAGCTGAAGAAAAACGAAGTCTAACCCCCACCATCTGGGAGCGCATGCATGGAAACCATCGGTCTGATCGGCATCGGGGTCATGGGGCGCACGGTCGCTGTCAAGGTCGTCGAGGGCGGGTACCCGGTGCTGGCGTACGACGTCAGCCCCGCCTGCATCGAAAAAGCCGCGGCGCTCGGGGTGTCGATCGCCCCGACGCTATCGGACGTGACGCGGCAGGCCCGGATCATCCTGATGCTGCTGCCGGGGCCCGCAGACGTGAAGGCCTGTGTGGCCGGCTCCAACGGCCTGCTCGCCGCGGCCGCCCCCGGCACGGTGATCGTCGACATGGCCACAAGCGACCCGGCCACGACGGTCGCGATGGCGGATCTGGCGCGCGCCCGGAACGTAGGGTACGTGGACGCCCCCGTCCTCGGTCGGCCTGCGACGGTCGGCAAATGGGCGCTGCCCGCGGGCGGCCGGCCGGAGGACATCGATCGCTGTCGGCCGGTCCTGAAGCTTTTTGCGGCCCACGTGCCGCACGTCGGGCCGTCCGGGGCCGGGCACAAGATCAAGCTCTTGAACCAGATGATGTTCGGCGCGATCAACGCCATGACGGCCGAGATGATGGCGGTCGCCGCGCGGATCGGGATCGCGCCGAAGCTCCTCTTCGACACGATCACCCTGAGCCAGGCCGGCACGGTCAGCAACCTTTTCAAGGAGCTGGGCGGCCGGGTGGCGGAGGAGCGCTACGACGACCCGACGTTCACGGTCGATCTCCTCATCAAAGACGTCGCGCTGGGGGTGAAGATGGCCAAGGAAGGCGGCGCTCCGCCGATCCTGGGCCGTTCGGTGGAGCTGATCAACGAGATCGCTCGGGCCCAAGGTCTCGGGTCGCGCGACACCTCGGCCATGTGGCAAAGCTACCTGCGGCTGTGGGGCCAGGATGGGCGCCGGTGAATCCGGCACGTGTTAGGTTCGAATGATTCGAACACCGAAGCAACTATCGTCTCAAGGTGCAACCACAACCATCGACACTCGCACAAGGGAGGGGAACATGAAGATCTCGAAAGTGGTCGTGATGCTGTTGGCGGTGGCGTTCTGCTGCATGGCGGTCCCGGCGGGCCATGCGGCCGAGAAGGTGAAGGTCGGCTACCTGCACACCCTGGCCGTGGACGGTCAGATGTGGCTGGCGGTGCACAAGGGCTATTTCATGGAGCAGGGCCTCGAGCTCGAGCCTATCGTGTTCACCTCGGGCGTGCCGCTGATGCAGGCCCTCAGCGGCGGGAGCGTGGACGTCGCCATCATGGGCGCGGTCATCTCCAACTTTCCCTCGCGCGGGGTCGGCAAGATCTTCCTGATCAACGATATCGAGTACGATACCGCGATGCTGTTCGCTCGCCCGGAGACCGGGGCCAAGAGCATCAAGGACATCAAGGGAAAGAAGGTGACGACCGTCAAGGGCACCACGGCCCACGTCTTCCTGCACACCGCGATGAAGGCCAACGGGATGGACTCCAACAAGGACATCGAACTGGTCAGCATGGACATGGCCGGGGCGGTCTCGGCGTTCATCGCCAACGCGAGCCCGTTCGTCTGCACCTGGGCGCCGTTCCAGGTCCAGATCCGGGACAAGGTCCCGGGCGCCGTCATGCTGTCCTCGGCCAAGGAGTTCTACCCGCAGGCCGCCATCATCGGCGGCTGGGTAGCCGCCAACACGTTCTACGACGCGCGCAAGGATGTGCTGAAGAAGATCATCAAGGCCTGGGCCAAGGCCAACGACGAGCTCATGGCCAAGCCCGAGGAGTCGCTGAAGTTGATCCACGAGAAGGCTTACAGCAACATCCCCTTCTCGGACATCCAGACCAGCTGGCAGGCAGAGAAGTGCGAAACCTCCCAGAACTGGGTCAAGCTCTACGAGGACGGGACAGTCGCCAAGTGGATCGGGCAGGTCGAGCAGGTCTTCGTCGAGATCGGTTCGATCGGCAACTGGGTCGACCCCAAGGAGTTCTTCGACCCGAAGCCCTACCTTGAGGTCGTCAAGAAGTAGCGGCACCAGGGGCCGCGGGCGGGCGCATCCCGCCCGCGGCCGCACCTGAAACCCCAGGCCAGGAGGAAACGCGATGGCCGCAGAGCGCCCGACCACGGACGGACTGTTCCAGCGCAGGCAGAGACGGGAGCGGATCGAACGGCGAATCTACTTCCTCGCCTCGTTCGCCATGCTGCTGCTCATCTGGGAGGGCTGCCGCGCAACGGGGCTGATCAACCCCAAGCTCTTCCCTTCGATTGCAGCCGTGGTCCAGTCGGCCGCCGTGCAGCTCCGGGACGGCAGCCTGCAGCAGCACATGTACGCCAGTTTCCTGCGGGTGCTGACCAGCTTCAGCATCGGCATTACGCTGGCGGTCGTGCTCGGGTTCCTCATCGGCTGGTTCCGCGTGGTGCGCCTGATGGTCGACCCGGTCATCAACTTCTTCCGGGCGCTGCCGCCCATTGCCCTGATCCCGCTGATGATCATCTTCTTCGGGATCGGCGAGACCTCCAAGATCATCGTCCTGAGCTACGCGTCCTTCTTCCCGGCCCTGGTCGTCATCTACCAGGCGCTGGTCTCGCTCGACCCCATCTACATCCGCGCGGCGCGGACTCTCGGGGCGACCAACTTGGAAATCTTTCGCAGGATCATCCTGCCCCAGCTGGTGCCGCACATCATCACGGCCTGCCGGGTGTCGCTCGGCGTCTGTTGGGCGACGCTCGTCGCCGCGGAGCTGATCGCCGCCCAGCGCGGGATCGGGGCGATGATGGTGGAGGCGCAGAACTTCTTCCAGATGCCGCCGCTGGTGCTCGGGATCATCCTGATCGGCATCATATCGCTCGTGATGGACGCGATCGTACGCGCCATCGAAGCGCATGCCACCCAGTGGCAGGAAAAGATGTCGAGCTGACGCACGGAAAGCGGATAGGGACTCGCATGCCAGAACACGGGATCGTCGTCCAAGGGGTGGGGCTGACTTACAGCAGCGCGGCCGGCAGTTTCGAGGCGCTGCGGGATATCAACCTCACCATTCAACCCGGCGAATTCATCTGCCTGCTGGGGCCTTCGGGCTGCGGCAAAACGACGCTGCTGAACACCATCGCCGGTTTTCTGGAGCCGACCACCGGTTCCGTGGCGGTGGACGGCCAGCGCATCACCGGGCCGGGGCCGGACCGGGGCGTCGTCTTCCAGCAATACGCCGTCTTCCCGTGGCTGACCGTCAAGGAGAACGTGCAGTTCGGGCTGCGCCTGGCGGCCAACCGCTGCTCCCCGGATGAGATGAAGCGCACCGCCGAACACTTCATCGATCTGGTCAACCTGCGGGATTTCAAGGACGCCTACCCCAAGCAGCTCTCCGGCGGGATGAAGCAGCGGGTCGCCATCGCGCGCGCCTATGCGGTCAACCCGAAGGTGCTGCTCATGGACGAGCCGTTCGGTGCACTGGACGCCCAGACCCGCCACTTCATGCAGGAGTCGCTGCTCCAGATCCTTGAGAAGGAGCGCAAGACCGTGGTGTTCGTCACCCACGGGGTCGAGGAGGCCGCCTTTCTCTCCACCCGGGTGGTCATCATGGCGGCCTGTCCCGGCCGGGTCCGGGAGATCATCCCGATCGACCTGCCGTACCCGCGCGACGCCGCGACCAAGACCTCGCCCGAGTTCATCAAGATCCGGGCGGTGATCGAGAAGGTGGTGCGGGAGGAGTTCCAGAAGCTGCGGTTGTCCGAGGCCTCCCCGGCCTGCGTCTGACGCATGGTGCTGGCGGAGTGAAAACACACCCATACAAATTCAAGGGGGATCCATCATGCGGGTGCTGGTCACCGGCGGGGCCGGGTTCATCGGATCGTATCTCGTTCCCCGGCTCCTGGAGCGCGGGGACGAGGTGGTGGTGTTCGACGTGGCGCCGGAACCGAAGGCGCTGGCCCCGGTCATGGACCGGATCGGGTACGTGCGGGGGGACCTCGGCTCGGCGCCCGACCTCTACCGTGCGATGATGAGCTGCCGGCCGGAAGGGGTGTTTCACCTGGGGGCGATCCTCGCGGGTCCCTGCGAAGAGAATCCCGTGCGGGGGTTTCGGGTCAACTTCGGCTCGACCCAGGCGCTGCTGGATGCGGCCGCGGCCATGAAGACCCGCAAGTTCTTCATGGTCAGCTCCATCTCCGTCTTCGGCCGCGACGCGGCCGAGCCGGTCCAGGACGAGGCCCCGAAGAACCCCGAGACGGTCTACGGCCAGACCAAGCTCGCATCCGAACACCTGCTGTCCTGGTATGCGCGCAAGCACGGCGTGGACACCTGCGCCCTGCGGTTCACGTGGGTTTTCGGGCCGGGTCGTACGACCGGGATCACCGCACTCTACTCCTCTCTCATCCTGGATGCCGTCGCCAAGGGGGACGCCGTCTCGGTGCCTAACCCGGAGGAGCGCGGGGACTGGCTCTACGTGAAGGACGCCGTGAAGGCGATCCTGCTGGTGTGGGATCGGACCTCCCCGCCGCAGCGCGTCTACAACATCGCCGGCGGGGTGCACTCCATCCGCGAGGTCGTGGCCATCGCCCAGCGGCTGCGACCCGGGTCCCAGGTCAAATTGCAGGAAGGCGGACGGAGCCTGTCACCCTACCCGGTGGCCTACGACGACCGCAAGGCGCGGGAGGACCTGGGCTGGCTGCCGGATTACACGATCGAGGCCGCGGTCGCGGAGCACCTGCAGGAGGTCGGGGGCCGTTCAACGCCCTGACCGGCAACGCGAACGAGCGAACGGCGTGAGGGAGAAGAGGGGCCGGCTTGCGCCGGCCCCTCTTCCATTGGGGAGGTGAGGCGGGTGTTGCGTTACGAAGTCGGGTGTTCCCGTCAGCGCCAGGTTTCGGCCGTCCGTGCGGCTTCTTGCCTGGACGAGGACGGCGTGCGCAGGTCGGGGAACTCGGAGCGGATGAACCGGTGGATTTCTCTGATGCGGTCGTCCTGCAGCTTGGCCTCCCCCATCGGGAACTCCAGCCCCAGGTATTCGTACTTGGGCTTGCCCATGCGGTGATAGTCCAGCGCTTCGAAGCAGACGTTGGGCAGACCCCGGATGTGTTCGAGGATGGCCCGGACGTCCTCGATCGTGTCATTGAACCCGGGCACGATCGGCGTGCGGACCCAGATCGGCAGCTCCGGCAGGGCTTCCCGCAGCTTTTTGAAGTTGGCGAGAATCAGCTCGTTCGAGACCCCGGTGAAGGCCTTGTGCTTTTCGGCATCCATGCTCTTAATGTCGTAAAGCACGGTGTCCAGGTGGTCGGCGGCCCCGAGCAGATCCTCCCAGCGGCAGAAGCCGCAGGTTTCGATGGCCGTGTTGATCCTGCGCCGGTGCGCTTCTTTCAGAAGCGCCATCGCGAAATCGGCCTGGTGCAGCGGCTCGCCGCCGCCCAGCGTCAGCCCCCCGCCGGAGCGCGAATAGAAGGCGCTGTCCTCCTCCACCTTCTGAATCACCTGGTCGACGGTCATCGTCTCGCCGTAGACGTTCAAGGCGAGCGACGGGCAGGCCTTGGCGCAGAGCAGGCACTCCGTGCACGTGTCGCGCGCGATGTCCACCTTCCCGTCATCTCCCCGGCGCAGCGCCCCGGCGGTGCAGACTTCCAGGCAGCGCACGCAGTTCTCGAGCGACAGGCACTTGTTCCGGTTGTAGACCAGTTGCGGCTGCGGAGTCTGCGATTCCGGGTTGCTGCACCAGCGGCAGCGCAGCGGGCAGCCCTTGAGAAAGACGACGGTCCGGATGCCCGGACCGTCGTGGACCGAATACTTCTGGATGTTGAATACGGCGCCGGCGGTTTTCATTCGAGCTCCGCCCGGGCCGCTTGACTGCGGCCCGGGCCGGGATGAGGGCGATTCGCTTAGATCTGCTCGTGGCCGGTCCGCGCGATCAGGTCGTTCTGGAGATCGGAGGACAGGTCGACGAAATAGGCGCTGTAGCCGGCGATCCGGACGATGAGGCTCCGGTATTTCTCCGGGTTCTTCTGGGCCGACACCAGCGTCTGTTTGTTGATGACGTTGAACTGGACGTGCCAGAGCTTCAGGTCGCACCAGGTGCGGATGAAGGAGACGAGCTTGCGCGTGCCCTCGTCCCCGGCCACGCACTTGGGCGTGAACTTGATGTTCAGCAGGCGCGCGGCCCGTTCGCGGTAGTCGCAGTTTTTGGTGGTGAAGTTCGAGAGCAGCACCGCGGTCGGCCCGTTCTTGTCCGCGCCCTGGGAGGCCGAGGACCCGTCCGACAGCGGGGTGAAGGCCTTGCGGCCGTTGGGGGTCGCGCTCACGGCCTTGCCGAACGGGACGTGCGAGGTGAAGGGCACTAGCCGCAGGTCGAGGTGCACGCCGAGCTCCTTGGAATACTTGTGGGTGAACTCGACGGCCGCCCGGTCGACGGCCTTGGCGATGGCGTCGGCATAGGGGTCGTTGTTGCCGTAGCAGGGCACGTTCAGCAGCATGTGCCGCACGTCTTCCTTGCCCTCGAAGTTGCTGTGCAGGGCGTCAAGCAGCTCGCCCATCGTCAACCGCTTCTCCTCGAATACCAGCTTCTTGATCGCCGAGAGCGAATCCACGACCGTGCCGTAGCCGATGTACTCGAAGTAGCCCATGTCGATGCCGCCCGGGATCTTCGGCTGGTGCAGGTCGAGGCAGTGCTCCATGCACAGGTCGTGCAGCGCGGAGGCCAGCGGGACCGCGAAGTGCTGGGCGCGCAGGCGGATGATGTGGTGCTGCTGGATGAAGGCGTGCTTGATGAAGTCGGTCTGGTGCGCGAGGAAGGCGTTCCAGAACTCCTCCCAGCTCTTGAAGTTGCGCGGGTCGCCGGTCTCGAGACCGATCTGCTCGTCGCCGCACTTTTTCATTTTGCCGCTGTAGAGGGTCATCTCCATCGCGGCGGCGAAGTTGATGTAGGCGCACGGGCTCGTGTAGGTGTCGCGGTTGGGCATGCGGGCCTCGGAGCAGCCCGACACGGCGTAGTCCAGCGCCTCGGCGAACTGGGCGCCCTTGGACAGGAAGAGCGGGACGACTTCCTCGTCGTTGATCAGCTTGGGGAAGCCGGAGCCCTCCTTGATGGTTTCGGAAATCTCCCACACGAAACGCTCGGGCGAGCGCGAGTGGATGCGCGCGGCCAGGTCCGGGTAATGCATCGGGAACTCGCGCTTGGACTTCAGGAAGAGGTAGCTCAGCTCGTTGGTGGCGTCGCGACCCTCCTTGGTCTGGCCGCCGATGGTGACCGCTTCCCAGTGGGCGTACCCCTCGTTGATGGCGCCGCCGGCCGGGGAGATGTAGAGGTCGATGAACTGCGCCATCGACACCCACATGAGCTCGAGCAGCTCGATGGCCTTCTCCTCCGTGATCCGGCCTTCGTCCATGTCCTTTTTGTAGTAGGGGTAGAAGTACTGGTCCATGCGGCCGTTGGAGATGATGGTGCCGGTCTTGGACTCGATGCGCGAAAACATCTGCACGAACCACTGGGACTGTACCGCCTCGTGGAACGTTTCGGCGGGGTATTCGGGGACCTTGTTGCAGATTCGCGCGATCTCCAGCAGCTCAGCCTTGCGCTGCGGGTCCTTTTCCTTGGCGGCCATGTCGGCGGCCAGGCGGGAATGCCGCTTGGCCCAGATGACGATAGCGTCGCACAGGGTGACGATGGCTTCCAGGAAGGGCTTCTTCTCGACGGTATCGGTCGGGCTGAAGGGATCGAGCGCCTGCAGGCGCTCCAAGGCCTCTTCCTTCATGCGCTTGAAACCCTTCTTCAGGCCCTTTTCGTAGTCGTGCACCCACTGCAGGCACGAGCGGAACGAGGAAGTCTCGTTGACGATGAACCGCGAGAGCAGGGGGTCCTTCGGGTCGAAGGTGCGACGCGCGGTCTCCTCCGGCAGCGCAACCGCCAGAGCTTCGTGGTAGGTCTTGCCCTTCCAGTACGGGGCGATTTCGTTGATCACCACCTGGGTGTCCTCGGGGGTGATGTCGAAGGGGGACTGGACCCGCTGGGAAAGCTGCTCGATGGCCAGGTCGAGGAAGTCGCCGTCCAACTCGGGGTAGAGGATCCCGTAGCGGCCCTGCTTGCCGGAGCGGCCGACGACGAGCTGGTGGTCGTCGATGTAGACGGTCATCTTCTCGGCGATGGTCTTGAGCGCCTTGGCCCAGCGCAACGTCAGGTGCTGGCCCTCGGTCTGCTTCATGGACTCCGTGAAATAGCGGGCGCGCTCGATGTCGATCTTGGGCCGCTTCATCTGGAAGCCCTTCATGATGCGGAAAATCCGCTCGCGTCCCTTCTCGTACTTGGCCGTGTTGCCGGTCATCTCTTCCTGGAGCCTGGTTTCATGGGGTGACAACACATCACAGCAGTCCATATGAATTCTCCTTGGGTTGGGATTTTTTGGCGGCCGCCGGAAAAACTGCTTGCACCGGCTATGTCCCCCGATATAGTAGGCCCTTGATTTGCAGCCTGGATGCCGAGGCTAAAAGCAATTCCTATGCCGCCAGGCCGCTGGCGGCCGGGCATGCCTCCAAATAGCCCGGTTTGGGTGTAACTCCGGCCTTGATTTCGCTTTTTAGGCCGCTAATGGCCTCCCTGGAGGCCTGTAAGGCGTGCCCTGGGCGCCTTTAATCGGCCCCAATTTGTTGTTTTTTTGCAACATATCCTGTTTTTGTGTTTTTAACTGAGCAAACAGATAGTTGTAGCGTTGACAAAATGCAACAACAGGTGCAGTTATGCAACAATCGGGATTTGCCGGGTGTGGGCTGAACTTGGTACAGACCTGTATCAAGCTCTTCGGAACGACACCGTCAGCGGATACTATTTATAACTAATTGTTTTTAATTATAAAGTATTTAATAATGATGGGGGGCAGGCCTTCGATCGAGTGGCTTGAATATTGCTACCCCTGAAGGGTCCTACTTCAATACCCAGAAGGAGGTGCCCCAAGACAAACCCCGTTCATTGATCCGGTTACGGGCCATCCACCACCACACCAACCCGAGGAGGGAATGATGAAATCGATTCACCGCATTGCAGGGATTCTCGCGCTGTTCACTCTACTTATTACCACCCAGGCCATGGCTGAAAAGTTTGTGGTCGGGTACCAGCCCTACGACACGATTTCGTATCAGGCGATTATCAATGCTGAGCTGGGGCTGTGGAAGAAGTACGTTCCAAAGGGAACAGAAATTGAGTTCCAGGGAGCCTTGCAGGGAACGGTCGTGGCCAACAACATGCTCGCCGACAAGGCGCACGTAGGCTACATGAGCGTCATGCCCGCTACCATTCTCTGCTCCAAGCCCGAGCAGGCCGAGATCAAGATGGTTGCCACTGCGGGCATGTCCGAGGGCACGCGCTGCTCCCTGGTGCTCGTGCGCAAGGACGCCCCGCAGTTCAAGAGTAACGAGGAGTTGGCCCAGTGGCTGAACGGCAAGGTCATCGCGGCGCCCAAGGGTAGCGCCTCCGACCAGTATCTGATGAAATTCTTCGAAAAGTACAACGTCAAGCCGGCCGAGTATCTGAACCAGTCCATCGAGGTCATCGGCACCAACTTCCGCATCGGCAAGCTGGACGCGGCCTCTTTGTGGGAGCCGACCCTGTCGCGCATCGCTGCCGACGTGGGCGAAGGCAATGCCCGCATCGTGGCCGACGGTCGCGCCTGCGACAACCCGGACCTGGGCATGGTGGTCATGCGCAAGGACTTCATCGAGAAGTACCCCGACGTGGCCAAGGGCTATCTGCGCTCCGAGTTGGAAGCCCAACGTTACCTGCTCGACCCCGCCAACTGGGTAAACGTCGTCGAAATGGTTTCCAAGCACGCCACCGGCATCCCCAAAAGCGTTCTCTGGTATTCGATCTACGGCCAAGTGCCGGCAACTTCGAAGGAGCCGGTACGCGAGTGGAAGTCCTTCTACTTCAACGAGGCTGAAAGGAAGAACATCGCCGAGGTCGCACCCTTCCTGCAGAAGGACAAACGGATCAAGGACCTTCCCAAGCCCGAAACCGTGGACGACAGCCTTGCCCGTCAGGTGTTCAAGGAAGCCGGCTATACCCCGGTTAGCGACAAGGTCACCCTGGGCGTGATCAAGGGCGCACCGGCAAGCGCCTGCCCCTTCAAGGATTAAGGGCCCGGGTTTCCACCCGACAGTCCCCCGGCGGGGGAGCGGCTATTACGCCGCGCCCCCGCCGGGCTTTGAGAGCAACGAGCCCTGGGCCTCAGGGCTCCTGGCCAACGACAGGCTGGAGACATTCCCGTGACCAACGCAGCATCGCCGACCGCAAACGAGGGGAATGCACCGAGCTCCCTGGAGATCACGCTGTTCTCCCTCAAGCAGTGGCTCAAGAGCACCGGGCCCTATCTGAACCTGCTGGGCATCATCGGCTTCATCGTTATCTGGTATCTCACCACCGAGAGCTTGAAGCTCCCGTGGTTCAAGAAGCTGCCCGGCCCGGTAACCGTCTTCACGGAATGGATTTCCCAGGATCCATCCTATGGGATTTCAGTCTATTCGCCAGAATACTATGTCCACATCTTCAAGAGTATCTGGCGCGTGGTGCAGGCGTTTTTCCTGGCCACCTTCCTGGGGGTGCCCATCGGGCTGTTCATGGGCTGGAAAAAGACCTTCAAGGATTACTCCTTCCCCCTGCTGGAAACGTTACGGCCCATCCCCATGCTGGCCTGGGTGCCGTTGTCGATCCTGATGTGGCCGGGCCGCGAGGCATCCATCATTTTTCTGACCTTTCTCGGGTCCTTTTTCGCGACCGTGTTGAACACACTTCTGGGCGTGGAATCCATCGACGAGGTGTATTTCCGTGCGGCGAGCTGCCTGGGCGCCAAACCGCGCCAGATTTTTCTCAAGGTCATCCTGCCGGGCGCGCTCCCCTTCATCTTCACCGGCCTGCAGATCAGCATGGGCTTTGCCTGGTTCTCGCTGGTGGCCGGCGAGATGCTGGCCGGCGAATACGGGCTCGGCTATCTGATCTGGAATTCGTTCATCATGGTCCAGTACCCGGTCATCGTCATCGCCATGGTGACCCTGGGCGTCATCGGCTGGCTCTCCAGCGCGCTCATTCGCGTGGTGGGCGACCGCCTGATGCAATGGAAAGTAAGAGAGGTCGCTCAATGAACACAGGCGCTGTTTCTTCCCCCTCAAGCCGCGGCAAAATTTCCATCCAGAACGTATCTAAAGTCTACGATCCGGACGGCGCCAAGGTCCTGGCCGTGGACGACTGTTCCATGGAGATCGAGGCCGGTGAGTTCTGCGTGGTCGTAGGGCCCTCGGGCTGCGGCAAGACGACGCTGCTCAACGCCATCGCCGGCTTTCACGGCATTTCCTCGGGCGAGATCCGTCTTGACGGCCGGGTGCTCTGCGACGCGCGCCAGCAGGCGACCCCCGGCTCGGACCGCATCGTGGTGTTCCAGAACGGGGCGCTTTTCCCCTGGTTCACCGTGCTCGACAACGTGACGTTCGGGCCTGTGGTCCAGGGGGGATCAGCAACACGCAGGCCAGGGACAAGGCGCGCGAGATGCTCAGCCAGATGGGGCTGCAGGGGATCGAGAACAACTACCCGAGCGAAATATCCTCGGGCATGCGGCGCCGCGTGGAGATCGCCCGCGCCATGATGAACGACCCGAGCGTCCTGCTCCTTGACGAGCCGTTCCGAGCCATGGACGCGCTGACCAAAACGCGTGGTCCATCAATTCCTGCTGGACGTGTACGACAAGAGCAAGAAAACCATCTTTTTTATCACCCACGACCTGGAAGAGGCCATCTTTCTGGGCTCTAAGGTCTATATCATGACCACCCGGCCCGCGAAGATCAAGACGATCCTCGACGTGGACATCCCGCGTCCGCGTGATTTCCGCGTGCTTTCATCCTCGAACTACATCCGGCTCAAGAAAGAGTGCATCGAGGCGGTCCACGAGGAGGCCCTCAAGGCCTTCGCCGCGGGCGAACGGGAAATGGCGTAGCGTTGCGCCGCACGAGACAACGGGCAACACTTACCGGAGAGACATCTGTCATGGCAACAGGTCCCAAGCAGGGATTCAACTGGGTCAAGCTCAAAAAGCAGGTCTTTAGTCTCACGACCTTTCGCGGCATTCTGGCCATCATCGTGTTCACGGTGCTCTGGGAGATATGTTCGTGGCTGCAAGTCCCGATCGTCGGCAACGTTCCGCCGCCTTCCGTCGGTGCTCAAGGCGCTGGGCCAGCAGCTGGTCAGCAAGTCGTATTGGGCGTCCTGGGGCGACAGCTACATCCGCATTCTGACAGGCTTTGCCATCGCGCAGGTCATTGGGATACCGCTTGGGCTGCTCTTGGGGGTAAATAAGACCGCGCGCGAGCTCATCTACCCGGTCTTCGAGATCATGCGGCCCATCCCGCCGCTGGCCTGGGTGCCGATCGCGGTCATCTTCTGGCCGACGACGGAGCTGTCCATGATGTTCGTGACCTTCCTGGGGGCCTTTTTCACCGTGGTGCTGAACATCGTCGGCGGGGCGCGCAGCATTGACGCCCGATATATCCGCGCGGCCTATTCGCTCGGCTCCACGCGTGCCGACATCTTCTGGAAGGTCATGCTGCCGGCCACGCTGCCGAGCATCGTCGTGGGCATGACCGTGGGCATGGGGATCACCTGGGCCGTGGTCGTGGCCGCCGAGATGATCGCCAGCCGTTCGGGCCTGGGCTTCCTCACCTGGCAGTCCTACGTGGCCGGAGTCTACCCGCTGATCATCATCGGCATGATGAGCATCGGCGTGGCAGGCTACATTTCCTCGGCCCTGATCCGCTGATCGGCAGCCGGCGTGTACCCCCTGGCTGCGGACATATTAAGGAGCGTCTTTCATGAGCCAGAATCAATTGACTACCGGCATGGGCGCCGGAGAGATGAGTCGTCGACGACGTCTCCAAAGGCTTTGGGCTGGGCCCCTTGCACAAGCAGGTCCTGTGCGACTGCTCCTTTACCCTGGAGAAGCGCAAGCTCACCGTGCTCATCGGTCCCTCAGGCTGCGGCAAGAGCACGCTTGTGAATGTGCTGGCCGGATACGAAACCCCGGATTGCGGCACGATCCAGATCGACGGGCAACCCATCAACGGGCCCCGGCCCGGACCGACTGGTCGTATTCCAGGAGACCGCGCTCTTTCCCTGGATGACCACCTTCGAGAACGTCAGCTACGGCCCTCGAGTGCAGCGCAAGCTGCCCAAGGACGTGTACGTCAAGGAAACCATGAAGCTGCTGGAGCTCGTCGGGCTCCAGGACTTCAAGGACAAGTATCCCTCGCAGCTCTCGGGCGGCATGCAACGGCGGGCCGAACTGGTCCGGGCCATGATCAACCAGCCCAAGGTCATGCTCATGGACGAGCCGTTTCGCGGCCTGGACGCCATGACCCGCGCGCTCATGCAGGAGTACTACGTGCGTCTTTTCGAAGAGCACCAGGGCACCAACCTTTTTGTCACCTCGGAGCTGGAAGAGGCCATTTTCCTGGCGCGACACGCTGCTGATCCTCACCAACAGGCCCGCGCGCGTCAAGAAGGTCATCGAGGTGAACCTGCCCAGGCCGCGCGAGTTCAGCATGCTGACCTCCAAGGAATACCAGGACTGCAAGCAGGAAGCGCTGGAACTGCTGCACGAGGAGGCCATGAAATCCTTTGCCGCGGGAGCGGTGAACGCCGCGGATTTCCTGGAGGCCTGCTGCCAGATGGGACAGGACCAGGCGGTTCCCACCTGCAAGGGCGACGACACAAAGCTATAGACAGGGACCGCCCTTAAGTCGGCGGTACTCCACCGCTCACCTCCAGCCGAGATGCTGTGGTTGCAACGGGGATCGGTCCTCCAGCCCCCCCACATTGAAGAACCGCCGAGAGCAGCGCTGCGGCCGCCTGCGGCAGGAGGAGGCCCATGCGAGGCGATGGCGTGCTCGCAGGATTCAGAATGAAACAGATCGAAACGTACATGGATAGCGTGCTGGACGTCCTGAGCGACGGCATCTACATCTCCGACCGCGAGGGCAACACCCTCAAGGTCAACACAATGTACGAAAGGCTGATCGGCCTCCGGAGAGAAGACCTGGTCGGCCGCCGGGTGCAGGACCTGGTCGATGAGGGCGTCTTCGACGTCGTGCTGAACCCGCAGATCGTCAAGACGGGGCAGCCCGCGACCTCGGTCCAGACCACCAAGAAAGGCCAGAAGCTCATCCTCAACGGCCACCCCATCCTGGATGCCGAGGGCCGGGTGGCCCTGGTGGTCACCTTCGTGCGGGACGTGACCGTGATGAGCCAGCTCCGGGACCAGATCGCCTCCCAGAACAAGCTGCTCGAGCAGTTGCGCACCAACGTCCAGTACATCAACGAGGAGAGCATCCAACGGTTTCCCATGAACGGCTTCAAGAGCCGGGAAATGATGCAACTCAACCGCCTCATCGAAAAGGTGGCGGCAACCGATGCGACGGTGCTGGTTTTAGGCGAGACCGGGGTGGGCAAGGAATTCTTCGCGCGTTCTATTCACCGCTCCAGCCCAAGGGTCGACAAGACCTTCTTCAAGCTCGACTGCACCACCATCCCGGAGAACCTGATCGAGTCCGAACTCTTCGGTTACGCGGCCGGGGCGTTTTCGGGGGCGAGCGTCAAGGGCAAACTGGGCCTGTGCGAGATGGCCGACGGGGGCACCCTCTTCCTCGACGAGATCGGCGAGCTGCCCACAGCATGCAGGGCAAGCTCCTGCGGGTGCTGCAGGACCAGGAGATCATGCCGGTCGGTTCGACCCGGGTGAAAAAGGTGAATGTGCGCATCATCACCGCGACCAACCGCGACCTCGAAAAGGAGATCGAGCAGGGCCGCTTCCGGAGCGACCTCTACTACCGGCTGCGGGTCGCGTGGTGAGCATCCCGCCGCTGCGGGAGCGGCCGGAGGACATCATGCCGCTGGCCACCTACTTTCTTGAGAAATACGCCTCCAAGTACCGCAAGGAGCGGCGTTTCGGCGCGGATATCGAGGGGATTTTCAAAAGCCACCGCTGGCCGGGAAACATCCGCGAGTTGGAGAACCTGATCGAGAGTCTGGTCGTCACCTGCGACCGCGCCCTGATCGAGGCCGTCGACTTGGGCAGCTGCATGCTGCCCGAGGGCATCGACCGCAAACGCAACCTGTTCGAAACCCTGGCGACCCGCGATCGATCCCTCAAGCAGATCGTGCGCGACCTCGAGCGGGAGCTGCTCCAGGGCGCGCTCGAGATCCACGGGTCGATGGCCAAGGTGGCCGAAATCCTCAAGACCGATCGCTCGACGGTCTTCCGCAAGCTGCGGCGCGATGAGACGGAGTGACCCTACAAGGGCCGCCTCTTGCCGGGCAAAGAGGCGGGCCTGCTCATCCTGGGCCGCGAGGCGGACGTCGAGGCGACCCTGGCCGAGGGGCGGGGGATGGTGAGTCCGAACCAGATGGTTGTCGAAGGAGCCTTCACGGAATGAATCCAGAAGTCAAAGCACCGCTGATCGGCATCACGTGCTCGCGCTCGACCGGGGGGGCCTGGGGCAGGTACTCGCTCGGGCACTTCATGGACTACCTGCTTTCCGACTACAGCCAGGCGATCCTGCAGGCCGGTGGGGCGGCGGTCATCATTCCGGTCGCCCAGGACCGTGGAAGCCTCGGAACGATCCTGGACCGGGTGCAGGGCCTGATCCTGAGCGGCGGGCCCGACGTCCACCCCCGCTGCTATGGAGAGGAGCCGCTCGGCGGGCTGGGGGAAGTCGACGCGGTCCTCGACGAGATGGAACTCGCGGTCGCGCAGCTGGCGTTGGACAAAGATCTGCCGCTGCTCGGGATCTGTCGCGGGATCCAGGTCTTGAACGTCGCGCTCGGGGGCACGCTTTACCAGGACCTCCCAATCCAGGTCCCCGCAAGCGTCTGCCACACGCCGCGGACGGACAAGGCGGTTAACACCCACACGGTGCAGTTCGAGGCCGGCAGTCGGATGCATCGCATCCTCGGTGAAGCCGAGATCTGGGTGAACAGCCAGCACCACCAGGCCCTGAAGGCCGTCGCGCGGGGTCTCGTGGTCACCGCGCGGGCCAGGGACGGGATCGTCGAGGCCGTCGAGCTCCCCGGCCGGAGTTTCGTCGTGGGGGTCCAGTGGCACCCCGAGGGCACCTGGCGCGACGATCCCTTTTCGCAGAAGCTTTTCAGCGCTTTCGTGGAAGCCGCACGCTGAGACTGCCGCAGCGTGGCCGCTGACCACCGCGCAATTTCTGCACGAACGTCCCCCAATTGGGCTTGCGTTTGGGAATGGGGGGCTCTAAACTGACCACAGGTTTGCGAACGCATTTCCTACCTCCATCCGATCCACCCTGAACCGACCCGGTTTGATTGCCAGACGGCCTTTTCCCCAGGAGGCTGCCATGAACCGCGAACGCCGATATTCTTTCTACCTTTGCATTGCCGCCATGCTGATCGTGACCGTGACGCCGGTCGCGTCCGCTCCCACGGTCACGGTCCACAAGTGGGAGGACCACACCCGTCCGTTCACGATCCGGCTCACGGGCATCACCCTCCAGACCCCCGAAGGCATCCTGCTGACCCCTGCCGGCTGCGGTGGTTGCGACCCAACAGGTGGCGTTGAGGTTTTCTGCCACTGCATACGGCGCGCATTCAGCGTATAGCACTCGACTGGCGCTGCGGGTGAACGAGGCGCCGATGCCGGCGCTGACAGTCGGGCCCAGTATGAGGGCCGAGCTCGAGCGAAAATTTCTCAAGCCCGGGGCCAACATCCTCAAGTTTTACTGCACCAGCGATACGGCCAAGATCGACGTGTTTGAACTGCGGGTGGAGATTACGGACGCCGTCCCAGGCAGGGAAGCCGCGACGCCGGTGGCGTCGGCCCGGCCGGCAGATGCCACCCCGCCTGCTTCCGCGGACCGCGCCCAGCCCCCCGAACGAGCGGCGGAGTGCCCGGTCACGCCGCGAGTCGATCCCCAGCCGCCCGCTGCGGTGTCCAGGATTGAGAAACCCAAGCCGGATACGGCAACCGCATCAGCATCTGCGCCGGTGACGGCTAAGGTAGAAGAGCCAAAACAGCCGATCGCGACGGCGCCGACGGCGGCCCCGCACCGTGCGCCCCTTCAGCCGGAGAGAGACCCCGGCCAGCGCTGGGCGTTCGTCGTCGGCGTCTCGGAATACGAAGACTCGCGAATCCCCAGCCTGCGCTACGCGGCGCGCGACGCCCAGGTATTTCACGACGGGCTCGTTGCGCCGACCGGTGGCCGCTACGCCTCGTCCAAGGTGAAGCTGCTCCCGAACCGCAGCGCCACCAACAAAAAAATCAAGGATGCGCTCTTCAACCGGCTGCGGCAGGCCATCGAGGAAGATGGGGTCTTCAGCTACTACCTGCTCGAGGGGATCAAGGGCGCAGCCGGCTTCGACCGCAGCGGATCCGTGAGTGTGGGCGTGGTCACGGTCTACGTCTCCCAGCCGGTGCGCCGAGCCACCCGCAACGCGCAGAACCCGATTGTGGCCGGCCGGTTCGACCCGTCGCTCGTGATCGGGAAATAGTGCAGTTTTTTTGAAACAGCACGCCCCAGCGGTTCCTGATGTCTCAGAACCCGCCGGAATCAGTGTCGAAGAAAAGAGGCGGGCGGCGGGCGGGAGCGCAGCCGCCCCAAAGGCGTAAACCTGAATTACTTCTTTTTGGGTGCGGCCGGAATCTTGGGGGCTTCCTTGACCTCGACCTTGGCGGCCTGCATCGTGTAGTAGACCGTCACCTTGGAACCGACCTTGAGATCGCCGGCAACGGCCGTCGCCTTGTCGCGGGCGATCTCCCACTTCTCGCTGCCTTTCTGGATAACGATCGCGTCATCCCGCACCTCGAGCACTGGCCCCGTGACCTGGTATTGAACCGGCCCGGCAGCCACGGACATCGTTGCGAAAACCAGCAGTGCGCAGAGGGCGGACAGACATCGTTTCATCTCGGTTCTCCTTTTTGATTGGGGTGGGGTGGGAGTGCGGCCACGCTACGCTGAGCGGCCGCGGTTGTCAATTGCGCGAGGATCCAATTTCTGCGAATACCTGCGCGACTTCGCGCCTGAACTCGGCCGCGAGTGATGCGCCCGGATCGCGGGTGACTCTCCGGGTGAAGATCGCTTCCAGGCTGCGATAGTACCACTCCTGCTGGTGCTTCGGGCGGTTGAAACGCGCCCAGAACCCCACGCCTTCAGTGCGCAGGCCGTCGCGGATGGCGCGGATGTTGTCCAGTTTGTCGGCCAGCGCCACCAGGAGCGTCTCGGGCTGCGGGGTCGACCCGAGGGTGTCGAGGGTGTGGGATTTGCGCGCCTCCCAGGGCGCCAGCTTGTCGGGCTCGGAAACGGCTGCCACGAGGTTCACCACGCGCGGTCCGAATTGCGTGCAGATGACGTCGATCGATATCGGCGTGTCTTCAAGCGTGTCGTGCAGCACGCCTGCAATGACCACGTGCTCGGGGCTGCCCGCGCGGATCAGGATGCCGGCCACGGCCAACGGGTGGGTGAGATAGGGAATCTCGGTGCCCTTGCGGACCTGCCGGTGATGGGCCTGGGCGGCCAGCCCGATGGCGTCGTATAGCTTTGCGCTGTAGGTGCGGGCGCTCTGTGGCATGGAGCCACCCTCCTGATTGCGGCTGAGACCGCATCATAAAGCACGGGGCTGCGGCGAGCAACCGTGTTTCCCTGCTCCTGCTTTCCACTGACGCCGATTTCGTATATGTATCCTCATCGCCAATTTTCAAGGGGAGAGTATTTCGATGGGCATCTGGTTACTGTACCCCGTGTTCGGCGCGGTCGCGGGCGTGATCGCGGGCCTGCTCGGGGTGGGCGGCGGGATCGTCATCGTGCCGATCCTGGTATTTCTTTTCACCGCGCAGGGAATGCCGCAGGATCACATCATGCAGATGGCCCTGGGGACGTCGCTCGGGAGCATCGTGTTCACGTCGATCTCGAGCTTCCGGGCACACCATCGGCGCGGGGCCGTGCATTGGGACATCGTCAAGCGCATCACCCCCGGCATCCTGATCGGGACCTTCGGGGGGTCCTGGATCGCGGCCGCGCTCTCCACGATGTTTTTGAAAATCTTCTTCGCGTGTTTCCTGTATTACGTCGCGACCCAGATGCTGCTCAACCTCAAACCCAAGCCTTCCCGCACGCTTCCGGGATCCGCGGGGATGTTCGGCGTGGGGTCGTTCATCGGCGTCGTGTCAAGCTTGGTCGGGATCGGCGGCGGCTCGCTGTCCGTGCCGTTCATGAGCTGGTGCAACATCCCCATGCACCATGCCATCGGGACCTCGGCCGCCATCGGGTTTCCGATCGCGGTCGCCGGAACGCTGGGGTACCTGGTCAACGGGATCTCCGTAGCCGGCCTGCCGTCGTGGACGCTGGGCTACCTCTATCTGCCGGCCCTTGCGGGGATCGCCGTTTTCAGCATGCTCACGGCGCCGCTGGGGGCGCGGCTCGCGCATCGGCTGCCCGTCACCGCGCTCAAGCGTGTGTTCGCCGTCTTCCTCATCGTGGTGGCGACGCGCATGGTTTGGGGAATCATCTAACCGCTCCATTTCCGGAGCGGGGCAACTGCGGGAGTCCTCCCGCACGGCGGTAACATGGAGTTCCTCGGGTTCCAGCTCCTGATCATCGTCATCCTGATCGTCGCCAACGGGTTGTTTTCCATGGCGGAGATCGCGGTGGTGTCCGCCCGCAAGACGCGTCTGCAGCAGCGCGCCGAGGAGGGCGACCGCAAGGCGCAGGCCGCGCTCGAGCTCGCGAAAGCCCCCGGCCGATTTCTGTCCACGATCCAGATCGGGATCACGCTCATCGGGATTCTGACGGGTGCCTTCTCCGGGACGACCATCGCCGACTGGCTCACCCCCGAGCTGAACCGCATCGGTTCGATCGCCCCCCACGGGGCGGTCGTCAGTTTCGGGATCGTGGTCGTGGCCATCACGTTCCTGACGCTGATCTTCGGCGAGTTGGTCCCCAAGCAGATCGCCCTCAACAACGCCGAGCGCATCGCGGCCGCGGTCGCGCCCTTCATGTGCGGCCTCTCCCGCCTGGCGCTGCCGGTCGTGCACCTGCTCAGCGTCTCCACGGCGCTCGTGCTGCGGCTTTTCAGAACCAGGACTGCGCCGGATACGACCGTGACCGAGGAGGAGATCAAGCTGATGATCGAGCAGGGCACGCAGGAAGGGGTTTTCGAGCCGACCGAGCAGGCGATGGTCGAGCGCGTGTTCCGGCTCGGGGACCGCACCGTGTACGCCCTCATGACCCCCCGGCCGGAAGTGGTGTGGCTGGACCCCAACGAGCGCTCCGAGGAGATCCAGCGCAAGATCACGAGCAACACCCACACCCACTACCCGGTCGCCGAAGGCCGGATCGACAACATCATCGGCATGGTGAATTCGAAGGACCTGCTGTCCCAGAACCTGAGCTGCCTGCCCGTCGACCTGCGCTCGGTCCTGCGGCCGGCGCTGTTCATCCCGGAGAGCATGTCTGCCCTCGAAGTCCTGGAGCGGTTCAAGGAGAAGCGCTCCCACGCCGCCCTGGTGATCGACGAGCACGGCGGCTTCCAAGGCCTGGTGACCACGAGCGACATCCTGGAGGCCATCGTGGGGGACATCCCGGCACGCGGGGAGAGCCACGAAGCCGACATCATCCGGCGTGCGGACGGCTCCTGGCTAGTGGACGGGACCGTCCTGGCGGACGAGCTCAAGGAACTCCTCGACGCGGACCGCCTGCCGTTCGAGGGCGAGCACCTCTACGAGACGCTCGGCGGGCTGGTCATGGCCTACCTCGGCCGCGTCCCGCGCTCCGGGGACGGTTTCGACTGGGAGGGGTTCCGTTTCGAGGTCGTGGACATGGACGGGCACCGCGTCGACAAGGTGCTGATCCGGCCGCTGAGGTCCGAACCGCCCTCCGCGCAATGACCGCCCGCCTCGCGCTTGTCAACGCGCCGGATTTGGCATATAAATCCATCTTTCCATGGCCCATCCGAATCGACTCAACGAAAGGAGAAGCGGAATGCTCAGAAACGGGTTGCTGATCATCGTGGCGGCGGCGATCGTGCTGGGGGTGACCCCCGGTTTCGCCCAGGAAAAGGTCTACACCAACGGGTTCGATGCCGATTACCCACCGTTTTCTTTCGTCGGCAAGGACGGCAAGCCGACCGGCTTCGACATCGACGCCCTGGACTGGATCGCCAACGAGATGGGGTTCAAGGTCAAGCACCAGCCCACCGACTGGGCGGCCATCGTCCCCACTCTGAATTCGAAAAAGATCGACGTCATCGCCTCGGGCATGAGCATCACCCCCGAACGGCAGGCGGCCGTCAACTTCACCGAGCCTTACTGGACGGTGGTGCAGCTGCTGGTCGTCAAGGCGGACTCCAAGCTCACCGACAAGCAGTGCCTCGAGCCGGGCCGGAAGATCGGGTTGCTGCGCGGCAGCGCCGAATCCAAGTGGATGACCGAGAACCTGCTGAAGAAGGGCTACAGCTTCGAGCTCAAGCCCTACGACACCACCCCGCTCGCGATCGAGGATGTCTCCAACGGACGGGCCGACTGCGCGGCGGTCTCCAACACCGCTATGAAGAACGCCCAGGACAAGGGGATCAAGGTCAAGTCCGTGGGCAGCTACGGCCAGCCGGACACCCACTACGGCTACGCCGTGCGCAAGGACGACACGGAGTTCCTGGCCAAGCTGAACGAGGGCTGGAAGAAGCTCAAGGCTTCGCCCAAGTTCCAGGAGCTCGTCAAGAAGTGGGAGCTGAAGTAAGCATACACGCCGGCTTTTCGGGAGGGGAAGGCGGACGCGCGGCGGACGCCTTCCCCCGCTTTTTTGGGCCATGGCGGTAACCGGCGGTTGAATCACGCGTATCGGGGTGCTCGTCCATGCACAGCGGCCTGGAAGCCGTCATAGAGGGACTGCCCTACATCATCGGGGGGATCGGCGTCACGCTCACGGTGGTGGCCGGGGCGCTGGCCATGGGGTTCGGCGCTCGGCCTGCTGCTGTCGGTCGGCCAGGTGTACGGCCGGCCGGGGCTGCGACGCGTCGTGGCCGTCTACGTCTGGTTCTTCCGCGGCATCCCGCTGCTCGTCCTGCTCTTCCTGATCTACTTCGGACTGCTCGCCGCGCTCGAGATCGACCTGTCGCCCTTCACGATCGCGATCCTGGTCCTCGGCCTTATCAGCTCGGCCTACCAGTCGCAGATCCTGCGCGGGGCGATCCTCTCGGTCCCGGAGGGGCAGATGAAGGCGGCCCGCGCGCTGGGCATGAGCGACACGCGGGCGATCGTGTTCATCGTGCTCCCCCAGGCGCTGCGCCTGGCCTTGCCGGGCTGGTCGAACGAGTACACCGTGATCATGAAGGACTCGGCCGTGACCTACGCGCTCGGGGTCGCGGAGCTGATGGCGCGCACCAACCACACCGCCTCGCGGACCTACCAGCATTTTTGGCTCTACCTGCTGGTAGGGCTCATTTACATGCTGCTGACCTGGATGGGGACCAAGGCGCTGCACATCCTGGAGGAGCGGGTGGCCATGTCCGGCTACACCCGCTGAGAGGGCACCCGTCCAATGAACCGACCGGAGCGGATCCTCAGGCTCGAGAACATCCACAAGCGCTACGGCGACCAGGAGGTGCTGCGGGGCGTGTCGCTCGAGCTGGCCCGCGGGGACATCAAGGTGATCATCGGGCCCTCGGGCAGCGGCAAGAGCACGCTCCTGCACTGCATCAACTTCCTGGTAACCTTCGAGCAGGGCCGGGTGTGGCTGCACGACCACGAGATCGACCCGGCCGACAAGCCCAAGCTCTACGCCTACCGGCAGAAGGTCGGGATGATCTTCCAGGACTTCAACCTATTCGACCACCTCACGGCGCTCGACAACGTGCAGATCGGGCTGGTGCGGGTCAAGCGCGTGCCCAAGCGCCAGGCCCGGGAGCGGGCGCTGGCCGAGCTCGTCCGCGTGGGCCTGGCCGACCACGTCGCCAAGTACCCGGCCGAGCTCTCCGGGGGCCAGAAGCAGCGCGTTTCCATCGCCCGGGCGCTTGCCATGGACCCCGAAGTCATGCTCTTGGACGAGCCCACCTCGGCCCTCGACCCGGAGCTGATCGGCGAGGTGCACGCGGTCATCCGCGATCTCGCGGCCGGCGGCATGACCATGGCCCTGGTCACCCACGAGATCGGCTTTGCCGCAGCACTGGCGAGCGAAGTCCTCTTCATGGAAAACGGGGTGGTCCTGGAGCAGGGCCCGCCGGGGACCATTCTCAACGACGCGCGCCTGGACCGGACGCGCGAGTTCTGCGCCAAGATCGCGCGGCTGCACACGGGCGGGGGCGGCCGGGAGGCGAGGTAAGGGGATGGACCTGTCCTTCTACACCCAGGAAGTCGCCCCCGCCATGCTGCGCGGGCTCTGGGTCAGCCTGGGTCTCATCCTGCCCTCCGCCGTGTTCGGCCTGGTCTTCGGGGTCCTCGCGGGCACCCTCCGGGTCTACGGCCGCCCGTTCTGGAAGCGCCTGGCCGAGTTCTACGGGCTGTTCTTCCGCGGTTTCCCGCTGCTGGTGCAGCTCTACCTCTGGTACTTCGGTCTCCCGCAGCTGGGGATCTACCTCACCCCTTACACGGCGGCCGTTCTGGGGTTTTCGCTCTGCAGCGGGGCCTACCACGCGGAGTACGTGCGCGGGGCGTTGCGGTCGATCAAGCAGGGGCAGCTGCAGGCGGCGCGCTCGCTCGGGTTCAGCCGGGCCCGGGCCGTCTGGACTATCCTCCTGCCGCAGGCGATCCGCCGGGCGCTGCCGGGGTGCGGCAACGAGCTGATCTACCTGATCAAGTACTCCTCGCTGGCCTACATGGTCACCTGCATCGAGCTGACCGGCGAGGCCAAGGTCCTGGCCTCGATGTGGTTCAAGTACCTCGAGGTCTTCTTCGTCGTGGGTGCGATCTACCTCGGGCTGGTGTCGCTTGCCACCTGGGGGCTGACCCGCCTGGAGGATGCGGTGAGCATCCCGGGGTTCGAGCGCGTGCGTCGCTGACGGCTCCCTTCCGGGGCCGAAAAAAGCGACCGGCATTGAAATTCTCCGCGGAAAGGCCGATAATAGAAGAAATTATGAAATATCGGGCTCGGGTTCTTCGCTGTTAGCCCGTGGAAACGTTGAGCGAGACGATTGACCATGACCTCCCCCTCGGCCGTCGCCGGACGGCGCAACCCATTCAAAGCGATTATCATCGCAGCCGCCCTGGTGGCCGGCGCCCTCAGCATGGTGTTCCTGACCCGCAGCGAAGGGACGCCTCAACGCGAACGGCGCGAGCCCCTGGTCCCCGTCAAGGTGGCCGTTGCGGCCCTGAAGGCCGTTCCGGTCCAGATCCGGGCGGTTGGCACGGTCGAGGCCTATGCCACCGTGTCGATCAAGTCCCGGGTGGACGGCGAACTCGTGCGGGTCCATTTCCGCGAAGGGCAGGACGTCAAGAAGGGGGATCAGCTCTTCACGATCGATCCGCGGCCCTACGAGGCCGCCCTAAAGGAGTCCCAGGCGCGGCTCGAGCGCGACGTCGCCCTGATGGATAAGGCCGAGCGCGACGCTCGCCGCTACGCCGAGCTGGTCGCCAAGAATTTCGTCAGCAGCGACAAGTACGAGCAGTTCCGGGCCAATTTCGAGTCCCTGCGGGCTTCCGCCGACGCGGACCGTGCTACCGTCGAACGGGCGCGGCTGCAGCTGGAGTACTGCTTCATCCGCTCGCCGTTGGCCGGCCGGACCGGACGGCTGCTCGTGGACGAGGGCACCCAGATCAAGGCCAACGACGACAAGGCCGGGATGGTGGACATCGCCCAGGTCATGCCGATCTACGTCGGCTTCGCGGTCCCGCAGCAGAACCTCTCCGCGATCAAGACCCACATGGCCAAGGGCGAGCTGAAGGTCGCGGCCGACATCCCCGAAAGCGGGCTGCCCCCCGAAGAGGGGACCCTCAGCTTTCTCGACAACAAGGTGAACAGCCAGACCGGCACCGTCCTGCTCAAGGGCTCTTTCGCCAACACGAGCCGCCATCTCTGGCCCGGCCAGTTCGTGACGGCCACCCTCACCCTGACCACTCGGCACGACGCGGTCGTGATCCCGACCGTCGCGGTGCAGGTCGGCCAGGACGGCCAGTTCGTCTACGTGGTCAAGCCGGACCAGACGGTCGAATCCCGCGCGGTGACTCCGGGACTGGTCGTCGGCGACAGCGTGGTGATCGACAAGGGCCTGGCGGCCGGCGAAGCCGTCGTGACCGAGGGCCAGCTGCGGCTGGTGCCCGGGACCAAAGTGCAGGTGCCGGCTTCCTGAAGCCCGCCGCCTGGCGCCAACCTCAACCCGCATTGACACAGAACCGCCCGTGAACCTCTCCGAGCTCTTTATCCGCCGTCCGGTCATGACGACCCTGGTGATGCTGTCCGTTCTGGTGTTCGGCATCATGGCCTACCTGCGTCTGCCCGTGAGCGACCTGCCCAACGTGGACTATCCCACCATCCAGGTCACCGGGCAACTGCCGGGCGCGAACCCGACCACCATGGCGACCGCCGTGGCGACGCCGCTCGAGCGCGAGTTCTCCACCATCTCCGGCGTGGATTCGATGACCTCCTCCAGCAGCATGGGGACCACCCAGATCATCCTGCAGTTCACCCTCAACCGTGACATCGACGCCGCCGCGCAGGACGTGCAGGTGGCGATCTCGCGGGCGTTGCGGCAGCTGCCCAAGGACATGCCGACACCGCCCACCTTCCGTAAGGTCAACCCGGCCGACCAGCCGATCCTGCGCATCGCCCTGACCTCGCCGACGCTCCCGCTCTACACCCTGAACGAGTACGGCGACACGCTCATGGCCCAGCGGATCTCCATGGTGAGCGGCGTCGCCCAGGTCCAGGTCTACGGGGCGCAGAAGTTCGCCGTGCGCGTCCAGGTGGACCCCCAGGAGCTCGCCGTGCGTGGGATCGGAATCAACCAGGTGGCCGAGGCGGTGGCCAAGGCCAACGTCAACCTGCCCACCGGGACGCTCTACGGCGCCCAGCAGGCGCTGACGGTCCAGGCGAGCGGTCAGCTCACCCAGGCCGAACCCTACAACTCGGTGATCGTCACCTATCGCGAGGGACGGCCCGTGCGGGTCGGGGACATCGGGTCGGCCTACAACAGCGTGGAAAACGACAAGGTGGCGGCCTGGTACGTCAACCAGCGCTCGATCATTCTGGCCGTCCAGCGCCAGCCGGGCACCAACACCGTCGAGGTGGCCAAGGGCGTCAAGAACCTGCTGCCCCTCATGCAGGCGCAGCTGCCGGCCTCCGTGTCCATGCACGTCCTCTACGACGCGTCCACTCGATCGAGGAATCCGTGCAGGACGTGAAGTTCACGCTCCTGTTCACCCTCGTGCTGGTGGTTCTGGTCATTTTCCTCTTTCTGCGGCGGCTGCCCTACACCCTGATCCCCAGCATGGCGATGCCCATGTCTCTCGTCGGGACCTTCATCGTCATGTACCTGATGGGGTTCAACATCGACAACCTGTCGCTCATGGCGCTGATCCTGGCGGTCGGGTTCGTGGTGGACGACGCCATCGTCATGCTCGAGAACATCGTGCGCCATATTGAAATGGGCGAGGGGCCGGTCAAGGCGGCGCTGAACGGGTCGCGCGAGATCGGCTTCACGATCGTGTCCATGACGCTCTCGCTGGTGGCGGTGTTCATCCCGATCCTCTTCATGGGCGGCATCCTCGGCCGGATCTTCCAGGAATTCGCCATCACCATCAGGGCCGCCATCCTCATCTCCGGCTTGGTGTCGCTCACGCTGACGCCGATGCTCTGCAGCCGCTTTCTGAAGGCCCACGCCGACCACCCCCCGGGGCGCCTCTTCAACGCCTCCGAGCGGGTGTACGAGGGGATGCTGTCGCTCTACCGCCGCAGCCTGGGCTGGTTTCTCGACCACCGGCGAATCACGATCGGCATCCTGGTGCTCGTCATGGGCGGAACGGTCGTGCTGCTGCGCCTGGTGCCGCGGGGCTTCATCCCGAGCGAGGACCGCGCGGTCGTTTACGGCCCGACCGAGGCGGCCGAGGGGATCTCCTTCGAGGCCATGACGCGCCTGCAGCAGGCGCTGGCCGAGGTCGTGCGCCAGGACCCGAACGTGGAGGCGTTCATGTCGAACGCCGGTTCGCGGCCGGGCGGGATCGCCGGCGGGAACACGGGAACGCTCTTCCTGCGGCTCAAGCCGCGCCACGAGCGCGAGCTCACGGCCGACCAGGTCATCCAGAACCTGCGCCCCAAGCTCGCCCAGGTGCCGGGCATCCGGGCCTTCCTGCAGAACCCGCCTGCCATCTCCGTCGGCGGCCGGGTGACCAAGAGCCAGTACCAGTACACGCTGCAGGGCACCGACGTCGAGGAGCTCTATCGCGTGGCGCCCCAGGTGGCCGCTGCCGTCCAGGCGCTGCCCGGGTTCATCGATGTCACCACCGACCTGCAGCTGCGCAACCCGCAGGTCAACATCGACATCAATCGCGACCAGGCCGCCTCGATGGGGGTCTCGGCCGAGCAGATCGAGGACGCACTCTACAGCGCCTACGGCTCGCGGCAGATCTCGACCATTTTCGCGGACACGAACCAGTACCAGGTCATCCTGGAGCTCAAGCCCGAGTACCAGCGGGACGCCGCTGCGCTGTCGCTGCTCTACGTGCGCTCGTCTTCGGGCGCGCTGGTGCCCCTGGACGTGCTGGCGCGCATCAGCCAGGGGTACGGCCCGCTGTCCATCAACCACAGCGGCCAGCTGCCCTCGGTGACCATCTCCTTCAACCTGCGGCCGGGGTTCGCGCTGGGCGATGCCGTGGCCGAACTGAACGGAATGGCCCGCGGCATGCTGCCGGCCACGATCACCGCGAGCTTCCAGGGGACGGCCCAGGTGTTCGAGTCGTCCCTCCGCAACCTCGGGCTGCTGTTCGTCGTCGCGGTGCTGGTCATTTACATCGTGCTGGGCATCCTCTACGAGAGCTTCATCCACCCCATCACGATCCTCTCGGCCCTGCCGCTCGCGGGCTTGGGCGCCCTCTTCACCCTGTACATCTTCAACGCGCAGCTGGACATTTACTCGTTCGTGGGTCTGATCCTGCTGGTGGGGCTCGTAAAGAAAAACGGCATCATCATGATCGACTTCGCCCTCGAACTGCAACGGGTCGAGCGCAAGTCGCCGCGCGACGCCATCTACGAGGCGTGCATCGTACGGTTCCGGCCGATCATGATGACGACCTTCGCGGCCCTGGTGGGCACGATCCCGATCGCGGTCGGCTGGGGGGCCGGCGGCGAGTCCCGCCAGCCCCTGGGGCTGGCGGTCGTGGGCGGGCTCTTCTTTTCCCAGATGCTGACCCTCTTCGTCACCCCGGTGTTCTACCTCTACATGGACGGGCTGCAACGCCGCTTCCGCTCCCGCGTCCGCACGGTCGAGGCCGGCCAGGGCGCCTGATCCGAGCTGGTCTCCGCGGGAGCCGAGACCGCCACGCCCCCCTCCAGTCCACATCCCGGGCGTACCCGGGCAGCGTGTCCGACTCCCGCCTTGCCCTGCCCGCTCCGAGTCGATAGCCAGATGCCCGGCGGGGGGCGGAGCCTTGAATGTGACCGGCCGCAGCATTACCAGTTGCCATGTCAAACAGGTGCCGTTTTCCGGGCGATGTCGAGCGGAGCGTTCGTTTTATCGGGGCCTTCCGGGGTCGCGCCGCGAAAGCCGGAGGAGATGTCTTGCGAGGGAGAGACAGCGATGCGACGTGACGATAGACGGACCTTACTCCCGGGACTGACGGCCGCAGCGGTTGTTCTGGGGTGTGCCTGCGCCGCATGGGCGGGCGCGATATCCGGTACGGTGACCGTTCTCGGCAAGGACGGCCAGCCGCTCTCCCGGTTCGACCACGCGGTCGTGTACGTGCAGGGGATCGAGACCCCCCCTCCGGGCGTCGCGGCCGTGCTGGACCAGCTCAACAAGGAGTTCGTCCCGCGGCTGCTGCCGGTCGTCAAGGGGCAGGAGGTGCGCTTCCCCAATCTGGACCATATCCAGCACAACGTGTTTTCCCCCCACGAACAGGAGCCCTTCGATTTGGGGCTCTACCCGCACGGCGAGTCCCGCTCGGTGCGGCTGAACGTGCTCGGCCGGCACAAGGTTTACTGCAACCTGCACAAGAGCATGGTGGCCGACATCCTGGTGGTGCCCAACCGCCACTTCGGTCTGACCGACGCGCAGGGGCGCTACCGGCTCGACGCCGCGCCCGCCGGGGATTACGTGGTGCGGGTGTGGCACGTGTACGGGGGGGGGAACCAGAAGGCGGTCCGCGTGGGGGCCCCCGACCAGACCGTGGACTTCACGGTTCGCAGCTCTCAGGGCGCTGAAGACCTCGTGGAGCACCCGGACAAGGCCGGAAAGGGCTACACGCAACCCGCGTCCGAAAGCTACTGATGTGGCCAGCCGACACTACTCCTTCAAGTACAAGCTCGCCCTGAGCATCTCGGCGCTCATCCTGGTGTTGCTGGCTGGCGTCTTCCTGTTGATCGAAAACTTCCTCCGGTCCTACGTGACCGCCGAAACCCGCGAGGACCTCATCACCACCCGCGCGATCGTCTCGCGCCTGCTCGGGGAGCGGCGGGCCCGACTGCACGAGCTGGGGATGGCCCTCGTGGGCGACGCGCTCACCCGCGCGTTGCTCACCGACCGGACCCTCGATCGACCCACCCGCGACGACATCGTCGAGAACGAAATCCTGCCGAGCTACCCCCAGCTGGGGCTGATGGCCGTGCTGGACAACGACGGGTCCACCCGGGCGCTCAGTGGAACCGCACAGGCGCTCGAGCCCGCGCTCCGGGGTCTGGCCGCTGCCCGGCGCGCCCTCGAGGGCGCGCCCGCGCTGGGGTTCATCCGGCACGGGGACGGGATCGTACAGGTCGCGGCGGTGCCGGTGCGGATCGGCCCGCACACGGTCCAGGAGGTGATTGGCGCAGTGGTCGTGGGGCGGCGCTGGTCGATCGGGGAGCTTGAGGCCATTCGCCAGATGAGCCGGGCGGAGGTGGCGTTCTACGAGCCGGCTGGGATCTTCCTCGCCAGCGGTCCGCCGTTCACCCCGTCGCCGGGCGAGGGCGACCGTGCGGTCTGGGCCGAGCTCCGCACCCTGCCCGACGGGCAGACCGCGATCGTGACCGCCGGCTCGGAACGCTTCATCGTCATGAAGAGCCTGGAGCCTGAGGACGTGTCGGCCCCCTACCTGGTGGCACGCTCCCTCGACCGGGAGCTGGACTTCATGACCCACATCCGGCGCTGGCTGCTCGAGCTCGGGGTGGGCGGGATCGTGGTGGGCTGCGTCGTCAGCCTGGTCCTCGCGTTGGGCATCTCGCGGCCGATCCACCTGCTGCAGGCCGCGCTGCGCCGGGTGTCGCGCGGAGACTATTCCGAGCCGGCGCGGGTCCGCAGTCGGGATGAGTTCGCAGAGCTGGCGGAGGTCTTCAACCGCATGCAGGCCGGCCTGGTCGAACGTGAGACCATGCGGCGGGCCTTGATGATGGCCGAGGAGGTCCAGCGCAACCTCTTGCCGGCCGGCCCGCCGAACGTTCCCGGCCTGGACGTGGCCGGGGCCAGCAGCTACTGCGAGGCCATCGGCGGGGATTACTACGACTTCCTCGCTGTCCCGGGCGCGGACAACCGGTTGCGCATCGTGCTGGCGGACGTGTGCGGCCACGGTACAGCCGCCGCGCTGCTGATGGCCAGCATCCGCGCCCTGCTGCGCAGCCGCGCGCTCCAGCCCGGGCCCATCGAACAGGTGGCGGACGACGTGAACCGGGAGCTCGCGCTGGACGTGGGCGACACAGGGCGCTTCGTCACGATGCTCTTGCTGGAAATCGACCCGCCGGCCGGCGAGATGAGATGGGTGCGCGCGGGCCACGATCCCGCCGTGCTCTACGACCCCTTCGTCCGGGGAGTTCGAAAACCTGCCGGCCCCCGGCATGGCGCTCGGGGTGGACTCGGACCACCGGTTTCAGGCCGGCTCCCGTCGCGGGCTCCGGGCGGGGCACCTCGTGGTCCTCGGCACCGACGGCCTTTGGGAAGCGCGCGACCTGTCGGGCGGCATGTACGGGAAGGAGCGACTGTTCGCCGTGCTGCGGCGGTACGAGGACCGCCCGGCCGCGGAGATCGCCGCGGCTGTTTTGAACGACCTGCGGGCGTTCAAGGGGCCGGTCGAATTCGAGGACGACGCAACCCTGGTCGTCGTGAAGTGGGTGCCGACGGGGTCAGGTGACTGAATGACGATGCGGCCGTTCGCAGCGGGTTAGCTGCGGTCGACCTCGGGTGGCCGCGCGGCGGCAGGCGCCACGGCCCGAGGTTCGGGGGTGGAGGAGGTGGCGAAGGCCACCAGGATGGTCACGCGGCGGTTGGAGAAGTCAAGCGGTTTGGCCGCGTTCTTGAGGCGCCGGTCGGCATATCCATTGACTGCGGCGATCTGCCGTTCGCGGATGCCGCTTTCCTCCAGCACGCGGCGCGCGGAGTTGGCCCGGTCGGAGCTGAGGTCCCAGTTGTTGTACCCGGCGCGCGCGTAAGGCCGGCTGTCGGTGTGGCCTTCGATGCTGAGGTCGTTCGGGAACTTGCCGAGGCGCGAGGCGATCAGCTTGAGCAGCTGGACGGCGTCCGGTTTGAGCCGTGCGCTGCCGATGTCGAAGAAGAGCCCCTCGGACTGTTCGATCAGTTCGATCCGCAGGCCATCCTTGGTGATCGTGATCTGGATCTGATCCTTGAATTTGGCGAGGTCCGGGATTCCGGCAATCGTCTTCAGCAGCTTTTCCCCCTCCTCGCGCAGCTTCTCGACTTCCGAGGCGGTGGGCGAGGACCCCGGCGCCTCGTCCGGAAGCTTGGCGCGGTTCGGGTTGGAGGCGGACTGCAGGGGCGGGGATTCGGAAAAGGGGCGCATCGTGCTGGCGCCGCTGAGAACGCCGGCCGAGCTCTTGTGCATCGCACCCGGGTCGCGGAAGTAGTCGGCGACCGAGGCGCGGACGGTCACGTTGTTGGCGACGATCCAGAGCACGATGAACAGCGCCATCATGGCCGTCACGAAGTCGGCATAGGCCACTTTCCAGGCGCCGCCGTGGTGGCCGCCCTCGTGCCCGCGCTTCTTCACGCGTTTGATGATGTACTTCTCGCCCTCGCTCACGCCGGTTTTTCCTTCACGTGCGATTCCATCTCCGGGAACTCGGGACGCACTTCGCTCGGGATGCTCCTGCGGGCGAACTCCACGCAGACCAGCGGGCTGAACCCCCGGGCGAACGCCGAAATGGCGTTTTTGACCACTTCGAAGACCTGCGATCTCCTTTTCGCTCTGCGATTTCGAGGTTCGAGGCCAGGGGCTGGATGAAGCCGTAGCACAGCAGGATGCCGAGGAAGGTGCCTACCAGGGCGGCCGCGACCTTTTTCCCGATTTCACCGGCCGGGCCGTCGATGGCCTGCATGGTGATGACGATGCCGAGCACGGCCGCGACGATCCCGAGGCCGGGCATGGTGTCCCCGATCTTGGACAGGAGCACGCTCGGCTTCTTCATGTCGTTGTGGTGCGTGTCGATGTCCCCTTCCATCAGGGTTTCCAGGTCGTGGGAGGCGATGCCGCCGATGATGACCATGCGGAAGGTGTCCGTCATGAAGGCGATCAGCGTCTTGTGGGCGAGGACGTCGCTGTACTTGGAGAAGATCGCGCTTTCGGCGGGCGTTTCGATGTGTTTTTCGAGGGCGATCAGGCCCTCCTTCTGCGCCATGTAGAGCAGCTCGTAGAGGAGCTTCAGGACCGAGAGGTAGGACCCGCGGGTTATGGTCTCGCCCTTCAAAGCGCCGAGCGTCTTGGTGGCCATCTGCTGCAGCACGTTTTTAGGCGCGGACGCGAGCAGCGCCCCCAATGCGGCCCCGCCGATGATCAGGAACTCCGCCGGCTGGATCAGGACCAGAAACGGCCCACCCGCTTCCGCAAATCCTCCCAGGACGGATATGAGGACGACCGCAAACCCGATAATGACGAACACTGGCGACCTCGGACGTGAGTGAGATTACCCCGGCAGCAGGGTGCGGATCGTGTTCCCACCGACCTGCATAGGTAATATCGGTAGTAGGGGGGGCGGACTTTAACGGTATTCCGGTTGCCTGCGGACGGGGGGCGGGCTGGTCGTGCTGCGGGGTGGGGCGGCTTAAGGCAGAAGCTCCACAGGGTCTCCGCGCCGTACGGTCCCCTCGTGGATCACTCGCGCAAACACCCCTTCCCGCGGCATGATGCAGTCGCCCGCTTTATAGAAGATGGCGCAGCGGGCGTGGCACTCCTTGCCGATCTGGGTGATTTCCAGGACGACCTCGGCGCCCAGGCGGGCGCGCGTGCCGACCGGCAGGGTTTTCCAGTCGACCCCGAGTGTGGCGATGTTTTCGGCGAAGTCGCCGAACCCGACCTCGAGGCCCCGGGCGCGGGCGGCCTCGATGCTTTCGGCCGCCAGCAGGCTGACCTGGCGGTGCCAGGGCCCGGCGTGGGCGTCGCCCTCCAGCCCATGGTCCTTCGAGATGAACGCCTCGTCGACCGGGGTCTTCGGCGTGCCCTTTTTCCGGCTGACGGCGATGGAAACGATTTTCATGGACGAGCCCTTTCCATGAGCCCCCGCTACGTTCCGATGAGGAAGATCCCGTAGGTGGCCCTGAGGTTCGGCAGAAGCCGCACGATGGTGCCGTGTCGGTCCTGCGAGTGCGTGTTGATCGCGGCTTCGCGCAGGATGCGCAGCCCCACCCCGTCGATGAACCGGCGGAAGTCCTTCAACGTGATCACGCGGATGTTGGGCGTGTTGTACCACTGGAAGGGGAGTTGCCGCGACACGGGCGCAAAGCCCGTGAAAAAGACCTGGCGCCGGATGTCCCAGTGGCTGAAGTTCGGGAAGCTCACAATGCCCTGGCGGCCGATGCGCAGCATGGCGCGGATGAGAACGTCCGGCTCGTAGACCTGCTGCAGGGTCTGGCTCAGGATGACGTAGTCGAACCCGCCCTCGGGGTAGTCGTGGACTTCCTCGTTGATGTCCCCCTGCAGCACCGAAAGCCCGCGCTCGATGCAGTGGGCGACTTTTTCCTCGTTGCGCTCGATGCCGCGGCCGAGCACCCCCTTGTGGGTGATGAGGTGCAGAAGCAGGTCTCCCTCGCCGCATCCCAGGTCGATTACCCTGGAGCCCGGTTCGATCCAGGAGGCGATGATCTCCAGGTCGAAGCGCATGCGGTTAGCGGCCGGATTCATGGAGGATCCTCTCGAGGAAGCCGTGGATCAGGGTCTTCAGCCGGTCGCTGGGGATCAGGAAGGCGTCGTGCCCCCACTCGGCCTCGATCTCGCAGAAGCTCACGTCCCGACCGCTTTTTTTCAGTGCCTTGACGATTTCGCGCGCCTGGTAGGTCGGGTAGAGCCAGTCCGACGTGAAGGAGATCACGAGGAACTTGGCCACGGCCTTGGCGAAGGCGCGCACGGCCGAGCCGGCGCCGTGCTGTTTGCCCAGGTCGTAATAATCGGCCGCCTTGGTGATGTAGAGGAAGGAGTTGGCGTCGAAGCGGTCGACGAACTTCCGCCCCTGGTAGCGCAGGTAGCTCTCCACCTGGAAATCCGCATCGAAGTTGAAGGAAAAGTCGCCCTTGTCCTGCAGTCGGCGGCCGAACTTCAGGCGCATGGACTCGTCGGAGAGGTAGGTGATGTGACCGATCATGCGGGCCACCGCCAGGCCCAGGGCGGGCGCCTCGCGCCCGTAATAGTCCCCGTGGTTCCAGTTCGGGTCGGCCATGATGGACTGGCGCGCCACCTCGTTGAACGCGATCGCGAGCGCCGAGTGCCGCATGGTGGTGGCGAGCGGGATCGCCGCGGCGACCCTCTCCGGGTAGCGCAGCGTCCACTCGAGCACCTGCATGCCGCCGATCGACCCGCCGACGACGCACAGCAGCCGTTCGATGCCGAGGTGGTCGATCAGCGCCCGCTGGGCCGCGACCATGTCGCCGATCGTCACCACAGGGAAGTCCAGGGCGTAGGGCAGGCCGTTGGCAGGGTTGATCGAACTCGGCCCGGTCGAACCCAGGCAACTGCCGATGATGTTCGAGCAGACGACGAAGAACCGGTCGGTGTCGATCCCCTTGCCGGGGCCGACCATGCAGTCCCACCACCCCGGCTTCTCGTCCTCCGTGCTGTGAACGCCGGCCGCGTGGGCGTCGCCGGAAAGGGCGTGCAGCACCAGGATGGCGTTGCGTCGGTCGGGGGCCAGCGTGCCGTAGGTTTCGTAGGCGATCGTGACGGGTCCCAGGTGCGCGCCGCTTTCCAGGTGCATTTCCTCGGGCGGTGCCGCGAAGGTGAACGCTTGTTTCGGGACGACGCCGACCGAGACCCGGTCTATGTCGTGCTGGATGTATTCGCTCATCGCGAGTTCTTATAGCCTCATCCCGAAACGAATTCAAAGCGAAAATCGAGCGTTGGCGCGATCGGGGGGGAGGGGAGGCGACACGCCCCCGCATCGCCTGTCGGGACCCCGGCGGCCGGATCGTCATGGAACTGCGCGGGCGGCGGTGGAGGTTCAGAGAGGGATGCGGGACCTGAAGACCGGGCAGCTGCGGCAGGTGTTCATCTTACTTTCCCAACTGCCCTGGTCCGAGCCGTTGCAGAGCGTCCCGTTGACCATCCAACACATCCCGCCACAGTTGAACTGCGAGGCCGGGCATTCGGCGCGATGCTCGGGAGGGCAACCCCGGACGTCCCAGCACAGAGTCGTCGGGGCCAGGGTGTTGGCGAGGGACACCAGGAAAAGCAGGTGGCGTTCGACCGCCGGGGGCACCGTGCGCCAGCCCTGCTCGTAGCTGTGAACGGCCTTGAGGGATACCCCGAGGAGCTGGGCGATCTGCTTTTGCGTCCTGCTCAGCCGCTTGCGGAGGATCCTGAATTCCGTTTTGTCCATGGTCGGCGTTCTCAATCGGATAACGGAAGGAGCTATCCTCCTACTTTGTGGCACCGGTGTCAATCCTGAATTCAGACCCGCCGGCCGCCGGCAGTGATTTTGCTCTCAGGGTGATCCTCACGATTTCCGGGGCCGCCTGGGTGCGCATGGGCGGGCCCCAGGTTCCCACCCCGCTCGACGTATAGAGCATGAACCCCCCCAGCCGGTGGAGTCCGTAATCGTACCCGCCGTAGATCCAGCGGGTCAGGTGGCCGAACGGGAAGATCTGTCCCCGGTGGGTATGCCCCGAGAGCTGTAAGGCAACCCCGAGCTCGCGGACGAGCGTGAACGAGATGTCGGGCTGCCAGTAGGTCGCCGTGCGCCGGTCGATGCTGCCGGGCGTGCGGATATCGGTCGGCGTGTGGAAGAGCAGGATCAGGGGACGGCCGTTGGCGCGGGCGGTTTCCAGACCCCTGATCTGCCCGGGGCTGTCGACCCCGGGGTAGGAGACGCCCATCAGGTTCAGCCCATCCACGTCCACCACTTCGTTCGACAGCACGCGGATGCCCGTACGGTCGAGCAGGTCGAGAGACCGCCGCAGACCGGCGTAGACTTCGTGGTTGCCGGTCACGAAGAAAACCCCCTGCGGCGCCGCGAACGCCCGCAGCGGTTCCGCGAACGCGGACATCCCGTCCGACATGCCGTCGAACAGGTCGCCGGTGATCACCACCAGGTCAGGGGAGAGCGCCTTCACCCGGTCGGTCAGCCGCTTTAAGGCGGCGGCGCCGTGGAAATGGCCCAGATGCACATCCGACAGCTGCACGATGGTCCGGTTGCGCCAGCGTTCCGGAAGCCCTTCCAGCGCGATCTCCACGTCGGTCACGACGGGATGGAACGCCCGCCAGAAGCCGAAAGCCGCGGCGCCGACGGCCAGCGCCACGGCGAGCCCCGCCACCCGGCGGAAGCCGCCCGACGGGCCCCCCACGGCTCGCAGCAGACCGTGCACCCCCCAGGTTGCCGTTGCCGCCAGAAACAGGTTGATTGCCAGCGCCTGCCAGACGGCGGCGACCCGGTAGAGGCCGATCGCCCACGGGGCCTGGGTCGACCGCAGCAGGAAAAACGCACCCATGAAACTGAAGGCGAGCATCGCGAAGAGAGGGATCAGCCCTCCGCGCAGGGCCGGGTGCGTAATGTCGAACCAGCGCAGGGTGAACCGGTAGAGTGCCAGGTGGGTGAGGCAGCTCAGGGATGCGTAAATCGTCAAGAATATCATAGGGGTTGCTTCCAATGTCGGTGCCCGGTTCAGGTTTTGCCCGGTGCGACATCGGAGTAATAAGCGTCGGAGCAGCAAAAGACAAGCGCCTCGGGCGGCGCCCGCCGTCGGCCTTGACAGGTCGCGATCGGATGTAGGATAGTGGCGCCCTCGCGGCCCCGGCTCGTCGGGGCCGCGGTCACATCCTAACCACGGAGGAGAGCAGGACCATGCCCAGAGCGATCGCCATCAAAATCGGGAAAATCGAGCTCACGGGAGAGCTTTCAGACACCGCCGCCGGTCTGGCGATGGCCCAAGCGCTGCCGATCGAATGCCGATGGTCCCGCTGGGGCGACGAGTATTACGGCACCACCAAACCGCCCTTCGGCAATTACGCCGGGCCCACCACCGACCTCATGGAAGTGGGCGATCTGGGCTACCATGGCCCCAACGGCTGGTTCTGCCTGTTTTTCGGACCGACCCCGGCCAGTCGGGCCAAAGAGCCCCGGGCGGCCGTCCCGTTGTTGAAGGTCGGCCGCGTGAAGGGCGACTGGGCGGCCGTCAAGGCGCTGCCCGACTCCGTGAAGGCGACAGTTCAGGCTCTATAATTATTCCACGGGGGCGAACGCATGGTTCGCCCCCGCTTCCCTTGCATTCAGCCCCTTCCATTCCCCCGGGTGCCCCCGGTGTAAACCACTCCGACCGACCGACCGTCTAACTCCATTAATGGCGGCGTAAAGCGTCGCATGATTCGCCTCGCAGCGATGCCGATCGTGGCGGCTGCGTCCAGCGCGGCAGGCGCCATGATCGGCGAACGGACGCGGTGGATCCACCTCCGAACCAACGTCCGGTTTTGACTTTGGAACGCGCAGCACTAAGTGATATACTCTTTCGCTGTGAAGCGAATGGACACCAGCAACGAGGGCGAAGGCGACAAGCCCGTGCCGCGTGCCGGGGGGCAACCGGCAGAGCGCCGAACCGTGACGGCTCACCCGCCGGGGCACGCAGATGCTCGCATGGTCTCCGGCCCGCCCGAGCGGGGTGGGACGGCGCCGGCCGAGGAGGCCGATCTCGTTCGTCGGGCGCAGGCGGCCGACCCGTGGGCGGTCGACCAACTCATTCGGCGCTACCAGAAGAAGGTCTACGCCATCGCCTACCAGGTTTGCGGGTTTGATGCCGAGGAGGCGCGCGATTCCGCTCAGGAGGCCCTGCTGCAGGTGTTCCGGCACATCGACCACTTCGAGGGGCGCTCGCGGTTTTCCACCTGGGTGCACCGCGTGGCGGTCAACTCCTGCCTGGATGCAAAACGCAGGCGTCGCCGCTGGCTGCGCATGATCCTGCCGCGGCGGCCGGAGACGGGAGACGGGGAAACGGAAAACGAACTGGAAAACATCCCCGCCCCGGAGGACGGCAGCGACCCGGTGACCGGCATCAGCGGGAACGAACTCCGGCGTGACGTGACCGAGGCGCTGGATCGACTCTCGGAGCACCAGCGCACCGTGTTCCAGCTGAAGGTGTTCCAGGAGATGAGCATCCCCGAGATTGCCGAGGCCACCGGCATGGCGGAAGGCACCGTGAAATCTCACCTATTCCGGGCTACCCGCAGCGTGCGGGAGCAACTGCACGCCTGGGCACGGCGCGACGGGAAAGGAGGCGTTCCATGAAAAGCGCGTGTTCCCACCACAGCGACACCCTGATGCTGGAGGTCCTGGGTGAACCGATGGACCCGGACCTGCGTCGGGACTGGGAGCACCACCTGGCGTCCTGCGAGGGCTGCCGGCAAGAGCGCGCGCAGCTCGAGCAGGTCCTGGGCTGCGTGCGCCGGGTCGGGGAACCGCCCGCGCTCTCGGAACGGCGGGCCGACGCGATGGCCAATGCCGTGGGGTGGCGGTTGCGGAACGAACGCCTGAAGTCTCACGCGGCGCCGCGCCGGCGGCTGACCCTGTGGCGGTCGCTGGCCGGCGCCTGTGCGCTGCTCGCGGTCGTTGTGATCGGCTATCGAGCGCAGGAGCAGCTCTTCCCGGAGCCGGTCGCCGACCTGCAGGACATCGAGGTCATCCAGCATCTTGATCTTCTAAAGGAGATGGATACGATAGAAAAGCTGGTCGAGGTGGTCGATCTCGATCTCACGCCCGGCGGCCAGGCGCCGGAGCAGGCGCCCGGCGCCGAGACCCAGGGGAGTCGCGAAGGGAACGGGAAGTCGTATGTCTAACCGGCTGCTGAAAAACGGCGTCTCCGGCCGTGATCCGGCGTTGCGCGGTTTTGGTGAATGCTCACACACGGGCCGGTATGCTGCGTTTTCCAAAAGGCCGCGTGGCTTGACTGACGGCCCGACACGTGGGTTTCCACACCTTGCCACGCGGAGGTGGGTTTGCGCCGCGGCCGCGGTCGTGCTGCTTCTCTTCGTCCTGCCGCATGGCTCCGCGGCGGCGGCCGGTTCGCAGTGGGGGGGCGATGCCCGGCCGCCGGCCGCCGGCAGCAAGAGCTGGACCCCGCCGCCGACGGCAGCTGCGGACCGGGGGGTGCCGAAGCGGTACTTCGACAATGTTCCGCCCGAGGAACGCAATCGCATGCAGCGGCAGTACCAGGAGTGGCAATCGCTGCCGCCCGACCAGCGCGACGCCATGCGCCGGCGCATGGATGACTGGAACCGCATGCCGCCGCAGGACCGCGACCGGCTGCAGCAGCGTTACCGCCAATTCCAGCAGCTGCCGCAGGACGAGCGCCGGTCGATCGAAAACAACCTGCGCCAGTGGGACAACCTCTCTCCCCAGGAACGAGACTCCATCCGGCGTCGTTTCAAAAATTAATCCTGCATCCACCGCACAGAGAAGTAAAACGGAAGTAAAATACCGCAGCGGTTTGCTGCCGGTGAACCGCTCCCCGTGTTCCGCAACCGGATTCCTTCCGAGATAGAAGATCGACTCCTTCCGTGGTGCCGCGTCGACTCCCGAAGCCTCTTTATGTCAAAATTTAATTGTAAACGATTACTAACTATATGTCCCGGGTACCGTGGTGCGGCTGTTTCAGTCTCCGCTAAGTGCAGAAATGCATCGCACTCTCGCTCAACAAAACGCCCGTCGTACGTGCATCCGCGGATGTTGTTGCCGACTTAATACTTCTGAATTAAATAAGAAAAACGCGTAAATCCAGTCTGGTTCAGCATCTGAATCGGTCACCTGCCAATTTGGATGTGCAGTTTCGGGACACCAAATGTAGTGTGCGATTCTGCTTGACACACTATTCGTGGTCATTTATACTTCAGCCATTCGCGGGTTAGCATAACGTGCTGACATCGGGGGGAAAAATAAAGGCAAGCGCACCACAGCAATTATCGTGCCTGGTGCATATGAAAGGCCGGCGCCACGGGGAAAAGGACACTCCCCCGTCGGGCGCCCGAATCCAAAGCGATACCCGGTTGCGGTGCAACCTCGTCATAGTGTCGTGTAGACGGTCCAGCGTTAAATCACCCGGATGCGCAGAGGAGGTCGTGAGTGTCCGTCACCTTCCCCCCCGCGGAACTGAACGTTCTACTGCTGTACGATTACAACCCGCAGTGGACGCCTGTCGAGAAAGATGAGGTCGCCGAGGCGCACTCCCGCCTGACCGATGCCCTCGCCTCGTCCGGGTTCTCCATCGATCTGCTGCCGGTGGTCGACAAGCATTTCCCGGAGCGGCTCAGTACGTACGATTCCCGGGAATTCGTGCTGTTCAACTGGTGCGACGGCATCCCCGGGCTGCACCACAGCGAATATCTCGTCGTGCGCCAGCTCGAGCAGATGGGGTATGTCTTCACGGGCTCCAGCGCTGCGACCCTCTCGCTCAGCTACGACAAGCGCACCGTCAAGGAAATTCTGGATCGCCACAACGTCCCCACCCCGCACTGGAAGCTCTACACCTCCTCGAAGTCCAACGGCTGGCATCAGTTCCCGGCCATCGTCAAGCCGGCGAAGGGGCATTGCAGCGAGTGGCTGACCTCCGAGTCCGTGGCCATGGACGCCACCGAGCTTCACGAGCGCATTTCCTACCTCGTGGACGACGTCGGCATGCCGGCGATCGTAGAGGACTTCATCGACGGCCGCGAATTCCACGTGTCCATGTGGGGCAACGGCCGGGTGTCCATGCTGCCGCCGGCCGAGATGGACTTCTCCGCGTTCAGCGACGTGCACGACCGCCTTTGCACGTACGACGCCAAGTTCAATCCCGGCTCGGCCCACTACGAGGGCATCCGCACGGTGCTGCCCTCGTGCCTGAGCGAGACCGAACTGGCGCAGTTGGAGAGCGTGTGCATGTCGGCGTATCGGGCGATCGGGTGCCGGGACTACGGCCGCATCGACGTCCGGCTGCGGGACGGCGTGTTCTACGTGCTGGACATCAACCCGAACCCCGACATCAGCGAAGACGCCAGCATGGCGAGCGCGGCCGAGCACGCCGGATACTCCCACGGGGAGATGGCCGAGCGGCTGATCAACCTGGCGTCCAGGCGCCACCCGGTGTTCGGGCAGAATTCGCACAAGGACGCGCACTAAACGGGCAGATACTCGATACTGGATCCGGGATGCACGATTGAAAAAGCCCCGGCAGAAGCAGTTCTCATTTATTCAGTGTCCAGTCGCAGTGTCGGGCATCAAGTATCCAGCATCGAGCATCCAGTATCGATGCACCCCTCTTTTCACCAGGGCAGGTCGAACTTGGCCCGCCCGTGCCGATCGAACAGCCCCCAGTGCGGACCCACCCCGCCCGATACGATTTTCCACGGCTCGTCGAACATCTCGAACCAGAACACCCGGATCCCCTCGGCGCGGACGCTGAGGTAGAGGTCGTGTACGAACCGGCGTTGATGCTCGCCGCCAGGCACGGCCGGGCCGTTGGCCGGCCCGTCGCTCGGCCAGCCGGTCTCCCCGATGACGATCCGTTTGGCCGACGAGCCGTAGAGTTGCTGCAGTCTGCGGTAGGAGCCGAGCACGTTGGCGGCCGCCTGCTCGGCGGGGCCGGGCGCGAAGAAAGGGTGGATGTTGACCAGGATCGGGTCGCAGTGTTCGGCCAGCCGCCGGCCCTGGGATTCGAATGCGACGACGGCGGCGACCATGGACATGGCGCTGGTGACGGCCACAGCGGGGCGGCCCCCGGCCTTCAGCTTCGTCCGCACCATCTCGATGTCGGCAATCAGCTGGGCGAGCGAAATCGGTACCGGGCACGCCTCCGGTTCGCCCGGCAGGCACTCGTTGCCGACGATGATGCCGGCCACGTTGTCGTTGGCGAGCGCCAGCCGGACGGCCTCGTCCATCTGCGCACGCGTCCCGCCCGGGGCGGCGGGGTCGTCGTGGTTGAGGCCGCAGGCGTAGACCCCCTGGAAGATCGTAAGATCCGGGAAGTGCGTGCGGGCGAGCGGAGGGATGCGGTTCAGGCCGTTGTCGGTCCCGAAGGTGCGCAGCTGCCGGAAACCGGCCCGGTGGATGAGCTCGAGATCGCGCAGGATCTGACGCTCGTCGAGGGGCGGCCCGCCAGGCCGTTGCCCTTCAAACCGGTACGGCCCGTACGCGATGCCGGTGAAGGGGGTGCCATCCGCCGCGAGGCTCCCGGCGGGAAGCAGGCCGGCCAGCATCAGCAGCAGACCGATCGCAACGCCGTGCGGGTGCATCGGTTACTTCAGCCTCCGCCAGCGCATCGCATCCCCCCGGTGGATGCCGAAGCGCTCGGCAAAGCCGGCCTTGGCCTCGACCACGTAGCGCGCGGGCCCGCTGGAGGCGTAGGTCTGGTCGGACATGGGGGTGGTCGCGGCGGCGATGTTCAGCACCGTGCCGGCCGCGTCGATGAAGATCATGTCGAGGGAGCCCGGCGTGTTGCGCATCCAGAAGGTCTGGATCTCCGCCGCTTCGAAGATGAACAGCATGCCGCCCATGTAGTCCGGCAGCGCCCGGCCCATGAGCCCGCGGGCGCGGGTCTCCGGGGCTTCGGCGATTTCGACCGCCAGGCTCACGATCGTCGCCCCGTCGGGCCGGCGGAACTCCACCACGCCGTCCGGCCGCAGGAGGCCCGCGGCCGCGCCGGCCGACGGGTCGACCGCGGCCCAGCAGATCGCCAGGAGAATCAGCCCGCCGGCGATGCGCGCGGCGGCGAGCGGGGATGCGCCGTCCATGGGGGTGTCTCCGGTTGGGTGTCGAGAACGCTGCAGTCCTGATACTCCATCCCCGGTCGGAAGGCAATTCGGGACCCGCCCGGGCATGCTACGGGCCGGCCGAGAGCGCCGTGACCGGTGAGCGTCGCGACGGACGGCGCGGCCACATTCCCGTTGACAGCCCCGTGTTCATCCCATACGTTGACACGGCCGCGCGCGCGGCTCCAACCGCATCTTCGGGAGGTCCCCATGCAGATCACGTTCTACGGCGCTGCCCGCGAAGTCACCGGCTCGATGCACCTGGTTGCGAACGGGGAAGACCGTGTGCTGCTCGACTGCGGTCTTTTCCAGGGCCGGCGCAGCGAGAGCGCGGAGAAGAACCGTGTTCTGCCCTTCGACCCGCGGATTCTGACCAACCTGGTGCTCTCGCACGCGCACACCGATCACTCCGGCCGCATCCCGCTGCTGACCCAGAAAGGGTTTGCGGGCCGGGTCGTCTGCACCCGGCCGACGCACTCCGCCTGCACCTACCTGCTGCCGGACTCGGCCAGCATCCAGGAGTCGGACGCCGCCTACCTCAACTACAAGACCGTGCGGCAGGCACTGACCCACCGGGCCGCCGCGAACCAGGCCGGGATGACGCCGGAAGAGGCGAGAGCGCTGCTCAAGAAGGGCCGCCACGAGCTCAACACGGACGCCATCGACGATCTGCTGGCGTCCCTGAGGCTCGATACCGTTCGCCCCCTTTACACCCTCAAGGACGCCGAGGCGGCTCTCTCCGTCTTCGAAGGGTTCCCCTACGAGCACGCGATCGAAATCGGGCGCGAGATGACGTGCACCTTCTACGACGCCGGGCACATCCTGGGATCAGCCATCAGCCTGATTTCGGAGCGGCGCAACGGGCGCACGACCCGCATCGGTTTCACCGGGGACCTCGGCCGGTTCGGCAAGCCGATCCTGAACGACCCGCAGCTCACCTTCCCGGACGCGGAGCGCGAGGTGGACCTGCTCGTCATGGAGAGCACGTACGGCGACCGCCTGCACGAGCCGGTGGCGGACCTCAAGGGCCAGCTCCTGGACGTTCTCCAGACGGCGCTCCAGCGCGGAGGCACGGTCCTGATCCCGGCCTTCGCCTTCGGGCGCACCCAGGTGCTGCTCTACGTCCTGCACGAGCTTTACAACGAACGGCGGCTGCCGCGCGTGCCGATCTACGTCGACAGCCCGCTGGCCGTTCACCTGACCCAGGTCTTCGCGGAGCACCCGGAGGTCTACGACCGCGACACCCAGACGACCTTCCTGGCGAAGGGGCAGAACCCGTTTTTCTTCGACCAGATCCGCTTCGTGCGGTCGGTCGAGGAGTCCATGGCCCTCAACCGGGACGAGACGCCCAAGATCATCATCGCGGCCTCGGGGATGTGCGAGGCCGGGCGCATCCTGCACCACCTGCGCTTCAAGGTCCACAACGAGCGCAACACCATTCTGATCGTGGGCTACATGGCGGAAAATACGCTGGGGCGCCGCATCGAGGAGCAAGGCCGGGCCTACGAGAGCTCCGGCCGCAAGGGCCCGGCGCCGGTGCTGCGTTTCTTCAACAAGGAGTACCCGCTCAAGGCCCATGTCGCCAAGATCGACGGCTTTTCCGGCCACGCGGACCAGGCCGAGATGCTGCGCTTCCTCAAGGGGTGCAACCTGCGCATCAAGGCCATCGCGCTGGTGCACGGTGAAGAGCAGCAGGCCCTGCATTTCGCGGATGTCCTGCACCGGGAAGGCTACCGCGTGAGCGTCCCCCGCCGGGGCGAAACCCTCAAGGTGGGCTGATGGCCGACGCCACGGCTCCACGCCCGGTTCGCGCGCCCGGACCGGCCGCGCGGTTCCACCCCGCTTTCCTCATCCTCGCGCTCGGCTTCGTCACCGTCTTCATCAGCTATTCGGTGCGCCTGGGCTACGGCGTGGTCCTGCCCGAGATGATCCGGACCCTCGGGTTCAGCCGCACCGACGGGGGCTCGATCTACAACGCCTACCTGCTTACCTACGTCACCCTGGCTCCCCTGACCGGCTATCTCACGGATCGTCTGGGTGCGAGACGGGTCATCACGGTCGGGCTCGTGTTGCTCGGCGGCGGCGTATTCGCGCTCGGGTGCGCGGAGTGCCTCTGGTCCGCCTGCGCGGCCTACGGCGTGGCCGGGCTGGGAGCGACCGGCCTCTGGGTCCCGGTCATCACGGTCGTGCAGCGCTGGTTCGCCTTCGAACGCAAGGGCCTCGCGCTGGGCATTCTCTCGACCGGGTACGGCCTGGGTTTCTCGGCCGTGGGGGCGCTGTTCCCGTGGGTGGTGGACCGCTTCGACTGGCGCCACGCCTGGTACGCGCTCGGCCTGCTGGCGCTGGCCGCGGCCGTGCCGGTGGCGCTCCTGCTGCGCAGCGACCCGGCGGATCGCAGCTGCCGCCCGTGGGGGAGCGACCGCGAGGCGGGCCCCCCGGCCGTGCGGGGGCACCGGGTGCCGTTGCGCCGGATCCTGGCCGAGTCCAGTTTCTGGCTCATCGGCGCGTCGTACTTCGCGCTCTCCTACGGGCTCTACGGCTTCACGACCTTCATGGTGGACTACGCCACCTACCAGCTGAACCTGCCGCTCGAAAAAGGCAGCCTGCTGGCGACCATCCACGGCCTGCTGCAAATGGCGGGGGTTCTGTCGCTCCTGCCGCTCTCGGACCGGTTCGGGCGCAGGCGCACGATCCTGGTCTCCAACAGCATGATCGCGCTCCTGCTCGCGGCGCTGCTCCTGCCGTCGGGCTCCTGGGCGGTGCTCTGCCTGGTGACCGGGGCGATGGCGGTGTTCTACGGAGCGACCTTCCCCATTTACGGGGCCTGCGCAGGCGATTATTTTCCGCGTGAGGCGATCGGGACGGTGGCCGGGTCCTGGACTCCTTTCTACGGGTCCGGTGCGATCCTGACCCACTGGGTCACGGGCAGTCTGCGGGACGCAACCGGCAGCTACGACCTCGCTTTTCTTATCTGCGCGCTGATGGCGGGGCTATCGGTCGCGCTGATGCTGCGGGTGCGCCGGCAGCCGCAGCGCCAGGCGGGCGCTGCCGTTCGGCGCGAATCGGTGGACTGATCCCCGCATCACTGTGCACCGACACGAGGTTGCCTGCCATGCCGGCAGCTGCGCAGGCCAAAGATGACAGCGGAACATGCCGTTCCGCAATTGATCTGGAGGTGGAAAATGGTTCGCTGGATATTTTGCCTGCTGCTCCTGCCTTCCGTCCTGTGGGCTCAATCCGAGATGGTCACCGGCAAGGCAACGCCGGCCGAAGTGGTGCAGAAGGTCCGTGAGGCCGCCCAGTTTCTTTCGCAGAATGGGGAAAGCGGTCTGAAAGAGATCGAAAACCCCCGGGGCCGTTTCGTCTGGAAGGACACGTTCGTCTGGGTGACCGAGTGCGAGAAGAACTACTGCCTGCCCAACCCCAGGCGCCAGGACCTGGGGATCAACCTCTCCCAGATGAAATGCCAGCAGACCGGCAGGCTCTACATCCTGGGGCTCTGCGACGATATGGCGGCCCACCCGGAAGGGGCCTGGGTGGAACACTGGCAGCCTCGGCCCGGGTTCGATACCCCCCAGAGAAAAGTCAGCTTCATGATGCAGGTGCCGAAATCGCCGTACCAGGTGGTCTGCGATACGTTCGACGATGAGACGACGCTCGAGGCGCTGAACAAAATTTCCAAGCGGAAATAGACCATGAGGTTCGCGAGGCAGCACATCGGCGGACGAGCGTTGCCCCCCGTCCGGCGGGCGAGCCGGCTTCTTTGGAGGATACGGCCGTGAGCCGCTTCTTGTGCTTGGACATCGGCGCCGGAACCCTGGACCTGCTCTGGTACGACACCGAGTCCGTGCACCACTACAAAGCCGTGGCCGTGTCCCCGGTGCGGACCGTCGTCGAGCGGGCCGCCGGCCTGCCCGGCGACCTCGTGGTCACCGGCTGCGAGATGGGGGGCGGCCCGGTCACGACGGTGCTGCGGCAGCGGGCACAGGCCCACCGGGTGGTCGCCTCGGCCTCGGCCGCCGCCACCCTGCACCACGATCCGGAGCAGGTGCGCGCCTGGGGGGTCACGGTCGCGGACGACGCGGAAGCCCAAGCGCTCGTAGGCCGGCCGGGGTGGGCGCACCTGGTGCTCCAGGACGTCGAGCCGGAGCGCATCGAAGGCCTGGTCGCCGGTCTGGGGGTGCCCTTCGAATTCGACGCCGTGCTCGTCTGCGCCCAGGACCACGGCGCGGCGCCCCCCGGCACCTCGCACCTGGATTTCCGGCACCGGATCTACCGCGCGCGGCTGGAGCTCCGTCCCCACCCGCACGCTCTCCTGTTCGAAGCCGGCGAGGTCCCGGCCGAGCTGAACCGTCTGCGGGCGATCGCCTGTACGGCCGGTCGGTTACCGACGCGGGCCGTCTACGTGATGGACAGCGGCATGGCGGCCGTCGTCGGCGCCGCGCTGGACTGGCACGCGGAGCCGGGCGGACGGTTCACGGTCCTGGACGTCGCCACCTCGCACACGGTCGGGGCCACGATCGTGGGCGGCGAGCTTGCAGGCATGGTCGAGTACCACACCCGGGATCTCACGCGGGAGCGGCTCGAACGGCTCCTGGAGGAACTTGCGGCCGGGCGGCTCGATCACCGCGGCGTCCTCGCCGAAGGCGGCCACGGGGCCTTCGTCCGCGCCGCGGCCGGCCCGGAGGCGCTGAGGACCATCATCGCCACCGGGCCCAAGCGCCGTCTGGTTCAGGGCTCGCGGCTGCCCATGATCTTCGGCGCCCCCCTGGGCGACAACATGCTGACCGGCTGCGCGGGGATGCTCGAGGCGCTGCGGCTGCGACTGGGGCTGGCGCCCATCGTTTACCTCTGACCTTTTCGCCGGACCCCGCCACCATCGCCATGCAGGGCACAGCCCTGGATTCCGAGGCCCGACGGGTGGTTCGAATCGCTTGCGAGACCGGGCGGGATGGACTAAAACAGGGCTGCCGGGCTGCCGCCCCGGCCTGAGCCCACGGATCACCTAAAGCACAACGTGGCTGATCGCGCTGCGGTGCAGCGCCGAGTGCGTGACCTCACACCTTCTCACCCCTTTTTGAAAAGGAGGAAGCCATGAGCGCGTTTGATTTCGTTGCGTCCAAGATGTACGAGTTCCGCGCCCCCCAGATCATCCACTTCGGCCTGGGATGCCTCAAGAAGGTCGGCAGCGAGTCCGCCCGCTTCGGCAAGCGGGCGCTCCTCGTGAGCGACCAGTCCATGCAGAAGGCCGGCTACATCGCCCAGGCGGTCGAGGCGATCAAGGCCGGCGGCGTGGAGCCGGTGGTGTTCGACGCGGTGAGCACCGAGCCCAGCGACACGATCGTGAACGAAGGCCTCTCCGCCTACAAGGCCGGCAAGTGCGACATGGTCGTCGCTCTCGGCGGCGGGAGCCCGATCGACGCGGGCAAGGCCATCGCCGCGCTGGCAACCAACACGGCCAAGGTGGCGGAGTTCATGGGACTCAACAAGATCGCCAAGCCGGCCGCCCCCATCATCGCGATCCCCACCACCGCAGGCACCGGCAGCGAGGTCACCCGCTTCACGATCATCACCGACACCTCCCGGGACGTGAAGATGCTGATCGTCAGCGACTACCTCATGCCCCAGGCGGCGATCGTCGACCCGCTGCTGACGCTTTCGATGCCCGGGTGGGTGGCGGCCTCCACGGCCATCGACGCCCTGACGCACGCGATCGAGTCCTACGTCTCGCGCAAGGCCCAGCCGCTGACCGAGACCCTGTCGCTCGAGGCCATCCGCCTGATCGGCGCCGACCTGCGGCGCGCCTGGGGGAACCCCGAGGACCTCGAAGCCAAGCACAACGTCATGCTTGGGTCGATGATCGCCGGCATGGCGTTCTCGAACTCCTCGGTCGCCATGGTGCACGGCATGTCGCGGCCGATCGGCGCCAACTTCCACGTGCCGCACGGGCTGTCCAACGCCATTCTGCTGCCGCTGGTGATGGAGTTCAGCTGCGTTGCCGCGCCCGAGAAGTACGCGGACATCGCCGACGCGATGGGCGTCGATACCGACGGCCTCTCTCCGATGGAGGCGGCTATGGAAGGGGTTGCGGAGGTGCAGTCGCTCTGCGAGGACATCCGGATCCCCACGGCGACCGGGCTCAAGCTCAAAGAGGACGAGTTCATGAAGAAGGCCCCCAAGATGGCCGAGGACGCGATGGCCAGCGGCAGCCCCGGCAACAACCCGCGGCGGCCGACCCGGGAGGAGATCGTCGAAGTCTACGGGAAGCTTTTCAAATAAGCCGGGCCGCGCGTCCGCGGCCGTCAACCATCACTGTCCAACCATCAAAGGAGGCAATCATGTCGCTGCCGGTCATGAAGAACTACATCAACGGGGAGTGGGTGAACTCGGATACGAAGGTCTTCGGCGACGTCTGGAACCCGGCCAAAGGCGAGAAGATCGCGCAGGTGCCTTACGGGACAAAGGCGGACGTCGACAAGGCGGTGCAGGCGGCCCGGGCGGCCTTCTGGGAATGGCGCGCGACCCCGCCCCTGAGCCGCGCGCGCTACCTGTTCCGGCTGAAGGAGGCCTTCGAGGCGAACTTCGAGGACATCGCCCGGGTGCTCACGCGTGAGCAGGGCAAGGTGATCGACGAGTCGCGGGGCGAGGTGCGGCGGATGATCGAGAACGTCGAGCACGCCACCGGGGTGACAACCCTGATGTGCGGCTACACGCTCGAGGACATCGCCAAGGACATCGACTGCATGGGGCACCGGCAGCCGCTGGGGGTGTTCGCGGCGATCGCGCCCTACAATTTCCCGGCGATGGTGCCGTGGTGGTTCCTGCCGTACGCACTCGTGAGCGGCAACACCTACGTCTTGAAGCCTTCGGAGCAGGTGCCGATGACCCAGACCAAGGTCTTCGAGATCCTGGACTCGGTGGGCTTCCCGGAGGGCGTGGTGAACATGGTGCACGGCTCGAAGGACGTGGTCAACGCCATCCTGGATCACCCGGACATCGCGGGGGTCTCCTTCGTGGGGTCCTCGCCGACGGCCAAATACATCTACGAGCGCTGCGGCGCGACGGGCAAGCGGGTGCAGGCGCTCGGCGGCGCCAAGAACGTGGTGGCGGTCCTGCCGGACGCGAAGCTCGACCCGGCGATGCCGTCCCTGATCACCTCCTACTACGGGTGCTCGGGCCAGCGCTGCCTCTCGGGCTCGATCCTGGCGCCCGTGGGCAACGTGGCCGACGAGCTGATCGCGAAGTTCATGGCGGCGGCCAAGGCGGTGCGCCTGGGCGACGGTCTGGACGAGAAGACGAGCATGGGCCCGGTGGTGAGCGCGGCGCACAAGCAGCGCGTGCTGGGCTACATTGAGAAGGGCATCGCCGAGGGCGCGAAGCTGGTGCTCGACGGCCGCAACGCTAAAGTGGATAGCCTGCCGAACGGGTTCTTCGTGGGGCCGACCATCTTCGACAACGTGACGCCCGACATGACCATCGCCAAGGAGGAGATCTTCGGGCCGGTGGTGAGCATTATCCGCTGCAAGGACATGAACGAGGTGGTGAACCTGATCAACACGCGCGGGTTCGCCAACGCGGCCTGCATTTACACCCAGAGCGGGGCCGCGGCGCGGGAGTTCAAGTACAAGGTCAAGCCGAGCATGATCGGGGTGAACATCGGGATCGCGGCGCCGATGTCGTTTTTCCCGTTCGGCGGCGCGGGGCACTCGATGTACGGGGACACCAAGGGCCACGGGCAGGAGATTTTCCAATTCTTTACGGATACGAAGGTCGTCATCGAGCGGTGGCTCTAAGATAAACCGGCTCCGCCGAAAGGCCGTCTTCGGTGTTGCGCGGCGGGGCGCGGGCGCTGCGGCGTACAGGAAGTACGCCTCGCGCCGCGACCCTTGCGCGTCTTGAAGCCGGCGCTTTGGGCGAAGCCGGATGTCCCGCTTCTTGCCGAAGCTGTCTCACGAGCAGCCAACGAGCGGGACCCGCATGGCGGCAGCCGAGGCGAGCGTTGTCCGTGCGATCCCGCTTTGCCGGCGTATCTGAACCCCGAACTCTGGACTCCGAGCGCCTTGAGCTCTCGGATGGATTTCCTGGAGGCTTCGCATGCCCTTACAGAACTTCGGCAGCATTTTGAATTTCGCGGAAGAGATCGAAAGCCTGGACCGGCAGTTTTACGCGGCCGCAGGCGGCAACCCGGCCTGCGCCGGCCACAAGGCGCTGTTCGCGCAGATCGAGGCCGAGGCGACGCGCAATGTCACGACCGTGCAGCGCATCCGGCGGGAGAATGTCACCGAGATGATCCTCGAGCCCGTCAAGGATTTCGTGCGGGCGCCATTCTGCGAGGCGTGCGCGGGTGCGGCGGTCATGGCGCCGGACCAGGTGCTCGCGGTCGCGCGCCGGCTGGAATCCAGGGCTGAACGCTACTATGCCGAAGCGGCCGGGAAGCTGAAGGCGCTGACGGAAGTGTCGCGGGCGCTGAAACTGCTCGGCAAGGCGCGCACGGCGCGGCTGGCGAAGCTCAACGCGCTGTGACGATCGGGGCTGCCGTCCGAGTCCGCGGCTATCGGCCGGTCAGGGGGTCTTCCTTGCGGCGGGTGAAGTCGATGCAGAACGATGCGTCCATGGCCGCCGGGTCCTGGTAAAACCCCCCAAATCCCGCGCCGATGAACGCGCGCTTGACGGCCTCGTACTCGGCCGCTCTGACCCGTTCGCGGATCTCCGGGTGCCGATGCGCATTGTACATGGGACGGTACTGGGCCATGAGGCTGACGCTGACGTCCTCTGGGTCGAAAGCTGATTTCAGAAAGGCGAGCACCTCGGTGCTGGCGGACTGGTCGTTCGGCAGGACGAGGTGCCGGATGATCAGCCCGCGCTCGGCAATGCCCTCCTCGTCGCAGCGCAGCGGGCCCACCTGCCGGAACATGCGCCGGACCGCCTCCCGGTTGACCGGCACGTAATCCGGGGCCTTGGAGTAACGGAGCGCGGGCGCTTCCGACCCGTACTTCATGTCGGGCAGCCAGATGTCCACGATGCCCGCGAGCAGGTCGATCGCCTCGCCCCGTTCGTAGCCCCCGCAGTTGTAGACGATCGGCAGGGTCAGCCCTGCCGCCGCCGCCCGCCGCAGCGCCCGCACCACACCGGGCAGGAAGTGCGTGGCGGTCACCAGGTTGATGTTGTGACATCCCAGCTCCTGCAGGCCGAGCATCTTCTGCGCGAGTTCCTCCTCCGCGATGACGCGTCCCTCCTCCTCGTGTGAAATCTGGTAGTTCTGGCAGAAGACGCACTTCAGCGTGCAGTAGGTGAAGAAGACGGTCCCGGAGCCGCCCGTGCCGGAGATGGGCGGCTCTTCGCCGTGGTGGGGGAAGATGCTGGAGACGACGGGTTCGCCGGGCGCGCCGCAGAACCCGTGCTCCCCGGCGCCCCGGTCGACCCGGCAGCGCCGCGGGCAGAGCTCGCATTCTTTCGCCAGGCGGTCGAGCGCCTGCGTGCGCTGCGACCATTCCGAGGCTGTCAGGTGGGTGTAGGATGCGGGTCGCATACGAACGAAATGTAAGGGCATCGCCCCCGTTTGCAAAGGATTTTCTGACGGGCCCGATGCGCAGCGAGATGCCACCCGCTCCTCCGGCAAGGGGGATGGGGAGGGTCGACGCCTGTCCGATGTCAAGCTTTCACCCATGGAAAAATTCCTGTTGACAGACGGGGTGCACCTGAATAAATAGGATTAAAAAGATCCTATTTATCTTTATTTGGTGGGTTATGCGGCTGACGCGAGCGGGTGAATATGCGGTGCGATGTGTCCTGCACTTGGCCTCCCAGGGGCAGGGGACGCTCTGCGCCCGCAAGGACGTGGCGGAGCGGATGGATATCCCCGACCAGTTTCTGGGCAAGATCGCGCAGCAGCTGGCACGGGCGGGGCTGATCGAAATCGTGCAGGGGGCCAGGGGCGGCTTGCGCCTGGTCGTCCCCCCGGATCAGGTGACGCTGCTGGACGTGGTCGAGGCCGTCATCGGCGAAATCTTCCTGAACGACTGTGTCATGCGCCCGGAATCCTGCGACCGCAGCCACGCCTGTGCCGTGCACTGCGTCTGGGCCAAGGCCAAGGACCAGCTGCGCCGAACGCTGGAGGAGGCGACCTTTGCCGTCCTCTTGAAGGAGAACGACTGCATGGCGGGCTCGGCCGGGCTGGCACCGGCCCGGTCGCGCCGCCGTGTCAACCGTCCCACGAAAGGAGTCGATTAGATGGACGCCCTCATGCTTTCGCGCCTGCAGTTCACCGCGACCACCATTTTCCACTTCCTGTTCGTCCCCCTGACCCTGGGGTTGTCGGTGCTCGTGGCGATCATGGAAACGCGCTACGCGCGGACCGGTGACGAGATCGACCTCAAGATGACCCGCTTCTGGGGCAAACTGTTCCTGATCAACTTCGCCGTGGGGGTGGTGACCGGGATCACGCTCGAGTTCCAGTTCGGGACCAACTGGTCGGGCTACTCGGCTTACGTCGGCGACATCTTCGGCTCGCTCCTGGCGATCGAGGCGACGGCCGCCTTCTTCCTGGAGTCCACGCTGATCGGCGTTTGGGTCTTCGGGTGGAACCGCCTGTCGCGCAAGGCGCACGCCGCGGTCATGTGGCTCGTCGCCGGCGCGAGCAACCTCTCGGCCATCTGGATCCTGACCGCCAACGGCTGGATGCAGCACCCGGTGGGGTTTGCCGTCCGCAACGGCCGGGCCGAGCTGACCGACTTCGCCGCGGTGGTCTTCAACCCCTTCAGCCTCCTCCAGATTTTTCACGTCATCCCGGCGGCGTTCCTGCTGACGGCCTTCTTCATCATGGGGATCAGCGCCTATCACCTGCTGAAGCGGCAGAACGTCGAGTTCTTCACGCGGTCGTTCCGCCTGGCGCTGGTCGTCGGCGTGGTGGCGACGGTGGTGGTGACGATCGAAGGCGACCTGCACGCCAAGCACGTGACGAAGACGCAGCCCGCGAAGCTGGCCGCCATGGAGGCCCTGTGGGACACCACGGCCAAGGCGCCGGCCTACTTCTTGGCCGTTCCGGACGAAGCCAACGAGCGCAACAGCGTTCAGGTCGGCGCCATCCCCGGCCTGCTGAGCTTCCTCGGCCACGGCGATTTCGATGCCAAAGTGAAGGGGCTCAAGGAGTTCCCGCGCGAGGAGCGACCGCCCGTGGTTGCAACCTTCCTCTCGTTCCGCGTCATGATCGCCCTGGGGATGTACTTCGCGGCCGTGCTGGCGGTCGGCCTGCTGCTCCGCAACCGATTGCTCGAGAACCCCTGGTTCCTCAAGCTGATGCTGATTTCCATCCCCCTGCCCTATCTGGCCATCACCATGGGTTGGGTTCTCGCGGAGATCGGCAGGCAGCCGTGGATCGTGTACGGGGTGATGCGGACCGCGGACGGGGTCTCCCCGATCGACGCGGTTCAGGTCGCGCTGAGCCTGGCGGCCTTCATCCTGGTATACGCGCTGCTGGGCGGGGTCGGCTACTACCTGATCGGCAAGGCCGCGGTCCTGGGGCCGGACGCCCTGGTCCCGCCGTCCGGCGCCGCCCGCCGCCCGGGCCTGCAGCGGTCCGCGGCCTGAACGACGACGCATTCACGCTTTCGCACTGACGACCGGAGGGATGACAGATGATACTCGAATCGATTTGGTTTTTTCTCTGGGGGCTTCTCTGGGCCGTCTACTTCATGACGGACGGGTTCGATCTCGGCATCGGGGCGCTGCTGCCCTTCCTGGGCAAGAGTGAGGCCGACCGGCGGGTGATGGTGAACGCCATGGGGCCCCTCTGGGACGGCAACCAGGTCTGGCTGCTCTCGGCCGGCGGGGTGACATTCGCAGCTTTCCCGCGGCTCTACGCCGTGATGTTCTCCTCGCTCTACACGGCGCTGATGCTGATCCTCTTCGCGCTGATCCTGCGCGGGGTGGCCTTCGAGTTCCGCGGCAAGGTGCAGAGCCCAGGGTGGCGGAAGCTCTGGGACGCCTGCATCTTCATCGGCAGCGCGGCGCCGGCCCTGCTCTTCGGGGTGGCCTTCGCGAACATTTTCCAGGGCATCCCCATCGACCAGAAGGGCATACTCCAAGGCAACCTGTTCACGCTGCTCAACCCCTACGGGCTAATCGGCGGCGTGCTGTTCGTGATGCTGTTCCTCGTGCACGGGGCGCTCTGGCTCGCGATCAAATCCGAAGGGGCCCTGCGCGAGCGCGCCGCGGCGACCGCGGGTCGGCTGTGGCCGATCGAGGTGGGGGTCGCCGTCGTGTTCCTGGGCTTCGGGATCTTCACCACGCGGCTCTACGACAACTACCTGGCTCACCCGCTGCTGTTCGCGGTCATCCTGCTGACGGTCGCGGCGCTCTTTGGCATCCGCGTGTTCCTGGCCCAGGGCGCGTTGTTCACGGCCTGGGTCTCATCCGCGGTCACGATCGTGGGCGCAACCTTCTACGGCGTCATCGGCCTGTTCCCGAACATGCTCCCGTCGAGCCTCGACACGGCCTACAGCCTGACGGCTCATAATTCGGCCTCCTCGCAGCTCACTCTCACGATCATGCTGATCGTGGTGGCCATCTTCGTACCGATCGTGCTGGCCTATCAGGCGTGGGCGTATCGGTTGTTCAACACCCCGGTGCGCACCGAGGATTTGATCTACTGAAAACGGTATTTTCCCCGCCGCTCCTCCCCACGGCGAGGCTGCACAAGGCCCACCCCGGGCCCTGGCCAGCCCCGCCGTCCCTCTTTTTTAATGCAGGTCGTCTAAACGGACCTATACTAGGCGTTATGGAAACGGATGCAAGCACCCCAGGCGTCCTGCTCGTGGACGACGACGAGGTCGTGCTGCAGATCGGCTCCCGCATGCTGGCGAAGCTCGGGTTTCGGGTGCTGACGGCCGAGACGGGCGAGGCCGCGGTCGATGCGCTCGCGCGTCACCCGGGTGAGGTCCGCCTGGTCGTCTTCGACTTCTCCATGCCCGGAGTGGCACCGGAGGAGCTCTTCGAGCGCATGCGCGCCGCTACACCGGAAGCACGCTTTCTCCTGGCCAGCGGCTACAGCCGGGACACGAGCGTCCAGGCCGTTCTCGACCGCGGCTGCCACGGCTTCATCCAGAAGCCCTTCCGCCTGGAGGAGCTGAAGCAGATCGTCGCGTCGCTTCTGCACGTCGCGTCGTGACCCGCTGCGCGCGCCGAGGCCATGGGCGCGCGCTTACGGGGTGATCAGCTTCGGCTCCTTGATGACGCCGAGATAGCGGAAGCGCCCCCCCTTCACGACCTGCACCTGGACCTCCTTCACCACCTCCCCGGCCTTGAACCCGGCGATGACGCCGGTCAGCCCGTTGAAGTCCTTGGTGGCCGCGATCGCGGCGCGCACGGCCTTGCCCTGGGTGGACCCGGCCTTCTTGATCCCGTCGCAGATGAGCATGAAGGCGTCGTAGGCCGAGGCGCCCACCATGTCGGGCTGGATCTTGAACCGCGCCTCATAGTCCTTCAGGTAGGCCTGAACCTCCGGCCGCGGGTCGTCGCGGTTCAGGTTGGTGACGATCACGAACCCCTCCGCGGCCTCCCCGGCTATCTCGATGGTCTTGGGGGAGTCCGCACCCTCCTCGCCGATGATCTGGGACTTCATGCCGAGCTCGCGGGCCTGCTTCAAAACCGGCCCGGTCTGGAAGTAGTACCCGCTGGCGAAGATCACGTCCGGGTTGAGCTCCTTGATCTTGCTGAGGTAGGGTTTGAAATCCTTCTCGGACATCGGGTAGGTGAGCGCGGCGACCACCTCGGCCTTGCCCGTGGCGTAGCCCGCCATGTACTCGTTGAACCCCTCGCCCAGGGTGCGGCCGAAGTCGTTGTCGCTCGTCAGCAGCGCGATCTTCTTGGCCTTCAGGATCTCCACGGCCGTGTACGCGGCCGCGCGGCCTTCGACCGCGCCCAGGAACCCGTTGCGGAAGTTGAAATCGCCCGCCTTGGTCACGTCCGGGTGGATGGCATAGGCCGCCACGAGCGGGATCCCCTCGTCCTGGAAGATCGGCGCCACGGCGCGGGTGGGCATGCTGTAGGAGCCCGCCACCAGCCCGACCACCTTGTCCTGCTGGACCAGTTTCTGGGCGAGCGCCACCGCGTCCTTGGCGTCGGCGCGGTCGTCGTAGACCACGAGCTCGACTTGCTTGCCCAGCAGGCCCCCCGCCGCGTTCACCTTTTCGACTGCGAGATCCACCGAGTGCTTCACGCTCGCGCCGTCGGCCGCCGCAAACCCGGTGAGCGGGGCCAGAAGCCCGATCTTGATCGTGTCGGCCGCTTGGACGCTGCCCAGTCCGAGCACGAGAACCAGTCCAAACACGGAAAACCATTTTGTCACCCTCATCGGCTCCTCCTTCTCAACCTCCAGTTGAATTGTGGGTCTCACGATTAGTTGACTGCGACTGACGTCGTGCAAGGGTCGAGATCAAGGCGTCGCGAGGCAGCGCGGCGTGAGGCGTACACCCCGTACGCCGCAGCGCCTGCGCGCCGAAGCGCAACGCAGATATCGGCCCTTCCACGACGTCATCGGTCATTCCCCTAAATAGGCCGCCTTGAGCTTCCCATCCAACGCCAGCTCCTCCGCCCTTCCCTGAAACACGCAGCGGCCGGTTTCGAGCACGTAGGCCCGGTGAGAAATCGCGAGCGCCGCCACCGCGTTCTGCTCGACCAGCAGGATGGTCAGGCCCTGCCGGCGGTTGAGATCGGAGAGCAGCGCGAACACCTGGTCGACCAGCTTGGGCATGAGGCCCATCGAGATCTCGTCGACGAGCAGCAGCTCCGGCGCGGACACGAGCGCCCGCGCGATCGCCAGCTGCTGCTGCTGGCCGCCGGACAGGGTGGCGGCGGGCTGGCGCCCCTTTTCCCCCAGGATGGGGAAGATCTCGTGCAGCCAGCGCACGCGCGCGTCCAGGTCGGACGAGCGCGGCCGGCCGTAGGCCCCGGTCATCAGGTTCTCGTGCACCGTCAGGCGCGGGAAGAGCCGCGCCCGTTCCGGGACGAGCCGGATCCCGCCGCGCGCGCGGCGGTAGGAGGGCAGCGCGGTGATGTCCCGGTCTTTGAACCGGATGGTGCCGCTGCGGACCGGGATCATGCCGATGATGCCGGACAAAATCGAGGTCTTCCCCGCGCCGTTGGCCCCGATGATGGACACGAGCTCGCCGCGGTCCAGTTTGAGCGAGACGCCGGACACCGCGCGGATGTCCCCGTACGACACGGCCAGGTCGCGCACCTCAAGCAGCATGCGCACCGCCTTTCCGCCCCAGGTAGGCGTCGACCACGGCCTCGTCCGCGGCGCACGGCCGCAGGCTCCCCCTCGGCGAGCTTGCGCCCGTGGTCGAGGACCACGAGCCGGTCGCACATCCCCATGGCGACGCGCATGTTGTGCTCGATCAGCAGCACGGTCACCCCGTCGGCCCGGATGGCGCGGATGAGCGTCTCCAGCTGCGCGATCTCGTCGCGCCGCAGCCCGGAAAAGGACTCGTCCAGCAGCAGGAGCTTGCGGCCGACCGCGAGGGCGCGGGCGATTTCCAGCCGCCGCAGGTTGCCTGAGGGGAGCAGCCCAGCCGGTCGGCCGGCCAGCTCGGAGAGCCCCACCCGCTCGAGGAGGGTCATGGCGGCCCGCGCTTCCGCCGGGGACTTCCAGCCGGACCACACCCGGACGAGGCTCGCGTACCGGTCGATGCCGCGGGCGGCCAGCACGTTTTCCAGGACGCTCAGGTGGGCGAACGGCTTCACGATCTGGAACGTCCGGCCGATCCCGAGGGCTGCCATGCGGTGCGGCGGCAGGCCGTTGGTGCACCGGCCCTCGAAGCGGATCTCGCCCGCCGTGGGTCGGTAGACCCCGGAGACGAGGTTGAAGCAGACCGTCTTGCCCGCACCGTTCGGCCCCAGCAGGCCGAGGATCTCCCCCGGACGCAGCTCGAAGCTCACACCGTCCACGGCCCGGAGCCCGCCGAAGTGTTTCGAGACCCCTGCCAGTTCGAGCAGCGGCGCGCTCATAGGCCGCCTCCGCGGAAGCGGCCTAGTCAGCACGCGCCGGGCCGCGCTGTTCTCCCCCAGCAGCCCGCCCGGCTGGAAACGGATCATCAGGAGCAGCAGCACGGTGTAGAAGAGGATGCGGTAGTCGACCAGCGGCCGGAAGAGCTCGGGCAGGATGCCGATGATGACGGCCCCGAGCAGCGGGCCCCAGAGCGTTCCCATGCCGCCCAGGACGATCATGCTCAGGAGCGACACCGACATGGGGAACCCGAAATCGGTGGCCGAGATGAAGCGCATGAAGTGGGCGTAGAGGGCGCCGCCCAGACCGGCCATCGCCGGTGCCGATCACGAAGGCCAGGAGCTTGAAGCGCACCGGCGAGATGCCGACCCCGGCCGCGGCGGTTTCCTCCTCCCGCAGCGCGAAGCACGCCAGTCCGGCCCAGCTGCGGGTGAGCGCGCAGCAGACCAGCATCGCGAGTGCGAGGAAGACCAGGCAGAGGGCGAGAGAACTCGGGCCCGCGGAGCCGCAGCTCGAACAGGCTCACGCGCGGGATCCCGCCGATGCCGAGCGCGCCGCCGAAGAAGGGCACATACAGGAAGACGGCCTCGACGATGAAGTTGATGCCGATCGTCGTGATGGCCAGGAAGTCCTCGCGCACCCGCAGGCTCGGGAGCCCCAGGAGCAGCCCGACGAGCGCGGTCACGGCGACCACGATCGGCAGCGCCGCCCAGAAGGAGAGGCCGGCCTTGACCGCCAGCAGCGCCGCCGTGTAGGCGCCGATCCCGAAGAAGGCCGCGTGGCCCGAGCGAGATCTGCCCGGCGAAGCCCACGATCACGTTCAGGCCGCAGGCCACGATAGCGTTGATGGCGATGATGGTGCCGAGCGTGACGAGGTAGCCGCTCACCCATGCCCTCCTTATCGTGAGCCCAGCAGCCCCTGGGGCCGCCACATCAGCACGATGATCATGGCGATGAAGGCCAGGGCGTCGCCGGGGCAGCGGGATGTTCGCGTAGCCGATGAGCAGGGTCTCCGCCATGCCGAGCAGCATGGCGGCCGCCACGGCGCCGGGCACCGACCCGAGCCCGCCGACCACGATCAGGGCGAGGGTCTTGTAGGCCGGGATCGCGCCCATGGTGGGGTAGACCTGGTTGTAGTAGATGCCCACCAGGATCCCGGCCACGGCCGCGACGGCCGAGCCGATCACGAAAGTGACGCTGACGATCGAAGTGGCTGTTGATCCCCATGGCGTCGGCGATCGCGATGTCCTGGGAGGCGGCCCGCATGGCCAGCCCGAGCCGGTGCGCGTCGTGACGAACCAGAGCACCAGGAGCACGCCGGCGGTGATGCAGTAGATCGCGGTCAGCGTCGACGGTCACGGTCACGCCGCCCACGTGGAACTCGGGGAACGGGCAGCCGGGCCGGGAAGGTCAGGATCTGGGGCCCGGCGACCAGGCGGCAGAGCTCCTCGACGGACAGCAGGACACGGCGATGCTGCCGATCAGCGGGACGAAGGGCGGGTATTTCAGCAGGGGGAAGTAGACGAAGCGCTCGATCGCCACTCCCACTGCGGCGCTCGACGGCCATGCTGCCGACCACCGCCGCGATCAGGCTGCCGGTCAGGTTGAAGAGCATCAGCCCCGATGTAGGCGCCGATCGTGTAGACGGCCGCGTGGGCCACGTGCAGGATGCGCATGATGCCGTAGACCAGGGCGAGCCCGAGCGTCACCAGGGCGTAGATCGACCCGGTCGCGATGCCGTTCAGAAGCTGTTCGAGGAATAGGTGCATCGGACGTTACGGTCTCCGGTCACTATTAAGGTTGTGCCGCCGAGCGGATCATCGTCTTCAGCAGCTGCAGGGCTTTCTTCTCCAGGCTTCCGCTTCGGTTCGAGCCGGTCGGCTTCGGCCCGTAGCTCCGCGGTGAAGCCCTCGTCAGTGATCGAGCCGAGGTTGATCTTGACATTGTAGACCGCCGTGCGCGCCGCCATGCGGGCCGCCAGCACCCCGGCTGCCCCGTCGGACGCGGCGTTGGGGTTTCCGCGGGCGATCACCTGCCGGCCGAGGGCCATGGCCTACAGCGCGTCGCGCGCTACCCCGAGCGGGACCCGGGCCGCCTGCCTGAAGGCCTCCTGGATCGCCTGGGTCCGGTCGGCCTTCTCTCCGGGGTGGCTTTCGGCAGCCCGAAGGCGCCCAGCACCTGAGTGTAGGCCTCCGAGTCGCGGTCGATGTCGCCGGTGAGCTTCTGCCGCAAGGCGGCCGCCCGGTCGGCCACCGCGCGCATTTCCGCGTCAACCGCCTCGAAGCTCTTGCGGCCGATCGGTAAGGCGGGCGACCATTTCGATCAGGCCGGCGGCGAGCGCCGCGTTCAGCGCCGCCGCGCTGCCGCCGCCGGGAACGGGGTCGCCCGAGGCGGTCCGGGCGAGATAGTCCGTGACGGTAAGGTCTCGAGCTAACACCGAGTGCCTCCGTGGTTGAGGTTTGTCGAACACCACCCTGCCGCGCTTGATCACCTTTTCGACCGTGTTCACGCCGAGGTGATAGGGGATGAACCGGTACGACGGGTGCTCGAGGATAACCGGGTCCCCCTGTTTGCCCGGGTCGAGGCTGCCGATCAGCTCCGCCCGGCCGAGGGCGGCGGCGCCGTTGAGGGTGCAGCGCGGTCACGGTCTCCTCGGGCGAGAGCTGCATGTAGAGGGTGGCGAGCGCCGCGAGCGAGCGGGATCGACTCGGAAAAGCAGCTGCCGGGGTTGAAGTCGGTGGCCAGGGCCACCGCGCAGCCGCGCGTCGATCATGGCGCGGCCGGCGCGTAGGGCTCTCTCAGGCTGAAGGCGGTGGCGGGGAGGAGCGTGGCGACGACGCCCGCTGCCGCCATGCGCCGCATGCCCCTCGTCTGAGGCGTGCAGGAGGTGGTCGGCCGAAACCGCCCCGAGTTCGGCAGCCAGCTCGGCGCCGCCGAGCGGGGTCGAGCTCGTCGGCGTGCAGCTTGAGCTTCGAGGCCCGACGACCGCGGCGCCGTCGAGGAGGCGCCGGGACTGGGCCAGGTCAGAAGACGCCCTGCTCGCAGAAAACGTCGCAGAACTCGGCCAGCTTGCCGTCCGGCGACCTCGGGGAGCGACCTCGTCGCAGGAGAAAGTCGACGATACCCGTCCGGTCCGGCCCTGGTATTCGGTCGGGACGGCGTGGGCGCCCAGGAAGGTCGGCACCAGGTCGACCGGATGCGCACGGTTCGAGCTCGGCCATCGACCTCGAGCTGCTTGATCTCGGTCTCCCGGTCCAGGCCGTAGCCGCTCTTGCCCTCGACGGTCGTGACGCCGAAGGCGAGCATGGAGTCGAGGCGCTCGGCGGCCGAGCGCGACGAGCTCTTCGTCCGAGGCGGCGCGGGTGGCGCGCACGGTGCTCAGGATGCCGCCGCCGCGCTGCATGATCTCCATGTAGCTCACGCCCTGGAGCCGCCAGGCGAACTCCTCGGCCCGGTAGCCGCCGAAGACGAGGTGGGTGTGGGCGTCGACGAAGCCCGGCAGCACGGCCTTGCCGGTGGCGTCGATCGTGTCGTAGGTGGAAAGATCGCGCCCGCGGCGCAAGGTCCGCCATGACCTCGCGCGGTCGGCCCCACCCGGGCGATGGTCCCGCTCTCGATGACCACCGCGCCATCGGGGATGATCTCGAGCTCGGCCATCGCGGAGCCCTTCTTGGCGCGGGCAACTCCGCCCGCACGGGTGACCAGCTCGGCCGCGTTCTTGATGATGAGTGTTACCGTTCATCTGCTCATTTCCTGGCATCCAGAATCTATTCATAGATTCTGGATTCCGAGCACCTGTTCGGTGTTGAAGTTCTCGAGCCGCATGTAATAGGCGGCGGTGTCGATCAGGGCGCCCATCGGGACCAGCCCGACGATTTCGCTGCCGACCACCGGCACCCCGCAGCGCCGGGCCTCGATGCGGATCAGCTCGAAGACGCGGTAGAGGGCGGTGCGCGTGAAGTCCGTCATGTTCATGGACACCTGCACGATGCCCGCGGTCCTTCAGCTCGATCCCGATGGCCTTGCAGTAGCGCAGCCCGCCGCTCAGATGGCGGATCCTTTGCGGGCGATGTCGTTGGCGATCTCGATGTCCGCCGTGCCAAGGTTCACGTTGTAGGCGACCAGCGGCATGCGCGCGCCCACGGCGGTGACGCCCGCCGTCGGGTGGATCCCGGCCGGGCCGAAGTCCGGCGTCCAGTCCGGGAGCAGCAGCTTTGCGGCCATGCCCTCGAACTGACCCTTGCGGATGTCGGCGAGGTTGCGGCGGTGCGGCGCCGTGGCGGACTCTTCGTAGAGGAAGATCGGGAGCCTCAGCTTCGTCGCGGCCGTCTCGGCCACCCGGCGGGAGAGCTCGACCGCCTCCTTCATCGTCACGTTCTTGATCGGGATGAAGGGCACCACGTCGACCGCCCCCATGCGCGGGTGCTGGCCCTTGTGACTGCGCATGTCGATCGCCCCGAGGGCGGCCTCCATGGCCTCCAGCACGGCCGCGGCCAGCGCCTCGGGTTCGCCGACCACCGTGACGACGCAGCGGTTGTGGTCCTCGTCGCGTTGGTAGTCCAGGAGCTTGACCCCCTCCCGGCCGCGGAACGGCGCGACGATTTTCTCGATTTTCACCAGGTCGCGGCCCTCGCTGAAGTTCGGGACGCACTCGACGATGCGGGTCATGGCCATCTTTTCTCTCCCGCTGTTTGAGGTGTTGTCGATGTCGTTGGATGTCCTGATACTCGATACTGGATACTCGATGCTCGATGCAACCCGGCCGTCATTTCTTGCTCGAATGAGCGTTCTCTACTTGTCGAATTCCCTGCTCACAAGCTCGCCGACCAGCCCCTCGTCCGCCAGGTAGGGCAGGGTGACGTGGTCCAAACCGCCGCGGGTCCGGTTGTACTCGATGCAGGTCTCGATGGAGGCGTCGTTGCGGGCCCAGGCCCGGCGCGCGACCCCGCCCATGACGTCCCAGGGCATGGCGCGGCGGATGATCTCGTCGACGCGCTGGCTGCCGTCCAGCACGAGGCCGAACCCGCCGTTGATCGCTTTGCCGATCCCGACGCCGCCGCCGTTGTGCAGCGCGACCAGGCTCATTCCGCGCGCCGCGTTGCCGGCGAAGCACTGGGTGGCCATGTCGGCCATGATGTTGCAGCCGTCCTTGATGTTGGCCGTCTCGCGGAAGGGCGAATCGGTGCCGCCCGGTGTCGTGGTGGTCGCGGCCGAGCATGACCGGGCCGATCTCGCCCGCGCCGCACCATCTCGTTGAACTTGAGGGCGATCTGCATGCGGCCCTCGGCGTCCTGGTAGAGGATGCGCGCCTGGGTGCCCACCACGAGCCGGTTCTTCTCGGCGTCGCGGATCCAGGCGTAGTTGTCCCGGTCCTGAAAGCGGCGCGTGCGGGTCGATGCACGCCATCGCCGCCCGGTCGGTCTTGCGCAGGTCCTCGGGCTTGCCGCTCAGGCAGACCCAGCGGAAGGGCCCGTAGCCGTAGTCGAACAGAAGCGGCCCCATGATGTCCTCGACGTAGGACGGGAAGACGAAGCCGTCGATCGGGTTCTCGCCCGTTCTTGCAGATCTCCGTGACGCCGGCGTCGTAGACGGCCTTCATGAAAGCTGTTGCCGTAATCGAAGAAGTAGGTCCCTCGCTCCGCGAGGCGCCTTGATGAGCTCGTAGTGGCGCCGGAGCGACGCGGTCCACCAGCTCCCGGAACGGCCGGGGTCGGTCTGAGGAGCTGCGGTGCGCTCTTCGAAGGTCAGTCCCTGGGGGCAGTAGCCGCCGTCGTAGGCGGCGTGGCAGGAGGTCTGGTCGGAGAGGAGGTCGATCTGGACATTGTCTGTTCACGGCGTATTCGAGCAGGTCGACGATGTTGCCGTGGAAGGCGATGGCGCAGCGCTCTGCCGCGTCGCTGGCACTCGCCGGCGACGCGGAAGGCCTCGGCCGGGCTGTCGGCCACCCGGTCCACCCAGCCCTGGTCGAGCGCGCGTCTCGATCCGCGACGGGTCCACTTCGGCGATGATGCCGACGCCGCCCGCGATATCGGCGGCCTTGCCCTGGGCCCCGCTCATGCCGCCCAGGCCCGAGGAGACGAAGAGCTGTGCCGGCCATGTCCTGCTCCGGCGGGATCCGAGCTTGGCCGGCCGGCGTTGAGGATCGTGCTGTAGGTGCCGTGGACGATGCCCTGCGGCCCGATGTACATCCAGCCCCCGGCGGTCATCTGGCCGTAGTTGGCCACCCCGAGCGCCGCGGCGCGGTGCCAGTTCTCCTGGTCGTCGAAGCAGCCGACCATCAGGCCGTTGGTGATGATCACCCGCGGCGCCTCGGGCGCGGAGGCGAAGAGCCCGACCGGATGGCCTGAGTCGACCACGAGCGTCTGCTCGTCGCGTCAGCGCCTCGAGGTACGCTTGATCAGCCGGTACTGCATCCAGTTCTGGCAGACCTGGCCGGTCTCGCCGTAGGTGACGAGCTCATAGGGGTAGAGCGCGACGTCGAAATCGAGGTTGTTGTCGATCATCACCTGGAAGGCCCGGCCCTCGATGCAGCTGCCCGGGTAGCGGTCGATCGGGCTTCCCGTGATCGGCCCCGGCGGCCTGAAGCGGTAGCCGTAGATGCGGCCGCGGGTGAGGAGTTCGTCGCAGGAACTCCGGGGCGAGCGTCGCGTGCCATTCCTCCGGCACATAGCGCAGCGCGTTCTTCAGCGCGAGCTCGGTGTCCGCCCGCGAGAGGCTGAAGCGGCGCACGGCGCGCGGCGGATGCCCGGGGCGAACTGCGGCTCGGGCGGCAGCCGGTCGCACACGGCCTCGAGCCGGACGGTCATGGCGTTTCGGATGATGTCGTTGGTCACCATTTTGCGGCTCCTGTCGCAGTCATAACGCCGGCCTACTCCTTCGGGCTCACCTCCATGACGCCCGGGTCCTGCCCGAATCCCAGGTTTTTGGACTGCCGGCCGTAACCGAGCATCTGGTCGATCCTGACCAGCAGCGGGGTGGCGATGTTGCGCTCCGCGATCGGCCGGACCAGCCGGTGCAGGAAGTTGTTCGGCTTGGTCCACGGGCAGACCCGGATGCAGATCGAGCAGTGGGCGCCGTTCTTCACCCACCAGTCCAGGCATTTCATTGCGTGCACCGGCCATTTCAACATGCCGGGCGAGGTGTGCTCGTTGTTGGGCTGGTCGGTCCGCTCGCCGGCGGGGATGGATCGGCTCGGGCAATGCTTGGCGCACAGGGCGCACTGTTCGCAGAAGCCCTGCACCCCCATGATCGACCGGCCGGTCGGGGACCAGCGGCAGGTTGGTGAACACTTTGCTGATGCGCACACTCGCGCCGAAGTCGCGCGTGATCAGCTGGCCGTTGCGTCCCAGTTTCGCCCAGGCCGGCATCGACCGCCATGGCGATGCTGATGCCGAGCTCGTTGCACGCGGGGATGGCCTTGTACCCGAGTTCGGTGATGAAGGTGGCGAGCGATGCCGCGCTCCAGGCGGCCTTGGAGTACCCGATGTCGGTTTCATGCTCCACCGCCGGCGACCTCAGGATCACGTCGTAATCCATGCGGTGGATCATGACGACACCGTCTGGTACTCGGGTGGGATCTCGATCGGGTCGCCCGCCTGGGCCGCGCCGGAGTACATGGACGTTCTGCATGCCCCAGTGCGTGTAGATCCAGAGCGGGTTCAGGCGCGCGATGCCCACTCGGTCGGCCCCGATCCAGGCCGCCGTCTGCTTGACGATCCGGCTCATTGCGGCGGGGTTCGGGTCTCGAAGCCGGTAGGTGCGGTTGTAGTACGGCTGGTGTTCGCGGCCTAATGCGGCGCGGCGGATGGTGTAGTCGCCCGTGCGCCCGGCCACCCAGGTCGCGTGGTCCAGGATGGTCTTGCCGGGGACGGCCTTCGCCAGGTTGGCGAGGCTCTGATCGTGCATCCGCGTGTATTTTTGCCCGTCGACCGCTCCGCGGCTGAACGCCGTGTTCCGGTCGTCGAAACGCCGCAGCTCGCCGGTGATGAATCGCTGGTACGTGGGCTCGTCGACCAATCGCATGGGGTCTCCCTGGTGTGATCGGTGATGGACATTCCGGGGTCATGGGGGGTGGCCGGGGCCCCCGTCATACCCATGCTTACATCCCGAGGTAGGCCTTTTTCAAGTGCTCGTTCCCGAGCAGCTCGCTCCCGGTGCCGGCCATCACCATGCGCCCGTTCTCGAGCACCAAGCCGCGGTGGGCCAGGGTGAGTGCCTTGACCACGTTCTGCTCGACCAGCAGGATGGCGACCTTCTCGCGGTTGATCTCTCGATCATCCGGAAGGTCTTTTCCACCAGGATGGCGACAGCCCCAGGGACGGTTCGTCCACGGTCAGGAGTTCGGCCGGGCCATCAGGCCGCGGCCGATGGCCAGCATCTGCTGTTCGCCGCCGGAAAGCGACCCGGCGAGCTGGCGCCGGAGCGCGTGCAGCTTCGGGAAATGACCGTACATCTCCTGCAGCAGCGCCTTGCGGTCGGGGCGCGCGCGGGGGGTGTAGGCCCCGACCTCCAGGTTCTCCTCGACGCTCAGCATGGGGAAACACCCTTCGCCCCTGGGGGATGTGGACAATGCCCCGGTCCACGATGGCGTTGGGCGCGAGGTCCCCGATGGGGTCGCCCTCGAAGCGGATGTCCCCGGTTTTTCGCCGCAGCAGGCCCGAAATGAGCCAGCAGCAGCGACGTCTTGCCGGCGGCGTTGGCGCCGACGATCGACACGATCTCGCCCGGCTCGACCGTGAGCGCCACGTTGAAGAGGACCTGCACGTCCCCGTGGAACACGTTGAGGCGTTCAACCGTGAGCACCGGGATAGTCCTCGCCTAGATACGCCTTGATGACGTCGGGGTTGCAGGTGACCTGCGCCGGGTCGCCGGTGCACAGCATCTTGCCGTAATCGAGTGCGATCACCCGGTCGGAAAGCTGCATGATGGCCGCCATCACGTGTTCGATGATGAACAGCGTGACGCCGGTTGCCCGGATGCGGTCCACCAGCGCCATCATCGCCTGCAGCTCGTGGGGGGTCAACCCCGCCATGACCTCGTCGAGCAGAAACAGCTGCGGGGATGTCGCCAGACCGCGGGCCACCTCCAGCCGCTTGCGGTCGGAAATGGTGAGACTGCGGCCGAGCAGGTGCCGCTTGTCCGCCAGCCCCACGAAATCCAGGATCTCCTCGGCCCGGCGCCGGGCGGCCTTCACGCGTTTTTCGCGGCAGAGCGCCCCGATCATGACGTTCTGCAGCACCGGGATGTTGGCGAAGGGCTTGGTGATCTGGAAGGTGCGGCACAGGCCCATGCGCGCGATATTCTCGGGCTTGGCCCCGGCGATCTCCCGCCCTTCGAACGAGAGGCCCCCGGACTTGGGCCGTAGAAAGCCCGTGATGACGTTGAAGAGCGTCGTCTTGCCGGCGCCGTTCGGGCCGATCAGCCCCATGACCTCGCCGCGCTCGATCGAAAAGCTGATGTCCTGCAGGACGCGGTTCCCGCCGAACCATTTGCTGACGTTCGCCACCTCGAGCAGGGCGGTCATTCGCGGTCCTCCTGCCGGGCGCGGCGCGCCGAGCGGGCCTTGAGCATGCCGGTGATGCCCTGGGGCATGTACAGGACGGTCAGGACCAGGATCACCCCGTAGATGATCATGTGCAGCCCCGGGGCGGTGGTCCCGAGGTGGCTGCGCAGGGCGATGGTGATCGGCACGAAGATGCAGGCGCCGATGGCCGGCCCGATGGAGGTCCCGATGCCGCCGACGATGGCGAACAGCGCCACCTGGACCGAGAGCTGGAGCCGGCTGACACCCGAGGGGTCGATGTAGACCACGTACTGCGCGTAGAACGTGCCGGCGATCGCCGACAGAAACGCGCTGAGCGCCATGGCGATCAGCCGCACCTGTCCGGTCCTGACGCCCAGGGCGCGGGCGGCGTCCTCGTTTTCCCGGAACGCCGTGAGAAAATAGCCGAGGCGCGAGCGCTCGATGGCGATTGCGGACCGCCAGCACGACCAGGAAGAGGCCGAACCCGAGGTAGACATACGGGAGCTTGGCGGCGAAGATCATGTGGCCCGGGTCGGGCGTGATCGGCAGCGAGATGCCTTCGGCCCCCTGGGTCAGCGCCCGCCAGTTCATGGTCAGGATGGACACCACCTGACCGAAGGCGAGGGTCGCCAGCGCGAAATAGTGGCTGCGCAGCCGGAAGCACACGATGCCCAGCACCACGCCCACGGTCGCTGCCAGCAGGCCGCCCGCGAGCATCCCGAACCAGGGCGTGACCCCCAGCCGCAGGAAGAGCAGGGTGGAGGTGTAGGCGCCGATGGCGAAAAAGGCATTGTGCCCGAGGCGACACCATCCCCGCGTAGCCCCCCAGGATGTTCCAGGCCCCGGAAAAGCTGGCCCACAGGAAGACCAGGATGAACCCGTCCAAATAGAAGTCGTTGCGCACGAAGAGCGGCGCCAGGCCCAGGGCGGCCACGGAAGACTCAGCAGGCCGGCTGACACGCCTCAATCGATGGCTTCAATGCGCTCGATCTCCTCTTCGCCCTTCAGTGCCGAACAGCCCGGAGGGCTTCAGCACCAGAACGGCGATAAAGAGCAGGAAGTAGACGGCCTGCTTGCTGTCGGGGCCGATCCGAAATCCGTAGAAGACCTCGAGCACCCCGATGAGGAGCCCGGCCAGGACGGCCCCGACGACGCTGCCCATGCCCCCCAGCACCACCACCACGAACATGACCAGCACGAACTCGAAGCCCACAAACGGGTGCACGGTGAACATGGGGATCATCAGAGCGCCCGCCACCCCGACCAGCAGCAGTCCCGGCGGCGAAGGTGGTCCGGTAGATCTTGTCGATGTCGATCCCCATCAGCAGCGCCGTGGACCGGTCCTGGGCGGTAGCCCGGATGATCTTGCCGCGGTAGCTCAGCTTCAGGAAGAAGTAGAATGCCACCGAAATGGAAAGGCCGACAATAAAGGCGATCAACCGCCCCGGGTTGACGATGATCTCCTCCATGCCGACGGCCGGCCAGGGGCCGAGCACGATCTGGAGCCCGCAGGTAGTCGAGGGAAACGGTGCGGAAATCCGCCGACCACCCCAGCAGCGGACGTTTTCGATCACGATCGACAGGCCGACCATCACGAAGATCTGGCTCAGGTGCGGGGCCCCGAGCGTGGGCCGCACGCAACAGCGGTAGGTCAGCAGCCCCAGCCCGAAAAGGGCCGGGGCCACGATGGCGATGGAGAGGTAGGGGTCGATGCGCAGCAGGTGGTGCAGCCAGAAGCTCAGGTACATGGCGATCATCAGGAATTCGCCGTGGGCGAAATTGACGATCTTCATCACCCCGAAAATCAGCGTGAGCCCGATGCTCGACAGGGCATAGACCCCGCCCAGCAGCAGCCCGGAGATCAGGAGCTGCGCGAACAGGGTCAGGTCCACGACCGCACCTCACGGCATGTGCGGCGGCTCATTTCGCTTCGGCCGCGGCGATTTCCTTCGGGAAGACCAGCCGCAGCTTGCCGTCCTGCCACTGGCTGATGCCGGCCGAGGCGTACACGTTCTGCCCGGCGTCTGGGGCGCCGGGGGGGCTGAACTTGACCCCCCAGTTGAGAACGCCCTTGCCCGGCGGCACGTCCAGTGCGAGGGCCGCCTCGCGCAGCTTCTCGGGGTCGAGGCCGCCGGCCTTGGGCATGATGTGCTTATAGAGGATCCAGGCGCCGGCGAAGCCGACGAAGGCGGTGGGGCTCGGGTACTCCCCGTTGTGCGAGGCCTGGTAGCGCTTCACGAACTCGCCTGCGTCGGCCCTTTGCTCGGCGCCCAGCCGGTCGATCGAGATCTCGGACGGGATCCCGCCGGCCAGGATGCCCTCGGCCTCTTTGGTCAGCGCGCTGTAGAAATCGGGAGTGCCCTGGCCGGCCGTGGTCCCGATCACCGGTACGCTGAAGCGCAGCTCGGCCGACTGGCGGTGAAAGAGAATGGAGTCGTTGATGTATTGCGCCGTCAGCAGCACGTCGGGCTTGCTCTGCTTGAGTTTCAGGACCAGGCCCGAGAGGTCGGCGGTCTTGGCGCTGTAGGTCTCGACCGCGACGATGTTGAGCCCCAGGGCCTTGGCATGCTTCTGCAGCGCGGTGCCGGTCGAGGTACCGAAGCCGCCGTCCTCGTGGATGATGGCCATGCGCAGGCTCTTGGCATCCTTGTTCAGCTTGGGGGCCAGGACCTGGACCGCGTAGTCCACCATCTGGTTGGCCATCATGTCGCCGCTGAAGGTGGTTCGGAAGACGTACTTGAACCCTCGTCCGGTGATCTGGGAGGACACCCCCTCGTTTTCGAGGTAGAAGACCTTGTTCTGCTCGGCCACGACGGTCGCCGCCATCGCGAGGCTGCTCGACTGGGTGCCGACGATGACCGTAAGCTTTTCGTTGGTGATGAGCCGGTTGGCTTCGCTCGCGGCGGCCTGCGGCTCGGAGGCGTCGGCGCTGACCAGAACGACCTTTTTGCCCAGGACCCCGCCGGCTTCGTTAATCATGTCGGTTGCGATCTTGATCCCGTCGAAGTTCTTGATGCCGTTCTTGGCCTGTGGGCCGGTGAGCGGCAGGATCGTCCCGATGCGCCAGACATCTTGGGCGGCGGCCTGCCCGACCAGCAGTGCCAGAGTCATGACCAGACCTACCAGAATCCTCGCGTTCATCTAAGCCTCCTGTTGCAGTCCATCCCGCGCGGCGGGCTGAGTCTCAGCCGGAGGTGGCCCGCCGCGGCACCCCGGTCGAATTCCTGTCCAATGTGTTTCCGGAGAGCCACTTGTTAGGGGAGAAGCGCGCGCGTGTCAACCGGCGGGCAGTCCGACCCCGTCCGAGTCACCGGCGCCAGACCGGGACGTGCTCCCGCGCCTGCGTGAACATGGCGAGGATATTCTCCAGCGGGACGTCAGGCTGGATGTTGTGGCAGGAGGAGAAGACAAAACCGCCGCCCGGGCCGAAGGTGTCGATCAGGCGCGCGACCATGGCCCGCACCTCCTCCGCCGTGCCGAAGGGCAGGGTCTTCTGCGAGTCGGTGCCGCCCCAGAAGACGAGGTCACGGCCGAACTCGCGCTTGAGGAAGGCCGGGTCCATGCCGCGCGCGGTGACCTGGACCGGGTTGAGGATCTGCACCCCGGTTTCGATCAGGTCGGGCAGGATGTCGACGATCGACCCGCAGGAGTGGAACATGAGCTTGGCCGTCGTGAGCTCGCGCACCCGGCGGAAGAACTTCGCGTGCCGCGGCTTGATGTAGCGCAGGTAGTGCTCGCGGCTGACCTGCAGGCCGTTCTGCCCGCCGAGGTCGTCCCCGCAGCGGACCACGTCGACGTCCCGGCCGAACGCCTCGAGTTCGCGCTCGGTAATGCGGATGGTGATGTCGAGCACGGCGTCGAAGAGGGCCTCGAGCACGTCGGTGCCGAGGATGAAATCCGTGTACCAGTCCTGGAACCCGCGGATGAACTGGCTCAGGTGCACGAAGGGGGCGGGCAACGTCAGGATGGCCGCGGCCTCGGTGTGGGTCCGGATCCAGGCGAGCCGCGCGGCCATGCCTTCCAGCAGCCCCGGGTCCTCGGGGTCGGGCCAGGTGTGGCGGCGGACATCCGCCACGGTGATGCTCCCCTCCAGGGGGGCCCGGCGCTGGTCGTAGTAGTAGCCGCCCTCGGGGTGCACCCGCTCGACGCCCCACATGTCCCGGTATTCCCGCGGACCGAGCTCGGCCGCGACGCTGCGGCGCGGCGAGCCGATGACGATCGCGCGCGTGTCGATCCCGAGCGCCTGCAGGACCGCCTCGTCGACGGTCGCGGCGCGCGTCATGCGCTGCATGATCTGCGTCGGTGCGGTCACCCCGAAATGCGCCTTGAGGCGCTCGTACCCCTCCACGACGATCGAGCTGTCGTGCGTGCCGCCCAGGTCCAGCGGCACCCGGTCCGGCTCCTGGTGGTTCAGCGCCCGAAGGACGCGTTCACGGCTGGTCATCATGGCAGCGATTCCTTTCGGTCAGAGGTAGTGAGGCGCCTGCGTATTACCACAAATTTTGAATAGGTCCTATAGAGCCAATCAGACCTATTTAGGGAAGGCCTTCCCCTTGACATCGTGTAGGACGTAGGATATCAGACAACCCCATCGAGCTTGGGAGGGAATTCGGTTGGCCACGCAGCTGAAACCCGTTAAAAAGGAAAGCATCCGCACCCAGGTGTTCCGCCAGTTGCGCGACCAGGTGCTGCGCCGCACGTGGCCGCCCGGCAGCAAGATCCCCTCCGAACACGAGCTTGCCCGCAGCATGGGGGTCAGCCGCGTTTCGCTGCGCGAGGGGATCCAGCGCCTGGCTTCCATCGGCATCCTCGAAACCCGCCACGGCGAGGGCACCTTCGTCCGCGAGCTCACGGGCGACATCTACTTCAACCCCCTCATCCCGCTGCTGGCCCTCGACCCCGCCGACATCTTCTACGTTCTCGAGTACCGGCGCATCGTCGAGCGCGGCACGGCCGCCCTCGCGGCCGAGCGTGCGACCGGGCAGGACCTGGCCGACCTGGAGGCCGTCTACGACCGCATGCAGGTCACGCGGGACGACGTCGCCGAGTTCGCCCGGGCCGACCTGGAGTTCCACCTGGTGCTCGCCAAGGCGACCGGGAACCCGGTGCTGATCAAGGTCAACAACGTGCTGCGCAGCGTCCTCAGCATCTCGATGGAGAACATCGTGTCAACCCTCGGAGTGATGGATGGGCTGCACTACCATCGCCTGCTGATCGAGGCCGTCCGCGCCCGCGACGCGCAGGAGGCCGAACGGCTCATGGAGGAACACGTGGTGCGCACCATCGATCGGCTGCGGGCCGAGTCCGAGCGGCCGCCTCCCCCGCCGCCCGCCGTCACGCCCCCCGCCCGCCTGGAGGAGCGCCTGGAGCTCCACCGGCGCTTCTGGGCGCGCGAGCCCCAGCCCCGGCCGCTGGCGTCCTTCCGGGTGGGCGATTTCTTCTTCGCGCGCCACTTCCAAGCGGCCCACTCCCTGCTCGAGCCCGACCGGCTGATCGAGCCGGGGATGATCGACGTCTCCGCCTTTCTCCCGGACTACGAGCGCATGTTCGCCGAGTCCGAGTCGATCGGACAGGACGGCTTCTGGACGGGCGAGCCCTTCACCGGGATCCCGTGGATGGAAGCCATCCTGGGCTGCCCCATCCGCGCCGGCCGCGAAAGCTTCACGTCGCGCCCCTGGCTGAAATCGCCGGCCGATGCGCTCGCGCAGGTGCGCCTCGACCCGGAGAACCCCTGGTTCAGGAAATACCTCGAGTTCACCGACGCCCTCGTGCAGGCCGGCCGCGGCCGCTACCCGGTCGGCATGCCGATCATGCGCGGCCCGACCGACATGATCGGGGCCCTGCTCGGGCAGCAGGAGATGGTGCTGGCGCTCATGATGGAAGACCCCGCGCTCATGCGCCGGCTGGTCGAGCGGGTCACCCGCGCCTTTCTCGCGGTCATCGCGGCCCAGACGCGCCGGGTCCCGCCCTTCCACGGCGGCACGAGCCTGGGCTTCTACCACGTCTGGGCGCCGGGGCCTTCGATCTGGTTCCAGGACGACCTCTCGGCCATCCTGTCGCCCAAGGTCTACCGCGAGTTTTTCCTCGACTCCGCCCGCATGATCCTGCAGGGGCACCCGCACACGGCCGTCCACCTGCACCCGGCCTCCTTCTTCATTCTCGACGAGCTGCTCACGCTCGACGAGCTGAAGGTGGTCGAGGTCAACAAGGACATCGGCGGCCCGGGGGTCGCGGACATGCTGCCCGTCCTCTCCAAGATCATGCAGACCCGGGGGCTCGATCCTCTGGGGCGACCTCACGATCGAGGACCTGGAGACGGTCCGGCGCCACCTCCCCTGCCGCGGGCTCAGCCTGCACGTGGTCGCACCGACCCTGGACGAGGCGCGCGAACGCCGTGACCTACATTCACCGCTGGGAGTGATCTACCGATGACGGACACCGCCACCATTCGCAAACTGGAACGCATGGCGCTGACGCTGCGCGCCGACCTGATCGAGATGATCGGCGTCGGCAAGGTCGGGCACCTGGGCGGCTCGAGCTCGCTGGCCGAGATCGTGGCCTGCCTGTACTTCCACGCCATGCGCTACGACCCGCACAACCCGAAGGACCCGGACCGCGACCGCTTCCTGCTCAGCAAGGGCCACTGCGTCCTGATCCAGTACGCGGCCCTGGTCGAGCTGGGCATCATCCCGCGCGCGGAGCTGAAGCGCGTCAAGACCCTGGAGGGCTGCCTGCAGGGCCACCCCGACATGGACCACACCCCGGGGATCGAGGCCGTCACGGGCTCGCTCGGGATGGGGCTGTCCATCGGCCTGGGCATGGCGCTCGGCTTCCGCCTGGACGGCCGGCCCAGCCACGTCTACGTCATCATGGGCGACGGCGAGCTCTCGGAAGGGCAGATCTGGGAGGCGGCCATGGCGGCCGCGGCCTTCAAGATCGACAACCTGACCGGCTTCGTCGACCTGAACCGCATCCAGGCGACCGGCCCGACGCGGGAGATCTTCGACATCCCGGACATCGAGCGGAAGTGGGCGGCCTTCGGGTGGGAGGTCGTGCGGATCGACGGCCACGACGTGGGGCAGATCCTCGCGGCGCTGGAAACGGCCAGCGGCGACACGGGCCGGCCGACGGTGATCGTGGCCGAGACGGTCAAGGGCAAGGGGTTCTCGTTCGCCGAGAACAACGCCGCCTTCCACAACGGTGCGTTGACGGCCGAGCAGTACCGATTGCCATCGCTGAACTCGAGGCCCGGCGCGCCGAGATCGGATGAAGGCAACCGGGGTCAGGATGAAGTCCACAGGGTTCGGGGTTCAGGGTTCGGAGGGAATGGCAGCATCGGAGCGTCTCCTTTCCTGAACCCTGAACGCTGAACCCTGAATCCAGGGCCCCACCCGTAAAACGGCATTGAACTCTGCGCATCGTCGAAACGTTTCGCAAGGAGACTTCTCATGACCCCTCACCCCAACATGCGTGAAGCATACGGCCTGGCCCTGCTGGAGCTCGGCCGCCGACACCCGCGACGTGGTGGCGCTCGAGGCCGACCTCGGCAAGTCCACCCGCTCCGTGCTCTTTCAGGCAAGGCTTCCCGGAGCGCTACTTCCAGATGGGCATCGCCGAGCAGAACATGGCCGCGACCGCGGCGGGCCTGGCGCTGGCCGGCAAGATCCCCTTCATCCACTCCTTCGCGGTCTTCGCGACCGGCCGGGCCTACGACCAGCTGCGCAACTCCATCTGCATCCCGCGGCTCAAGGTGCGCATCTGCGGGTCGAGCAGCGGGCTCTCGGATTTCGGCGACGGCAAGACCCACCAGTCGGTGGAGGACATGGCCCTCATGCGCGCGCTGCCCGTGCATGACGGTGCTCGTCGCCCGCGGACGGGCTGGAGACGGCCAAGATGATGGAGTGCCTGATCGACCAGCCGGGGCCGGTCTACATCCGCATCAACCGCTCCGACCTGCCGCTCCTCTACCCCGGCGGACGAGCCCTACCGCATCGGCAAGATCACCTGCCTGCGCCGAGGCAGGATGCCGCGCTGTTCGCAACCGGCGTCATGGTCAGTCGCGGCGCTCGAGGCGGCCAAGCTCCTGGCGGCCAAAGGGGTCGGGCGCGGCGGTCTACAACGTCAGCACGATCAAGCCGCTGGATCGGAGGCGCTCGTCGCGGGCGTCGCCGGCGTGCGGGCGATCGTGGTGGCCGAGGAGCACAACGTCATCGGCGGCCTGGGCTCGGCCGTGCTCGAAGCGCTGCGGCCGGCCCCGCACGCGCCGGTGGAGTTCGTGGGCATCGAGGACTGTTTCGGGCAGAGCGCCGCCTGCTACGATGAGATCCTGAGCCACTTCGGCCTGACCGGCCCGAGGCCGATGCGCCCGGGAGCTGGAGGCGGCCATTTGAAGCTGGTGACTGGTCAGGAAAACCACACAACATGAAACACCCAAATACCCAAATACCCAAACATCAAATTCATGGAGGTCACACAATGAAGATCGGATTCATCGGACTGGGAATCATGGGCAAGCCCATGGCCAAGAACCTGCTCAAGGCCGGCTACGAGCTGGTGGTCTACGACATCGTGGCGCGCGCCGGTGGACGGAGCTGGTCGACGGCCGGGGCCAAGGCGGGCGCGTCGCCCAAGGACGTGGCGGCGCAGGGCGACGTCATCATCACCATGCTGCCCAACTCGCCGGACGTCAAGGAGGCCGTGCTGGGCAAGGACGGCGTCATCGAGGGCGCCAGGCCGGGCACGCATCGTGGTGGACATGAGCTCGATCGCCCCGCTGGCGGCCCAGGAGGTCGGCGGCCGAGCTGGCGAAGAAGGGCGTCGAGATGCTCGACGCGCCGGTCTCCGGCGGCGAGCCCAAGGCCATCGACGGCACGCTGGCCATCATGGTCGGCGGCAAGGCCGAGATCTTCGAGCAGGTGAAGCCGATCCTGCTCAAGATGGGCGCCTCGGTCGTGCTGTGCGGCGACGATCGGCAGCGGCAACGTCACCAAGCTCGCCAACCAGATCATCGTCGCGCTCAACATCGCGGCCATGTCCGAGGCCTTCGTGCTGGCGGCCAAGGCGGGGGTCGACCCCGGCAAGGTGTTCGATGCCATCCGGGGCGGGCTGGCCGGCAGCACGGTGCTGGACGCCAAGGCGCCCATGGTGCTCAAGGGCAACTTCAAGCCCGGGCTTCCGCATCGAGCTGCACATCAAGGACCTGCAGAACGCGCTCGACACGGCCCACGCGCTTGGCGTGCCGATCCCCCTGACCGGCACCGTCATGGAGATCATGCAGGCCCTGCGGGTCGACGGCAAGGCAGACAGACGACCACGGCGGCGTGATTCAGTTCTACGAGAAGCTGGCTGGGCAGCTGGTGCGCAGCGATCTTTAGCGCAAACCGGCGTCTCAGGCCGCGATCCTGCGTCGCGCGGCACTTTGCAACTGCTCACATACCTAAACGTATGCTGCGCGTTCCAAAGCGCCGCGCGCCTTGGCTGACGGCCTGATGCTTGGTTTACGAACGAAACCTCCATTGTCTGGAAGGATCGGTCATGTGGTCTGAACCTGTCGCCGCGGCTTCTTGGGCGGATTGCGTCAGCCGGGTCATGGACACGGTTTTGTCCTATGTCGTGGCGGTCCTGCTGGTGGCCATGTCGGGGACCGTCTTCGGCAACGTGATCTGCCGCTATTTTCTCGACGCGTCGCTGGCCTGGTACGAGGAGGTGTCGCGCTTCCTGCTGATCTGGATCGTGTTTCTGGGAGCGGTCATCGCCTACATCAAAGGCGATCACCTCGGCATCGACGTCATTTTCATGGTCCTGCGCCCGAAATACCAGCGGATGGTCGTGCTGGTAGCCGACGCCCTGGTTATGGTGTGCCTGGCCATCATGTTTCAGGGCGGTTGGGACATGGCGATCGACTCCCTCGAGAGCGGTTGGGTCGCCTCCTCGGTGCCCATACCCTACGGCTGGGTCTACATGGTGGGACCGGTCAGCGCGCTGCTCATGTTCATCCAATGCCTCATCAAGACCCATGCCGACATCCGGGCGCTGAAGGGGGTGCAGCCATGAGCGTTCTCCCCCTTTTTCTCACGGCGCTGTTCGGCTTCATCCTGCTGACGGTGCCGATTGCCTTCGCGCTCTTCCTCACGGCGCTGGTCCTGTCGCTGACCCTGGGGGCCTGGTCGCCGGCCCTCATCATCCAGAGCATCTTCCGGGGCATCGACAGCTTCCCGCTCATGGCGATCCCGTTTTTCCTGCTGGCCGGGGAGATCATGAACACGGGAGGCATCTCCGAGCGGATCATTCTGGTGGCCAAAGCCATGTGCGGCCACGTGCGCGGCGGGCTGGGGTACGTCACCGTGGTGGCGAGCATGCTCATCTCGGGCGTCTCCGGCTCGGCCGTGGCCGACACGTCGGCCATCGGCTCCATCCATGTTTCGTATGCAAGGAATGGATGCATATAAAGATTATCTCATTTCTTTGAGCCAGAAACTCCTGAAGATAACATTCCTAAACTCCAAATATTTCGTGGTTTGACAGTCCTTCGTAAGACAATTCCACTTTGTGTGTATGATGACGATCATAAAGAAGACGTTGCTACATTTTCTGGTGATGATCCTTATGATTGTTTGCGTTATTGCGTTTGCGCTGTTCATGCTATTCCTACGTGTTTCCAAGAACAGTTCGATCATTTC
>CAWBSC010000008.1:0-152981 GCA_963791285.1 uncultured delta proteobacterium
GACGATCAGGTCCCATTGGACGGAGCAATAAATGGCCAGTGAAAAACCGCTCAGGAACCCGAGAATCCCCCCGGTCAGAGTGAACCACCCCACGCGGCTCTTTTTGAGCTTGAGGACCTCCATGATCTTGTGGCTGGGGATGGGGCTGTGAGCGCGCTTGAATTTAAACCCCGCCGGCTCCAGTTCCTGAATGGCCCGGGCGGCCTTCCCGTCGTCTCTGAACAGACCCATGATGCAGGTTTCAGCCGACATGGGGTGCGGTCTCCTTCATCTCGGTCATGGATATCGACGGCATGTGCTTGACGAAGAGCAGGAACAGGAAAAGGAACAGGCAGAAGCTCCCCACCAGTATCGAGTACTCGATGATGGAAGGTGTATAGAACCCCCATGAATGGGGGGGATAGTCATGGGCCACCCCACCGACGATGATAACGAAACGCTCCCACCACATGCCGAAGTTGATGACCAGCGATATGCCGAACAGCCAGGAAATGCTGCGGCGCAGCGGCTTGAGAAGCAGCAGCATCGGGATCAGGACGTTGCAAAGCGCCATGAAATAGAACCCGAAAGCGTATGGTCCTTCCACCCGCCAGCGGAAGGATTCGATTTCGACCGGGTTGCGGCTGTACCAGGCAATGAAAAACTCCGTCCCGTATGCCAGCCCCACGATGAGGCCGGTGAGGATGATGGTTTTGGCAACATTTTCCAAAACATCCATGGTGATAATCCGTTCGCAACGGAAAATACGCCGCAACGGAATCATGAGAGTCAACACCATGGCCAGGCCCGAATGGATGGCGCCGGCCACGAAGTAGGGTGCGAAAATGGTGGTGTGCCATCCCGGGACGATGCCCAGCGCAAAGTCCCAGGAAACGACGCTGTGCACCGAAATCACCAACGGGGTTGCGAGCGCCGCAAAAAAGAGGTAGCCGCGGCTGAAGTTCAGCCACTGGTGGTGGGCCCCGGTCCAGCCCAGCGAAAGAATGCGGAAGATCTTGTACCGCAGGCCGGTGGAGCGGTCGCGCACGACGGCCAGATCCGGTACGAGCCCCGTATACCAGAAGAGCGAGCTCACCGTGAGATAGGTGCTGATGGCCACCACATCGAAAACCAACGGCGATAGAAAATTCGGCCAGAGGAAACGCTGGTTGGGAATCGGCAGCATAAAGTACACCTGCCAGACGCGCCCCAGGTGGATAAAGGGGAAAAGCCCGGCAACGCAGACCGCAAACACGGTCATGGTCTCGGCCGCCCTGGCGATCGGGTTGCGCCAGCCGGCACGGAAGAGATGCAGGATCGCGGAAATGAGGGTCCCGGAGTGGGCGATACCGACCCAGAACACGAAGTTGATGAGATACGTCCCCCAGACCACGGGGACATTCTGGCCGCCGACGCCGATGCCGACGAAGATCTGGTAGGTCCACGCACCGGCCCCCAGGAGCACGCCGCACAACACGAGCCCGACGAAAAACCAGTAACGCGGGCGGGGCCGCTCAAGGGTGTCCAATATGGTCTGATCGATTTGAGCGAGCGTTAGATCGGACATGGGTGCTTAATGTTTTGTGTTTAGTGTTTGGTTGCGGTGATGAGCGCTCCGCCCCGCCGCGCGGGGATCGGTTTTAAGTGTTGAGTGCCCAGTGTTAAGTAAAAACCATTCCCGGAATTTTTTTGGCTTAAAACCTAACGCCGAAAACCTAAAACGGTTTCTTGCACTTCGTCAAACCTCATCCAGCACCTTCTTCAGGTAGATCACGGCCGGCTTCGTATTGAGATACCCCATGGCCTGGTAGGCCCGCGGGTCGTCGCAGAGCCGGCGGACGCGGCTGTCCCTGTCCATCAGGTTGCCGAAGACAAGGGCGTCCGTCGGGCAGGTCTGGACGCAGGCCGGTGTGACTTCGCCTTCACGGATCGGCCGGTTTTCATTCTTCGCTCGGGTGCGCGCCTCCTTGATGCGCTGGATGCAGAAGGAGCACTTCTCCATGACACCTTTGCTGCGCACGGTGACATCGGGGTTGAGCTGCAGGTTCAGGGGCTCCGGCCACTCCCAGGTGAACCAGTTGAAGCGCCGCACCTTGTACGGGCAGTTCTGGGAGCAGAAACGCGTGCCGATGCAGCGGTTATAGATCTGGTTGTTCAGGCCCTCGGCGGAGTGATGAGGCGCGTACACCGGGCAGACCGACTCGCAGGGCGCGTTGTCGCAGTGCTGGCAGAGCATGGGCTGAAACATCACCCGCTCCATCCGGCGTTCGTCGTGGTAGCGCACGATTTCCAGCCAGGACATCTTCCGGCCCTGAATGGTTCGCAGCTCGCCCACGACGCCGACGTTGTTTTCAGCGTAGCAGGCGGCCGCGCAGGCGCCGCAGCCGACACACCGGTCGAGGTCCACCACCATGCCCCAACGGTAGCTGTCGTGGTCGTGGGCAGGGTAAAAGTCGCGCCGGGAGTTGTAGCCCTCGGGCAGCGGCAGCGTGAGCGGGTAATCGCCCATGGTAAGCCCGGTTTTCGGCGGGGGCGGCGCCTTGCGCAGATCCTCCAGCGGGACCGTCAACAGGAAGGCGCGGCCGTGCTGGATGCGGCTGCCGTCTGTCTTGGCGATTTTCACCGTACGGCCGGTCCGCTCGATGCGCACGTCGAACGCGGTAAAGCTCGGCCCGCCGCAGCCGGGATCAACCGCGGCGGCCAGGACGGCAAAGGGGTTGGCCCCCGCCGCCGGCACATAGCGCAAAAAAGGCAAGTCCACAGAATCGGTGGGAGAGAATTCGGCGCCCGGCTTCGCATCCGCGGGCTGCGCGTAGCGGCCGTAGGCGGTGTGCCCCTGGCCGATGCCCATCACCAGCAACCCCGGCCGCACCACCTCGGTGACATAGGCCGGCGCCTCGAGGCTGCCCGCCCGGGTGGTGACGCGCACCACATCGGCCTGGTCGAACCCGTTGGCCCGGGCGGTGTCCGGGTGGACCCACACCGGAGTTTGCCACGCCACGCGTGAAATAGGCTCCGGGATCTCGCACAGCCAGGGTCTGTTCGCTCCCCGACCGTCGAAGAAGCGCACGGAGGGAAAAGCTGTAAAAGCCAGGCCGGTGGACGGCGGCTGGTAAGGTGCCTCGAACGCCTGGGGCAGCCGCTCCGGCCTCCATTTCGGAGGAGCGCCGGCCGGCCCGCCCGCAGGCGGGAAGACGCCGCCCTGCTGCAGTGCGCGCAGCCACTCCGGCTCGTCGCGGATGCGTCCCTGCTGCCGAAGGCGTTCGGCGGTGTACGTCTTGAAGTCCGGGGCGGGCCGGCCGGTTTCAAAGCCAACTCCCAGGAAAAGGTCTCCCAGATGCGGTGCTGCCGTGATTTTGCCCATGGCCGGCTGGAGGGTGGACACGAGCGGCGCCCAGCCGCTGTAATCATCCCAGGTTTCCAGCGGCAAGCTCACCGGCAGGATGAGGTCGGCCAGCTGGGAGGTCTCGTCGAGAAAATTGCTCAGGCTGACGACGAACAGGTTTGGGGTCGCGAGCGCGGCCTTAGCCCCGCTTTCCGGCGGCAGGCTGAACAGGGGATTGCAGTTGTTCAGGATCAGGACCTCGACGTTGCCCGCGGACAGAGCTTTGAACACCTCAAGCACGTCGGCACGGCGGGCGGCAGTCTCCACCCGGTGCCGGTTGGCTGCGTCGATAAGACTCAGCCCCGGGTCGAGCAGGAGGTTCAGCAGGTTGGCTGCGAGGTTGACGGCGAGGCCGTTTGCATCCGACTGCCCGGTGCCGGCACCTAGGACGAGCGGCCTCCGGGCCTCCGCGAGGCGAACCACCAGTTGCTCATACTCCGACAGGGGGATGCCGGAGAGCCTGAGCACGGCCTCCTGTTGATACGGCTCGGTGGCCTTTTCCAAGGCTGCGCGCAGGGCGGCCGGCAGGTGCTGCCCGCGCCGGATGTCGAGCATCTGGCGCACCAGGCCCAGGGCGACCACCGCCTCGGTGCCGGGCGCACAGGCGAGCCAGCGGTCCGCGTTGGCACCGGTGAGCGTCTGAAACGGGCTCACCAGGAAAAAGAAACCCTTTTCGGGGCCGCGGGCCGCGTGCATGGCTTTGAACTTCCAGGCGTACTCAACCGGCGACAGCCAGGTCTCCAGGAATTCGGCGCCGAAGGCCAGCAGCACGTCGGCCTGGTCCAGGCGGTATGACACTCAGGCCGTCCACACCGAAAACCTCGCGGTTAGCGGCCTTGAGCGCTTCGTAGGCGAATGGCTCGAAGACAACGGGCGGTGGGGAATTCCAGCTCTTGAGCGCGGCCCGGAAGATCCCCATCTGGCTTTCGCCGACCACCTCGGTCATGAGCCGCACCCGGTCGGCGCCCCTGCGGGCGGCCTCCCAGGCCTTGGTCTTGAGCAGGGCCTGCGCCCGGTCGAAGCTGATGGGGGCAAACCCATCCTTTCCCTTCAGCAGCGGGGTTTTCAGCCGGTCCGGGTTGTAGACGGCCTGCAGGGCGGCCTGACCCCGCATGCAAAGCTTGCCGCGATTGAGCGGGTGCAGGGGGTTGCCTTCGACCTTGACCACGCGCCCCTCGCGGTTCTTGGCAATGATGCCGCAGCCGGCCGGACACTCCCGGCAGGTGGACGCATACCAGGTGGCCTTACCGGTCACCATGTCTTCCGGCGCCTGAACCAGGCTGTAGAGGTACTTGGGCGACTCGGGGCTGCAGCCGGCAGCGAAGGAGACGCTGCCCAGGCCGGCAAGTTTCAGGAACGTGCGTCGATTCATTCGGCTGTCACTTCCGAGCGTGGTCCAGCGGGTGCGTCTCGCCGGGGTGCGGTCCGGGTGCGTCGTGTGGCCGTCTGTGCCGTGTAGAATGGAAGCGCCGCGCGCGTCAGATGGATTAGGTAACGCTATAACGAAAACCGTCTCGCGGTGTCAAGGGGGCGACGGCGGCTGAGGGCGGCCTCCCCTTCGGGCCGCACTTCGTCGCGCGGGGTATCCTGTGTGGGAGAGGCGTCCCGCCTCGATCATCATCGCGGCAAGATGCCGCTCCCACCAAGACCTCACGCAACGCCGAGCTCGGCCTTTCTACAACGTCATCCCCCGATTCTTGCGCGCAGGCGCAGATTGATCTCCAGCCGCTCGAGCGACAGGCGGATCACGTCGTGCGCCTTTTCCGTGCGCTGACCGTAGTCGGCAAAGAACGCCCGCACCGCGTCCGGCCGCTCCAGCCCAGCGGCCGGGATGACGGCCGCGACGACCCGCTCGTAGAGCATCGGGTGGAACTCTTCGATGCGCGCCAGCTGCCCCACGTACCAGTCCCAGAGGGGGCCGGCCGCCGCCTCGTTGGCGGCGAAGGCCACCACCGGGATGAAGCGGTTGCGTGCCGGCACGGAGGCCAGCGCGTACTCGAGCACGGTCTCGATCTCCGGCCGGCCGCGGAAGCAGCCGAGGGCGGCCAGAATCGTCATGCGCTCGTGTTCGCTTTCGGAGAGGCGGAAGCGCCGCTCGAGCCGGCTGAACGTACGGCGGTCCCCGCAGCGCGCGGCGGTCTGCAGGACGCTGCGCAGGATGTCGGGATGGACCGGCCGCCCCGCGACGAGCTCGGCGTAGCGCGCGAGCGCGAAGGCCTCGGCCTCGCCGCTGCCGTACTGCACCGCCTCGAAGAGGAGCAGATCCCGCAGAACGGAGGTGGTCTGCGCCTCGTCCGCCCGCGGTTCGAAACCGATGCGCCGCAGCGTCCCCTCGTAGAAGGGCCGGGCCAGATCCTCGATCCGCCGGCGCGCCCCCGGCCCGGCCACGGCGTGGGCGTGCGCGAGGTTCGACGCAATGCTGGCAAGCGGCAGGTAAGCCTCCTCGCCGCGGTAATGGCCCAGGAAGCCGAGGTAGTCGTCGAGCGTCACGTCGCCGCGCACCGTGAGCGCGTAGAGGTCGTTCTGCACGCCCCAGCGGTCCTCGGCGGGCAGCGCCTGCCCGGCGATCATCCCGCCCAGCCGCTGCAGGTCGGCCGGGTCGGCGTATTTCACCCGGTAGAAACCGGTCTGCCCCGCGTTGAGCTTGTAGGCCGCCGCCGCCCCGAGGTCGACGCGCGCCTCGCGGCCGTCCATCAGTAGTGTCGTGGTGCGAGAGGCCCCATGCGCGTCGAAGAGCTGCAGGATGACCGGGATCAGCCAGCGCTGGTCCGAGGGGTTGGGCAGAAACGTGAAGCGCTCCTGCGCGAGCACGAGCGTCTGCCCCTCGCGCCGCGCGGTCACCAGCGGGTGGCCGGGCTGCTCGACCCAGTTCTTGACCATGGCGTTCACGGGCCGGTCGGCGGCCGCCTCGAAGGCCTCCCAGAGGTGGGTGCTCTCGGCGCAGCGGTAGGCGTACGTCTGCAGGTACCCCCGCAGCCCCTTCTGGAAGTTGTCCGCCCCGATGTACCCCTCGATCTGGCGCAGGAGGCTCCCCCCCTTGTTGTAGATGATGGGGGCCGTGCTCGTGTTGATGACCAGGTGCTCGCCGCCCGGGATCTCGATCGGGTGGTTCTCAATCATGGCGTCGCGGACCAGTGCGGTCGCGGTCGTGCCGTTCAGGAACTGGTCCCAGATCCCCCACTCGGGGTGGTAGTGGGCCACGACCCCGAAGCCGAAGTAGGTGGCGAAACTCTCGTTCAGCCAGAGGTATTTCCAGTCCGAGGGGGTGACCAGGTTGCCGAACCACTGGTGCGCGATCTCGTGCGCGATGACCTCGCAGATGCGCTCCTCGCCCGCGCGCGAGGTGATGCCGGGATAGTGCAGCAGCAGGTTCTCCCGGAAGGTGATGGCCCCCCAGTTCTCCATGGCGCCGAAGGCGAACTCGGGCACGGCGATGAGGTCCATCTTGGAGAGCGGGTACGGGACGCCGTAGTAGGCCTCGCTGAACTGCAGCGCCTTGCGGCCGAACTCGAGCCCGAAGCGGGCGTGCGGCTGCGCGCCCGGGAGCGTCAGCGCGCGCACGCGCACGTCCACCGGGTCCTGCAGGGTCTCGAAGTCGCCCACCCCGAAGAAGACGAGGTAGGTGGACATGCGGGGGGTGGTCTCGAAGATCACCCGTTTGCGGCCGCCCCGGAGCATCTCCTCGGCCTTGACCGCCGTGTTGGAGACGGCGGTGAGGCAGCGGGGCACCTCCATCTCGATGTCGAACTCGGCCTTGAGGGCGGGGTGGTCCATGCAGGGGAAGGCCCGCCGCGCGTCGCTTTCCTCGAACTGGGTCACGGCCGCGTAGCGCTCGCGCCCCTTGCGGCGGTAGCGGCTGCGGTAGAACCCGGCCATGCGGTCGTTGATGCGGCCGTGGTAGTCGATCGCGAGCGCGACCGTCCCCGCGAGCGCGGCCGGCAGGCGGATGGCGAGTTCCTCCCGCCCGGGGTCCACGCGGAAGGCGCAGGACGCCCACCGGTCGCCCTCCCGCAGGGCGCAGCTCCAGACCGCGAGGTCGACCGCGTTCAGGACGATCTCCTCGGCGGGCGAGCTCAGCTCGATCCGGATCTCGGCCCGGCCTTCGAAGGTGAACTGCGAGAGGTCGGGGACCAGGCGCAGGCGATAGTGGACGGGCACGGCGTTCGGCATCGGCTTCTCCCCGGGAATTTGATTTCGATCGGGAAACACTATAAGGAAACCTCTAGGACCCTGTCAAACAACCGGCCGCATCCAGGAGGCGCCTCATGAGCGTCATCGTCGAGTTTTCGATCTTCCCCATGGACCAGGGCGAAAGCCTGAGCCCCTACGTGGCGCGCTCGATCGCCATCGTCCGCGCCAGCGGCCTGCCCCACGAGTTCCACTCGATGGGCACCTGCATCGAGGGCGAGTGGGACGAGGTCATGGCGGTCGTCAACCGCTGCTTCGAGGCCATGCGCGCGGACTGCCGCCGCGTGAACCTCTCGTTCAAGGCCGACTACCGCGAGGGACCGCCCGGCCGCATGCGGCGCAAGGTCGAGTCGGTCATGCAGAAGCTGGGAGCGCCGTGAACCCGCCCGTCCGCCGCCCTCCTGAGGCGACCTGTTCCCCAGCCCGCTCGGCCGCATGAGAGCCATCACCGCCTGCACGTACGACTGCCCGGATGCCTGCTCGCTCGTTCTCGAGCCGACGGCCGCCGGCGCCCCGCGACTGACCGCCAACCCGGACAGCCCCTTCACCCGCGGCGTGATGTGCGCCAAGACCCGGCGCCACCTGCGACGGCTCGCGAGCGCCGACCGCTTGCGTGCCCCCCTGGTCCGGAAAGGGGACCGGCGGCAGACGATCTCCTGGGGCGCGGCGCTCGACCTCTGCGCCGAGAAGATCGAAAGCTGCCGCCGCACGCCCGCCTCCATCCTGCACCTGCCCTCGGACGGCGCCAAGGGCGTCCTCAAGGAAGCGGTCGGGCTGTTTTTCGCACAGCTGAGGGCGAGCCGCATCGTGGGCTCGCTCTGCGACGCCGCGGGGTTCATGGCCGGCGTGGAGGACTTCGGATCCCGTGAGAACAACGACATCGCGGACCTCGCCCGCGCCGCGGCCGTCGTGAACTGGGGCAAAGACGCGGCGCGCAGCTCGGTGCACACGGCCGCCGCCTTTCATGCCGCGCGCCGCAACGGGGCCCGCATGCTGACGATCTCCCCCGGGTGCGAGGGGCCACCCCTTCCCGGCGACCACATCCGCATCCGGCCGGGCACCGACCGGCTGCTCGCGGCCGCCGTCATCCGGCGACTCGCCGACGAGGGGCGGATCGCCGACGTGCTCGCGCACACGCGCCGGCCCGGGGCGTTCCTGGAGATGATCGCGGACGCCTCGATCAATGACCTTCTCGCCGGGTGCGAGGTCGGCCGGGCCGACCTGGAGCGCCTGGCCGAGCTCTACGGCCGCGTGCGGCCGCTGGCGACCTTCATCGGCGCGGGCCTGCAGCGCTACCGCTACGGCGGCGAGAACGTGCGCTTCATCAACGCGCTCGCCCTGCTGTCGGGCAACGTGGGGGTCTCCGGCGGCGGCGTCCACTTCCACCTGCACTCGTACCGCAACCTCGAGCTCGCCTGGACCGAGGGCCCCGGTCGCCGCGGGCGGCGCGGCTTCCACATCGCCGCCCTCGGCCGCGAGCTCCTGGCGGCCGACCCGCCGGTGCGACTGATGTGGGTGAACTGCGCCAACCCGGCCAACCAGGCGCCCGGAGCGCTCGCGACCGCGCAGGCGCTGCAGGGTGTCGAGTTCACGGTGGTGGTGGACGCCTTCATGACCGACACGGCTGAGCGGGCCGATCTCGTCCTGCCCTGCACGCTCATGCTCGAGCAGGAGGACATCGTCGGTTCCTTCCTGCACGAGTACGTCCAGTACGCCGCGGCCGTGGTGGCCCCGCCCCCGGGGGCCCGGGACGACCTGTGGATCGTGACCGAGGTCGGCCGGCGGCTGAGCCCGCCCGTGCCGATGCCCGCCGCGGAAGACTGCCTGCGCACCGCGCTGAAGTCGCGCTGGCTCGTCACCGACCTGGAAACCCTTAAGCACCGGCACTTCGTGCGCTCGAGCCGGCCGACGATCGCCTACGAGGGGTTGCGAATAGGGCACCGCGACGGGCTCTATCGCTTCCCCCGGCGCCTGCACCCCGAGCCGCCGGCGCCGCCCGACTTCCCGCTGCGGCTGCTGAGTCTCGTGCGGCGCTCGGCCATCCACTCGCAGATCCTGCCCGGGGACCAATCGTCGCCCCCATCGGTCTGGGTGGCGCCGGACTGCACGGCCCTGGACCCAATCGACCTCGGCCGGCCGACGGCCCTGGTCTCGCCGCTGGGTCGGATGCCGGTGACGGTGCGGACGCTGCCCGGGCTCCACCCGGCAGTGGTGGTCTACCGCCGCGGGGATTGGATAAGCCGCGGCGGGGGCGTGAACCGGCTGATCCGCGCCGGTCTGACCGACATCGGCGGCGGAGCCTCTTTTTATGATCAGTATGTCCGACTTGAGAATGACTGAGGATGCGGCGATGAGATTGGGCGACGAGGGAGCAGGAGTGCGGCCGGCGGCGATGGACGAGGTGCGGCGCGTCTGCAGGGGGTGGTCCGGCGCGGCCGGCCGCTGCGGATGCGCGGATGAGCGCATCGATTTTTTCCGCGGGGCGCTGCCCGCGCTGCTGGCCCGCGCGGAACTCCTCGCCGGAGTCTTGGAGGGGGTCGTCGATGGGCGCCCTCTCCCCGACCTGCGTCTCGGGACCGTTTTCGAGAACGAGTTCGTGCTGCACCAGGACCCGGGCGGCCTCTTCTCGCTGCGGCTCTACCTATACGGCCCAGGGGAATTCACCTTCGTGCACGACCACGTCACCTGGGGGGTCTCCGGGTCCGCCCGCGGTCGGCTCGAGGTCCTGCGCTACCGCCGCACCGACGACGGCGCAGACCCGAACCTGGCCCGGCTCGAACCGGCCGAGCGCCTGGCCCTCGCGCCGGGGGAGACGGAAATCACGCTCCCGCTCGAGCGCGGGATCCACCGCACGGGCAACCCGGGCGCCGGAACCACCTGGATGCTCAGCGTGTACGGCCCGCCCGCGCGGCGCGCCGTCATGCACCGCTTCGACCTCGAGACCGGTCGCGTCCAGCCGCTGCACCCCCCGCGGGTGCACAAGCGCATGCTGGCACAGCAGGCGCTGCGAGAGCAGGTTGCTGAAAAACGGCGTCCCGGGCCGTGATCCGGCGTTGCGCTCTCAAATTGCCAAGTCCGGTTTCTGCCTTAGATTCGCCTCAGTTCAGTTATCGCCGACATGATCGGAGCACGCATGCCTGATAAATCCTACGACGTCGTCATCCTGGGCACCGGACCCGCCGGGCTGCAGGCCGCCATCCACGCCGCGCGCCGCAAGGCTTCGGTGCTCGTCCTCGGCAAGGAGACCCGCAGCAGCATCTTCCACCACCACCTCGAAAACTACTGCTGCGTCTTCGACACGACCGGCGAGGACATCATCAAGACCGGCCGACGGCAAGCGGAGAGCTTCGGGGCCGAGCTGCGCGACGAGGATGTGATGGCGATCGGGCCGGACGGGCCGCACTTCAAGCTCGGCCTGGAGGGCGGGGAGGCCGTGCGCGCGGCCACGGTCATCATCGCGACCGGCACGGCCCGCAAGCGCCTGGGGGTCCCGGGAGAGAAGGAACTGCTCGGCCGCGGGGTGAGTTACTGCGTCGAGTGCGACTGCAATTTCTACAAGGGGCAGGACGTGGCCGTGGTCGGCAACGGCAGCGCCGCGGCGAGCGGCGCGCTCGTGCTGCTGGCCTATGCCCGCGGGGTGCACCTGGTCTGCGACCGGCTCGAGGTCGCCCCGGCGCTGGAGGCCGAGCTGCGCAAGAGTGCGGTGCGGCTGCACGAGGGAAGCAAAATTACGGCCATCAGCGGGACGGAGGCGGTCGACGGCCTCGAGCTGCAGGACGGGACCCGCCTGCCCGTGCAGGGGGTCTTCATCGAACTCGGCGCCAAGGGGGTCATGGAGCTCGCCGGGCTGCTCGGGGTCCAGCTCGACGACGAGATGAAGCACATCCAGACCAACAAAAAAATGGAGACCAGCGTGCCGGGCATCTACGCGGCCGGCGACATCACCGGCCCCCCGTGGCAGGTGGCCAAGGCCGTGGGCGAGGGCTGCGTCGCCGGACTCGAAGCCGCTTCATATGCCAAAAAACTGGGTGCATGAGCCGCGGGGCTCATGCACCCAGACACCCAAATACCCAAACACCTAATAGCCTACCGCCACCCCATCACGCCGGGGATCGCCCGCGCCCTTGAGCATGCCCGAGGTCCGGTCGATCATGACCGCCTGGGCCCCGCCGAAGTAGAGGTCCACCGCCCCCCGCACGTTCAGCTTGTGCCCCATGGCCGTCAAGGCATCCTGGGTCGCCTTCGGGATGCGCGACTCCATGAAGATGTCGCCCGTCATGCAGTGGATGCGCGGCGCGTCGATCGCGTCCTGGACGTTCATGCGGAAGTCGACCACGTTGACGATGATCTGGGTCAAGGCCGAGATGATGCGCGTGGCCCCCGGGGAGCCGAGCGACATGAATGGTTTGCCGTCCTTCAGCATGATCGTGGGGGTCATGCTGCTGAGCGGCCGCTTTTTAGGTTCGACCGAGTTGGAAGTCCCCGGCTGCGGGTTGAAGTCGTCCATCTCGTCGTTCAGCATGATGCCGGTGCCCGGCACCAGGACACCCGAGCCGAAGAAGAAGTTGATCGTCTGGGTCAGCGCCACGATGTTACCCTGCCGGTCGATGACCGAAAGGTGACTGGTCCCGCCCGACCCCACGAACGGCAGGGGGTTGCCGGCCGGGATCTTGGCGCCGACGGCGTCCAGGCTGATGCCCTTGCGCAGCTCGGCCGCGTAGCCCTTCGAGATGAGCCCCGCGATGGGCACCTTTACGAAGTCGGTGTCGGCCATGTACTTGGCGCGGTCGGCGAACGCGCGCTTCATGGCCTCGGCCATGACGTGCAGGCTCTCGGGCGTCTGGTAGCCGAGCCGGGTCATGTTGAAGCCTTCGAGGATGTTGAGGATCTCGATCACGTGCGTCCCGCCCGAGCTGGGCGGAGCCATGGAGATGATCTCGAAGCCGCGGTAGGTGCCGCGCACCGGCGTGCGGATGGCCGGCTTGTAGGCGGCGAGGTCCGCCTTCGTGATGAGCCCCTTGCCCTGCATCTCCTTCTCGATGGCGTCGGCGATCTCACCTTTGTAGAACACGTCCGGGCCCTTGTCCGCGATCAGCCGGTAGCTCTTCGCCAGGTCCTTCAGTACCAGCTTGTCTCCGACCTCGTAAGGCAGCCCACCCTTCAGGTAGACCGCGCCGGCCGCCGGGTAGGTGCTGAGTTTGTCGAAGTTGTCCTTCATCATCGCGTTGAGGGTTTTGCTGACCGTGTAGCCTTCCTCGGCGATGCGGATGGCCGGGGCCATGACGTCCTTGAGGCTCATGGTGCCGTGCTGCTTCAGCGCCAGTGTGAGGCCGGCCAGGGTGCCGGGGATGGCGACGGCCTTGTGCCCCTCCTCGGTCTCCTTGCCGACCACCTTACCCTCCGGCGTCAGCTTGTACATGTCCGGGGTGGCCTTGAGCGGCGCCATCTCGCGGTAGTCGATCGCGGTCACGGCCTTGGTCTTGGCGGTGTAGACCAGGATGAACCCGCCCCCGCCCAGCCCCGAGGCGTTCGGCTCGACCACCCCGAGCGCGAAGGCCGTCGCGACCGCCGCGTCGACGGCGTTGCCGCCCTTCTTCAGGATCTCCACCCCGACCTGGGAGGCCAGCGGGTGGGCCGCCGCCACCATGCCGTTCTTGGCTTCCACCGGGCTCGACGCCATGGCGGGCCCTCCGCCGAAGCACAGGATCATGACCACCAGACCAACGATTCCCCGTTTCGCTTGCATGTCCATCAGCTCCTTCCGTTGTGAACGCATTGCGGTGCCGCACCTCTGCCCGAGGTCCCGGCGCACCGATTCGCCGGGTCCGTTTATTTCCCGTAAACCGCCTTGACGGGTTCCTGCAGGTCCGTGAGCTTGTCCGCGATCCGCCCCGGGATCTTGCGCTCGGCCATGACCTTGGTGAAATACCCGTCGCTGTCGCCTTCCTTGACCACCATCAGGTACGCGCATTTAGGCGTGACCAGCTCGACGAAACCGTCGGACAGCTCTCCGCGCCGGGCCTTGCCGCCGATGTGCATCCCGATCACCGGAATTTTCTGGGCCGCGGCCCGGGCGATGAGCTGCTCGACCCGCGCCATCTCCTTTTCGGCGTTGATCCCGGCCGCGCCCAGCCCCTTGGTGCTGCCGCCGATCACGATGATCAGGCTGCCCGCGTCCTTGAGGTCGTCGGGGCCGGCGAGCGGAGCCACCTTCAGGCCGACTTTGCTGCGTTCCAGGATCACCTTGGCCATGTTGAGGTCCGCGCTCTGCCCGGCCGATGTAAGCAGGGCCGGTTCCTTGGCCGTGAACGCGGCGGGCTGGGCGCCGGCCGTCCCCGCGGCCAGCGCGACCAGCGCTACGAGAATGAGTGCTGCGAAAAACCGCATCGGATTACCTCCTGAGTGTGGGAAATGGGGGGTTGGTATTTGGGTGTTTGGGTATTTATTTGGGTGTTTGGTGTTTGGCGATAGTGGAGGGCGTAGGTCTTCACAGCCGTATTATTACTCCCAGTTGTTTCCTCAGCGCAAGCGCATTCGCCCCGCCCACCACCCCAGGCCGCACACGAGCGCGAGTGCGGCCAGCGCCGCCGGCCGGCGGTAGCCGCCGGCCGTCATGACGCGCCCGTCCGGAACGCCGGGCAGCGGGACCGGGTCCGCCGGCAGGCCGTGGTCGCGTGCCAGCCCGAGCACGTTCAGCAGGTGGATCACGGGGATGCCATCCGCGGCCATGCGGTAGACGAGGCCGCAGTCCGGCCCGGCCGCCCGGGTCGGGGGCGGCAGCAGCCCGGCCGGCAGCCGGTCGGCGCCGCGGCAGTTTCCGATCGAGGTCAGGCTGCCGCCGACGTTGATGAACACCGCCGGCGGGCCGCCGCACTCGCTGAAGTAAAGCTGCCGGCGACGCTCGACGTCGGCCGCGAGCGACGCCCCGCCGTTCTCGTCGAGCACCGGCAGCCCCGAGCGCTCCATCGCCGCCCGGGCTTGCCGCAGCCCCTCGTCGCCGAAGAGCGGGGAGTCCGGCGCGACCCCGCCCGGGGCGACCGCGATCGAGCGCCACGGGAACACCTGCCGCTCGAACAGTGCCCGCTCCATGTCGGGCCAGGTGAAGTCGGGGTGGGTGGCCCCGTAGGTGGAGGCCCCGATCGAGCTCACCGCGACCGGCCGGATGTCCATGGCCGCGAGCGCGGAGAGCACTGCGATGTTCAGCGCCGGGAAGGACCCCGAGAACGCGACCGCGGCGCAGGCGCCCGGGGTCGCACCCGCCTGCCCGAGCAGGTGCACGATCAGGCCGGCCATGTTGGGGTTGGTGGACGTGCGCTTGGCGGGCAAGTTCCCGAGGGTGGTCGTGATCGGCGTGTAGTCCGGGCCGATCAGGCCGGTGCGGTTGGGGTCGGTATCCGGGTCGATCGGGATCCCCCGCCGCTGGCGCTCGGCGGCGACGACCCGCGCGGCCGCCCCCATCTGCTCGGCGGCCTGCACTTTGCGGGCGTGGAGCGGGTCGGCGTCCGGGGTGCGGCCGATCTCCATCCCCCAGAGCAGGAGGGCGGACACGGCGGCCCAGAGGATCAGGCGCGCGTGGTTGCGCCAAGCGCCCGGCCTCATGGGGTCAGGCGCCCCAGCGCGACCAGGATCAGCCGCACGGCGACCGAGAGCCCGATCAGGGTGCAGGCGGTCGGGATCACGCGCTGGCGGGCCATCTCGTTCGCGATCAGACCGGGGATGATGAAGCCGATGGCATCCCCTTCGATCGGCATCCCGGCCCCCGGCGCGGCCCACTGGACGAACGCGTGCAGCGCGAAGCCGATCAGCACCGCGAGGGCGAAGCGCCGCCGGCCGTAGACGACCGCGACGCGCGCGATGCCTTCGACCGCAAAATAGACGAGCAGCGCCAGCGCCAAAGTTACGGCGACCGTCGCCGGGCGGTCCCAGTAGAGCGCCACGTACCCGGGGACGACAAATCCGCCCGGGGAGAAGCCGGTCCACTCGTAGCAGAAGAACCCGAGGACGAGCCCGATGGCAACGGCTTCGGTCAGGAGCATGGCGCGCCCCCCGCGAAGTGCCGCCGCAGCGCCGCCCCGGCGCCCCGGTGGTTGCCGATCCCGAAGAGGGTGAAGGACCGGGCGGCGACACCGGCCGCGACCGCGTCGAGCAGCCGCAGCGGGTCGCGCCCGGCGACGGCGAACACCGGGACCGTCGGGCGGGCCCGCCTCAGGCGCTGCCGGGCGAGCAGACCGCCGCTGCCGGTGACGGCGAGGGCGTCGTAGCCGCTCGCCCGGGCGAGGCTTTCGGCGAAAGCGACCGTGCGCAGCGGCCGGTCGGAGCGCGCATTCAAGAGCGCCACCCACGGGCGCGGGAGTTCGGCCCCGTGTGCGCGCACGGCCCACTCGCACAGGCAATCCGTGGAGATCGTGTCGTTGGCCGAAAACGCGTCCACCAGCGCCACCTCCCGGTCCCCGCTCCCCAGGCGGCGGACCAGGCCGTCGGAACCGCGGGCGGTGATCCGCTGCACGCCGGCCTCCACGCGGGCGGGCGGCGCCCCGGCCTGAAGCACGATCTCGGCCGCAAGCGCCAGGTTTTCAGCCAGCACGGGGTCGGCCACCGACGGCAGGGCTTCGGCCGGCACGAGAGACACCGCGTGCCGGGCGGCCGCCGCCCGCAGCGCCGTCAGCGGGCAGTCCGTCCCGTACACGAGCACGCCGCCCGCAGGCGCCGTGCGGGCCATAGCCCCGGCCGCTTCGGCGAGCGAGGGCCCCATCACCTCGAAGTGGTCCGGCCGCACGTTGGTGATCGCGCCGACGGTCGCGCGCAACATCGCGGTCGCGGATATCTCCTGGAGGTGGGGGTCGAGCGCCATGCACTCGACGACAACGGCGTCGACCCCGGCCCGGGCGGCCAGGCGCACGACGCTCATCTGCTCCCGGATGCGGGCGGGGCCGCGCCGCGGCAGCGGGAGCTCGCCGCCGTCGGGCATGTGGACGACGGGTCGGTCCCCGGTGGTTTTCGCAAGCGTCCGCACCCCGGCCTGCCGCAGCAGCTCGGCCGCGAGCCGCGTCACGGCCGTCTTGCCGCGCGTACCGTTGACGTGGATACGCACGGGGATCCGCCGCAGGCAGCGCTCGTGGAGACGGCGCTCGGCCACCAGGTAGCCCAGAACGAGAACGAGCAGGATGAGGTAGATCATTGCGGGGGAGTCTACCGCAGCGACGGAGGGCTTTCAACCGGGGTGAACGAGGCGGCCGGCGAGGCCGCCCCGGTGTTCGGGTCAGGCCGGGTGCGCGGGCCCGGCCTTCCGCGCCCGCAGCGCCTCGAGCGCCTTGGACGCCTGCTCGGCCGACCCCGTCTTGCCCACGGTCAGCCTGGCCAGGAAGGTTTCGGCCGGCTCGGAGCCGATCGCCCCCAGCGCGGCGACGGCCGCCCCCAGGACGGCCGCGTCCTCGGTCTCGGCCGACTTGCGGATACGCTGCAGCAACCCTTTTTTCCGGCCGGACGCTCGCAGGGCGGTGTCGATCAGCGTCTGCTCCACGGCCCGCGGATCGGGGAATGCGTGCATGCCGCCGAGCGCCTTCAGCACCTGGACCACCTTGCGCTGGTGGCGGGCGGCCAGGTCCTTGTCCTCCGGCGGCTCCACGCGCAGGCGGCCGAGCAGCTTGTCCATGGAGGGGGCGGAAAGGGGGGCGAGCTCGCCCAGTGCGGTGACCGCGCGCCAGCGGATCTTCTCGTCGGCGTCGTCGAGTGCCTTGATCGCCAGCAGGTCGGCATCGCCGGTCTTGAGCTGGACCAGGGTGTTCAGGGCCTCGTCCCGGACGCGGGCGTGCGTGTGGCCGAACAGCCGGCGCGCGAGGGCGATGTCGGACTCGCCCCGGCAGATGTGACGCAGGAGCATGAGGGCGTTGCGCTTGAGGAACCACTTCTGGGTCGGGTCCTCGAGCACGTTCAGCACCCAGTCGTGCACCTGGCCGCCGCTGCGGGCGAGCGCGGCCATGGCCGCCTTGCGCGCGCCGCGGCTCTCGCTCTCCGACAGGATCCGGCAGAGGATCTCGATCCCGGGCCCGCCCAGGGCCTCGAGCAGGGATTCGATGGGTCGGCGCCGGACGTCCTCCGCGCCCTCGTAGAGACTTGCCAGCTCGCGCGGGCAGTCCGCGAAGGCGAAGGCGAGCGGGTCGGCGCCGATCTCGGCCGTGGCGGGGATCGCGCCCCGGGCGGCGGCCGCCTTCACGCCCTCGGCCAGGCGCAGCATCGTGTCCACGGCCTCCCCGTTTGCGGCCAGGGCCGGCAGCACACGCCGGAAGCACTTCAGCACCGTGGCGCACTCCTGCGGGGCGGAGACGTCCGCGATCTTCCGCAGGTAGCCCTCCGTGTGGGCGGCCACGTCATCGGCCATGCGCTGGGTGTTCACGAGGTACCGGACATCGGCGGGCAGCTCGTCGAACCCGAGGACCCCCTGAACGTGGAGCGTTTCGAGGAAACGCTGGGCGCCCTTGACGTCCGCGACCACCAGGCGCCGCGCTACCCACGTCAGGATGCGCTTGACCCCGTCGACCCGCTGCCGGACCGCGGCATTGCCCGGAGCCTTGCGGTCGAGCTCCCGCAGGCGCTCGAGCTCCTTGAAAATGAGCTGCGAGGTCGGCAGGAGCGCGCCGAGCGGAAAGGCGTCGACCAGAGCGCTTTCGATGTCCTCCGACCTCACGCTCTGGACGTGGCTGGCGATGACGTGGCAGTTGACGACGAGATCCCTTAGGTACTCGGGCTGGCGCAGCGGCCGCAGGATGTCCTGAACGATCTGCAGCTTCATCCGCCGGATGCCGTCGTCCGACTCCCCGCGGAACATCGGCAGCACCTTGAGGTCTTTGGCCAGACGCTGGATGGCCATCTCCACCCGCCAGGGCAGGTTGCGCTCGAGCACGATGAGGTCGTCCAGCAGCACCAGCGAGACTTCGTTGATGCCGTTCTCGACCAGCCCCCGGGTCAGAAGCTCCCCGGACGCGGCGTTCCCCGACCGGTCGGTCTTGGGGTCGCTCATGAGGCGTACGAAAGCGTCGAAGTGCGCGGGCGAAATCACCCGGCGGATGGACACGCTGACGATCCCCTTGCGGGTAAAGACGTCGCGCAGCTTGGGCACGAAGAGCTCGGCCATGCCCGCCCCCACCAGAGTGCGCACGCTCACCGGCTCGTCCAGCACCCCGGTGATCAGGATATCCGTCCGTTCGCGCGTTTCGCGGCTGGAGATGGTGATGTCGGCCCCCTCGGAAAGACATTTGCAAAACGCATCATACAATCCGCGCTTGGCCTTCTCGGAGCCGGGATGCTCGGGGGCGTAGTACCCGGTGCGCAGCATGGCCTTCGTGAAATCCATTACGAATTCGCCGGCCGGCTTGATGCGCTCGCGCTCGGCCGGGGTGAGGTCGGTCTTGTCGCGCCGGCCGGCGACCACCGGGACGGTCTCGGGTTCGGCCTCGCGCACCGCCTCCGCCTGCGCCAGGGCGGAGCTCAGCCACTGCATCGACAACGCCGGGGAGGGGGCGGGCACGGCGGCAGGGGGCGGGTCCGGGGCGGACGGCGGGGGGGCTTTCGGAACCGCAGCGGATGCCGCCGGGGCGACCGACGGGCCTGGCCTGGAGATGCCGAGCCGGCGCTCCAGCTCCGCGACGGCCCCGTCGGCCCCGACCGCCTTGAGCAGCATGCCGGCGGTCTTCCCGCCGGCCTCGGACGCCTTGCGGTCGACCGATTCGATCACCTCCGCTTCGACGGGAACGGCCGCCCCCCCGTCCGGGACCATGAGGGCCAGCCGCAGCCGTGTCCCGCAGGACAGGGGCATCTCGGTCGGGATGAAAATGCGGCCGCCTTTGAGCTGCTGCAGGTGGGCCAGCACCTGGGCGGTGGTCCGGTAGCGCACCTTGAGGGATGTAGCCGTCAATGCCGCCTCGCAGAAAGAAATTCGCATCGAGAATCTGTTATAATTTTAACGGAAAACGGCTCACGAGTCAAAATTCCGGCCCACCCCCTCGGATTCCCGGGAGCGACTCCACCCGGCCTTCGATATAAAATCTCCGCTTAAAATTGTCGGTGACAATCAGGGTGTTGCGTGAGAAAATGGAACAAGTCGATCAGGCCATCTGACATTCCTGGCAGCAGGTTGAGAATGAAATCCGGCGACCCTGAGCGGGACGAGACCCTTCAAGCCGTCACCCCCGCCGACCAGTCCTTTTACGAAAACGCGGCCGACATCATCGCCGTCGTGGACGTGGACTTCAAACTCACCAACGTCAACCGACGCTTCGAGGAGGAGCTCGGAATGCGCCGGGAGGAACTGCTCGGCCGCCCGGTGGCCTCCGTCATGACCCCCGAGTCCGTCGAGCACGCGCGCGTCCATGTGCGGGAGCTCATGGCCGGCAAGTCCCAGGTCATGTTCGAAATCACTGTCCATCGCGCCGACGGCGAGGTGGTGCCCTTCGAGGTAAACGCCGTGCCCATCCGGCAGGACGGGACCATCCGGGCGATCGAGGCCAGCCTGCGGAACATCAGCGAACGCCGGAAAAGGGACGAGGCGCTGCGCACCAGCGAGGAGACCAACCGGGTGCTGCTGAACGCAGCGTCGAGCGCGGCATTCCTGATCGACGCCCGGGGGATCGTGCTCGCGGCCAACCAGGCGACCCGCGACCGCCTGGGGCAGGGCGAGATCGTGGGCCGGCCCATCGCCGAGTTCCTCCCGCCCGAGGTCGCCGAGCGCAGGCAGCAAAAGGGGCTGGACGTCATCCGCACCGGCCGGCCGCTCGAGTTCGAAGACGAGTGCCTCGGCCGCAGCTACTGGACCTCGATCCACCCGATCCACGACGAGAGCGGGGCCATCATCCGCCTGGCCGTCTACAGCCGGGACATCACCGACGACAAGCAGGCCGCCGAGGAGCGCAAGCGGCTGACGCTGCAGCTGCAGCAGGCGCAGAAGATGGAGGCGATCGGCACCCTCGCGGGGGGGATCGCCCACGATTTCAACAACCTGCTCATGGCCATCCAGGGCAACGTCTCGCTGGTGCTGTTCGACCTCGAGCCCTCCGACCAGCGGCACCGGCTGCTCACCAACATCGAGAAGCTGGTCGGCAGCGGGGCCGAGCTGACCTCGAAGCTGCTGGGCTACGCCCGCCGCGGCAAATACGAATCCCGGCCGCTGCGGCCGAACGACCTGGTGCGCGAAACCGCGGAAACCTTCGGCCGCATGCGCAAGGACATCCGTATCCGCTGCGACCTGGCCGACGGCCTCAAGCGCATCATCGCGGACAGGGGCCAGCTCGAGCAGGTGCTGCTCAACCTCTTCGTGAACGCGGCCGACGCCATGCCCAATGGCGGCCAGCTGCTGCTCGAAACCTGCAACGTCACTCACCAGGACATTCCCGCCAAAGGGTACACCGTCAACCCCGGCGCCTATGTGCGCCTATCGGTGCGCGACTCGGGCGTCGGGATGGACCGCGAGACCATGGGGCGCATCTTCGACCCGTTCTTCACCACAAAGCGGATGGGGCGCGGCACCGGTCTTGGCCTCGCCTCGGCCTACGGGATCGTCAAGGGGCACGGCGGCTACATCGACGTGGAGTCGGAAAAGGGCGCGGGGTCGGTTTTTCACGTCTACCTGCCCGCGACCGACCAGCCGGCCGCGCCCGAGGCCAAAGCCGGCCGTCAGGTCGAGCCCGGCGCCGGCACGGTCCTGCTGGTCGATGACGAGCTCTCGGTGCTCGAGGTGACCGCACGCATGATGGACCGGCTGGGGTACACGGTCGTGATGGCCGCGAGCGGCCACGAGGCGCTGACGCTCTACCGCCAGGACCCGGGACGGTTCCGGCTGGTGATCCTGGACATGATCATGCCCGAAACGGGCGGCGGCGAGGTCTTCGACGAGTTGAAGCGCATCAACCCGGAGGTCCGGGTGCTGCTCGCCAGCGGGTACAGCATGCAGGGCCAGGCGCGCACGATCATGAACCGCGGCTGCACCGGCTTCATCCAGAAGCCCTTCACGATGGACGACCTCTCGCTCAAGCTCCGGGCCGCCCTGAAATAGCCTCGCGTGTGCGCAGGACCGCAGAAGCGGGAAGCTCGCCTGCCCGCAGGCGTATCCCCCGCGCCCACCAAACACCCAACACCCAAATACCCAGACACCCAACTTCCCAAACACCCCAATACCCAAACCCCAACCCGAGGCGCACATGACCGAACGCACCATCCCCGAACGAGACGCGATCCCTGCCGCCGACCGCTGGGACCTGAGCCCGCTGTTTGCGACGGACGAGGACTGGGAGAGCCTCTTCAACGAAGTCGAAAACGACCTGGCCGGGTACGACCGCCTGCGGGGGCGCCTGGCGGACTCGGCCGCGGCCCTCGGGACGGCGATCGAGTTCCACCTGGGCCTCGCGCGCCGTCTCGACCGGGTCACGACCTACGCGCACCTGAAGAACGACGAGGACCGGGCCAACCAGCGCTGCCTCGGCCTGCACCAGCGCGCCGTCGGCCTGTCCGCGCGCCTCGCCCAGGCGGCGAGCTTTCTGACCCCCGAGATCCAGGCCATCCCCGCGCCGGTCATGGACGGCTGGCTCGCGGCCCTCGTGCTGCGGCCTTACCGCTTCCACCTGGAGAAGATCCTGCGCGACAGGCCGCACACGCGCTCCGCGGCCGAGGAGGATCTCCTGGCCATGAGCCGGGAGATGGCGGCCGGGGCCTCGCAGGCCTTCGGCCAGCTCGACAACGCGGACCTGCGCTTCGGGCGCCTCGCCGACGAGAGCGGCCGGGAGGTCGAGCTGAGCCACGGCAACTTCATGCGCTTCATGATCAGCCGCGACCGCGACCGGCGCCGCGAGGCCTTCCACCGCTACTACCGGGCCTACGACGACCACCGCAACACCCTCGCCGCGCTGCTCGCGGCCTCGGTCCGCCGCGACGTGTTCTACGCCCGCGCGCGAGCCTTCCCCGGCTGCCGGGCGCGCGCCCTCTTCGCAGACAACGTCCCGGAGGCCGTCTACGACCGGCTGGTCGCAACGGTGCGGGCAGGACTCGGGCCGGTGTTCGACTACTTCGAGTACCGTCGGAAGGCGCTCGGCCTGTCCGAGCTCCACGTCTACGACACCTACGTGCCGCTCGCGGACCAGGCCGAGATCCGGATGACGTATGCGCAGGCCGTGGAGGTCTGCACCGAGGCGCTCGCCCCGCTCGGCGAGGGCTACACCGCCGAAATGCGCGCGGGGCTTCTGGGGGGGTGGGTCGACCGGTTCGAAAACCGCGGCAAGCGCAGCGGCGCCTATGCCTCGGGCTGCTACGACTCGCCGCCCTACATCCTGCTCAACTACGACGAGCGCACGATCAGCAGCGTCTACACGCTGGCCCACGAGGCCGGCCACGCGATGCACTCGCTCTACGCGCGGCGGCACCAGCCTTACGTGGACCACGACTATACCATCTTTGTGGCCGAGGTGGCCTCGACGTTCAACGAGGCGCTCCTGACCCGCCACCTGCTGCGCATGCACAGCGGCGACGCCCGCATGCGCCGCTACCTGATCACGCGCGAGATAGACGCCATCCGCGCGACACTCGTGCGGCAGACCATGTTTGCGGAGTTCGAGCACCGGGTGCACCGGCTCGCGGAAGACAACCGGCCGCTCACCCTGGAGTCCCTGACCGGGGTCTACCGCGGATTGCTCGAAGTGTATTTCGGCGGCGCCGTGCAGCTCGACGACGTCCTCGCGCTCGAGTGCCTGCGCATCCCGCACTTCTATTCGGCGTTCTACGTCTACCAGTACGCGACCGGCATCTCGGCCGCGCTCGCGCTGGCCGGGAAGGTCGCGGACGGCGAGCCCGGCGCGCGCGACCGCTATCTCGACTTCCTCGAGTTGGGCGGCAGCCGCTTCCCGATCGACGAGCTGGTCGCGGCCGGGGTCGACATGCGCACCCCGGAGCCCGTGGAGCAGGCCCTGGCGCACCTGGGACGGCTGGTGGAGGAGCTGAAGGGGATGGGGTAAAAAACGGATCGGGGTTCAGGGTTCGGGGGGGACTGAAAGCGCCCTTGGGCGTGCCGGGCTCAGAATAGATGATCCAAGCGGGTTCCAGGCAAGGTTGTTGGAAAACAAGTATCAGGCCGTCAGCCAAGGCGCGCGGCGCTTTGGAAAGCGCAGCATACTGGCCAGTATGTGAGCATTTACAAGGCGCCGCGCAACGCCGGATCACGGCCTGAGACGCCGTTTTCAACAACCTTGTTAGAGCCTGCCCTTGATGAGCTGCGCGACCACGGCCGAATCCTCGAGCGTGCTCACGTCGCCCAGCTCGTCGGCCCGGCCCTCGGCGATCTTGCGCAGGATGCGGCGCATGATCTTGCCGCTGCGCGTCTTGGGCAGCACGGGGGTGAACTGGATGCGGTCCGGGGTCGCGATCGCGCCGATCTCCTTGCGCACGTGGACCGAGAGCTCCTTGCGCAGCTCCTCCGTGGGCTCGACCCCGACCTTCAGGGTGACGAAGACGTAGATGCCCTGCCCCTTCAGGTCGTCGGGCATGGCCGCCGCGGCCGCCTCGGCCACCTTGGGGTGCAGCACGAGCGCGCTCTCCACTTCGGCCGTGCTGATGCGGTGCCCCGAGACGTTGATGACGTCGTCCACGCGGCCCTTCAGCCAGTGGTAGCCGTCGGCGTCCCGCGCGCAGCCGTCGCCGGTGAAGTACATCCCCGGGTAGTCGGCGAAGTACGTGTTCTCCCAGCGCTGGTGGTCGAGGTAGATCGTGCGCGACAGCCCCGGCCAGGGCCGCTCGATGCACAGGTGCCCCGTCTCGCCGGCCGGCATGGGCTCCCCGCGACGCGTGATGTCCTCGAGCCCGGGATCCGCCACCCGCGGCACGACCCCGAAGAACGGGAGCGTGGCCGAACCCGGCTTGGTCGGCCAGGCGCCGGGGATGGGAGAGATCAGGATGCCGCCGGTCTCGGTCTGCCACCAGGTGTCCACGATCGGGCAACGCTCGCGGCCGATGTTGCGGTGGTACCACATCCAGGCCTCGGGGTTGATCGGCTCGCCGACCGTTCCGAGGACCCGCAGGCTGGAGAGGTCGCGGCGGCGCGGCCATTCCTCGCCATGCCGCATGAGCGCCCGGATCGCCGTGGGGGCCGTGTAGCAGACGTTGATACGGTAGCGGTCGATCAGCTCCCACGCCCGGTCGGGTTGCGGGTAGAGCGGGGTGCCCTCGTAGAGGAAGCTCGTCGTGCCGTTCAGGAGCGGCCCGTAGACGATGTAGCTGTGGCCGGTGACCCAGCCGATGTCGGCCATGCACCAGTAAAGCGTTTCCGGCTGCAGGTCGAAGATGGCCTTCGTGGTCTGGTGGACGTAGACCATGTAGCCGCCGGTCGTGTGCACCTGCCCTTTGGGCTTGCCGGTGCTGCCGCTCGTGTAGAGGATGAAGAGCAGGTCCTCGGCCTCCATGGGCTCGCAGGCGCAGTCATCGGCGATGTCGGGGGCGCCCATCTCATCGTCCCACCAGCAGTCGCGGCCGGCGGTCCAGGGCACGTCGGCCCCGGTGCGCTTGACCACGATCACCTGCTCGATCGAGGGGCACTCCTTGATGGCGTCGTCGACGTTGGCCTTGAGGTCGGAGGTCTTGCCGGCCCGCAGGCCCTGGTCGATCGTGATGAGCACGCGCGACTGGCTCTCCTGCACCCGGTGGCGCAGGGCCTCGGCCGAGAACCCGCCGAAGACGACGCTGTGGGGCAGCCCCAGCCGCGCGCAGGCCAGCATGGCGACCGGCAGATGCCACACCATCGGCAGGTAGATGCTCACCCGGTCGCCCTTCTTGAGCCCCTTCTTCTTCAGGACGTTCGCGAAGCGGCACACCTCGCGGTGCAGCATCTGGTAAGTGAAGACCCGGGTGTCGCCGTCCGGCTCGCCCTGCCAGATGAGGGCCGCCCGGTTGCGGGTGGCCGTGGTCAGGTGCCGGTCGATGGCGTTGTAGCAGACGTTTGTGACGCCGCCGCGGAACCACTCGTGAAAGACCTTGCCCTTGCGAACGTCGAAATTGTACTTCAGGATGGCTTCGGGCTTCTTGAACCAGACCAGCTCGGCGGCGCGCTCGGCCCAGAAGCCCTCGGGGTCCTGAATGGACTTTTGATAGAGCTTTTGGTACTGCTCGAAACCATTGATCAAGGCCCTGGATGTGAACTCCTTGTCCGGGTAAAACTTTCCGTCTTTTTCAACGATTTTCATGGGCGAGCCTCCTGTGGGTTCCGGGTATAGGGCAGCGTGTTGAAAAACGGAATTCGAGCGGGTACCGCCGCTGGTCCTTTGCTTCTAGTTATCGGGGATGGGATTTCATAAGGGTTTTGCGGGAATTAGTCAATTTCCCGATAGAACCACGTGCGGCGGTCCGCCGGCCGGATCACTGAGATCCTTCAAGGCGAAAAAACAAGTTCGCATGTCAGCGGTTATCGGTTTCGGGAGTGTTTCGGATTTCGGATTTCATGCTTCGGATTTTCAACAGCCTGCAACGCCGGATCACGGCCCGGGACGCAGTTTTCCACCATTCTGGCAAACCGTCATGACCATTTGGGAAATCATCGCCAAGCTGGTGCTGCTGTTCACAGCCGCTTTCGCGCTCGGCGCGGCAGCGCAGCGGCTCCGGCAGAGCGCCATCGTCGGCTACCTCGTTGCGGGCACGGTGCTGGGGTCGGCGCTGTTCGACCGCGAGGTCCTGCTGCCCTGGGGCGAGATCGGAGTTTCGCTGCTGCTCTTCAGCATCGGGCTGGAGTTCTCCTTCGGCCGGCTGCGGCGCATGGGGGCGGTGGCGCTAGCCGGCGGCGGGTTGCAGGTAGTGGCGACGCTGCTCCTGTTCGCGGCGATGTTTGCCGTCCGGCACCCGTTCGGGATGTCGATCGCCTGGGGTGAGATTGTGGCAGTCAGCTCGACGGCGATCGTCCTGCGGATGCTGATGGCCCGCGCGGAGATGGACTCGGTACCCGGCCGGACCGCGCTCGGCTTCCTGTTGGTCCAGGATGTCGCCGTGGTGCCGCTGGTGCTCTCGCTCACGGTGTTGAGCCACGGGGGCACGGGCTGGGGGGTGCTCGCGCAGATCGGCCGCAGCGTCGCCGCGGCCGGCGGGCTGGTCGCGGTCTTCTACCTGCTGTTCTACCAGCTGATCCCGCGCCTGCTGATGCGCGGCGGGGTCTTCGCCGACCGGGAGCTGGTGGTGGTTCTGGCGATCGTCATCGCGCTCGGCTCGTCCTGGGCGGCCCACTCGCTCGGGCTCTCCCCGGCGCTCGGCGCCTTCCTGGCGGGCATGCTGCTGGCCGAATCGCCCTTTGCCTCCCAGATTCGCGCAGACGTGGGCTCCCTGCGCACGCTCTTCGTGACCCTCTTCTTCACCGCAGTCGGCATGCTGGCGGAGCCGGCGTGGTTCGTGGCAAACTGGGCCGAGGTGCTCGGCTGGCTCGCGCTGGTGTTCGTCGGCAAGGCCTTCGTCATCTTCGTGATCGGCGTCGCCTTCCGCTTGCACCCGGCCCACGCGCTGGCGACCGGGATCGCGCTCGCCCAAATCGGCGAGTTCTCGTTCGTGCTGGCGGCCGAGGCCCGACGGGGCGGACTCATCACCGACCACGTCTTTTCGCTGGCCGTGTCGGTGACGATCCTCTCGATGTTCCTCGCTCCCTACATGGTCACCTACGCGCGGCCGGCCGCGCGGCGCATCGTCACGGCCTTCTCCCGCGCACGCACACCCATGCCGTCGGCGGATGACGGCCTCGCACCGGAAAGGGAGGGCCGCGTCTTCATCGTCGGCTTCGGCCCCGCCGGCCGCAAGGTCGCGCGTGCGTTGGTCGAACATGGGATCCGGCCGCACGTGGTCGAGCTCAACCCCGCCTCGGTCAAGGCGGCCCGGCGCATGGGGCTCGCGGTGCACGTGGGGGACGCCTCGCAGGCCGACATCATCGCCCACCTCGGGATCGACAAAGCCTGTGTCGTCGTCGTGACGGTCCCCGACCCGAGCTCGGCCCGGCGCATCCTGCAGAACATCCACGGTCTGTCGCCGGCCGCGAGCGTCATCGTCCGCAGCCGCTACCACATCGCCACCGCGGAGCTCTGGGGGCTGGGGTCGGCGTTCGTTGTGGACGAGGAGAACGTGGTCGGCCGCGAGCTGGCCCGCCAAGTGGTCGACTTCCTGCGGGAGGCCGGTCCCGAGGTCAGCTGCAGCCTCTCCCCGGAGTGAAAGGAATGCGCATGCCCGCTTCAGCCCGACGCGCTAAACTGCCCACCGGCCGCCCCCTGCCGGGGTGGCGCCCCAGGCCGTTGCCGCCGCGAACGCCCATGCCCGGACGATTCTGCCGGCTCGAGCCGCTCGAAATCCGCACGCACGCCGCGGACCTTTTCGGAGCCTACCGGGAAGATCCGGCCGGGAGGGGGTGGACCTACCTGCCGTACGGGCCTTTCGAGCGTCCGGCCGCGTTCCGGAAATGGCTATCCGCCGACAGCGGCGGGAGCGACCCGCTGTTTTTCGCGGTGGTGGACGCGAACAGCCGGGCGGGCGGGATGGCCGGTTTTCTCAGGATCCAGCCGACGATCGGAGTCATCGAGCTCGGCCACATCCACTTCGCCCCGCGGCTGCAGCAAACCCCGGCCGCGACCGAGTGCATTTTCCTGATGCTGACCCGGGTGTTCGACGAGCTGGGCTACCGCCGCTGCGAGTGGAAGTGCGACAGCCTGAACTCCGCCTCCCGGAGCGCGGCGGAACGCCTGGGGTTTACCTTCGAGGGCCTGTTCCGCCAGGCGGCCGTCTACAAGGGTCGTAACCGCGACACCGCCTGGTATTCCGTGATCGACCGCGAGTGGCCGGCCCTGCGGGCGTCTTTCCGTCGCTGGCTCGCACCCTCCAATTTCGGGCCCGACGGCCGCCAGCGCAAGCGCCTGAACGCGGGCCGACGCCCGGCAGCCTGAACAAGACGACCGCGTCTTCCGTTCATTGGGAGGCGCAGGCTTCGGATTGAGAGCGGATCTGCGCCAGCATGCGCTCGGTCAGCGCGTGCAGCCGCCGCTGAAGCCCGAAGAGCCGGGCGGGCTGCATCAGCGGGCCGCCGAAGGTCTCGGTGCTCTCCAGCCGGACGCCGCCCGGCCGCTCGCTGAAGCGCCAGCGGTGCACGGCGTGGATCCCCCAGCGGCCGCCCTCCCAGACGACCTCGCGGCCCGGGTCGCAGTGGACGACGCGCGGTGCCACCCGCACCGGGAAGACAAAGGGCTTCACCACGAAGGTCAGGCAGGCCCCCGGCTCCAGGCGCTCCCCGGCGGTGAGCCGACAGCTGTCGCAGGCCGTGTTCCACTGCCCCCACTCCTCCAGGCGCGAGAAGACCCGCCAGACCACCTCTGACGGCGCGTTTATGTCTATTTCGGCGCGGACGATCATGCTCCTCCCTGCACCCCGGGCGCGGGGGTTTGACTTTTCGCGGGGCTGCCCATAAGAATGGGACAATCATAACACCGGGCCGCGACATCGCAACACGGCCCTTCTCCCACCTGCTGCAAAGGAGTCTCGCCGTGACCGAAAAACCCGCCTACACCTCCAACGTCAGGATCGAACGCGTCAAGGGCCCCTTGCGCCGCGCCTACCTCCCGCATGTCCCCGAGCCGGTCATCTTTGGCGTGCACTCGGAAATCGCTCAGCACTACGGGGTCGACACCAATGTGCACGAACCGCACGCCGCCACCCTCGACTACGTGGTGGCCGCCGCGGCCGGCTGACTGACCGGCACCTTCGGGGGCGCGCTGGAGGCGCGCAAGATCCCGGCCGGTGAGGGGCGCCTGATCACCCAAGCCCGCGGCGAGGTTGAAAAGGACGGCAAGGTGCTCGTCATCAAACGCATCCACGCAGACTACCGCTTGAAAGTGGCCCCGGCCGACCGCGACACCGCCGAGCGCGTGCACGCGATGCACGCCGAGTTCTGCCCGGTCGCCCGCTCGTTCAAGGGCTGCATCGAGGTCACGACCCAGCTGCACATGGAAGACGTGTAACGGTTGGCCCGTTTGCCCGTTGGCCCGTCTCTTGTTCCGCGGACGCTTGGACCGACGCTATCAACGATTTTACTAACCGATAGTTGTTTTTCAAACCGGTTATTCCCTGTGGGAGCGGCTTTTTAGCCGCGATGCCCGGGGCGGAATGCCTGCCCCATGGAGAACCTTCAGGCGGGGTCGATCTCCTCACGCAGGAGCCGCAGTTGGAAGCCATCATCCGCCGAGTCGCTGAGCTTATCTTGAGAAACCAGCCCTGCGTCGCGCTCACCGGCGCCGGCGTCAGCGCGGAGAGCGGCATCCCCACTTTCCGGTCCAAGGGCGGGCTCTGGGAGAAGTTCGACCCCGCCGTCTACGCCTCCATCGAGGTCTTCCGCCAGGACCCCTCAAAGTACTGGAGCATCCGCGGCGAGTTCATCCGCAACTACGACGCTTACCGGCCCAACCCCGGCCATCTCGCCCTTGCCGAGCTTGAGCGCATGGGCCTCCTCGGTCACGTCATCACTCAGAACATCGACGGCCTGCACCGCAAGGCCGGAAGCCGGAATGTAGTTGAGCTTCACGGAAGCTTGCGGGAAATCTTATGTGTGAAGTGCCGCAAGGAATATAAGGCCCCCGACGTTCCCGAAGGCATGCCTCCGCTCTGCGAGTGCGGCGGAGTGCTCAAACCCAACACCGTCCTGTTTGGTGAATCCCTCCCTCCTGAAGCTTTGGAAACCGCCTGGTGTGAATCCGGCAAGTGCCGGGTCATGCTGGTGATCGGCACCTCGGCCGTGGTGCAGCCGGCGGCCTCTCTGCCTCATGTCGCCAAGCAAGGCGGGGCTGCGATCGTTGAAATCAACTTGGAGCGTGCGTTTCCCGAAGCCGACTATTTCCCGGAAGGTAAGGCGGGGACGCTGCTGCCGCTGATCGTGTCCGAAATCATTAAATCTCCCGTTCGCTGACCTGCGATTCCAGCGTGCACCCCAATAAAAGCCCCGTAGTCGGTCGTGCCCATTGCAACCGGCAACAAGGTGTGGCGGGATTGGCGGAAGGCCCTTCTCCACGGACATCTTTTCGAAAAAATTGACACAACATGGCACCGCCTGCTATAGTTGCAAGTAGCCTAATCTTGAATTCTTGGGAGCGGGGGACCCGGTTTGTCGGGGCGCATCGCCTTCATGGCGAAGGGTAACCTTATCGGCCCTAGCCCGTCAGCTAACCTCGTAGGCGTCGATGAGGAAAACCTTCGGAATCGAGCGGAGGTCTTTCCTCCACCATTTCGATTCCGGAGGTCGAGCCTATGCCCGCGACGTTTTCCGTGGTTGTCCCGTTTTTTCCACGTATCCCCGAATCGCATCCTAACAACCGCATTATCCCGCCAAACCAGATCCGCATAATCGCGTGGTCCGCCCTTGTCGTCCTGTACGGTGAACCAGGCTGAGCCTGTCTCTGCAGTTCGTGAGCGAAGACATCTGCGTTTAAAAATTCAATCCATCGGCGCGGGGATCTTCGCATCCACCCGGTTCAAGCCGCAATCGCAGGAGGTCAACAATGGGATTAAAAACCCCGATCCGCCGTATGTGGATCTTACTCTTCGGTATAACCGCATGTTTTCTCATCAGCATCACTCCATGCGTGGCCGCGGACGTCACGCTGGCCTGGGACCCCAACCAGGAAGGCGACCTCGAAGGGTACGGAATCTACTATAAGAGGGGAGCGGCCGGGCCGCCCTACGACTTCTTCGGCTACGTCGGCACCGCCGATTTGAGTGATGAGGACTCGCCGGCATTTACCATCACCGGGCTTCAGGAAGCCACCTACTACTTTTCGGTAACCGCCTATGACGCCTCCGGCAACGAAAGCGCCTTCTCCACGTCCGTGTGCGCCCATGTCGGTGACGTCGTGACCCCCTGCGCGCCCGCCGCCGCCAGCAGCGGCACCGCGACCGCTTCCGGTGCCTCAGGCGGCGGTGGGGGATGCTTCATCAGAACTCTGGGGGCTTTTTAAGTGTGCATGGTGTTGCGCTCAGACGGCGCCGATGATACCTGTTGACTGTCCGAGCCGGTCAGAGGACTCGCCTGAGGGGCTTGAGGAAGGAGAGAGCAATGGCAGCGGTCACCATCGAAGCCCACGGCCCGGTTGCAGTCCTTAGGTTGACCAGCGGGGTCACCAACGCAATCGGGTCGGCCGTGCTGCGGGACATCGAGCTGCTGCTGCCTGAAGTCCGCGAAGCGTTCCGCGGGCTGGTGCTGGCGGGCAACCCCAAATTCTTCAGCATCGGGCTCGATCTGCCTGAGCTGCTGGCACTCGACCGGGACGGCATGGCCGACTTCTGGCGCCGCTTCGAGGATCTTGTCCTATCGCTCTACGCCCTGTCGATCCCTACCGCCGCCGCTCTCGCCGGGCATGCCAACGGCGGCGGGGCTATCCTGGCGCTCGCCTGCGACTACCGGTTCGTGGCCGAGGGGCGCAAGCTCATCAGTCTGAACGAAGTCGCAATCGGGGTGCCGGTCCCCTACCTCGCTGATCTGCTCCTGCGCCAGATCGCAGGCGACCGCGCCGCGGTCGACATCGAGTACGAGTCTAAGCTGGTGCCGCCCGAGGAGGCGCGCGCGCTGGGGCTGGTCGATGCGGTGTGCAAGACGGACGAGGTGGAAGCGGCCGCCATCGAGAAGGTGGCCCGGCTGGCCGCCGCGCCGGCCCGCGCCTTCGAGCTGACCAAGCGGCACCGGACACGCGAGATCCCCGCCCGCTTCGAGGCCGTACGGCCGGAGCTGGACCGGGCGTTCATGGAGTGCTGGTTCGATTCAAAGACGCGGGAATTGCTGCGGGAAGCAGCCAAGAAATTCTGAATGGACTGTTGAGTGCTGCGCTTCGCCCCGTGATTTGACGCTGGCGGCCAGGAACAGCCCTCTAACGACCGAAGGACGGATCGCGGCTGGAAAGCCGCTCCCACAGACTTGCTTGAAAAGCGGCAGGGGATGAAAACGCTCAACCATGCGGGGAGGGAGAGAATGCGGAAAGCTCTTGTACTGGCGATGGTCGGGTTGGCCCTCATGCTGTGTTCGTGCGGCGATCTTCTCTACAATGCGAAGGTCGGCAACGTCGAACGCATTCAAAAAGCCCTGGAGAGCGGCGTGTCCTCCGAAAAAAGGGACCACTTAGGAAACACGCCGTTGATGCTCGCGGCGTTCAACAAGCAATATGACGCTTTGGAATATCTCTGCAAAAAGGGCGCGGACGTAAACGCCCGCAACGGGAACGGCGCGACCGCATTGATCGTAGCCGCATACTACAACCATCCCGATGTGGCCAAAATTTTATTGAAATACAAAGCCGACAAGGCGATCAAGGACAATTACGGCAACACGGCCTTGTACTACGCCGAATGGTATAGTTATACCGAGATTACCGCGCTATTGAAAACCCCATAGATCCGCAGCGGTGAAATAGGCTAGGGCCGGCTATTCCCAGCCGGCCTGTTTCTTGATCGATCTCAGCGTGAGCACCAGCGCGGCCTTCAGAGTCGCGTTGACCCCCATCCCCGAGGCGGCGCTCGCCGCGAAGGTAGGCGCCTTGAGCTGGCGGTTGTAGAGCCGGTCCATTTCCTCCACCGACATGAGCGGGACGCCCGCATCCGCCAGATCGCGCTTGTTCCACTGCATCACGAGCGGGAACCTGAAGACGTTGTTGTCGTAGTCTTTCAGGTTCTGGGCCATGTCCTTCAGCGACTCGATGTTCTGCTCGTGCCGCACGCGCATCGAGTCGGCCACGAACACCACCCCGTCCGCCCCCTTCAGTACCAGCTTGCGGGTCGAGGCGTACTTGGTCTGCCCCGGCACGGTGTAGAGCTGCACTCGGGCCTCGCAGCCCTTGATCTGGCCGAGCCCCATGGGGACGAAGTCGAAGAAGAGCGTCAGGTCGCCCTTGGTCTTGATCGACACCATCTCGTCGATCATGTGGCGGCGGCTGTTCCGGAAGATGTACTGCAGGTTGGTCGTCTTGCCGCAACGGCCGGGGCCGTAGTAGACGATCTTGATCTCAACCTCTCGTTTTTTCAGATTAATCGTTGCCATAAACCGCCGTATTCCGATCGCCTGATGTGGGTGTACCTGCCCCGGCACGGTTCCCTGCGAGCATCTTAGGCAACCGGCCTGCCCGAGTCAAGGAAGCGGCTGTGAGCCCTTGATGAGTATCATCGGCATAACCGCCGAAGGCATTGAGAGATTTTTGAGGAGAGAAGGGTTCCGCGATTCGGGCGCCCAGGGTGGGACCCCCCTCCCCACGCCCCTCCCGCAAGGGGAGGGGAGAGAAGCCAGGGGTGCAGCAGGGGTTCGGTGCGAGGCGTTCTGCACCGTACGCCGCAGCACCCGCGACCCGCCGCGCAACGCCGATGGCGGCCTTTCGGTGAAGCCGCCTTCTAACCTTGGGCGAGTTCCATGGCCGACTGCAGCATGCATCGCAGCAGCACGTTGCAGCCCGCCTCGCAGTCATCCCACGGGGTCGTCTCGACCTCCACGTGGCTGCGGCCGCCGATGCTCGGCACGAAGATCATGGCGGTCGGGCAGATGCGGCTGACGTAGGCGGCATCATGGCCGGCTCCGCTGACCCACGGCATGTGGGAGTAGCCCAGGTCGACCGCGGCGGCAGAAATGCGCCGGACCAGGGCTTCGTCAAAGGGCGTGCGGTCGACGAACCAGGTCTTCTCCATCCGCGCGGCGCAGCCGTGGCGGCGGGCGATCTCCGCGGCCTTGGCACAGAACCGGTCCCAGGCCTCTTGTAGGCGCTCGCCCTCCCACGCCCGCATGTCCACCGTGAAGTCCAGCCCGTCGGGGATGATGTTGCGCGAGTTGGGGCGGTTGCGGATCTCGCCGACGGTCGCCACCATGTCGCCGCCCACGTACTCGGGCAGCCGGTTGATGGCCAGGATCATCTCGGCGGCGACGACCAGCGCGTCGTGCCGGGCGTTCATGGGGGTGGTGCCCGCGTGGTTGCCTTCGCCGGTCAGATGCACGTCGCCCCAGAGCAGGCTCACGATGCCGCGCGGGACACCGATGGTCTTCCGCTCGCGCTCCAGTACCGGCCCCTGCTCGATGTGGTACTCGTGATAGCTGTGCACCGGGAAGGCCCGGCAGGGGGCATCCCCCTGGTAGCCGATCCGCGCGAGCTCGTCGCCCAGGCGCTTGCCGTCGGCATCCGTGCGGGCGTAGGCCCAGTCAAGCTCGAGCGCCCCGGCCCAGACCCCGGACCCCACCATGGCAGGCGAAAAGCGGGACCCCTCCTCGTTGGTCCAGTTCACGATCACCAGCGGCCGCTCGGTCACGATCGAGCCCGCATGCAGGGTGCGCAGGACCTCCAGCGCACCCATGACCCCCAGGATACCGTCGAACCGGCCGCCTTTGGGCTGGGAGTCGATGTGCGAGCCGCTCATCACCGGCGCAAGGCTGTCGTCCCGCCCTCTTCTCCGTCCGAAGATGTTGCCCATGCGGTCGACCGTGACCGCACAGTCGATCGCGCGCAGCCAGGACACGAAGAGGTCGCGCGCCCGGCGGTCTTCGTCAGTCAGTGTCAGGCGCTGAACGCCGCCGCCCGGGGTCGTGCCGATCTCCGCCATCCGCCCCAGGGAGTCCTGCAGGCGTTTGCCGTTCACCCTCAGCTTTCCCAGCTCCATGTCCGACTTCCTCGTCAAGGGATCTGGCCTATGAAAAATCTTACGTTCAGGCCGCCGTGGAAAACCGGGTAGACGGCCGTGCCAGAAGGCAGCCCCGTCGGGCGCACGGAGGCCGGCGCCACCAGGACGAACCGCCACCCGTGAAACCAGTCGCGCAGCCGCGCCGGGAGTGCATCCATCATCTCGCGGCTTTCGGACGGGGTGCCCAGGCGCCGACCGTAGGGCGGGTTGAGGACGACCAGCCCGGGTTCCGACGGCGGCAGGTCGCCGGGGTCGAGCCGGAAAAAATCCGCGGTCTGCACCCGCACGGCGTCCTCCAGGCCGTGCCTCGGCAGACATCCCTCCAGGGCGCGGCAGGCCTCGGGGTCGATGTCGGAGGCGAAAATGCGGGGCTGCGACAGAATTCGAACCCCCTCGCCCGCCGCGCGCCGCAGGTGGGCCCACCGCTGGGCCCGGAAAGCGGGCCACCCAGAGAAGGCAAAGTCCCGGAACCAGCCCGGGGGGATGTGCTTGGCCATGAGAGCGGCCTCGAGCGCGAAGGTGCCGGTCCCGCACATGGGATCCAGCAGGGGCTCGTCGCCGGTGTAGCCCGCGCGCATCAGGGCCGCCGCGGCAAGGGTCTCCCTGAGCGGCGCTCGACCCGGGTGGGTCTTGACGCCCCGCAGGTGCAGGTGGTCCCCGCTGCTGTCGAGTGACACCGTGAAGCGGTCGTCCACCCCGCGCACGAACACCTGTTGCACGGCGGCCGGAGCGGCTTCCTCCGCGGGGATCGGTGCAAGACGCTTGTCCACCCCAAGGCGCACCCGTTCGGCGATCCCGTCGGTGTGGTGCAGGCGACAGTGGTGGACGGCCGCCTGGACCCTTCCGAGCGTGCCGGGTTTGAGGTAGAGTTCCCAGGGGATGTCGGCGGCCTGCTGCTCGAACTCGCTGAAGTGCGTGGTCGTGAAGGCGGTGAGGCGCATCAGGATCCGGCCGGCGGTCCTGAGGTGGAGGTTGGCGAGATAGGCGTCGTGCAGCCGGCCCGTGAACTCCACCCCCCCGGCACCGTGTGCCCCTCGAGGCCGAGCGCGCCGAGCTCGGCTCGGGCGAGGTCCTCGGCCCCCGGCGCGGTCACGGCGAAGAAAGCGTGGCGCCGACCGACCACCTGGCGCTTGAGCCGTTTTTCGGTCACCTCGATCATCGGCCTCCCCCTGCCCGGCCGGGCGTCGTCCCGTCGCCGGAGGCCTGTGCGCGAATGCGGGCCGGCGTGTTTTCGTCGCGCTCCTGTTTGACCTGCAGCAGAATGATGGCGCCGATCACCATGGCGCCCCCCGCGATTTGCAGCGGCCCCATGGCCTCGCCCAAGAAGACGAACGAGAGGATCCCGGCTACGATCGGCTCCACCGTGGACGTGATGCTCGCTCGGGTGGCACGGATACGGTTGATGCCCTCGTAGTAAAGGCCGAAGGGCAGGATGGCCCCCACCACGGCCACGAAGAGGATCCAGCCCCATGTCGCCGGGTCGTAGGGGTGCAGGAAGGCTTCGAGCGGCGGGTGCAGGAGGTTCCATTCCACCGCCGCAACCAGCAGCGCGTAGAAAAGAACCGTCCACGGGTCGTAGCGGTGCATCCCGTACTCCCCGTGCACCGACCACCAGGCGAAGGCGACCGCTGCCCCGAGCCCGCTCAGGATCCCGGGCAGGTTCAGCTGCAGCAGGTCGAGGCTGTAGGCGCCGACCACCAGGTAGCACCCCGCGATGGCGGCGGCGATGGACAGTGCGGTCCACAACGACAGGCGCTCGCGGCGGACCAGCACGGTGTAGGCCGCAATTAGCGCCGGGGCGAGGTATTCCAGGATCAGGGCCGCAGCGACGTTGAGACGGCTGATGGCGTAGAGATAGGTGATGTTGATGGCCGCCATCCCGAGGGTGCCGAGCAGCAGGAAATAGGGGATGTCGCGCGGCTCAATTCGCAGCAGACGCGGCCGGCGCGCGAGCAGCCAGACCAGCAGAACCGCGCAGGCGGTCGTGATGCGCAGCTGCACCAGCTGGAACGGGCTGATCCCGCCGGCAAAGAGAAACTTCGACGCCGACGCACCGGAGGCCCAGCACAGGGCCGCAAGCACGACGAAGACGTAGCCCAGTCTGTTTTCGCGATCGGTCACGCCGAGGCCTTCCTGGTCGGGTTTGATTTTTGAGTGGGAGGGCGGTAGAAAATTGCGCCCGCCCGGATCAGCGGGTCAAGCGCCAGAGTAGACGCCAGGGTAGTGGAAATGACTGGAAGGATCAAGCGCACGATGGACGGTAGGAACCCGGCGCCCGAGGCGGTCGAATTCAGGCGAGCGAACTACGACGCCCGAACGCTGGCGACCCTCGTCCCCGCGCTACTGGACGGTACCGGGATGCGGCCGATCGAACACGGGATGCGCGTCCTGATCAAGCCCAACTTCCTCGCGCCCGCCGCACCCGAGCGCGCCATGACGACCCACCCCCTGGTCCTGCGCGCCGCGGTCGAACACGTGCTCGGCCGGGGCGGCCGTCCGACGGTCGCCGACAGCCCCGGCCGGGGCAGCTTCGAGCACCTGTTGAACAAAGGCGGTTATGCGCAGGCGTTGGCCGGTCTGGACGTCGCCGTGCGGCCCTTCCGTGAAACCGTGAAGGTGGACATCGGCGCGCCGTTCGGCCGCATCGAGCTCGCGCGCGAAGCCGTGGAGGCGGACCTGGTGGTCAACCTCCCCAAGCTGAAGACGCACACCATGATGCTGCTGACGCTCGGGGTGAAGAACCTCTTCGGCTGCGTCGTGGGCCTGGCCAAACCCGAGTGGCACATGCGCAGCGGGATCGACCGGAAACTCTTCGCGCGCCTGCTGGTGCAGATCCACCGCGCCGTGAACCCGGCGGTCACCCTGGTCGACGGCATCCTCGCGATGGAGGGCGAGGGCCCGGGCCGCAGCGGCACCCCGCGCCGCCTGGGCCTGCTCGCGGCCGGGGTGTCCGCGGCCGCTGTGGATGCGGCCATCTGCCGGCTGATAGGGGCCCGGCCCGAGGAGCTGCCGACCCACCAGGCGGCGCTCGCAGCGGGCCTGCTCACGGGCGAGCCGGAGGTCCGGGGTGACGTTTCGCCCGTGACGGGCTTCCGGCTGCCGGTCCTGGCGCCGCTGACCTTCGGGCCCCGGTCCCTGCAGCGGCTGATGCGGCGGCACCTGGTCCAGCGGCCGGAGGCGATCCGCGGCCGCTGCCGTCTGTGCGGCGAGTGCTGGCGCTGCTGCCCGGGGAAGGCCATCACCCCGTACGCGGAGACCGTCGGCTTCGACTACGACCGCTGCATCCGCTGCTACTGCTGCATCGAGATGTGCCCGCATGCCGCGCTGAAGACCGCCGAGACCCCGGCCGGCCGGACGGCGCGCAAGCTGGCAGGCCTGCGGGACCGGGTCACCCACCGCATGGGGCGTGCAGGCCTGCGATGGCCGCGGCGCCGGGCGCATTGACTTTGACTGGGGATTTCAGTGCGGCCTGAACGTCATCGCTCCGGGACGTGGGGCAACAAATGTAAATCCTAATTCCATTTAACCAATTTTATGGTTAACGTATTTTATGGATGAGTTCATGTGCCGTTTTAACCGCCGCGCCTTGCACATCCGCCATGATGTTAACCACTGGCAGCCGCTGGATTAGAAGCCATCTCAAAAATGCATCTGGCACCCGATGGCGGCGTTGCCCGTTTCTGAACAATGCTCACAACCTGGCACGGTTGCGGCGCGTTTTCAGCGGCGGGCGCCTGGCCCGCGGGCGTGATCTGATGTTTTTGAGACGGCTTCTAGTGTGTATTAGCTGACAAAACCTTCCCTGATGGAAGTCTGTTGCGACATCGGCAGGATTTGCAAAGCCGGAATTCCGCAATACCTTTTTTGCTGCGATAAACTTTCAATTAAACCAGCACCATGTTACCGGCCTGAATACCATTCACTTTTGTTTCGTCTCATAATAAAATAATTTGTTTGCAGAGTTAAATCAACATCCGTTTCTGCGAGCGTATGCGAATACTGTTCTAAAATATCTTTTATTTTTACAGTGCATTAGCCTGCCATGCCATAATGACTATCGATAAAAAATAGGCAAACTGAACAGACAAATCGCACCTTGCATTTTGGGTTATTGCTAATTATAATTACTACAAATTAATACAATTACAAACGCAGCAAGGGATCTGCCATGCCAATAAGAAGAAGGCCTCCCATTAGGCGGAAGGGGCTATTATATTCCCATGGAAAAACAGTGAGGCCCTATATTCAGGGGGCGTTAGACGGATTATGTGCCGTTTACAGTATTGTCAACGCATCTCGGATTATTTCCGATATCGGGGATGAAGAATCAAAATCTCTATTTAAAGATATTTTAAGTTACTTGGAAGAAAACGAAGAGGATATTCGGACTGTGCTAACGGAAGGAATTGGACTCACCACTGTTGGCAGCATTTTGCGAAACGTCGCTAAAGATAAAATCACAGATAGGGCAATGCCATTTAAACATCGCCCTGATGTTTCCTTAGACGAATTCTGGAAAGAAATGATGTCTTTTCTAAACAGCGGCAGCAACAGGGCCATCCTTATCGGCTTAGGGGGCCATATGTGGGATCATTGGTCCATCGTGCATGCCATAACTGATAGGCAGATTTATTTCTTTGACTCTCATAAACTCAAGGCGTTACCCAGAAGTCGGTGCTCGACCACTACCGCTACAACGAGTCGGCCGCACTTGCTGTGTCCAACGCATACTTATTTTTTGTCATAAGGTTGAACATCAAATCTCGCCCTTCGATTCTGGCCGGTAACGGTAAACAATCGTCGATGAGAACTCCCCAGTCGGCTCCGCTTGCATTCCGCCAAGCCTGGCTCGGCCATTTGGGAATACATATAGAAGGTCGCGGGTAGCGATATCGAAAGGAGCATCGAAGCCAATCTTTTCAGCAACGGTTACCGCATAAGCCAGAATTTCCTTCTTGGTCGGGAGATACTTGTAGGGATGAAGCTCGACCTCCTCGACAGGTGCGCCTTCAGGTCCCACAGCGGCCAATGCGGGTGTGGAATATGCGGTAAATTGGACCTTCTTGGGGCAGTGCAGTTGCGCGGTAACTGCCCTGTCAAATAGTATGTGCTCATGAATCTGGGGAAGGCTTTTCACTAATCCATGCGGTTGTGAACTCCAAGCCTCAATTGATTTGCAGGTTGCCTGCATTTCCATCAAAACCTCCCTAACACGGTTTGCATCCGCACGGATTTAGCGGCGGGGCAATGCCCGATGTAGAATTAGACCTAATCACTCAATGTGCAATTTCGAGACTGCGACAGACGTGGTAGCATAAATTTAAAGCTCTTTAACGAGGAAACAAGGGACCGTTGAAGAAATATCTTTTGGTCAGTACTCAATTTTTTCTAAGGCCAACAAATAGGGCAGGGGGAGACGTTCCGTCCCCTGCCCTCGAATGATCTTGTCGAAATTTTAAATCTTCTTGAGTGCAACCCCAGACTTCGATTTTCGAACCGTGAAACTGTCCTTGGCACCAATCCCTAGTTCGGAGACCATCTCGGCCGGAATGATTATCGAGCCGCGCTTGCCGACTTTAACCGCTTTAGCGGCTTTAACTTTTTCCTTTGATCCACGACCGCCGACAATTGCGGGGGCCTGGCCGGACTGAATCAGCGCATTCGCGTATGCGACCTTCAATTGGGTTGCCGTGCCGATTCCGCATTTTTTCATGATGTCGCCTTGCGCAACACCATCCTGCACCATCTTGATCAACTTCGCGTGGTCAACGACTTTTCTTTTCGGCATGTCTGAAACCTCCTTTTCAAGCATTTGGGTAGAAGCGGGTACGGCATTTAGCGCCTATAAAATTTAAAATCAAGCTAAATCAGAAAAATTTGAATAAATCAGTAACCAATAGCCATCCATAAAATATTAGAGAACGCTCTGCTCAGATGAGAGATGGAGATGATTTAATCGATCTCGCTTTCGAATAGAGTGCGTAAAATCCAATCTGAGGTGCGAAATCGATTCTTGGGGACTTTTGGGACTGGCAACCCACGATTTCCGGTTTGGGCTTCCGGACAACCCTATCTCGCCGCCATTGACGCCCGAAACAGGTGTTCATCCCGATCCTGTTCTTTTCCAGCTTGCGAGCCGTTCTTTTGGCAGCCCTGAGGTGTGTACGGGGCTCCCTTTTTTTTACGCATTCGGAAATACAAGAGTCCGAGCTGAAGTCAAGGGATTGGGTGAGGCAAGGCCGCCGCAATTCTTGCAACCTGTTCCTGTGGAGGAGCGTCGTCCCGCCGATCTGCAAATGCGGCCTCCAGAACTCGGAGTTCGGAAAGTAGCGGGTTGAACTCGGGGGATGGAGGATACGGCCTGTGGGCGGAGAGCGGTGAAACTCGGCTATGAGCGCAGATTTGGACCGTTGTAAACGGCTGAGTGGGTTTGCCCAGAAAAGCTTGACCTAAACCGTGTTTCCAAATAAGGTCAGGCCAATGCAGGATCTGTCCGCAATGGGGCGGGCCAGTAACCCTTAGTTCAAATTAACTTTATATTTTAGACAGCCGCCCCTTTATTAGCATTAAAAAGATTTCTAAAAATCTCTTATACAACGTCACATGAACAGCGTCTGGAGGGCATCATGGCTGGCATCAACAAAGTCATCATCATCGGCCGCCTGGGGAACGACCCCGAGATCCGCTACACGCCCAGCGGGGCAGCAGTCGCCAAATTCAGCGTCGCCACCTCCGAGGAGTGGAAGGACAAGACCTCTGGGGAGAAAAAGGAGCGCACCGAGTGGCACCGGGTCACGGCATTCGGCAAACTCGGCGAAATCTGCGGCGAATACCTGTCCAAGGGGCGCCAGGTCTACGTGGAGGGCCGTCTCCAGACATCCTCCTACGAGGACAAGGAGGGCGTGAAGCGCTATTCGACCGACATCATCGCCTCGGACGTCCAATTCCTGGGGTCGAAGGAAGGCGGCGGCGGGCGGCCGAACAGCGGCGGCGGGGCACCGCCGCGCGACACGGGCGGAAGCCACGGACCCGGCCCGGGCCCGGGGGACGACGACATCCCGTTCTGAGCATTCCTGATTTCTCCAGCCGGCCAACGGCGCAGGATGCCGATCCTGCGCCGTTGGCTTTTCTTCAGCCGGGCCCACCCCCTTCCTCGATGTCAGCATAGGACGCTCCGCATGCCGTATAACCGGCGTATCGCTGGCCTTTTTGCACTATTCCTGGTAGTCTGACTCATTGAGATCAACCACTTATTGTGGAGCAGGGATGAGAAGTTCCAATAATTACAATGCCGCCGACCTCGAGGTGCTGCGCGGTCTTGAGCCGGTGAAGCGGCGGCCGGGGATGTACACGGACACCACCCGGCCGAACCACCTGGGACAGGAAGTCATCGACAACGCCGTGGACGAGGCCATCGCCGGGTTCGCCGACCGGATCGACGTCGCGCTCTTCAAGGACGGCTCTCTGCAGGTGATCGACAACGGCCGCGGCATGCCGGTCGACACCCACCCGGAGGAAAAGGTCTCGGGCGTCGAGGTCATCATGACCCGGCTGCACGCCGGGGCCAAGTTCGGCACCAAGAACTACCGTTTTTCCGGGGGGCTGCACGGGGTCGGGGTCTCGGTCGTCAACGCGCTCTCTGCGAAGCTTGAGGTCGAGATCCGGCGCAACGGTCTCGTCTACCGCATGGCGTTCAAGGGCGGCAAGCCCTCCTCGGAGCTCAAAACCGTCGGCAAGGCACCCCGCAACGGCACCGGCACCACCGTCCGGTTCTGGCCGGACGAGCGCTATTTCGAAACGATGAAATTCTCCGCCACCCGCCTGCGCCACACCCTGCGCGCCAAGGCCGTGCTCTGCCCCGGGCTCACGGTGACCTTCGTCGACGAGGCGAGCGGGGAGACCGACACCTGGCGCTACGAGGACGGGCTCAAAGACTACCTGGCCGAGAGCCTGCAGGCGTTCGCCCGCATCCCGGAGGAGCCGTTCGTGGGGAACCTGGACGGGGAGAACGAGAGCGTCAGCTGGGCGGTCATCTGGCTGCCCGAGGGGGGCGACGGCATCGCCGAGAGCTATGCGAACCTGATCCCGACGCCGCAGGGGGGCACCCACGTCCTCGGGTTCCGATCGGGGCTGCTGGCCGCCTTGCGTGACATGGGCGAGTTCCGGGGCTTCATCCCCAAGGGGGTCAAGCTCACCCCGGAGGACGTCTGGGAGCGGTGCAGCTATGTCCTCTCCACCAAGCTCTCCGACCTGCAGTTCTCCGGCCAGACCAAGGAGCGCCTGTCCTCGCGCGAATGCACTGCTTTCATCGCGAGCGTCGTCCAGGACGCCTTCGCGCACTGGCTCAACCAGAACCCCGAGACGGCGCAAAAGCTCTGCGAGATGGCGGTCGAAAACGCCCGGCGCCGTCTGAAGGAGGCCGCCAAGGTCGTCCGCCGCAGGGTGGGCGCCGGGCCTGCGCTGCCCGGCAAGCTGACTGACTGCATTTCGCAGGACCTCGGAGGAATCCGAGCTCTTCCTGGTGGAGGGCGACTCGGCCGGGGGGTCGGCCAAACAGGCGCGCGACAAGAACACCCAGGCCGTGCTTCCGCTGCGGGGCAAGATCCTCAACGCCTGGGAGGAGGAGTCCGGGTCGATCCTGCAGTCCCGCGAGATCCACGACATCGCCGTCGCGATCGGGGTCGACCCGGGCTCGAGCGACCTCTCCGGCCTGCGCTACGGCAAGAATATCATCCTGGCCGATGCCGACTCGGACGGACTGCACATCGCGACCCTGCTGTGCGGCCTGTTTCCTGCGGCACTTCCGGCCGCTCGTCGAGGCCGGCAAGATCTATGTCGCCATGCCGCCCCTCTACCGCATCGACCAGGGCAACAAGGTCCACTATGCCATCGACGAGCAGGAGAAGAACGCGACCCTCAAGCGGCTGAACGAGGCGGGCGGCAAGGGCAAGGTCAACGTGCAGCGGTTCAAGGGCCTGGGCGAGATGAACCCGTTGCAGCTGCGCGAGACCACGATGCACTCCGAAACGCGCCGGCTGCTGCAGCTCACCCTGCCGGACACGGCGGCCGGCACCGAGGCCATGGACATGCTGCTGTCCAAGCGACGGGTCAAGGACCGCAAGCAGTGGCTGGAAGACGAAGGCGACAAGGCGGAAGCCGAGCTTTTGTAGAAACGGCGTCGCGGGCCGTGATCCGGCGTTGCGCGGCTTTTGTGATTACCTGCAAACAGCAGCAGGTACAACGATGGAAGCACTATCGTGCTTCTGGTCTTTTCGGCCTGCGGCCGAAAATCCACACACCCGCTGACACGGGTGGTCGTTGAGCGCCCACATGCTGGTCAGCATGCTCCGCATCCCAAAAGACCGCGCGCCTTGGCTGACGGCCCGAGACACCGTTTTTCAGCTTTTGATATTGTTTCGGATTTCGAATTTCGGATTTGACGGAGTCTTGTGATGGTACGTTCAAAAGCGCTTCAAGTGGAAAGGGTCGAGCAGGTGCCGCTTTCGGAGTTCGTCCGGCCCGCCTACCTCAATTATGCCATGTACGTCATCATGGACCGGGCCCTGCCGTTCATCGGCGACGGGCTGAAGCCGGTGCAGCGCCGCATCGTCTACGCGATGAGCGAGCTCGGGCTGCGCGCGGCGGCCAAGTACAAGAAATCCGCCCGCACGGTCGGCGACGTGCTCGGCAAATACCACCCGCACGGCGATTCAGCGCCTGCTACGAGGCCATGGTGCTCATGGCGCAGCCCTTTTCCTACCGCTACCCGCTCATCGACGGCCAGGGCAACTGGGGCTCGATCGACAACCCCAAAGACTTCGCGGCCATGCGCTACACGGAGTCCCGGCTTGTCGCCCTATGCCGACATGCTGCTCGTCCGAGGTCGAGATGGGGACGACCGATTGGGTGCCCGAACTTCGACGGGACCCTGCGGGAGCCGGTCGCGCTGCCCGCCCGGCTGCCGAACATCCTTTTGAACGGCGCGACGGGCATCGCGGTCGGCATGACCACCGACATCCTGCCCCACAACCTGCGCGAGGTGGTGGCGGCCTGCGTCCACCTGATCGACCACCCCAAGGCGACGGTTGAGGAGATCTGCCGACCTCGTCCCGGGGCCTGACTTCCCGACCGGGGCGGAGATCATCACCCCCCGGGCGGACATCCTCGCGGCCTACCGGACCGGCCTGGGCAACATCCGCCTGCGCGCCGCCTACGAGTACGACAACGGCGACATCATCATCACCGCCCTGCCCTACCAGGTCTCCACCGGCCGGGTGATCGAGCAGATCGCCGGCCTGATGCAGGCCAAGAAGCTCCCGATGGTCGCCGACATCCGCGACGAGTCGGACCACGAGGACCCCATCCGGCTGCGGATCATGCCGCGCTCCAACCGGGTGGACAAGGACGTCCTCATGAGCCACCTGCTCGCGACCACCGAGCTCGAAAAATCCTACCGGCTGAACGTCAACGTCATCGGGCTGAACCGCAGGCCCCAGACGATCGGGCTGGTCGAGCTCCTGCGGCAGTGGCTGGACTTCCGGCGGCAGACGGTGCTCAAGCGCCTGCAGCACCGGCTCGAGCAGATCAACGACCGGCTGCACATCCTCGAAGGGCTGCTGATCGTCTTCCTGCACCTGGACGAGGTCATCCGGATCATCCGCCAGAGCGACGACCCGCAGCAGGAGCTCATGCGCCGCTTCAAGCTGAGCGAGATCCAGGTCGAGGCCATCCTCTCGATCCGCCTGCGGCAGTTGGCGCGCCTGGAAGAGCTCAAGCTCAAGCGGGAGAAAAGCGATCTCGAGGCTGAGAAGAAAGAAATCGAGGGCGTGCTCGCTTCGGAGCGGCGGCTGAAGAGCCTGATCAAGCGCGAACTGCAGGCGGACGCAGAGAAGTTCGGCGACGAGCGCCGCACCCGCATCGTCGAGCGCAGAGAGGCTCAGGCCATCAAGGAGAAGGACCTGGCGCCGGTCGACCCGGTCACGGTCGTGCTCTCGGCCAACGGCTGGGTGCGCGCCGCCAAGGGCCACGACATCGACCCGGAGGGCCTGGCCTACAAGCCCGGGCGACGCGTTCCTGAGCGCGGCGCGCGGCCGCTCGAACCAGGCGGCCGTGTTCATGGACTCCACCGGCCGCACCTACTCGCTCGAGGCGCACAGCCTGCCCTCGGCCCGCGGCCAGGGCGAGCCCATCACCGCGCGCTTCGCGCTGCCGCCCGGCGCCCGCTTCGTCTCGGTCGCGATCGGCGCGGAAACCCAGAAGCAGCTCTTGGCGAGCGACTTCGGCTACGGCTTCGTCACCGAGCTCGCCAACCTGCAGAGCAAGAACCAGAAGGGCAAAGCCATGCTCAAGGTGCCCACCGGCGCGAACGCGCTGCCCGCACTCCCCGTGGACGACCCCGAGCGCCAGCACCTGGCCGCCGTCACGAGCGAAGGCTACCTCCTGGCGATCGCGCTGAAAGACCTGCCGGTGCTGCCCAAGGGCAAGGGGAACAAGATCGTTCAGATCCCCAGGAAGAAGCTCGTCGCCCGCGAGGAGGTGCTGCGGCACCTGGTGGTGTTCGACCCGGCCGAGTCGCTGGTGATCAAATCCGGCAAGCGCACCTTCCGGTTGACGCCCGAGGTGATGAAGGACTACTTCGGAGAGCGGGGAAGAGGGGCAGGAAGCTGCCGCGCGGCTTCCGGTCGGTCGACCAGATCACGGTCGAGAGGATCGAGGCTGCCGCGTCGCCGAATTCTCCAGACAAACCGCCGGAGCAGGCGACGTTCGACAATTTCTAGCCGGCCGAATCTAACCTGCCCGTCAGGGTTTGCCGTCGCTCCCGCCGTCAGCCCCCCCCATCCACGGGGTCGCGGTGTGGATGATCACCCGCTTGCTCTCCGCGTCGACCCGAACCCCGGGCGTCAGGCTCGAGAACCAGATGCCGATGGGCGCCTCCTGGGGATCGACCAGGGTTGCGCCGGTGGTCGTGGAGCCGGGGACCGGGAAATCCGCGACCAGGCCGATCACCTTGCCGAAAGTCGGCGTGCCGGGGTCGACGGCGTGCCACATCTTGTCCTCGATGCGCCAGCCTCGCTCCAGCCCGACCACGGCGTAGGGGTCATTCTCGAGGTTCAGATACCAGTAGCTGTACCCCGGCGGGACGCTCAGGTTCCGGAATGACTGGGCGACGTCCGGGTTGCTGCGGACCCCGCCCGTGGCGCAGCCGGTAATGAAGAGGGCCAACGCCGCCACGAAAACGATGGTTGCATGTTTCGGTTTCATGGACTGAAGTTAGAGGCTGCACCGCGGTTTGTAAAGTGGCCGATGGCGTGGGGTCGGATTCCTCTCCACGCTTCCAGTATGTGAGCCGTCACAAAAGGACGCGCAACGCCGGATCGCGGCCCGAGACGCCGTTTTTCAACCGCCTGTCAGATCTCCCCCATCTCTTCGAGCAGACCCACTATGCGCAGCAGCTTGCGGTCCCTCTCCCGGGCGAGGTCCTCCGGGGTGCGGCCGCCGTAGTCGTAGAACCCGCTGCCGGTCTTGACCCCCAGCCGTCCGGCCGCCACCAGCCGCTCGACGGCGGGGGAACGCTCGATCACCTGCGGGGGCGCGTACTGGCGGTTGCGGAGGATCTTTTGGGTCAGGTCCAGCCCGGCGTAGTCGAAACGCTTCACGAGCCCCAGGATGGGCGTGCGCAGCGCGAAGCTGTTCTTGGCGGCCTCGTCGATCTGCTCGGCCGTGGCATACCCGTTGTCGAGCAGGAAGAGCGCCTCCTGGGTCAGCGCGCTCTGCAGGCGGTTGGCGATGAACCCGGGCAGGAACCTGCGGATCACGACGGGCTTCTTGCCCATGGCGGTAAACAGCCCCTCCAGGGCCGTCGCCGTCGCCGGCGACGTTGCCGGGCCGCAGACGATCTCGACCAGCGGGATGATGTGCGGCGGCGCGAACCAATGCGTGATCACCACCTGACCCGGCCGGCCGGTGTCCAGAAAATCGAAGATGTTGAGATAGGAGGTGTTGCTCGCGAGGATCGCGTGGGGCGGGCACTCCCGGTCGAGCACCGCGAAGACGGCCTGCTTGACCGTCCGGTCCTCGACCACGGCCTCGATCGCCAGATCGGCGGCGGCGGCCGCCTCCTCCAGGCGCGGGGTCGGGTGGATGCGCGCCAGCGTCGGCACGACCCCGGCCGCGGGCATGCGGCCCGCCTCGACCAGCGTCTCCAGGTTCGCGCGGATCATGCCGAGGGCGCGGGGCAGGGCCTCGGGGCGATCGTCCGCCAGCCGGACCGTGCACCCGTGGGCGGCGAACACCTGCGCGAGCGCATGGCCCATGGTGCCGGCGCCGACGATGGCCACGTTCCGGATCTCAGACATGGGCGTTCCTTTCGATCACCGGGGGGTCAGGGGCCTGGAACGTCAAAGGGGCAGTTGATCGTTCAACTGCCCCCTTGCAAGGTCGTGAGCCGGTCGCGGCCGGTGGCCGCAACGCTCAGCTCTTCTTCTTTTCCTCGATCTTGTCCGCCTCTTTTTTCTCCTCGTCCTCGGAGGCCCCCTTGAAATTCTTGATGGCCTTGCCGATGCCGGAGCCAATTTCCGGCAGCTTGCCGGCCCCGAAGATGATGAGGATGATCACCAGGATGATGATGAGTTCAGGCATGCCGATTCCAAACATAAGGCCTCCTAAGATTCAGGGCCGGGCTGCCGGTATTCCTCGAGCAGCCTCAGGAATTCCTTCGATTTGACGTACTGGTCGACACTGCCCTGGTAATCGATCCACTTGCGCCAGGCGTCGAGCCAGGCGTCGTTGCGCCAGTAGCACTCCGGGTCTCCGCGGCCCTGGAGCCGTTCGATGTAGTCGTGGTATTCGTCCTCGCAGGCGTCGCAAAACTTGTAGGGCAGCGGAGTTTTGACGGGCTGGGTCTCGGCACGCGGTTCGAGCTGGGTGCCGCATTTTTCGCACTTGAACGCGCAGCTCGCGCACTGGAACACGCGGCGCACGGCCGTGGCTTTCTGCTTGCGGCGCACGGCCGCTTTTTTCTCCCGCGAACCCTCTATCTTGTCATCCAGGGAGATGATGTCGGCCACGGTGCCCCCTTCGGCCGCCGGCAGTGGAAGCCAGCTGCGACCTGTATATAGCATTCGACCCTGGGGCTGTCAAACCGCCCGAGCGGCCGGCCGCCTTGTGAAATCAAGGCTCCGGTGCTACAGTCGCGCCTGTTTTCATCTTCCGGACCATGCCAGCGGAGGCCACGAACGGCCCATGCGACCCTCCTTCACCGCCAACGGACTGCCCCTTCTGATCGGAAGCCTGCCGCTCACGGATTACCGCCGGGCGGCCGACCTCGTCTGGCGCTACACGCCCGAGATCCCCCTCTGGGTTCAGCTCCCGCGCCTGCCCGGCGAGACGATCACCCGCCAGTTCGCCGCCGGCCTGCCCGGCTTGCGGGAGGAGGGGGAACGCGCCGTGGTCGACCCCGGCGACGCCGACGCGCTGCTCGCCTTTTACGAGGAAGTGGTCGCCGTCCAGGAGGGGACCCGGGATCTGAGCGCCTCGCGTTTCGCAATCGACCGCACGGCGGCGGGCGGCTTCTTCGAGCTGGTGGCGCAGGTCGGCGGCCGCTCCGAGCCGCCGCTGGCGCTGAAGGGGCAGATCATCGGCCCGGTTACCTTCGGCACCAGCTACACCGACCGCGAGGGCAAGGCCATCTTCTACGACCCCCAGTTGCGGGATGCCGCGGCCAAGCTCCTGGCGCTGCGGGCGCGCTGGCAGGTGCGGCAGCTCTCGGCCTGCGGCCTGCCGGTCCTGCTCTTCGTCGACGACCCCGCCCTCACGGCCTTCGGCTCGTCGATCCACATCGGCATGACCCGCGAGGATATCTGCCAGACTCTGGCGGAGATGGTCGAGGCCATCCACGCGGAGGGCGGCCTCGCCGGGGTGCATGTCTGCGCCAACACGGACTGGACCCTGATCCTCGACTCGGCGGCGGACATCCTGAGCTTCGACGCCTACACCTACACCGACCAGCTCCTGCTCTACCGAGACGCGCTGCGGCGCTTTTTCGACCGCGGCGGGGCCATCGCCTGGGGGCTGGTGCCGACCCTGGACCCGGCGGACATCGACCGCGAGACGGTCGAGGGCCTCTATGGGCGCTGGGCGTCGATCCGCAGCCGGTTGGCGGAGATCGGGGTCGACCCCGGCCGGCTGACCACCCAATCCCTCATCACCCCGGCCTGCGGTATGGGCGCCCTCGCCGAACACCACGCGCTGAGGGCACTCGAGCTGACCCGTGCGCTTTCGCAAGCCATACGGAGCGACCGATGACCCAACCCCCACGCCCCGCGAGCTTCGCCGGGGCCGCCCGCTATGTGCTGGACGACGAGCTATCCCGGATCGTGAACATCTCGATCGCCCTCGAGATGCCGCTCCTGCTCAAGGGCGAGCCCGGCACCGGCAAGACCATGCTGGCCCACGCCATCGCCGAAGCCCTCGGCATGCCGCTGATCGTGCTGAACGTGAAGTCCAGCATGAAGCTGGTCGAGGCTCTCTACCAGTACGACACCCTCACGCGCCTGAACGACAGCCGTTTCGGGGATTCGCAGCGTGAGGTCAGCCGCATCGAGGACTACATCCGCATGGGCAAGATCGGCCAGGCCTTCACGGCCGAGGCCCGCACCGTGCTCCTGATCGACGAGGTCGACAAGGCGGACACCGACTTCCAGGACGACATGCTGGACGTCCTCGACCAGATGGAGTTCGACATCATCGAGATCGACCGGACCGTCCGCGCACGCCACCGGCCGGTCATCGTCATCACTTCCAACGCCAAGAAGGACCTCTCGGACCCGTTCCTCGGGCGCTGCAACTTCCACCACATCGCATTCCCCGGCACGGACATGATGCGCCGCATCCTCGCCGTGCACTTCCCGGACATCGACTCCGAGCTGCTCGAGCAGAGCATCGCCGCATTCTACCGGCTGCGGACCATCGAGGGCGTCGAGAAGCGCCCGGCCACGCGCGAGCTGATCAACTGGGTGCGGGCACTGCAGTCCGACCCCGATTTCCAGCCGCGCCGCCTGGCCAAGGGCGAGGTGCCCTACCTGGGGGTGCTTTTTAAAAAGAGCCAGGACCACCTGCGCGCCCGCGAGGCCGTGTCCCGCCGGCGCTGACGACCAAACACCCAGATACCCGGCCCCAAACACCAAACACGAAATACCAAACACTAAACCCCTTGTTCATCGACTTCTTCTACTCCCTGCGCGACCAGGGCCTCCCGGTGAGCCCGACGGCCTTCCTCACCCTCCACCGCGCGATGGCGGCGGGGCTGGTGGGGTCGATCGAAGACTTCTACACCGCCGCGCGCGCGATCCTGGTCAAGAGCGAGCGGTATTTCGACCTGTTCGACCGGGTGTTCGCCCACCACTTCGAAGGCGCCGACCTGCCCGACCCGGGCGGGTTCGAGGTCGACGACCTCGCGCGGGCCATGCTGGAGATGTGGCTCGAGCGGCCGGGGGAGGCTTCCCGCCTGCTCGGGGTCGACGAGCGCACACTGCAACGCCTCACCCCCGAACAGGTGCTGGATTACTTCAGGGAACGCCTCCAGGACCAGGACGGAGCGCACCACGGCGGATCGAAGTGGATCGGGACGTCCGGGCACTCGCCGGTCGGCCACTCCGGCCACCACCCACGGGGGCTGCGCGTGGGCGGGGCCTCGGGCGGTCGTTCGGCGGTCAAGGTCGCTCTCGAGCGCCGCTACCGCGACTACTCCCAGGAGGGTCCGCTCACCCTGGCGCTCATGGGCGAGGCGCTCAAGCGGCTGCGGCACATGCAGCCCAGCGGGCCTAAAGATCGGGTCAACGTCGAGGCCACCGTCTACCAGACCGTCCGCAACGCCGGGGAGATCGAGGTCGTCTTCGACCGGGCGCTGAAGGACAAGCTCACGGTCATGCTCGCCATCGACAACGGCGGCTGGTCCATGGACCCGTACATCCCTCTCGTCCAGACGCTCTTCGACTACGCCCGCTCGCAGTTCAAGGAGCTGAAGACGGTCTTCTTCCACAACACGGTCTACGCGACCGTGTGGGCCGACCCGGCCCGCTGCCGCAAGCCGCTCCGGATCGAGGAGTTCGGCCGGCTCGAACCGGCGACGCGCCTGGTCCTGGTCGGCGACGCCAGCATGGCGCCGTACGAGCTGCTGGCGCAGGACGGGTCGATCTACGCCGAGGAGCGCAGCGGCAAGCCGAGCGTCGACTGCCTGCGGTTCCTGGCCCGCACGTTTCCGCGCGCGGTCTGGCTGAACCCCAAGCCCGCGCACATGTGGCCCTACACCCGCTCGGTTGCCGCCATCCGGGAGATCTTCCCGATGTACGAACTCACGCTCGACGGCCTCGAGCAGGCGGTCACCCGCCTGATGCGGCCATGACCCCCACTGTCCGGATCCGGGCCGCAACGGCCGCAGACGCCGCCGCGATCGCTCGCCTGCACACAGAGAGCTGGCGCCTCACGTACCGGGGCATTCTGCCTGACGCCTACCTGGACGGACCGATCGCAGGCGAGCGCCTCCGGCTGTGGACCGAGCGCCTGTCCCTCCCTGAGGCAGCGCGCCCGTTCGTGCGGGTCGCCGAGTGTGCGGAGCTATCTGGGTTCGTCTGCGTCCTGCGGGAGGAAGACCCCCCGTGGGGGCTCTGCCTGGACAACCTGCACGTCCTGCCCCCTTTTCGCGCTCGCGGCTTGGGGCGGGCGCTCCTGGCCGAGGCCGTGCGCTGGACCGCGCGTACGGCTTCCGGGAAACCGCTGCACCTCTGGGTGTTCGAGGCCAACCGCGCAGCGGCCCGGTTCTATGAGCGCCTGGGCGGCGAGGCGGTCGAAGCTTGCATCAAAGAGGCCGTCGCCGGCATGCCGGCGCTATCCGTGCGCTACGCCTGGCACGACCTCGACGCCCTCCTTCGCCGTCTGTCCCCATAGCCCCTCTCTCCGCTCAACCTCACGTCAGGGGACGTTCGTGCAGAACGTGTTTTAATACACCTCCGCATACACCCTGCTGGAGAGACGCCACATCGTTTAAGCATTTTCTGCACGAACGTCCCCTAAAGGGGGTTGGAGGCCGTATTGGAGGGGGCTGCGGCCCTTCGCCGTTCAGGTCGTGTCTTGTGTGTGCGGCTCCCGGGCGGAGATGAGGTCCTGCATCTTCCGGTAGGCGACGGCGTTCTGGATGGCGACCCCGCCCTGCTCGGCCACGGCCATGGCAAAATTGATGTCCGCCTCCGAGAAGTAGCGGACTTCCTTGGTCAGCAGCCGCATCATCCCGATCGGCTCGTCCCGGACGGTGATGGGCACGGCCAGGATGCTCGCCACGCCCTCGGCCGCGGCTTCCTTGTGGTAGATCGTGTGGAGGTCGACCGTTGCGTCCGGGATCATCACCGGCTCACCCTGCAGGATGTAGTGGGTGGCCAGTTCCTCGTCGAGTGCGCCGCGCCGCAGGTAGGCGTCGCTCAACCCGCAGGCCGCCTTCAGCTGCAGGCGCCCGTCGGCGGCTTCGATCAGGCGGATCGTACAGGCCTTGAGGTTCATGACCTCGGGCATGCGGCGGACGATGAGGTTCAGGATGTCGTCCAGCTCGTGGGTGGAACTGATGGCCTTGCCGATTTCGGCCAGGGCCTTCAGGTAGGTGATCTGGCGGCTCTGAGTCTGGTAGGCGCGCGCGTTCTCGATCGCGATGCCACACTGCTCGGCCAGCGCGCTCACGAACTCCGTCTCCGTGGGATCGAAGACGCGGGGCGTCCGGGTCAGCAGGCGGAGGATCCCCTCGACCCTGCCCCCGGATGACCACCGGCGCCACGAGAATGCTCTTGATGCCCTCGTCGCGGGCGGCGTCGTGGTAGTGGATGAGCGGGTCGGTGGCGGCATCGTAGACCGCGGTAGGCGCCCCCGCCAGTGCCTGGAGCACACTGGCTTCCGCATCGACCGGCCCGCGCCCTAAGTAGCTCTCGCTGAGACCGAAGGCGGCTTGCAGCACGAGCTTCTTGCCCGAAGGGTCCAGCAGGCGCAGGGTGGCCGCATCGACGCCGACCGCCTGCGGCACCTTGCGGACGATGAGCTCGAACACCTCGGCGGGGTTGAGGTTCGACGTGATGGCCTTGGTGACGTCGAGCAGCAGCTGCAGAAACGTTTTTTCGCGAGTTGTGGCCATGGCTCACTTCCCATTCGGATGGTGTAGGGGTTCAGCCCGCGACGAGCTCCGCCACCAGTACGGTGACGGCTCTGCCGCGCAGGCGCACGCGATCCCCGTCCACCGTCACCCCGACGACCCCGCCGCGTGCGGAGGCCTGGTAGCCTGTCAGTTCGTTCTTGCCCAAACGCCTGGCCCAGTAAGGCCCGAGGCAGCAGTGGGCCGACCCGGTGACCGGGTCCTCGTCAATCCCGACCGCCGGCCCGAAGAAGCGCGAGACGAAGTCGAACCCCGGGGTGGACGCCCGGCTGGTCACCATGATCCCGCGCACCGGCAGCGCCTTCAGGCGTGCGAGGTCGGGGTGCAGGCCGCGCACGACGGCCTCCGAGACGACCTCGGCCAAGTGGTCGAACCGGCTGCCGCGGAATGCGACGACCTCGGCCCCGAGGATCTCCGCAAGCCCCTCCGGCGCCGGCGCCGGCTCGTCCGGAACGGCCGGGAAGTCCAGCTCGATCTGGTCGCCCCGCGCGCGGCCGTCAAGAGGCCGCTCGCCGTGTGGAACCGGCAGCGCTCCGCCCGGCCATCCGCCCCGTCTGCCAGAGGATGTGCGCCGCGGCGAGCGTCGCGTGCCCGCAGAGCTCGACCTCGGTCGTCGGCGTGAACCAGCGCAGATCGAACCCGTCCGGCCGCTGCAGCAGGAAGGCGGTCTCGGAGACGTTCATCTCGGCCGCCACGGCCTGCATCCAGCTGTCGGATGCGGCCGCGGACAGCACGCACACGCCGGCCGGGTTGCCGGCGAACGGGCGATCGGTGAAGGCGTCGACCTGGTAGATTTTCATATGAACAGATCCGGAAGGGCTCCGGGCTCAGGGTTCCGGGTTCAGCGGTTCAGCGGTTGGGCAAAAGATCGGCCGCCGGGTTTTTCCAACCCGAAACCGTGAATCGGAAACCCGGTTATACCCCCAGCCGTCGTGACCCGCGCGTCTTGAGCGCCCTGAGCACCTTCAGCGGGTCCTCGATGCGGGCGGTCAGCATAACGGCCGCGATCACGTACGGCTTGAAGCCGGCCTGCACGTAAGTGGGGATGCGGTAACGGTCGAAGACGCTGGCCGCCACCTCGCCGGCCGCGCACGAAACCCCCGATATGTCCGCGGGCAGGCAGTGCATGTAGAGCCCCTTGCCGCCGCGGGTGAGCTTCATCTTTGCCTCGGTGCACTCCCAGCTCTTGAACTCGGCGTTCTTGGCGAGGCACGCCTTCTCCAACTCCTTGAGGCCCGGGGTGTCGTTCTTCCTCAGCAGCTCGGTGCGCTTCTCCATGACGGCATAGGGCGCCCAGCTCTTGGGGTACACCACGTCCGCCCCTGCGAAGGCCTCCTCCATCGAGTGCACCACCTTGAAGCTGCCGCCGCCCTCGGCCGCGAGCTTGCCCGCGAGCTTCACGGTGTCCGGGATCAGGTGGTAGCCCTCGGGGTGGGCCAGCACCACGTCCATGCCCAGCCGCGGCATGAGGCCGATGACACCCTGGGGGACCGACAGGGGCTTGCCGTAGCTCGGGGAGTAGGCCCAGGTCATGGCGAGCTTCTTGCCGCGCAGCTTCTCGAGCGAGCCGAAGTGGTTTTTGAGGTGCATCAGGTCGGCCATGCTCTGGGTGGGGTGGTCGATGTCGCTCTGAAGGTTGATGACGTTCGGCCGCTGCTCGAGCACTCCCTGGTCATACCCGTCCTGCAGCGCCGCGGAGACCTCCTGCATGTAGGTGTGCCCGGCGCCCAGGAAGATGTCGTCGCGGATACCGATGAACTCGGTGAAGAAGGCGATCATGTTGGCCGTCTCGCGCACGGTCTCGCCGTGGGCGATCTGGGAGCGGCCCTCGTCGAGGTCCTGCACGCCGAGGCCGAGCAGGTTGGCCGCCTTGAAGAAGGAGAAGCGCGTGCGGGTGGACTGGTCGCGGAAGATGCTCACGGCCAGCCCGGACTCGAAGCAGCGGCTGGAGAGGTTCTCACGCCGCAACCACCGCAGCGCCTCGGCCACGGCCATGATCTTCTTGAGTTCGTCGACCGACTTCTCCCAGGTCAGCAGAAAGTCCTTGCCGTAGAGGTCGCCGGACAGGGATTTGATCTCCTTCATCAGGTTCGGGTAGCTGCTCATCGTTGCCTCCTTTGGGCCTAAAGAAAATTCGATTAATGGAGCCGACTTATAGAAGGCGAGTATCGGGCCGTCAGCCAAGGCGCGCGGCCTTTTGGGAAGCGCAGCATACTGGCCAGTATGTGAGCATTCACGAAAGGCCGCGCAACGCCGGATCACGGCCCGAGACGACGCCTTCAGACGGTATAGGCGTACATGGCGTAAAATGCCGCGGCATTGACCAGGTCTTCGACCGGCGTTTTCTCGTTCGGCGCGTGGGCCATGGCCTCCTGGCCCGGGCCGAACCCGATGGCCGGAATGCCGTACATGCCCGAGATCGTCACCGCGTTGGTCGAGAAGGTCCACTTGCCGGTGCGCGGGGCCGTGCCGAAGAGCGCCTGGTAGGCCCGCTGGCCGCTCTGCACCGCGGCGTGGTCCTCGGGCCACTTCCAGGTCGGGTAGTACTTCTCCATGCCGTAGCGCAGGCCGGTGTAGGCCGTCTCCTCGTAGTTCAGGACGAAGACCCGCGCGTCCTCCCCCTTGACCAGCGCCTCGACCTCCCGCACGGCCGACTCCTTGGTCTCGCCCCAGGTCAGGCGCCGGTCGAGGTGGATGCGCGCGTAGTCCGCCACCGCGCAGAGCGACGGGCTGCCGGAGACGAACAGGCTGAGCGCGATGGACCCCTTGCCGAGGAACTCGTCGACGGCCAGCCGCTCGTTGAGCTTCTCGGCGGCGAGACAGGCGCGCGAGGCCATGTAGATCGCGTTTTTGCCGCGCTCCGGAGCCGAGCCGTGCGAGGACACGCCCTTGAACTCGACCTCGATCTCCATGCGGCCGCGCTGGCCGCGGTAGAGGCCGCCGTCGGTCGGCTCGGTGCTGACGACCACCTCCGGGCGGATTCCGTCCTCCTCGATAATGTACTTCCAGCACAGGCCGTCGCAGTCTTCTTCGATCACGCTGCCGACAAAGTAGACCGTGAGGTCGCGGTCCAGGCCGATCTCCTTGAGGATCCGGCCGGCGGTCACCATGGAGGCGACCCCGCCCTTCTGGTCGGCGGCGCCGCGGCCGTGGACGAACCCGTCGCGGATCTCCCCGCAGAAGGGGTCGAAGGTCCAGTTGGCCGCGTTGCCGACCTCGACCGTGTCGATGTGGCCGTCGAAGGCGATCACCCGCTTGCCGTTGCCGACCCGGCCGATGACGTTGCCCAGGCCGTCCACGGTCACCTCGTCGAAGCGCGCGGCCTTCATCTGCTCGACCAGCTTCTGCGCCACCTCCTTTTCGCCCAAGCTGAAGGACTTGATCTTGACCAGCTCGGAGAGGTTGTTGGCGGTGGTGTCGCGGTAGCGTCGGGACAGTTCCAGGATGTGTTTGGCGTCTTTCATGTCGGGAACCTCGATGCGGTTAATGTGGGTTGGCCATGTAAAACGTGCAGCAGATTTAATTTTAAACCGGAAGCGTTGACTCAGGCCGTGCAGCCGCAAGGCGCGCGGCCTTTCGGGGCGCGCGGCATACTGACCCGTATGTGAGCATCCACAAAAGTGCCGCGCAACGCCGGATCACGGCCTGAAGCGCCGGTTTCTTAGCTAACCCGATATTGCTCGATCAGCCGGTCGACCTCGCCCACCTTGGCCTGGTGGGCCTCCCAGTAGGCCTGGCCGCGCTGGGCGTTGAGCTCGTCCACCGTCTTGCCCTGCTGCTCGACCCAGGTGAAATATTTCAGGTTGTGCCACTGGTTGCGGTTGCGGCGCGTGCCCTCGTCGATCCAGTCGAGCTTCTGGCGGTGAAAGATGCTGACCAGGCGCACCTCGGCCGCGGTGCGGTCCATCGCACCGAAGCACTCGGTGAGCGAGCGCATGACCGAGTGGTAGCGGTCGATGGCGTCGGTGCAGACGGTCACGACCAGGTCGTCCTTGCCCATCCCGTAGAACTTGGCCGTCTTGATCGCGCCCAGCACGTTGCACACCCCGGAGATCCCGAAGATCGCGGCCAGGCGCTTCACGGTTTCCTCAGGCACCCCGTAGCGCCGGGTGAGCACCTCCCAGCCGGGTTCCTCGGTCAGCATCTGCAGGCCGAGCTTGCTCTCGATGTCGTCGATGCACATCACCGCGTCCAGGTTCATGACGTTGTGGATCCAGGTGACGTGCTTGTCCCCGATCCCCTGGATATCGTGGCCGCCGTAGCCGTTCCAGTAGAGGGTCGGGCACTGGATCGGCTCGAGCCCCACGATCTTGTGAACCCCGGGCCACTGCTGCTTCAGGCGGTCGCCGGCCGCGATCGTCCCGGAGGAGCCCATGGCGGAGACGTAGGCCGAGACGACCCCCCGGCCGACCCCCTGGTCCGCCAGCGTCTTGGCCAGCTCGACGATGGTGTTGCCGGTGACATAGTAGTGGAAGCGGTAGTTGGCGAACTCCTCGAACTGGTTCATGACGCGGATGCGCGCGGGGTCCGAGCGCCGCAGCTCGTGGCACTTGTCGTAGATCTCCTTGACGCTGCTCTCGCAGCCGGGGGTCAGCTCCAGGCGCGCGCCGTAGCGGCGCACGATCTCGAAGCGCTCCAGGCTCATCTCCTCCGGGAGGATCACGACCGAGTCGAACTGCATGCGGCAGCCGACCCAGGCCCCGCCGATGCCGTAGTTGCCCGTGGACGGCCAGACGATGGTGTGGCGCGCCGGGTCCACCTCGCCGCGGATGGCCTTCTCGATCAACACCGAGTAAGTGGCGCCGACCTTGTGGCTGCCGGTCGGGAAGTCCTTGCCGTAGAGGACGACGATCGGCGTGTCGACCCCGGTCAGCTCGCGCGGCAGGACCTCGTGGTAGATCCGTCCGGAGCCGTCCTTCCAGGAGATGTTGTAGAGGTTGATGGGGTCGAGCGGGTCCGTGGCCTTCGTGGCCAGGGCCTTGGCCCGCAGGTCCTTGCGAATGCGGGCGGGGTCGAGCATCTCGGCGAAAGTCGGGCCGGTGATGAGTCGGGTGTCGTTCATGGGGGTGCACCTCCGCGGGGCGGCGCGATCCGGCCCCGTCGCTGAAAAGTCGTTTCTAATATCACCCGGCCACAGCCCGGTCAAACCCCGTGAAGAGCAGGCCGGCCGATTCGCGCGGGTCGATCGCCCCCGATGCGGTGAGCTGGATCAGCCCGGCCAGCCCCGCGGCCCCCGTCGGGCAGACCCGGATACCCGTGTGCCGCCGCGCGAGGTCGTGCGCGCGGCCGATCGTCTCTTCCGCTAGGATCTCCGCCCGCCCGCCCGTGCGCAGCACGGCCCGGAGCAGGTAGAACCAGTCGTAGGTTATGTCGTCCAGAATGCCGTGCGCCAGGCTGTGCGGCGCCGGACCGTCCCAGGGCCACATGAAATGGCCGGCGTTGCCGGCCATTCGGGTCAGGACGGATTGGACCCCGGGGGAATCAAAGCTGCGGCAGGCGTATCCGGCAATCTCCTGGATCTGGCCGGTGCGGGTGCGGCCGAACTCCAACGCCCGCTGCAGCTGCTCCAATGGATCCGCAGCGCGGTCGTAACTCAGATCGAAAGATCGACCGTTGCGGCGGGCGATTTCGGCCAGCGCCAGGAGCCAGGCGCGCACGAACGGGAACCCGCCCGCAGGCTGGCAGACGTGAATGCGCGGCAGCCTCGGAATCAGCCCGAGCCGGTTCGCCTCCTCGAGCGCCTGGGCCGCGGCGCGGGCCAGCGCCCCGCCGCCGACCTGGACCACGACATGGTCGAGGGGCTCGGAGCGCTCAGCCATCTGCAGCACGAGCTCCCACCCCAGCGTGGAGCCGCCCTCGATGTTGGACCAGTTGTCGTTGCCGGCGCAGGCGAAGGGGAGCCAGCCCTTTTCGGAGACGGCCGCCTGGAAGGCCAGGTAGCAGGGGTCGCCCGCCCCGGTCCCGCCGCGGGGGATTTTCTCGACGACGGCGCCGCGCGCGGCGAGCAGCCCGGCCACGAGCGGGTCCACGTCGGCCGGGACGAAGGCGTGCAGCTCGTAGCCGCCGGCGCGCGCGACCGCCGCAGCCGCGAGCGCGGCGTTGCCGCAGCTGTAGATCGCGAGCACGTTCCGGTCGCGGGTCGGATCGATGGCCTTCAGCGCCTCTATGTAGAGCAGCGTCCCCATGAGGTGGCGGCCCTTGTGGGAGCCGGTCACGTTACCGGTCTCATCCTTGACCCACAGGCGGCCGGACCGCCCGATCGCGGCCGCCAGGACCGGGGCCGCGACCAGAGGCGTCACGTCGAATGCGCACCCTTCATACCGAAGCAGCTCCGCGGACACCTGATCCAGGATGCGGCCATATCCGCTCCCGCCGGCCAGGCAGCGGGCGGACACGAACGGGTGCAGCCGTTCGAAGCTCCCGCCGCCCCGGCCCCATGCCCGGCGGACCTCCTCGGCCGTCGGGTTGCCGGGCGCGAGCACGCGCCGCAGGCTGTGCTCCCCGCCGGGCGCCCTCCCGGGACATCCGAAAAGGCCGGCGCCGATCGGGTAATCCGTCGGGCAGGAAGGGCATTGCAGGACCCAAGCGCTCATGGGGTCTCCCTCGATCGAGGTGGTTGACAATTTGCATGGTTTCGCGCACAAGTAGCAAACTTTCCTGCCTGGGGTCAAAGGCCACCCGCAAAGCGGGTGGCCTGGATTTTCGGCCGTGGGCCGAAAAGACAAAAAGCACGCAGTGTTTGACCTTTGCAGCTGCAACTGCGTGCATCGCACGCGGTTTGAATGGCAGGTAATCAATCCGACCGGCCCACCTGGGCCGATTCTCTCGAGGTATGACGATGACCAACGGCTTCATCTCCACTTTGGACGCGCTCGGCCGCCGGCTGAACTGGGCCACAGAGCGTGTCTGCGCGCTGCTGATGGCGGTCCTGGTGCTGACGATCTGGCTCGGCGTGCTGGACCGCTACCTGTACACGCTGGGCACCACCTGGACCGAGGAGTTCGCGCGCTACACCATGATCTGGTGTGCGCTGCTCGCGGTCCCGGTCGCGGCCTACCGCCGTGAGCACATCGGCCTGGAGTTCGTGCTGAACTTCCTCTCCAAGCCCTCCCGCCGCATCCTGCAGTTGGCCCTGGACCTGATCGGCATCGCCTTCTTTCTTTTCCTGACCTATTACAGCATCGGCATGACCATCGAAGGCCGGAGTCAGCACGCCAACATCTTCGGCATGACGATGTTCATCCCCTTCGCCTCGGTGCCGATCACCTCGGCGCTGACGGTTTTCCAGATCTTCGTGACCATGCTGCGCGACTTCCCGCTCAAGGCGCCGGAAGCGGCCAAGAATGCGGAGGAGGTGATCGCATGACCATCGTCGGGGTCCTCTTTTTCGGGCTGATGTTCGTGGGGCTGCCGATCGGCGTACGTGCTCGGGCTGGCCGGGGTGGCCGGGCTGATCCAGGTCGGCGGCGAAAACTTCCTCGCCATGGCGCCCAAGCGCTACTTCGAGGGCCTGGACCTCTTCACCTTCATGGCCATGCCCTTCTTCATCCTGGCGGGCGAGATCATGAACCGCTCCGGGATCACCATGCGTCTGGTGGCCTTCACCGACTCGCTGGTCGGCTACCTGCGCGGCGGGCTCGCGCACAGCAACATGGTGGCCTCGGTCATTTTCGCCGGCATGACCGGCGCGGCCGTCTCCGACGCGGCCGCTTTCGGCAACACCCTCGTCCCGGCCATGATCTCCAAGGGCTACCCCAAGCCGTTCAGCTGCGCGGTGTGCGTCGCCGGCGCCATCATCGGCCCGACCATCCCGCCCTCGAACCTCATGGTCATCTACGGCTCGCTCATGGGGGTTTCGATCGCCGGGCTGTTCGCGGCGGGGATCCTGCCGGGCCTGCTGATCGCGCTCTTCTGCATGTGCTTCATCGCGGCCATCGGCCGGCGCATCGGCCTGCCCAAGGGCGAAGGCGGCCTGAGCCTCTGGCGCATCGTGACCTCCTTCAAGTCGAGCTTCCTCGCACTCCTCATGCCGGCCATCATCTTAGGCGGCATCCTGTTCGGGATTGCCACCCCGACCGAGGCCGCGGCCATCGCGGTGCTCTATGCGCTCGTCGTCGGGGTCGGGGTCTACCGGGCCATCACCTTCAAGGACATCGTCGAGATGCTCGTGCGCACGAGCCTCATCACCGGGGTCGTCTTTCTCATCATCGCCTCGGCCTCGATCCTGAGCTGGTGGATGACCTTCGAGCAGATCCCGCAGGTGATCGCCAAGTTCTTCCTGTCGATCTCGCGCGACCCGCAGATGGTGACGCTCATGATCCTGATCCTGCTGCTCGTGATCGGGATGTTCATGGACATCAACGCGGCGCTCATCATCCTGGCGCCGGTGCTGGGCCCGCTCACCCAGTCGATCGGCATGGACCCGGTGCACGCGGGCATCATGATCGTGCTCTCGCTCAACATCGGCCTGATGACGCCGCCGGTCGGGGCCTGCCTCTTCGTGATCTGCTCGATCACGGGCATCCGGATAGAGGCCCTCAGCAAGGCCATCTGGCCGTTCATCCTGCTCGAAGTGGCGGTCCTGTTCCTGGTTGCCTTTTTACCCCAGATGACGATGTTTATGCCGCACCTTCTGCTTGGAAAGTAGGCGACGAATAACCCATCAACCCCCAGGAGGACATCATGAAACGTTCATCGCTCGTGCTGGCGGCCATCGTTATGGCCCTGTCGCTGCTCGCGATCCCTTACGCCGACGCCGCCAAGGTCATCAAGCTCCACAACCTCAACAAGGACGACCCCTTCGACAACCCGACCGGCGCCATGGCGACTGTCTTCAAGAGCCTCATGGAAGCGGGCACCAACGGCGAGATCACGGTGCAGACCTTCCCCAACGGCCAGCTCGGCAAGGACAACGAGGTCGTGACCCAGGTGAAGGCCGGCGTCATCCAGTCGGGCATCCACTCGGTGGGCGGGTTCGCCTCGATCTACCCCATGATCGGCGTGATCGACGTGCCCTTCGCCTTCCCGAACATCAGCGCGACCTACGCCGTGTTCGACGGGCCCTTCGGCCAGAAGCTGGCGGCCGACATCGAGGCAGAAGACCGGCCTGAAGGTGCTGGGCTTCGGCGACTCGGGCGGGTTCTTCCACTTCACGAACTCCAAGCGGCCGATCAAGACCCCGGAGGACATGAAGGGGCTCAAGATCCGCACCATGGGCCTCGACACCCACAAGGCGATCGTGAGCGCGCTCGGCGGCCAGCCCGTGGTCATCCCCTGGGCCGAGGTCTACACCGCGCTGCAGACCGGGGTCGCCGACGGCCAGATGAACCCGGTGCCCATCATCTCGTTCGCCAAGATCGAACGAGGTGCAGAAGTACCTGACCTTGTCCGGCCACCTGTTCGCGCCCTACGTGTGGATCATGAACAAGCAGTTCTACGACGGCCTGAGCGCCCAGGAAAAAATGGTCCTGAACGATGCGGTCAAATCCGGCATCGTCGCCGGGCGGGGTGTGGCCCGCGCGATCGAAGCCTCGGACAAGGGGATGGCCGCTCTCAGCAAAGAGATGCAGGTCAACGCCCTCACCGCAGAGCAGCGTGCCAAGTTCCGCGACCTCACCATGCCGGAGGTCAAGAAGATCATCGTCGAGAAGTACGGCCCCGAAGGCGAGGCCATGATGAAGGCCTTCCTGGAGGCGGTCGAGGCGGCGTCCAAGTAACCGGAAACGGCAGCCAGAAACACGGCGGGGCCCCTGCGGGGGCCCCGTTCATTTTACTGGTCTCGAAAAACGGCGCCTCAGGCCGTCAGCCAAGGCGCGCGGTCTTTGGGGACGCGCAGCATACTGACCCGTAGGTGAGCACTCCCAAAAGGCCGCACAACGCCGGATCACGGCCTGGGGCGCCGTTTTTCATGGTTCGTCGAGCCGGCTGCGCACCAGCGCGATGACCTGCGTCGGCGAATGCGTGCGCAGGATCGCCTGGAACTGGGCGCGGTAGATCTGGACGGCGCTGATCCCGAGCAGGCTGACATCGTAGGCTTTCCACCGGCCCTCGCGCAGGTGCATGCGCACCTCCACCGGGAACTCGCGGCCCCGCCAGGTTACGGCCGTACTTCACCACCGCGCGCCCGGGGGCGACCGGTTCTGCGCCGCGCACGGCGACGGCCTCATTCGTATAGCGCTCCTGCAGACGCGCCATGTAGTGCTCGGCCAGGAAGCGCGCGAACACCTCCACGAACTCAACCCGCTGGTCCGCGCTGAAGCGCGCCCACTGGTCCGCCAGCACGCGCTTGGAGAATTCCGCGAAGTCGAAATCCCGGTAAACCACCTCGCACAGCCGCCGGTGCTGCGCGGCCCGTTGCCTCTCGGCCCGGTAGGCGGGGTCCTGCAGGATGCGCAGGCCTTCGTCGACCGTGAGCTTGAGGGCGGCATCCGGGACGTCGGCCCGGGCCGCCGCCGTCGGCAGCAGCACCGCTACGGCCAGCAGCAGCGCAGCTCTCAGGACCGGCCGCAGGCGGTCTCGCATGGGCAACATTCTTATTGACAACAGCATGGCTTCTCTATAATTGGGCTAACTACTTCAACGCACCACGGAACGAGCCACTCAAAACCCACACTCACGAGGAGGTCAGAATGACGAAAGCAGATGTGATCGAGGCCATGGCCAAAGATGCAGGCATCACGAAGGTCGCCGCCGGCGCCGCCCTGGAGTCCCTGATCGACGGGATCGTCAAGGGCCTGAAGAAGAAAGAGGGCAAAGTGACGCTGGTCGGCTTCGGCACCTTCACCAAGGGTCGCCGCAAGGCCCGCAAGGGTCGCAACCCCCAGACGGGCGCCCCGATCAAGATCGCGGCCTCGACCGTCGTGAAGTTCAAGGCCGGCAAGAAGCTGAAGGCCTCCGTCTGATCTCGTTTTGAATCGCAAGAAATCTTAAGGGCGGTTTGCCGTCATGGCAACCGCCCTTTTTGTCATGGCACGATGGTTCACGGTTTCGGGTTCAACGGTTCAACGGCAGACTATGTTAACGGCCACGTATGCCGTGTTACTCTGCCTGGAACCGTGAACTGTTGAACCTGGAACATGCGCATTAAATCAGTTTGGCGGATCCGCTCCATGGCCCGCTGCACCTTCTCGTAATCGTTGAAGGCGCTGATGCGGATGTACCCCGCCCCGCAGCGGCCGAAGCCCACCCCGGGCGTGCACACCACGTTGGCCTTCTCCAGCAGCCGGTCGAAGAACTTCCAGGAATCTGTCCTTTCCGTTCACCCAGATGTAGGGCGAGTGGTCCCCGCCGATGCAGTCGTAGCCGAGCGCGGTCATCTCGGTGCGGATCAGCGCGGCGTTGCGCAGGTAGTAGTCGATCAGCTCCCGGCACTGGCGCGCGCCCTTCGGGGCTGTACACCGCCGCGGCCGCGCGCTGCACCGGGTAGGAGACGCCGTTGAACTTGGTGGTGTGGCGGCGGTTCCAGAGGGCGTGCACGGGACTTGGGTTCGCCCGCCGCGGTGTAGGCCGTGCAGGCCTTGGGCACGACGGTGTAGGCGCAGCGCGTGCCGGTGAACCCGCCGGTCTTGGAGAAGCTGCGGAACTCGATGGCCACCTCGCGCGCGCCCTCGATCTCGAAGATGGAGTGCGGCAGCGCGTCGTCGCGGATGAAGGCCTCGTAGGCCGCGTCGAAGAGGATGAGGGCCTGGTGCGGCGCGCGCGTAGTCGACCCACCGCTTGAGCTGGGGCCTGGTGATGGTCGCCGCCGGTCGGGTTGTTGGGGAAGCAGAGGTAGATCAGATCGACCTTGTCCTCGGGCAGCGCCGGGATGAAGCCGTTCTCCGCCGTGCAGTCGAGGTAGACCAGCCGCGCGTAGCGGCCGCTCGGTGAAGGCGCCGGTGCGGCCGGCCATGACGTTGGTGTCGACGTAGACCGGGTAGACGGGGTCGGGGATCGCGACCGCGATGTCGGTCGCGAAGATCTCCTGGATGTTGCCGGTGTCGCACTTGGAGCCGTCGCTGACGAAGATCTCGTCGGCCGCGATGTCGGCGCCGCGCGCCTGGAAGTCGTCCTCGCGCGATCTTCTCGCGCAGGAAGTCGTAGCCCTGCTCCGGACCGTAGCCGCGGAAGGTGGCGCCGTCGGCCCATCTCGTCCACCGCCCGGTGGAACGCCTGCGATGCAGGCCGGCGGCAGCGGCCGGGTGACGTCGCCGATGCCGAGCTTGATGACCTCCGCGTCGGGGTGGGCCTTCTGGAAGGCCGCCACGCGCTTGGCGATGTCCGAGAAGAGGTAGGAGGCCTGGAGCTTCAGGTAGTGTTCGTTGATCCGGATCATGCGGCACCTCGATCGCAGTGGGATGGGGCGGGCGCGGGCGCCCGCCGGGCGAAGGATGAAATAGACGGCTTCGAGGCTTTTGTCAAAAGATGCCCGCGCTCTACGGCGCCCGTCGGCACGGACGCAACGCCGTGGCACATCATCCCCGTGCGGTCAAAAATGGCGGGCGGATGGACTCACCCCCGAAGTAGGGGTGCACCATGCGCAGATCATCGCCGTCCCTTAGCTCGATGGTCTCGTAATTCTCGGTCGTGACGACTTTGCCGTTGAGGATGAACAGCAGCTGGCTCCGCCCGGTGGTTTGTTTCAGGCTGATGATCATCGGGTCGTTTCTGACCGACTGCTCGAACTCCTCGACCACCGTCGCCATCCTGGCCCCGGGCGGGACGGTGCGTTCCTTTCCGTTGACTGTAATTTTCATGGGGCGATCGTTCAACCCGGGATGGTTTCCATCCCCAGCTCTTTGAGTTTTGCGGCCGTCGGGGCTCCATGGTCATCCCATCCGCGGTGGCGGTAATAATCCAGGATGGCGTCTTCCAGCCCCACCGGGATCTTGCCGGCCGCCGGGCCTTCGGACACGGGCTCCATGAAACGCTTGGGGTACTTGAAGTCGTCCTCTGTTTTCCAGCCGTAGCGGATGTTCAAGAAGCTTCTGCAGGTTGGTGATCCGCTCCCCGCAGCGGCGCATGTCCTCCTGGGCTCCAGCCCAGCCCGGTGCAGGCGTTGATGGTGCTTGAGCAGATCGGTCAGGGTGTAGCTGGCGAACTCCTGGAACTTGCAGTGCACGGCGGAGTTGATGACGTTGCAGTAGTCGTGGAATTTGGCGTTGCGGTCGGAGGCCTTCTCCCAGGACCAGCGCTCTTCGTTCTCGACGTGGTCGATCCCCCACTCGGGCAGCCGGACGTGACCGACCCAGATGTGCTGGGAGTTGCCGCGCTCGTGGTTGGGGCCGGCGGCCACGCCGGTGCAGTAGTTCAGGGCGGAGATGTACTGGGCGCGCCAGTTGTGGGCGGCGATTTCCTGGCCCTTCATCTGCAGCGGCCCAGTCCTCGGACCCCTGGCCCATGCGCTCGGAGGCGATCTTGCAGCCCTCGCCCAGGAGGTAACCCAGGCCCGGTGCGCGCTCGCCGATTTTCTTCACCATCTCCACCACGGCCGTCGGCGTTGCCCCAGTTCAGATCGATGCCCGTAGGTGTCTTCCTTGGTGATGACGCCCTTCTCGTAGGACTCCATGGCCCAGGCCAGAACGCCGCCCAGGGAGATCGTGTCCATCGAATACAGGTTGGCCAGCTCGCAGGCGTAGGCCACGGCCTCCTGGTCGGCGATCATGGTGTTGAAACCCATCATGGCGAAGGATTCATACTCCGGGCCCCTTGCCCTTGTAGGCATACGGGCCTTTCTTGACTTCGCAGTTGTTGTGGCACCTGATGACGCAGTAACTGCAGGGCCAGGGTTTGGCGTTGAGCTTCTCGACGTACGACTGTGCCGCCCAGGTTGGCCTCGCCTTCGGGATGTCGGCCAAGCTGGTAATTTTTCATCGGCAGGTTTCCCTGAGGGGCGAAAAGGTCGGTGGCCATGGCCGTGCCCAGGTGTGGAGATCCGAAGCAACTCGGGCTTGGCGGCGTCGACGGCGGCCAGGCGTTGTTGATCTCCTTGTTGAGCTTGTCGTTAGCCCTGCGGGTCGTGGACCGGGCAGTTCTGGCTGCCGCGGACGGCGATGCCCTTGAGCAGCTTGGAGCCCATGACGCGCGCCGAATCCGCAGCGGCCCGGCAAACGATTTCTTGTGCGGTCTGGATGTTGGCGAAGCGGACCAGCCGCTCCCCGGCCTGGCCGGTGGTGACGACCTCGAACTTCTCGCCCTCGGCTTCCTGGATCACGTCCTCGGTCTCATAGGCGTCCTTGCCCCAGAGCTGCGCGGCATCCTTGATCTTGGCCTTGTCGTCGTCGATCACGATGTAGACCGGTTTTCCGGCACGGCCGTGGACGACGATGGCGTCATAGCCGGCCTGCTTCATTTCGATCCCGAAGCTGTGCGTGGTGGCCGAATCCGGCATTCATGTTGATGGAGGGCGAGATCGCCGCCGACCGCCCACTTGGCCGCGCCGGTCTGCTTGATGCCCTGCATGGGCCCGGTGGCGAAGGTGAGCCGGTTGGCCGGGTCGAAGGCCGTCGTGCCGCGGGGGCATTCCTTCCACATGAACTAGGCCGCCAGCCCCTCGCCCCCCAGAAAATACTCGTAGGCCTCGTCGGGCACGTCTTGCGTGGTGACCTTCTTTTCATTGAGGTCGACTCTCAGGATTTTGTTCCACACGCCTTTCATGGGATCGAGCCCTCCACTGTTTGAATTGAGACGGATTCGTGGTTGCGATGTTACCATCCGGTCAGCGTTCGGCGGACGCGTACTGCCGGATCAATTTTCCTCAGGCACCGGGGCTTCGTTCGCGCCGTTGAAACGCTCCGAATTGGCGACCTTCTTTTGGACGTCGCGGATATGGTCCTCCATATGCCGGCGGGCCGCCTCCGGGTTGTGGCTCTTGATGGCATCGAAAATGTTTTGATGGAACTCGTTGGTTTGGTCGATGGTCTGGAGCAGATTCTCGGGGTAGCCTCGAAAGACTTTGCTGATGAGCTGCCGCAGAAGCTCGCGCAGGATCTCGACGATCTTGATCAGGATGGCGTTGTTGGATGCCTTGGCAATCGCATAGTGGAACTGGACGTCCTGCTTGACGAACTCCTCAATTTCCTGCGCCGCGGAAAGGGCCCGCATGGAGGCCAGGGTATCCTCAATGGCCTTCAGATCCTCATCGGAGGCATGCGAAGCCGCCAGTGCCGCCAGAGACCCCTCGATGTGCAACCGTGCCTCGAGCAGCTCGTAAGCCGACCCCTTGTCGATGACGAGAAACGAGGACAACGGGTTCATGAAGTCGCAGGGCTCGATCTTCTTGAGAAAGGTGCCTAATCCCTGCCGCGATTCGACCAGACCCATCAGTTCCAGCCGCTTGAGCGCTTCGCGCAGGGAAGCGCGGCTCACCCCGAACGTGCGTGCCAATTCGTCCTGGGACCCGAGCAGGTTCCCGGACTTGTACTCTCCGGTGATGACCCGGCCCTTGATCTCCTCGACAATGGTGTCGATCAGACTCAATCGCTTCACTGGTTACAGCCCCCTGGTTGTGGAATTGCGCCGCCGTTTTCCGGTTGGGCCATCGCTCTCCTCCCGACCTCAGCTCCGAATGCACCGGTGTGCGATTGCGCCGGTATATCGCAAGGCTCGAATCCCTGAAAGACACCGGGGGCGTCTATGCGCGCCCGATGTCATATGCGCACGATATCCTCCAGCTTGCCGTGATAGGCCCCCCAGATGATGGTGCTCAAAATCTCCCGGCTGGTTTCAACCGGAACGGGGCGAGGCATCGCCGCAAGCTTCATGGTGTTGTTGCGGCCGTCCTCCACCGCTCGCTCGATGTCCGCCGTCGAAAAGCGAGGAAATTCCCGCAGCGCGGTCGGGAACCCGATGGTGCGGTAAAACGAGAAGAGCCCTTCGGCAAAATCGGTCGCCGGGCTCTCGGACGGACGAACCCCCAGGAGGTCGGCAATCTTGCGTAGCTTTTCGGCGACGACCGGCGCGTAGTAGGCACCGTAATACGGCAGCATGACGGCCGTGGCCTCGCCGTGGTCCATGACCGTCGACCAGCTGAACGAGTTCAGGTGGGGGCCTCCCGCCTGACCGTGCAGGAACATGGTACCCCCCAGCACGGAGGCCAGAGACATCATTCCACGGGCGGCGCCATCATCCGGCGTCTCGATCGCGCGCGGCAGGGCCTCGAACAGCAGCGACATGCCCACCAGGGCGCGCGCCTCGGCCGTGGGATCGGTCGCCGGTTCGATCCGGTTGAAATAGCCTTCGATCAGGTGGGTCATCGCATCCAGGCCGGAAACCCGGGTGACATGGGCGGGGGCAGTGGCCGTCAGCCGGGGGTCGACCAGAGCGGCATGGGCGTAAATCGCCGGATCGGCGATCAGCTTTTTCAGCCCCTGCCGGGTGTCGCTGATGACGGAAAACCGCGTCACCTCGCTGCCGGAGCCGCTGGTGGTCGGAGCCAGGACGAGAGGCATGATGCGTTGGATTCTGGCCGAAACCCGGCCGGCGCCATAGTAGTCCGGCAGCTCGCCCTCCTTTGCCGACGCCAGGATGCAGGCCGCCTTGGCCGCATCCATGACCGATCCGCCCCCCACGGCCAGGACGCACTGAAACGTCCGGGCTAACAGTCGGTAGGCGATGCGGTAGACCGTTTCCTGGCTGGGATTGGCTTCCACCCCTGCGCAGATGTCGAATTTCACGCCGGCCGCGCCCAGGCTCTCCGTAATGCGACCCAGGACCCCGGAGACGTTGATCGAACCCGAGCCGGTGACGACCAGACAGGCGTCGCCAAACTGCCTGACGGTTTCTCCGGCCTTCGCAATGATGCCGTCTCCGAACTCGAGGCGGGTTTGTTCCCAACTCCGGAGCAGCTGCACGGCCCTCTCGACCTGTCTCATGTTACCCCCATGCGCTCTGGTTCAGACCATGTCGGTTTTTTGTCGTGCGTTCTCGCGACGGTTGCAGCCGGCGCTGACAGAAAACAACCCGTCGGGGTGTGATCTACCTCGCACGTCAAAGGTCCAGCGGCTTGAATATCAACACCACCCCCATGACGATGAACACCATGACCTCCGCTCCCTGGGACCAGTAGCGGGCGGTCACCGACATCACCATCCCCAGGGCGAATGCGGCCACGAAGGTTCCCCGCAGGTTTCCCATGCCCCCGACAATCACGACCGCGAATGCCAGCAGCAGGATCGAATGCCCCATGTAAGGTTGAATGGAGCTGATCGGCGCGTAGAGGACCCCGCCCAAGGCGGCCAGAACACTGCCCAAAACGAAGACGATCGAAAAATACTTTTTGACGTTCACACCCAGGCAGCGGACACCGTCCTCGTCATCCAGGGAAGCGGCCACGATTTTGCCGATGATGCTCCGCCGGAAGAACCATTCCAGGGCGAAAAAAAGCACAATGGCAATGCCGATGATCAGAACGCGGTAAACGGGGAAGGTAAAATCGAAAAAAGTCAGATAGGTCCCGATCGGATCGCTCAAGGGGTAGGGATTGACCCCCCAGATCCGCTTGATCAGATCGACGCCGATGAGGCTGATCGCAAAGGTGGCGATGAAGGTGTAGTCCACCGACTGGCCGTATAGTTTGCGGATGACGAATCGTTCGATGAGGTAGCTGACCGGGATGACGCACAAGACGGCCAACACCCCGGAGAGGACGATGTGGCCGTTCAACGCCGCCATGAACGTCACCAGGAAATAGACGCCCAGCGTGTAGATCAGCGTGTGGGCGAAATTGATCACCCGCATGGTCCCGAAGGTCAGCGACAACCCGATAGAGATGAAATACAGGATGGCCCCGATGGTGAAGCCGTACATGATGGTGTAGATCATGACGCGGTCACTTCCTCACTCTACGATTTTCCCTGCTCCCGTTTGCGCTGATAGTAGCTCCAGAGATCGCCCAGGTACCCCCAGACCCCCTGGCGGAATTTGAACACGATCAGGAGCAGCGAAATCCCCAGAAACATCTCCCAGCTCTGGATGTGACGGGGAAGCGTATTGCTGATGATCATGTAGATCACCCCGCCCAGCAGGGCCCCGTACAAATTGCCGGCGCCCCCGATCAGGCAGGCGAAGATGACGCCGACGTTGCTGTGGACATCCATGACGTTCGGGTTGACGTACTTGTAGTTCAGTGTGGTCAGCGTTCCGGCCAAGTCCGGCCACGCCCGAAGCGATCACAAAGGTGACCCATTTGTAGAAGAACGTGTTGTAGCCCAAAAACCGGACCCGGCTCTCGTTTTCGTTGATGCACCGCACCATCAGGCCGTAAGGCGAACGCGTCAGCTGCCTCAGCAAATAGAACACCGCCAGCAGGCATGCGAACACGAACCAGAACATCACGCTCGGGCTGGACGTATTAAAAAACCCGATCTGGGCTGCGTGAATCCCCAACCCGTCTTCGCCGTTGGTGAACTCCCGCAACGGTGAGAGGACCAGGAAGAATCCGACCTGATTGAACGCCAGGTTGATCAGCGCAAAACATGCGCCCGTGGTACGGACGACGATGGGCCCGATGATCATGCCCGTCGCCACGGCAGCGGCCACTCCAAGCAGAATCGCGGCGACCGGATTCTTATCCACATAACGGATGAACAGGCCGGCGGCGTACGCGCCGGTTCCCAGATACAGGATGTGCCCGAAGGAGAGACGGCCCATGAAGCCGTACAGCACGTCGAACGAAAGGGCGAAGATGCAGAAAATCATGAAGTCGGTGACCCGGTGAGTGGACAGGATGGGCACCAACGCCAGGAACCCTGCGGCGATGAACACATAGCTCACCCAGCCATGGCGGTCGGATAGAGCGGGATATCTCTCGCCATCGCTGCTCCGCTTTCCGGGGGAGCCGTCGGCCAGAATGCTGTTCAAAATCGGGTTCTCCGTCTAAACGTATTCTTCCAGTTTGCGGGTATCGGACATCATGGACTTATCGTCGATTTCGCTGACGATTTTGCCCTCTTTCAGCACGAAAACCCTGTCGGCCAGACGATTGACCATGGCCAGGTTCTGCTCGACGATCAGCGCCGACACCTGCTGTTTCAGATCGGACATGATGTCGTTGATGTCCTCGATCACGATGGCTGCCAGCCCCTGAGTGGGCTCGTCGATCAGCAACAGTTTCGGGGTGCCCACCAGGGCCCGGCCGACAAGCAAGATCTGCCGCTGCCCGCCGCTGAGCAGCCCCGCCTTGGTGTCCAAGAACTTTTTCATCTTCGGATAGAAGCCGGTTATCCGGTCGATCGCCTTCTCGACGGGCTCCTGGCAGGCATACGCCGCGATCTCCAGGTTTTCCCTGACCGTCAGGCTGGCGAACACCTTTTTCTCCTGCCCGACATACCGGATGCCCGCCAGGCTCAGGCGTTCGGGACTGAGTCCTACGACGGCCTGCCCCTGAAACAGAATGCTTCCGCTCCAGGGTGTCAGCAGCCCGATAATGGATTTCAGCAACGTCGTCTTGCCGGCGCCGTTCCGCCCGATGATAAACCCCATTTCCCCATGGCGAATTTCCAGCGAGACGTCGTGCAGCACCTTGGCGTGTCCGTAGCTCACATTGATGTTGTCTATTTTCAGCATGCGAAACACTCCAAGTGCCGCTAGGCCGCGCCGCCGGTTATTTTACTTTTGCCCCAGTAGCACTCCCGCACGGCCTCATCGCTTAAGACCTGCGCGGGATCGCCCTCGCAGATGACCTTGCCTTCGTTCAGCACCACGAACCGGTCCACCAGTTCGAGGATCTTGGAAAGCTTGTGCTCGATGATGATCAGGTTCAGCTGGCCTTTGATTCGTTTCAAGACATCGACGACCTCGACGATCTCGAAGTCGCTCAGCCCCGCCAGCGGCTCATCCAGCAGCAGAAGTTTCGGTTTCAAGGACAGGGCGATCCCGATTTCCAGCATCCGCTTGGACCCATAGGACAGCTCCGAGGTTCTCGAAGTGGCGACATTCTCCAGCCCCATCAGGCCGAGTGTTTCGTAGCAGGCGTCCAACGTGTCTTTGTCCCGGGCGTTTTTCAGCATGAACCGGGGCAGGGACTGGTTCTTTTCCCCAAAGCGGATACTGGACAGGACCAGGTTCTCCCACGGCGTCAAGCGGTCAAAAACCGAGACGAGCTGGAAGGTCCGGGCGATGCCCTTCAGCACCCTGCGGTTGGGGGATATCCGCGTGATGTCTTCCCCCCGGAACAGGATCTGCCCCGCGCTCGGCAGGAAAAATCCCGTGAGCATGTTGAAGAAGGTGGTTTTGCCCGAGCCGTTGGGGCCGATGATGCCCACCGCCTTCTCGGCTTCGCCGATGCTCAGGTTGACCTTTTCCACCGCGGCGAGGCCGCCGAAATTCTTGCTCAGGTCGATGGTCTTCAGCAGTTCAGTCATGATGGCGCCACGTCGGCAGAGGCGCTCCCGGAAGGCCGCGCCTCTGCCGTGTCGGTGTTAGTAGCCCATTTCGGCCAAGGGTTTCACCAGCTCTTGACCCTGATAAATGTCGACCACCTTGCAGTAGTCCCACTTATCCTTGCGTTGATCCATGGGCTTTCCTTCGGCGATGAAATACGCGTATTTGTATAGCGGGCGGCCGTCGACGCGCCACGTCGCCGGTCCCTTGACGCTCATGAAATCAGGCTTGCCCATCAGGGCCTTGTAGGCAGCCGCAGGATCCGCGGAGCCTGCCAGTTCGATGCCGCGCAGCGCTTCCTGCATACCCACGTAGGCGTAGACCGCGAAGGGATCGGGCGGTTCGTTGTAGGCTGTGCGCCACTCCTTGGACAGCTTGGCCACTGCCTGTTCGGTGGCGGGGTCCTTGATGCCCGACAGGTCGTCGAACCACCAGGTGCCGATCGTCACCCCGTTCACCGCCTCAGCCGGGATCCCGACGGCCGTCGCCGTGATCATGCAGTTGAAGAAAATCTTGGTGTCTTTTCTCAGGCCGAGCTCGAAAACCTGCTTGAGCGCCGTGATGGAGTCGTTGCCCCACTGGCCCATCATGACGATGCTCGGCTTCGCTTCCCGAATTTTGTTGATGTAGGACGTGTAGTCCGGGGTGCCGGTCGGCGACCAGGTTTCGCTGATCTTGATCTCGGGGTATTTGCTCTTGAACACGCTGTTGGCCCCCGCGGCCGCACCGCGGCCATAGGCGTAATCCGGCAGGAACAGCATCACCTCTTTGGGTTTATAGGTTTTGGCGACGTAGTCCGCACAAATTCTCCCGATGGCATCCACGGCCCCGAGGCTGGACAGAAAGTAGGGCGCCTTGTTCTTCTTTTCGAAGGTCGACTCCTGGATCCCGTTGGTGGCCATCAGCATGGCCTGGCCGCCCAGGAGCTGTTCGTTCATGGCGGTGGTGACGTTGGCGAAGGTCCCGGCGACGATGATCTTGATGCCTTCTTCGGTCATCTCGCGCAGCCGCCGGACCCCGACGTCCGGCTTGGTTTCGTCGTCCCGGATGACCGCTTCGACCTTGACCTTCTTGCCCTTGACGGTCAGCCCGCCGGCGTCATTGACCTGCTTGATGGCCAGGTTGATGCCGTCCAACTGCACCTTGGCCACCGTGGAACCCGCCCCGGTGATGCTGTAGATGACGCCGACTTTCATGGTCCCGTCCGCGGCGAACAGCGAACCCGCCATGAACGTCGAGAGGAGAATGCTCAATGCAATGATCATCGGAAGGCCCATTTTTCCCTTCATGCTTCTTCCTCCTGTTTCAGGTTTGGTTGGCTCCCCATTCCCTCTGGCCTCTTAAAACGACTTCGTTGAAGTCCGCGTATTCCCAATTGCAAAGCGGCTTATGACAGCAGTCCATTATCTCCGAGAGCCTATCGTTCTCATGGCTCGGACAGCTCAACATTGATGCCGCCGAACTCTTCCGGTGAAATGAATGAGATCTTCTTGCCTCTCAGCCCCTGCTTTGCGATGCAGTTTTTTAACTGAAATCCAAGGCCCGACAATGCATCGATATTTCTTTGAATGTCATCGCTGATTATGCAGAAATGATGGATGCCATCGCCCTTATTTTTTACATACGTTGCAATTTCCCCGTCTTGAGAGTAATCCTCCAGCACTTCTATCTGAATATTTTTGAGGTCTAACATGGCGACTTTCATCTGCCGATTCTCGACATCAATTATTTTAGGTATCGGTATCGCAAATGCGCAGCAAAATCGCTCTAAGAATTTATCAATATCTTTAACTGCCAACCCAATATGGCCGACTGAAGGGCTCATGGATTCCTCTCGAATACGATTTCCAATTTCAAACTCAGGCCAACGTAATATTTTTTAAAACAAAATTGGATGCATCAATTATTGCGCAATAGCACTTATGGATCTGTTCCAAATCGGCAATGTCTTCACGGCAGTCGACATCGGCTTCCTGCCCGGCGAATTGCGCTGGAATTTTCATTATTGAATCTTCATGCTCCATCAAGATTCTTTTTGCACCCGAATCCCCATCGATCTTTGTCAGCTTTTCAAAAAAGTCCCTCCCAAACAGCACCGGGGGTCCCAGGTAATCGCCACCGCCGAGACAGCCCAGCGCGCAACCGCTGTCCGCCATGCCGACGAAGGTGTTTAACAGCTGGGCGGTTATCAATGGTTGGTCGGCTAGTATAAACAGCGCATGCGAGGCATGATCCGGAATGTGCCTTAGCCCCAATTTCATCGAATGAGATTGTCCGATATCCGGTTCCAGATTGCACACGCCTCGCAGCCTTGGAACGGATGGCAAATACTGCAAAATCTCCTGACGACCAACGAATAGTATTTCTGAAAGATTGGAGTTGATGGCAGCTTGCAAAGCCCATGAAAAAAGTGGCATGCCCATAAACGGATGTAAAAGCTTCTCGCTGCAAAAGCGCGTTGAAAGGCCCGCCCCCAGCAACACCCCGCAAACGACAGCCGATTTCTTTTTCATTCCCGGTGCTGCCTTCCATGCCGCCCGCAGCGCTTTATGCAGGTCATCTCGGCCACGATGGCCAAAGCGACTTCAGCCGATGTCTTGCTCCCGATATCAAGGCCGATCGGACCTCTAATCTTTCTCAACTGGTCTTCGGAATAGCCGAATTTTCGCAGGCGCTCGATTCGGTCGGCATGGGTTTTCCTGCTGCCGAGGGCTCCGACGTATTCAACGTCGTTATCCAAGGCGAGGCGCAGAATTGGATCGTCCAAGTCTGGAGAATGGCTCAACGCAACTACAGACGTTCTTGAATGCACCCTTAGCTCTTTTGCGACATTTTTAGGATGATCGGCAATCAAGTTGGTTCCTGGGAATCTTTCTGCCGTCGCAAATTTTTTGCGTGGGTCTATGATGGAGCAACGGTATCCAAGAAGCGTCGCCATTTGAACAAGAGGTTGCGCAATATGAACTGCCCCAACGACGATCAACTCCGGCATAGGCGATAGGCTGTGCAGAAAATATTCTTCGTTTTCGAGCTTAAGCAATGTGCTATTTCCCGAAGCGATTACACCCTCTGCGGCTGACCTCAGATCGTCATTTATCTTGGAGACGCCAATTGGCAAATTGCTAGCCAACAGGCGTTTCTCCCCTGTTGACAGATTGGTGATCATGCAGCAGGAGCCTCTCAGCGCAGTCACGCGCGACAACTCATCAACGATACCTCGCCACGCCGCCATCGGCTCTATGTAGATCTCGATTTCACCGCCGCAGGCCAAGCCGGTATCCCATGCCTGCCGGTTATCAATTCCTATTTTCAGCCGTTGAGGTGCACCGCTCTCGATGACGAATTGGGCTTCAGTCAAAACCGTTGCCTCTATGCAGCCCCCGACACCGACCCTTGAAATGCCTCGATATCGTTTACCACCATTTGGCTTCCCACCGGTCGGGGTGATGAGCCCCATGTGGAGACGACCGTTGCAACCGCCACCCCATGGCTCTTGTTCATCCATTCGATGGCCGTTTCGATAATCTCTTCATCGCGAAAAATGGAAATTTCGCTCATCACTCACCCCGATAGAACTCATCCGCCGAAGGAACAATTCGGGAAGTTGCAGACCTCGCACGACCTGCAGAAGCCGCCATGACCCATTTGAGAAAATGTATCTTTCGTGATGTTTTGTCCGGCGAAAATTTGAGGCAACAGGAGATCGAATATGGTTGTCTTGGCGTAGTAGACGCACGCCGGCAGGCCCAGAATTATCGACTCATTGCGCCTCGCGTAAAGCACCATGGCCCCCGGGAATACCGGGCTCCCGTAATTGATGATGACAGCACCCGTTTTTTTTACCCCTTTCGGCGTGACATCGTCCGGATCCACCGAAAGCCCCCCCGTTGTGACAATCAGGTGGCAGCCCAACGATAAAAACTCATCGATTGCACTCGAAATGGCGTCCGCGTCGTCCGGCACGTTTATCTTTCCCAAAAAAATACCGCCATAGGCTTCGATCTTGGGCAGGACGAAGTCGTCAAATCCATCCTTGACAAGCCCGTTGTAGATCTCGGTGCCCGTCACCACGGCGCCGATCTTGATAGGCCGATACGGTGTAACCTGAATGACGCTTTCGCGATTAGCGACCTCCTCAACCCGGCAAATTGCGCTCTTGTCGATGACCAAAGGGATTACCCTTGTTGCAGCAACTAGTTGGCCTGATTGAACGGGGGTCATAGTTTTGATGGTTGAAACCGCGATATTATCAATCCGATTGATTTCCAATAAACTGTTGACATCAATTTTGAGCAACCCGCTGATGTCGCTAACCATTGATGATTTCCCCTCTTCGGGGGGGGTCCATCTGATATTGGGTCCGGATATGGCCGCCGCAATCCTCAGGGCCGCATCGTCCTCGTGGAGCTGCTCTTCTGAGAGCTCAAGAACATGGATGAAGTGCTTTCCCATTTTTTTGAGCTCACCCACATCTTCCGCGCGGACGATGTGGCCCTTTTTGAACCCCACCCCCTTGAACTCCCCGGGCAATATCTTGGTCATATCGTGCGGCAGCACAGTACCCACAGCGTCATCGACCGGTATGGTCTTCATCGAAAAGCCTCTTTCTTACTCGAATACGGACTCATCATATCGAGAAACCTGCTTGGATCTTTGACCGCCCTCGATGACAGCCTCAATCCTGCCGTTATGCGCGGCCGGCGCTTTTTTCGACGATTGCGCGTAAAACTTTCTCTGGAGTTGCAGGCAGCTCGGTTAATCGAACGCCGACAGCGTCGTATATGGCGTTGACAATCGCAGGGGCATGGGCGTTGGACGACATCTCACCGACCGCCCGAGCGCCGTAAGGACCGCCATCCGATGGGGTTTCAATGAAGCTCACATCCAGTGCGGGCATGTCGACAGCCGTCGGGATGAGATAATCGCAAAAGGATCTAGGCGCCTGCCCCATTTTCGGATAGTCGGGGTTTCGGTTTTCCATGAGCGCCGCCCCAAGGCCCATGGACGCCCCGCCTTCCGCCTGGCCTTCAGCCAGTGCCGGATTGATTGCCTGCCCGATATCATTCACGCTGACCAGTTTCTTGACATCGACGACACCCGTCAGCGTATCCACCTCCACTTCGGCATACACTGCCGCATAGGACATCGTGTAACACGGCTCGCAAGCGCCGGTCGCCTCGTCTACCCCTGTCGGGGCTTTCATGAAACATCCTCTTCCAACCACCAGCAAGCTTTTCTGGAAGGTAGCCATGCCAACTGCATCCGCCATGCTGATGCAGGTGCTCGGCGCGCCCTTGACCCGAATCATGCCCCCGGCGACCTCCACCCCATCGGCCGGTGCACCCAACGTCTGGGAGACGACATTGAAAAGGATTTGCTTAACTTCCTTGGCCGCCTCGATAACCGCGTTGCCGGCAATAAACGTCACCCTGCTGGCAAAGGTTGCCATTGCAGAACGGTCCAGTATCGGTGTCGGAGCACAACACATTCACCTGCTCGTAGTCGATCCCAAGCTCTTCGGCCGCGATCTGAGCCAGAACCGTTTTCAAACCTGGCCCATTCGACGGATCCCAAAAATAGATGGCCGTCCCGTGAGGTTTCATTTTGATCATCGCCTGGCTTGGATCGCCTCCTCCAGACAAGCCAATTGGATAGAATGCCGCCGCTATGCCCTTGCCTGTCTTTTTCATATCTATCTCCTTACATCAGCCGATGTCATCCGATTGATGGAATCGGGCAGATGTGACTCCAACCTTCCCCGCTAATGCCATCATTGTCTCGATGATTGACGGGTCCTTCATCGCCTGCCGGGTCACCAGTAGGTCTCCCTTTTCAGCAGGGCATTCTTAAACCGAATTTCCCATGGATCCATGCCGATCGCATGGGCAATCTTGTCCATTTGGACCTCAGATGCGAAGGTGGCCTCCGCAACGGCAAAGCCTCGCATCGTGCTGGCGACCGGTTTGTTGGTGAACACTGCAACGCCATCGCATCGAGAAGTCGAGACGTGACGGGCCCGTTGCGCAAAATTGAGTCTGGCGGCGTATGCGTTGGAGCCGACATAAGCTCCCCGTCGCGGACATGCTTGACGTACCGGGCGATGATCCGTCCATCCTTGGTCACACCGTCCTTGAATGTGATGGAAACAGGGCTACGATGGGTCGAGTAAAGGAGCTCCTCTTCGCGAGTCCAGCGCCATTTACAAGGTCGACCGGTTTTCAGGGCCAGCAGTGCCGTGATGTGGTCCGCGTGGATCTCGTTTTTGCCGCCGAACCCGCCGCCGACTGAAGTGCCTCCCATTTTGATTCGATTCAGCTCTGTTTTTCCCCGCCAGCTGCTGAGGGTTCTTGAAGACCATTCGTTCGCGCATTCGCATCGAAGAGCATCTGCGCCGATCTTCAAAATACCGGCCAGCATACCCAAATGGAAATTGCGCGCCTGTGAAACGCTGTAAATGGTCAGCTTTCCGCTTGAATCCGGGACCACCAGACTCACTGAGTCTCCAGTGCAGAATGTTCCTGGTCAGGATAGAAATAGGTTTCCTCGATGATCGTGTCGGCCTTCTTAAACCCCTCGTCGATATCACCGTTAAACACGGTTACATAAGGGGTCTTGCCGAACATGTAGGCATTGCCTTCGGGACGCACTTTGGGTGCATCCGGTTTGAGGGCGCTGAACATGTCGAGAACAGGCGTCTGCTCTTCGATTTCAACACGGATTTTCCCGAGCGCCTCATAGGCCGATGCTTCGTCTATTGCAGCCACGGCTGCAATGGGCTCTCCCTTGTACCGAATAGCTCTTTCCACAAGAACGGGTTGATCCGGCTCCATTCCATATGCATTGTGGGGTACGTCTTTATGCGTGATGACTCCGACAACGCCGCTTGCCTGGGCTGCCGACGACGTATCGATCGCCTTGATAACCCCTTTGTGGACCGGGCTCCGAAAGGCCTTCACCACCAGCACCCCGGGGATGTGGATATCGTCTATGAACTTTGTCTCACCCGTAATGTGAGCCATTGCATCGTATTTCGGCTTTCGCTGGCCAACCGTTTTCAGCTCCATGTTATGTCCTCATTTTTGATTTTGGTTACCTACCCTTGGAAATCTGATCCGACGCTGCCTTTACCGATTCCAGAATTTTTTTATAGCCTGTGCACCGGCAGAGATTTCCGGAAAGCGCCTCTTTAATTTCCGCCTCAGTGGGTTGGGGGCTTTGATTCAAAAGCACCTTGGCGGCCATAATCATTCCCGGAGTGCAAAACCCGCATTGGGTCCCGTGATTTTCATAAAAGGCAACCTGGACGGGTCCAACCCGCCCGGCGGCGACATCCCCTCCAGAGTTGTGCACCGTTCTCCCATCTGCAGCCATCACCGAGTAAATCCAGGAGCGAATCAACTCGCCATCCAGAGAGATTCATCACGATGTCCGTGTTACAGCCCATTTTGGGGCTGGTGATTATGAGCTTGTCCCGAAGAACCTCCAAGAGCGTCGTTGTCGCCCTGACGTACACTTGGTGGCTTGTTCCATTCACATTGATATTAAGGACGGGCATCTGCTTCCTCCTTGGCTATATTTTAAAATATGCGCTACCATGGCCGAGACGACTTGTTCTGGGTACCAGGCCGACGCCCTGTGATCGTCTATCGGGCGCGATTCCTCCGCTGCGACCCGTGCCACGGCTTCGATCAACTCCATGTCGGGGCCCTTGCCTTCCAACATGTTCGATGCCTTTTGAGCCAACAGCGGAATTGGCGCCACAGATCCGAGCGCGATTCTGACCCGCTTGCAAAGGCCCTGCTGGACCAGCATGCTTACCGCGACGGCCGCGACGCTGATGGCTTCCGCTTTCCTCTGTCCGTTTTTCAACCAACCCCATCTATGGTGGCTTTTATGGATGGTGATTATAAATCCCTGACCAGTTCGTTGGGCTTTAGAACGGTTTTCCCGGACCCGTGAAAAAGGTTTCAATTGCGACATCCCGCTGCCTGAAGCCGACACGATGGTGACCGTTGCGCCTAACGCCAGAAGAGCCAACGCTCCGTCTGCGGCAGGGGAAGCATTGCAGACATTGCCGCCAAGGGTAGCCACATTTCGAATGGCCGGCGATCCGATGGACCTGCAGGATCTGCCAGCAACGGGGCATTTGTTCGGACGGCCTCGGATTGGATAATTGACTTGAGGGTGGCCGATGCTCCGATCTTAAGCTGGACATCCGATGTTTTAATATAATTTAATCCGCAATCGCGCAGACAAACTATTCTAGAGCCGGGGTCTGCTTTAAATTCACTGCAACCATTAAATCGGTTCCGCCGGCCAACACATGCGTTCCCTTGCCGGCTTTTTGAAGCTCACTGCAAAACGGCATTTATGTCAGCCGGAAATATGAATTCTGAGTTTTCCATAAAAATCATCCCTCTTCCTCATTTAGGGCCAAAAAAAAATTGCACAGTTCCCGGTTGTCGGGGTAAGAGTACCGCCGGCCGTCGTTGTCAGTGGGATGCACATATCGCGCGCCAGGGAGCAAAGTGACGACGCTCATTTCCGGGTGCCGCCTCTCCTGATTCTTCCACTTTACAATCTGCTCGAGGTAAAAGGGATTTTCGTAGCAATTGGCCCAATTGTCATGATGCATCGGTAGAATGGTCTTGGCATTCAAGGCTTCGGCCACGCGCCAGAGGTCCCAAGGGGACATTTTATCCGTATAGCCGGGGGCATTGTTCCCCATTGCCATGGAAACCACGTCTATCTTGTAGTTTTCACCGACCATCCGATACCCGTTGTGATATAGTGAATCCCCCAGAAACGCGAAGTTCCCACCCTCGGTGTTGAACACAAACCCCACGGCTACCTGGAAAATGGCACCGGCGTCTCAAATCCGGTTTTGGTCGCAATAATATCGAAATTGGGCGCAAAATCGATTTTCATGTCCTCGATCTGAATGCTTTTTCCTACATGGGCGACAATCAGACGATCTTTCTGCACCCCCGATGCTGCTCTCATTCTTCGGGCAGCTTCAGGAGGTGCTATGAACTTGCAGTTGGTGGTTTGGAGTGCGGCGCTGATGGTGTAAAAATCCATGTGATCTTGATGGTGATGGGTGACGCAGACGGCATCAAGCCGTTTGAACTTCCATGGGTCGATCACCATTGGATGCGTACGCATCCAATAAAGCTTTTCTGCGCCGCTGGTTTTGCAGACGCCGCAGTACGAACGATCGGTGAAAATGCTCGGCCCTGAATAGAGATCGACGGTAAACACCGCTCCAGCCTGAGTCTTTATGGCACAACTCATTGCACCAAAATACCATAGGGCGCCGGCGCCTGACGGAACCTTGAACTGATCGATCTCATAGTTCAAATATGAGCCCCACTCCGGGAACACTTCCTTCAGCCAGATGTCCCGGTTCATTTCGCGCCTTAAGCCCATGGTGCCGCCGTCCATGACGCCCTTTTCATCGTATTTCACCACCGGACTCTTCTCCATAAAGCCCTCCTCCTGAGATTTTCGGCTTGGATAAACGAGACTTCCCCGAACGTATGCACGGAACCAGTACGCTAGATTTTGACCCCCAGGCATTTTTCAACATCCGCCTGACACTCTCTCAACTTGGCCTTTGTCCCTTCGAGCTTGATCTGCCCCTTTTCGATTACGTATGCTCTCAAATTTTCACTCAAGTTCAACGACATTTCATAATTCTGCTCCACGACCAGTATGGTTACGCCATCCGTGTGCAATCTCCTGATGATTCGAGTAATTTCTTCAACCAGAATGGGGGACAACCCCTCGGTGGGCTCATCGATCATGAGAAGCTTGGGATTGGATACCAATCCCCGCGCGATGGTCAGCATCTGCTGCTCACCGCCGGAAAGGCGGTTTCCTTTGTTGTTAATGCGTTCACGCAACCGCGGAAAGTAATCAAGAACTACGGCAAGCTGAGCCCGGCTGTCGAATCCGATTGCCCTGGGCCACCATTCCCATTTTCAGATTTTCCAATACGGTCAGATTGAGGAAGATACGACGTTCCTCGGGATACAAAGGTGACGCCGCAGGCGGCGACCTTGTGGGGGGGGTATCCTGTAATCTCTCTTCCCTCGAAAACCACCCGTCCGTTTTGAAGCGGCAGGATCCCCATGATGCTTTTTAGGGTAGTGGTTTTGCCGACACCGTTGCGCCCCAAGAGTACGACAATCTCCCCCGGATGAACCTCGAGGGACACATCATGCAGAATGTGGCTGCTGCCATAGAACGTATTAATGGCTTCAACTTTAAGCATCCCGACGGCCCCCTGAAATACAGCCTGCACAACTCTGTTGGCACTGATCTCTTCAGGAGTGCCTTCGGCAAGCACTTTCCCTTCATGGAGGACCATGATGGCATGCGAAATATCCATGACCACGCTCATGTCGTGCTCGATCAACATGATGGTCAATTTCAAGCTCTCGTGAATCCGCTTGATGAATGCTTTGGCATCCAGCGTTTCCGAAGGGCTCATCCCGGCGGTGGGTTCATCCAGAAGGAGAATCTCGGGTTGGGTTGCCAGGGCCAGGCCGATCTCAAGGTAACGCTTCTCACCATGTGACAGCTCGGAGGCGAGTCGGTCTTCGGACTCTCTCAGCCCGATGTTTTCCAATATGTCAGACGCCAGCCGGTTCACTCCGTCGAATTGAGAGGTCTTGCCCCAGAAGTTGAATTGCGTCGTCTTCGACTGGGCGGCTATTCGCACATTTTCATACACGGTCAGGTTGGGGAACACATGCGGTAATCTAAAAGTTTTGGTGACCCCGATGCGGGCCATCTCATGGACACTTCGGGCGGTAATGTCGCGGCCGCGGAACAGGATCTTCCCGGAGGTCGGCTTGAATAGCCCGGCGATCAGGTTGAAGAAGGTAGTTTTCCCTGCGCCGTTCGGTCCGATGATCGATTTGATCTGTCCTTTCTGCAGATGGCAGCTTACCTCATCCACGGCTTTGATCCCGCCAAAATATTTGCACGCATTGACGGCTTCGAGCAGCATGTGCCCTCCGTGGTTAACGAGATCTCCGACGGGATGCCAGCCGCTTCTGCAGCGTACCCAGAACTCCATGAAGGAATGCCATGATGATCAGCATGAACAGCACTCCGACGAAAAACTGCCATCGATCCGTATACAGACTTATGGTGTTCTGCAGGAAGAGAAATACGGCCACACCGACGATCGGGCCGACGAAAACCTTAGTACCGCCCAAAAGGGTCATCATCAGAATACTTCCTGAGAGAAGCCAGAACAGAACGCTGACCGAAACACACCCGAGGTAGAAGTGTAAAGCCCTCCGGCCAGTGCCAAAAAACCCGAAAATATCAGCGACAATATTTTAAGGCGCAGGGTGTCATACCCGCAGGCGCTGATCCGGTCTTCATTCTCACGAACCGCTCGCAAAGAATGGCCGAAGGGCGAGTCGATGATTCGATAAATGGCTAACAACGAGAGACGGCTACCAGTAGGACGAAATAATACAGATATAGGTTATTGGTCAGATCGACCTTCCAGGGGAATTCCAAGTAGAGCTTGGGGATGAATTTCAAACCATCTTCCCCGCCGGTCCAGCGCGCCAAGGGAGTCAACGCCATGAAGTAGACCATCTGAGCGAAGGCCATCGAGATCATGGCAAAATAGACGCCCCGCTTTTTCAGCGAGGCAACCCCAACCAGACCCGCCAGCAGTGTTCCAATCAGAACAGCCACTGCCAAGCTTGACCCGACCCCCAACGAGCAATACCGGAGGCTCATGCCCGCCGCATAGGCTCCTGTCCCGAAATACATCGCATGGCCGAAGGAGAGCACACCGGTGTACCCCAGCAGCAGGTTGAACCCCATGGCAAACAGACCGAATATAACGATCTCGGTTGCCAATGGTTTTGAAACCAACCATGGGAGCAGCAACAACGCGAAGAGAAGCCCCCCCACTTCAACCGGACGGCGACGCGCTGATCTGGGGACAGGGCGCGAGAGCGGTGGAGGCGATGCTGCGGGTGTAGCCTTCGTCTCCGGCATTATACTCGGCCCTCCTCCCCGAATAACCTCGGGGCCTCCACAGCAGAACGGCCGCCATTCCGCAGAATATTGACACGCTGGTGTATTCGGGAGCGAACAGTGAAACGAAGCTGACAATTTGCCCGATGAGCAATCCACCCAATATTGCGCCACCCAGACTACCGAGGCCGCCGATTACCACCACCACAAAACACTCCACGGTCATCTCAATGCCCATTTCCGGTACCGCAGCCACCATCGGCGCAGCCAGCGCCCCGGCCAGGGCAGCCAAGCTCACCCCGATCATGAACCCGATGGTCCAGATGTGGGATGTATCGATTCCCAGCACGTTCACCATGAGCTTATCGCGAGTAGCTGCCCGGATAATCATTCCCAAGCTGCTTTTTTTTAAAAACAGCATCAAAGAGAACATGATGAAAAACGTTAACAGAATGATGAACAGCCGGTATTTGGATATGTAGATGGGGCCCGCCGATAGCACGCCGGAAAGCACAGGTGGGTACTCGACCACTTTTCCGATCAAACCGAAAATCATTTTGACCAGATCGGGGATGGCGACCGAAAACCCGAAGGTCATCAGCAAGGGGTAAAGGGGATCCTTTCCGTAAAGCGGTTTCAGCGTGAAGACCTCAACCAATCCTCCTAAGACGGCCACCAAAAGGAGTGCGCTTATGACACCCACCCAGAAACTCCCGGAGTAACTGATGACCACGTAAGTGGCATATGCGCCCAGCATGTAGAATGTGCCATGTGCAAAATTGACGACATCCATGAGGCCTAAAATGATGGAGAGCCCGGAAGCCGCCAATACGAATATCGAGCCCAACGCTAGACCCATGATCATCTGCATTACGATGAGGTCCCAACTGATATGTGTCATGTGATCTCTGATGTGCGGAAGCCGTTCTTGTTGGTGCAATGCAATGCGCAAGACCTTTTACCGCTGCTTCGCTCTCAGCATTCAAAACGGCTCCCGTATTCGAGGAGGTTCACTGGTAAAGAGGCGCTTACTTCCCTGGCATAGAAATTTTCCCATAGGGAATGTCGGCGCGATTGTTTTCGCAGCTCTCCATGATCTCCCAATATGGGATTTCACTGACCACATCCACCATATCCCAGCCCTCGGCTTTGGCGCCCTTCCCTCTCACGATCAGAACGCTCTGAGTTCGATTATGATCGCAGGCGCGAATGACCTCAGGCCCCTTGTTGCCGAGGTAGACATAATCCTCGAGCTCTTTCCGAATCTTCGCAATGTCACTTACCGTGCCGGCCCGTCGCATGGCCTCAAACACCGCCAGGGTGCCGGTGTAACCTCGATCCGTATCCTGCAATGGAGGTTTATTGTAGAGCTTCATATATGTCTCTACAAATTTCTTGGCCTTGGGGTATTGTGCAACATGATTCCAGTAAAAGGTCATGGTCCCGTATACATTATCATCGTAGGCGGCCCCCACTTCCTTGATGAAGGGGAGGTCTGTTTTCGTCGCAACGATCTTGCTTCGTTTCGAAATGCCCATCTCCATGGATTGTTTGATCCCAGCGGTGAGATCTGATCCGTAAGTGGCAAAAACAAGAATGTCCGGTTTCTGCGCAATAATCTTAGGCAGGTGAGCTGAAATGTCTTTTGTCCCCAGCGGGACGTAGATAGCTTCCAGGAATTTACCGTCATATTTTTTGCTGGCGTTTAACCATCCTTTCAGCACTTCATGGCCCCATCCATAATCGGCCACGATAATAATCCACGATTTGCCGTGATTGGTGAGCATGTATCGGCCGATGGCTTCGCCCTGGATATAGCCTGATATGCCGACCGAAAACCCATTCTCACAGTAGCCATCTCCGATACCCATTCGGCTATCGCAAAAGGACATGTAAATTTTATTGTTTTTGCAGGCCCACTCATTGATGCCCATGGCCATACCACCGGACAGGGTCCCACCGATGACCGTCAGTTTCTCTGAATCATCCAACTCCTTGATGCGGCGCATTGCGACCCCCGTGTTGAGCTCATCATCGCGCACAAATAACTTCGCAGGCTGGCCCAGTACCCCTCCTGTGCTGTTGATCTCGTCTAACGCCATTTGTGCACCCCGCTTGTGCTCCTCGGCGAATGCGGCGTACGCCCGGAAAGCGGTTCAAATATTGCGAACTTAGCCGGCTCTGCGGCACCAGCATGAATAGTCAGAACCGACAACATGAGGATCATAGCCACCGTGACGTACCACTGTCTTTTCATGCTTACCCCCTTCAGTTGGTAAGAGTTGGTTCTGAACCTCAAGCAGAAAGGCGTAAAAATTCCTTCCGCACCCGCAGAAGGACAGCTTCACCCTGGCCCGATCATCCGCTCCAGGACCTCGATCAGGCGGGCCGAGTCCTCGTTCTCCATGCCGAGGGACTTGGCCATCGTGAAATAGTGATGGGTAGCCGTCGCCACCAGCAACGGCAGGTTCAGCTGACGCCCGGAGTTCACCACGATACTCACGTCCTTCCACAACTGGCCCATCCCTCCGGGCGAGGTGGTGTTCTCGAGGATCCCTTTGGACAGCAGCCGGAAATAGTCGTTGCCCGCGATCCCGCTCCCCACGACCTCGCAGACCAGCTTCGGGTCGATCCCGCTCTTCCGGGCCAGCGTGATCAGCTCGATGGTCGCGGCGTGAACGGCCGTCACCAGCAACTGGTTGCAGTGCTTGACGGCCTGCGCCATTCCGGGCTGCGGCCCCGCCACGGTTATCTTCCCGACGACCTCGAGCACCGGCCGCGCCCGGGCCAGAGCGTCCTCGGCCGCCGCAGCGATCAGGGTCAGGGTTCCCGCGGACACCCGGGCCGGACCGCCCGTGAACGGGCAGTCTACGAACTGCACCCCCTGCGCGCCGCACCGCTGCGCAACCAGGTCCAGGTTGCTGCGGTTGATCGTGCTCATGCAAACGACCATCGACCCCGGGGCGGCGCCCTTCAACACGCCGGTGTCCCCGATGATCACCTCCAGCACCTGCTCATCATTGAGGACCATGACGATCACCGTGTTCGCACGCTGCGCCACCGCCGCAGGGGTCGCTGCGTGGACGCCCCCCATGCCTTCGAAATCCCGGATCACCTCGAGCCGCCGGGCATATCCGACGACCCGGTAGCCATTTTCGATGAATCGTTTGGCGGCCGGAAGCCCGCAGCGCCCCAGACCGATGATGCCGATGGTGTAGTCCACGGGTGGCTTCCTTTCACATGTCCTGCGCCAGACGGGCGAGGATCTTGGCCGCCCGGTGAGGGTTGAATATGCCGCACATGCATGGCTTGAAGAGATTTTCCGCCGCCTTCTCGGCGGTCCACTTCCCTGCCTTGATCCGGGCGATCGCTTTCTGGATCAAGTTCACCGACACCATCCCGTGCCCGCACATGGTGTTGATTTCGACGATTCCGGTCGCCGGCAGTTTGTTCGTCTTTCCCCACCGGCCCAGCGACTGGTTGATTGTGTGCGGCACCAACCCCGACTCCTGGCAGCACCGCCCGACCTCGTCGAAGAGCCCTGATACGACGACCGACATGCCCAGATCCGCCGCTTTGAGCACCTTCAGGCACCGGATCACCGAAGCCCGGTCCTTGAACACGGCGTGGATCACGGCCCGATCCTCGACGTTCTTCAGCACCTGGTCGAGCCCGCCCTGGTGGTACTGGTTGCCCTTGCGGCAGTCGCCTATTTTGATGGCGCCGCTCTCGAGCGCGATCTCGAAAAACCGCCGCAGTTTCGGGCCGGAGCCGACGTGGTTGATGTCCTTGGACGGCATGACCAGGATGACATAGTCTTCCCGGAGTTGTTCCGGGTCTGTCCCCAACCGGTGCAAGGTGTGCGTCATTTCGACAAGCCCTCCTGAATCAATGGTCTGCCCAAACCGACGTTCGTTTTCCCGTTGGGGGCCACCCAGAGTCCGGCGCTGGCGATATAGGACTGGGTCGGGTTCGAGCCGTCCGGGTTGAGCCTGCAGGCCACGTCCAGGCTGAAGACCGAATCGATCTGCTTCTCCACGGTCTTGAGAATCCCAAAAAGCTCGGGCAGCTGCTCCACCCTCACGCAAAATTCGATGATGGCGGAGAGGACCTTCTCGTTGAGCAGCTCGTCTTTGAACTTGCCGGTCTTGACGTCGGACATCATGCTCGTGGTCGGATTGATCTTTTCGAATTCGACGTTCAACGCCGCAACCGCCATCGCGATTTTTTCCACGTCCCTCAACCGCGTTGCGGTGATCGGGCGGCCCACCTCGATGGCAACCCCGGCCACCCCGCGGGGGAACCGGCCGGTCACCTCATTGGTTTTCATCTCCTCGGTGCCGCGCCCTGATATCTGCGACTCCGGCGCAATGGTGAGCACGTCGCTCATCAGGCTCCTGATCGAGCGGGGATAGACCAGCTCCTGCTGGTAAATGGCGTCTGCGGGACAGTTCGCCGACCTGAGGCAAACGCCGCACTCCGCGCACTCGTCGAAATCGATAACCGCTACTTGGTCCTGCTTCTTATGGCCGCCAGCCGGCTGCTGACCTTTTCTTCCCGCCAGCGAGATGGCTTCCGCCGGGCAATACGGCACGCAGGTGCCGCATCCCGTGCATTTCGTTTCATCAATCTTCATTAAAGCACTCCTCCTGCTCTTTGCGTTTGATTGTCGCTCCGAGCCACGCCTGTTCAGCGCCCATCCCGGTGTGGATCCGAGGTCGATCCGGGCCGGTCACTTTGCGACGAATGCGACCACTCCCGGATTGTCCGGGTCCTTGTCCTTCTTGACACTGACCCCCGTGATCACTTCGATGAACAGCTCGATCAGGTAGCAGGTCTCGCAGCCGTGTTCGATGTGGCCCGTCGACGTCTCTCCGGTTTCGCAATTGTTGAATGTGACGTGCAGGTGAGGCTCTCCTCCGACAATGAGCCCCTGGATGCCTCCGATTTCGACAGGGCCTTCTATCTCGTAATTCTTGTCTTTCGGCGGCATACCGGTCCACGTGATGGTGTGATAGCGGAATTTCCTGAAAGACCCGATGCAGGATGTCACCACCCCCGTCTCGATCTTTTCCTTCTTGATGATCTCTTCGATGCTCTCGAGAAAAAGATCCCCCGGAGTCAGTGAGGCGATGATCACCCTTTCAACTTTTCCGCCGGTAAAGTATCTCATTTCCTCCTCCAGCCTGTGGTTTAGCAACAATCTGGTTTTTAATGACGAGGCTTGGTCCAAAACCGTGGTTTGCCGGCCGCGCCGTCCGTTGACGCATCGCAAGTCTGATTAGATCAAATTATCAGACATATGATAATCTGATTTTAGGATATATTGCACGCCAACCCCTGTCAATACTTTTTGTAATGTCAGATTACTTCATTGATTCATATTGTTATAAAATTTGTAATTCTATTTCCCGTTGGAGAAACAGGCGGCTCACGACTTGCCGATTATCCCCAAAGAAGAACCTAAACACACGCCGATGACGAAGGTGCGCTCACAGGAATGACAGCGCACGATTCCATTCCTGCTTCCGGAACGCCACAGCTTTCCCGGCGCACGGGTGCCGGATTCTAACGAGAAGGATGGACAGGGATGCTGAAAGGGTTTTTCCTGATCCTGGCGCTCCCGGTTTTGCCCTGCCCGGCTTTGTCCGATGACAACGAGCTCGCGGCCGCCCTCAACGAGAAAATCTTTCAGGTGCCGATGGTCATCGATGGCTTCTGGGGCTGAAAGGAACTGCAGCTGACCGCCACGGTTTTTCGCCCCCTGGGGAACGGCCCGTTCCCGCGCGCCGTGCTGAGCCACGGCAGCCCGACGGTCGCCTCTGACCGGCCGAAAAATCGGGTGCTACCGCGTCATCCGCAGATTCGCGAATTCGTCCGGCGCGGGTTCGCCGTCATCGTCCCCATTCGGCGCGGCTACGGCGCACCCGGCGGGGATTTCGCCGAAGATTCGGGTGCCAGTGCTCTGGCACTGCGGCGAGAACGATAAGTACTTCGCGCCCCGGCATGTGAGCGCCTGGTTCGCTGCCTTTCAGCAGGTCGGGGGCAGGGGTCGCCTCGTCATCCAGCCGCCCTTCGGTGAGAGCGGCCACTCCCTGTTCGCTTCAAAAAAAGGCATCCCGAGCTGGACAAAGGAAGTCGACGGTTTCCTCGGTGAAGCTGGAATTTGCAGAAGGGCGCCATAAGCGATTGCGGCATGGCGGCAGAGGTCCGAGCTCATCATATGTCTTGACTTGGTTCGCCTTCTTTATTAGGGAATCTCAGCTATTTCAAGCTCCGCGCGCGTTTCCGCCCACACCCTAACCGATGCGGTCAACCGTTCTGAAGGGAGGACGTCGATGAAGATGTGTCGCTTGGCACCCCTGGGTCTGCTCCTGATCGTAGCGGCGCTGCTCCAGGCGCCTCCGGCCGATGCCGGCAACATCAAGGTCGGCATCTTGGATAGTTACAGCGGCCCGCCGGCCGTCTTCGGCAACGACGCCCTGAACGGCTTCAAGCTGGCGCTGGAGGAGATCAACAAGCAGGGGGTCCTCGGAGGCAAGATCGAGTTCGTCACCCGCGACGACAAGTTCAAGGTGGACATCGGCCTCAACATGGCCAAGGAGCTGGTGCTCAAGGAAAACGTGGACGTCATCGTCGGCGTCGTGAACAGCGGCGTCGCCCTGGCCGTTTCGGACGCGGTGGCCAAGAAGGAGAAGGTCCCGTTCTTCACCTGGATGGGCAAGAGCGAGAACATCACGGGCAAGGCCGGCCACCGCTACATGTTCTCGGTCACCGAGAACACGGCCATGTCCGGCAAGGCGGCCGCCAACGTGCTGTCCAAGAAGGGGTACAAGCGCATCTGGGTGGCGGGCGACGACTACGAGTACGGCCACGCCCTGGACGACAGCTTCGCCCGCTACATGAAGCAGCTCAAGCCGGATGTCGAGTTCGTCGGCCGGACCTGGTGGAAGCTGGGCGAGCCTGACCTGGTGCCCTACTTCACCAGCATCCAGGCCGCCAACCCCGACCTGATCCACTTCTGCACGGGCGGCGCGAGCATGGCCAACGTGCTGAAGACCATCAAGGCGACCGGCATCAACCAGAAGACCCCGGTCTACATCCACACCGCGATCGACTACGCCGTGCTCAAGCCCCTCGGGACCGACGCCCCGGAAGGGGTCATGGGCACCATGGACTACCTCTTCTACTACCCTGAGCTGAGCGCCAACCAGAAGTTCGTGAAGGACTTCCAGACCCTTTACAAAACGCCCCCGGGCTTCCCGGCTTTTCACGCCTACATCACGGCGCACTTCATCGCCGAGGGCTTCCGCCAGGCGGGCAAGATCGACAAGGAAAAGTTCATCGACGCGGTCGAGGGCCTGAAGGTCGACAGCCCAGTCGGCAAGGTCGAGATGCGGGCCTGCGACCACCAGACAATTTTGCCGATCCTATTCGGCACGACCAAGATTTCCAAGGAGTACGGGGCCGCGATCGCCACCGACATCCTGACCCTGCGCGGCGCCGAGGTCATGCCCTCGTGCGAGGAAGTACAGGCCACGCGGAAGTAGACCTTAATCCATCGATCGACCTGCCCGCCCCCCCTTCACGGCACGGGGCGGGCAGGTCATTTCAGAGCAAGGCCGCACACATGGACTCCACGTTTACCCTGGCCGTTTTCGCCAGCCAGCTGCTGGTCGGGTTGAGCCGGGCCATGATTTTGTTCATCGTCTCCTCGGGGTTGAGCTTCATCCTGGGGGTCCTGCGGGTGCCCAACGTGGCCCACGGCTCGCTCTACATGATCGGGGCCTTCGCCTCCCACACGATCGCGACCCTCTGCGGCGGCAGCGCCATCGGGTTCTGGCTTGCGATCATAATCGCGCCGCTGATCGTCGGCGCGCTCAGCCTGGTCGCGGAGCGCCTGCTGTTCTGCCACCTCTACGAGCGCGAGCACCTCATGCTGATGCTGTTCACCTTCGCCCTCATGCTCATCCTGGGCGACCTGACCAAGATGACCTGGGGCGCGGACTATCGCTCGCTCGTGGCGCCGCCCTTCCTGCAGGGCTCGATCGCGGTCCTGGGGACGGCCCTGCCCCGCTACAACCTGTTCCTGCTCGCCGTCGGCCCCGTGGTGGCGGTCGGCCTCTGGCTGATCTCGACCCGGACCCGGTTCGGGAAGATCGCGCGCGCCGCCGCGGTCGACCGCGAAATGGTCGGCGCGATCGGCATCAACGTGAGCTGGGTGTTCGCGCTGGCCTTCGTTTTGGGGTGCGTTTTGGCCGGCCTGGGCGGGGCGCTGGTCTCGCCGACCATCAGCATCACCCTCGGCATGGACCACTCGATCATCATCGAGGCCTTCCTGATCGTCACGATCGGCGGTCTCGGCAACATCTGGGGCGCCATGGTGGGCTCGCTCATCTTCGGGCTCACCCAGTCGGTGGGGCTGCTGGTGCTGCCCCAGTTCGCCATCGTCTTCCCGTACCTGGCCGTGGTCGTCATCCTCAGCCTGAAGCCGACCGGGCTTCTGAAGTCGGCCTGGTGAAAGGGGGGCCCATGGTCGCCGACATCGTTCGCCCGCGCGACGCCGCCCTCATCGCCGCTGTGCTGGCGCTGCTCGCGGTCGTCCCGTTCGTGGCTTCCCGCTTCAACATCTACATCCTGGCCGTCATCCTGGTGAACGGGCTGCTCGCCATGAGCCTCAACCTGCTCGTGGGGCACGGGGGCGCCTACCAGTTCCACCACGGCGCCTTCTACGGGGTGGGGGCCTACGCGGCCGGGCTGATTCTCGCCAAGACCGGGCTGCCGGCCTGGGTCGGACTGTGCGCCGGCCCGCTCGCGGCCGCGGTGACCGGCCTGGTGATCGGTACCATCTGCGTGCGCCTGAACAAGCTCTACTTCGGGATGCTGCAGATCTCGCTCGGGTCGCTGATCTGGATCGTCGCGCTGCGCTGGTACAGCCTCACCAACGGCGACGACGGCATCCACGGCATCCCCCTGCCGGAGCTGCTCTCGGGATCGGTCCACGCCTACTACTTCGTGCTGGCGGTAGTCAGCGCGTGCCTGGCGGTCATGTTCCTCATCCTGAAATCGCCCTTCGGCGCCACCTTACGCGCGGTGCGCGACAACCCCCAGCGCTGCGAGGCGGTCGGGGTCGACGTGCGCCGCCACCAGCTGATCGCGATCGTGATCGGGACCTTCTTCGCCGGGGCCGCGGGTGTCCTCTTCGTCGTGGTCGAGGGCTCGGTCTTTCCGGACATGCTCTTCTGGGTGCTGTCGCTCGAAATTTTCATCATGTGCCTGCTGGGCGGGTGGTTCACCTTCTTCGGCCCGATGCTGGGCGCGGCCATCATGGTGTCGCTGCGGACCTTCGTCGGCAGCTACACGGAGTACTGGACTCTGGTCCTCGGCGTCGTCCTGATCCTGCTGATCTTCTTCCTGCCCGAGGGGATCATGGGGCTCGACCTGCGGTCCTTGCTGCGGTCGCGCGAACGCCGCGCGTCGCGGGCAAAGGAGGAATGAGCCGATGCTGCAGGTTGAGACCCTCCGCAAAGCCTTTGGGGATTTCCAGGCCGTGAACGGGGCCGAGCTCCGGGTGAACTCGGGCGACCTCGTCGCCGTCATCGGTCCGAACGGCGCCGGCAAAACCACGCTTTTCAACTTGATCACCGGCCACCTGAAGCCCGACCAGGGGCGGATCCTGTTCAAGGGCGAGGACATCGGGGGCCAGCCCGCGCACCAGATCTGCCGCAAGGGAGTCGCGCGCTCCTTCCAGATCGCCAACATCTTCCCGCGCCTGACCGTGTTCCGGAACGTGCAGGTCTCGGTCCTGTCGCAGAAGAACCTGAGCCACACCCTCTTCCGGCCGGCGCACCGCCTGGTCGTCCGGGAAACCCGGGAGATCCTGGAGCGGGTGGGGCTGAGCGACCGTCAGGCCGCGCTGGCCGGGTCGCTTTCGCACGGGGACAAGCGCATCCTGGAAATCGCCATCGCGCTCGGCAACGAACCCGAGCTCCTCATCCTGGACGAGCCCACCGCGGGCATGTCGCCCGAGGAGACCGCCGCCACGATGGGGCTGGTTCAACGCCTGGCGCGCGAGCAGGGCCTGACCATCCTCTTCTGCGAGCACGACATGGACGTGGTGTTCAACGTCGCCACCAGCATCATGGTGATGCAGCAGGGCCGCACGCATCGTCCAGGGGCCGCCCGAGGAGGTGCGCCGGAACGTCACGGTGCAGGAAGCGTATCTGGGGAGTTCGTAAGCATGCTCGACGTCAAAGGCATTCACACCTACTACGGGCTGAGCCACATCCTCTTCGGCGTGTCGCTGAAGATCCGCAAGGGGCAGGTCGTCTGCCTGCTGGGGCGCAACGGGGCCGGCAAGACCACGACCCTGAAGAGCATCATGGGGCTCGCGCCGCCGGTGCGGGGCACGATCCGCCTGAACGACGAGACCGTCACCGGCAAGGCGCCCTACCTCCTAGTCGCGCAAGGGGATCGGCTACGTCCCCGACGACCGCCGCATCTTCGCGGATCTCACGGTCGGGGAGAACCTCGAGATCGCCGCGCGGCCGGGGCCGGGCTCCGAAGCCTGGACCAAGGCCAAGGTGTACGAGCTCTTTCCGCCGCTCAAACCCATGGACGGCCGCAAGGGCGGGCTGTTGAGCGGCGGCGAGCAGAAGCTGCTCGCCATCGGCCGAGCGCTCATGACCAACCCCCAGCTGCTGCTCCTGGACGAGCCCACCGAGGGGCTGGCCCCGATCATGGTCAAGACCTTCGAGGACCGCATCCGGCGACTGAAGGAGATCGGGCTGACCGTCCTGCTGGCCGAACAGAACGTGAAGTTCACGCTCGGGCTGAGCGACTACGGCTACATCATCGACAACGGCCGCATCCGCTACCAGGGCCCGGTCGCGGAGCTGGTCGACAATCCGGCGGTCCGCAAGCTCTGCGGGTTGTGACTTCGCAGGAAACCCGATCTCTGCGTTGTGGTTCGCCACGCGGGCGCTGCGGCGTACTGCCATTACGCCTCGCGCCGCATCGCTTGCACGCCTTGACCTCGGGCTTCCTGCGAAGTCACATCGTTGAGTTTCTTCAGTTGCTGTCTTTCGATAAACCTCATCCCGCAGCCCAGGTTCCACCCGAAGGCCTATGAATCCTGAAGCCAAGTCCATATTCATGCGCCACCCCGGCAGGATCTACTGCTTCGCCGACACCCTCGAAATTTGCCGCGTGCTCCTTGAGGCCGGGGCGCGGGTCATCCAGCTGCGCCACAAGACGGCGGGCGCAGACGAGTTCCTGCAGCTCGCCCGGGCCATGCTGGCGGAGGCCCGCCGATACGAGGATGCGTTGCTGATCGTGAACGACCGGGTGGACATCGCCATCGAGGCGGGTGCGGACGGGATCCACGTGGGCCAGGAGGATCTGGACGCCCGCGAGGTCCTGCGGCGGGCGCCGCAGGAGATGATATTAGGGGTCTCCGCGCGTACCCCGGCGGAAGCCCGCGCCGCGGCCGCGGCCGGCGCCGACTACATCGGAGCGGGATCGGTCTTCGCGACGCCCACCAAGGCGGACGCGGTCGTGATCGGGCTGCAGGGTCTGGGGGAGGTGGCGGCCGCCGTCGACCTGCCCGTGGTCGCGATCGGCGGCATCACCCGAGCGAATTTGAGGTCGGTCTTCCAGCCCGGTGTGCGCTACGCCGCCATCATTTCGGACATCAACTCCGCACCCGACCCGACTGCCGCCTTCCGCGAGCTGGTCGCCCTATCCGCCGAATTCCCCCTGCAACACCAGGCTTGACTCGGCCGCCATGACGGTGATCATGTGCTGCGCCGGGTAGCGCTTGGCGACCCCGACCGGGATGAAAAACGGCGAGAGCGCCACGGCCAGCGCCGCCATCACGGCCGCGCGCGCAACGTCTCGGGTCTGCATGGCATTCCTCCCAATAAAAAAGCCGCCTCCCGGGGGAAACGGCTGCGCGCCCGCGCGCTCTTGAACGCTCCCTACGCTGGCATGACCCAGGTCAGGTTCGATGGGTATGATCTCAGGCGGATACCGCTACCCCGGCAGGCCTTCAGTTTTTTTGAGAGCTATGGAAGCGCCCTCCACCTGTCAAGCCGCAGACGGACACAGTACAACCAGGTGCACCTCGCGCGGGCCGTGGGCGCCGTGGACCATGGTGGCCTCGATGTCGGCCGTTTTGCTCGGCCCGGAGATGAAGGACATGTAGTGGGTGAGCCCCTCCTGCCGGAAGCGCTCGTCCCAGCGCAGCAGCGCGAAGAGCTCCTTCATGTCGGTTAGGATCTGGTCGAGCGCGATCACGGCGACGTGGATGGACGGCACCAGCGCCACCGAACGCGGCTGGCCCGGGCGGTTGCGCATGACGAGGGTCGCCGTGTCGGCCATGCAGAAGTCGGCGGACGTGAGGCCGATGAAGGACTCGACCAGATTCGCACGCTGGCGCCCGCGTTCGGCCTGGTCGCAGGCCGGGTCGGCGGCGGGGTCGATCGGGTCGCTGAGGTGCAGCGGGATGTGGCGGGCGGCCAGGGCGGGGCCGAGCTGCAGGCCATCGATCACAGGATGCCGCCAGGCAGCGACGCTCTTGCGGGTTCCCCACTCCGGCGACTTGGCTTCGATCAGGCCGAGCACGGCTTGGGCGGCTGCGGGCGCATCCGCCACCGGCGTCACGTTCAGCCGGATCGGCTCGCCGGCCTCCACCAGCTGGGCGAACAGGGCCTGGTGCTCAGCGACCGACCGCTGCCGGATGCGTTCGAGCAGCTGCAGGTCCTCGGCCGACGGCGCGTCGGCGAACAGTTCGGGAACCTTGCGGGCGATATCCGGCGCGTGCCCTAAAGCCGTGCGGATGCGGCGCATGAAGGTGATCTGGTCGGTTGTATCCATCTCAATCCGAATTCAGATTAGAAGGTTCATCCCCCTCACCCGGCCCTCTCCTGCATGGGGGAGAGGGAAAGGCTTTGAGGCGGAATTTCAGCGCTTGCGCGTCCGGCGCCAGCGTTCCGTAAATGTCTCCCGCGCCAGCGGGTGCAGGTCCCGGTTGAGGGTCCACCCGTGGAAGGGGGGCGGCAGCCGGCGGATCATGCCCCGCGAGCGCGGCAGCAGCGTCTGCCCGAGCGCGCCCAGCCGGAGAGCGGCCTCGTAGACGCGGCGGCTGCGGATGAGCCAGGACCAGCCCTTGTAGGCCCAGGCGTCCAGGCGGCCGGCGGGCGTCACCCCCCAGACCGGGTCGCCGTAGGCCAGCATCTCCCGCAGCAGGAGCAGCATGCGGGGCAGGTCGATCGCCATCGAACAGGCGTCCTTGCAGGCGCCGCAGAGCGACTCGCCCTGACAGAGGTCCTTGGCCCGGTTGACGCCCGTGAGCAGCGGGGTCACCACGGCCCCCACCGGGCCCGAGTACGCGAACCCGTACGAGTGCCCGCCGATCTTGCCGTAGACCGGGCACACGTTGAGGCAGGCCGCGCAGCGCACGCAGCAGAGCATCTCGCGGAACCGGGGGTCGGCCAAGATGCGGCTGCGGCCGTTGTCGATGACCACCAGGTGGAACTCGTCCGGACCGTCCGACTCGCCCGGCCGGCGCGGCCCGCCCACGTAACTCACGTAGGTGCCCATGGTCTGGGCCGAGGCCCCCCGGCAGAGGAGCCGCAGGACCTTCTCGTACTCGTCCAGGCGCGCGACGATCCGCTCCATCCCCATGAAGGCCACGTGCACGCGCGGCATCGTGGTCGCCATGCGGATGTTGCCCTCGTTGGACACGGTCGTGATGTGGCCGGTCTCGGCGCAGGCCATGTTCACGCCCGAGGTGCCCATGTCGGCGGTCAGGAACTTTTCGCGCAGCGCCTCGCGGGCGGCCTGGGTGAGCTCGGGCGGTTCGACCGTACGCCGGATCCCGAGCTTGTTCACAAAGAGGTCGGCCACCTCGTGGCGGGTCTTGTGGATAGCGGGCGCGATGATGTGGGAGGGCTTCTCCCCGGCGAGCTGGATGATGTACTCCCCGAGGTCGGTCTCGACCACCTCGACTCCGGCGGCCTCGAGGGCCGGGTTCAGCCCGATCTCCTCGGTCACCATGGACTTGCCCTTGACGACCCGGCGCACGCCGGTGCGGCGCGCCACCGAAAGGCAGTAGTCCACGGCGTCCTGCGCGGTCGCGGCGAAAAAGACATGCCCGCCCCGGGCGCGGATGCGGTCCGCGAGAGTCTCCAGCAGGACGTCCAGATTATCGATCGCCCGCTCCCGGATCCGGTGGGCCTCCAGGCGCAGCTCAGGGCCTTCCGGGAGGCGGCGGTAGGCCTCGGCCGTCCCGCGGCCGAAACGGTCCTGCAGAAAGGCGAGCGCCTTGCGGAGCACCGGGTCGGCGATCCCGCGGCGGGCTTCTTCAGTGTAGCGTTCAGTACTGATGTCGGACATAGGGCTCAGGGGCCAGGGGCCGCGTGTTCAGGGTTCAGAGCTCAGGGTTCAGGAATATGATGTTGTCACAGCTGGTCTTATGCTCTTAGCGCGTTCGCCCGTGTGCCCGTGGACCCGAGAACTGAAGAGCGGGACAACGGGGAAACCGGCGGGCCTCACCGCTGTGCGAGTATTTCGGCGATGTGCAACGTCTTCAGCGTCAGGCCACGGCGGGCGGCGGCGCCCGCGATGTTGAGCAGACAGCCGGTGTCGCAGCCCACGACGGTGTCGACCCCGGAAGCGACGATCTTGTCGACCTTGTCGTACACCATGGCGCCGGAGATGTCCGGGTACTTGATCGCGAAGGCCCCCCCGAAGCCGCAGCAGTAATCGGAGTCCTTCATCTCGACCAGCTCCAGGCCGGCCACCTGCCGCAGGAGGCGCCGGGGCTGCTCCTTCACCCCGATCCCCCGCAGCAGGTGGCAGGAGTCGTGGTAGGTCACCCGGCCCGGGCGGCGGGCGCCCAGGTCCTCAACCTTCAGGACGTCGACCAGGAACTCGGTGAGCTCGTAAGTGCGCGCGGCGACCGCCTGCGCCCGCGCGCGCCATTCCGGCTCGTCCCGGAACAAGTCCGGGTAGTGATGCCGCACCATGTTCACGCACGAGCCCGAGGGCGACACGATCGGGCCAGCGCTCTCGAAGATCTCGATGAACCGCCGCGCCGCCGCCCTCGCCTCCCGGGTGTAGCCGGAGTTGAAGGCCGGCTGCCCGCAGCAGGTGTGGTCGGTGGGGCAGTCCAGGGTGAGGCCCAGCCGTTCCAGCACCGCGACCATGGCCTCCCCCACGTGGGGCCAGACGGCGTCCACCAGGCACTGGATGAAGAGGGTGACTTTTGTGCTTTCCATTTGCATTCCGTCGCTGTATAGCATTCCCGCCAGGGAGCCTATCGATACCCCATCTCCCCGGAAAAATCCAGGCGTGGCGGCCGATCGCGGCGACACGGAACGACCCGCTACGGGTAGACATGCCATGAACGACAGCCAGACGACGCTCATCGAGCTGATCGATAAGATCGAGCAGCTGGGCCAGTTTCAGGACCGGGTCGAGTTCCCGGCCACGGTCGAGCGCATCTGGGAGGCATTTTTAAAGGACGCCCGCAACCTGATCGAGATCGAGGGCTGCGCCCTCTTCCTGGTGGATGAGCCCTCGCAGGGTTTCGCGCTGAGCCAGGCCCAGCCGCCCGGTGAAGCCGCCGCCTACCGCAAGGAAATCGAGGCGCAGATCGAATACGGGATCTTCCCCTGGGTCCTCAAGCGGCGCCAGCCGGCCCTGACCCCCTCCTTCACCCTCGCCCAGGCCGGGTCCGTCATCATGCTGCCGCTCGCCACCACCAAGAGCACGCTCGGCATGGTCCTGGTCGTGACCGCCCTGCAGGAGAGCCTGGTGACCCAGGAGAAGATGCGCCTGCTATCGGTCCTCTCCCGCCAATGCTCGCTGGTGATGGAGAACTCGGTGCTCTACGAAAAGCTGCGCAGGGACAAGGAGTCGCTCGAGGTCGCCAACGGGAAGATCCTCTACCTCTCCCAGCACGACGCCCTGACCGGCTGCTTCAACCGCGGCCACGTGAACGCGGAGCTGCCGCGCGAGATCCGCCGCTCCCTGCGCTACCGGCGCGCGCTGTCGCTTGCGCTCTGTGACCTCGACCATTTCAAGACCGTCAACGACTCCTTCGGCCACGGGTGCGGGGACATGGTCCTGAAGGAGTTCGTGCAGTCGGTCAACGAACTGGTGCGCGATTCGGACTGGCTGGCGCGCTACGGCGGGGAGGAGTTCCTGCTGGTGCTGCCGGAAACGGCGCTGGAGAACGCGACCCGGCTGGCCGAGCGCCTGAGAGTGCACATCGCCGCCAAGGATTTCAGGTGGGAGGGGGAAACGATCAAGATCACGGCGAGCTTCGGCGTGGTCGGCATCAGCCCGGATCCCGCCCTCAAGAACGTGGCCGCCGAGACGCTGCTCAACCTGGCCGATGAACGCCTCTACCAGGCCAAAAAAAACGGCCGCAACCATGTGATCAGCGGACCGTTCTCTCCCCCAGCGAACGCCCCCGCACCCCTCCGCGCTTCCGGCCCTGCCAAACCAACGGTTTGATCGCCTTTATTCCAGCAGCTCGTCCTTGAGCACGGCAATGACATCGGGTTCCACGCCCGCCGTTCGCACGAGGTAGTCCTCGGCGCTCCCGTAGGCGCGGCGCAGGTGGTCGAGCAGCGCGCGCAGCCGACTCGGGGGCGCGGTGAAGTAGGGCTCGACCGTCGGGAGGTCCACGTTCAGCTGACGCAGGTAATCGTACACGCGCCGGCGCACCTCGAGATTGCACCCGTCCGAAAGCCCGTAATCCGCGACGACCGTTTCCTCGGACACCCCCAGCGCGAGCAGCGTCAGGGCCGCCGCCGCACCGGTGCGGTCCTTGCCCCCGGTACAATGAAAGAGCAGCGGCCGGTTGCGCGCCTGCGCGAGCGCGCGCAGGTAGCTGGCCCACACGTGGGCGTGGCGGTCGAGCCCCTCGATGTAGCCCTCGAGCATGAACTGCTCGGAAATCCAGCCGTAATCCCCGTTGCGGATGCGCTCGAACACGGCCGTGGGCTCGTGGTCGCCGTGCTGGACCGGCAGCCGCAGGTAGGCCACCTCCGGCGTGTCCGGGAAGAGGTTCGGCAGCCGGGTCGACTCGGCCTCGGTGCGGAAGTCGCACACCAGCCGGATACCCAGCCGGCGGAGGGCGGCGAGCCCGTCCGCCGTGACCCGCCCCAGGTTGGCGGACCGATAGACGGTCCCCCACCGCACGCGCCGGCCGGCCGCGGCCGCGTAGCCGCCGAGATCGCGCAGGTTGGTGACCCCCTCGACCGGCAGGCAGCGCTCGCCCACGACGACCCCCGGCCCGGCACCGGCATGCAGCCGGACGAAGACCGGCCGGCCGGGTGCGAGCCCCGCGAGCGTGACGGTGGTTCTCCCGGAGCAGCCGTTGCGGCCGCCTCGGCCGGGATCCGGTCGGGCGCGGGGCCGCAGCAGACCGAGACCTTCAAGCCGGCGGCCGCCGGGTTCCAACGAATGCGGACGGAATCTGGGGCACTGCGCTCCACCGTGATGGGGTGGAGCGGAGATGCGGGTTGCACGGTTTCAGTCATCGGCCTCTCGGTTTCACGTTCATGCCGCTTCCACGCTCGCGCCGCGGGCGGCCATGAAGTCCTGCACGTTTTTCGGTTTGGTCGCAGCCGAATGGCTGACCCCTCGTACGTCGATCTTGCAGCCGCCGGGAGGCTGCTTCCGCGCGCTTCACCCCACGGCCGACAGCTCGTCCCGCGGCAGTTCGATGACCCCCTCGGCCGCGAGACGGCGGATGTCCTCCTCGGACAGCCCGATCTCCCGGTAGAGCCCGACGGAGCCCTCGCCGATCGCGGGCGGGTCGAGACGCAGGTCGAAGGCCCGGCCGTCCATGCGCAGCGGGATCTTAGGCAGCTTTCCGGTGCCGCCGCCGGGCAGCCGGGTGAGGGCCAGGCTGCCCGACTGGTTCAAGTGCGGGTCCTCGAAGAGGTCTTCGGGCCGCGCCACCGGCGCGACCGGGATGCCCGCCTTTTCCGCCAGATCCATCAACTCGGCCTTGTTCAGTGCGGTCAGGCGCCGGTGGAGCTCCGGCAGGAACCACTCGCGCTGCTCGATCCGTCCCTGGTTGGTGTCCAGGCGTCGGTCGGCCGCGAGATCGGCGTAGCCGAAGGTCTCGCACATGCGCTGCCAGTGACGGTCGGAGGTGACCCCGACGAAGACGAGCTCGCCGTCGGCCGTGGTGAAGAGATCATAGACCGACCAGGTCCGGCCCCGGTCGGGCATGGGGGGGGCCGGCTTGCCCGTGATGGCCGCGATGGCCATGTGCTGGGCCACGAGGAAGGCCACCGATTCGAACAGGCTCGCCTGGATGAGCTGACCCTGCCCGATCGCCTGCCGCTGGTAGAGCGCGGCCAGGATGCCGATCACCCCGTAGCTGCCGCCCACGATGTCGGTCACCGAGGCCCCGGCCCGCAACGGGCGGCCGGTCGGTCCGGTCATGTAGGCGAGGCCGCCCATCATCTGCACCACCTCGTCCAGGGCGGGCCGCTTTTCGTAGGGGCCGGGCATGAAGCCCTTGAGCGAGCAGTAGATCAGGCGCGGGTTGCGTGCGCGGCAGGTTTCATAGCCCACGCCCAGGCGCTCGACGGTTTCCGGCCCGAAGTTCTCGATCAGGACGTCCGCCGATTCGATCAGCCGCAGCAGCAGCTCTTTGCCCGGCGCAGACTTGAGGTCGATCGAGAGGCTTCGCTTGTTGCGGTTGAAGTAAGTGAAGAAGCCGGCCCCGAACCCCTTCAGCCAGCGGGTGTCGTCCCCCCGACCGGTGCGTTCGACCTTGTAGACGTCGGCTCCGAGGTCCGCCAGTACGAGCCCGGCGGTCGGCCCCATGATGGTGTGCCCGAGCTCCAGTACCCTGATCCCGGCGAGCGGCAGCGGGTTGCCGTTGGTCATTTAAATGCCTCCTTCGGAAGGGGAGCCCCGCGCGGGCACGCAGCGGCGGGGTCAGACGCCGGTCCATCCCAGCTGGGCGGACACCCGGCGGGCGGCCGCCATCAGCAGCTTGGCGTGGCGGCCGCGGGTTTCAGCAGTAAAGCGGGTGATCGGCCCCGAGACCGCGAGCGCCCCGACGAGCTCGTTTTCGCGGCCGAAGACCGGTGCCGCCACGGCGCAGGCGTCAGCCGCGCGCTCGCCGATGCTGACCGCGAAGCCCTGCCGGCGCACCCGTGCGAGCTCGGCCGCGAGCCGGCGCCGGTCGGTGATCGTCCGCGCGGTGCGTGCCGCAAGCGCGTCTTTCCCCAGGAACACGGCCAGCACTTCCTCCGGCGAATTGGCCAGGATGACCTTTCCGGCCGCCCCGGCGTGCAGGTCCATGCGCTGGCCTTCGGTCACGGCGTGGCGGATGGGCTGGGTGCCCTCCTCGCGCGCCAGGACGACCCGCTCCAGGCCCTCCCGGACGTAAAGGGAGGCGGACTCGCCCGTCTGCAGCGCGATCTCGCGCAGGAGCGGCCGGACCAGGGGCAGGATGCCCTGGTGGCGCTCGAAGACTTTGCTCAGCGCGAACACTTTGGGGCCCGTACGGTAGCCGCCGGCGCCGTCCGTCACAAGAAAGCCCCGGTGGGCGAGCGTCCCGGCCAGCCGCATGACCCGGTTGCGGGTGAAGCCGGTCGATGCCACGATCTGCTTCGTCGTCTGCTCAGGCGCCGCCAGGAAACACTCGAGGATGTCCAGCGCCGCCAGCACGGCATCGACGTGGCGCTCGGTCTGGCGGGTGGGTCCGCTCATGCGCAGAGCCCCTGCCTCGCGTTCAGGACACGGGTCATGCGGCCGGGCAGACGGCGGCCGAGCAGCTCCTCGTAGCGCTCCACCACGCGGCAGAGCGCCGGCAGGTCGATGCCCGTCGCCACCCCGATGCGCTCGAAGAGGTTCACGGCGTCCTCGGCCGCCACGTTGCCGGACGCCCCCTTGACGAACGGGCAGCCGCCCAGCCCGCCCGCCGCAACGTCGAAGGTGGCGACCCCGGCCTCGTAGGCCGCCAGCATGTTGGCAAGCCCCAGGCCGCGGGTGTCGTGCAGGTGGATCGACAGCGGGAGGCAGGGGACGGCGGCGCGGGTTGCAGCGACCAGGCGCCGGACCTGGAAGGGGTCGGCCATCCCGGTCGTGTCGGCAAGGTTGATCTCGCCGGCCCCGGTTTCCGCCAGCCGGACGGCCATCGCGACCACGCGCTCCTCGGGGACGGCCCCTTCGTACACGCAGCCGAATGCGCACTGGATGCCGGCGCGCACGCGCACGCCGGCGGACACCGCGCGCCGGGTCAGCTCGAGGAGAGTCGTAAAGGCCTCCGTAGCGGGCCGCTTCACGTTTTTCAGGCTGTGGGCGTCGGAGGCCGAGGAGGACATGCTCAGGTGATCCATGCCGCTGGCGAGCGCGCGCTCGAGGCCCTTGTCGTTCAGCACGAGCGCGGTGACGACCACCTGCGGGGCCATCTCGCGCGCGGCGCGGATGACCGCCTCGGTGTCGGCCATCTGGGGGACGATCTTCGGATGCACGAACGAGCCGACCTGCACCTGCCGGAACCCGGCCGCCACCAGCAGCCCGAAGAGGGCCAGCTTGTCCTCCAGCGGCACGACCTGCGGCTCGAACTGCAGCCCGTCGCGCAGGGATTCGTCCTCGAACAGCAGGGTCATGGCGGCCTCCTTCCATAGGCTACTGTGTATTTCGTCAAAACGCAGTGTAGCCAATCGCCTTCGCAGGTGTCAAGCGATTCGAACCGGCGCCTGATTGACTTCCCTGCGCCGGGCCACTATTACTGCGCCAGGAGCAGCAAATATTAATCGTCTCGAAACAGTACCGTCATGCCGGACGTGATCCGGCATCCAGAATGAGTTGAATTCACTGGACTCCGGCTAAAAGCATGCCGGAATGACAACGCAAAGACACTTGTGAGACCGTTAATAAGAGCGGACCTATTGAAAGCGGCCCAGCGCTCGCGACGGCCGCGGGAGTTCATGGCATGACGGATTACTGGACCTGGTGGCAGCACCTGCCCCAGCACATCAGCCCGGTCATCTTCCAGATCGGCTCGTTCAAGCTGCAGTACTACGGCCTGATGTACCTCGTCGCCTTCGGCATCACCTACGCGCTGGTGCTCTACCGGTTGCGGCACGAGGAGCGCTTCACCGTCACGCGCGAGCAGGTCAACGACCTGACCACCGCGATCATCCTCGGCCTGATGATCGGGGCGCGGCTGGGCTACGTGGTCTTCTACAACCTGCCCTATTTCCTGAGGCACCCGCTCGAAATCGTCCTGCCCTTCGAGTTTTCCAACGGCATCACCTTCACGGGCATCTCCGGCATGTCCTACCACGGCGGCGTCATCGGCATCCTCGTCGCGGCCTGGCTCTACACGCGCCGGAACGGCATCGCGCTGCGCGACGTGGCGGACCTCTACGTCCCGTGCATCCCGCTGGGGTACACCTTCGGCCGGATCGGCAACTTCATCAACGGCGAGCTCTACGGCCGGGCCACCACGGCCCCGATCGGGATGTTTTTTCCGCTGGCGCCGGACAAGGTCCTGCGCCACCCCTCGCAGCTCTACGAGGCGTTTTTCGAGGGGATTTTCCTGTTCGCGGTCATGTGGAGCATCCGCAAGGTGCGGGCGCCCCGGGGCGCCATGCTGGGGTTTTACCTGATCGGCTATGGGCTGGTGCGGTTCTTCATCGAGTTCTACCGGGAGCCGGATGCGCAACTCGGCTTCGTTGTGAGCGTGTTGTCGATGGGGCAACTGCTCTGCGCGGGGATGATCGCGGCCGGCGTCCTCCTGGTTCTCTACCTGAAACACCGCGCCGCCGCATGAGCCGGGGCCTCAGGGCCTCGGTCCGGCCTTGACGACCACCAGGGTGACGTCGTCCTCCTGCTCGGCCCGGCCACGAAACCCCTCGAGCGTTTCGAGAACCGCCTGCACGATGCCCTCGGCCGGCTGGTCGCGGTGGGCCCGCAAGGCATCCTTCACCCGCGCCTTGCCGAACGCCTCCCCTTTCAGGTCCTGGGTCTCCCAGATCCCGTCGGTCCCGATCAGCACGATGTCGCCGGCGGCAACCCCCGCCCGGGCCTGGTCGGTGTAGCGGAAGGCCTCGTCCACCCCGAGCGCCATCCCGGGGCCGCCCAGCTCCTCGCAGACGTCGGCCTGCACCCGGTAGAGCAGCCCCGGGTCGTGGCCGGCCCGCACCCACTCCAGGCGGCCCGCGACGGGGTCGACCTCCAGGAGGAAGAGGGTCACGAAGCTGTCGCTGACCCCCGTGTCCCGGCAGAGCAGCCGGTTGATGTCGCCCACCCGCTCCGCCATCCCGCCCGGACGGTCCAGGCGCCCGCGCAAAAGCGCGCGCACCGTGGTCATCAGCAGGGCGGCCGAGATCCCGTGCCCGACCACGTCCCCCACCGCGACGCACAGTCGCAGGCCCCCGGCCGGGTCCGCCAGGGGGATGTAGTCGAAGTAGTCCCCGCCGGTTTCCTGGCAGTAGACGCTGCGGCCGGCGATGTCGAGCCCCGGGATCGCCGGCGGGCCGGAGGGCAGCAGGTTCTGCTGGACCTCCATGGCGAGGCCGATGTCGCGTTTGAGCGCCAAACGTTCCCGGAGCTGGCGGGTCATGCGGTTGAAACTGCGGGTCAGCTCGCTCACCTCGTCCCGGCCCGCGACCGGCAGCGGGTCGCCGAACTCCCCCCGCGACAGCCGCAGCGCCTCGTTCGACACGCGCCGGATGTCGGCCACCGTGCCGGCGGTCGCAAAGCGGATCAGCGCCACGATCAGGGCGATGATTGCCAAGACGTAGAGGGCGAACCCCCACCGGAAGCGCACGATCGGGGCCAGCACCTCGCTGCCCGGGGCAACCATGACCAGCACCCAGGGGGCCTCGTGGAGGTGGAAGAACCCGCCGACCTCGGCCGGCGGGTGGCCCGGCCCCATCACCGTTCCGGAAGGGGCGGACTGCATCGCACGGTAGATCGCGTTCTCGAGCGGGTCGTCGGTTTCGGCCAGCGCGGCGTGCCGCCCGGGCACCGTGCAGACCAGGACGGCCCCGCTGCGGTCCACCAGGAAGGCCTTGCTGCTCTGCCACCACCCGGATTCAACGACGCCGCGGAAGATGTAATCGAAGTTGGCCGTGACCTCGAGCCGCCCGAGGACCCGGCCCTGGTCGTCCAGGAGCACCGAAATGAGGTTGACGGTGCCGTGCTGCCCACCGGCATCGAACACCGGGGGTGATCTCGCGAATCTGACCGCTGTGGAAGCGACGGTTGGGGCCGGGATGCCCGGGTGCCCGGCTACCGCCGGGGTTCGCATCCGGCGGCCCGTTCCCGGGGGCCGAGGCCCAAATCAGCCGCACATCCTGGATGCCCTCCTGGCGGGACAGGTGCTCCAGCGCCCACCGGTGATAGGCATCCGAATAGCTCGTTCCCGCGGCCTCGTGGACCAGGCGGATGCCGTCCTTGATGCGGGCGAGGTGCATGTCCATCTCGTGGGCGGCGCGCTGCAGCTTGAGGGTGGAGGCCTCGCGCCACTGGTCGAGCAGCATGTCGCGGGCGTAGAAGAAGCCGGCGGTGCCCATGCCGACCAGCAGCAGCATGACCGGGAGGATCAGAAACACGGTGAAGCGCTGCTTCAGGCTGGCGGGTCGAAAGGCCATGGTCGTCCTCTGCGATTCCGGGCGGCCCCGCGGGAGGGGATAACTCCCACATAGATCCTGCCGCCTTTGTTGGCAAGAGGCCGGGGACTCCTTGTGAACCGGCGGCCCGATTTGCTATAGAGGTCCAGCCGCGCTCGCGCGCAGGTAGAAACATGACTCGACCCGCAGACGAATGCCCGGAGAGATGATGCGCCTCGAGGCAACCCACATCTCCTATCGCTACCCGAACGCCGAGGGGGAGGTCTTCAACGACCTCAGCCTGTGCGTCGAACGCGCCGGGTTCCACGCCCTCTTCGGCCCTTCGGGGGTGGGCAAGACCACGCTCGCCCGGATGCTGGCCGGCGTGATCGCCGGCTTCGACGGTGCCGTCCATCACGACGGCATTCGACGGGTGCTCTACACCTACAACCTCGAACGCCTGCCGGGGTGGTCGAGCGTGCGCGCGCACCTGGACGCGGTCGCGCCCGCGGCCGCCCGGTCGCGCCTGCCCGAGCTGATCGACGTCTTCGGGGTCGCGGAACCCATCCACGCCCGTTTCGGCCGGCTCTCCCTCGGACAGCAGAACCGGGTCAACCTCATCCGCTACCTCCTGCAGGACTTCGACCTGCTCGTCATGGACGAGAGCCTCGCCAACGTGGACGAGGCCACCCGCGAGCGGATCATCCTGAAGATCAAGGACCTCTTCCCGGAGCGGTGCTTTCTCTACATCTCGCACAACGTGAGCGAAGTGGCGAAATATTGCGACCAGGTCCTGGTGCTGCGGGGGCTGTCCCGGACACCGCAGGTCGCCTCCGTTCAGGGCCGGGACCACCGCAACGGCGCGCCCCCCGACCCGGCCGCGCTCGAGCGCGCCGTGCTGGAGATCGTGCATGCTGCATAGGCGCCTCTCCCAGTTCCTGCTCATCTACGCCCTCGGGTTGACCGGCCTCTTCGCCCTGAAGTACACCCTCCGGCTATCGGACTATGTCATCCCCCCGCCCGGCGAGGTCTGGCAGACCGCCCGGGCCTACGCCCTCCCCTACTGCCTGGCCGTGCTCAACACCTTGGCCGTGGCGATCCTGGGGCACGGGCTGTCGATCGCGCTCGCCGTGCTCGTCGCCATCGCCGGCCGCCTGACCGCGTGGGTCGGCTCCTTCATCCGCACGGCCGCCTACAACGTCCAGGCCTACCCGATCGTGGCCGTGGCGCCGATCATCTTCATCCTGCTCGGAGACGGCCTGCTCTCGCGGCTGCTCATCGCCGCGATGATCTGCTACTTCCCGCTGCTCCTGTCCTTCATCGGCGTCTTCTCGGAGCCCGTACGCGAGATCGAGCACTTCTACGACTTGACCGGCCGCACGACCTGGCGCCTCCAGGTGCGGATCCGCGCCTTCGAAAATATGCACAAGCTCGCCACGGTCGTCGTCGGCAGCGCCACCATGGCCATGGTGGGGACCATCGTCGCGGAGTTCATCGCCGCCACGGCCGGGATCGGGTACACCGTCAGGGTCGCGCTCTACCAGAGCGACCTGGCGAAGATCCTGGTCGCGCTCTTCCTGATCGGGGTGGGGACCTCCCTCTACCTCGTCGCCCTGGAGTGGCTCGGGGCGGTTCTGCAGCGACGGATCAGGGAGGGATGAAGGGGTATTGGGGTGGGTGGGTCGTTGGGTGTTTCGGTGTTTGGGTATTCAGGTGTTTTGTGAGGGTGGCCTCTTGCCGCGAAGATCGACGAGACGGGTGATGCGGTTCCTTTTGACCTTCTGCTGGGTGGCCGTGGCGTTGGCGTCGAGCGGCTGCGGGCAGAAGCCGGCGGACGTCGTCGAGGTGAGCTACCGGCTCAAGTGGCTGTACAACGTGAGCACGGTCGGGGACCTCTACGCCGAGCGGCAGGGGTATTTCCGGCAGAACGGCCTGAAAGTGAACGTCAAGCCGGGCGGCCCTGAGCACGACGCCTTGAAGGAGCTCGAACTCGGCCACGCCCAGTTCGGCGTCGCATCGGCCGACCAGGTACTGCGCGCCGCGGCCAAGGGGTCGCCGATCGTCGTCCTGGCCCAGCTCTTCCAGGTCAACCCGCTGCACTGGATCTACCGGCCCGACCGCACCCCGTTCGCAGGCCCGGGTGATTTCAAGGGCCGGACGATCGGGGTCACCTACGGCGGCAACGACGAGACCGTAATGCGGGCGCTGCTCGCACGGCATGGCATCGCCGAGGGCCAGGTCACGCTCTTCAGCGTGCGCTACGACTACACCCCGTTCTACGATGGCCGCGCGGCCTTCTGGCCGCTCTACCTCAACGCGCAGGCGCCGATCATCGCCGCGAAGCTCGAGCAGGCCGGCGAGCCGTACGCCTTCATCAGCCCGGACGCCCTCGGCGTGCGCTTTGTCGCCAACTCAGTCGTGACCACGCGCGAGATGCTGGAGCGCCACCCGGACACCGTGCGGCGCTTTCTCGACGCGCTGCTGCGCGGCTGGCGCGAAGCGCTCGATCCGGCCAACGAGGAGGCGGCCGTCCGGGTGCTGCTCGAGGCCGACCGGGAGACGCCCGCGGCCGTGGTCCGGCGTCAGCTGCCGGTGACGCGCGAGCTGATGCTGCCCCCCGGGGCGTCGTTCGGCGCGGTCGACGCCGCGGCCTGGCGGCAGACCGAGGAGATCATGCGCACCCAGGGGTTGATCCTTCAGCCGGTCGATGTCGGGAAGCTGCTGGTGGGTGGATAAAGCCTTATAACGTGTTCGGTGTTCGGTTTTACGTGTCAAGCGACCTGTTCAGCTTTAGCGGGTCAGGGTGAGGGGGGCTGATTATCGACATGAACGACCTTGTCGCAGTGGTCACGGGCGGGACGCGCGGGATCGGGCTCGCCATTGCCGCGGCGCTGGCCGAACGCGGCGCGTCGGTCGGCGTCACGTACAGCAAAGACGACCGGTCGGCCGAGGACGCACGCGGTCACCTCACTCCGCTGCTCGCCGCCGGGCGCAAGCTGGCCGTCCTGAAGGGCGACGCCGGGGACCCGGCGGTCACGGCCGCCCATCACCGGGAGGTGGTGCGCGAGCTGGGCGAACCCACCGTGCTCGTCAACAACGCCGGCATCATGCCGCAGGCCGCCTTCGAGGCGCTCACGGTCGCGGAATGGGACCGCACGATCCGGGTCAACCTGAGCAGCGCCTTCTATTGGTGCCGCGAGGTCGTGCCTGGCATGAAGCGACTCGGCTTCGGCCGCATCGTCAACATCTCCTCGATCGCCGCGCGCGGCGGGGGGGTCATCGGCCCCCACTACGCGGCGTCGAAGGCGGGCATGCTCGGCCTCACACGCTACGGGGCGCGCGAGCTCGGCCCCGCCGGCATCACGATCAACGCCATCGCGCCCGCGTTCATCGAGGACGCCGGCCCGTTCACGGAGTTCGACGCCGGGCAGAAAGAGGCCCTCGCGGCCAAGACGGCCCTCGGCCGGATCGGTCGGGCCGCGGACGTGGTGCGGGCCTTCGAGTACCTCCTGGACTCCCCGTTCGTGACCGGAGTCTGTCTGGACGTGAACGGCGGCGCCTTCATGATCTAACGGTTGCTGAAAACGGCGCATCAGGCCGTGATCCGGCGTTGCGCGACCCTTTGTGATTACCTGCAGCCAGCAGCAGGTACAACGATGGAAGCACTCGCGTGCTTCTGATCCTTTCGGCCTACGGCCGAAAATCCCAGCACCCGCTGATGCGGGTGCGCGTTGAGCGCTCACATGCCGTCCGGCATGCTGCGCATCCCAAAGTGCCGCGCGCCTTGGCTGACGGACTGATGCTTGTTTTTTAGCAACCGTACCCGGGCCGATCAAAGGAGCGTTGCCCCACGGGGGCGTTCCCTGTTATGGTCTTCGCCGATTTGGCACATCCCGCCTGATCTCAGGCCCCAATACGATTCCAACAGGAAAGGAACACGCCCATGAGCAAACGCAGTGATCTGATGACCAAAGGCCCCGAGCGCGCGCCGCACCGCTCGCTCCTGCGGGCGGAAGGGTTCACCGACTGGGAGATGGAGCGGCCGATCATCGGCATCGCCAACTCCTTCAACGAGATCATCCCGGGCCACTCCCACCTCGACAAGCTGGTGGACGCGGTCAAGGCCGGGATCTACGCCGCCGGCGGGACGCCGGTGGTCTTCAACACCATCGGCGTCTGCGACGGCATCGCCATGGGCCACGTCGGGATGAAGTACTCGCTGCCCAGCCGCGAGCTCATCGCCGACTCCGTCGAGATCATGGCCATGGCCCACCCCTTCGACGGCCTGGTGATGATGGCCACCTGCGACAAGATCATCCCGGGCATGCTGATGGCCGCGGCGCGGCTGAACATCCCGTCCATCTTCCTGCCGCGGCGGGCCCATGCTGCCCGGCCGCGTGCCGACGGGAGGGACATCGGGCTGGACAAGGTCTTCGAGGCCGTCGGCCGCACAAGGCCGGCAAGATCTCGGCGCGGCGAGCTCGAAGAAATCGAGTGCGCCGCCTGCCCCGGCGCCGGCTCCTGCTCCGGCATGTTCACGGCCAACACCATGAGCAGCCTCTCCGAGGCGCTCGGCATGACCCTGCCCGGCTCGGCGGCAGTGCGCCGGCCGTCTACGCCGACCGCATCTGGATCGCCAAGAGACCGGCCGGGCCGCCGTGTCAGATCGTGAAGAACCGGATCCGGCCGCGCGACATCATGACCCGCGAGGCCTTCCACAACGCCATCGCGACCGACATGGCGCTCGGCGGCTCCACCAACAGCGCGCTCCACCTGCCGGCCATCGCCTATTACGCCGAGGTGGACGTGACCCTCGCGGACTTCGGCCAATTCACGGACAAGACCCCGCACCTGACCTCGCTCGCCCCGGCCGGGCCGCACCACGTCGTGGATTTCTTCCACGCCGGCGGCATCCCCGCCGTCATGGCCGAGCTGCGCAAGGGCGGGCTGATCCACGAGAAGTGCCTGACGGTCTTGGCCTGCCGGTCGGCAAGATGCTCGACGCCATCAAGGCCGGCACCCGGGACAAGGCGGTCATCCGCACCCTGAAAGACCCGGTCCACCGCACCGGGGCGGCTGGCGGTGCTGAAAGGCAACCTCGCCCCGCAGGGCGCGATCGTCAAGCAGGCGGCGGTGGCGGAGGAAATGCTCAAGCACAGCGGCCCGGCGCGCATCTTCCACTCGGAGGAAGACGCCTTCAAGGCCATCGTGGCCGGCCGGATCCGCAAGGGCGACGTGGTGGTGGTCCGCTACGAAGGGCCGAAGGGCGGCCCCGGCATGCAGGAGATGCTGTCCCCGACCTCGGCCCTGGCCGGCATGGGCATGGACAAGGAGGTGGCCCTCATCACCGACGGACGCTTCTCGGGCGCGAGCCGCGGCGCGGCCATCGGGCACATTTCGCCGGAAGCCGCCGCCGGCGGGCCGATTGCCGCGCTCAAGGAAGGCGACACGATCGAGATCGATATCCCCGGCAAGAGCCTGAGGGTGCGGTCGTCCCAGCAGGAGATCAAACGCCGGATCGCCGCTCTGCCCGCGTTCAAGCCGAAAATCCGGACCGGTTACCTGGCGCGCTACGCCGAGCTGGTCTCCAGCGCGGACAAGGGCGCGGTGTTCCCGAGATAGGTACGATGTTTGGGTATCTGGGTGTTTGGGTGTTTGGCCAAAAACCCGAATACCTAAATACCCAGACGACCAGGGTCACTCGTCCCGGGGGGGGGTGCGAACGGTGGTGGGCTGGGTCCAGCGATCCAGCCCGCCCTCGTAGAACCATTTGTCGGTGAACCCGCGGCGGGTGGTGAAGGTGGGGTTCTCGGACCACAGAATGAGCTGCTCGTAGGCGTCGCGCAGCCTGCGGAACAGGGCCGCGTCACCGCCCTGGTCGGGGTGGTGCTTCTTGGCCTGGCGCCGGAAGGCGCGCTTGATGATCTGCTGCAGGTTGGGCGAGTGCAGGTCCCGGTTCCGCAGCTTGAGGGTCGTCATCGAGCGCGCCATGCGCGACGGCTCCCGCACCTCGAGCGGGCGCACCGAGTTGACGTTGCCATCGGTCGGCTGGGCCTTGCCCAGAATGATCCGCGTGGCGACGTAGCGTTTCTTCGTGCGCCGCACCTCTTCCCACCAGGCGTTTCCCAGGAGGTTGAACATCTTGCAGAAATCGTCGACCGGCTTCCTGCCCTTCGCCCGCGGGAAGATGAAGCTCACCAGGTCGACCGCACCGTAGGGCAGCATGTCGAGCACGATCAAATGGTCGGTGAAATAGAAGGTGGCGTAGCGAATCTGGAGCGTCTGCAGCAGCCCCGTTCGAATATTAAGGTTGTGGCGCAGCTTCCGGCGGCACTCGATCGAGCAGTAGCGCCGGCGCTTCATGTTCTCGGTCGTGCCGCAGGACAGGCACCGGCGGATGTTCCCGTTGCCCGCTATGACTGAATATGAAATCGCTTTGCGGTCCATGGCAGATCACGTTGCTTGAGAAAACGACAAGACCTGCCATGGTATCATTCCTCGACGTTTCAGGTCAAAGCCTTACGCGGGCGAGGATAACCACACGCTCCGTTTTGGCGAAATCCCGGGGTACGGCGAGATCGAAGGCGGCTGGCGGTCCGGATCAGATGTCGTTTAGGGCGATCGGGGCGACCTCGACCTCCCGCAGGCGAATGGCGCGGCGCCGGGCTTCGTCCTCGGTGAACGCACCCGGGCCGTTGCCGGAGCTCGCCTCGAAGTGAGCCAGCGCCAGCTGCAGGGTGTGGTAGTCGACCTGGACCTCCGGCCACCCGAGATAGTGCAACCGCTGGGTGGCGGCGTCCGGGTCGATGGTGGGGTCTTCGGCAAGGATTTTTGACAAGGTCTTGAGCAGGCTGCCCAGAAGCGAGGCGTCCGCCCCTTTTTGGACCAGCCGGTCGATCAGAACCTGATTGACGTTGTCCATGCGCTCTCTCAGTTTGATGAGGATCCGGCGCCCCCCGCATGCCACGCCACCCGCCGGCAGCTGCGCGCCGCCGATCTCGGGCGAGGAAGGGCAGGGTTGTCGACCGCCGGAAGGGAGATGTTCCAAGCATATGCCGGAAGCGATTGTGTGTCAATGCGGGAGAGGGCACAACATATTGACGGAGACGCTCATCCCATGCGCGCATGCCGATTGCAGAAGGCGCGTTTCGGCTTGACAGAACGGCGTCTTTTCACAATTATGGTCGGCAATTGTCACCACCTGACCACCCCCGTTTTGACGGGGTTTTTTTGCGCCTGCGAGTCGACGTGAGATTTGAGACCATACCCAATCTGATGGCGGTCCTGAGCGGGATCCTGCTCACGGCGGCCTTCCCCAAGATCGATCTTTCCGCGCTGGCCTGGGCGGCATTCGTGCCGCTGCTCTGGGCCGTGAGGAACGCCGGCCCGGGGGAGGCCTTCCGCCGCGGCATGGTCTTCGGCATCGCCCACCACCTGTCGCTGCTGTACTGGCTGGTCCCAACCATGACCATCTACGGACACCTGCCCCTGCCGCTGGCGATCGGGATCCTGTTCCTGTTCGCCTCCGTGCTGAGCCTGGTGTTCACCGCACCCTGTATCGGCGCCCTCGCGCTCGCCGGCCCCAGCCCCGCCCGGCTGCTGGTCGCCTTCCCCGTACTGTGGACGGCCTCGGAGTTCCTGCGCTCATTTCTGTTCACCGGTTTCCCGTGGGGGCTCCTGGGCTATTCCCAGTACCGACATCTCCACTTGATCCAGATCGCGGACGTGCTGGGGGTGTACGGCATTTCGGCCCTGGTCGCCTTGGCCGGCGCGGCCCTGTTCCTGATCGTCGCCGCCCTGGCGGGATGGAACTGGCAGGGTCAAAAGATCTCCCGCCGCCTGGCCGTCGGCGGCGGCGCGGCGGCGCTCGCCCTGGCGGCGGCGGCCTGGGGTTACGGCGGCGTGCGCATCGAGCAGATCGACCGCCTGGCCGCCGCGGCGCCGAAGATCAACACGGCGGTCGTCCAGGGGAACATCGAGCAGTCGGAGAAGTGGGACCCGGCCTTCCAGGCCGCGGCCATCGAGAAATACCTCAAGCTGTCTCTGTCCACCCAGGCGCAGGCCCCGGACCTCATCGTCTGGCCCGAGTCGGCCGCACCCTTCTATTTCCTGGCCGAGGGGCCGCCGACCCGCGCGGTCATGCAGGGAGTGGCCGCGGCCGGGACGAATTTCCTGATCGGCGCCCCGTCCTTCGAGCTCAAGGGCCAGAAGGCCGACTACTTCAACAGCGCCTACCTCGTCGCGCCCGGGGAAATCCTGGGCAAATATGACAAGGCCCACCTGGTGCCGTTCGGCGAATACACTCCGTTCAAGGAATACCTGCCCTTCCTCGGGAAAATCGTCGAGCACGTCGGCGATTTCAAGGCCGGCCCCGAGGGCCACACGCTCTCGCTCGGCGGGCCGCAAGCTCGGCATCCAGATCTGCTACGAGGTCATTTTCCCGGAGCTCGCGCGCGCCCAGGTGCGCAACGGGGCGGGGCTCCTGATCACGATCACCAACGATGCCTGGTACGGGCAGACCGCCGGGCCCTATCAGCACTTCATCCTCGCGGCCATGCGGGCGGTGGAGAACCGGCGCGCCCTGGCGCGCGCGGCCAACACCGGCATCAGCGGCTTCGTCGACCCGGTCGGCCGGGTGCTCGACGCGACTCCGCTGGAGGTGGAGGCCGCGGTGGTACGGCCGCTGCCCCTGATGGGGGCGGAGTCGATTTACTCCCGCTACGGCGACGTGTTCGGCTGGGCCTGCCTCGGCCTCGCGATACTTGCGGTCGCACGCGGTTGCCGGGGCAAGCGCTCCGCGACCTCCGCCGGCGGGTGTTGCGGTTGAGCTATTCGCGCTTAGCGTGTAAACTGTAAAGAGTCTAAACCCCATGATCAGGAGGATCACGCCATGTCTTACGAAATCAAGCAAGCCCTGAAGGACGCCGCCAGCAAGCTCGACAAGGTTCGAGGTTGTCTTTGACCTGGAGGGAATGGAGAAACGGCTGGCGGAAATCGAGCCCATCCTTGCCAAGGAAGGGTTCTGGAACAAGCCCGAAGAGGCTAAGACCGTCCTGAAGGAGCGCACCAGCCTGAGCAACCGGCTGGAGCGGTTTCGCAAGCTGGCGGCCGAGGTGCAGGACAACCAGGCGCTGCTCGAGATGGCCGTGGAGGAGTCCGACGAGGGGACCCTGAACGACCTCGGGCGGCAGGCGACCAGCCTGCTGGCCCTGGTGGACCGCTTCGCCCTCGAGCTGATGCTCGACGGCGAGGACGACGGGAAGAACGCCATCGTTTCCATCAACGCGGGTGCCGGCGGCACCGAGGCCCAGGACTGGGCGGAAATCCTCTTTCGCATGTACACCCGGTGGGTCGAGCGCAAGGGGTACCAGCTCGAGCTCATCGACTACCAGCCCGGGGAGGAAGCCGGGATCAAGAGCGCGACCTTCACCGCCACGGGCGAGAACGCCTTCGGCTACCTCAAGTCCGAGGTCGGGGTGCACCGGCTGGTGCGGATCTCGCCCTTCAACGCGAGCGGCAAGCGGCACACCTCGTTCGCGTCGGTCTTCGTCTACCCCGAGCTCGACAACGAGATCGTGGTGGACATCGAGGAAAAGGACCTGCGCATCGACGTCTTCCGCGCGAGCGGCTCGGGCGGCCAGCATGTCAACAAGACCAGCAGCGCGGTGCGCATCACCCACATGCCGAGCGGCATCGTGGTGCAGTGCCAGCAGGAGAAATCCCAGTTCCGCAACAAGGAGCTCGCCCTCAAGGTGTTACGCGCGCGCCTCCACCAACGCGAGAAGCAGAAGCAGGATGAGAAGCTCCAGGAGATGCACGACAGCAAGGAGGACATCGCCTGGGGCAACCAGATCCGCTCCTACGTGCTGCAGCCCTACCAGCTGGTGAAGGACCACCGCATCAACCTCGAGATCGGCAACGTCAACGAGGTGCTCGACGGCGGGATCGACCCCTTCATCGAGGGCGTCCTGCTCGCCCGGGAACCGCGCTCCTCCCGGACGGCCTGATGCGCGACGACGAGGCACTCGGGATCCTCTCCCGTTTCTACGACCCGTCCTCCCGGGCCTTCGCGCTGTTGAAGATGCACGGCGAGCTCGTCGCGGACAAGGCGCTGGCGGCGGCCGCGACGGTCGGGCACCTCAAGCCCGACCTGGGCTTCATCCGCAGCGCGGCCCTGCTGCACGACATCGGGATCTTCCTCACCCGCAGCCCCGGGCTGGACTGCCACGGCACCGAGCCCTACGTGCGCCACGGGATCCTCGGACGCGGGATCCTGGACGGGCTCGGCCTGCCGCGCCACGCGCTCGTCTGCGAACGCCACGTCGGAGCCGGGATCAGCGCTGACGAGGTGCGCCGCTTCGACCTGCCGCTGCCCGTCCGCGACATGCTGCCGGTCTCCATCGAAGAGCAGGTCGTCTGCTACGCCGACAAGTTTTTTTCGAAGAACGGCAGCGGCGAGGCACGCGAAAAATCGGTGGCGGACATCGTGGTGGGGCTGCGGGTCCACGGGCAGGGTCAGGTCGCGCGCTTCCTGGGATGGGCACGGTTGTTCGGGGACGCGACGGATTAAGCCGGCCCGGCACCCTCGCCGCGCCTATCGGTTGGATGAGGAAGAGCTGCGTCTCGGGCCGTCAGCCAAGGCACGCGGCGATGGGGGAAGCGCAGCATACGAGCCAGTATGTGAGCATTCACCCGAGCCGCGCAACGCCGGATCACGGCCCGAGACGCAGCTCTTCAGCGCACCAGCCCGGCCAGGTCCAGCAGGAAAAACGCGATCGCCCCCATGACCGCCGTGACCGGCAGGGTCAGCACCCAGGCGACGACCATGTTCCCGGCAACGCCCCAGCGCACGGCCGACAGGCGCTTGGACGCCCCCACGCCTAAAATCGAAGCCGAGATCGTGTGCGTCGTGCTGATCGGTGCGCCTAAATGCGACGCCGCGAAGATGACGCTCGCAGCCGCGGTTTCGGCCGAAAACCCGTGCACCGCTTCCATTTTGAAGATCCGGTGACCCATGGTCTTGACGATCTTCCAGCCGCCTATGGCCGTCCCGAACGCCATGGCGAGCGCACAGGCGATCTTGACCCAGTCCGGCACGATCAGCTCGGAGATGTGATGCCCCGCGAAGAGGGCGAGAGTGATGATGCCCATCGTCTTCTGCGCGTCGTTGGTGCCGTGGCTGGTGGCCATGAAGGCCGAGGAGACGATCTGCAGCTTGCGGAAGGCGCTGTTCACACGGCCGGGGTGGGCGTTGCGCAACCCCCAGGAGAGTGCGAGCATCAAGAGGTAACCCACCACGAACCCGGCCAGGGGCGAGAACACGAGCGGCAGGACCACCTTCTCCACGATGGACGCGACGTGCAGGGCCGTTGAGCCGCGGTAGGCCAGGGCCGAACCGATCAGCCCCCCGATCAGGGCGTGCGAGGACGAGGACGGAAGGCCCAGGTACCACGTGAACACGTTCCAGGCGATCGCGCCCATGAGCGCGCTCAGGGTTAACGCCTGGCACCCTTTCACCATGTCCGCCTGCACGATGCCGCTGCCGATCGTCTGTGCGACCTCCGTCCCCAGAAACGCGCCCACCAGGTTCAGGACGGCGGCCATCATGACGGCCGTGCGCGGCGACAGCACCTTGGTCGACACCACGGTCGCGATCGCGTTGGCGGAGTCGTGCGCGCCGTTGGTGAAGTCGAAGACGAGCGCGACCGCGACGATCACGGCCAGGAAGAGGACGGGCTCAGGCATTTTTCAGCACGATCCCCTCGATCGCCTTGGCGAGCTGCCAGGTACGGTTGAAGGCCTTTTCGATGCGGTCGTAGACGTGGGTCCACTTGATGATGTCCATGACCTCGGCCGGGGTGGGGTCCGGGTTGTCGTAGAGTTCGCCCAGTCCGCTGAGCAGCAGCATCTCGCACTCCTTCTTCAGGTACCTCACCCGCTTCACCGGCTCGGTCGCGTCCACCTTGCGGTCCAGCATGCCGACCATCGTCCCGACCGCCAGGACCATGTCCTTCAGGTTGGAGACCATGCGCTGCGCGGGGAAGCGCACCCGGGTCAGGCCGTAGACGCAGATGCGGTTGGAGATGGCCTGGATGTGGTTGAGGATGGTCTCCTGCGAGACGTTGATCTGGTGGATGTCCTCCCGGTCGATCGGCGTGATGAACGTGGTGGAGAGCTGATGCGAAATCTCCCGGTTGATGACGTCGCCCTCCGATTCGAGGCGGTTGATCATCTGGCCGCGCACGTCCATCTTCTCGAACTCCTGCGCCATGGAGTGGAGGACGTTCACCGCCTCGACGATGATCCGGTTCTGTTCGCGGAAGAGGTCGAAGAATTTCGGGGATTTGGGGAAAAGAGTGAATGCCATGGGTCCACTCCTTAGTGAAGCCGAGCGGTCGCGTTTGGGGATGGAGAGGAGCGTCGGGGGGCGAGGGCGGAACCGGACCTGACGGCCCCGCGCCCCCCGGGACGGCAGGGCGCGGGGATATCCGTCGGATCACCAGCCGCGCACCAGGTAGTCGTGAATCGAGTTGGCGGCGTTGCGCCCGGCGCCCATGGCCAGGATCACGGTCGCCGAGCCGGTGACGATGTCGCCGCCGGCCCAGACGCCCTTCTTCATCGTCTTGCCGGTCTTGGGGTCCGCCTCGATGTAGCCCCAGCGGTTGACCTTGAGGTCGGGGGTGGAGCCCGTCAAAAGCGGGTTCGCTCCGGTGCCCACGGCCACGATGCAGAGATCGCAGTCCAGCCTGAACTCCGAGCCCTTGACCGCCACCGGGCGGCGCCGGCCGGAGGCGTCCGGCTCGCCCAGTTCCATCTTGAGGCACTCCATCCCGACCAGCCGGCCCTTCTCGTTGCCGAGGTAGCGCACCGGGGTGCTCAGCAGGAAGAACTCGATGCCTTCCTCCTCGGCGTGGTGCGCCTCGGCCGCCCGCGCCGGCATTTCGTCCCGCGAACGGCGGTAGACCAGGCGCACCCGGTCCGCGCCCAGGCGCATGGCCGTGCGCGCCGAATCCATGGCGACGTTCCCGCCGCCGAGCACCACGACGTCCTTGCCGCGCGGGATCGGGGTGTCGACCTTGGGGAAGAGGTAGGCCTTCATCAGGTTGGCGCGGGTGAGGTACTCGTTGGCCGAGTAGAACCCCGATCAGGTTCTCGCCCGGGATGTTCATGAACTTGGGCAGGCCCGCCCCGAGCCCGAGGAAAACGGCCTCGTAGCCCTCCTGGAACAGCTCGTCCAGGGTGACGGTGCGCCCGACCACGGCGTTGCACTCGACCTTGACGCCCAGCCGCTCCAGGAAGTCGACCTCCTGGGCCACGATCTCCTTGGGCAGCCTGAACTCGGGGATGCCGTAGAGCAGCACCCCGCCGGGCTTGTGGAAGGCCTCGAACACCGTGACCTCGTGGCCCTTCTGGATCAGGTCGCCCGCGACGGTCAGCCCGGCCGGCCCGGCGCCGACCACGGCGACGCGCTTGCCGGTGGGGGCCGCCTTGGGGGGCAGGGCGCCCGTGCCGTGGGCCCGCTCATAGTCGGCCACGAACCGCTCCAGGTTGCCGATCGCCACCGGCTCACCCTTCTTGGCCAGGATGCACAGGCCCTCGCACTGGCTCTCCTGGGGGCAGACCCGGCCGCAGACGGCCGGCAGGCTGTTCTGCGTCCACACATTCCGGATGGACTGGGTGAAATCGCCGTCCTTGATGAACCGGATGAAGCCGGGGATGTCGATCCCGACCGGGCAGCCGTCGACGCAGCCCGGGTTCTTGCACTGCAGGCAGCGCGCGGCCTCCTCTTGGGCCATCTCCGGGGTGTAGCCGGTCGGCACCTCGGCAAAGTTGCGGGCCCGCACCTTCGGGTCCTGCTCGGGCATCCGCACGCGCCCCTTCTTCGGCTTCTTTTCCTTCGTGGTAACTTCTTCCGCCATGTATCCTCCGTTCACGCCGTACCCAGGCCGGCAACCGCCGGCGAGATCAGACCGTCCCCGGTGCTTCCCCGGTTCCGCGCATCATGATTTATGCCACGACTCTTCGAGCATGCAGAACTCGTTGTGGCACCGCTTCTCGTCCTCGCAGTATGCCTGCAGGCGCAGCATCAGCTCGTCGAAATCGACCTGGTGGCCGTCGAACTCGGGGCCGTCCACACAGGCGAACTGCGTCTTGCCGCCGACGGTCACACGGCAGCCGCCGCACATCCCGGTGCCGTCCACCATGATGGGGTTGAGGCTGACGAGGGTCGGCACCTTGTACTCCGCGGTCAGCTTGGAGACGAACTTCATCATGGGAACCGGCCCGATCGCCACGACCAGGTCGATCTTCTCCTTGTCCAGGATGTCCTTCAGCGCATGCGTCACGAACCCGTGGCGGCCGTAGGAGCCGTCGTCCGTGCAGACGTGCAGCTCGTGGGAGGCCGCGCGCATGAAATCCTCGAGAATGAGGAGATCCTTGTTGCGCGCGCCGATCACGGCCGTGACGTGGTTGCCGGCCTCCTTCATGCCGCGCGTGATCGGGTGCAGCACGGCCACTCCCGTGCCCCCGCCCACGCAGACGACCTTGCCGATCTTATCGATGTGGGTGGGCTTGCCGAGCGGCCCGATGGCGTCCTGGTAGCCGTCGCCGACCTGGAGCGTCTTGAACAGGGCCGTGGATTTCCCCACCACCTGGTAGATCACGGCGACGACCCCGCGGGCCGCGTCCGTGTAGGCCATGGTCAGGGGGATGCGTTCGCCGTTTTCGTTGGCCTTGAGAATCACGAACTGCCCCGGCTTGGCCTTGCGGGCGATCAGGGGCGCCTCGATCTCGTTGAGGACCACGGTCCCCTGGGACATTTCCTCGCGCTTGACGATTTTGAACATGAAGACCTCCGTGCCGCGGATCTCGATTGGCGAGTCTGGGTGTTCTGGATCAGGCGGGATATTCTCAGATTGACCGGACAAAATCAAGCCGCAACTTGGGAGCGAGCGGCCGCTAAAACGGCGCCGGCGGCAGGTCGAGTTGGGCATTTCGCCGCGCCGTGGTAGATAAAACGGATATGGACCTGTTCGACAGCCATTGCCATCTGGACGATCCCGCCTACGAGGCGGACCTGAACACGGTTTTCGATCGGGCGCGGGCCGCCGGCGTACGGCGCCTGATGAGCGTCGGCACCACGCTCGAAACCTCGCGCCGGGCACTCGCTTTGGCCCGTCGCGAAGACGGGGTTTACGCCTCCGTCGGTGTCCACCCGCACGATGCCCACGCGTGCACGGAGGAGGCCATCGACGAGCTGACGGCACTCGCGCGCGACCCGCACGTGCGGGCGTGGGGGGAAACCGGGCTCGACTTCAACCGCATGTACTCGCCCCGCGACCAGCAGGAACGCTGGTTCGTGCGCCAGCTCGAGGCCGCGGCGGAAACGGGCCTGCCCATGATTTTCCACGAACGCGACAGCGACGGCCGGTTCCTCGAGCTGCTCGCGGCCTGCCCGCCGCCGCCCGGAGCCGCCGTGGTGCACTGCTTTAGCGGCACCCGCGGCGAGCTGAAGCGCTACCTCGACCGGGGCTATTACATCGGGATCACGGGCATCGTCACGCTGAAAGAGCGGGGCGAGCCCCTGCGGCGCCTGGTGCCGCTGATCCCCCGCGACCGCATCGTCGTGGAAACCGACGCGCCCTACCTGACGCCCGACCCGCAACGCCGCCGCAACCGCCGCAACGAGCCGGCCTTCGTCGTCTCGGTGCTGCAACGCGTGGCCGAGGTCCGCGCGGAGGACCGGGAAGATCTCGCCCAAGCGATCTTCGCGAACACCTGCCGCCTCTACCGCATCGCCCCTTGACCCTCCCACCCCAGGTTAGGGGACGTTCGTTCCGAACATGCTATGCAATTTTAGAACGAACGTCCGCTGAACTGCGGCGGGCGAAAGATCAGTAGAGGAGGTATTGCGCGCGGGTGAGGTGGAAGCGCTCGAGGCCTGCCTGCCAGGCGGCGGCGACGGCCCTGGGGTCTTGGCCTTCCTTGATGGCCTGGAGGGAGGCCCGCGACCCGAGGAGCGTCAGCGCCCGGTCGATCTGGAACACGGTCGGGTAGAGGCGATAGAGCGTGCTCAGGACCTCCACCCCCATCCCCACCGAGTCCAGCCGATCGCGGTCGACAACGCGCAGGCGCACTCCTTCGCAGGCCTGGCCCTTGTATGGCCCTGACGCCGGGGTGAAGCGCGCGGCGCTGAAGTCGACGCCCGGCACGTTGCGCGCCCGCAGCTCGTCCGCCAGTCGCTCGGCCTCGATCCACGGGAGCCCCGAGAAGCTCAAACGGCATATCGGTCCCTCGCCCCACGCTGACGTTGGAGGCCTCGCTCAGGGCCACCCCGGGGTAAAGCACCGCCTGGGTCAGCGAGCGCAGGTTCGGGGAAGGGTTCACCCACGGCCGGCCGGTCTCGTCGAACCACATGTCCCGCCGGTAGCCTTTCATCGGACACCACCGTAAGAGTCGCGCCCGATGCTGTTTTCGGCGTTGAACATCCGGGCGAGCTCGCCCAGGGTCATGCCGTGGCGCACCGGCATGGGGAAATAGCCGGTGAAAGATTTCAGGTCGCCGTCCATGACCGGGGCCTGGCCACCGCCGCGGCGGTGATCGGATTCGGCCGGTCGAGCACAAAGAACTCGATCCCGCGCCGCGCCGCGGCCTCCATGGCATAGGCCATCGTGCTCATGTAAGTGTAGAAGCGCACGCCCGCGTCCTGCACGTCGAAGACGAGCGCGTCCAGCCCCTTCAGGCTTTCCGGTTGGGGCGCAGGCTGTCGCCGTAGAGGCTGTGCACCGGGAGCCCGGTGGCGGCGTCGCGGGTGTTGCCCACCTTGGCATCCGCTTTGCCCGACAGCCCGTGCTCGGGCGTGAAGATGGCGGCCAGCTTCACCCCCGGCGCCTGGTGCAGAAGGTCGATGGTGCGGCGGCCGTCGGCGTCGAGCCCCGTGTGGTTGGTGACAACACCCACCCGTTTGCCCCAGAGCGGGGCGAAGCCTCGGCGCTCAAGACGTCCACCCCGGCCATGAAGCCCGTCTCCGGCCGTGGCCGCGTGGGTGCCGCCGGCGAAGAGGCGGCCGGCGCCGGGCGTCCGGTGGCCGCGACGACCAGGCCGAAGACCCGGTCCCGCAGCGCGTCCCCGTGCGGCTCGCCGTCCGGGTAGACACGGCTGCTCAGCACCACAAGGTAGGTGCGGGTGGCGGGGTCGACCCAGAGCATCGTCCCCGTATACCCCTTGTGCCCGAATGAGCCGGACGGGCAGCATCTCGCTCCAGCTCCCGGCCGGGGGAGCTGAGGGCCCAGCCCAGTCCGCGCGCGGGCAGGCGGCCGGCCGGCGACTGGGGGGCGGTCATCGCCTGCACCGTGGCCGGCTTCAGCACACCCCCGCCGCCGTCCAGGAGCGCCTGGGCGAAACAGCCCGAGATCGTCGGCGGTCGCGAACAGGCCGGCCGCCCCGGACACCCCTCCCATGCGCCGCGTGTTCGGGTCGTGCGGGACCCCGCGGCTGCCCTCCATGGTCGGTGCCAGGCGCCCGTACAGCGCCGGCCCGGGCGCGAAAACGGCATCTCGCATCCCCAGCGGTTCGAAAATGTGCCCGCGCACGTAACGTCGATCGGCTCGCCGGACACGCGGCGCACCAGTTCGGCCAGGACGACGAAGTTGAGATCGCTGTAGTTGAATGACGTGCCGGGCGGCTGCGGCAGGCTGTCGCGGGCAATGCGCTCGAGTGCCGCCCGGTAGCCCGACCAGGGCGGCCTGGGCGTGAGTCCCGGCCGCAGCCCGGAATAGTGGGTCAGCAACTGGCGGACGGTGATGCGCTCCTTGCCGCCGCCCGCGAACTCGCGCCAGTAACGCGCGGCCGGATCATCCAGCCCCAGTCGGCCGGATTCCACGAGCTGCATGACGGCCGTGGCAGTGGCCACCACCTTGGTGAGCGAGGCCAGGTCGAACACGGTGTCCGGGGTCATGGGGGCGGGATGGGCGCCGAGGCGCCGGTGGCCGAAGGCCCGGCGCAGCACCACCTCGCCGTCCTGAACCACCAGCACGACCGCCCCGGGGGTCTCCCCGGAGCGGATGGCGGCTTCGACCGCTTCGGGAATGGCGGCGATGGGCTCGGGGAGCAGGGCCGCGGCCGCTGCGGTGCAGAGCACGACCGCCGCCGCAACCAGGCCGCCCAGGCACCAGGCCAGTCGAAGTTTCAAGGCGTCTCCCCGCGCGGGATTAAATGCGTTTTGCCAGCAGGTTCTCGAAACGGTCTCCACCGGCTATGGGCCGGTGGCCGCGACCTCTACGCTGGCCGTGCGGATCTCCTTCTTGAGCGCCTCGGCCGAGTAGACGTTGCCCGGGTTCCAGAGCATCCAGCCGTGGGAGCCGAAGAGGTCGGACGCCTTGATCTGGTCGGCGATTTCCTTGGCGACGAAGGGCCGGCGGTCGAAAGCGTAGTCCTTGAAGGCCTGCAGCCACGGCCGGAAGCGCACGGACGCTATCTTAGTGCGTTCCTGGGCCCGTTTCAACGAGAGGTAGACGATCTCGTGCGGATGCTGCACGGGGTTGCGGTAGCCGGGGATCCCGAACTGGAAGCCCGACGGGTAGAGCATCGGGCGAGAGGTAATCCACGGCCGCCAGCTATGGGATCGAGCTTCTGGCCGATGTCGGTGTCGTTCAGGTTCCAGCAGACGTAGCCGAAGATGTCGGCCGCCAGGAACACGTTGTAAGGCGCCAGGCGCGCCCGCGCCTCGCGCAGGAACCCGGCGATGGCGCCCACGCGGGCCTCCTCGGTGCTCGGTTGCGAGAAGCGCGGGTTGCGCGAATCCGGGAAGCGCACGTAGTCGAACTGGATCTCGTCGAACCCCATGCGGGCGGCCTCTTCGGCGATCTGCAGGTTGTAGTCCCATACCTCCTTGCGGAAGGGGTCCACCCAGCCGAGGTGCTCGCGGTCGCGCCAGACCTCGCCGGCCGGGGTCTTCACGGCCAGCTCCGGCCGCGCCGTGGCGAGCAGGTCGTCCTTGAACACCACGATACGCGCGATGGTGTAGATCCCGCGCTCCTTGAACAAGGCGATCAGCGCGGACGGCTCCCGCACGGTGATGATGCGCTGCGCGCCCACCTCGGAGGCCAGCGCGACGGAGCTGCGATAGGGGATCATGCCGCGGTCGCCCTTCACGTCGATGACGAGCGCGTTGAGCTCGGTTTCCTCGATCATCTTGAGCGCCGGATCGCGCAGGGCTTTCGACCCGACCCCGTAGAAGGAAAGGTAGAGCGCCTTGGGGGAAAACGGCGTCAGCCGGATGTCGACGCCGCCTTCGGGGGCGGGGTCAGCCAGCACCTGCTCGACCCGGTTGTACCCGGCGGCCCGCACCGCAACCGTCCCGGTGGCCTCGGCGAGCGTGAAGACGCCCGGCGCGGATGCCTTCAGCGGGTTGCCGTTCAGGACGGCCGCTGCGTCCGGGATCGGGCGGCCCGTGTGCCGGTCGAGCACGCTGACCGTGATGCCCTCGGCGGCCTGCCCGCAAACGGTTGAACCCCACACGGTGACCCCGACGGCCAGCCAGGCCCACACCCTACTGCTCGGTTTCATGACGGTTCTCCTTCCCGGTGCCGGAACGCAATCCGGTTGACAGAATGGACTCAAACGCCTTTCCCCCGGTCTGTGTCGGCCAGGAGAAAACGGGGCAATGCCAGGCGCGGGTCATCGCGCCTGAGCGGACGGCGGTCGATCGAAAATGCGGCCCGATAGCCGGCCTCGGCGGCCTTCGCCATCAGCCACGGGTCGTAGATGCCGAAGGGCCACGCCAGCAGGTCGACCTTGATGTCGAGCTCCTTTTCGAGCTTCTCGCGCGATTTGGTCAGCTGCATGTGCACGAGCTTCTCGAACTCGACGGGCGACAGCCGTTCGCGCTCCTTCTTGAAGTTGGGGTGCCAGTAGGTGTGGGACTGGAAGTCGAAGAGCCCGGTCGCCTTGAGCTGACGCAGCTGGTCCCAGGTCATGGCGTACGAGGCGTTGGACACGGCCGACGGGTAGACGAAGAGGGTCATCGGCGCGTTGTATTTCCTGAGCAGGGGGAGCGCGGTGGTGAAGACCGAGACGTGGGCGTCGTCGGCGACCAGCGCGACGCAGCGCCGACCGGGCGGCACCCCCGCGCCGAAGGTCATCTCGAGCGCCCGGCCGAGCGGGACGATCTCGACCCCGTTGTCGCGCAGGGACTTCAGGTGGCTTTCGAACACGGCGGTGGTCACGGTCATGCTGTCCGCGACCACGGGGCCGAAGCGGTGGTAGAGCAGGATCGGCACCCCGGTCTCGGCGTGGCTCGCGGCAACGGCCCCGACCAGGAGGATGCACAGGCAGGCGAACGTCAGAGGGGATCTCATAGGGTGTATATCGGCCGGTCCGGCCATTAGTTAAGTGGGCGGCGGCCTGCGGGCGATCTCGGGGCGCGCCGGCGGGAGTGCTTGACGAGGGGGGAGGCGGGTGTTAGGGGTTGGGCGGCTTGAATTCGCCGCATTTGCCGGGGGTTAACGGGTCCAGTTACACGCGGAGGGAACCGCACGGATGCAGATCGAACTCCAGGAAATCACGAAGGCGTGGGGCGAGGTGCGGGCGGTGGACCGGGTGAGCTTCACCGCCCGGGAGGGGGAGCTTCTGGTCGTGCTTGGGCCCTCCGGCTGCGGCAAGTCCACGGCGCTGCGGCTCGTCGCGGGCCTCGAAACGGTCACCTCCGGCCACATCCGCATCGGCGACCGCGAAGTGACCGACCTGCCGCCGGCCGGCCGCAACGTCTCCATGGTCTTCCAGTCCTACGCCCTCTTTCCCCATCTCAACGTGGCCGAGAACATCGTCTTCGGGCTCAAAGTGCGCAAGCTCGAGACGGCCGAGCGCCAGCGCAGGCTCGAGCGTGCCGTCGAGCTGCTGGGGCTGCAGGGGCTCCTGCACCGCAAGCCGGCCGAGCTTTCGGGCGGCCAGCGCCAGCGCGTCGCCCTGGGCCGCGCGATCGTCAGCGAGGCGCCGGTCTGCCTGATGGACGAACCGCTCTCCAACCTGGACGCCAAGCTGCGGCACGAGATGCGCCGCGAGATCCGCATGCTGCAGCAGCGCCTGAGCATCACCATGGTGTACGTCACCCACGACCAGGTGGAGGCCATGACCATGGCGGACCAGATCGTCCTGCTCAACGCCGGCCGGGTCGAGCAGTTCGCCCGCCCGGAGGAGCTCTACGCGCGGCCGGCCACCGTTTTCGCGGCCGGGTTCATCGGCACCCCGCCGATGAATCTGCCTGCCGCTCGACCATCCCGACATCGCCGCCTGGGCGCGCACCGGTCTGGCGGCGGCACCCTGCCGCAGGCCCCGCTCGACAGCCTGGTCCTGGGCGTGCGGCCGGAGAAGATCGCGCTCGCCGAGACAGGGCTCGCAGCCGAAGTGCTCAGCCTCGAGTACCTGGGGGCCGACAGCCTGATCGCCTGCCGGGCCGGCGGGGCGCGACTGATCGTGCGCCAGGCGGGACGCGTGCGGCTTGCGGCCGGGGCGCGGGTGCACCTGGAGTGGCCGCCCGACAAGAGCCATTTCTTCGCGGCCGAAACCGGCCGCCGCATCGGGAATGAGCGTGACACAAACACCAAACACCCAGATACCCAAACACCCGGACACCAAAAAAGGAGGAGGGGCGATGAAACGGTTCACGAGAGCGTTGCTGGTGGCACGGTGCTGCTCTGCCTGGGCGCGGTCGCGCAGGCGGTCGAGCTCAACATGTACTACCCGGTAGCCGTCGGCGGGCCGATCACCAAGGTGATCGACGACATGATCGCCGAGTTCGGGAAGGCCAACCCCGACATCAAGGTGAAGGCGGTCTACGCGGGCAACTACGACGACACCCGCGTCAAGGCGCTCGCCGCGCTCAAGGCCAGCCAACCCGTGCAGCTGAGCGTGCTCTTCTCGATCGATGTCTTCGAGCTGATCGACCAGGACGTGCTCGTGTCCTTCGACGAGGTGGCCGCCTCGGCCGAGGACAAGCAGTGGCTGGCCTCTTTTTATCCCGCGCTGATGGCCAACTCCAAGGCCAAGGGCAAGATCTGGGGCGTTCCCTTCCAGCGCTCGACCATCGTCATGTACCACAACAAGGACGCCTTCAAGGAGGCGGGTCTCGACCCGAACAAACCGCCGGCCACCTGGGACGAGATGGTCGCCATGTCCCAGAAGCTCGTCAAGAAGGACGCCTCGGGCAACGTCACCCGCTGGGGCGTGCAGATCCCCTCGACCGGCTATGCCTACTGGATGTTCCAGGCGCTCTGCATCCAGAACGGCCAGGAGCTCATGAACCCGGACGGCAACAAGACCAACTTCAGCCAGCCGGACGTCGTCGCCGCCCTGCAGTACTGGCGCGACCTGGCGGTCAAGCACAAGGTCATGCCCGAGGGCACCGTCGACTGGGGCACCCTGCGCCAGAAGTTCCTCGAGGGTGCGACGGCCATCATGTGGCACACCACGGGCAACCTCACCGCGGTGAAAGAGGCCGCCAAGTTCGACTTCGGCGTCAGCCTGCTGCCGGCCAGCAAACGCCGCGGCTCGCCCACGGGCGGCGGAAACTTCTACATCTTCAAGAAGACCTCCCCGCAGGAACGCGCGGCGGCCATGAAGTTCATCAAGTTCATGACCTCGCCCGAGCTGAGCGCCCGCTGGTCCATCGCCACGGGCTACGTGGCGACGAGCCAGAACGCCTACGACACCAAACTCCTGCGCGACTACGTGACCGGGTTCCCGGCCGCGGCCGTGGCGCGCGACCAGTTCCCGTACTCGGTCGCCGAGTTCTCGGTGCACGAGAACGCGCGCGTGAAGAAGCTCCTGGACGACGCCATCCAGAGTGTCCTCGCGGGCGGCAAGGCGCCCAAGGATGCGCTCGGCGCGGCCCAGCAGCAGGCCGAACGGGTTTTGAAGGAATACCGTTAGAAAGGGTGGGTCCGTTCACCCGTCGGCCCGTACCCCCGCCGAAGCATCGACGGGACAACGGGCGGACGGGGCGACGGCGAACGAAAAACCCATGCGCTGGAGCCATAAAACCGCCGGCTGGGTCTACGCCTGGCTGCTGCTGCTCCCGGCATCGGTCCTGATGGTGGCCTTCACCCATTACCCGATCGTCGGCGGCATCTTCGCGAGCTTCTTCTCGACCGCCAAGCAGGGGCGCGCCAGCCGCTTCGTCGGCCTGGACAACTACAGCTACATGGTCGAGGACCCGGTGTTCTGGCAGGTGCTGGGCAACAACTTCATCTACGCCCTCGGCACCATTCCGGTCAGCGTCTGCCTGGCGCTGCTCATGGCCGTGTGGGTCAACGGCAAGCTGCCCGGCCGGGGCATCGTGCGCGCGGCCTACTTCACCCCGACCATCCTGCCGATGATCGCGGTGGCCAACATCTGGCTCTTCTTCTACACGCCCCAGATCGGGATCCTCGACAGCATCTGCGGGCTGTTCGGCATTCCCAGCCACAGCTGGCTCGGCGACCCGGCGACCGCGCTCGGCTGCCTCATGGTGCTCGCCATCTGGAAGGACGCCGGGTTCTTCATGATCTTTTTCCTGGCCGCGCTGCAGGGCATCTCGCCCGAGCTCGAGGAGGCGGCCGTGATCGAGGGCGCGGGCCGGTGGTACTTCTTCCGCCGCGTGACGCTCCCGCTCCTGATGCCGACCACCCTCTTCGTGCTGGTCAACTCCACGATCAACTCCTTCAAGCTCGTCGACCACATCTTCATCCTGACCAAGGGCGGGCCGGACAACGCATCCTCGCTGCTGCTCTACTACATCTACGAGGTGGCCTTCGGGTTCTGGGACACCGCCTACGCCTCCACCCTCACGGTCGTGCTGCTGCTGATCCTGGGCGGGCTGGCCGTGACCCAGTTCACGTACATCGAAAAGCGGGTGCACTACCAATGAGAACCGAACGGGGGCGAACGCGATGCCGGAGCTGAACGAACGCGGCCGCCGCGACGGCATGATCCGCGCTGCGGACTGGGGGCACACCCTGGAGACGGTGGCCGCCTGGCTGCTGGGCTTTCTGTGGGCGGCCCCGCTACTCTACGCGGGCTGGGCGGCCTTCCACACGATGGACTTCGTCAGCCGCTTCGACCTGCTCTCGCCGCTCACCCTGGACAATTTCCGCGCGGCCTGGAACGTGGCGCCCTTTGCCCGCTATTTTCTGAACACCTTCCTACTCGTGACCATGACGCTCACCGGCCAGATCATCCTGTGCACGCTCGCGGGCTACGCCTTCGCGCGGCTCGAGTTCCCGGGCAAGGAAACGGCCTTCATCCTGGTGCTCGTGCAGATCATGATCATGCCGGATGTCCTGATCGTGCAGAACTACCTCACGACGAGCCGCCTGGGCCTGGTGGACACCATCCTGGGGATCGGGCTGCCTTACATGGGGTCGGCCTTCGGCATCTTCCTGCTGCGGCAGGCGTTCAAGCAGGTGCCGCGCGAGCTCGAAGACGCCGCACGGGTCGAGGGGGCGGGGCGACTTGCGATCCTGATGAAGGTCTACGTGCCGCTGGCGCGGCCGACCTACCTGGCCTACGGCCTGGTCTCGGTCAGCTACCACTGGAACAACTTCCTGTGGCCGGTGGTCATCACCAACTCGACCGACACCCGGCCGCTCACCGTGGGGCTCTCGATCTTCGGGGCGCCCGAGTCCGGCGTGAACTTCCCGGTCATCTCGGCCGGCACCCTGCTCGCCGTCTCCCCGCTGCTGATCGCCTTCCTGCTGTTCCAGCGCCAGTTCGTCCAGAGCTTCATGCGCTCGGGCATCAAGTAGAAACCCGTCCCAAACCGAAAATGAAATCGAGCACGTGCAGAAAAAGCTGCGTCTCGGGCCGTCAGCCAAGGCGCGCGGCCTGTTGGGATGCGCAGCATACTGACCAGTATGTGAGCAATCTCAAAAGGCCGCGCAACGCCGGATCACGGCCCGCGACGCAGCTTTTTCAGTCTCCGACCTGCCGGGTGAAGGCCTCGACGGCCTCGCGCAGCATGCGGCGGATGAAGACGTCCTTGTCGCCGTCGGCGAGTTGGGAGTAGGCGGGGTATTCCGGGTGGGAACTGTTCAAGGCGGGGGGGCGCCGGAGGGCCTGCTGGGTGGTTTCGAACTGCCGGATCAGGTCAATCAGATCGACGACCGCGCCCGGCGCATCGTCCAGCCAGCCGATACGGCGCATCATCTCGAAGCGCACCTGGTCCGCGAGCAGGAGATGGACGTCCACCACCCGCATCTGCTCGTCGTTGGAAAGGTAGAAGAACTTCGCGGCCGGCCCCAGATCGAGCGCCCCCATGATGAGCTCGTAAAAGGCGGTCGAGCTGGTCTCTCCGGGCTGGGCCAGGCTGAGGACGACCTTGTCCGGCAGGTCTGCGATGCGGGTGTGGGCCCCGAACGCCTCACCGAAGCGCTTCTGCCAGGGCCCGAAGCTTTTCTGCTCGAGCGCCTTTTCACGAAAAGCGTGCAGATCGACGACCTTGGTCATGTCCGGGCCCTCTCGGTTTGGCAAGGATGTTGAAAAGCCGCACCGTATCGGATCACGGACCGAGGCGCCGCTTTTCTGCGACCGCAGATTGCCACGCCTGCGCCGGATCCGTCAAGCAGCCCGGCCTCGGTCTTGCCGCTTCACAGGCTTTCCTCTATGCTCGGCCCCGATCAACCAGACCCATTCTTCAGCGAAAAGGAACGCACATGGAAATCCTGGGCCCCATCCCGGTCGCGCTCGATGTGGACAAGGTGCAGAAGAAAATTCACGCCCCCAAGCGTACGGATATCGAAGACACGGTGGCGCAGGCGCTCTCCCTGGCCGAGCCCCGCGCCGCGTTTACGGCCGCCTATGTCGACGAAAAAGGCGACGGCGAGGTCGTCATTGCGGGCAACCGCTTCCACAGCCGGGTGTTGCGCAGGAACCTGGATGACGTGGGCCGGGTGTTCCCGGTGGTTCTAACCGTCGGCCCGCGGCTGGAGGCGGCGGCCGACAGCTCGGACATGCTCGCGCGCTACTACCTCGACATGATCGCCAACCTGATCCTGGCCGAGGCGCGCCACCACCTCATCCGGCACCTCTGCAAGCGGTTCGGCGTCGAGAAGCTCTCCTGGATGAGCCCGGGCTCGCTGCAGGAATGGCCGCTCGAACAGCAGCGGCCGCTTTTTGCGCTCCTGCCGGGAGTCGAGGATCAGCTCGGGGTTCGCCTCACCGACAGCTGCCTCATGCTGCCACGAAAGTCGGTGTCCGGCATCTACTTCCCCTCCGAGTCGAGCTTCTTCAGTTGCCGCCTCTGCCCGCGGGAGCGCTGCGAGAGCCGCAAGGCGCGCTATGACGAGGCGCTCGTCAGGGAATACGGCATCGAGCACGGATAGGGGGGTTTTTGGTGTTTGGTGTTTCGTGTCGGAGTGCTTAGCGGGGCATGAGGCTCGGCGTCACGGTAACCGCCAGCTCGTTCGCTTTTTGTGGGAGAGGCTTTCAGCCTCGATCGTCGCGGCTGGAAAGCCGCTCCCACAGGGGAAAGGCCAGCTTACTTGAAAGACGGCAGCCTGCCTTAACAGACCCTCTCCCCCCGCGGGTGGGAGAGGGCAGGGTGAGGGGGCAATCATTCTGCCCCTGCGACGAGCCTCAGCCTTTTGGAGCGTTGGCTGTGCGTGCGGCCGGGCCATAGAGGCGCATCCCGAGCAGCCCCACTTCGAACAGCAGGTAGAGCGGCATGGCCATCAGGGCGAGGTTGAAGACATCCGGGGTGGGGGTGATGACGGCGGACACGATGGTGATGAAGAGGATCGCGTAACGCCGGTTGCGGGCGAAGGTCGCGCGCGGCACCGCGCCGATCCGCCCGAGCAGAATCATCGCCAGCGGGAGCTCGAACAGGATCCCGAACCCGAAGACGAAGACCAGGCAGAAACTCACGAACTTTTCCACCGAGATCAGCGCCTCTATGTAAGGGCTGTCGACGTCCAGCAGGAACTCGACCCCGTACGGCAGGCTCAGCCGCACACAGAACAGCACCCCCGCGTAGAAAAGCACCACCGACGCCAGCCAGAACCCCCGCATCATCCCGGCCGAAAAGGCCGGAAACAAGGGCCGGATCCCGGCCAGCACCGCGTAGAGGATGTAGGGGAAGCTCAGAAACACCCCGATCGCCAGGGCGAGCACGAGAAGGGTGAAGAACGTCTCAGGGATGCCGAAGGCCGCGAGCTTCACCGCTGTGAGGTCGCGCAGGTACCGCAGCACCGGCTCGGCCAGGTAGTAGCCGGCGACCGAAAGCAGGACGACGACCCAGCCGATCCGGATGAGCGAGGTGCGCAGGGATTTCAGCGCGCGGTAAACCCGGTCCTCGCCGTCCGGGGCCGCAGCCCCGGCAGCAGAGGCCGGCGCCGCCATGGCGATGAGTGCAAAGGTGAGCAGCATGCGCGCAATTTCGCACGCACGCCCCAACCCGTCAAGGGAACCGTCTGAGGCTTACCGGGTGATGCACAATTTGGGGCGGATCGAGCGGAAGAAACCGGACGGTATGCCGGCGACCAGAATACAGGCGTTTATCCGCCCGTCAGCGGTTGAAATCAAAGATCAAGATGTGACCCCCTGACTGTCACAAGGGCTGAGGCTGTTGCATTTTGAGGACCGCCATGGCAGCTTGAGGCCCGAATATAGCAGTCGGTTGTATGTATTCTTCACCAGAAGCGAGTGCCGCCCTACAGCGGGTTCTTATCCCTCAAATCACGGAGACCTGAAAAATGCACAAATCATTCAAGCCGATCGAACGAGCATTGATGGGACCCGGGCCTGCCAACGTTCACCCCCAGGTATTGGTAGCATTGTCGAAACCAACTCTGGGCCACCTCGATCCGCAGTTCATCGAGCTGATGGACGAGATCAAATCGCTGCTCAAGTACACGTTCAAGACGCAGAACGAGCACACCTTCGTTCTGTCCGGTCCGGGATCGCTCGGCATGGAAACGTGTCTCGTGAATCTCGTGGAGCCGGGTTCGAAAGTGGTGGTCTGCGTTGCCGGGTATTTCGCCAACCGGATGACCCAGATCGTTTCGAAATTCGGCGGGAACGTCGTGGTGGTGAAAGACGACTGGGGCCGGGCGGTCGATCCGCAGAAGCTCGAAAACGCGCTGAAGAGCAACCCCGACACCAAAGTGGTCGCATTCGTTCACGCCGAAACATCCACGGGCGCCTTGTCGAACATCAAGCGGCTCGCGGAGATCGCGCATAAAGCCGGTGCGCTGGTGATCGCGGATGTGGTCACCTCTCTCGGCGCGGTGGATGTCTATGTCGACGACTGGCAGCTCGATGCGGTCTACTCGTGTTCCCAGAAGGGATTGGCCTGTGTGGCCGGAATGTCCCCGGTCAGCTTCAGCGAGCGGGCGGTGCACTTCATCAAAAATAGAAAGACGCCGATCCAGAGCTGGTTCAGCGACCTCACGCTTCTGGAAGGCTACTGGAATGGCCCGGGCAAGCGGGCCTATCATCACACCGCGCCCAGCAACCAATATTACGGGTTGCATGAAGCGCTCATGATTTTGAAGGACGAGGGGATCGAGAACGCCTGGAAGCGTCACAAAGAGAACAGTGCGCAGCTGATCTCGAAATTGAAAGCCCAGTTGGGGCTCGAACCGATTGTCCCCGAAAGCGAGAGAATCCCGCACCTGCTGGCCATCAGGGTTCCGGAGGGAATCGATGAAGCCAAAGTGAGAGGCGAGCTGCTCTCCAAGCACAATCTGGAGATCGGCGCCGGGTTGGGAGAACTGGCCGGGAAAGTCTGGCGCATCGGATTGATGGGCTACAACTCGAACCCCAAAATGGTCGATTTCTGCGTGAATTCGCTGAAGGACGTCTTGAAGAAATAAGGGGCAGATGGGGTCACATCTTGATTTGTGATTTTAAATTGGCGGGTTGATTTCTCTACTTTGTCTGTCCGCCCGCCAGTGGTTAAAATCAAAGATCAAGATGTGACCCCCAATCGGACGAGGCCCGTCGCTGAACGCTCTGGGCGTCAGGCGGCTAAGACGTGCGATAATAGAACTTGGTGTCGACCAGCATAACCGGGAAGCTCTTGGGCAAGTCCTCGGGAGGGATCTCGCGGAAGCCATTCTTCTCGTAGAAGCGATGAGCTGCAAGGAACTTGGCGGTCGTTCCCAGATACACCTCGTGCACGCCGTGCGCCTTGCACCATGCGAAGAGAGTGTCAAGCAGCCGTTTGGCCACACCGTGCTCTGCGCCGCGATGAGTGGCTTTGACGAACATCTTGCGCAACGCCGCCTGGTTGTTGCCGATGTCCAGCAAGCCCACGGTCCCCACAACGCATTGGTTGTCCAGAGCGACCCAGAAATTGCCTTTGCCCTGACGGTAGAAGCCCTGAATGTCCAGAAGGTCTGGCTGAGCCTCGAGCGTGATGGGGATCTCGAACTCGGCTTGCTGTATCGGAAGCACGACCGCAATAACGCCGCCGGCGTGCTGGGGTGCGAACGGGGTAATTTCGATCATTGGCTGCCTGCTCACGCCTTGGGTTTGTGCCCAGGGTGCGGCCGGTCAGCGCCGCCGCGCCTGCGGCGAGTTGTTAGATGCCATCGACGAGAAAGATTATGCCGAACGGGCCCGCGCACCCCACTCAGCCTCAAAGCCGCTTCTCCCGAAGCCCGCATGGGTGCCCCCTGGCGCATGCTACTCGTGAGGTTGGGTGCCGGGCCATGGCTTCTTGATTCGGCTCGTTAAAATCACAAATCAAGATCTGACACCCAAAGCTCTAAACGCTTATAGATCAGAAGCCCCGCGCTGCTTTCATGTCGGCCAGCATCTTGTTCATCACTTCCGGCAGATCCGAGAGGATTGCGTTGACACCGAGCTTGACCAGCTTTTCCAACTCGTCGCGCGGCGCGTCGTTGGCGGTGGTCCACACCGGCCGGCCGAGTTGGTGCGCCTTTTTTACGAGCTCGGGCTCTGCGTAAATCCACTTCGGCCAGAGCCGGATGATGTCGATGCCGGCCTGGGCGAACGGCTCCATATCCTCGATGTTTTTAATGAAGCCCAGGGTGCGCAGATTCGGATTCAAGGTGCGGAAAGCGCGCAGGTCGTCGAGATTGCGCGGGCCGACGATCACGTTCAGGGTCGCATTGTACTTTTCGGTCAACCGGACCACCTTGCGCTTGTCCCAGACCGGGCTTTCCTTGATATCGAGCAGCAGCTTCACCCCGGTTCCGGTCACGAGTTGCAGCACTTCTTCGTAGGTGGGAATCCGCTCGCCGGCGCCGGCATCCAGCTTCTTGAGCTCTACCAGAGTGAACTCGGTCACCCTGCCCTTGCCGTTGGTGGTGCGGTCGAGCGTCTCATCGTGCAGGATGACGACCTCACCATCCTTGGTGCCGCGCAGATCGATCTCGATCACCTCGGCGCCATGCCGGATAGCCTGGCGGTAGGCCGAGAGCGTGTTTTCCGGATAACCGGGAACAATACCCCCGCGGTGGGCAACGAAGACGATGCTCCAATCTGGCCAGTCGGCGGCAGGGGCCGGGGGTGCGGCCGCGAGCATGGGCGCTAGCGCGAGGAAAACGGCGGCGACGTTACAAGCGATTTTCATTGATCCTCCTTTCGCTCCATCGATCAGAACTACAACTGGGCTAACGAAAAAGGCACGCGGGGGCACGCCGGAGCCGTTGCGCGGGCTGCGAATTGTCATGCCGCAACACGTTCATAAAACCACCGGGTCCGGGGCAGTTTTGGAACCTTCGATGAATCCGTACACCGCGACGCCGAACGCTACGTGCGGGTCAAGGGACCGCGCGCATTGCTGGATCAACAATGCCGTGGCAACCGCGCCGGCTTCTGCGGCCTCATACGGCGAAAGGCCATGCCGCTCCTTGATTTTCAGAAAAGCCGGCTCGAGACGTTTCTGCGTTTCTATGAACGTTTGGTTGGGCTGGTTCTCGGGGTCCGGGGCGCCGCCGAGTTTTCCATCATCAAGAACTACACCGATATGGGCGAGCACACCGCCCAGAAGCTCGACAAGGCGAGGCCCCTCTTCATTGGCATTGCCGGAGAGAACCACCTGACCTGGTTGGATGCCGCTCGTGGGGAAGTCGAAAGAGCGGAAAAGAAACGTACCCGCCATGCGAGCCAAACCCGCAACGGCGGTTTCGACATGAATCCCGCGCTCGGATTTAAGCGCATCGATCGCAGCGCTGACGAATTCTTCTGCCGCGTCTACTTGCTGCTGTTTAATCGATGCCATTCACATCTCCTTGCGGTCCACCGGTTGAACCCGGGCGGCGGCCCGCCGGGGCTGTCCCACCTGCAGCGGGGTGTCTGAGTGCGCCAACCATATCTGGCCGATGAACGCCTGCCAGATGCCGTTCGGGCTCCAAACCTCCCGCATGGGGAAGGACGCCTGCTCCTCACCCTCCCCCAGGACGAGCTTGCGATAGAGATAGATGAAGGCCGACACCCGCATGTTCTTCGCGCAGTGCACCCAGACCTTGCACCCCGCGAAGGCATTGAGCACGCCGACAAACTGGGCGAACTGATCGGGTTTCGGATCCTCCCACACGACCGGGATCTGAACGTATGCCAGCCCGAGTTCGGTTACGAGATCGGCTTCCCCTGGCAAGGCATTGGATGAGGTGGGTAGCGCCAAGTTTATAACCACCTTGATGCCGTGCGCAGGCAGCGACGCAATGTCACGTTCCGAAAGCTGGCCGGATGACCAGAGCCATTCGAAAACCTGGTGTGTGTTCTCAGCGTCCATCTGACCAACTCCGTGCAGCGCGGGTCACGCCCCGTCATAGGCGTCCAGGACGTTGGCGGCGTTGACGCCCAATTCCGCCGCTGCGTAGCCGCCCTCCAGGATGAAAACGGCCGGCAGAGCGATTCGACGGATTCGTGCGCCCAGTTTGCGGTAGTCGCCTGCCTGCAACGCAAACTTCGAGAGGGGATCGCCGACAAAGGTGTCCAGCCCGAGCGAGACGACCAGGGCGTCCGCGCGGTAGCGCTCGATCCGCGCACACGCCGCATCCAGCGCAGCGAGCCACTCCGCTGAAGTCGTTCCGGCCGGCAAGGGCAGATTCAGGTTGAAGCCCCACCCCGGGCCCGCCCCGGTTTCGTCCGCATGCCCCAGATAGAAAGGGTATTCCATGCGCGGATCCCCGTGGATACTGACGAAGAAGACATCCGCCCGGTCATAGAACAGGGTCTGAGTCCCGTTGCCATGGTGGTAGTCGACGTCGAGGATGGCGACCCGCGCACATCCGCTTTCCCGGAAGGCCTGGGCAGCCACTGCCGCGTTGTTCAAGAAGCAGTAGCCGCCCATGAAGTCGGGACCGGCGTGGTGACCGGGCGGGCGCGTGGCACAAAAGGCACTTCTTTCGCCGGAAGCTACAACGGCAGCCGCGCTGGCCGCCGCATCGGCGCCGGCTTTGGCCGCAGCCCAGGCTCCCGCGGACAACGGGGTGCCGTTGTCCATTGAATACAGGCCGAGCCGGGCGGTGAAGTTTATGGGCTCCACGTCAGCGCGCAGCGTGCGGATAGGCCATACGGACGGGAAGGGCTGAGAAGCGGCATTGGCCGGATCGAGCGCCAGCCACTGGTCCCAGGCGGATTCCAGAAACGACAGATACCGCGGCGTGTGGATCTGCTCCAGAAGATCGCGACTGTCGGATGTGGGTGCGCAAACCCTGTGACCGCGCGCGGCCACTTCCCGGTGCACGATGTCCGCCCGGGACGGCGTCTCGAAGCACGGCACCCGCTCGCCGCGAAAGAACTCGTACCGCGGGGCGTGGCGTCCATGTTGAGCGGAGAAGAACGTGATCATTTGATTGGCGGGGTCACATCTTGATTCTTGATTTTAACCATCTTGGCCTGCATGCCATCAACGTAGAAGCGCTGCCGCTGGGGGCCGTGCCGGACTGCGCCGAATCATGGAACGCGCCGTCCCGGATGCTCTTGCCTGAAGTGCGCCCAAAGGCTGCACTCTCCCAGTTCCACCATATCGGTCCCAAGCAATATGGAACGGTCGGCCAACTATGCCCTCTTCCAAGGTTAAAATCAAAGTTCAAGATGTGACCCCGAGAGTGGTAACCTTTTTTGCGCAGCGAACGTCTAAGGCTAATAGGGTTTTCACGCATTCCAAAGGAGGCGAGCATGCGGAAGGTTATTATCTGCCTGCTGGCACTTTATTTCCTGTTCGATCTTACCGCCTATGCGGCGGGACCGGCGGGAGGTTATGGCGGCTCGCGCGGCGGTTACAGCGGGTCGGGCAATTCCTACGGCGGCTCCGGCTATGGCGGGCGACCTGAGGGCTATTCGGGGTCCGGCAATTCCTATCAGGGCTCCCATGGCGGCAGCTATAGCGGCTCTAATAATTACCATGGAAACGGCGGCTACTATGGATCAGGCAGTTACCATGGTTACCGCGGTTATCCTGGCGGCTATCCCTATCACGGGAATGGTAACCACCACGGGAACGGGAATTCTTACAGCGTTTGGATCGGCGGCGGCTGGTACCCCGGGTACTGGGGACCAGCTTATCCCCGTTATTATTCGTATTATCCCTACTACTACCCGTACGCATATGCACCCGGCGCGGTCGCCGAGCAGCCTCAGCTTTCGGCGCCCGCCCAGGACCAGGACAGCTACTGGTACTACTGCGAGAACCCGCAGGGCTACTACCCCTACGTCAAATCGTGCCCCGGCGGCTGGATGAAAGTCGTGCCCGAGACCGAGCCCCCCGGCGGTCGATGAGGCCCCAGCCCGGTCCCGACAGCTTACCGGCAGTGCGGCACCCCCGCCGCACCGCCGTTTCTGCACGCCCCTAAGTAACCCCAAGCCGAGATCTTCTTTATCGACGGCGGCCGCACAGCTCGCTGGGGTATAGGGCGAGGCTTTTGGCCGAGATAAAAATCAAAGATCAAGATGTGACCCGGGAGCACCCTCGCCTAACTTGGTTCCGTGGCCGTCATCACTGAACCGGTGCCTTGCGCACGTCGTAATGGCGAGCGATCGGCTCGACCCTCGACAGCAAGCGTCGGGCTTCCGGCTCGAAAACCGGCGCCTCGTAGTCCGGGCCAGCGAATGACTTAACGGCATCCAGGGATTCGAACAGATTCACAGTGACAAACTCGGTTTCACCTATGGCATCGTTTCTCAGGATGTAGCCACCCAGGTAACCCGGCAGCGCGTAAAGACCCGGGTAAACCACCTCACGCAACAGACGCTCGTACGCGTCGGCGTCTTCCGGTCGAGTCCAGCCTTTCCAAACTCGTGCAATCATGCCCACCCCCGGTAGAGTAGTGTGCCGATAAAGCAAGGCTATAACCTTACCTGCTGAGCTGCGGTGTCCCCGACAACCGTGGTCCAAGGTCGAATGCGCCAGCGTGTCACGAGCCCGTTGATGACAAAGGGGTCCGACCGGGCAAAGCGCTCTGCGACGTCGGGCGAATCCCCTTGAAACAGCAGCACCGCGCCATCGACGGGCTCGGCCAATGCGCCGCCAAGCAAAAGCTCTCCTCGTGCGCACGCCTCCCAGCAATAATCCAGGTGCTGTTTGCGGAACTGCGCGCGGCGTTCAAGATAGTCAGGGATCACGTCGTAAAACAGCAGGTAATGCATGGTTTCTGCCCTTTCACACGGGTCTGTGGCAGTAAATGGGAATATCCGGGGATTATGGATAGGGGTGTGAATTTGTCACTTTCTCCGACAGCCCCCACTTTGTCCGCGAGTCCAACTGCAATAAGTTGAAACATTCGCCGGTTGGTATCAACCCCGTGACAGAGTTTAGATCCATGTTTCAGAAAGCGCCCACTCGGCTGCCTTGCGCGCGTGAATGCGCGTGGTGTCGAACAAGGGGACCGCGGCGTCGCGCTGATCAACCAGCAATGAGATTTCTGTGCACCCCAGAATGATGCCTTCGGCCCCCTGGCCGATGAGATCGGCCATGACTCTGCGGTACTCGGTGTGCGACTCGTCATGGATTCGGCCGAGGCACAACTCTTCGTAGATCACGCGGTGAACGATCTCCCGGTCCCGCTCGCGAGGGATGATAACCCGCAGCCCGTGAAGCTCACGAAGACGGCCCGTGTAGAAGTCCTGCTCCATGGTGAACCGCGTGCCGAGAAGGCCCACCGTTGAAAGGCCGGCGCTCTTGATCTCCTCAGCGGTCGGATCCGCTATGTGGAGCAGCGGGACGCGAACCGCCGCTTCGATCGCGGGGGCGACCTTGTGCATCGTGTTGGTGCAGAGAACCAGGAAATCCGCGCCGGCGGCCTCGAGCGCCCTCGCAGCGCCGGCCAGCAACGCACCGGCGGCTTCCCAGTCCCCGGAGTGCTGCAGCCGCTCGACCTCGTGAAAGTCCACGCTGTAGAGGACAACTTTCGCGGAGTGGAGCCCGCCCAGGCGTTCCTTGACGGACTCGTTCACCTGTCGGTAGTAGGGAACCGTCGACTCCCAACTCATGCCGCCGATGAGGCCGATGACTTTCATGATGCGGAGCGCCCCCGGTCGAGCGTGCGGTACTGGATGGCCTCGGAGATGTGGTTCGCGGTGATGTCCGCCGCACCTTCGAGGTCCGCGATGGTGCGGGCGATCTTGAGCACGCGGTTGTAGGCGCGCGCCGAGAGGCCAAGTTTCTCGATCGCGCTTTCGAGCAGCCGGCGCGAGCCGTCGTCCGTGCGGCAGTGGGTGCGCAGGAGGCGGCTGCTCATTTTGGCGTTGCAGAAGATCTTGCTGCGGGCGAACCGCTCCGACTGCACGGCGCGGGCGCGGGCGACGCGCGCGCGGATGGCCGCCGAGGGCTCCGCCTGCGCATCCTGCAGCAGGTGCGCGTGCGGGACCGCCGGCACGTCCACGTGGATGTCGATGCGGTCCAGCAGCGGGCCGGACATCTTGGCGCGGTAGCGGTGGATTTGAGGATAGGTGCAGCGGCAGGCGTGCTTCGGGTCCCCGAGGTAGCCGCAGGGACAGGGGTTCATGGCCGCCACCAGCATGAAGCTCGCGGGGTAGGTCAGGGTGGATGCCGCGCGCGCGATCGTCACGCGCATGTCCTCGAGCGGCTGGCGCAGCACTTCGAGGACGTGCTTCTTGAACTCGGGCAGCTCGTCCAGGAAGAGCACGCCGTTATGCGCCAGGCTGACCTCGCCCGGCCGGGGGTGGTGCCCGCTGTCATATTCAAGAGCCGCTGAATAAGATCGATTACATTATCGAATAAATTCGGGACACCTTAGCTCAGTACACAGTGACAAATGCAGGAGTCGATGACGACAACTGGAGATTTTGAAGCAAGTCATTGACGAGTTCCTTACAGGAAGTAACGGAAAAACGGCTCTATTGAGACAAATTTTCGGTAGGATTAGCTACGCACCAGCCTGCTTTAGGTCAAATTAGAACTAATTCGCTTTAAGTGCTCTCTGTTTTTAAAGGCTTGCCGAGTTCCTAGAATTCTGTCTAGCTTTCTTTCCGTAACTTGAAAATGCATAGCCTTTAAATATTCAATTGCCGACACGACTTCAAGGTCACTAAAATGGTAGTCTGGCTTATATAGGAAATTGTTTATGACGGACAAATACCAAAATGGAGCCGTCCTAAAATCCTTTGCAAGAAGCGACCGGTAAATTCTATTTTCTGAGCAAAATTCTCTAAATCTATTAGGCCAATCTTCCAAAAGCCAGCCAACAATTATAATAGTCGCTTTTCTGCTTATAACTGGCAAATCTTCGAAATATCTATGATCTGCAAAATAATCATCTATTTGGTAACCCGGTATTCCTTTGAGATTCGCCCATTTATTCGTCCTAAAAGCGTGCATAACAAGCCTGCATAGCTGATGATAAACCGAAAAGAATAAATGAGAGTACACTGGCCGCTTATCAATCATTAACCATCCCCTATGCATTATTTTCTTCAACTCAATCTGAACTGCAACCTCCCTTGGATCGACATTCCTTTGATAGCGGCTTACATGGGCCAAATCCTTCCTGCAGTTAAAGCAGATACTAATTTGGCCATCTCGTAATTTCAGCCGGTGGAAGTTTAACGCACTCATACAATAGGGACAGCGGTCCAATAATAGCTTTTTATGCTTTTCACACGATGTCACAAAAGCTAATCTCCACTTTCTCCTAAAATACGGCTCGCCTTCACTTAGACACATGGAACAAAATTGCAGACCAAACTTTAACCTCAACCTGTGGTAAACATCCACGGACATAATCCACGGAGTAGTTCGTTTGGTTTGGTGGCGTTCGAAAATTCTTCCCTCAAAGCTTCTGAGGGTCATCTTTTTCGCACGCTCCAATTTTACTCCGGTCTTACCACATAACACCTCAAGTATAGCGTCGTCAGCGCAATTATCAATATCCCGGTTCCATAGGCTTCTTTTGGGGAAAAGCAGCGACGTAAAGGTATGCAGAATTGTCCCATGAGCCCTTGTCAGTCTGGTAATCCAGCTAGACAAAATCTCACCTGGAAGGGGTTTCAAATGAATTGGCAGCAAATGTCCAGTGTACACTTAGAGTTCGATGGCTTTTAATATGTCTGTGGTAATTTTATTTTTACCATTCTTAAGGCAATAAACGCTCGCTTCTCGTATAATTGCTCCAACCTTACCAAGCACACCACCACTTCGGTTAAAAATTATCTTCCCTTTCGCTCCTACATCCAAATTGGATGCCTCTGGCAGGGGCATAGCACGCTCAAACGATGACACAAAATTGAGGAACTCATCTCCATAATTCCATTTAGGTAGATCGAGGGCTCGGAATCTGCTTGAAATCTGATCATCGACTCTAATAGCGAGGAGCGCCTTCTTTGTTCCCACTCCAACAAAGGGAATTTGGAGATCATTGTGCATGTTTTTTAAAACATTCATAAACTTTCTCTGTCGATCTAACGCTCCAGCGATTAGATTATGTATCTCATCAATTATAATAATTTTAGGCCTAACCCTATTTAGCACTTCCATTACTTGGGTCTCCAACTTGTCTACGGGAGCGCTATATTTAAATGGGCAATTAAGTTTCCTAAGAATCGCGGGATAGAAACGTCTTTCCTCTGGAACTGCTGGCGCTTGTATCATCAGGACCGGGAACTTTATAGCATCACCTGTCACATTATCTGTTGGCGGATTCATTGCACAAAAGTGAGTAACCAACCCTGTTTTTCCATAATTTGGTTCTCCAACTATCAGGTAGCAGGGCATGCGGCTGGTTCTCGGATATGTAAAAAGATCGTTTAATTTATCTATAATTTCGGTTGCTTTTGGATATTCTAAAAAAAAGTCCTTTCTTAGAAACTCTATTTTTTCCTCCACCGATTTGTCCATGACAATTGCCGTATCATCAAATAGATGTTCATAGTTGTTCACAAATACCTCCTATCTGTATAATTTAAGGAACCTTCTTGTAGGACGTTCAGACTGATTATTTTTCTCTTCCTGTTCAACTTCCTCGGCAGGTTTCGTGGCGATTGCTGTCGGTTTTTTACGGCGAGCAATCTCCCGCATTTTGCGTGTTCGTTTAGTCTCTTGCTTGGCTTCCGAGACAATCGTTCTTCTGCGCTCTATGCTCTCCTGAATCGTGTCTTCTGTCAATTCGACTCCTTTTGCAAATAGTTCTTTTTTGGCCTCTATTAGATCCTCTTTAGAGAAGTTTGGTATAGTGGTGTTTTTGAGTGGGATTGTGAAATGCTTCAAGATCTGGTCGTCCCAGAAATATATCTCCTCCAGTTTGTCTGGGTTTGTTCTGAATATCCATCTTTTTTTGGGAGGATTTTTAATATACGCATTAAGCACATGGTCATCGTATATGTGACGGTCTATCGTAATTCCGTTTCCCTGTATTGTTCTTTTTACAACTGGCAAGAAATGTCTCCGGAATTCATCTGTGTCTGAGTGTATTTCCGGAAGCCCCGTTGGTAAAGAATTGCCAACTCCTTTTGTAATACCAAGTTGCCACAAAAGAATTGGCGAAGTCTTGATACCTTCATTCCGTTGCAGATTGTATTCATTCACTACCCAACTGCAAAATACCTGTTCTAATTCATCTATTATCAGGCAGGACTCTTTTTCAGAGTCGTAATCATTTTTCATCCTTGTGTTTGAAAATGTTGTCCCGGGCAGTGTGTGCACGGTTTTCATTGCAGTTCCTATTAGCCGCTCAATGTGTCCACCGAACTCTGGCGTTTTTAATGCCCTCCAAATCATATCTTTTCCGAAAAAATTACAGACGAGCCTTAACATTTCTCCCCTAAAGTCTTTTCCATTATCTGCATGAAAGGCCCTCGGAAATCCCCAGACCGGCCATATGCCCTTCACCCCAAGTTTTTCGAGATACGTCTCTTTTCGAAGGATACAGTTAACTAGGCATTGTCCTAATGTGTATGCACTTGGATGCCTCAGCGAAATGTAAAATCCAACAATCATTCTGAGAAAACGTCTATAGCCAATGTGACCCATGGTCGAAATAACGGCTTTCTCTCTGCTTGGTCTACAAGAATAACATCCACCTGCGTGTGGTCTATCTGGACCACATCAAGAGGGTAATTTCCGTCCAGGAACTTTCCTGACTTAGATGGCCCTGGGACATTTTGTATGTAGATTTTTCTCTCTTTACAGTATGTCGAGTTCGCCTTAATACGTTCTCTTAAGGTGTTCTCACTGCATGGTTTTATTCCTACTGTCTTACATTTATTTTCGAATGCTTTGTACAGTTTCCGTGCGTTTATATATTCTTTTGTTGAGAAATATATTGTCACGAATTGGTCTATTATTGCCAACAGCATCGTATTTTTTAGGCGCGTTTTTCCTTTGCCCCCATTGCTTTTGCCTGGTACCAGTGCAGCTACATTTCCAAACTTATTCCATTTCTCTATGCGTCGCCTCATAGTTGATTCGGAGACATTTGACTCGGTGCATTGCCTCAGAAGGTCTCCTCTTGTTCCCCCTTTAATCAAAGGTTCGATCTCGTCATATATCTTCTTTCCTTTTTCTATAATTTCAGCAGGAACAGTTGCAATATCTTGAGTGCTTTCCGGAGCAGCTTCAGTTTTAATTTCTGCCTCGATTTGCGCAACCTTTATCACTTCGCACCTACCGGTCCCTAAATGAACTGCCCAGATATCTTCAAGATTTAGAATCTTCTTTACTTGGTAATTGCTTCCCAACCATGATACATTTGCCCCCGGGACGGGATATATTATTGTCATTTTTCTCTCCGAAGTTGTAATTTACGCCTGCATCTATCAATTTTGACTCAGTAAGCGTGGAAATCACTCTGGGTTCAAGCTCTTCGAAAAAACTTGTTGATCGCCCCATAGTCAATTCTGAGTCCATGCTAACAATTCGGCTTAAATCGGTTCCAACCTCTCCCATAGAAATTAGACGCCACAACGAAGGGATTACCCTCATCCTGTCCATTTCAGACTCTAACCTTCCTATAACGGCTTTGGGAGTCGAAGCGTCATTATTTCTCACAATCTCCCTAATCCTCTTTTCTGCGTCCTTATCAGCCAATCTTTGCCGATACGGACGGAAGAACTTTGCATTCTTTAGATATGGGGTCCTTAGATCCCATTCGGTGAGTATCCGGTATTCAAAACCATTATCTTTTGAAAACTCTATAGCAGCTTTGAACTTCGTAGTGTAAACGCTTGCTTTGCGTATTAAATCCATTAGTAGTTTGGCTTCTAAAAGAAACGGTTTATTTCTATGATTTATGAACTCTAATTTAGCATCAACGGTGTACGTACATCGAACTCCTCTCTCATCATCGTAAAACAACTTTAAGGGTTGATCTTCAACCCGCATCACGGACAAATCGAAGGACGCCAAATTAAATAAATCTAACTCCAAAAACGATTCTCCATTCAATCCACTCCCTAAAGACTTTTCGTTAATTACTCCTGTTGCACTGTATCTATTCGGCTTTATTTTCCTTACCGGCATTCTTGAATGCCCCTCCCATCCTATTTTTTGCCGCAAGGTTTTTTCATCTACACGCCCGATATTATTTTTTCTTTAGGTTCTTATCTCCTAGCTTTTTTAAAATCTTTAACTCCCCAGTTCAGAATTCTTTTAGTTTTCCCACAAATTTCTAATTGCATTACAGGCCGCCCTATTAGAATTTTTCTTTGATGGTCGATAACTGAGTATTTTTCGAGCACTATTTCCAGGTCAAGGACAGTGTTATCTATTTGTATTTCTGTTTTTACAGGTTCGAATGCTGTATTTCCCGTTGAAACAGAATTTCCTATTCTTAACCACCTATATATCGTTCTCGGATTCGGAAAATCTCTCCATGGCTCCGACTGGTTTTTTGAAAACCATTTGGCTCGCACCAAATTAATCGCCTGGTTCGTTGTCATCCCATCTCTTTTGGCTGTTCTCACTAGGTTTACTATTTCCGCTCGAACAGAATCTTCAGTTTTTGGCATTGTGGCCCCCTTTGCCTGCCGTATGGGAATGGAGGCATTTGGCCGCTACAGCCTCATGCCTCCATCTTTTTTCCGCGCTACTTCCGAGCAATGTTCACAACCCGCTGCTCCGTAGCGGATTGTTCAGGTGACGAACCTTGCGTCGATATTTCTGCCTCAAGCTGCTTGAGCGCAAGCGCGACCATACTTTCAAGGCTTACGCGCTGCTTTTGGCACCAATTGGGGTTTTGCCGCCGGACCTCCCGAAACACCTTTTCGATGGTCGCCTTGCTTACCCCAAACTGGACTGCCAGCTCGTCTCTCGATTTGGTCCGTGACTGCGCGATAATATCAAGGACCATTTTCTGGGATAGAGACTTCCCTCGTTTTTTCCTCGTTGCCTCGGCTTTGTTTGAACCCATGTTTTAGGCTCCTTTTTCGGTTCTTGGGTTTGATAGCGTTGCCGCTACCGGCAGTATGCGAAACCGACCCCCCCGCGGGCCGGATATTTACTAGCGGCCAAATGGCATGTTACCAATTGTAACATTATAAATTAATTTGTCAACGACTTTCTACTGCCATCTGGCATGGCCGCGTTTCTCTCGATCGGTTACCCCGCAAGAATGGATAACTTATTTAATTATTTATGTTATGTTTGTGCCAAGATCGAGGATTATGATGTACCCCTGCAACAACCGTTGGTAGCGCTGGCAATCAACAATCGGGGGCGACTTGAGCAGCAGGTACTCGGGTACCCCCGCGAGACCCAGGAGATGGTCTTCGACGCTCACATCCGCGTCTTCGAGTTCTTCGGAGGTGTGTGCCGCCGGGGGATCTACGACAACCTGAAGACGGTGGTGAACAAAGTGCTCTCGGGCAAGGAGCGCAACTTCAACAACCGCTTCGGCCAGCTCTGCTCGCACTACCTCTTCGAGCCACCGCGTGCTCGCCTGCGGCCGGATGGGAGAGAGGGCCAGGTGGAGAACCAGGTCGGCATGGTGCGCCGCCGCTCCTTAGTCCCACCTCCGAAGGTCAAGGACTATGCTGAGCTGAACGAGATGCTCCAGGAGCGCTGTCTGCAATGGGCCAAGTCCCACTCGCATCCCAGCCTTGAAGGGCAGAGCGTGTGGCAAGCCTACGAAGCCGAGCGGCTCCGCCTGATCGCCCTGCAACCCCGCTTCGATGGCTATGCCGAACGCCCGGCGTGGGACTTCAC